>CAYRNY010000009.1:0-189661 GCA_964425755.1 uncultured Anaerolineaceae bacterium
ATGTCTCTCAGGCATTTGGTAACTCGCTGGCGGTCTACCCTACCGCGTCGGAGTTTGATGGTGACGACATCTTTTTCGGGCTGGTGGTGGGGCACGAGATTGAGCTGGGATACTTTTCGCTCAGCGAGCTGGAACAGGTGCGCGGTCCGCTGGGCTTGCCCATCGAACGCGACAAGTATTTCGAGCCTACCAGTTTGCGCGAGCTACGTGACCGGCATCAGCGCGAGCGCGACGACTAACATGCAGCCATGTCACAAGAACGACCAGGACGCAGACCAACGCGAGATGAAGAGTTTGGCTTCACGCGGCAGGAGCAGCTCTTTGATCGCGTGAGCCATGACCGGCTGCTGGCGCTGCTGGACGATGAGCATACCGGCGTGCACCGCGTGGAGGAGTCCCGCAACAACTACGGCGAATTCCTGTTCGTGACCGTGAGCCGCCCCGGGCACGGGCGGCAACTCTGGGCGACGTTTTTCGGTTGCGGGTATCACGAGTACCGCGAACGCTGGCTGGTGGACGAGTGGTTTTACTACATGGGCAATCCGCTGCCGGAGGATTTGCAGCAGGACATCACGCGCGATGAAGCCAGGCAACGGATACAGGCACGGCATGCCGAAGCCCGGCAACATGAACAGGCCACGACCCAGACCAAGCGCGGGCGCTTCTTCGAGACGCTGGCGGATATGACGGACGACGACGGCGCATTGGCGGAAATGGAAGACCTCGGGGACCTGTGGGACCTGATCGCCGGGGATGAGTGATCGCCACGCCACAACCTGTATGAGCCAACGTGCACCAACATCTCCAAACACCTGGCCTAGGCTGCGAGACGCAGCCTCGTGATTTTTACAGAGGGAGGTATAGTATGATATATATGATTTAGGATGTTTTTTATTTTATTACTATTATTATGCTTGATATTCTTTGCCCGGTGGTCCCGGCCATACTTGTTGTTTTTTCTATCGCTGTTGCTGGCATCAGGAACCCCTCTTTTCTACCAGGTGCTCTTTCCAACGCCTGTCCACGCGGCAAGTTGTAGCATTGGAGCAATCTCCGGCAGTTCCTCAACGACTTATGATTTCAACGCTGACACAGCGGGGCAAGCCCCATCAGATGTAACGGCGGTGAGCGGGACATTTGAGGTGAGCGACAATGCAACGTTGGGTCACGCGCTACACCCGCTCAGCGATGGAACCAGTTCGATTAACAACGGAGCCGTTCTTGCGATAGCGGCTTTCGACAATGCTTCGAGCGCGGCAACCGATACGACGGTTACGTGGAAACATTTGAATTCCTCAAGTTGGCTTTGGGATCGCAATGGCATGCTGCTGCGCTTCAACAGCGCAACGGGTAAAGGGTATCTGTTTCAAGTCAACTCACATGATGCCAGGATTTATCACGTTGGTTCGACTTCGGTCCAACAACTAGCACTGGTAGAACTCACCAATAGCGGTTCGACCCCACGGTGGTACAAGGCCAGCGTGCAGGGAACCGATCTTGAGTTTTGTTATTCAGATGATGGTGTCACCTATACGCAGCTTGCCATATATTCTGATGCAAGACTTTCCTCCGGGAGCGTGGCCTATTCGGCAGGCTGGGCCTCGGGGGATGAGACCCTCAATTATGTCGATGATGTAACAATTGAATATTTGTCTGCCGGAAGCATCACTGTGTCCTCCCCGTCGCAGTACCAGACCTTCCAGCGAGATGGCAGTGACCAAGCGGATATTGCTGTGAACGGGACGTATAGCGGTTTGCCGGCCAGCATTGAGTACCAGCTTGACGGTGGTGGCTGGAATGTACTCGTTGATAGCCCTTCAGGTGGTTCATTTAGCGGCACTATACAAGATGTCAGCGCCGGAGAACACACGCTCGCGGTGCGCTTCTCAGACGCCACCGGCGTAACAGACTCCGTAGCCAACGTGCGCGTTGGTGACGTGTTTGGTTGGATCGGCCAGTCCAACCAGGATGGTCGGATGACAAACGGACAATCCTATACCGGCACAGCGGCTTCCGTCTACGACGAAGATGGCGCATGGAAGAATCTGCAAAGCAATTACCAAGCGCCAGGTGCCGGTGGTTTTTCCGTCTTGCCGCTTCTTGCTTCGTTGATCGAAACGGAAACCGGGGTTCCGGTCGCTTTTGTCAGTCAAACGCAGGGCGGCACGGGTTTGGTTGCCCCGAATGCGGATTGGAGTCAAGGCGGCGCACAGTATTCAGCATTCATCACCACCGTCGCCAACAGCGGCGTTAATAACCTGAAGGCATTTCTCTGGTACCAGGGTGAGCGGGACATTGTCAACGGGACTGCCGAGACGACCTACCAGTTGGCCGAAGCAGCCATGCTTGAGGATCTGCAGGCGGATACCGGTTTTACAACCACCCCGCTTATTGCCGCTAACGTCGCGTTGTACACGGCGCAAGACGATGCCAGTATCAACGCCATCCGGGCCGCCAAAATTACCAACTGGGATACCCACGCTGACATCTATCCCGGACCGGTCGGACATGACCAGAATTTCGGCGATGGGCTACACTGGAAGACGGATGCGGAAGCACAGATACTCGCTAACCGCTGGTGGCGCGCGATTTCAGCGGCGCTCTATGGCGGGAGCGAGCCGGCGCGCGGCCCGCAATTCAGTTCTGCCACATACAGCGGCAGCCAGATCACGGTCACGTTCACAGGCGGCCATGGCGCCCTGCAAAACCAGACCGACACGACCGGTTGGTCCGTCACGGATGGGAACGGAAGCAGGACGTTACAAAGCGCTACAGGAACCGGCGACACCGTGACGTTGGCGGTCGACCAGGATTTGGTGGAGCCCATTACCGTGTCGTTTGCCAGCGGCAACGACGCGATCGGGGCAAGCTTGCGGGATTCGGGCACCTATCCTCTGCCGCCCGAACCGTTCGTCAACAACTCCGTCAGCAAACCCGACCAAGAGGAACCAACGGGGCAAACAGATACCTCAAGCACTTCGTCAGTGTTGTCCTCAGCATCGGCTCCGGTTTGTACGGCTGCTGCTCCGTCTGCCGCTCCCACGATTATCGCGGCCAGCCCGCAAGGACCTACGTCTGTCCTGCTGATGTTTTCACCCGCGGGTGATCCGGTAGATCGATATGCCGTGGAATACGGCACCGAACCAGGGCACTACAGCTTTGCAGCGGATAACATTGGCGGGAAGAGTACGGGGTCTTATGAAGTCAAGGCGCTCAAGCCGGAAACCACTTATTACTTCAGGGTTAGAGGCGGCAATGGCTGCGCCACCGGTCCCTGGTCAGCCGAAATAGCCGCTACTACAATGTCGCTTCTACCCACAAGCCGCCTGGAGACCACAATTACGGATATAGAAACTCGTCCTGCCGGTGAGAAACCGGCGCAGGAGGAGCCAGAAGCCAAAGAAGAAGGAGAAAGCCCCCGGTATTATGATCTGACGGTGCAGGTGGTGGATCAGGAGGGCGGTGCCGTTGCAGGGGCAAAAGTGGTGCTCTCGTCCACCCCACGCGAGGCTGTGACGGACGCCGAGGGTATGGTCAGCTTCACCGATGTTGAGGAGGGTGAGCATACACTGGCGTTTGCGTACCAGGGTGCCAGTGGTGAGCAAAAGATTGTCCTGAGTGGTGAGGAAACGAACATCAAATTGACGGTGGAACTTAAACTTACCCACCCGCTCACTTCGCCCACGGTTGTCATTGCTGGCGGAATGCTACTTTTGATCATCGCGGGATTAGCCGGTTGGGTTTTCAAGCTAAAACAGTTTTCGCCGTGATGCCGGTTGCCGGTTCTTGGTGCCATCACCGGAGATGACCGGCCTCAAATGATTGCCTTCCGGATATCCTATCTGCTACGCTGCAGGAAATGGTCGAACGCCCATCCCCACCCCGACCGGATGAACGCCTGCAAGGGCTGAAACGCGACATCCTCACGCGCTGGGAGCAACTGCCGCCGGACCACCAGGCGCGTGTGGCGCTGGTGCTGCTGCGCAAGCTGTTCGACCGGCAGCAACAGGACCTGTTCGTCGACGCGCTGAAGACGCTGGGGTCGGCGGTCACGCCCGATCACTTGCGGCAGGCCGGGTTGACAGACGCGGAAATCGCACGACTCACGGATGACGACAAGGAACAGGTGGTGCAACAGGTGGTCACGCACTTTGTGCAGGATTTGGTGTGGGATGAACTAGAGTTCGCCGCCCGCAAGACCTTATATGACAGGGACCAGGACCGCGAAACGTCGTCTAACCACGGTTAGGCGGCTTAAATGGCCCGCGCGGCGCGCTTTTCGTGCTGCTAAGTGGGGGTCAAACGGGTGGTTTGACGACGCTGTTTTTTATCATGCTATACTGAAGCATGTCACACGTCCACGCCGGTGTGCATCTGCCGATCCATGGGGGAGAGCGGAGCTTGGATTGGCCCGGCGCCCGCCAATTGTTTGAAACCGTCTACATGGCCAGCCGCAACCTGGCTGCCCGCACGCGCGAAGAATATAGCACGGATATTGCGCAGTTGACGGAATTCCTGGAAGCGCGGGGCGTTGATAGGGTAGAGGATATCGGCTTATCGCACCTGCAGGCATTTTTGGCGCATCTGGATGAGCGTGGCTTGACCGGTGTCACGCGCCGCCGCAAGACCGCGTCGATCAAGGCGTTTTTCGGATTTCTCACCACGCATGGCCTGCTCACGCGCAATCCCGCCCGCGAGCTGATCCCGCCGGAACGCGAACAACACGAGCCGCGCTTCCTGACCACGCAAGAGTACCGCGCCCTGCTGCGTGCCTGTGCGCACGAAACGCGCGATGCAGCGATCATCGAGCTGATCTTACAGACCGGCATCCGGCTGTCCGAAATCGCGCGATTGACAATTGATGATGTGGAACTCCCGCCGCGCATCAACCGCGATCCGGTGAACACCGGGAGCATCTACATCCACGGCAAGGGGCGCAAGAGTCGCACGCTGCCGCTGAACTACAAAGCCTGCCGCGCGCTCAAAGCGTGGCTCAGTATCCGCCCGGATATCGCTGAACCGGCGCTGTTCGTGACCAAGTTCCGCGCGCCGATGGGGCCGCGCGGGTTCCAGCGCTTGGTGAAGAAGTACCTGGATGAAGCGGGCATCCGCAACGCGTCCGTTCATACCTTGAGGCACAGCTTCGCGACGCATCACGTCGCCAAGGGCACCAGCCTGCGCACGATCCAGGAAGCGCTGGGACATGCGGATCTGAAGACGACCTCGATTTACGTCGCCACCGCCAAAGAAGCGATGAAGCGTGACCTGCAATATAACGCGCTGTAGTTCGACATGATCACCGAACGCCGATCAAATATCCAACGCCGTAAAATCTACATTGTGCGACCCACCGGCACATAAGCGTAGGATTCCCTCCCCCGAGCGGATCGCCTGCGCTTTTGCTTGTTCCCGCGCCGGTGTACACTTTGGGTATGCCTGACGAAACGGATGATGCCGCTGTAGAGGAAGCTGCGCAACAGCTAATAACCCTGTCGGAAGCTGCCGAACTCAGTGGATTGTCGCATAGCCACCTGCGCCTGCTGGTGCGCCAGGGCAAAATCTGGGGAACGAAACTTGGCTTCGGATGGGTTACTACGGAAGCAGCGGTAAAGAAGTATTTGGCAACCGAAAGACGCCCGGGTCCCAAAGGCAAAGAAGATAAATAGACGCTTCAGGCTCCCGGTATTTGTTATCTTGTTGACATTATAATCACCCTCGATTATAATTATAGCAACTACGTACAGGTAGTTGCCTTTTAACGTTATGCAGAAAACGAGTGTACAAGGAGCACAGCCATGGGCGGCGGCAGCACGTAGCACAGCGGCAGGACCGTTACCACGTCCACTTGAGGGTGTAGACCTCGAACAGCTTGGGCTTCGTGGTCTCCCAGAACACCCGGTGGCGTCCGTCAGGCAGGATTTCGGTGTGGTTCTCCCCCAGCGACGTGGTGCGGTTCTGGTTGACCTGGAGCAGGACGACCTCCCTCGGCAGGCGTTCTGGCGGGAAGATAACGGCGATGTAGAAGCGGTGTGTGCGGTGACGCACCACCGTTTCACTCCAGCCGGTGTCCAGGTCGAAGCTGTCGCGCACGGTGCGGTCGATGGCAATACGCAGGATATCTCCACGCCGCACAGACTCGCGCAGCGAGATCAGCACGCAGGTCTTGTGCCCGCAGCGATAGCGATCGACCGGCTTGCCGGGATGGCAGCGATAATCGGCGAATATCTCCCCTCTCCCCCACACCTGGTCCACGTAGGCCGCGACGTAATCCTGCAGCAGGCGCACCGTCTCGCGCTTGTGATACACGGCCTCTTTGCCCTGGGGATCGCACAGTTCGAGCGTGTGCTCGAAGTCCAGCACTTCGTAGAGTCCTATCGTCCGTTCGGTTCGGATTTTCTGGAGCAGTTCCCAGCCCTGGAGCAGGATTGTGGCCCAGTCGGAGTTCGCCAGGCGGAACGCCAGGTTCCAGAGGCGATCGCGGTTCGGCTGCGGTTGTGGGTTGGCAACCATGTGTCTTATGCGCAGCGTAGAGCGTCCGGGACGGGCTGTCAAGAAGCATTCACCGATGCGGTATCGTAATCCAACACACCAGTTCACACGGCGAGACCAGATGCGCCAGTCCTGGCGCGAGTTCTGGGCAGTGTTGCGTCTGCTGAACCGGCGCGGCGAACTGCAGCGGCTGGTGTGCTGGGCTAAGCGTAAGCGGCTCACAGGGCCGCGAACGTGTTACGAATCGCACCTGGAAGATGTGGAGCGACGATTGTTTCGCTATCGAGTAGAATCCCCCGCTGCAGTGCGCAGGGCGCGGTGTCTGCAATTGGTGAAGCGCGTGTTCTTTCGCCCACCACGATATCTCGCCAAAGAAGCGGCTTCAGGATATTCGCGAAAACAGATTGTGAAAACAGCCAAACTGAGCCGAACATGTTACAGCGAATAGAAAGAGCCAACCACATTCATTGTTTGTTTCATGGCAATTCAAAAACCTAAAAGACCAAAAAATCATAAACACAAGTTGATTGCTGAGCGTGAAGACAAGACGTCAGGGATTGATTTCAAGGCAGCATATTCTACGCTCATTAGAGCGTATTGGCGAGCCCATTGTCACACTGGTATGGAGACGGACGCAAAAAGCAATCATGGCGAGGTTGTTGAGAGAAGAAAAACAACCATACACAACCAGTAAGACTGAGATCTGGCGAGGAAATTCCCATGAGCAAGAGATACTACAAACCCCAACAAAAACCTCTTCTGGCTTCAAATCAAGACGGATCACTCCCCACGGATAGGGCCGTTGCTGTTTACTATCGACAATCAAGTGATGCTCAAATCGGCAATGTTTCCACTTCCATTCAGACTATCGACATGGTTGAGTATCTCAAAAGCAAGGGCTGGGCCGAACCTGACATTGTCATGATCGATATGGATGCAGGAATAAGTGGCATGAAAAAGATAGATGAACGCCCCGGGATGAAATTGCTCTTTGAACTGATAAGTGAAGCTGAAGTCGGGGCGGTGGCTTGTCAGGATGAAGACAGGCTTTTTCGAGACGTAACTCAAATCCAGGTCAATATTTTCATTGAGGCCTGTCGTTCATCGCGGGTACTGGTTATCACTCCCAGTATGCTCTACGACTTTGCAAATGAACAAACAGGGGTTTTCCACGCTCGCCAGTTTCGATTCAAATGTGAGATGGCTGCTGAGTACATTAACTCGGTAATTCGAGGCAAACTACACCGTGCTAGAGAACGCATTATGATGGAGGGGCGTTGGGCAGGCACGATAATGCCACCCGGTTTCATGGTTGACATGAGGAAGAACCTGCAAGATGGGAGCCAAAACGATAAATGGCGTAAGTTTGTTCCTTTTGCTGCTTTTTCACAGGTGGTCGAGGAATACTACAGACTTTTTCTCTCTTATTCCGGAAATCTGCTGGCAACCTACAAACACATTCTCGAGCATGGTCCGTTTTATCCTGATCCTGAAAGTTGTCAGCTCCCCGACGGATTTAAAGTCTATTATCGAATCCAGCGGCATGGTAACGGCTTCTGTCCGGGACGTACAGCGCTTGCCAGGCTTCTTTCAAATGCCATGTACGCTGGGCATTGGGTAGTCAGAGACAGCGTCGTTCGATTTGACAATCATCCTGCTATCGTGCCTAAGGACCAGTTCCTGAGAGCTTTTAACTATCTGTCATCTGTTACTCTGGATGGACAGCCAAATTCAGATTATCGACCATTTAGAGAACAAGCTCGCCCAACTCTGGAAAGCGAGCGTTCCGTGGAGCGTCCCCTAGCCGCTGGCATGATTTTTGGACGAGTAAATAATGAGTGGCGTACTGTGGGCACTTCTTGGATCAAGCAGCGTGAGCATTATGTGTATTTGCTCGCAACCCGTGACCCGTACGAACAACAGCATTGGATAAAAGCTTCGAGTTTCGTGGATGAAAAACTTGTAACCTTTTTCAGGAAGAAACTTCAGACAACATTCGACGCAAACGCGTGGGAGGAAACTTTAGCTACTCTTGATCAGGATTATGAGAAGGAACGGAAGCGCATTCTGGTTCAGTTGGTGGCCCTTGAACGTGTTCTGGAAAACCAAATTGCTAGTCTTGATAACCTCACCAATCCTGACATGATCCGAGGAGTGCAAGAGCGGTATGAAGACGCCAAAACAGAGCGTGACCGCCTCCGTGCTGACTTAGCTTCTGTTGACCATGAGATGTCCCATCTAGAAGGCGTAAATGCGCTTCGGGAAACTTGTGGGCCAGCTCTAGAAAATTGGGAAAACCTTACCCGGAATGAGAAACGCGTTTTGCTACACGCTTTTATTGAGCGGATTGAAGCCGAACAGGAAGATGGGCGGGTTCTGAAGTTTGTGGTTCACTGGCGTGATGACAGTGAAGACACTTTTGCGCTGCCAAAGCAAACACATAACGGCTGGAGAGAATGGCTGCCTGATGAGGAAAGCATGCTAACGGCTTTAGTGAAAGACGGTGCAACTCAAATAGAAGTAGCAAGGTCATTTTCTCATCGAACATGGCGAATGATTAAGTACAAAATCAACGACCTTTTCGGCACAGGGAACGTGGTTTATTCACCACATCCGATCAATATGGATGAAACTTATGATATGTATGCAAAACGCGCAGACGATCAACCATATCACGCACATAGTGGTGATCATTGGACAGCAGATGATGAGGAGCGATTAATCGCCTTGGTAGAAAATGGTGCGTCTCAGGTTGAACTGGCGGAAGCTTTCCCTCATAGAAAATGGGGGCGCATACGGGCAGAGGTCACTGGCCTCTTAGGAAAAGGCATTCCTATTAAGGGCGTGGGTGAAGTCAAGCGCGACGAAACATTTGAGCTGTATCAACAGCGAATCGGGGTTACGAGTCAGGGTAATCGAACTGGCCCAACTTCTGACGCTGGTTCGTCGATAGCAGCACGTATGCCAAGCTGCTGAGCCTGGCCGATGTCGCCACGGTGGACAAGTACGGCGCGCACGCGACCGTGCTCACGGGCGAGATCGCGAAGGTGGACGGCGTCCCGGTGCTGGTCAGCGCGGAGATGCCGCTGACGCAGGCGGACGGCAAGGCCGAAACGTCCGGTAACACGTTAGGGCAGGCCGTGTGCGTGTACCGCCCGGGCTGGGTGGTCGGCTACCGCCGCCGGGTTGCCGCGACGATGGATTACCTGCCGTACTACGACTCGTACCAGATGGTGGCGACGGTGCGCCTGGCGTTCGCGCCGTTCGACACGGACGCGGCGAGCGTGCTGTACAACATCACGGTCTAGGGGGCGGGGTTCGGGACGGCTGGCGGGTAGGGGCGCGTACAGGTGGGGCTCATGCGCTCCTACCACGCGGCGTGACGCTCACTCTTCCGGCAGGCTGAACGCGACGAACATGTGCAGCGAGCCGAGCACGAGCTGGTCGCCGTGCGCGACGGGGTAAGGCCGGTGCGGGACCAGCGGGGCATGGTTGAGGTAGGTGCCGTTGGCGCTGCCGATATCGGTGACGAACAGCCGGTTGTCGCGCCGTTCGAGCTTGCAATGCCGGCGCGAGACACCGTGCCGCAGCGCATTGAAGCCGGAGAGGTCGAGCACGTCTTGCACGTTGCCTGCAGCAGCGCGACCCAGGATCAGCGGTTTCTTCAGCGTCAGGGTGATGCACATCCCGGACGGCAGCAACTGCAGGATCACGTTGCCGTGCAGCGGCAGGTGTCCAGGCTCCGTCGCTTCAAGTGGCACGGTGATCGGGTTGCGTTCCAGGTGCGTGGTCGTCGCGTCCGTGGCGCGCACGGCCAGCGGGTAGCCGCATTCAGGGCAGAACGTGGCCTCTGCCGGGACTTTGTGCTGGCACGACGGGCACAGCCGCAAATGGTCCGGCGTTTCGCTGGGCGGATTAGCTGCGTTTGACATTCAGTTTCTCATGCGGATACGCGTGCATATGCTCTGTTAATCATAGTACCGCACTCAACCGCCGTGCTCAATGATCCTGTCGTCTAACAGGGGCCATCGAGCGGTATGGAACATGCGACCTGGCCGGTGCGTCCCCCTGTGGAGCACTATAGCATATTTTCACTGGCGGAAAAAATCAGAACACCGCCAACTGTGTCGGGACTGATAGGGGTAGCACAACGGGGAAGGGATGGCGATGACCGTTTATGCAACGCTGGCCGATCTGCGGCGTTACCTGGCGCTGAGCAGCACGCAGACGGCGGATGACGATGTGCTGCTGGCGCTGCTGGAGGCGGCGTCACGGCTGGTGGAGGGATATACGGGGCGGCACTTCGCGCCCGTGCAGCGAACGCGCGTCTATAGCGTGACCGATCCCGGTATGTTGCTGCTGCACGATGACCTGCTGGCGCTGGAGAGCGTGACCAACGGCGACGGCACGGCGATCGCGCTGGACGCGGTGCACGTGCAGCCTGCCGATGCAGCGGTCGCTGCGGTGCTGGTGCTGGACCGCACGCGCGCGGTGTTTGCGCACACGGGCGATCCGGTGGACGCGCTGCAGGTCGCGGGCACGTGGGGCTATCACCCGGATTGGACCAACGCCTGGGCGGATTCCGGCGATGCCGTGCAGGACGACCCGCTCGGCTCGGGCGCGACGACGGTCACGGTCGCGGATGCCGACGCGCCGCTGGCGACGGGCTACGGGACGCGGTTTGCAGTGGGGCAGTTGCTGCGCATCGAGGACGAATACCTGCACGTGCTGGCATGTGACACAGTCACGAACACGCTGACCGTCGCACGTGGCGCGAACGGCACCGCTGCCGCCGAGCACGCGCAGGGGACCGGTATCGACGTGTACGTGGTCCCGGCGGATGTGCAGGTGGCATGCCTGCGCGTGGCGAGCTGGCTTTACAAACAGCCGGATGCCGGGTTTGTCCAGGCGGCGGGCGGGTTGCGGGGCGCGCTGGTCGTGCCGCCCGCGCTGCCGGACGACGTGCAGCGGATTCTCGCGCCGTATGTGCGCGTGCGGGTGGGGTGAGATCATGGGCGTTTTAGCGACGGCGTTGGCGAATCTGGCGGCGGTAACGGTGCCGGGCGTGACTTCGTACGCGATCGGGGACACACCGGACGACCTGGCGCGCGTGCAGCTTCCGGCGCTGGTGATCATGCCGGACGCGGGCGGTGACTCGCCGGGGATGCAGCCGGCAGGGTTCAGCGCGGGGATCGCGCAGTTGACCGTGCGCGTGGCGCACGTGTTGCTGTGCGGCCCGGTGGCGGTGGGGTTGGGGCGGCGCGGGGCGCTGCCGGAACTGGTGGGCCTGGTCGATGCGTACACGGCGGCGCTGGCCGCTGATCCGTTCCTGGGTGGGGCGCTGGCGGTGGCGTTGCGCTTCGAGCTGCGGCTGGGCGTCGTGCGTTACGGCGGCACGGAATACTACGGCGCGACGTTCCTGCATGCCTGGGTGCTGCAGGTGGGGTAGGTGCTGCGGGGGTGACGATGGCGACGATGTTTCGTGTCGAGATCGATTGGCGCGGTACCGGCGCGTGGACCGACGAGACCGTGTATGTGCGGCGCATCAACATCCGGAGCGGGTTTGATCGGAGTGGCGATCTGGTGGCCGGTATTGGCCGCGCCATGATCGTGTTGGATAACCACGCCGGGCGCTTTAGCGCCGGGAACCCGAACAGCCCGCTATATGGCAACCTGGTCCCGCGGCGCGAGGTCCGGATTACGGCCTCGGACGGTGTGAGCTCGTGGCCTCTTTTTCGGGGCTTCATCGAACGTCTAACGCCGGATGGCGGGAAGTGGTCGCCGGGCATGGTCTTGATCGAATGTGTAGATGGCCTGGCGCTGCTGAGTGCGGAGCGCGTCAGCGTGGCGCACGAAGACACGAAAGCGGTTGACCAGGCGGTCGATGCCCTGGTTGGGGATGTCTACACACCCCCGGCGACAGCCTACGGCGAGAATGGCGACCTGCTGGAACACTACGGCTACGCGTGGCCGCCGGAACACACAACCGTGATCGACGCGCTGCGGAGCGTGGCGCGGAACGTTTACGGGCGCTTCTACGTGGCGCGTGACGGAACGGCGACCTTCAAAACACGAACGGAGTTACAAAGCTACACGGGAGATTCAGCGGCGACTTTCGGGGAAGCGATCATCTCGGCCTACGCGGAGAAACTCAAGGGCATCGAAGCCGCTTCGCTCGCGGCGTTCTGGCCGCTGTGGGAGACCTACGGCGCGGTCGCATTCGATGAAAGCGGGAACAACCTGGAAGCGTTGGCCTATGGCGTGACCTGGGAACAACCTGGCATCGGTGACAACAAGCCTTCGGTCTTGCTGGATGGCATCAATGATTACATCGAACTGCCGCTGACCGGCTTCGACAAAACGGCAGGCGCGCTCGCGGCCTGGGTGAAGCTCGATGCCGACGCCCTGACCGATGGCGCACAGCGTTACGTGGTGCAGTACGCCGCCGATGCAGACAACCTGGTCGGCATCCGCAAAGGCGTGACAGACAACACGGTCGAGTTTGTCTACTGTGCTGCTGGCACCTGGTACACGGTGCAAGCGGCGATCAGCGATAGTGAGTGGCATCACTTGGCGATTACCTGGGACACGGCAGCTGGTGAGATCGCGGGGTACCTGGATGGCGCGGAAGCGGGCACACACAGCGGCGTGCCAGCGTTTAGCGGCGCGGTTGCTGATGGCGTGATCGGTGCCGCGGCCAGCGATTCTAACTACTGGTCGGGCTGGCTGGCGCGCCTGGCGTTGTGGTCGCTCGCGCTCGGCGCGAGCGACATAGCAAGTTTAGCTGAGGTGTGAGCGATGTGGCATGGTTATGTGCTGGTCGCCCTGAAGGGCGATCCGCCGCCTGGCCTGGAACGGAGCGCGCGTCAGCGCATCCGTGCCGCCTTGCGGCGGCAAAACTACCTCTGGCGGGGCAAGTTCCCGGCGCGCAAGTTCCAGGCGCGGGCCTCGCTGGACGGAACGAAAGCACTGTACGAGGTGACGCTCGATGACGTGGCGAAGGCGATCCGGGACGCTTCGCGCGAGCTGCCGGACGTGGCGGAGAAAGTGACCTATCACTTTTTCGCGCTCTACGGGACCTGGGAGGACAGCCGCCGCGAAGCACTGGCTTACTTGGCGGCCAACCGCGAGGAATGGGAAGCATGAGCGATCCGCTCTCCGGCCTGGAAGTGATCAGCGGGGTTGATCGCCTGGTCAACGTCGCCCAGCTGACGGTTTACCCGCTGGAAACAGCGGGCGCGCTGCAAGCGATCTGGACAGCGCGCGGCGTGCTGCGCGTGGCACCTGGCGAAACACGCGAGATAAGCTGCCCCTTCCGTGACGAGAACGGCGAGCGCGTGGGCGCGGTCGAGGTCCAGAGCCTTGTAGCCTACACGGACTACACGGCCAACGAACGCGCTGATGGTAGTGGGCCAGACTATACGAACGATCCGGCGTTCTCGATCAGCATGACGGTGGAAGCTACTCGCGCCCTGGTCACGCTGGAAAACACGGCGACCGGCACGCTCTACGTGACCAGTCTACAGATACGCGGTAAGCCGCTGCGAGACTACGATCCGGTGGCGGTTGAGGTCACGAACGCTGAAAGCGTGAGTGACTACTTCCGGCGTGTCTCCGCGCTGGACCTGGCAATGATCAGCGATCCGGTCTTCGCCCAGGCATACGGCGAATATGTGGTCGGGCGCTTTGCTGATCCCACACTGACAGCGAACGTGGTGCGCGTGCGGAACATGGACGTTGTGAACGGGGTGAACGTCTTTAGCCTGGGCCTGTTCGATAAGGTCACGGTCAACGATGCCCAAACCGGCATCGATGCGCTGGATCATTGGGTGCGCGCGGTCGAATACGAGCTCACACCGACACGTAAGGACGTGCGGCTTTACCTGGAACGCGCCGACGAACGGAAGTACTGCCTGCTGGACCGCACCGGCTACGCCGAACTGGACACGAACGCGCGCCTGGGGTTCTGATTGGAGTGTGATCGATGGCATGGACGACGCCGAAAACCTGGTCGGTTGATGAACTGCTCACGGCGGCTGACCTGAATGAGCAGCTACGTGACAACATGAACGCGCTGAAAAGCCCGCCTTCGGCAGAGTACACGCTGAATGAGGCGAGCGACTACAGCACCAGCAGCACAACGTTTGTGGATGTCGATGGGACAAACCTCGCCCTGACGGTCAACACGAACGGCGGGGATGTGATGGTGCATTTTCATGGCGTGATCAATTCCAGCGGCAACCGTGTTTACCTGGATGTGGATGTGGATGGGTCACGCGTGGCCGGTGATGACGGAATCACGGGCGGCTACTTCTCGAACCGGATGCCGATCAGCTTCACGCGGCTGCTCACGGGGCTGAGCGCGGGCGAGCACACGTTCACACTACAGTGGAAAGTATCGGGCGGCAGTGCGACCATGTTCGCCGGTGCTGGAAGCGCAAATGAGGACTGGCACCCTCAATTTTGGGTGCGGGAGGTGAGTTGACGGTCATGCTGCGGTGACCGCCACGCAGACCAAGCACAAGTTTCAGGGAGTGTGTGCGATGGACGTGTTGGTTTCGGACGTGATGCTTGAATTGTGGTCGGTCCTGGGGGCGCTGCTGGCAACGTTGCTGCTGGTGGCGGGGACGCTGTGGGCGAGCGCGCGGGTGATCAACCAGGGGCGCGCGGTGTGGGGGGCGCTGCGCGGGCACGTGCCGGACGTGCTGGCCGCGGTCGACGATCCCGGCGACGCGGTTAATCGCCGCCTGGCCCGCGCCACGCGGGTCCCCCCGGCGGTCTGGGCGGCGTTCCTGCCGGCGTTTGTGTCGGCGCTGGCTGAAGGGCTGGATCGCGCGCTGGCAGAGGACGAGACCGCAGCCCCAGCGCCGGGTGAAGGCGCTCAACCGGACGGGTAAACGCGCCGGTTGGCGGTAGTTGCGGTGAACAAACGCGGGCGCGAGTCCTCAGGACTCGCGCCCGTTGTGTTGGTGCCTGTTGCGGTGCACGCGCGTCAACTGTCCGGTTCGGTGCCGTCCTCGCCGGGCGGTTCCCACGCACCGCCGATCACTTCGATCCCGCGCCGCCCCGTGATGCGGATGCGGCCTTCAAGCTCCAGGCGCGTCAGGTGATAGCGCGCCGTTGAAGGGTGCAAATAGCACGCGTCCGCGATCTCGCTGATCGTCGGCGACAGGCCGTCGTGCTCGCGCTTGTACTGCACCACGAAGGCGAAGACGTGCTCGCGTGTTTTCACCCCGCCTGCTGGCATTAGCTCCCTCCTACCCCGTAATCCAACCCGCAAAATAACCCCTACATCCCGCTTGACCTAGAACATATGTTCGTAGGTGTGATTATTCTAGCGGAACGGCGCAGGTGGATCAAGCGTTCCTGGAGCCGGGGCGCGTATTTGAACCGGATTCTAGCGCGGTGCAAACCGGGCGGAAACGCGCGGGTAGTTTACGGCAGGCGCTCGACTTCGAAATCCTCGCCTGACTCGGCGCTCAGATCGACGGTGACCGTCTGCCCGCCCCAGCCGTCGACCAGGTCATGCGCGCGCACGGTGACCTGCGTCACGTCCGCCGGGATCACGATCCCGCTCTGGCTGCGCGTGAAGGGCTGCTCGTTTTCATGCGGGTGCAGCAGCACGCGGGTGAAGGGATCGTCGGGGTTCGGCAGCACGACCGTGCCATCCGGCAGCACGACATCCCACCCGTCCGCGTAATCGTCCCACCCGGTGTCAGGGTGGGCGACCGTGACGTGAAACGTCCAGGTCTCCGCGCCGGTTTGCACGGCGCGCACGTAGAGCACATCGGCATTTGCGGCGGATGACGGCATGTCAGCTCCTTCGATCGCCTGGGTCGCTTCCTGGGGTGGGGCGACGGTAACCGGCACGGCGGTGATGGCCCGTGCCCCCGAACGTTGCGATTGCGCCGGCAGCAGCACGAATCCGGCCCCGACCAGCGCGGCGATCAGCAGCACGAGCATGACGCAGCCGGGGGAAGTCGGTGACTGTGGGGACATAACGTAACCTCCTTTATCAGTCTGATAATCATCCCGATCTTAACGCGGGTGGGGGACGGGTTGCCCACTCAACGTTACGCAGTTACTCGAGAAAGGTTGTGTCCCGGTACGTGCGCATATGTTGGCACGCGCTCACCGCCGGGCAAAAAATGAACAGGGCACGCCCCACTGCGCGCCCCGTTCTGGCCCTTTCGCCCTCACTGGTACGAGAGCTACCCTTCCCTAGAGGGTGGGATGTCGTCATGCTGCGAATCACGGTGCGCGTGTGTCGCAGGGCTGGCGTGCGGCGTGTCGCTGCTGCCCGTGTCCGGTTGGCTTGCCTCTGCGCCGGGCGGGTGATCTTGCTGCCAGGTTGCCACGGCTTCGAGCGCCTCGGTCGTGTTGATGCGTTTGAGTGTTTCTGCTGCGGCCCAGCCCGCCTGCCAGTCGCGCGAGTGAAGTGTCTCGACCAGCACGGGCACTGCTGGCGCGCCGATCGCTTGCAGGGCGGCGGCGGCTCCCCAGCGGGCGTCCCAGTCGCGCGCGCCGAGCGTCCTGATCAGCGGCTCAATCGCCGGTTCCCTGATCTCTGCCAGCGCCTGGACTGCGGCGTGGCGCACGTATTCATCGGGTTCGTAGAGTTTGGCGATCAGGCCGGGCACCGCCGGGGCACCGATCTCCCACAGCGCCTGGGCCGCGGCCCAGCGCGTGCGCCATTCGCGGTCATGCAGCAGCTTGAGCAACGCGTCCAGCGCGGACGGGTGCCCGATCTGGCCCAGCGCCCACGCCGCTGAGATGCGCACGTCCTTGTCGCTATCCGACAGCAGCGCGAGCAGGTCGGGCACGGCGCTCTCGCTGCCGAGCTTGCCCAGCGCGTCGGCGGCCTGGCTGCGCACGCCTGGTTCGGGGTCGCGTAATGCGCTTGCCAGGGCGGGGATCGCGTCGGTGTCGCCAAACTCCCCCAGCAGGTCCACGATCACCAGCCGCAGGCGCGCGTCGTCGTCGCTCAGTGCGTCGATCAGCACCCGGATTCCCGCCGGCCCGATCTCGCGGATCGCGTCGACCACGACGCGGTTTGGGCCGCTGCTTCCGAACGGTCCGGGGCGGGACTGGCGCAGCGTTTCCAGCAGCGCGGGCAGTGCGGCGGCGGCTTTGAGCTTTGCCAGCGTGGAAGCGGCGGCTTCGCGCACGCGCCAATCGTCGTTGCGCAGCAGCTTGATCAACGCCGGGATCGTGCTGCGATCGTTCAGCTCGCCCAGGCGGTGCGCGGCGTGCGCGCGCTGGTCGCGGTCATCGCTTTCCAGCGCTTCGAGCAATTTGTGGGGTTGTTCCATCTTGCTATCGATCATGGGCGGAAACGGCTTGCTGTCGCGCTGCGCGGCCCGCGATCGCCGTGCGCGCTCGATCGGGGACAGCCGGTCCCGTTCCCAGGGGGGAACCGTGCCCGACCGCGACGCGTAGCGGCGTCCGCGCGGGTCGTTGTCTTCGTCGTGGGCTTCATGGATGATGCGCAGCAGCTTACCCCAGGGCGGCGCGCCCGTTTCGGTGAAGTCGACGCGCGTCAGAATCCTTTGGCGCGGGTGCAAGGGGGCCTGCTTGTAGATCACGGGGATCACGGGGATGTCTGTGCCCAGGGCGAACGTCCACTCGTAGTTGACTTGCTCGGATGCCCGCGCCGCCGGGGAAATGATCACCAGCAAGGCGAAGGCATCGCGGATCGCCTGGTCGATCGATTCGCGCCACCTGATGTGTTCCGCGCGTACCCGTTCGTGATCCATCCAGACTCGAAACCCGGCGTCTTCGATCTGGCGCATCACACGTGCTGCGAAATCGCTGTCGTCGCGATGGTACGCAATGTAGATGTGACTCATACTGCTGAACGCTCCTTGGTCACCTGCTCGTGGCTTCTGGACAACCACGTGAAGACATGTGCTGGCAATCAGCGGTGCACGATTTGAAGGCCGGCGACCCGGTTCCCGCTGGCCGGTACACGCCGGGTGAATTGCGTCCAGGCCGGTCGCCTGGCCCACACGTCGCCCTGTTGATGAGTGATGGATGATGCCCTAACGTACCTGGCAGCGCGTGGTGGAGACATTGTTCAGTATGTAAAGTATACCCTTCGCGGACGTGATTTTCAGCCCGAGATAATGGGGGGTATATCCGTAAATCGTCCACCGACTATAAGATTTTTACACTTTTCGGAACGGTACGGGAAGGCCCTGGTACTAAAGTGCTAGTGTGATGCTGGCCCGTTTACAAGTTTTTGGTAGATTTTTGTACAATCTTAACAAGTGTGCGCCGTTATGGAGTCGAGTCACACCACTCCGCGAGTGCTTGCCGCGCGCTGGAGATGTCCAAGCGCCGCAGGGCGGAAGCCGCCGCTCGCTGCACGGCGGGGTCGGGGTCGCGCAGCCCGCGCGCGAGTCCGGGCACCACCTGCGCGGCGACCGGGACCTTCGGCTCGGTCCCGATGCGGTGCAGCGCGGTGATCACGCGGCGGCGCACGTCGGGGCGCGGGTCGTCGAGCGTCTCGAACAGGCGGCGGATCGCGACCGGGTTGCCGATCTTGCCCAGCCCTTCCGCCGCGACAATGCGCACGTACACGTCGTCGGAATCCAGCGCGCGCAGCAGGCCGGGCACCGCGTTGGGATCAAGTGGCATGGGGTTATTCGTCCTCTTGGGCAGAGAAGATGTCGCGCACGGCGATTTGCAGGCCGGGCAGCGCGTCGCCGCCGTCCAGCGTGTCGTTGGTGGTCAGCACCCTGACCGGCGCGCCGGGCGCGTAGACTTCAACGGTTTGCGTGCCGGGTTCCACGATCCACACGACAACCTTCCCCCCGACGTATTCAAACAGCCGTTCAGCGTATTCCGGCTGCGCGATGAGCTGCTCGAACTGGTCTACGGTGATGTGATCCCGGGTTCCTGTCACCAATCTGTGCACCCTCGTCAAGCTGTGCGATCGTGGCTGACTCTATTGTAACGCATTTGGGCGGCTGAGGCGGGAATTTGCCACAAACACCAGCGCCGGCCCTTCGCGGAACCGGCGCCGGTTGGTATGCGTCACCTTGCGTTGTGCTGGAATGTGCTCAGCCCGTGCCGGTGTCGCCCTGCGGCAGCGGCCCCAAACCGAAGTACCGCGCCCGCAGCTCGTCCACCGTCAGCACGCCTTTCGCTGCCTGCAGTTCGCGCAGCATACTTGCGCGGTCTTGCGGGCGGATATCCTCGAAGTGACCGGTCAGCCCTGCGCCGTAAAACGGCAGCAGGTCGGTCGTGATCTTCTCCGCGATGCGCACCAGCTTCGGCCACAGCGTGCGCTCGATGAACACGCGCTCGCCGACCAGGGCGTTTGCTTCGGTAGCATTCTCGCTGAACATGCCCACCGGAATGCCGAAGATCTGGAAGATCTCCTCGCGGTTGAAGCGCCGCGCGTTCAGGAAGTCCATGTCCTGCTGCGACAACCCGACCCCGTGCCACTCGACCGCCGCGCCGCGCAGGAACGCGGTTTTGCGCTCCCGCCCGCCATAGGACGCGCGCCACTCGCGCTTGATGCGCTCAAAGTCGGCATCGCTGATCCGCTCGCGGATCGCCACGATCCCCGCCGGGACCGCGTAACCCTCGCTGAAGTGCCGCCGGTTCCAGTCCGCCATCGCGCGGTCGGATTCCACCGCCAGCCGCGCCGCTTCGAGCGCGCTCAGGCCGTAGTAGTCGTTGGCGGGATGCCAGCGCCGGAAGTGGACCACTTCGGCAGCATCCAGCGGGACGTCGCGCCCGTTGACCGTGTAGACGTAGCCGCGCACGCCGCGCTGCGCGTCCGGCACGACCTGCACGCGGTCCGGGCGCAGGGGCCAGAGTTCCTGGGGCGTGCCGCCGGGTTCGCCGGCCAGGAACCAGTACGCGTTGCCGTGAATCTCCAGGTGGCCCACCGTCGCCTCGATCAGCTCGAATCGGCTCAGCAGCGGGTTGGGGTTGCGCAGCAGGCGCACGAACGGGTGGTCCGGCTGCGCGACCTCGCCCCCGCCTGGCGGCGGGACCTCGCCCGCGCGTGCAGACGTCCGGACGTGAAACGGCACCAGCGCCGCTGCTTCCGCGATGCGGTTCACTGCGACATAGACCCAGGGCGAGGCCATGTACACCCCGGCGTATTTGGCACCCTCGCCCCAGGCCGGGGCGCTGGCTGGCAGCAGCGGATCCCCGGCGGGTTCTGCTGCCTCGATGCGGTGGATCACGCTGGCGGGCCGCCACTTGACGTAGCCCAGCCGTTTGAGCGCACGCTCGATCAACGACGGCGTGCTGGAGGTTGTCATCGTCATGTTGCATCCTTTGCACGGGCGAGTCGTGAATCGCCCTTCCAACAGCGTTACACAAATGAGATATCGGTGCTGCCGTGCGCCGCGCCGTGCCACGCCAGCGCGACCGCGATCACCGTGTCGTCGTGACCGCCCGGCGGTGCGCTGTAACGAAAGCGTCCCGATGGCAGGCGTTCGAGCGTGTACGCCTGCAGCTCTTCGAGCAGCACCGGGTCGCGCAGCAGGGCGATCTGCCCGCGCTCGATCGCCAGCGCCAGCCCTTCGATCAGCGGCCCCTTGCTGCGCGCCGTCGTCTGGAACGCAGTCACCGATAGCCCGTCCGCGTGCAGCGCCTCGATGTTCGGGCCGCCGATGCTGTTCGCCTCAGCCCAGATCGTCCCCGGCTGCCAGCGCTCCGCCAGCGCCTTGAGCCGCCCCCGCTGCAGCGACCAGCCGATCGCGTTGAATCGGTCCAGCGCGACCAGCCGCCCGGAGACGCACTCCAGCACCGCGATCGCGGTGTAGTCGTCACTGCGCCCCCAGTCCACGCCGAAGACGTACTGCCCGCCCGGTTGTGGTTCCTCGCCCGGCTCGACCGTCGCTGCCTCCTCGACGCCCCGGAACACGCCCCCCGCGTCCGCCAGGAACTCCGCGAGATATTCCTGCCGGAACACGCGCTCCGGCAGCAGCGCGCGCTGCGCCTCGATCTCCGCCGGGTCGATCAGCGGGTTGGCCGTCGTCGGGAAGCGCCAGCTCTGCCAGTCGGTATGCCCGGATTGCTGGCCCAGCATGTACAGGCCCCAGAACCAGTTGCGCCCGCGCGGTGTGCTCAGGAACAACGCCTCGCCGCGCCGGTCGGCCAGTGCGGGCCGGATCGCGGCGTGCCACACGTCGGGGTGTAGATAGGCGGCCTCGTCCAGCACGGCGAGGTCAAGCCCCGACCCGCGCAGAGCATCCGGGATGTGCCCGCTCTGCACGCGGATCACGCCGCCGCCGTGCAGCGTGACGCGGCGCATGGTTTCGTTCTTTTCGGCGATCGCGCCGTCAAGCGTGTGCTTCAGGCTGCGCCAGACGTCGTCCGCCATGCGAAACGACGGGCTGACCCACCAGCACACACGCCCGGTCAGCGCGCGCTCAACCAACAGGATCTTCCCCGTCTCGGTCTTCCCGAAGCGGCGACCGCAACTCACCACCTTGAACCGCGCCGGATGTTCGAGGATGGCGATCTGCCCAGGGTGCGGCTGCATAAGGCTGGCCCGCCGGATTGACGTATTCAAGGCGTATCACCTTCTCCGTTGCTTGGTCGTCCTCGTGCGTGCGCCGGATCACGCCGGCCCGGTTCAACACGTCTCGCGCCGCCTGTACCGCGACGCGGTCGTTGTCGTTGTCCAGCGCGCGCCGCAGCGCGTTGATCGCGTCCGGCGTCAGCGCGTCGAGTTGGGCCAGCGCCTCCCGCAGCCGCCCGTTTTCCTTCATGCACGCCAGCACCACCTGAAAATCCTCGCTTGCCTGCCACCGCGCCAGCGTGCGCGGCAGCACCCGCACCGCCTGCGCGACGTCCGCTTCCGGCGATCCGCGCGCCAGCAGCCGGATCGCGCGGCACACGCGCTCCGCTACCGGCGGGCGCTCGCGCCCCGTTGCGTTGCTCATCGGCTTATCTCCCCACCACCTGGCCCGTCCAACGATGCGTAAAGCAGCCCGCACAGGACTCGCCATCCGGCTGCAAGCGGCTGTCCGTCCCACCAAAACCCCCACGTGTGCATTTGCGGACCCGCGCCCATGAAGGCTGCTTACGTTGGTTATTATAGCACAGATGTTCTAATCCGTAATCCGAGTTAAGTGCGAACTTTTGGGTCGCTATCGCGCGCCGCGATTCGCGGTATGATCGGCGCAGAGGGTAATGCACGACTGCTAGAACCGGAGAAAGGCCCGCGATGCCCGATCAGCTTGTCTTGCTGCGGCACGGCGAGAGCGAGTGGAACCACGCCAACCGTTTCACCGGCTGGACCGACGTGGACCTGAACCCGGCGGGAATCGCGCAGGCGCGGCAGGCCGGGCAGTGGCTGCGCGAAGCCGGGCTCACGTTCGACGTGGCCTATACGTCGGTGCTGAAACGCGCGATCCGCACGCTGTGGATCGTGCTGGACGAACTCGACCGGCTGTGGCTGCCGGTGATCCCTACCTGGCGGCTCAACGAGCGGCATTACGGCGCGTTGCAGGGCGAGAATAAAGCCGCTGCCGCCGCGCGCCTGGGCCGTGACCGTGTGCGCCAGTGGCGGCGCAGCTTTGACGTGCCCCCACCGCCGCTGGCACTTGACGATCCGCGCCACCCACGCTTTGACCCGCGATACGCCCGCGTCGACCCGGCGCTGTTGCCGGACTCCGAATCGCTGCGCGACACGCTGGCGCGCGTGCTGCCGTGCTGGCACGCGGATATCGTGCCGCGCCTGCAAGCGGGCGAGCGGGTGCTGGTCGTGGCGCACGGCAACAGCCTGCGCGCGCTGGTGACCTACCTGGAACGTATCGCCCCGCCCGACGTGCCTGGCCTGCACATCCCGAACGGCATCCCCCGCGTGTACGATCTCGACTCCACGCTGGGCGTGATCCGCTGGCGCTACCTGGGCGATCGCGCCGCGATCCCGGACATGCCGCCCGATCACACCGACAGCTAGCCCGGCCCCAAACAAAAAAAATCCCCGGCAGCACGCGCTGCACAGGGGGTGTGTCGCTTATCGCGCAGGTAGCGCAGTTCGCGCGCTAACCGGCGTCCGGGCGCAGCAGGGGCCGGAACTTCGGCCCGTAGACGATGATGCCGCGCTCGCCATCCGTGCGCAGTTTGCGCACCACCATCTCGACGCGCATCCCGATCGCCGGCTCGCCGTCCAGGTCGGTCAGTTGGGCCGTGACCGTCGGGCCTTCGTCCAACTGCACCAGCGCCAGCACATACGGCGCGAAGGGTGTGAACTCCTCCGCTGCGGTCGCCACCGTTGTGTAGCTGATCACCGTGCCTGTGCCGGAGAGCGCGAACAGGTCCGCTTCGCCCGCTTCGTTCATTGGCTGCGGCGCGTGGTGCTGTTCCCAGTACGCCAACTGGTGCTGGATGCGCTCTTGATAGCTCTTCGTAGCGTGTGTGGTCGGCATCGGATCGATATCCTCAGTCGTTGGGTGTACCGGCACGCTTAGCGCGCTGCGTGAACGTATTCGGCAGCATCCTGTTCAACGCGATCCTGCACCGGCTGGAACTGGTACACAGCCGGTTGGGGCTGGATGGCGGACGGTGTCTGCTGCGCGAGGATGATCGCGCCGGTTTCCTTGTGGCGGGTTGCCAGCAGTTCGCGACGGCTCAGCTTCAAGCGCCAGTTGCGAGTGATATCCATGACTTCCTCCCGATAGTGTTTCGATGCTAGTGCCCGGTGTCCGCATTGTGCTGTGCATGAGGCCAGGCTTGCGACATCACATACAGGAGTCGCGATTAGGTTCCTTTATAAGGGATGTTGGCTCTCAAAACCTACCAGATAGGCGAAATGATAGCTTTTGATAGCCGTTTGTCGCTCAATTCTGATGGTATGTTTACGTTCGGGGTATTGCAGCGTGCTGGCTTACTGGCGATCGCGGGCCGGTTTGGGGCTGCGCCTGGTGCCCGGCGTGGGGACGCTCTCCGCGCGGGCGGGCGCTGTCGCACCGGCAGCAGCGGGATCGCCGTATTTGCGCAGGTAGGTGTTGCGCCGCACGACTGCCACCCCGATCAGCGTCAGCCCGCCGCCGATCAGCAGCCAGATCGAAAACGGCTCGCCGAGCAGCGCGATCCCGGCCAGCCCGGCCACGATCGGGTTGAAGTTGAAGTAGCTCGTCGTGCGGGTTGGCCCGATCTCGCGCAGGGCCAGGTGCATGAACACGAAGCCGCCCACACCGGCCAGCATGCCGCTGTAGGCGATGTTCGGCAGCGTGGCAATGGGGATATCGCCGCTTGAGAGGTGGACCAGGTCGGGCGCGGCCAGGATCATCAGGCCGATCCAGGTGAAGACATACTTCCAGATCGCCATCGGCATGCTGCCCAGGCGGTCCACAACGGGCTTGCTCAGCACGTTTACCACGCCGCCCGCCACCGCAGCCCCAAGCACGAGACCGCTGCCGACCAGGTCATCGCGGGAGAGCGCAAGCCCTTCTTCAGAGCGGCTGAGCACGACGATGATCACGCCCGCCAGCGTCATGCCGATGCCCATCAGCAGACGGCGACGCAGTTCGACCAGGCCCATCAGCAGGCTGAAGATCGCGGTCCAGGTCGGTAGGGTGGCGATCAGCAGGGCGGTGTTGGTCGAGGTCGTGCGTTTGATGCCGGTCGCAAAGCCGACCTGGTACAGCAGCGGGCCGATCGCCACCAGCCCCGCGATCAGCAGGACGTCACGCGGGGCGACGTGTAGCCAGCTGCGCTCGCGCCAGGCGAACAGCGCCAGCAGCGGCAGCCCGGTCGCGAAGCGCAGCGCGTTAAAAGTCAGAGGGGCAAGGTTGGTCACTGCGTCTTTGACGATGATGAAGTTGAAGCCCCATATCACAACCATCATCGTCATCGCGACGTCGGCGCGGTGGTCGCGCAGCGTATCCCGGAGTGTGGTCACGGCTGAACCCGATCCTTTGGCGCGGTATGCATCACCAGGGATTATACACGCCGCGCGGCGGAAGCACAGGCCAATTTGCGCGGGCGGCGCGACGTGTCCGGTTCAGCCGCTTGCCCGCTAATGGCCTGTGTATTCGCCGACTGTGACCTGGACGTCGTGCAGGTCGCCGTCGCGCTCGTAGGTGACGGTGACGCTATCGCCGGGCACGGTGTTGTTTTCGAGGTACAGCGTCAGGTCGTCGCGCGTGGCGACCGGTTGGCCGTCGATCGCGGTGATGATATCGCCCCCGACGTACACGATCCGCCGCCCCTGGCGCTGCGCGATAGCGGCACGCAGCCCGGCGCGCGCGGCAGGGCCGTTCGGATCGAGGTCGACGATCAGCAGGCCGCGTTGCGCGCCGTCCTCAGCGGGCCGGACCTCGTAGCCCAGCTCGCGCACGGCGATACGCAGCGACGGGTGGCGGTAGTAGCCGTAGCTGATCAGGTCCGGCACGACGCGGCGCACGGCGCTGATCGGCACAGCGAACCCGATCCCGACCGATCCCCCGGTGGGGGACTGGATCGCGGTGTTGACGCCGATCACCTCGCCGCGCGTGTTGAGCAACGGCCCGCCGGAGTTGCCGGGATTGATCGCGGCGTCGGTCTGGATCGCGTTGCCGACGACCGATCCGCTTTCCGATTCGATCGTGCGGTCCAGCGCGCTGATGATGCCGGTGGTCAGCGTGCGGTCCAGCCCGAACGGGTTACCGATCGCCAGCACGCGCTGGCCCACCCGCAGCGTGTCGGAGTCGCCCAGCGGCAGCGCGGCGGTGGCGAGCGCGCCGGGGTCAACGCGCAGCACGGCCAGGTCGTAATACGAGTCCGTGCCGACCACCTCGGCGGGCAGGCTGGTGCCATCCGCGAGCACGATCTCGATCGTGTCCGCGCCCTGGATCACGTGGTTATTGGTGACGATATGCCCGGTGGTATCGTACACGAAGCCCGATCCGGTCCCTTCGCGCGGGACGATGCCACGCCACACGTCGAACACCTGGGTGCGGCTGGTGATGTGCACCACGGAAGGCCCGGCCTGTTCGTAGACGTGCGCGATGGCGGCTTCTTCGGCCTCCAGCAGCGCGAGGTAATCCTCAGGTGGCGGGGCGAGCGTGGGCTGGGGCTGTGCGTAGGGGTGGCCCGGGGATGTGCCAGCGGAAGACGAGGTGCCGGTATTCAGGCTGAGCAGGAACCCGGCCCCGAACCCGGCGGCGACGCCGAGCAGGATCGCGAGGGTGCCCAGCAGGGCAGGCTTTCGGCGCATGAGCGTTTCCTTTCCGTATTACGATCAGTTCGCGGTTAACTTGCACATGCCACGCGACGCGCGGCGCACTTTCGCGTATCATAGGGGTAAGGATGTGATGCAGTCGCCTGAACGTCACAGTTTGCAGTGCCGTTATGTAGATTATCCGGAATTTGCCGGTTGTGGCGTACTGCGGATTGCCAACGGCGCGACTTCCCGTATATGGTTATCTATATGGAACCGCGCAATTGCCAGAATTTCAAGTACGAGGGAACGATGAGCGCAGACGATCCGAACAAACACGCATTTGATGACAGTCTCCCCGGCGACGATGAGGCCGCACAGCCGGACGATTCCGAGCGCGAACCGGACGCCGAGCAATCGAACGATGCCCCCAGCGATCAACCGGCGAACGGGCCGTCATCTGCTGCGCCGCCGCGCGTGATGGCTGAAGCACCGCTGGGCGGGATCGCGCGCCCGGTGGTGAACCCGGCTGCGTCAGAAGCACCGCCGGAGCCGGGCGAACAACCAGCGGCAGACGACAGCGCAGAAAGCCCTGACGAGCCGGAGCCGGATTCAGGTGAGGCAGCAGTAGAGCCGGTGGATGCAGGCCCAGATGCAGCCATTCCGCCCGACGAAACACCGTCGCCGTCAGCGGACGCAACGCCCGACGACAAGGGCGACAGCTCGCCGGAAGCGCAGATCGCGGCGCGCCTGAAAAAGCTCCAGGCGCAGGAATCCGGCGCGGATGTGGACGAACCCGCCGCGAGCGGCGGTGAACCCGCGCCCACCGGCGCGACCTCGCCTGAGCCTGACGGCTCAACCTCGCCCGCGCCTCCCGCACGCGGCGAGGAGCCGCTCCCCGCGCCATCCACCGAGCCGGAAGCGGTGGCCGAGCCGGACGAGTGGGACGAGGATATCTCGCCCGAACTGGCGTCGGTGTTGTTCGGCGCGGCGGACGCGGTAGAAACGCCCGCTGCCGAGGAAGCCCCGGCAGTGGAAGATGGTCCCGAGGCGGCGGAACCGGAGGCAGCGGCCCCGGCCCCTGAACCCGAACCGGACGCGCCGCCGGTCGAACTCACGGATATCGCCACGGTGCGGACGCTGCCGATCACGGCGGAGAAGCGCGCTGCCCCCGCGCCGGATACCGCGCTGGAGGGCAAGGCGCGTTACGTGCGCGTCGAGGAGCCGCTGGACGGTGACGCAGGCCAGCGCACGCTCGAAACCTGGGAGTACCTCAAACCGGCGTACCCCACGGTGGACGCGCGCGAGGTGCGCGAAGTGACGGTCGAGGAAACCGAGTACGGCGATGGCTCGTGGCTGTGGCGCTACGAGCGCCGTTATGCCGACCGGGGGCGCGACACGCGCGAGGTGCGCGCCAATGCCGATCGCACGTACATCGAACGCGCCGACGAGGTCTCGCGGTTGGACCCTGCATCCGGGCGGCGGTTGCAGTTCAAGGAAACGGCGGAGTTGATCCTCGCCGGGCCGGAAGTCAAAGAGAAGGGCGGCCTGCTCAGCGGGCTGGGTAGCTTGCTGGGGCGCGACGAGGACAAGGACGAGCAGGCGGGGCCGAAGACCTGGCGGCAGGCCACCCCGTCCGAAGTGCGGGAGACGCGCAAGCAGGGCGGCGCGGCTTTCAAGCGCGGCTTCCTGAAGCGCTTGTTCGGGTAGTGGCGGGCGGTCGCGCTGTGGACAAGCCCGCGCGGTGTGCGGGGCGTGATGTCGCTGCTGCGCGGCGTGCAGTTGTGCAGATCGCGATTTTCACTATTATGAGTAAAGAGACTTTGACCGCGCGAGATGTTGTTTGCGTGCCGGACTGGCTGCCCTTCGCCGGGCGGACGGTCTTACGCAGACACGGCCTTATAACTCTAGGGAGCTTACAAAATGCGTTTAAAAGTGATAACCGTGATCGTCCTGGTGGCGGCGCTGCTGGTTCCAGCAGCAGGCCCCCTTGTTCCCGCACGCGCGCAGGATGGCGCGACGGTGCACGTGGTCCAGGCGGGGGAAAACCTGTACCGCATCGCGCTGAGGTATAACACGACCTGGCCCGCGCTGGCGGCAGCCAACGGGATCGCCAACCCGAACCTGATCTTCGTCGGGCAGCAGATCGTGATCCCTGGCACGGGGACCCCGCCGGCACAGCCGCCCACCGCGACCCCGCCCCCGTCAACACCGCAGACCTACACCGTGCAGCCGGGAGATTACCTCTCCCGCATCGCCAGCCGCTTCGGCACGACGGTCACTGCGCTGGTGCAGGCCAACGGGATCGTCAACCCGAACCTGATCTACGTCGGGCAGGTGCTCAACATCCCGGGCGGAACCGGCCAGCCGCCGCAGCCCGGCCAGCCCCCGCCACCCACGCAGCCCCCCTCGCCGCCGTCCGGCGCATTTGAGATCGGCGGGCACGTGGATAGCTTCGCCTATCCCGACTTGATGCGGCAGGCGGGCATGACGTGGGTCAAGCGCCAGATTCGCTATAACCAGGGCGACGCGCCGGACGTGGTCGCCGGGGCGATCAACCAGGCGCACAGCCAGGGCTTCCGGATTCTGCTCGCTGTCGTCGGCGATCCGGCGCAGCTTGCCGCCGGCGGCCAGACCTACATGGACCAGTACGCCGGTTTCCTGGGCGGCGTGGCGCAGCTTGGCCCGGACGCGATCGAGGTCTGGAACGAGCAGAACCTCGACCGTGAATGGCCGCGCGGCCAGATCAACCCGGCCAGCTACGTGCAGATGCTCGCCAAAGCCTACAACCAGATCAAGAGCAACAACCCGAGCGTGATGGTGATCTCCGGCGCACCGGCCCCCACCGGTGCGGAAGGCGCGTTCGGCACCGACCGCGTCTGGAACGATGACCGCTACATTCGCGGCATGGCGCAGGCGGGCGCGGCGAGTTACGCCGACTGCATCGGCATCCACTACAACGAGGGCATCATCAGCCCGGACCTGACCAGCGGCGACCCGCGTGGCGATAACTACTACACGCGCTACTTCCAGCCGATGATCAACGTCTACTGGAACGCGTTCGGCGGCGCGAAACCGCTGTGCTTCACCGAGTTGGGTTATCTCTCGCCGGAGGGCTACGGCCCGCTGCCGGATGGCTTCGCGTGGGGCGCGAATACCTCCGTTGCGGAACAGGCGCAGTGGCTGGCCCGCGCCGTGCAGATCGCGCGTGCGTCCGGCAGAGTGCGCCTGATCATCGTGTGGAATGTCGACTTCACGCATTACGACGCGGACCCGATGGCGGGTTACGCGATCGTGCGGCCCGGCGGGTCCTGCCCGGCGTGCCAGGCGCTCGACCAGGTCATGCCATAGCCGGGGCGTGGTGACGAACGAGCGCGGTACATAACGATGCACCAATGACCTTCGACGGGGCGCGGCGCGTGCCGGGCGGCAGCGCGCGCGTCCCGTTCGTTTGCCCGCGACCGGCGACCGTCGGTCGCCGGCTAGTTGAGACGTTACGAGGTGAGCTGATGCGTTATTTAACCGGCGGCGAGGTCGCCGCACACCTGGAGGGCGTGCTGCACAGGGAAACCCAGCAGCACGACTACGAGACCGATCTCACGGCGGGCGCGATCTTTCGCGTGGCCGGGACCGGGACGCTCGATTTCGGCGGCTCGGAATACGCGCAGGCCCCGCGCGAGCCGCTCCAGCCGCAGAAAGCCGATCCTGGCGATGAACACGGCTGGTGGGCGCTCGACCAGGGCACATATATCGTGCGCTATAACGAGAGCGTCCACCCGACCCCCACACAGATCGCGTTCATCCAGCCCCACGAGCGCTTGTTGCTGGCGGGCGGCTATCACGCGGCGTTTCACTTCCGCGCCCCGCGTGAAGAACTGGAGACGCTGTTGATCGTCGGGCCGGGCGGTTTGCGCGTCAAGGAGAACGCGCGCATCTCGAAGCTGTTGATCTTCGCGCTGGCGTGACCGGCCCGTGACACGCTGCGCCGCGCGGCGGCGCTACATGTACCGTGCGGCGGCCATCCCCGCGACCGCGATCACCAGCAGCACCATGCTGATCTGCGCATGGCGGACGTTTTTCGCCTGCAATGCCTGCAGTTCGGCGCGCTGTTCGGCGGTGGGCGGCCCGTCCTGTTCCCGCAGCGCTTCACCCAGCCGCGCGATCTTGTTGGTGAGTGGGCCGAGCGCGCCCGCCCCGTGCCCGAACGCCAACAGCCCGGCCAGGCTGCCGATCGACAGCACGATCCCGCCGTCGGACGACATCCAGTCGGCGTTGAAACCGTCCGACACTTCGCCGTACAGCGCCAACCCAAAGAGCGTCGTCAGCAGCGCTGAGATCGTCATCGTGCGGTTGAAACGTTTCTGGAACACGGCGCTGCCCATCACCGACGGGACGTTCGGGTCCATGCTCCTGACGGCGGGGACCAGCACCAGCAGCATGAAGAACCCCGCGCCCACCCAGATGATCCCGGCGAAGATGTGGATCAGGCGAAAAATGATCATCATCAAGTCCATCGGTTATTTCCCCCTTTGTGGTAACGAAAATCGATCATCGGTGCTGCGGAACCCAGCACGGCCTGGCTACAGCGTCAGCAGGTACGCGATCAGGTCCGCGACCTGCTGCTGCGAGAGCTTGTCCGCGTAATCACCCGGCATCACGTTGGAGTAGCCGCGCGTGATGTGCTTGGCGGGCTGCAGGATGCTGTCGAAGGTGTACGTAACGGCGTCTTGATCGTCGACACGCTCGCCCGCGATGGCGGCGTAACCGTCCAGCGAGGGGCCGGATTTCGGACGCCCGCCGATCGCGTGGCAATCGGCGCAGGCCGGCGCGCCGTCAATGCTGGCGTCGAACAGTGTCGCGCCGCGCGCTGCGTCGCCGGGCGGCAGGTCGTCCACGCTGTAATCGAGCGCTTCCGGCTGGCACGCGAGTCCGGCCAGCGCCAGCGCGATCAATCCCAGCGCGGCGAGCGTGCGCGATAAGCGAATGTGTCGTAGCATAAGCGGTGTCCCGTTCAGGCAGTATCACAAGCGGCGCTTAAAATGCTGATTTCCGTGATAATTATAAACTTTACCGGCATGTGAGGCAACGCGGGGCGCTCAGCAAACGATCCCGCCCCTGGCAGATCAGGGCCGTTGTTACGGCCTGGCCGGTGGATAGCCTTGTGCTTGCAGCGCAAGGCGAGCGGCGCGGTCGCACGGTCACACTGGCAGCATGCGCCACGTCAACCGCGAAGGATACACTATCGCAAAAAACCCGCGCTGCGGTGTGCCTGTCTCAGTTGTGCGTTCAGGGGGAAGTTCAGGTCAGCCCTTCGCGCAGCAGGCGCGCGGCCTGGTCGCAAAAGACGTCAAACACGCCGCGATGCACCCGGCTGCGCACCGGCGCGTCGAGATAGAGCACGCCGATGACCTTGTCGTCGGACCACAGCGGGCCGCACAACACCGGGACCGGGGTGCCATCCGCGGCCCGCATGAACAACTGCGGCTGACCGGAGTCCAGCGTCGTATACACGGCGCGGCGGTTCGGTTTGGCGTCGGTATGGGGCACGAACCGTCCGGACACATCCCGCCCGGTGCAGTAGCGCATCCGCCCATCATGTTCGTAGCGCAGCACGAACCCGCTGTGCGCGTTGAACTGCTGGATGGCACGCACCACCAGCGCATCCAGCCGCGAGCCGTAATTGGGGCTGCGGTCGCCGTCGCCGAGCAGTTCATGCGCGGCGTAACGATCTTCGGAAGGGGCGTCGCCGTCTGGCTGTGCGCTGGCTGCGCTGTGCGCGTCGCGTGGTTCCAGGTCGTCGTATGCGTTGGTAACGCGCTCGCGCCTGGGGTGAGCCAGCGCATCCGGCTTTTTCAGGAATGCGATCAAACGTCGAACCAGATTGACATCACGAGTCATGCTAATTGCCCTGCAATTCCCCATGACGACGAAGGATTCAGGATTCAGTATAGCATTATTTGACGCGTGTGAATGTTGGAATATTCCAACTGTTGGACTGTGATATGCTTATAGATAATTCTAGGACTAGAGTACCAAGTTACAGGTTGGATAAGCGAAAACGGGTGGTACCCAAAACGAAAAAATGTTTATATAATGGGATTAAAGTACTGCCCGGCTGTGGGGTATGAAAGGCAAGTACGGTGAAACGGCTTCGCAGATTGGTATTGAGCGTGGAGGGGATCGCCCTGGGCGGCATCGTCACATTCAGCGTGGCGGGTACGCTGACTTCTCAGCGAGGGGTTTATATCTTGTTACAGGCGATCTGCGGCCTGGTGATCCTGGCCGGCGAACTGACCGTGCGCCGTCTGGATACGCGCCTGGACGATTAACCCGTCCGCACCGTGCCACTGTTCCCACACATCTGAACCGTGCCAACACGTTCCCGGCGATCGTGGGTTCGCCCATGGATGATCACCGGGAACGTGTCGTGCAGGCAAGCCTCGCAGCCCCACAGCGCAGGCCGCCGATCGCTTAATCGCCGCGCAGCACGTTCTGAATGTGGCGCGCGGTAATTGCGGGATCGGTGCCGTAAGGGATCACCACGCGCAGCGCGCGCTCCGGCCCGACGACAAACGTCGACGCGGTGTGATCGACCAGGTAGTTCGTGTCGCTTGCGTAGTCCACGCGCTGAAAAAACACGCCGTAGTCACGCGCGATGCTGCGTAACGTGGTGTCGTCCCCCGTTACGCCGATGAAGTCCGGGTCAAACGCGGTGACGTAGTTTGCCAGTCGCGCGGTCGTGTCGCGTTCCGGGTCCACGCTGACGAACACGAAGCGCACGCGCCCGGCCTCGTCGCCCAGTTCGGCCTTGACGCGCTTGTAGCTCGCAAGCGTGGTCGGGCAGACGTCCGGGCAGGCCGTGTAACCGAAGTACAGCACCACGACGCTGCCCTCCAGGTCGCGCAGGTGGAACGGTTCGCCGGTGTGCGCGGTCAGCGTGAAGTCACCGACCGGCTTGGGCGGGTCGAGCACGGTGCCGGGCAGCGGCGTGGCGGTCGGGCCGGGACTTTCGTCCCTTGTGCCGCATGCCGCCAGCGCCAGCCCCGCGAGCAGCAGCAGCGCCAGCATCATCGCGGGTAGCGGGCGGGTACGTCCGGCTATCCGTAGCGGTAAATGTGCGTGGCGCATGGTCAGTTGTCCATCTCCCGCACCGCCGCCTCGACGGTGATCGTCTCGCCGCTGGCAAAGTCCAGCGTCAGCGTGACCGTGTCGCCGGGATTCAGCGCGCGCTGCACGTCGATCAGCATGATGTGGTAGCCGCCCGGTTGGAGTTCGGCGCGCCCTTCGGCGGGCACCTCGATCTGCTCGACGGGCCGCATGCGCATGACGTCGTTCTCGTCGAGCGTCGTCTCGTGCAGCTCGACCGTTGTGGTGATGCTTTCATCCACCGTGACGCTGACAAGGTACTCGGCTTCGTCGCCGGGATTCTCGATCACCATGAACGCGCCGGTCACGCTTCCGGCGCGGCCTTCGTCCATGCCATCCGCTCCGTCATCCTGCGGGGCGGTCGCGCGGACCCAGGCGTCGCGCACGGTCAACGCGACCGCGTTCGCGTCGCCGTTGTCGTTTTCGTCGCCGGAACAGGCCGCCAGCGCGAGCAGCGCCAGCGTCACGATAAGCGCCAGGACCAGGGCGCGTTTGAGCGTAGATGTGCGTGCCATCATGACGTACTTCTCCTCGTGTTGGTGTGTGCTCGTTGCGGTCACTCAAGCGTGAGCGTGATCGTGTCGCTGATCGTGCCGCGCGCCAGGCTGACCGCCGCGCCCGCGTGCCGCAGGAAGTCCAGCCCGCCGACCGTGACGGTCGCCTGCCACTCGCCCGGATCGAGCGTCACGTTCGCGCCGTAATGAAAGCCGTACACCGGCGAGATCGCGGGTTCGAGTGTCGCCTCGACGGTGTCGCCCGCGCGCTCAAACGTGACCTGCACGGTCGCGCCGGGCAGCTTCTCCTCGTAGTTGACCGTGTGATCGGTTACGTCGACAACCAGGTAGCGCGCGCCTGCCAGGGGATCGCTGGCGACGGTCTGCCCGTCCATGACCTCGTAAAGCGGCTGGGCCGCCGCCTGGCTGAGCAGCACATGCACGCCGTCTTCGGTGAATTCGCCCAGTTGCTGCAAGCCTGATGCCTTGCCCGCGACCGTGCCATCGGCGTTGATCTCAAACGTGCCGCGCCACGTCACCGGCTCCAGCCAGATGTTCTGCGCGCCTTCCAGCCGCCGCGCCTGCACCGGGCTGACCGTGACCTCAAAGGTATACGTACCCCCGTTGGGCACGCGGTAGTTATCCCCAAAGTGATAGCCGTGCCCCGGCGCGTACATCGCGGGCGCCCCGGCCTCGACGATGACCGCGTCCGTCGCCGCGTCGCGCACGGTCAGGTTGACCGTCACGGGCAGGCGCTCACCCAGCGCAAGGCGCGCGTCGTTCACATCCACGGTGATGTGCTTCAGCTCGATGTCGGTCACGTCGCCGCTGCACAGTTCCAGCGCGCCATCCTCGACCTTGTACAGCGTTGCCGCCGGGCTGACGTTGAAGATCAACTGCATATCGTCTTTGATCGTGCTCGTGAGGCCGTAGCCGTGCGAGTGCGCCACCGCCGGCAGCGCCCCACAGTCGCACTCGCACTCGCTGCCGGGGTTGAAGGTCAGCAGCGCGACCACGAACACCGGCGCGAGCACCAGCGCGAAGATCAACGGGAAAATCAGCAATTTGCGATCAGACATGACATACCTTGACCATTGTGTATGTGTTCACAAAACGACGGCACGAAAATCCCCGCACCGCCGCTTTAGGTATAGATGCAGCATGTACGGGAATGGTCGCGCCGGAATGGGTTATGCCGTTGGGCGCGGCAGCGCGTCGATCTGCGCGATCAGGGCGAAGTCGCGGTCGGTGATGCCGCCCGCGCTGTGCGTCATCAGGCTGAGCGTGAGCTTGTTGTAGCCGTGCACGAACAGGTCGGGGTGGTGGTCGGCGGTCTGTGCCAGGTGCGCCACCGCGTTCACGAACAGCATGGTCTGCATGAAGTTCCCGAACGCGAAGTCGGCGTGCAACTGGCCGTCATCGCCGAGCCGCCAGTTGGGATGCTCGCGCAGGCGGCGGGTAATGTCTTCCGGTGTGTACGTTTTTGGCATGCGGTGTTCGCTCCTCTGACTGGTTTTGCTGTGCGTCGGTGTGACGAATCAGATCGTAGCAGAAACACCTCGCACCTGGCGCTTGCGGGACGCAAAACCTGCCGGGGCTGGATGTGTCCCCGGCAGGTCGATGTGCTGTGTGATGCGTGTGCCTTATTCGCGCTCCAGCGTCAGCGCGATCTGCCCCGCGCCGCTGATGCTCTCGATACGGATCGTGTACCATCCGCTGACCGGCAGCTCGAACCTGTCGATCATCGCGTTGAGGCCGCGCCCGCTGTCGTCGTCTTCGGCCAGCCGTTCGTCATCGCGGGGGCCGAAGAGCATGATGTACGTGTCCAGGTTCGGATCGTCGCCCGCGTCCGTGCGGATCGTGACCACGTCGCCCGCCACGCCGTTGAATCCCCACAGCACCGCGCCATCCTCTTCGAGCGTGTCCCGCACCGTTTGCCCGTAGGCGATCAACGCCAGGGCCGGATCGGGCGGCTGCGGAGTCGTGGCGGCTGGCGTGTCTGCGTCGGGCCAGGTTACCGGCCACGCCTCGACGCGCGTACCTGCCACGTCAGGACTCAGCATGGGCAGCGCCGCGACGATCAGCGGTTCGCCGTCGCGCGCCAGCGTCACGCCCTCCGCCGGGAACCAGCCGAGCGCGCCCTGCGCATACCCGTAAAGGTACGCCCCGTCCTCTGCGCGTGCCAGTGCGACGATGTCATGCCCCGCGTTGAGCGTGCGCAGCGTCTGCGCGCCGGGGTCAGGGCGCGCGTGGACCGGCGTCTGGGCGGTGGTCGTCGCCAGCGCCACCACCGGGCGATCTTCCAGCAGCGCGGGCGACTGGACCTGCAGCGGCACGTAAGCGAAATCGTCGAACGCCATGCTTACCGGGCTGCTGGAGTCGATGAAGGTGTAGGACGTGGGGCGCGCGCCGCCGCTCTGGTGCGTGCGGTCCGTCGCCGTGCCGACCAGGTTACCGTTGACGTACAGCTCGACGTAATCTCCCACGACCAGCACGCCGAGCGCGTTCGGCTCGTTCGGCCCGACGTTAATGCTCTGGTGCACGCGCGGGCCGAACAACTCGCTACGCTCGCCGTTCTCGTATTTGTACAGCCCGAACTGCTGGTAATGGTCCACCGCGAAGAAGTAGAAATTACTGCCATCGATCACGCGGAAGGCCAGCCCGTACATGTAATAGTTGGTGTCGTTGAGCAGCTCGCCCGTCACCTGGGCGTAGAACGCGGCGTCGCCGTCCAGCAGCGGGAAGGGGAACGCCCAGCGGATGTAGTTCAGTTCCGGCGCTTCGACGATCAGGCGGTTGTCGATGATGTTGCCGAAGCGCCAGTCGTTTTCGTTATTGTCGAAGCGGTCCAGCAGCGGATCACTGAACCGGATCGGGGCTTCGTCCAGCCGCAGGTCGGAAACCTCGCCCGCCGCTTTGACCGGGTTGCCGTCCACCACCAGCGAGTTCACCATGCGGGTGAGCGTCTGCTCGCCGAACGCCTCATCGTATGCACCGTCGGGCGCGATCGCGATCAGGTACAGCCAGTCGTCCGGCGCGATGGCGAACAGCACGCCCCAGGCATGCAGCTCGTCTTCTTGCAGGTCGAGCAGGTAAGCGGGATAGCGGAACTCGTCCGTCGCGCGGCCCTGCCCGCTGAAGTCCGTCTCGAAGGGGTGCTCCAGCGCGGCCAGCGGGCTGCTGGTATCGCTCGTGATGCCGGACGCGAGCAATTCGTCGGGCGTGCCGCGTGCCAATACCACCGCCGGGTAACTATCGGTCAGCGGGTGGTCAGCCCCGACCGGCGCGATGTAGCGCAGGTTGTCCAGTCCGAGGGGTTCCATCCACGTATCCGGCACATCCATGCTCACGCCCAGGTCGTCGAAGGTAAAGGGTTCGAACGTCTCCGGCACGAACAGCGCCGCTTCCGGTGCCGGTGCCGGTTCGGGCGTTGCGGTGGGGGTTAACGTGTCCGTTGGCGCCGGCGTCTCGGTCGGCTTTAGGGTGGGCGTGTCAGTCGCTGTGGCGGTGGGCGTGTCGGTTGGTGTTGCCGTCGCGGTCGGTGTCTCGGTCGGTAGCTCGATCACAGGGATGTTAGGGTTGCCGCTGATGCGCACGAACTCCGCCGACAGCCAGCCCAGCCGGGGCGCGTCGAGCACCTGGTACCAGTCACCGTCCGCGCTGATGCCGACGACCAGCACCTGTTCGTCGCGTGCCAGCCCGCCGATCGCCGGGTAATCGTGGCCCGGCCCGCTGCGCAGGAAGGCGCGCTCGGAGAGCACCGTCGCCATTGTGATCGCGGGTGTGTCGGTTGGCGTGGGCGTGTCGGTCGGCGTTGGCGTGCCGGTTGGCGTGCGCGTCGCGGTCGGCGTGCGCGTCGCGGTGGCGGTGTCCGTCGGTGCGGGCGTGTGCGTGGCGCTTGGCTGCGCGGCGATCTTGTTTCCTGCGTCATCCCCGCCGAACAGCAACAACCCCGCGAGCGCCGCCGCGATGATCCCCAGCACCAGCATACCACCGACCACCATCGGGCCGCGCGAACGGGGCGGCGGCGTCGTCCCGGCGTGCGTGGGGGGCGGTTCCGGCGGCGCGTCGTGGCGGCCCGGTGTGGTGGATGGGCGCGGCGTGGGCGCGGCCTCACCTTCCGCGACGACGGTCTCTGCATATTCGAGCGCGCCGGTTTCGGGTAGCCCGGCCTGGACCGGCAGCCCGCGCACGGCGTTTGCGAAGTCCTCGGCGACGGCTTCTGCGGACTGGTAGCGCGCGTCCGGCTCTTTCGCCAGCGTGCGCAGGATCACCGCTTCGATCTGCGGGTCCATGTTGGGCCGCATCACGCGCGGCGGGGGCGGCGGGTCGTTGAAGTGCTTGTACATCAGCGTGTAGGGGGTGTCGCCCTCAAAGGGCAGGCTGCCCAGCACCATCTCGTAGAGCATCACGCCCAGCGAGTAGATATCCGTGCGCGCGTCGACCATCTCGCCGCGCCATTGTTCCGGGGCCATGTAGGCGGGCGTGCCCAGGATGTTGCCCGTCGCGGTGAGTTTGGTCGCGCCGGCCAGCATCTTGGCGATCCCGAAGTCGGTCAAATAGGCGTTGTCGCGCGCGTCCAGCAGCACGTTATTCGGCTTAAGGTCGCGGTGGATGATGCCTTGTTCGTGCGCAAAGGTCAGCGCGCTGGCGATCTGCGTCAGCATGCGGCTGGCGAGTTCCAGCGGCAGCGGGCCTTCCTTCAGCCGCTGGTCCAGGCTGCCGCCGTCCACCATGCGCATCACGATAAAGATCGTGCGGCCTTCCTTGCCGAAGTCGATCACTGGCAGGATGTGCGGGTGCTGGAGCCGGGCGATCACCTGGGCTTCGCGCTCGAAGCGCTCGATGAACTGCGCGTCGTCGGCCAGCTCCGGCGTCATCACCTTGATCGCCACGTCGCGGTCCATCGACGCCTGCCGCGCCAGGTATACCGTCGCCATCCCGCCCCGGCCCAACACCGACGTGATCGCGTACTGGCCCTGCCCGATGGTTTTGTTGATCAGATCGTCGTTCGCCATGCCGCTGCTCGCTGCTCTCTGGTTGGAATGCTTCTCAATCGCGTTGTGGTAACAGCGTACTGAATATCCCGCTAAACGGCAAGTATCCGGGGTGCAGGGGGTGTCACGGGCAAACTGCACGCGCCCCGCGAGTGAATGATCTGTTGGGTGGCGTGCAGAAATGACGGTGTGCAGGCGTCCCCGGGGCAGGACCGGCCCGGGGACGTTTTGATCGCGGGGGCCGCGTTCACACCGAGAGCGCGATCAGCCACTGCGCGGCGTAGTATGTGCTCAGCACCCAGATCGGGGCGCTGCGCCACGTGCCCCGGAAGCGCTCGACCGCCAGCACCGAATCTGACGCCACAAAGAGGTACGCCCCGGCCAGCGCCAGCAGCGCGCTGTCCACTTCGCGCTCGATCAGCCAGCGGTTAGCCGCCTGCCACGCCATGATCAGGATCACGCCCATGTACAGTAGCACGGGCGCACGCAACGCCCCGAGGTACGGCCACAACCACGCGATCATCACCGCGCCGTACACCACGAACGGGACCGCGTAATACCACGCCGCGTTGCCGTCGCGGGTGAGGTTGAAGGCGGCGATATAGAGCAAGTGCGCGCCGAGGAAGCTCAGCAGGCCGTAAAGGAACCAGCGGTCGTCAGGCAGCATCAAGGCCACGTCCCCGATCAGCGACGCAACCAGCCCGGCGACGATCAACCCCTGGTACGTGCCGGACACCGGATCGGTTTCCACCAGCGCGATCACGATGATCAGCGCGGTGGTCAGCGGCTTGAACAGGTATTCCTGGCGCGTGTGTGCGTTGATTTTGGCGCGGATCGTCAGGAAACCGCTTGCCGCGATCAGGACCGAAAGAATGATAGTGAGCAGGTGCATAGATCGTCGTCACTTTGCGTGTTGGCTGTGCAGGTCGTCAGGCGCCGCGCGCCGCGGGTGCCCGGTGTGGACGTGCGGCGCTAGGGTGACGACCGGTCGCGTGCCTGCCGGTGCTGGTCTTCGAAGATGGGCAGCGGCTCGCCGAGCACCGGCTTCGGACGGCGCAGCAGGTCGAGCACCGCCAACGTGGACGCCGGGAACTCGCGTAGGTGGCTATAGATGATCGAGCGTGTCGGGTCGCGGTATGTCGGGCCGACGTCCGCCACAACGCCAACCGCGTCAATGCCAAGCTCGTTACAGATCAGCAAGGCGCGCGGCAGGTGGAAATCTTGCGTCACCAGGATCGCGTCGTCCACTTCGAAGATGGCGCGGGCGCGGTAGCAACTATCATACGTCCGAAAGCCCGCGTAGTCCAGTACGAGCGCGTCGTCCGGCACGCCAAGCGAGCGCGCGTAGCGTCGCATCGCTTCCGGCTCGTTGTAATGTGCCTGGCTGTTGTCGCCGGTCAGCAGCAGGGCGTCGACTTTGCCCGCCGCGTATAGCTCCGCCCCGGTCCGCACGCGGTCGGCCAGCATCGGGCTGAGCCGCCCACTGGAGAACACGCGCGCGCCGAACACGATCGCCACGCGGCGCGGCGGCACCTCGTCCGGCGCGTAGATTCTATCCTGCGTGCGCCATAACGCATACAGGCGCGGCCCGACCGCGACCGCCGCCAATAACAGCACGATGACGCTCCCCGCCAGCACCAGCCATTGGGCGCGTCGCCATGTGTATCGCCTCTGGGGTCCGTGCATCATGCCTCGTCTCGTCCGCCCGTTCCGGCATAAACATCCATCCCATGATTCTACATATGCGGGGTAGGGGCTGACCACTACGGGCGCTATACGGGATGGTGGCGCGTGCGGTGACGCGGATCGCTGCAGCTACGTGCCAGGCCGGTAAGTTCACCAGAGGGGACTGGGAGTCGCGCGCGGCGTGCGGGCACAGCCGGTCCGGCGTGGCGGTGGGGTGCAGCCGCCGGAACCCCTTCAGCGGGTTTCTGCGATGGGGATCGCTGCCGGTTCAAAACCGGCAGCGATCTATGAACTTACGACTACGCAACCTGGAACTTGCCGTCCTTATAGAACAACGTGCCGTCGATCCAGATCTCGCCGCCCTGCTGCATGTCGTGCACGATGTCCCAATGGATCGTGCTCTTGTTCACGCCGCCGGCCTTGGCGATGCCCTCGCCCAGCGCCATGTGGATCGTGCCGCCGATCTTCTCGTCGAACAGCGTCTCGCCGGTGAACTCCTGAATCCCGTAATTCGTGCCGATCGCAAATTCGCCGATGCGCCGCGCGCCCTCGTCGGTGTCGAGCTGTGAGAGCAAAAACGCCTCGTCCTTTGCGGCATGCGCTTCGGTCACGACGCCATCTTGGATCGTTAGTTCCACCCCCTCGACGCGTCGCCCCATGTAGTTCGTCGGGAAGCTGAACGCGATCCGCCCGTTCATCGAGTCTTCGATCGGCGCGGTGAAGATCTCACCATCAGGGAAGTTGCGCACGCCGTGCGAGTTGATCCACTTCCGCCCGCCGAACGCGAACGTCAGGTCGACCCCAGGCCCCTTGATCTCGGCGTGTTGTTTGCCCGCCAGCCACTCGACCAGCCGCGCCTGTTTGTCGCGCAGACCGGACCAGTAGGCGACCGGGTCCTCGTGGTGCAGCCCGCACGCGCGGTACATAAACTCGGTGTAATCGTGCAGGCTCATGCCCGCTTCTTGCGCCCCGGCTTCGGTCGGCCACGCGGAGATATTCCAGCGCAGGTCGTCATCTGCGCAGCGTTTGAGGTACAGCTCCGACAGCGGGCGGCGGCCCTTCTGAAAGCGCGCCATCGTCTCCGGCGCGACGCGTGCAAACTGTTTGGTGTTGGTCGGCGCGATGATGCTGAAGATCATGTCGGCCTCGCGGTAGCGCGTCAGCGTGCCGGGGTCGATGAAGTCGAACTGGGCGTCGGTGTGCGCGTGGCGTACGAAGACGTTGGTCAGGTTCGGCAGCCCGATCATGGGAACCGGGTGCCCGCCGCGATCCAGGATCTCCGCGACCAACGTCTCGACCAGCGGCGCGGCTTCGGTACTGGCGTTCACCAGCACGTAGTCTTCAGGCTGCACGGGGCGGCAATAACCGGCCAGCACGCGCGCCAGCTTTGGGGCAAAATCGTAGGTCTGCATGGCGTAAGCGCTCCTTTGTAGCATAATTCACGTTTTAATCATAATGTATTGGTTAAATAAAATCAACATATTGGTTTGATATTGTTTATGCTGGATGTGGCGATTGCGGCAGAACAGCAAACCGCGCCCCGGTCCAGATGGGCGCGGTTCGGTGGGAATGGTGCTTGCTTGCGCTGGCGCGGCGTTACGTCCCCTGGTCGATGATGCGGGACCGGCTATAGCCTTTCGCGTCGCGGTAGCGCACGCACTTCTCGCCGAAGACACGCGCGGACTTGTAGAAGTCGGGTTCGGCGCGGCGGTGTGCTTCGTATTCGACATACGGCCCGATGCGTTCCCAGACCTTCGCCACCGGCGGGCTGAGCCACTCGACAAGGTCGTCTTCCAGTTCCCAATAATGCTCTTCGACGTAGCCCAGGAAATCCAGGCTATTGAGCACGCGCTTCAGATACCAGTGGCCGGGCGGAAGCTCGTGTGCCCAGTCCGGCGGCGTTGCTTTGAGCTGCGCCATGAACGCGCGCAGCCATTCCACGCGCGCCTCGCGGTCCGCGCCGGGGTCGAGCGGTTCGATGTTGAGGATGATCCAGCGCCGCGCGGCGGTCTCTTCGGGGTCGGTGATGCGCCCGAAGATGTCCTTGTACATGTTGAACGCGGCCTCGGCAGCGACCAGCGTACCCTGCATCTCGCTGTCGATGTACTCTTTGGCGACGAACACCGCGCCGCCGATCACCACCGCGAGGCTTGCCAGCCCGGCCAGCCCTTCCAGCACGCCCCAGTCGAACTGTTCGCGCGTGGTTTCGGGGCCGGTGATCGCGACCATCGCCGCGATCCCCAGGCCCACGATGAGCACGGCCAGGGCGAGCGACGACAGCCCGTACCGGATCAGGCGCTGCTTGGTGCGCTGGCGGATCGCTTCGGGATCAAAGCGGCGTTCGTAGCGCTTGGCGTTTGCATGTGGCATCGTGTTGCTCCCTGTTGGCTAAGCGTGTGGCGTCCCTCGGATCGCACCTCTTGTTTCGATGCTCTCATTATGGCGGCAAATCCCGTGACGCAAAAGCGACGCATGGTTATCGTTGTGGCTCACTGTCGCTGCTGAGCAACTGCGCGATAAACGGTTCCAGTTCGCGCGCGATGCGTGCGTGCCCGGCGGCGGTGGGGTGGTTGTCCAGTGGCGATATCTGCTCGTCCAGCGACGGCATCGTGATCGTGTAGACGGTATGTCCCGCGTCCCGCACCATCTGGACCAGGCGCTCGTTGTTGAAGCCGAGCAACGTCACTCGCGAGTCGGATACGATCGTCTCGACCATCGCCAGGAACATCGCGGGATCGCGTTTGTCTTCGTAGACCTTAACGGTCATGTCCGGGTGTTGCGCCACCCACACCAGGAAATCCATGTAACGCAGCGCGACGAGGGGCGGGGGCTTATTTTTAGGTTCCTTACCCAGCTCAAACGACGGCATATCGTCATTTTCGAAGATCAGGTAGAGCACGTGGTCCATCGAGTCCGGGACGTACTCCGCCAACGTCTGCGCCACTTGTTCGGCGTTATTGCCGTACTGAGCGTAACTGTGGAAACACGCCTGAGAGAACTCCCGCGCCAGCAGGTTGATCCAGATGTCGGAGTCGCCGACCATCGGTCCCCACACGAACGAATCACCGATCACGGCGATATGCGTCGTGCAATCCGGCGCGTTGTCCGGCACAACGCGGAAGCCCTGCGCGTTGATTGTGGCCGTCCACCCGTTGGCGTATTCGTGTCGTCCTTCCGGCATGCGGACCAGGCTGCAATCGTCGGTCGCACACTGCAGCCGCTCCGCCATCTGGTAATCATCTGTCAGGTAACGCAGGCCCAGCGGATCGTACAGTTCGGGGATAACGAGGATCGGCAGCAAGGCCAGCCCCACGCGTAGCGCGATCCGGTACAGCCGTGTCGTCCAGCGAACTGACAAGCCTTTTGCCTCCGCAATTCACTATCACTTGTTGAGCAGTCCTCATTGTACTCGCATTCGACATCCGGTGAAACCGGGTAACATGCCGGCCCAGGCAGTTAGCAGATGAACGTGCCTCCGCGGCGCTCACCCTGCTGCGCCGGGCGAGGGACCTGGGGAGAACGGATCGCGCGGAACGTAGTACAACAACAGCGCCTTGCCCTCCGGCACGCGCGGGCTGGGCGTGCCCTGCACAGGGCGCGTGCCGAACGTCGCCGCCAGCAGCGCGAGCACGTCCCGTTCCCCCGGCTCGACGAAAAACGCATGCGGCACGTCGCGGCGCAGGCTGTGCAGCAGGATGGGCGTGATCGCATCCGGCGCGTGGACCTGCACCACCAGCCCATCGGTGAGAAAATCCGCGAAATGTTGCGCGTCGCGCTGTGGCAGCAGGCGCGTGCCGACCAGGTGCACGAACGTCACACGCGGGAAGTCCGCCGCGCGCAGCAACGCATCTTCCGCGTCCGCGCTGGGGAACTCCCGCACCTCGGCATTGAAGCGATCCAGGTGCGGGCCGAAGTAATACACACCCTGTCCCGCCGCGATGCCCACACCCAGCAGCAGCACCAGCGTCGCCAGGACACGCGATGCACGCTGCCGGTCCCGCAGCAGCGCCGCGAGCACGGGAAAGCCGGTCAGGGCCAGTGTGTGCCGCAGCCCGACCGCGATCAGCAGCGCCAGCGCGGGGAACGCCAGCACAAATCGCGCCGAGACCGCGCTCTCAACCAGCAGCGCGTTGCCCGCCAGCGTGGCGAGCACCCATCCCGGCAGCAGAATCCCCGGCTCCCGCCAGCGCCAGAGCGCGATCACCGCGCCCAGCAGCAGCAGCGGCACCAGCCATTCCAACACCAGCGGGTGCCGCCCACCGTAGTACAAGTAATAGTGGAAGACCGTGTTCTCCGGCGCGTGGACCAGGTGCAGCAGCGCGTGCCAGAAATGCCGCGCGCGTGTTGTGAGGTTGTCCGGCTCGCGTTCATAGGACCAGTAGAGATCGTTGTATCCGGCCTTGTCCATCCGGTCGGTGAACGGGAAATCAACCCCCAGCAGCGTGTAATACAGCGGTGCCGCGACCAGCGCGAACGCCAGCGCCGCGATCAACACGCCCCGTAGCGGGGAACGCGGTCGCCACGCGAGCATGCCGAACGCCAGCCACGCCGCTGCCAGCGCCGGGTAGATCAGCCGCCCCCCTTCGTAGAAATATTGCGCCAGGCCGAGCATTGCCCCGGCCAGCGCCCAATCGATCCGGCGGCGGGTGCGCAGCCCGCGCGCCATGCACGCCAGCGCCAGCGTCCCGAACAGCGGGTCGGCGATGTTGTTCAGTGCCAGGCGGCTGTAATGCAGGTGCGGCGGGAAGGCCAGCAGCACCAGCGCCCCGGCCAGCGCGGTCGTGCGGTCGAAGAGCTGGCGTCCGAGCCAGTACGTCGCGGGGACGGTCAGCGCGCCCAGGACCGCGCTAAACGCCCGCAGTCCTAACAGGTTGCGCCCGAAGATGTCTACCGCGAGCTTCTGGCCGTAGGAAAATAGGAACGGAAACGAGGCCGTCGTCGGCATCGGCTCCAGCAGGCGCAAATCGGGGAAGAGGCGCGCGTAGTTCACGCCCAGCACAAAATGCGCTTCGTCCACCAGCACGTGGATCGAGTCGCCGAGCCGGTACAGGCGCAGCGCCAGCGCCGCAGCGGTCAGCGCCAGCAGCAGCGCGATCTCACCTGCCACGCGGTATGTGGATTCGCGCGAGCGGTGCGCCCGTGAAAACAGCGGCGGCACGCCCCCCAATCCGACCGCCACCAGCGCGATCCCTGTGCCGAACAGCGCGAGCTGTGCTGCCGGGTGTACGCTGTGCAGCGCGTCGATGCCGGTCCAGCGCCCGTTGGTCTCCGCGAGCACCAGCAGCGCCAGCATGCCCGGCGCGAGGAACAGCCACGCCCACCGGGGTCGCAGCGGCAGCAGGGGGCCGGGACGGTGCGGCGGCGCGGTCAGGACGTGGCGCGCCAGGGCCAGCGCGACAACCAGCAGCAGCGCCCCTGCCAGCGCCCACCACGGCGCGGACGGATCGTAGAAGTTCTGCGGGCCGCCGGGCGTGGGCCGGTAATGTATCAACGCGCGGCCCTGCGGGCGGAAGTGGTACGCGCTGAGCGCCATGCATCCCGCTGCCGCCAGCGCGATCACCGCCGCCAGTGTGCCGCGCCAACGCGCGATCGAGGCCCGGAACCGCTGCATCTAGCCGCCCGTTTCGCGCTTCCAGGCCCGGAACCAGTCCCACGTCCGCGCGAGTCCTTCCTCAACGCGCGTCTCCGGCGCAAAGTCGAGCAGTTCGCGGGCCAGCGTGTTATCGCAGTACGTGATCGGCGGGTCGCTGGGCGGCGTCGGCACGTCGCGCGTGTTGAGCGCCAGGCCGGACAGGTCCTGGATCGTGTCGATGAAGGCCCGCAGCGAGACCGGCGCGCCCACGCCGAGGTTGATCACGGCGTAGCCCAGCGGGCGCTCCAGTGCCGCGATCACGCCCTGCACCGTGTCGTCGATGTAGGTCCAGTCGCGGTGGATATCGCCGCCGTTGAAGACCGGGATCACCGTGCCATCGAGCAGCGCTTCCATGATGCGCATCGGCATCATATCCGGTCGCCCCGCCGGACCGTACACGTTGAAGAAGCGCAGCGCCGTGACGTTCAGCCCGTGCAGATGGTGGTAGGTATGGCCCAGCAGTTCGGCGGCGCGTTTGCTGGCCGGGTAGGCCGCCAGCGGGCGGTCGCACGGGTCGCTTTCCACAAACGGCAGGCGCTCCGTCTTGCCGTATACCGACGACGTCGACGCCTGGACAAAGACCTCGACGCCGTGCCGCTGCGCCGCTTCCAGCAGGTTCAGCGACCCGTTGAGGTTCACGTCAAGGTAGAGCGCCGGCTGGCGCACGCTCTCGCGCACGCCCGCCATCGCTGCCATGTGCGCCACGCGCCGGATGTCGTGCTGCGCGAACAGCGCATCAACCGCTGCCGTGTCGCGGATGTCCCCCTCTACCACCGTGCAGGCGGGGAACGGGGCCAGTTGGGCTGCGTTGCGCCGCTTGATCGCCGGGTCGTAATAGTCGTTGAAGTTGTCGATCACGACCACCGTCTCGCCGCGTGCCAGCAGCGCCCGCGCCAGGTTGCTGCCGATGAATCCCGCGCCACCCGTCACTAAAATCGCCATTCTAAACGCTCGATCCTTTCGCTGAAATGATCGCTGTGCTGCGCGTCCCGTCACCGGCTGACCGTGCCCTGCACCTCGAACACACCGTCCTCTACCCGCAGCGACTGCTGGTAGAACACAACATCCCCGGGCAGGTCCCGCAGCGGCCCGATCAAGAGGTCTTCAAACTGCGCGCTGACCATCTGCGTCACGAAATCCGGCACGCGCACGCCGCTGAGGTCCACCGAGGCGATATCGAACTCGAAATCGCCCGTCGCCGAGATACGCGGCTCGATCTCCACCGCGACGGGAAACGTCATCACGCCGGGGTCAAGCTCGCCGTAGAACGTGATCAGCCCGTCGTCCAGCCCCACCTGCATGTTGTTGAACGGAAAGACGTGCCCGTGCTCGTCGGCGAAGGCTTGACCTTCCAGCGCCATCCACGACGACAATTGCTGCTCGTTGAACTGCATCCAGAACCAGCCTTGACTGCGCGCCATGTTGACGGTGTTATCCAGCGCGACCTCGAATTCATTCGCCTGCGTCCGGGATGGCTGAAATGACCCGGATAACGGCGGGGTCGGGGCCTGCGTGTTGACCACGTACACCACGCCACCCACCGCCACGCAGCACAGCAACGGGATCAGCACGAGCGCCAGGCAGCAGCCGCCACAGCTTTCAAACATGCGCATCTCTCCTCTTGAGCCAGGCCCGGAACATGGTGATCATTGTACCACTGCCGCGACCTGTGCCCAATGCGCGCGGTATACGGGATCGATACGTTCCAGCGCTGCCGGTGCACTCGTTGGCGCGTGCCGCTTGCAGGTGCGGCAAAACACGCGTATGGTTAACATAAGCGATACCACGCACCGATGGGGATGGATGCATGTACAACGACGAATCAGACGTGAGCCGGGGCGCTGTGGTCTGGCCGCTGCTGTTCCTGGTCTACCTGTTTCTGGTTGCCAATAACCTGTTTACCGGCATGTTCAACGAGTTGCAGGACCGCGCCGGGCACACCTACCGCCCGGAGGACGGGGCCGATATCGGCGAAGCGGTCGCAGCGCTGCTGTTCACTGCCGGGCCGCTGCTGGGGTGGCTGTGGTGGCGGCGCGGGAACGCGGACGCGCTGGCCCAGATCGGCGGCGGGGAACGGCTGATCGTGCGGCTGCTGGTCGCGCTGGTGGGCGCGGCGACGCTGCGTAACATGCTTGTGCTGGCGCTGCGGCTGGACGCCATGCCGGACGCGATCGAGATCGCGATCCTGGGCATGCAGATCGCGGCAAGCGTGATCCTGATCGGCGGTGGGCTGAGCCTGCTCAACCGCAATCTGCAGGATGGGCCGGACACACCCCTGGACGATTCAAGCCGCTGACCGCGCGTTGGCAGGCAGCGGTCGCGGCGTTACACTTGCCGCCAGCGTTTAGACTGTTGTCACCGGTCAATTCTTAAGAGGAGCTGCAGCTATATGTATGAAGATTTTGCCCCCAAACTCGCCCGCGTGCTGACCGAGTACTCGCGCCCGGTCAACCCCGGCGACTACGTCTTGATCCGCGCCGAAGCCGAGGCGATGCCGCTGATCGAGGCGTTGTACGAAGCCGTGCTGCGGCGCGGCGGCCACCCGGAAGTGCAGATGCTGCTGCCGCGCCTGAGCGAGATCCTGGTGCGCGACGGCAGCGAGGAACAACTGCGCTACGGCAGCCCGAAGGCGAACTTCCTGATCGAAAACGTAGACGTGATGTACTCGATCTACGCCGAGTCCAACCCTAAGAACCTCAGCGGGTACCCGTCGGAGAAGGTCGCCCAACGCTTTGAAGGGCGGCGGGCGTGGCTGGAAACGTACCACCGCCGCTTTGCCGATGGCACGTTGCGCTGGGCGATCAGCGCGTGGCCGTCGGCGGGCATGGCGCAGCAGGCGGACATGGGCTTGCTGGCCTATACCGACTTCATCTACAAGGCGTGCGCGTTCGATACGGATGATCCCGTCGCGCACTGGGTCGCGTTCCGCGAGCGGCAGGACCGGCTCGTGAGCTGGCTGAACGGCAAACAGCACGCCGAGGTGACCGGGCCGGGGATCGAGTTATCGTTTGACTTCGTCGGGCGCAAGTGGATCAACGCGCATGGCGACCTGAACTTCCCTGACGGCGAGATCTACACCGGGCCGGTCGAGGATTCAGTCAATGGGCATGTCGAATTCAACTATCCGACCGTGTTCGATTATGTCGAGGTGGACGGCGTCAATCTGACGTTCAAGGGCGGCGTCGTGACGGATGCCAGCGCCGAGAAAGGCGAGGCGCACCTGCTGGCGAAACTCGACGCGGACCCCGGCGCGCGGCGCTTGGGCGAGTTTGCGATCGGCACCAACATGGGCATCCAGCAGTTCACCGGCATGACGCTGTTCGACGAGAAGATCGGCGGCACGATCCACATGGCGTTGGGCCGCAGCATCCCGATGACGCTGGGCCAGAACAAGAGCGCCGTGCATTGGGACATGGTGCACGATATGACCCGGGGCGGTGAGATCCGCATCGACGGCGAGCTGTTTTACCAGAACGGCAAATTTGTGATCGAGTGAGCGCGGTCCGCGCGTGCCACCCGCGCGCATCGCCAGGCCGAACCCGCCATCCAGCGACAGCAACCGGGTAGGAGACCGGTCGCTGTCTTGTTTTGGCACTTCCCACGCGGATGAATACAATCTCGCATGGTTAATCTTATATAAATCTTTTTAATCTCTAAACTGGACCTAATGAAGCCCTGTTAGTATCGGTAGCGTCAAGAAGCTTGTACCAACGAACCGCGAGACCACCCTCAAGGAGGGGGACATGGCAAAAGACACGAACGGCACCAACGGCAACGGCTACGGTCGCCACCACCTCTACGATACCGCCGAGATGACGTTGCCGGAATTTAAACTGATCGACTCGCGCGCGGCCATCGAAGAGGCGGTGCGCACGATCCTGTTACACGTGGGCGAAGACCCCAGCCGCGACGGGCTGTTGAAAACCCCGCACCGCGTCGCCAAGATGTACGAGGAACTGCTCGAAGGTTACGGGCAGGACCCCGCAGAGATCATCAACGGCGCGATGTTCGAAGTCGAGTACGGCGACAGCGAGATGGTGATGGTCGCTGATATCGAATACAACTCGCTGTGCGAGCACCACATGCTGCCGTTCGTGGGCAAAGCGCATGTCGCGTATGTCCCGCGTGACAAGGTCGTCGGGCTGAGCAAGATCCCGCGCATCGTCGATATGTTCGCGCGCCGCCTGCAAATCCAGGAGCGCATGACCAACGAGATCGCCGACACGCTGCAGCAGTACCTCGACCCGCTGGGCGTGATGGTGGTGCAGGAAGGGCACCACATGTGCGGGTCGTTGCGCGGCGTCAAGAAGCACGGCGTCAACATGGTGACGAGCGCCAAGCGCGGCATCTTCCGCGAGAACAAAGACCTGCGCGACGAGTTCTACCGCCTGGCCGGGAAGTAACGCCACCACGACCGCAGCCAACGCCGCGGGCGGGTTTTCCTCTCCGCCTCACTGCGCAAGCGACCCTCACGCGGCCACAAGACGTACCGCAACCCAGACGACGTTACCCAGGGCGAGTGTATCCGGCTCGCCCTATAATCATGTCAGGACGCATAGATGCACGGGGCATGTTGTGCCGGCGGCGGGACGCCCGCGCCGGCGCATGCACCCGCACACAACCTCAGCCAAAAGGACAGCGAACGATGCAAATTGAAGGCAAAGTCGCGCTCGTGACCGGGGCGGCGCACCGCGTAGGCAAGGCGATCGCGGCGGCGCTGGTCCGCGAAGGCGCGCACATCGTGGTACACTACGGGGGATCGGCGGACGCGGCGCAGCAGGCCGCGCGCGAATTTGAGGCGCAGGGCGTGCGCGTGCTCGTGCAGCAAGCCGACCTGCGCGATCCGGGTGACATCGACCGCCTGCTCGCGCGGGTCGATGTCACGTTCGGGCGGCTGGACATCCTGGTCAACAGCGCGGCGAACTTCGTCAAGCGCCCGTTTGCGGACTCCACCGTCGAGGACTGGAAAGACGTGATGCAAACCAATCTGCGCGCGCCGTTCCTGCTCACGCAGCGCGCCGCCGCGTTGATGCGCCGCATCGAGCGCCCCGCCGACCAGCCTGCCGCGATCGTTAACATCGCGGATATGAGCGGGCTGCACTACTGGCCCGGTTACATCATGCACGGCATGAGCAAAGCCGGTATCATCCATCTGACGCGGCTCACGGCGGCGGAACTCGCGCCCGCGATCCGGGTGAACGCGGTCGCGCCGGGGGCGGTGCTCCCGCCGCAGGGCATGTCAGAAGACAGCGCGCGCTGGCGCGAACTGGGCGCACGGGTCCCGCTGAAGCGCACCGGCAGCGCCGAAGACGTCGCGCAGGCGGTGTTGTTCCTGGCCCGGCACGACTACATCACCGGCGCGCTGATCCCGGTCGACGGCGGCGAGCACCTCATCGGCGGCAAGGACGTGTGACGGCTGCGCCGTTCCGGGCAAAGGATGGAACATCATGGCACGCGATAAAATCGTGATCAAAGACCTGCTGCTACGCGGCCTGATCGGGTTTCAGGACTGGGAACGCGAGAAGAAGCAGGACATTCTGATCAACCTGACGCTGTTCACCGATATGCGCGCGGCGGGCGCGAGCGACGATGTGGCCGACGCGCTGGACTACAAGCGCATCACCAAAGCGATCATCGCGCACGTGGAGCAGCACCGCTACGACCTGGTCGAGGCGCTGGCGACCGCGATCGCCCGTATCTGCGTGGTGGAGCACAACGCGGCCAGGGCGATCGTGCGCGTGGAGAAACCCGGCGCGCTGCGGTTTTCGCGCTCGGTGGGCGTCGAGATCGAACGCGAGCGCGCGGATTTTGAATAACCCGGCGGCATCATTGCGGTGTCGTTGCGCGCGATGTCGCGCCACCTGACAGGAGCAGTCGATTTTGAATTCACCAGCCCCGACGGTCCAGGTTTACATCACCCTGGGGTCGAACATCGCGCCGGAGCGCAATCTCACGCGCGCGCTGCAGATGCTGCGGCAGAATCACCACCTGCGCGTGTGCCGCGTATCCCCCGTGTACCACAGCCCGGCGGTGGGTGCGGATGGCGCGCCCGTCCCGGACCAGCCGCCGTTTCTCAACGCGGCGGCGCACCTCACAACGGACTATTACAGCGCCTTTTCGCTCAAATACAACGTGCTGCGCTTCATTGAAAGCTGCCTGGGACGCGTGCGGACCGCCGACAGGTTCGCGCCGCGCCCGCTGGACCTGGACATCGCGCTGTACGGCGACTGTGTGATCGACCTGCCGCACCTGACCATCCCCGATCCGGACGTGCTGCGCCGGGCGCATGTCGCGCTCCCGCTGGCGGACATCGCGCCGGACGTGGTGCACCCTGTCACGGGGAAGACGCTCGCCGCGATCGCGGAACCGTTCCGTGGGGCAGCGGGCATCACGCGGCGCGACGACCTCGACCTGAACGCGTGAAACGTCTACGCGGGGAACACCGCGAACGCCCGGCGGACGGCGTAGCAGCACCCCGGCGAATGTGCTATAGTTGCCGGGGTGTGTGTTTGCCCGGATGTGCAATTGGTCAAGCGCGACCAACGGCACATGTGTTTCGATTCGTTCAGGAGCCAGACAAGTCATGTACGACGATCTCGCGCCACGTATGGCGACCATCCTCACCGAGTTTTCGTTGCCCATCCAGCCCGGCGATTTCGTCGGGATTTCTGCATCTACCGAGGCCGAACCGCTGATCCGCGCGCTGTACGATGCCGTGCTGCGCCGGGGCGGGCACCCGTTTGTGTTTGTGAGTCTGCCGGGATTACGCGAGAGTTTTTTTGAACTCGCCACCGACGAACAACTCGATTTCATGAATCCGGTGCTGCTGGAGTACATCAAGCAGGTCGATGTGCTGTACCAGATCATCGCGCCGAGCAACACCAAGGCGCTGTCCGGCGTTGACCCGGCGCGGCTGGCGCGCCACCAGCAGGCCAACCGCGCGATCAACGAGACGTACTTCAAGCGCATCGGGGAGCAGGACCTGCGCTGGAACATCACTGCCTGGCCGACACAAGCGTCGGCGCAGGAAGCGGAGATGAGCTTGCTGGCGTACACCGAATTCATGTACCGGGCGTGCCGCCTGGACCAGGACGACCCGGTCGCGGTGTGGCAGACGCTCAAAAAGCGCCAGGATAAGCTGGTGGCGTGGCTGCGGGGCAAACACGAGGCGACCGTCACCGGGCCGGGGATCGACCTGACGTTCAGCTTTGCCGGTCGTCCCTGGGTCAGCGATTGGGGCGATAACAACTTCCCGGCGGGTGAGATCTTCACCAGCCCGGTCGAAGAGTCGGTCAACGGCCATGTCGCGTTTAACTTCCCGACGGTGTACGGCGGGCGCGAGGTCAGCGGCGTGGAGCTGACCTTCACCGATGGCGTGGTCACGGATGCGCGCGCGGCCAAAGGCACGGACTACCTGCTCAGCCAGTTGAACCTCGACGAGGGCGCGCGCCGCCTGGGCGAGTTCGCGATCGGCACCAACTACGGCATCCAGCGGTTCACGGGCGAGACGCTGTTCGACGAGAAGATCGGCGGCACGGTGCACATGGCATTGGGGCGCGGCTTCGAGGAAGCGAACGGCGTCAACGAAAGCCAGATCCACTGGGACATGGTGCACGACATGAAAAACGGCGGCCAGATTCACATCGACGGGGAGCTGTTCTACGCGAACGGGCAGTTCGTCGGCGAGGGGTAGCCTCCTGCCGCCGCGCAAGTAGGGACGCACCTTTGTGTATTCCCAGGGCGGATACAGAGGGTTCGTCCCTGCATCACAATATGGTATCTTAATCACCCCACACGAAAGAGCGAAATCCATGCAAACTTATAAACTTGCAGCCGAAATGGCGAAAATCCTGACCGCGTACTCGTCGCCGGTGCAGCCCGGTGAGTACGTCAGCATCGTGGGCAACCCGGACACCGCCGGCCCGCTGATCGCGGCGCTGTTCGAGGCGGTGCTGCGGCGCGGCGGGCATCCCAACGTGCAGAGCCCGCTGCTCAGCCCGGACTATTCGCCGCACTTCGAGACGTTCCTGCACATCGCCAGCGACGAGCAGCTCACCCACGTCGATTCCACCATGATGCACTGGGTCGAGCAGTCCGACGCGATCTTTTTCCTGAAGGCGCCCGCCAACACCAAGGCGCTCTCGTCGGTCGTGCCGGAGCGCATCACGCAGTACCGCAAGGGCACCAAGCCGTTCCAGTCGCGCTACCTCGAACGCTACGCGGCATACGATCTGCGCTGGACCGTCGTCGGCTGGCCGACCAACGCGCTCGCGCAGACGGCGGAGATGAGCCTGCGCGAGTACGAGGCGTTCGTCGCCAAAGCGTGCGGCCTGGACCAGCCCGATCCGGTGCAGCACTGGCTCGACTTCCGCGCGCGGCAGGACCGGCTGGTGCAGTGGCTGAGCGACAAGTCACACGCCGAGGTCAAAGGGCCGGGCATCGACATGGCGTTTAATTTCACGGGGCGGCCCTGGGTCAACTGCGACGGCGATAACAACTTCCCCGATGGCGAGATCTTCACCAGCCCGATCGAGGATTCGGTCAACGGCTACGTGCATTTCAACTACCCGTGCGTGTACCTCGGTAACGAAGTCTCCGGCGTCCGGCTGCGCTTTGAAGACGGGCGCTGCGTCGAGGCCAGCGCCGACAAGGGCGAGGACTTCCTGCTCAAGACGCTGGACACCGACGAGGGCGCGCGCACGCTGGGCGAGTTTGCGATCGGCACCAACAAGGGCGTGACGCGCATGACGCGCAGCATCCTGTTTGACGAGAAGATCGGCGGCTCGATCCACATGGCGCTGGGCCGCAGCTACGAGGAGTCAAAAGGCGAGAACGACAGCGCGATCCACTGGGACATGGTCCACAGCATGCAGGACGGCGGCGAGATCGTCATCGACGGCACGCCGTTCTACCGCGCGGGCGAGTTCCTGGTCGAGTGAAGGCTGCGTCCCTGTTCTCGGGTCACTTGAGCACCTGGCTTTCCAGGTCAGGGCGCACCCACCGTTAAAGGGCCGTTGTTACGGTCCGCACGGTGGATAGCCGGGTGCTTGCAGCGCCCGGCGAACGGCGATCGCGTGCGCGCGTTACCCAGTCGATGTTACAATGGGGCATGTTCGGACAAAACAGGCGTGGTAACGTGGCGGGACCGCGCAGAGAGGGCAGCGACCAGCTATGACCGGTGACCTGTTTCAGCACGTGGGGGACTTGAAAGAGTCGGCCCGAGGGTTAATGCGCAGCGGTGACTATTCGGCGGCGCTGGATGCGTTGAGCGACGCGGTCACGCTGCTGCTGGACGCGCACGAACAGTCCGGCACGTCCGGCGCGATCGACGCGGGCGATGTGCGGCGCGAGTTGGCGGCGTGTTACGGCATCCTGGGCAACATCTTTCGCCGCATGGGTGACCCGGTCCAGGCGCTGGCGATGTTCAAGCGCGGCGCGGCGTATGAAGACGACGTGTGCGAGAATCGCACCAACGCGATTATCCTGACCCTGATGATGCACCCGGAGCAACTCGACGCGATCCGGCCCTCGGTGCTGGAAGCACGCGCGATCCTGCAAGGGCAGGTCGCGGACGCACGCCGCGACGATATCTGGGCCTGGTCCGATCTCGGCGTGATGCGCTTGCTCAGCGGGCAGCATGAACCGGGCCGTGCGGCGTTTGAGCGGGTGGTCGCGCTGGGGGCCGCGCCCGCCGCGCGCGCCAGCATCGAACGTCTGCTCGGCGTGTTGAGTGAAGCGCTGGCGGACTCCGCGCCGGAAACGGCGCAGGCGATCGGTGTGGCCCGGCGTGTATTGGAGTCGGCGTAACACGGCGCGCGGGATATAATCGGCCTGCAACGGGTGCTGCCGGGAATGGGCAGCGCATCTGCGACACAAACGGTAGCAGCATACAGACAAAAGCTTATGCATCCGAAACTCACCACTGAAGAACGTGCGCGGCTGAACGCGCAGTTTAACGCTGCCGGGGCCGGGTTCGAAGCGGCGGCGCAGATCATCACCTGGGCGGCGGAACGCTTCGCGCCCCGGCTGGCGATGACCTCTTCGTTCCAGACGCAGAGCGTCGCGCTGCTGCACATCCTTAGCCGCGTGCGCCCGGATATCCCGGTGATCTTTCTCGACACGGGCTATCACTTCCCGGAGACGCTCGCTTACCGCGACGACCTGGCCGCGCGGTTCGGGCTGAATGTGCGCGTGGTGCGGCCCGCCGTCACGCAGGCGGAACAGGCCCGCCAGCACGGCGACGCGCTCTACCGGTGCGACCCCGACCTGTGCTGCTACATCAACAAGGTCGAACCGCTGCAGCGCGCGCTGCGCGATCTCGACGCCTGGATCAGCGGGATTCGCCGCGACCAGACCGCCAACCGCGCCACCGCCGAGCCGGTCGAGCAACTGCCCGACGGGCGCGTGAAGGTCAACCCGCTGGTCGCCTGGACGCACAAAGACCTGTGGACGTACATCAACCGCCACCAACTTCCCGCACACCCGCTGTTCAGCCAGGGTTATCTCAGCGTCGGGTGCGCCCCGTGCACGCAGCCGGTCACGCATAGCGACGACGAGCGTGCCGGGCGTTGGGCGGGCCGGGGCAAGACCGAATGCGGCCTGCACACGGACGCCATCACCCGCCGCGACCCGGACGACGACGAGGATCGCCGCGCATGAGCCGCGTGATTCTGGTCACGGGCGGGGCCGGGTATATCGGCTCGCGCCTGATCCGCGACCTGGCGCGCGACCCGGCGTTTGATGGCTACACCTTCCGCGTGTATGACAATCTCCAGCGCGAAACCTATACCACGCTGCTCGACCTGCCGGATACCGGGCGCTACCAGTTCATCGAGGGCGACATCCTTGACCATACCGGCCTGCGCCGCGCGCTGGATGGCGTCACGGCGGTGGTTCACATGGCCGCGATCGTGCGGACGCCGCTGGCGTTCGGGCCGCCGGGGTGGGTCGAGCAGGTCAACCACTGGGGCACCGCGAGTCTCGCGGACGCTGCCGCCGCTGCCGGGGTGGCGTGGTTCGTTTACACCAGCAGCGCGGCGGTCTACGGCCCGGTCGACGCGATCGGGGCGCGGGCGGTACAGTCCTCACCGCCGTTCGCGGAACACGACATCGCGCGCCCGGTGGGGCTGTACGCCGAAAGCAAGCTGCGCGGCGAAAAGCGGTTGCTGGCGCTGCACGAACAGGGGCGGCTGCGCGTGTGCGTGCTGCGGCTGGGGTCCGTCTTTGGATACGCGCCCGCCGTGCGCTTTGACGCGGTGGCGAACCGCCTGGCCTATCTCGCCAGCGTCCACCGCGCCCTGACCGTCTACGGCTCCGGAGAGCAGCGCCGCCCGCAGGTGCACATCGCGGACGCCAGCCGTGCGATCCGCTTTGCGCTGGCTCAACGCAACGCGATGGCGGGCGAGGTCTACAACGTGGTGAGCGAAAATGTCTCCGTGCTGGAGTTGGTCGAGGCGATCCGCGCGCTGCGTCCCGGCATCGGCGTGCGCTACACCGAACAGGACGTGCTCACACACCTGTCATTTGCCGCCAGCGGAGAGAAGCTCAACGCGCTGGGCTGGTATCCCCAGGTCGGCCTGGAAGCCGGACTCGCGGAGTTGCTGGATCACATGCGCGGCTTCATCCCCTTCGCGCCGGGCGGGATCGACGACCTGGGATGATGTGACAACACAGGTCCACACACACAACCGGGCGGCCTCCCGTTGTGGTGGGGAAGCCGCCCGGTTATTGGATGCCGCAGGTGTTCGATCGCGACGCGCTGCTTTACTCCTCTGAAGACTTGCTCCTTTGCTCCAGTTCGTGCCGCAAATCCCGGCCCTGGAACTGCAGCCCGAACAGCGGCGCGAAGACGCAGAAGTCGAACGCCCCGGCAGCCAGCGGCACCAGGCCGATGATCCCGATGATCGTGCCGGCGGTGCCGCCGACCAGTACGCCGATTACGATCAGAATGATCCCGGCGGCCATGCGCGCATAACGCCCGGTCTGGCTCGCGAGAAAAGCAAACAGCTTATTCATGTGGAAACCTCCTCTATTCTGCCCGTCGTTATAGATATCATAGCACTTTTGTGGGTGTAATGTAACCGATTTGTGCCGTTGGTAGCTATCCTCGCCAGTTTGCGACCCAACCGGGGGCAGGAAATCTGTACCGTTGTGGCACGCGACTTGGTTGACCCAGTCTGTGTAAGCCCTGTATCATGAGGGCATCCGGGGCACCGATGGCGACGCCCGGCACCTGGCGGCTCAGCCGCGTGCAGCGATGCAGGGTGGCGGTTACATAGGCTTGGAGGGGGTTGTGTCCGGTTGTGTGTTGTACGTTGAGGACGACCCGAACGATCAACGTTTCGTGCGGAAGGTGTTGGAGCGCTTTGGTTACGACGTGTTGGTCGCCGCTGACGGGGCAACCGGCGTGCGGCTGGCCCAGGCCCACGCGCCGGACCTGATCCTCATCGATATCCAGATGCCGGGCCTGGACGGGCTGGAGACGGCGCGTCGCATTCGCGCGCTCGCACAGTGTGCGGATACGCCGCTGGTCGCGCTCACCGCGTACTCCGAGCGGCACCGGCGCGAGGCCTATCTGGAGGCAGGGTTTACCGCTTACCAGCAGAAGCTGGCCGGGATCAAACCGCTGCTGGACCTGGTCCGGCAGTACCTGCCCGGCTGACGCGCGCGGGGGAGTTTCAAACGCGATCCCTGGCTGCGTGCCGCGCGATCGCCGGGATCGTCGCCGTGCGCTGGGTCGGCCTGGGCAACGCCAGCGTGACGGGGGGCAGCGTCTGGCGGCTGCTGCTTCAATGTCCGCTGAACTTGATCGAGATCAATGCTCCATTCCGGGGATGACGGTAGAGTGATTTCATGTAGTTGCCGGATGCACCCGGTGTCCTACAGTTGCAGGATGCTACCGAAAAGATCAGCCGCCACATTGGAGCAGTTACACGATGCCGGATTACGCCTTCATTGCTGACCTTATGGCGACCATGCCGCAGATTCCTGACGACACCATCATCAGCCGCACCGTGCACAGCGACGACGACGTGAAAGCCGTCCTGTTCGGCTTTGCCGCCGGGCAGGAGCTGTCCGAGCACACGGCGTCGATGCCTGCGACGCTCGTGTTTTTGCAGGGTGAGGCTGATCTCACGTTAGGCGAGGACGCGCAGTCCGCACGCGCCGGGACGTGGGTCCACATGCCGCCAAATCTGTCGCACAGCATCGTGGCGCGGACGCCGGTGGTGATGTTGTTGTTGTTGTTCCGCACGGGGAAATAGCCGGGGCTGCGTTACGCGCAACCCGGCGCGTGACCGCGTGCGTTTGATTCGGACCATTACGCGTAGAGTTATTCTTATCACAGCCAAAAGGGGATCATCATATGAGTGAGCAACAATCTCAACAGGACCGGCCAGCCCGTATGGGCTGGCTGACCGCCGGGCGCGTGCTCGTCTTCGGGCTGGTCGGCGTGATCATCGTGCTGGGCATCTTGTTGGTGATCATGGCTATTCAACAGTCCGACGAAGCCAAAGAAGGGCCGGGGCGCGTCAATGCGCTGGCGAACAGCAGTAACGAGTGTGTCAGGTGCCACCAGAACACTACGCCCGGCATTGTGCAGCAGTACGGCTACTCCACGATGGCGGCGGCAGGCGTCAGTTGCCAGGACTGCCACGAGGTGGCGGAAGATTATCCCGGCGCGGTCGCCCACGAGGGCACGCACGTGCTGAACACGCCCACAACCGCGATGTGCCAGAATTGCCACACCCAGGAAGTACGGCAGTTCCAGGCGTCGCGGCACGCGCTGCCGGCGTATGTGGCCTACAACGGCACCCAGGGGCTGACCGAGGACCTGCTCGCGCAGTACGCGGCGATCCCTGAGGGTGGTTTCGCGCCGGATAAAGAGCGTAACGACCTCTACCACCTCGAAGGACCGGCGATCACCAAGTTCGCGTGCGAGGTGTGCCACGACATCGGCAAGCCCGCGCTCGATGGCTCGGTGGGGCAGTGCGAAAAATGCCACCTGCGCCACGAGTTCAGCCTGGAGCAGGTGCGCAAGCCCGAAACGTGCAACCAGTGCCACATCGGGCCGGACCATCCGCAGTACGAAATTTACATCGAATCGCCGCACGGCATCGCGTACCACACGATGGGCGACCTGTGGAACTGGAGCGCAGAACCCGGCACGCTGACGGTCGAGGACTTCCCGGCGGCCACCTGCGCGATCTGCCATATGTCCGGCTTTGGCGGGACCGGCACCACGCACGATGTCGGTGAGCGCCTGACGTGGTACCTGTTCGCATCGATCAGCGAGCGCCGTCCCGCGTGGCAGAGCAACCAGGTTCGGATGCAGAGCGTCTGCCTGGAGTGCCACAACAATAACTTCATCACCGAGTTCTACACCGACGCGGACGCCGCGACCGAGCACGTCAACGAGTGGGTTTACGAGAGCAACGCGATCAAGCAGGTGCTCGATGACTACGACCTGCTGACCGAAGAACCGTTCGACGAGCCGTTCGACTTCGAGCACTTCAACCTGTGGCACCACTGGGGCCGCACGGCCAAGTTTGGCGCGTGGATGCAGGGACCGGATTATACGCAGTGGCACGGCGCTTACGAAGTGCTGCACGCGATGGCCGAAATACGCGAGATAGCCGAGGCGAAGCTTGAGGCCGCCGGGCTTGACGTCGAATTGCCGCCGTCGGGCATTCATACCGAGGCCCGTTACGACGCGAACGGCCTGGTTGGGGCCGAAACCGGCGACGGAGAAGCGACGGACGGTGACACCGGCGAGGAGTCCGATGCCGGCACGACAGAGGACGACGAGTAGCCATGTACCACCTGGCGACCCTTGTCCCGCCGCTGCGCCGGATCAGGCTGCCGCTGTCGCGCGATCAGATCATGCTGCTGCTGGCGGCGATCAACGAAATCTTTCTGGGCGTTGATATCTATCTGGCGCACAGCATCAGCGGGACCATCGTGCCGAATGAATGGATCCCGATCATCTTCGGGCCGATCGCCGGGGTGCTGCTGCTGGTGGCAGGGCTGATCGCGCTGCGCCAGCGTCCCCTGGCGACCTGGCTGGCGACCGGGGTGCTGCTCGCAAGCACGGCGGTGGGGTTGCTGGGCGCGTATTTCCATACCGTGCGCGCAGCCCTGCCGGAAGCCGCGCCCGATGAAGTGATCACGGTGCGGCTGCTGATCTGGGCCCCGCCGATCCTCGGCCCGCTGATGTTCGCGCTGGTCGGGCTGTGGGGCATCAGCGCGGCCTGGATCGAAGACCCGCCGGACAGCGGGCGGCTGCGCCTGTTCATCCGCGACTGGTATCTACCGCTGCCGCTGAGCAAAACGCGGGCGTACTTTTTCATGTTCAGCCTGGGCACGCTGGTGACGACGCTCAGCGCCGTGCTGGACCACGCACGCACCGGCTACGAGAACCAGTGGCTGTGGATTCCGACGGTGGTGGGCGTGTTCGCGACGTTGGTCGGCGCGGCGATGGGCTTCATCGCGCGCCCGCATCGCGGCGACCTGGTGATCTACCTGATCGCGCTCGTCCTGCTGATCGTTACCGGCTTGCTGGGCGCGTACTTCCACGTCAACGACAACCTGACGTCGCGCGGCGAGCTTGTTGTGGAGCGCTTCATCCGGGGTGCGCCGTTCCTCGCGCCGCTGCTGTTTGCTAACATGGGCGCGTTCGGGCTGGTGATCCTGCTCGACCCGCGCTCAGAAGAACTGCCCGAAACAGGCGACACGCCGGACGCAGCGAGCGAGGCCGTGACCGCTTGATGATCATCAATGACACTGGAAGGATCGAACACCGATGACCACACCGACACCTGAGAAACCGCGCTGCCTCGTGTGCCAGCAGACCAGCGACGATGTGCCGCTGATCACGCTGGCGTACCAGGACGGCACGCTCTGGATCTGCCCGCAGCACTTGCCAGTATTGATCCACAGGCCGGGGCAGTTGGCGGGGATTCTGCCGGGGGCGGAAAACCTCGCAGAGGCGGATCATCACGACCATTAACCGGCGCTGATGCCGTGAACGATGACGGGGTGCGTGCCACGCTACCGGCCAGAGTAGCGCACGCGCCCCGTTTGCGTCGTGTGGTAGGGGAGTCAGTGGCGCGTCATGCCAGCGTCGCCACCACGATCGCCAGCAGCACCAGCGTGAGGTAGATATTGGAGACCTTGAACACGCTCAGCGCCCGCGCGCCGGAATAGTCGCGTGCCAGTGCCGCCGACTCGCGCAGCAGCCACGCACTGCCCGGCACCACCGGCACGAGATACAGCCAGCCCAGTGCCGGGCCGAGCAGCAGCCCGAAGATCACCGTCGCGACCGCGTGCGCCAGCATCCAGAAGACCGCGCGATCGCGGTGCAGCACGACCGGCAGCATCGGCACGTCCACGCGCGCGTAGTCTGTGCGGTAGGCCAGCGCGAGACTCCAGAAGTGCATCGGTGACCACGTGAAGAGCAGCCCTGCCAGCAACCAGACGCCGCCATCGGCCCACGCGCCGACCGCTGCCCCGCCGCTGATTACCGCCGCGCTGCCCGCCGCCCCGCCGATCACGACGTTCAGCACGCTGCGCGGCTTGAGCCAGATCGTGTACACGCCCACGTAGATCAACGCGCCAATCGCCAGCCAGGCCGCCAGCGCCGGGTTGCCCGCCAGCCACGCGATCGCGCTGCCGCCGAGCACCATGCTCGCGGCACTGACCAGCACCGGGGTGGGGCGGATCGTGCCGGTCACCAGCGGGCGGCGGCGCGTGCGCTTCATGTCCCCGTCGCGGTTGCGCTCGATGTACTGGTTCAACGCGGACGATCCCGCCGCCGAGAGCGTGCCGGTCAGCATCAACAGCGCCAGCTCGCCCATCGTGGGCGCGCCCATGCTGCCGAGCATCGCCCCGCCCAGCGCGGCGAACAGCAAGAGCAGCACCACGCGCAGCTTGAACAGCACCACCACCGTCGCGAGCGCGTCGCCCAGCGTGCGGCTGAGCGTGCGACCGCGGGGAACAGAAGGGGTCGTTTCGATCTCCGAGCGAGTGGCTGTCGTCATGTTGCCTCCAGGTAACGCGTGCGTGCGTGCGAATTTCCACCGGCCAGATTATAAACGCAGTTGCCCCATTCTGGCGGTCGGACGTGCAGGGTTTTGGGTTATTCTAATGAAGTTTATGCAATTTAATGCGAGTCTAGCGGATCGCGGCCCCGGCGTACAGGGCCAATTGCGCCTCAGCGCTGGCAGATCGGCTCGCCGCCCGTCGCGATGCTGCGCAGCAGGTCCGCATCCTGGACCGTAATATCCTGCCGGTCGAAGGTGATCGCGCCGGTCGCCGCCAGTTTGCGCAGCGCGCGGCTGATCGTCTCCGGGGTGGTCGCCAGCCGCCCCGCGATGATCGCGCGCGTGATCTCCGGCGTGTTGAGCGTGTCGTTGCCCTCCTGTTCGAGCAGGTAGCTTGCCAGCCGCGCGGTGACCGAATACAGTGCCAACTCTTCGATCTGGTCCACCAGCGACCGCACGCGCCCGGTCAACATGCGGATCACGGCTGTTGCCAGGTCGGGGTTCCGGCGCAGTTCCGCGATCAGGACGCGGGACGGCAGCATCCACGCGATAACCGCGCTCAGTGCGATCACGCTGGCGGCGCAGGGCTGGCCGTCCAGCGCGGGGATGTCATTGAACGTCTCGCCCGGCCCGGCGATACGGAAGATATGCTCGCGCCCCTCGTGGTTGACGCGAAACACCTTTACCCGGCCCGCTTCGATCCACCACAGCCCCGCCGAGTCGTCGCCCTGCGAGAAGATCATCTGGTCCGGGCGGAAGCGCATGCGTACCGCGTGCCCGGCCAGCGCTTCGAGTTGCCCCGCGCTCAACGATCCGAAGTATGGCAGCGCTTTGATATGCTCAACAAATGCGTCCATGATGTCCTGTGCGTACCCTGCTCCAGGCAATAAACATAACTTGCATAAAACATATGGCGGGCTAATCATACCACCGGATCGCGGCTGCGGACAGGGATTCAGTGGCGTGTGAATTTGGTATTCGCGCTCAAAATGACTATTTTCAAGATAGTGGTTGGCGGCCTGGCCGGTGTGCACCCGGCAAGTAGTCTCCGCGTGGCAGAGAACATAGAGGTATTCAACAATGCGAACATTGGGCAGCTTGAGACGAACGGGGATTGGATTGGTGCTGCTGGCGAGTGTGCTGCTGGCAGGGGCGTTGCCCGTCATGGCGCAGGGCAGCGCGCGCGTGCCGCCGGAAGTGCTGGATTTCACACTGCCGCTGACCGATCCACCGGGGCCGAACACGTGGCTCTACGAGCAGCATTACGGCAACACCACGCAGGCGTATAACTTTGGCGACGTGTGGTACGTGTTCGGGCAGCAATTGCACTTCGGGCTGGACCTCGAAGCGCCGTGTGGCACGCCGGTACACGCGATCGCAGATGGCCGCGTCGTGGCGATCGACGCGGCGGACTTCGGCGCGGGGCCGCATAACATCGTGCTGGAACACACCGGCACCGGTTACACCTCGATCTACGGCCACCTGTCGCAGGTCGCGCAGCTCAACCATAACGACCGGGTCAAACAGGGCGACCAGATCGGCGTGACCGGCGACCCAGACGGGACGTGTGGCTCGCGCCCGCACCTGCACCTTGAGATTCGCAGCGACGGCTACAATGTCGCGTTCAACCCGGTGCTGTTCATCGAGGTGGACTGGCACATGCTGACCAGTATCGCGTTGTACGAAACCGGCTTCCAGCAGGCGTTGGAGGCTCCGCGCCGCTGGATGCGCCTGGAAGACCAGCCGGAGATCAGATTCGGCGGCAACCCGCTGAACAACTATTTCCGCGTCTGGCCGCCCAAGCTGGAGCTGCGCCCGCCGGATGGCCCGCCCGCGCACCGCGAGTTGGAGCCGCTGCTCGACAACGTCACGGTCACGATCACGCCGGTGACAAACTCGGGCTGGAATGTCGGGGCGTGGTGGGAGCCTGACGATCCCGACGCGGTGTACCTGATCGACGAGACGTCACAGGGTGAGGCCGCCGTGATGCGGCAGCCACTGGATGGCTCCAGGCGCGAGGTCGTGCGGGATGCCCCGCCCGCGCTGGCGTCACCGGATGGCTCGATCGCGCTCGAATATAACGGTGATGGCTCGATCCGCCTGACGCGCGACGGCGACGGCGCGACCTGGAACGTGAACACGAATGGCACGCTTCCGGCAGTATCGCCGGGCAACACGCGCCTGTTGTGGCAGCGGGTCTTTGGCGAGATCGTGCCCGGCATATCGCATCCCAGCGTGGCGATCTGGGCCAGCAACATCGACGGGTCGGCAGCGCGGCGGGTGTATTCCTGGGCCGGCAGCCAGGGCGCGTGGCTGGACGATGACCGCGTGCTGATCATCCGGCGCGTGCCGTACACCCCTGAGCATTTGCTGTACATCGTTGATGTCAGCACGAATACGTCCGACCCGGAACCGCAACTGCTGGGCAGCTATATGAACCTCAGCGGGCTGCGCATCGCGCCGGGCGGCGCGCGGATCGCGTATTACCTTCCGTTCCAGGACGATCCTGATGCCAGCGGCGTGTACGTCCAGCGCACGGAGCCGGGATCGCAGCCGCAGAAGCTGCCCACCTTCGGGGCGTATCGCTGGCGCGATGCCGATTCGTTGTACGTGCTGAGCTACGATCTCGAGCAGCCCGCGCACGCCCTCGGCGTGGTGGAGGTTGAATCCGGCGACCTGCGCTGGCTCACCGACCCGGAAGAGCAGCCGATCCGCGTCGCTAACGGCGAGTGGAGCGTTTCGCCCGACGGCACGCGTATCGTGTTCCTCGATCCTGAGGACTATGGGCTATATCTGATCGAGATCGAGTGACGCGCCCGGCGAACGATGACAACATTTGCTCGAAAGGATGATCTGCCATGACACCTAACCTCAGCCCCAGCGCGCAGAAGGTGCAGGACGCACTCACCGCAAAAGGCTTCGGATCGATGCAGGTGCTCGAACTGCCCGCCTCGACGCGCACGGCGCAGGAAGCCGCCGACGCGATCGGCTGCACGGTCGCGCAGATCGCCAAGTCGCTGATCTTCCGCGCCGCCGAATCCGGCGCGCCGGTGCTGGTGATCGCCAGCGGCACGAACCGGGTAGACGTCGGGCGCATCGCGGAACGGATCGGGGAACGGTTGGGCAAGGCCGACGCGGATTTCGTGCGCGAGACGACCGGCTTCGCGATCGGCGGCGTGCCGCCGGTGGGGCACGCGCAGCCGCTGCGCACCTTCATCGACCGTGACCTGCTGCAGCACGACGTGATCTGGGCCGCTGCCGGGACGCCGCGCGCGGTGTTCAAGCTGGCGCCGGGTGACCTGGTCGCGTTGACCGGCGGCGACGTGGTGCAGGTGGCGTGACCCGTGCCACATGACGACCCCGGGTATGTTTCAGGGACGTTGCAACACGTCCCTTTTTTGATTCGCCGCACCGGGTGTATGATCAACCGTGTCACAGCATCCGTAGCTTGCACTGCCGCCCGCTGAACATGAAAGGTCCCGCATGACCCGCCGCTTGATCCCCGCGCCACCGGTAAGCCTGAACGCCGTTGTCGTATTATGTCTGTTTGCCGGACTCCTTGTGCTGCTGCCGGGCCACGCCCCCGCGCGTGCCCAGGATGCGACGCCGGTCCCGACGCCGACGCCCATCCCGCCCGCTGACGGGACCATTGCCAGCAGCGATCTGCTCTTCAAGACGCCGCGCAGCGCCTATTACGCGATCACGTATTGGAGCGATGGCCTGCGCGTGGCGGGCTTTCTGGGGCGGCCCGGCGGCCCCGGCCCGCACCCGGCGATCATCTACAACCGGGGCGGCTACGACGGGGTGGGCGCGCTGACCGGCGGCGAGATCGCGGCGTATGTCGAGGCGGGCTACGTCGCGGTGGCGTCGCAGTATCGCGGCAACGGCGGCGGCGAAGGGCGCGAGGATTTTGGCGGCGACGATGTGCACGATGTCACGCACTTGGTCCCGCTGCTGCGGTCGCTGCCTTACGTGGATGGCGACCGGATCGGCATGTTCGGCGGGTCGCGCGGCGGCATGATGACGTACATCGCGCTCAAACAGCAGGCGCTTGCCGGGCGCGACGACATCAAAGCGGCGGTGACCGTCGGTGGGATCGCGGACCTGTTCGCGTGGGATCGCGAGCGCGGCGGGACGCTGGCCGGAATCCTGTGGGTGCCCCTGGTCGGCGCGACCCCGCAGCGCGATCCGGCGGCGTTCGAGGCGCGGTCGGCGGTATACTGGCCGGAGCTGATCACCGTCCCGCTGCTGATGCTGCACGGCGAGGCGGATACCGAAGTCGCGCCGGAGCAGACGCGCGCGCTGGCGGACCGGCTCGCCCAGGCTGGCGCGCCGTTCGAAGCGCGATACTTCCCCGGCGGCGACCATCCCTTGAGCACTTACACCGGCGGCCTGCCGGACGCGCTGGACTGGTTCGCGCGATACCTGGGCGGCGACGGCGTGGATCGCACCTACGCGGCACACGCCGAAGCGATCCACGCGGTGCAGGCGTGGTTCGCCGCGCACCCGCAGACGCGGTAAAGCGCGGACCGGGCCGGCGTTCAAAACGTCTCAGCCAAGCGGAATCGTGATATCATATAAGCAAGGACCATCGAGCATGGAGGTTCCGGCGATGTCGCGACCTGGACCGCACTACCGGTGTTCGCTGTTGATGGGCCTGCTGGCGGTGTTGATCGGCATGTGGCTGGTCTTGATCTTGACCCCAGCACTGCCGCAAGCTGTCGGGCTGGTGGAACAGGAATTCTCGCTCAAAGAAAGCATTGTGATCCTGGTCGGCGTGGCGGTCGCGCTGTTGTGCTACTGGGACGCGCGCCGCCAGATGCACGGGCGGTAACGTATGATCATCGTCAGGCGCGGTCGTGCGGCGGGATGTCGCACGACCGGTAGTATTCCGATTGGGTGAAAGGGGGTGCGCGCGCGATTATGCGCCGCCTGGTGTTTCGTCACAATCCATGCCTGGCGTGCGGGGCGTGCTGTGCGGCGTTCCGCGTATCATTTTACTGGCGTGAAGCTGATGATGCCCCGGAAGGCACGGTGCCGCTGGCGCTGACTGAGGATATCGGCGGGATGCGCCGCTGCATGCGCGGCACGAACCAATCCCCGCCGCGCTGTGTGGCGCTGGAGGGGAGCGTCGGCACGGGGGTGCGCTGTTCGATCTACCCGCGCCGCCCTTCAACGTGCCGCGAGTTCGGGCCGCGGCGTGTGGGCGGGTACTGGATCGTGCCGCCGGATGACGCCGCGCAGTGCAACCGGGCGCGGGCACGGCACGGACTGCCGCCGCTGGAGCCGGCGCACCGGTCGCGCCGCCGCAGCACGCCGCTGCTGCATCCGTGTCGCCGGGTGTTCCGCCGCAGCGCGTGAAGCAGGTAGGCACGCCGATCACGCAAACGGGACGCTGCAAGCTCGCAGCGCCCCGCGTGGATTTCACCCGCCCGCCGGAAGCCGCGCCCGGCGAGCACATGATCGTTTGGGGTTACTGGTCAACCCGCGTGATGCGCCCTTCGGCCTCAGGCGCGACGGGGCTGTTGGCCGCGATGTAATTGGCGACCACCTCGTCCAGCGGCGAACCGTAATCGTACGGATCGATCGCGTGCTCTTCCAGCATGTCGTACCCGTCGCCGCCGTTGCGCATGTAATCGTTGGTCGCGACGTAGTAGATCGCTTCGGGGTCGAGCGGCTCGTACTCGCCGGTTTCCTCGTTGAGCACTTCCACGCTCACGATACGGTCGCCCGGTTCCCTGCTGCCGTCCCACGTATAGCGCAGCCCCGAAACCTGCGGGAAGCGGCCCGCGACGTCCTCAACCTGCGAGACGCCGTTTTCCAGCGCTTCGATCACGTATTCACCCTTCAGGTCGAGCGTGCTGATCAGGTTGCCAAATGGCAGCACGGTCAGCACGTCGCCGAGCGTGACCTGTCCATCGGGGATGTCCGCGCGGATGCCGCCGCCGTTCTGCAGCACGATATCCGCGCCGGTGTGCGTGCGGATCGCGTCCGCGATCAGGTTGCCGAGGTTGCATTCTGCCACGCGGCAGACCGAGCGATCCCCGACGAGGAAGACCGCCGCCTCGCCGACGGGCGTGTTCCTCAGCTCTTCGAGCGGCGCTTCAAGCTCGCTGAGCAGGTTTGCCATGGCCGGGTCGGGCGTGATGTAGCGTGACAGGAAGATCGTGTCGCCGTCCCAATCCACCGCGTTGCCTTCCGCGTCGAAGGTGACGTCCAGGCGGCCCAGGTACAGTGTCGTGGTGTAGGCTTGCACGACCAGCACCGGCGCGCCGTCAGGGCTCTCGACGACGGTGGGGTACGGCCCGTCAGCGCCGACGTAACGGTTGCTCAGCAGGGCGTTGTCGTGCCCGCCGATGATCACGTCCACACCGCTCACGGCTTCCGCCAGCGCGAGGTCCTTGTTGTAGCCGATATGCGTCAGCAGGATGATCTTGTTGACGCCCATCGCGTGCAGCTCGTCGACGGTGGCCTGCGCCACCTGTTCGAGATCGTAGTCGAACACCAGCTCGTCACCGGGCGAGGCAAGTTCCTCGGTGTCCGGCGTGGTCAGCCCGAACACACCGACTTGCTCGCCGCCGACATCCAGCACGACGTAGGGCGACACTTTGCCCGCCAGCACCTCTGAGGCGCTGAAGTCGATGTTCGCGCTCACGACGGGGAAGGTCAGCCCCTCGATGAACATCGCGAGGATGTCGTCGCCGTTGTCGAATTCGTGGTTACCGAGCGTCATCGCGTCGTAGCCCAGCATGTTCATGACCTGGACGTTGTCCTGCCCGTGATACTGCTGGTGGAACAGCGTCCCGGTGAAGCGGTCGCCGCCATCCAGCAGCAGGGAGTGTTCCACGCTGTCGCGGATCTGCTGGACGACGGTCAACTGGCGCGCCGCGCCGCCGTCACCGTCCCGGTTGGGCAGGTGGTGGGCGTGGGTGTCGTTGGTGTGCATGATCGTCAGCGTGAAGGTCTCACCATCCTGCGCGCTGGCGACCGGCGCCATGCCCACGATCAACAGGGTGATCAGAAGCAGTGCAAATACTCTACGCATAACAGCATTCCTTTCATGTAACTCTCTTCGGTTGCGATGGTTCCCCCTTGCGGGCGTATTTCTGGCCCCGCGTGGGAGTCGTCAATTATATTTTACCGTGTAGAGCCGGACAAGTTAATTGTATCAGCAATCGAGCTTACGGGTTGCTAAGCTCGCCCTGTACGGGTCTGGCCCGGCGTCCTTTGGGCGCGCCACAGCCCCGGGTCAGACCGGGGCTGCGACGTTATCCGCGGGGTGCAGGGCATCTTACCCAATCTGCGGCAGGCGCGTCTGCGCCTCTTTGACGGCGGCTTCGGGGTAGTCGTAGTCTTCCAGCGCGCCTGCGAAGTACGCTTCGTAGGCCGCCATATCGAAGTGGCCGTGGCCGCTGAGGTTGAAGAGGATCACGCGTTCTTCGCCGGCCTCTTTCGCCTCCAGCGCCTCGTCGATCGCCGCGCGGATCGCGTGGGCGCTCTCCGGCGCGCCGATGATGCCTTCCGCCCGCGCGAAGGTCACCGCCGCCTCGAAGATACCGTTCTGCGCGTAGGCTTGCGCCTCGATCACGCCTTCCTCGTGCAGCAGCGACATGATCGGGGCCATGCCGTGGTAGCGCAGCCCGCCCGCGTGGATGCCTGCCGGCACGAAGTCGTGCCCCAGCGTGTGCATCTTCATCAGCGGTGTCGTGCCGACCGTGTCCCCGAAATCATACGCATACGTGCCCTTGGTCATACTGGGGCAGGCGGTCGGTTCGGCGGCCAGGAAGCGTGTAGCCAGGCCCTTGTTCCAGCGCTCGCGCACGAAGGGGATGATCAGCCCGGCCATGTTGCTGCCGCCGCCCGCGCAACCGATCACCACGTCCGGGTAATCGTCGGCTTTTGCCAGTTGCAGCAGCGCTTCCTCGCCGATGATCGTCTGGTGCAGCAGCACGTGGTTCAGCACGCTGCCGAGCGAGTATTTCGTGTCGTCGTTCTTGGCCGCGACCTCGACCGCCTCGCTGATCGCGATCCCCAGGCTGCCGGGGCTGTTGGGGTCCTTGGCGAGCACCGCGCGGCCCGCGTCGGTGATGTCGGTCGGGCTGGCGTGGACCGTCGCGCCGTAGGCTTCCATCATGTTCCGGCGGTACGGCTTTTGCTCGTAGCTGACACGGACCATGAACACCTCGACTTGGATGTCAAAGAACGCGCCCGCCATCGCCAGCGACGATCCCCATTGGCCCGCGCCGGTTTCGGTGGCGATCTTCTTGACGCCTTCCTGCTGGTTATAAAATAATTGCGCAACGGCGGTGTTCGGCTTGTGGCTGCCGACCGGGCTGACGCCCTCGTACTTGTAGTAGATGCGGGCGGGCGTGTCGAGCAGTTGCTCCAGCCGCCGCGCGCGGAACAGCGGGCTGGGCCGCCACTGCGTGTACACCCGACGCACGGGGGCGGGGATTTCGATGTAACGCTCCTGGCTCATCTCCTGCTGGATCAGCGCCATCGGGAACAGCGGCGCGAAGTCGTCCGGCCCGGCGGGTTGCTTGGTGCCGGGGTGCAGCGGCGGGTCGAGCGGGCGGGGCAGGTCGGGCAGGATGTTGTACCACGCCTGCGGCATCTCGTTTTCGTCGAGCAGGTACTTGGTGTGAATTGTGTCGGGCATTGGTCTGGCTCCTTTTGCAAAGCTAACACTGCGTCGCGTGTCGTTGGTCGGAGCCGGGCGCGGCGGGCATGCCGCCCGACAAGAAACGCCCGTCCCCGGTTGTCGTTCAGGGACGAGCGTGCTGCCCGTGGTGCCACCCTGGTTAGGCTGGTGCTTGATGCCTGCGCGTGTGCGCGGGGCGGTGGGACATGCCCCGAAAACAAAAATCCGCCGGTGATGGCGGAAACAGTCAGACGCCCTGCAAGCGCGCGCCAGCCTCACTCATTGCGCCCGGATAACGGCGGCGAACCCGGCACGGCATTTCCTCCGCGCAACTCCCCGGCCCATTCCATCCGCTGCTGGCCCGTCCCGCGCTCTCAGCCGGTGACGCGGTTCCCTGTCCGGCGCTGGCGAACGTACTCTTCCGGTTCAACGTCCTTGCGCCAAAGCATACCGTCCAATGCGGGGGCTGTCAAGCGATTTGCGGCGACAGGCGTTAGTGCAATCTTAATTGACAGAGGGTGCAGGATGTGGTACCGTAAAGTTTAAGGAAATTTAATTATAATGAATCAGCGAGGCTAAATGGTACTAGAGTTAACCCGATCACTTTCCCTTTAAGGGTTTGGGTGCATACTGGTCAGGGATGCATACCAGGAAACCTACCTCGTAATTCAGACACGATCAGAAGCGGCAAGCAGCAAATGCGTATGCATTGCTGGCTGTTCATCGTCGCTCACATCGATCCAGCGCTTCTAGTTTACCGTAACTGAATAAACCATGTATGCCCCACGCATCGCACGGTGGTTCGGGTTCTACGGCTCGTTCATATCGCATTGCGCGTGCATGCAAAGGCAAAGGAGGTGCCAAGACCATCGAAACGACTGACGAACGGTTAGAAGCGTATCACGATTATCTTTACAATAATAAGTTTCGAACGCGATCACTTTGAGTTTGAGGGGCTACGATAACAAATGAAAAAGCTATTGACCTTGTTAATTGCTGCCATGCTTGTCATCGCGATAGCACCGTTGCCGGGGACCAGCATGGCCCAGGATGGGCAAGTCAAGAACGTGATCCTGATGATCGGCGACGGTATGGGGATTAACCATGTGCGCGCCGCCGAGATCTATGCGGCTGAGGTCTTGGGCAAGGAACTCGCGATCAGCAGCATTGTGGACCGCACCACGACAACGACCCATTCGCTGACGTCGCAGATAACCGACTCCGCTGCTGCGGGTTCCGCGCTGCTCAGCGGTTACAAGTTTGAGAACGGCGCGATCAACATGCTCCCTGACGGCCACTATACCTACACGCTGGGGCAGGCTGCAAAGGCCGCCGGCAAGTCGGTTGGGGTGCTCAGCACAACGCGCATGACGCATGCCACGCCTGCGAGCGTTTTCGGTCATGTCGCAAGTCGTGACATGGAGAACGAACTCGCCGCACAGATGGTCGAGTTTGAACCGACTGTAGCGTTGGCCGGTGGATTGCGTCACTTCCTGCCCGAAGATGAAGGTGGCCGCCGTGACGATGGTCGCAACCTGATCCAGGAAATGGTCGATATGGGCTATGTGAACGTAGCCAATGCGGAAGAGCTGGCGGCGGTAGATCTTGCCAGTACCGATAAACTGGTCGGATTCTTCAACAGCTCGCACCTCTCGTACGAGATCGACCGCATCACTAACGAACTGAGCGAGCCCTCGCTGGCAGCAATGACCGGCACAGCACTGGAAATCCTGAGCAAGAACGAGGATGGCTTCTTCCTGATGGTAGAGGGTGGCCGTATCGATCATGCCGCGCATGCCTGGGACGCCAAGGGCATGATCTACGATACGCTCGCGTTTGATGAGGCGATTCAGGTTGCGCTGGACTTCCAGACCCAAAACCCGGATACGCTGCTTGTCATCACGGCTGACCACGAAACGGGTGGTTTTGGTATAGGCCGTTACACTGGCTATGGCAACAACATCCCGTTGCTGGAGTCGATCACGTGCAGCATGGAATACCTCAACAGCCTGCTGGGCGAGGATAACGCCGTCGAGGTCGCTGAAGCGTGCGGTATCACCCTTGATGGGGCTGACGTAGAGCGGTTGCAGCAGCATCCGGCGAACATGGCGCTCGATGAGCTTGAGGGCGTTGAAGGCGGCTATGCCTGGTCCTGGGGCCACTTGGTGCTGAGCGACATCGTGAGCCGCCAGGTTGAAGTGGGCTGGACGAGTTGGTCGCACACCGGGCAGCCTGTGATCACCTTCGCCACCGGCCCGAATGCCGACATGTTCGAGGGCGGGCTTGACAACACCGACCTGCCCCAGATGATCGCTGAATTTGCGGGTCTGACGCTTGAAGACCCTGTGCTGCCGCCGTCCCCGCTCGAACTGTGGGCTAACTGACGCGGTACCCGCTGAACAGCCAGGTACCGTTGACTATAATCATGGACTCGATGGAGGCGGGGGGTGACTCCGCCTCCTTGGTTACAGCGCTGGGGAGCGCGCACATACGATGAGCGAGCAGCCGGAAAAAGTCACAATCAGCGTGGACGCGTCGGTTTTCAGCAAACAACTGGGCGCACACGTCAAACAAGGCGAGGTCTTGGGCCAGCGCGGGGGTAAACCCGTTGTCGCACCGTTTGATGCACGCATCAAGGCGGCCAGCTTCAATTCCGATGACCATACGTTGGACGTCGTGCTGGTGCGTGACGATACCGCGTCTTGAAGACCCGGCCAGCCAGCAAACGTAAGCCCGCGCGGTGAATGGCGCGGGCTTTGTTGTCGTGTTGGGTGTGGCACTGGATTGCGTGTTGTGCGCTATCGGCGGCCGAAAACCGGTTAGTGCCAGCGAGCGCCGTTGGTGGGGGTCACGCTCAGGTTCGTTGGCGTGCGGCGGCGCGACCGGTTGGCCTCTTCGACCAGCCCGGCTTCGATCAGGTTATGCACCACCTTGCGAATCTCCGACTCGGTCATGTGGCACAACGCCGCGATCTGCCCGACGGTCAGGTCCGGCGTGATGTACGAGACGACGCGCCACTCGTTGACGCTGAGCTGGACGCCCCGGTACCGTTCGGCGGCGTCGTCCGGCAGTTTGAGCGCGAAGTCCAGGTTGGGCAACTCCTGTTCCAGCCGCCGGATCTCGCTGGTGCGCAGCGCGCCTTCCTTGATGATCTGGCGCGTGTTGATCGGCACGGTGAGCTGGTCCGATGGGGGGAGCATGCCTTCTTCGAACACGAAAAAGGCGTCTGACCACGTCATGATCTCGAACACGCAGTCGATCGTGTGCTGCGCGATGCTGTTGACCACGTCCGCGTGGGTGACGTAATTGCCGTTGATCAAGGTGAGCGCGAGCGCTTTCTCGCTCTGGTCGCCGCCCCAGTTGCGCACCAGGTAAACCTGCTGCGCGTCGAGTTTGTGCGCTTTGTAGAGTATCTCCGCCAGGTGCTCTTCTTCCGGCGTGCTTGAGGCACGAATCACGTCGCCCTCCTGAAATACGATCGCGCCGCAAACGTCACCGGGGATCATGCCGGTGTCTTTCAGGCCGCCAAAGACGCGCCGCTGGGGTTTGGGTTTGAAGAACCGCAGCGTCCCCGTCTTCTTCGCGTAATGGAGCAGGTTCAAGATCTGTGAAGGGCCGGTGTCGGCCAGGTTGCCGCGTAGGTCGCCGCGCACCGTGTCGCTGGGGTAGGCGGCTGGCGTGGTGTTGGATGTGTTAGGCTTCATTGCGTTTTTTCTCCCCTGCCGGTCCCGCCGTAATGATTGATAAAGGTGCGGAAGCGGCTGTCTAGAACCGGGTGTCACTTGTTTGATGACGTTTTTGAAAGGATAAGTGACGTTGTGAAACCAGTATAATTCCTGAGACCTAGAAGCGTCAACAGCAATATCCGATAGTACCCGGGTCATGGGCCATGTGCCAGTGCTCCGAGCGCCGTTCGATCGGCTGTCGCGCCCCCGCAACGCGCCGCCGCTTTGCCGTCAGGGGCGGTCTCTCAGGCGAGAGATCGCGCGTTTGTGAAGAATTTGTGAAAATATTAACCGCCCTGTGCAACCGCCGATTGGTGGGGGTAAATTTTCGTAAAAATCGCGCCAGTCCATCACGGGCGCGTGTAATGGCGGCATGTCGCAGCGTGTATCAAGCGTCGTGCGAACAGCATGCAGGCGTATGGGTCCCGCGATTGCCGCAACACGCTAACATCCGCTATCATAAGGGCCAGGAAAGGCGATCGCGTCGTTGACAGCCGTTTTTCGGCGGTAAGCATGACGGTTGAAGGAGCAAATGTGGTGCATGGTTCGAAACGCCTGATCACGCTGGCGCTGCTGTTGGTCGCGGCACTGGCGCTGCCCGGAATCTTGCCGCCGGTTGCGGCCCAGGATGGCGGCGACATCGTCTCGACCGTCAACGGGCAGCCGATCCCGCGTGCGCAGTTTCACGAGCGCGTGCGGTTGGTGCGCTGGCAGTACCTGCACGAGCTTGAGACGCTGTACGAGGCGACCGGCGGCAGCCTGGCGCTGACCCCGACCTACGTCCGCACGCTGGTTGACAGCCTGACCGATCCCGCCGCATTGGGCGAGGACGTGCTGTACCTGCTGGAGCAGGAGCGCCTGCTGTGGCAGAAGGGCGAAGAACTGGGGCTGACACCGGCAGCCGAAGATGCCCGCGCGCAAGAAGACCGCTTCTTCAGTCTGTGGACGAACGTCCCGGTCGAACGACTGGCAACCAGCGAGACCGCCCTGGCGTTTATCGCGCAGTGGTACGCCGAAGCGACGGCGGCTTCCGGCATGAGTGAGAGCGAAATCCGCATCCTGTTCGAGACCGAGGCGCTGCGCGCGCGGCTGTACGAACACGTCGCGGCGAGCGTCCCGCGCGAGGAGCTGGCGGTCCACACGCGGCATATCCTGTGCGCGTTTCATCCCGGCAACGTCAACGACCCGGCGCCCCCCACCGACGACGAACGCGCCGCCGCGAAGAACTGCGCGGAAGGCGTCTTGATCCGCCTGGCGAACGGCGAGGCGTTCGGGCCGTTGGCGATGGAACTGTCCGACGATCTCGCCAGCGCACAGCGTGGCGGTGATGTCGGCTGGCAGTTCCTCAGCTATCTGGCCGAACCTTATGCTGAGGCCGCACGCGAGGCCGAACTGAACACGGTTGTCGGGCCGGTCGAAACTGAATACGGGTATCACGTGCTCGAAGTGCTGGACCGCGAGCAGCGGGAACTTAACGACACGGAATACGCCGAAAGCGCCCAGGGCTATTTCGATCTGTGGGTGCAAACGCTGCGCGAAGACGCGACGATCGAGCGCAGCCCGGACTGGAACGCGAACATCCCGGCCACGCCTGACCTGTCCCTGCTGGATGCCGAGGTGCAGGCCGCGATCGCGGATGTGACAGCGCCATAACGCGCGGGCTGCACGCTTGTGTGTTACGATCGACGGGCAAGCGCAGCGCAACAAGCTTGTTCAGTTCAGGGGAGGGCAGGGTTATGCAGGCGTCGCAGCAAGCGAGCATTCGTGAGGGCTACGTCGCGGGTGAGTTCTTGACGCGCACGTTTCGGATCAGCGGTGAGGTGGCGGTTCGCGGCGAACCGCTGCTGGATAACCTGAACGACCACAACGCGTTGTTCATCACGCTGGAACAGATGTATATTTCGCCGCTGCTGGACCCGGCGACGCTGACGGGGCATTTTGAATCCGGCGAGGTGCGCAAGGACCGCCTGGGCATCGTGGCGCTGAACCGCGCCCGCGACGGGATGCCCGCGCGCCAGGGGCGCTATGCCGGGCGGGACTTTGTCGATCACAGCGTGCTGCTGGTCGCCGCCGGGTTTGAGGTGCGCGGGATTTTGCGACTGCACCAGTCGGTGAATGTGCCGCACTTTGTGCGCACCACGCCGGAGCACTTCATCCCGATCTTTGATGCGCGTGCCACGCTGGCGACGCAGCGCGATATTGTGTTTGAGGGGGGCGCGATCCTGGTTAATCGCGCGCGGCTGGAAGTATTCGCGATGCTGGACTCCACGGCGCGCCGTCGTTGAGCGCTGGCCGGTAACCGGGAAATGGTTGGGGTGCTCGAATGGCCAATATCGTGTTGATTGATGACGATCGCAATTTATTACAAATGGTCAAGCTGATGCTCACGCGGGCCGGGCACGCGGTCGAGACGGCGCATGACGGGGAGCACGGGATCACGCTGGCGCAGCAGCAGCAACCGGACCTCGTCGTGGTGGATGTGATGATGCCCGGCATGAACGGGTATGACGTGGTGCGCCGGTTGCGCACCGGCCCGCAGACGGCGCAGATCCCGATTATCATGTTGACCGCCCGCAGCCAGCCGATGGACAAGCACAAGGCGCTGGAAGCGGGGGCCAACGCGTTCCTGTCCAAGCCGATCACGTCGAAAGAACTGCTCGACCGCGTGGACGCCGTGATCGATGCGGGGGTGAATTTCCGCGTGCACACGGGCCTGCTTACCGAACCGGTCCCGCCCAAGACGCCGTCGAGCGCGCCGTTCACCGGGCCGGCATCATCTACGCCGCACACGCCCCGGCCCGCACCAGCGCCGCCCACAACGCCGGTGTTTGAGCGCGGCTCGCGCCCGCCCTGGACCGGAGCGCGCGTTCCGATCGGCGCGGAAGACGTGCCGCGCGTCCCGGAAACGCCGCCTGTGTTGCTGCCGGCGATCACGGTGATCAGCTTGCGCGGCGGGACGGGCGTCACGACGGTGGCGGTCAATCTTGCGCTGCTGCTGGCGCAGCGCGGCGAGCGTATCGCGCTGGCGGATTTCAGCACGGCCAGCGGGCACGTACATTTGCACCTGCACCTGCCGGCCCAGAAGAACTGGGGCAAGCTCTTGGAGCAGGGCGAGATCCCCGACGCGCGGCTGCTCAACCGGTTGCTGACGCCGCACATGTCATCGGGGATCGGCGTGCTGGCGGCCCCGGCGGTTCCGCCGCCGCAGCCGCTATCGACCACTGCCGCGCAAAGCGTGCTGCGGGAACTCAACGCCACGTTCCAGCGTCAGATCATCGACGCGCGCAGTCTCGACAGCGCGGTGAAAGGCGCGCTGAAGGTATCCAGCACGGTGATTGTCGTGCTGGCCGACGACCCGCCCTCGATCCAGTCGACCGGGCAGCTATTGCTGGCGCTCAAGAACATGGGGGTCGAGTCCGGGCGCGTGCGGCTGGTCTTGAACCACGTCCGCGCCACGACCGATGTGCCGGTAGACACGATCCAGAAAGCGCTGAAGCGCCCGCTTAACGGCGATTTACCTTACGAACCCGGCCACCAAGCGGCGATCCGGCGCGGGACGCCGGTGGTGCTGTCCAACCCGGAAGGGGCGTATGCGCGCGCGTTGTCACGCCTGGCGCAGACGTTGCCGCTGTAGGGCGCGTGCGCGCGGCGCGCCGGTGCATTTTAGAGGCGAATTGTTTAGACTCTATCTTTGGAGACCTGAACGACGTTACGCGCGACTTGATAACGACATCAAACCTGGCTCAAGCACCAACGTATGATGGCCGGGCCGGACGCGAACCGCGTGGGCGGTTGCGCCCGCCCATTGGAACAAAGCCCGGCGCAGTTCCAGCATTGAGCCAGCGACCGTTCTTACGGCCTTTCAGGGGAGCAGAGGCCGGCGTACCTGGGGGAAGACAGCCAGACACGACTGTGTGATCCGGCGGGCTGCATAGCCACGCGGCACACGGGCACAAACGAGGAGACATATGACTAAACGACGCACCTGGACGATAATCACGGTGGTTTTGGCGGCGGTGTTCGCTGCCGGGACCGTCTCGATTGCCTTAGGGAACCCGCCGGCACAGCCGGACCCCACCCAACAGCAGCAAACGATCGACGCGCTGATCGCCGAACGCTTCACGCAGACCGCCGCCGTGCAGTCCGCTGCCGGCGCGACGCAGACTGCCGAGGCGGTGACCCTGTTCGCCCCGACGCTGACCGCGCAATTTGATGCAACGGTCAATGCGGCGTTTGAGCAGGCGCTGACCGCGACCGCCGCCTCGTACGTCACCGCGACGGCGCAGGCGGAAATGTCGGTGCGCGATCAGGTGATCATGTGGGAGCGCCAGCTCGCCGACACGGTCAGCCAGCGGCTCGCGGATACGATGGCGGCGCGGCTGAGCGAGTTAGAGGACGTCACCAGCGCCGCGAGCGAGACCTTCAGGGCGCTGGCGGAGACCGCCCCTGGTGATGCCGCGTTCGCCGATCGCCAGGCCGCAGCCGAGGCCCTGCTCGTCGCGGCGGCAGAGCAGCACGCCACGTTTGACGCGTTCTTCATCTACAACGCGGCGGGCCAGGTGATCGCGGCGTCCGATGCGGACCGCGTGGGTGATGACCTGGCCGAGCACCCGTTCTTCACCGGCAGTCTCGCCGAGGCGCGCGTGAACCCGGTCTTCCACGAGGGCGAAGACCGCGTCCCGGTGCTGCTGGCGACCCAGCCGATCCTGAACGCCGAAGGGATGGTTATCGGTGTGGTGGCAGGCCAGATGAACCTCGTGCCGGTCGATACCATCATCTCGCAGACTGCCGCGAGCACGGAGCTGCCGGTGGCGATCTACATGGTCAGCGCGGCGGAAAGCCGCCTCGTCGCGCCGCTGGAGTACGCCGGGCTGTCCGGCTACCCGGAGTTGCATAGCGACGGGATCGACGCCGGTGTTGCCGGGCAGTCCGGGTCGGGGGCTTACCTGAACGCGCTCGACGAGCCGTTCGAGGTGATCGGGCTGGCGCGATACCTGGAAGCGTTTGACGCGGCGTTGCTGGTTGAGGTTCCGCGTGCCGATGCGGAGATGGTCGCGGCGAACCTGCCGACTGTCACGCCCACGCCGACGCTCACCGCTTCGCCCGCGCCGGGAACGCCCACGCCACGCCCGGCGATCTTCCCGACCGACACCGTCGCGGAAGTCGCGATCGCCGAGCAGGTGTTCGAGCACGGGCGCATGTTCTGGATCCGCCACACGCGGCAGATCTGGATCATGGTCGACGATCCCGATCCCGCGTTCCCCGGTGGTGACTGGTACTGTTTCAACGATACCTACGAAGAAGGCGAGCCGGAGATCGACCCCGACATCGTGCCGCCGGAAGGGATGCTGCAACCCCGGCGCGGGTTCGGCAAGCTGTGGCGCAACCATCCCGATATCCGCGAGGGGCTGGGCTGGGCGATCACGCCGGAGTTTGAGCTGACCAGCCGTTACTCGTATATCGCGGGGGGGTACGTCCAGGATGGGCAGTACATCCCTGGTCCTGGCGAGCACCGCCTGACCACGCTGAACAATGAGAGCATCTCGTTCTTCGAGCGCGAGATTCGCGGGGATTGCCTGGGCGGGATGTGGCGGCAGACCGGCCAGTAGGCAGCCCGCACAACCCGCGTTCTGACGACGTGTTTCGCCAGGGACGTGCCCGCCCGGCGCGTCCCTGGTCTCTTTGTGCGTTTTTGCGATATCGGTTTTAGAATCGGGGAGTGTTGCGTCCGGTCCGGCTGGTAGGGTTATTTGAAAGCGAAAGATAAGATGGCGCTCAAATCCTTCTTGGGGTCGCGGCAGAACGCGATCACGGTGATGGTGTTCCTGGTCGCGTTTGTGATCTGCGGCATCGCGTGGATGCGCTTTTTCTCGGTCGTCGCGGCCAATCCGTCGCCTGTGCGTTACGTGGATTACGTGACGCCGGAAGGTGTGATCGCCCCGTTCCGGCAAGACTGCGCCGGGCCGTCCGTCATCGAAAACGACGCGGTCTGGCGCTTCTGCGAATACGCGCCGGAGGCTGCCGCCGGTGCCGGGGAACTGTGGGGGCTGGCGCGTTTCGACCTGGTGGCGGGGACAGCGCAGATGCTCTGGCCGCTGCCTGAAGCTGCTGACGCGCAGTTGCTCGCGCTCGGCAAGTCGCCGCAGGGCGATCTGGCGGTGGCCTGGGGCGCGCCGGACCTGCACGCCGTGTACCTGATCCTGCTGGAAGGGGGTGTCGTGCCGTTGGGCGTGCCGGAAGATGCGCCGGGCACGATCGTGGGGATGGCGTGGATCGGCGACGTGCTGGAGATCGTCGCAGGGGACGCGGAGAGCGTGACTGTGTACGTCAACGAGTCCGGCGTGTGGCAGGGCACGCGCGCGATCGAGCGCCCGCCGGCATGCGCCGATGCCGAAACGGTGTGCACGTTACAGATCGCGCATCGCGTCGATGCGGGCTGGCGGTCGGTCTACGCGATCGCGCCGCGTGCGATCCAGGACCAGGCCGACGCCGACGTGTCGATCGTCGCCGCGCTGGAGGACGGCACGCCGGAACCGGTCGACACGATCCGGCTTGCCGAACTCGACCCGTCACAGTACACGCTGGACGAGCGCGGCGACCTGGTGACGTTCGGCGCGCTCTTTGACCGGTCGCCGGGCAACGTGGTGAACTGGTCGCTGCGTGCCGCGCCGTTCGTGCTGCACGGGGGCACCTGGGAGCGCGTCGCCGCGCCGCAGATCGACGCGCGCTTCTATTTCTCCGATTACGCGCTTGACGATGGCGGCCTGCGCTGGATTCCCGGCACGCACGCCCCGCAACGTAGCTGGCAGGTCGACCAGTGGGTGACGCTGCGGTCATCTGGCGATGATATCTTCCTGGCGGAGCTGAACGGCGCGCGCGGCGATCCGCTGGCGCGAAACGCGGTGTTCAGTTGGCAGCGCGGCGCGGATATCGACGTGCTCCCGGCATCGGACGGCGGGTACTGGGTGCTGGGACCGCACGGCGCGTATGTGAAGGCGACCGCCGATTACGCGCGCGCCGACGGGCTGAACGTGGTCGAGCGCGTGGTGCGCACGTTTGAGAATTTCGGGCGGCTGGACGACGTGAGCGTAGAGTTTTACCGCGAGTGGCGCGTGCTGAAGATGGCAGCGTTCCCGCTGGTGCTGCTCTCGCTGCCTGCCGGGTACGTGCTGGTGTTCGCGGTGCGCCAGTCCCGCCAGCGCGGGCGCGACTGGCTGCGGCTGCTGGTGCAGATCTCGGCGGTGTACGTACTGATCGCGACGGTGTTCATCTGGTGGTTCTGGGAACTGATGAACTATTTCTAAGCGTTGCAGTTGGTGCAGCGTTGAGGGGGACAAAGGTACGCGATGGCTGAACGATCGCGGAACGGGTTTTCATTGCGGCGGCTGCTGTTCGGCGCGCCGCTGGCGACCGATGCGCTGCCGCACCAGACGGTGAGCCGCCCGGTCGGGCTGGCCGTTTTCGCGTCGGATGCGCTGTCCTCGACCGCTTACGCCACCGAAGAAATCCTGATCATCCTGGCGCTGGCGGGGACGAGCGCGGCCACGCTGGGCCTTTCGATCCCGCTGGCGGTCGCGATCGCGATGCTGCTGGTGATCGTCACGATCTCGTATCGCCAGACGATCTACGCCTATCCGAACGGCGGCGGCGCGTACATCGTCGCGCGTGACAACCTGGGCGAGCTGCCCGCGCAGGTCGCCGGGGCCGCGCTGCTGACCGACTACATCCTGACCGTCGCGGTGAGCATTTCGGCGGGCGTGGCGCAGATCACGTCCGGTTTCCCGGAACTGCGGCCCTACCGCGTCGAGATGGCGGTGGCCGTGATCGTGGTGATGACGCTGGTCAACCTGCGCGGCGTCAAGGAAAGCGGGCGCATTTTCGCCGTGCCGACGTATTTCTTCCTGGGCATGATGGTGTTGACGCTAGGCGCAGGCGCGGCGCGCTGGGCGGCGGGCACGCTGCCGGCAGTCGAAGGCGTGGAGGTGGTGCACAGCGCGACCGAGTCGCTGACGTTGTTCCTGGTGCTGCGCGCGTTTTCGTCCGGCTGCACGGCGCTGACCGGTATCGAGGCGATCTCCAACGGCATCACGGCGTTCAAAGAGCCACGCAGCCACAATGCGGCGGTCACGCTGGTGTGGATGAGCAGCATCCTGATCGTGCTGTTTTTGGGCATCACGCTGCTGGCTCACGCAGTCGAGGCGATGCCCAGCGAGAGCGAGACGGTGATCTCGCAGCTTGGGCGCGCGGTGTTCGGCGAAGGCAGCCCGCTGTACCTGTTGGTGCTGGCGGGCACGGCGCTGATCCTGCTGATGGCGGCGAACACGAGTTACGCGGACTTTCCCCGGCTGGCGGCGCTGGCGGCCAGCGATGGTTTCCTGCCGCGCCAGTTGGCGTTTCGCGGCAGCCGGCTGGTGTTCTCGTGGGGCATCGTCGGGCTGGCGGCCTTTGCGTCGCTCCTCGTGGTCGCGCTGAACGCCCGTGTCACCGCGCTGATCCCGCTGTACGCGATCGGCGTGTTTTTGAGCTTCACGATCTCGCAGGTGGGCATGGTGATCCACATGCGGCGCATTGGGCACCTGAAGCCCGGCGAGTCGATGCAGGGGCGTGAGGCCGAGCTGCATTACGATCCGCGCTGGCGGCTGAAGATGTGGATCAGTGGGTTCGGTGCGTTCAGTACCGGGATCGTGATGATCGTGTTCGCCGTCACGAAGTTTGCCAGCGGCGCGTGGTTCGTGGTGATCTTGATCCCGACGCTGGTTTTGATCTTCTTCCGCATTCACCGCCATTATCGCGAGGTGGCGCAGGCGCTCAGCCTGGCCCGCAAGCGCCCGGATGTGCGGCGCTACCCCGTGCACACGGTGATCCTGGTCGACGATGTGCACGCGGAAACGGCGCGCTTGGTCAGCTTTGCCAAATCGCTGGGCCATGAGTGGGAAGCGATCCACATCGCCACCAATCCCGAACGCGCCGAGACCGTACAACTCAAGTGGCAGGAGCGCATCGGCGAGGGCACGCTGAACGTGATCCCGTCGCCGTATCGCCTGCTCGCGGAGCCCATCCGGCAGTACGTCGAGGATATCCTGCGCGAAAACCCGGACACGTTCGTCCACGTGATCATGGGCCACCTGGTGATGGACACGTTCTGGGAGCAGACGCTGCACCAGAACACCGCTTACATCTTCAACCTGGTCTTGAGCCGCCTGGAGCGGGTCGTTGTGACCAGCGTCCCGTACCAGATCGGCGGGGAGCAGTAGGCCGGGACGCCCGGTCAGTGTGCCGCGCCGTTCAGCGCTAGCAGGTCCGCCTCGCGGAACTGCATCGCGTACAGCCGCGCGTAGAGGCCGTCGCGGGCCAGCAGTTCGTCATGCGTGCCCAGTTCGACGATGCGGCCCGCGTCCAGCACGGCGATGCGGTGCGCCACGCGGACCGTGCTCAGCCGGTGCGCGATGATCAACGTGGTGCGGCCCTGCATCAGGCGTTCGAGCGCGTCCTGCACCAGGTGTTCGCTTTCGTTGTCCAGGCTGGCGGTCGCCTCGTCCAGCAGCAGGATGCGCGGGTCTTTGAGGATCGCGCGCGCGATGGCGACCCGCTGCCGTTGCCCCCCGCTGAGCCGGATTCCACGCTCTCCGACAAGCGTATCGTACCCGTCCGGCAATTCGGTGATGAACCCGTGCGCGTTGGCCGCCTGCGCCGCTGCGACGAGGTCGTCCTCTGACGCATCCAGCCGCCCGTAGCGGATGTTTTCGCGGATCGTGCCGCCGAACAGCAGCGTTTCCTGCGGCACGATGCCGATCTGCTCGCGCAGGCTGGCCTGCGTCACCGCGCGCACGTCGTGCCCGTCCACGCGCACCGCGCCGCCCGTCACGTCGTAGAAACGCGGGATCAGATTGAAGATCGTGCTCTTGCCCGCGCCACTCGGCCCGACCAGCGCCAGGATCTCCCCCGGCGCGATATCCAGGGTGATGCCATCCAGCACGGGTTGGCGCTCGTCGTAGGCGAAGCGGACATCCTCAAGCGTGATGCGTCCCGCGACGGGGGGCAACACGCGCGCGTTTGGGGCGTCCTGGATATCCGGCTCCAGCGCCAGCAGCTCGAACACGCGCCCGGACGCGCCGAGCATCTCTTGAAACTGCGCGAACAGCGTCGCCAGCTCCGCGAACGCCTGCCCGACCACCGCCGCGTACACCACGAACGCGACCAGCTCCCCGGTGGTCAGGCGCTCCGCGAGCACCTCGCGCCCGCCGATCCACGCGATCAGCAGGAAGTCAGCCATCAGCAGCAGGTCCATCAGCGGCCACAGCACCGAGCGGATGCGCACGAGGCGCAGCGCCGCGTTGAGCGCGACGTCCATCGCGCGGTTGTAGCGCCCGATCTCGTAATCTTCGCGCACGAAGCTTTTGACATCGCGCGGGTTCTGGAACACTTCCGCCGCGACGGTCGCCGTGTCGGCCCTGGCGTCCTGCATCTTGCGGCTGGCGGGACGCGTCAGGCGGCTGAGCAGCAACATCAGCCCCACCATCAGCGGCGTGACGAGCACGATGAACGCGGTCAGCCGCCAGTTGAGCAGCAGCATCACGCCCACGCCACCCACGATCGTGATGCCTTGCCGCGCCAGGCGTACCAGGTCGGTGGTCAGCATGCGGCGCATGGTGTTCGCGTCATCCGCGATGCGGCTGATCAAGTCGCCCACACGCTGGTCGAAGAAGAAACGCAGCGACAGGCGTTGCAGGTGCGCGTAGAGCGCGCGCCGCACGTCGTTCACCACGCGCTCGCCGGCGACGCTCTGGTAATAATGCCCGATCATCGAGCCGATGGTCATCAGGGCCACGCCGGCCAGCAGCAGGGCTATCTGCTCGTTCAGCCGCGCGATGCTCCCCGCGTCCAGTGCCGAATCGACGATCTGCCGGATCACCAGCGGCAGCGCCAGGAACATGCTTGACACGACCAGCCGCGCCACCCCGGACAGCGCCAACGGCACCCAGTACGGGCGCACGAAGCCCAGCATCTGCCGCCACTGGCCGGTTAAGGGCGGGCGTGAGGCGTTGGTTGTCATGGACAAACCTTTCGTATGGGTTAGCTGCGTAATTCTATACGCTTTTGGGCGCGGTGGGGTGCGTGGGGATGAGATTTCTTGCGCGGTTCTGATGCGGTTCCGCGTGGGCGACTCAGAACCGGGGCGACGCAATATCAGCAGTCGCCCCGGCAGGTGTCCGGCGAGAAGGCGTGCAGGCTAATTTGCCGCGTCTTTGGGCACCGGCGAGTCCGTGGCGGTGCCGCTCGTGGGTTCCGGTTTGGGCGGCGGCACGACTTTCGGCGCTTCCGGCGTGACTTGCTCCAGGTACACCGTGCGCGACGGAAACGCGATCGAGACGCCGCGCTCGTCCAGGATGTGCATGATCTTGAGGTTGATGTCCTGCTTGGCGGCCTGGAAGTCGCCCCAGTCCGGCACTTCCAGGAAGCAGATCACCATCAGGTCCAGCGAGCTGGCGTTGAACTCGACAAACTGCACGATCACCGAATCGGGCTGCACCTTTTCGTGGGTTTGCAGCATTTCGCGGATGGCCTGCACGACCGACAGGACCTGTTCCGGCGAGTTCTTGTATTCGATGCCGACGGTCATGTTCAGCCGGCGCTTGGAGAGCCGCGACCAGTTGGTGATCGTCGCGTTCATCACGGTGTTGTTCGGCACGCTGATCAGCGACTGGTCCAGCGCGCGGATGCGCGTGCTGCGAAAGCCAACATGCTCCACCACGCCGCTGGTGCCGTTCAGGATGATGTAATCCCCGATGCGAAACGGCTCGTCGGCCAGGATCACGAAATAGCCGAACAGGTTCGCCAGGGCGTCCTGTGCGGCCAGCGCAATGGCCAGGCCCCCGATGCCCAGCCCGGCGACCAGCCCGCCGACGTTGTAGCCCCACGTCTCCAGCACGGCGGCAAAGGCCAGGATCACGATCACGCCCTTGGTGATCTGGCTCAGCGCGCGCGTGACCTTGTCACCCAGCGCCTCGGAGAACGCCGTCGGCGTGATCGAACGCTGGCTGATGGTCCAGCCGATCGTGATCAGCGGGGTGACCAGCCGGAACAGCGCCCAGAAGATGCCGAACGCGACCAGCGTGCCGAGCACCTGCTGCGCGATCCGCGTGATGTCGTCCGGCAGTTCCAGCGCCACGATCGCCAGCCCCAGCCCCCATAGCAGGACCAGCAGGCGCAGCGGCGGCAGCAGGGCGTTGATGATCTGGTCGTCCCAGTTTGTGCGTGTCCACTGGGTCACGCGTTTGACCAGGCGCGGCGTCAGAGTCTTCAGCAACCGGCGGATGATCCACGTCACCAGCAAGATCACCAGCGCCACGATGATACGCTCCGCGATGCGCGTGCCGTCTTCGCCAAACAGGTCCTGAAAGAACTCGCGTATGTCTTCTAGCATCGTGCGTTCCCTTTGCGCGGCATGACCGACCCTCGTAAAACCATACCACACACGCCGCCGATCGGCCAGCGTGCGGCGTGCCGGTGCCTGCGGGCCATTTGCCCTTAACGCGCCGCCAGTTTATAACTAAGTTAATTTTAGACATAACGCACAACGTATTGCGAGCAAAACGGGGATTCACCCCATGACCGAGCACACACGCTCTACGGTGTTAGAACTTGACGATCGCTTGCAGCGTGCGCTGGAACGCGTGCCCGCACTGGTCCCATTTGACAGCGGTGGCGTGCTGCTGTATGACGCCGCAGCGGAGCGGTTGGAGCCGGTGGCCTATCGTGGCGTGCACACCGCCGCGCTGGACGCGATCCCGTTGGGCGAGGGAATTGTGGGGTGGGTGGCGTTGCACCTGGTCCCGGCCATCGTGCCGGACATGCGCGACGACGATCGCTGCGTGTTTTACGACCCTGCTTCGCGTGCAGAACTCGCCGTGCCGTTGATCGCGGATGGCGCGCTGGTGGGCGTGCTGAACGTCGAGAGTCACCGGCCCGACGCGTACACGCGCGATCACCGGCTTGCGCTGGAAGGGTTCGCGGAGCCGCTCGCGCAGGTGATCGCGCTGGCCCAGACGTGCCGGACCCTGCGCCAGACGATCCACGAGCGCCAGCGCGAAACCGAAGCGCTATACCGGCTGGCGATCATCACCAGCACCTCGCGCGAGATGGGCGATATGCTGCCGAGCGCGGTCCGTGAGGCGGCGGAACTGCTCGAATGCGGCGGGGCGCAGGTTCTGCTGCCCGATCCGCTGACCTATAGCCTGAAGGCGCACGCCGAGTCGCGTTACGGTGATGCGCGCGACTGGCCGGTCACGGAGCTGCCGCTGGATGGCAGCGGCCACGCCGTACACGTCTACCATACCGGCGTGCCGTATGCCGGGCACGCGCCGAACGCCGACGGGCCGGACTCAGGCAATTACCTGATCTGCCCGCTGAACACGCACGGGCGCACGCTCGGCGTGCTGGAACTGGTGAACCGGCGCGATGGACAGTTCACGGAAGCCGACCAAGAGATCGCCCAGACCATCGCCAACCAGATCGCGGTGAGTATGGGCAGTGTCGAGCGCCTGACGACTGAGCAGCGCCGCACCGAGATGCTTGGCCGCATTAACCGTGTCAGCCAGGACCTCTACGCCACGCTGGACCCGCAGGACCTGTTACGCCGGCTGGCGCAGCAAGTGCTGGAAGTCTTCGGGCATGACGCGGTGCACGTGCTGCTGCTGGAACCCAGCGGCGCGACCGTGCAGGTCCAGGCGGGGGCGCGTAGCGGCGGCGACACGTTGCCCGATGGCTACGCGTTCCCGGCAGATAGCGAAGTGCTGGGGGACGTGCTGCGCAGCGGGCAGTCGCACATCATCGCGGACGTGCGCGACCTGGCGGATGACTGGGTGCTGGCCCGCGCGATGCCCTGGATGCAAAGCTGCCTGGTCGTGGCGCTGCAACAGGGTGACGAGACGATCGGCGTGCTGAGCCTGTCCTCGACGCAGCTTGACGCCTTTTCCGAACTGGAGCGCGACGCGCTCGAAATGCTGGCGCGGCAGGTCAGCGTCGCGCTGGAGAACGCGCACCTGTACCACCAGGCACAGCGCCGCCTGATCGAGCAGGGCATCGTGCACCAGATCGGGCAGGACCTCGCCGCGATCCTGGATTACCGCGATCTGTCGCAGGCAATCGTGGAGCACATGAACCGCGCGCTGCATACGTCGGCGTGCACCCTGGGGTTGTACGAGCCGGAACATGGCGCGGTGCAGGTCGACGCCCAGTACCACGCCCCGCGCCACCATGACCCGGACTGGCAGAACCTCGTCGGGCACTACCTGATGCTCGAAGCCCATCCTGCGATCCACGACGCGATCCGCACGCGCCAGCCGGTCACGGCCTACCGTGAAGACCCGGCGACCGGCGACGCCGCGCGCCACCTGCTGGAAGCGTCCGGCGACCACAGCCGTTTGATCGTGCCGATGGTGACCGGCGACCGCGTGATCGGCATCGTGGACTGGACCGACAACCAGTCCGGGCGGCGCTTCACGTCAGATGACTTGCTGCTGGCGCAAACGCTGGTCGCGCAAGCCACGATCGCGCTCGAAAACGCGTTGTTGTTCCGCCAGTTGGAACAGCGCGCCGACGAACTCGCGGAAGCCTACCGGCTGCGCAGCCAGTTTCTCGCGACGGTTTCCCACGAACTGCGCACGCCGATGAACAGCATCATCGGTTTTACCGAGACGCTGCTGGATGGCATCTACGGCGAGATGACCGACGCGCAGATCAGCCGCATGGAGCGCATCCGCAAGAACAGCTACCACCTGCTGGCGCTGATCGACGACCTGCTGGACCTGAGCAAGATCGAAGCCGGGCGGATGACGCTGGAACTCGAAGTGATCGGGGTGGGCGACGTGATCATGACCGCCGTCGATTCGCTGCGCGGCAAGCTCGTGGAAAAAGACCTCGCGCTGGACCTGCACATCCCCGACGACCTGCCGCGCGTGGAAGCCGATCCACAGCGCCTGTACCAGATCGTCAAGAACCTGCTGAACAACGCGGTCAAGTTCACCCACGAGGGGCGGATCACGGTGCGCTGTGAGGCGATATCGCGCAGGGGGCGGCCCTTCGTGCAGACCAGCGTCACCGACACCGGGATCGGCATCAGCGAGGAAGCACGGGCGTTTATTTTCGACAGCTTCCGGCAGGTCGATAGCAGCAGCACGCGTGCTTACGGCGGCACCGGCATGGGGCTGGCGATCACCAAGAAGCTGATCGAGATGCTGGGCGGCGACATCCACGTCGAGAGCGTGGTCGGCGAAGGCAGCACCTTTACGTTTGCGCTGCCGGTCGCCAAAGCGGACCGCCTGGGCGACGTGGCGGAGTGATCCCCGCGGCGCACACCACCCGCCGCAGGAATGATGCATGAATAGCAGAAATGATTAAAATACTGTTAACGTTTTGTTTGCGTTAGGTGCTTTTGAGCGGCAATGGCGCCGGTGCCGCCAAAACCATGCTACAATGCAGGGCGCTGTCGAAAACACATGCAACTGCCGTTTTAGATGTCGGGAACTCCCCACCAATTGCAGGTCTGCCTGTTCCATCGCAGCAATAATCCCGGCACGCGCCACCAAACGGCCACGCCCAAGCATGGAAGCGAAGTTATATGTCGGTGGATAGCGTAACCATCTTCAGCCTGAGCGCCGGTGTCACCCTGGCGATTTTCGGGGCGGCGCTGGTTTTCCTGGTTTTGTGGCAGGATGTCAGACGTCGCAGCAACCAGTACTTCGCGCTGTGTATGGCGGTGTTCAGCCTGTACGGGGTATGCAATCTGCCGCTGCAGGTTGCGCGGCGCTTCGACATCGACCCGGTCCCGGTCGTGCACACGCTGGCGGCGCTGTATGTCGTCGGCGTGGTGCTGCTGTTCAACTTCGTGCTGGCCTTTGCGGACCTGCCGCGCCGCTTGCGCTGGCACGAGCGTTTTGTGAGCGTGCCGGTGGCGGTGGTCTTCCTCTACCTGGCGTGGCGCGGGCTGCTGTTCACGGATTTCGAGCCGGCTGGCACCACCTACCATTACCGCATGACATCCTGGGGCTACGCCGGCGCGGTGTTCATGGTCCTTTACATGGGGGCGATCATCGCGCTGCTGGCCCGCAACAGCGCGCCCCGCACCCGCGAGATCGCGGTCCCGGCGCTGGTGCTGGTGTTGGGGCTGCTGGTCTTCAGCGCGACGCCGAACCTGCGCGAATACTCGGTGAACACGCTGACCGTGATCGTCACCGTCTTCATGATGGGGCGCGTGGTGATCAAGTACCAGGTCTTCAAGCCGCTGGAAGACCTCAACGAGCGCCTGCAACAAAAGAATGAAGAACTCCAGCAGGCGACCCAGGCCAAAGCGCAGTTTCTCGCCAACATGAGCCACGAACTCCGCACGCCGCTGAACTCGATCCTGGGCTACACCGAACTGGTCAGCGTCGGCACGTATGGCGATCTCACGGATGAACAACACGAGCGCCTGCACATGGTGACGCGTAACGGGCGGCTGCTGCTGGAACTGATCAACGATGTGCTGGACCTGAGCAAGCTCGAAGCCGGGCGTGTGGAACTGCACCTGGAGGTGGTGGACACGGTCCAGATGCTCGACAGCCTGCTGGTGGAGTTTGAAGCGGCGGCGCGGGCGAAACGCCTGTCGCTGGTGCGGGCCTATAGCACGCTGCCCCCGCTGTATGTCGATGAGGCCCGCGTGCGGCAAATCCTCGGTAATTTGCTCTCGAACGCGATCAAGTTCACCCGGGACGGCGCGGTGATCGTGCGCGGGTATCCGGACACCGCACGCGACCAGGTCGTGCTCAGTGTGACCGACACGGGACCGGGGATCGCGCCCCAGGACCAGGAACACGTCCTTGATCTGTACCACCAGGTCGACGGCGTGCTGGCACGCGACCACACAGGGACTGGGCTGGGGCTGGCGATCGCGCGCCGCCTGACCGAACTGCACGGCGGTCACCTGTGGTTTGAAAGCGTGCCCGGACAGGGCACGACGTTTCATGTCGCGCTGCCGGCTGCCGAAACGAACCGTAGCCCGCACGCGCCCGTGATCCAGCCGCGCCGCCGGGGCAGCGGCCCGGTGATCCTGGCGATTGATGCTGATGGCGCGGCGCTTGAGCTGCTCCAGGAGCGGCTCGAAGCCGCGCGTTACCGCGTGTTTGGTGCGCGGACCGTGAACAACGGACTCCAGTTGGCGTATGAGCTGCGTCCCGTGCTGATCACGCTGGATTGGCAGATGCCGGACATGGACGGGGCGCGCGTGCTGGAGACGTTGCGCCGCGACCCGGTGACCGCCCATACGCCGGTGCTGGTCATCTCGGCAGCCGACACCGCCGAAGCCGCGCACGAGGCCGGTGCGGACGGCTTTCTCGCCAAACCGGTCGACCCTGACGCGCTGTTGCAGCAGGTGCGGGACCTGCTCCCGCACGCATCGCTCCCCGCAACCGGCCCGCTGCGCGGAAAACGCCCGGAGGCCATCCCATGAGCTTTTCTTCCACGACGGTCGTGGTGCTGCTGGCGAACGGGCTGTCGGCGGTGGTTGCGGCGATGATGCTCATGTTGGTGTTGTGGCAGGCCCCGCGCCAGCGCATGAACCAGTTGTTCGCGTTCGCGATGCTGATGCAGTTCGCTTACAGCGTGGCAAACGGGTTCGGGCGGTTCATCGACGATTTTGAATTCGACCCGCGCGCGGCGACGTATGTCGCGGTTTCGTTTTTCGGGCTGTACGTCACGGGCGTGTTCTTCTTCGCTTCGGAGTTCGCCCAGCAGCGCACCCGCACGCTCCGCGTCATGCGCTGGATGGGGGTCCTGCTCTCGCTGGCGGTCCTCCACGCGCTGTGGAACGACTGGCTGATCCGCGACGTCTACCCGACCGCGCACCAGGACGGCAGCTACAACGCCGACTGGACGCCGCTGGGCATGGGCGTGGTGGGGATGATCATGCTCTACCTGGTCATGGCGACGGTGGTGCTGTACCGCCTGCCGGACGAGCGCGGGCGCTCGTTGTGGCCGGGGCCGCTGCTGCTGGTGCTGGGCAACGTGTCGAACTTCGTGCTGTGGCCGTTGTTTCACCTGCCGCTGCAATCGGTGATCCTGGCGCTGGGCGCGCTGGCGCTGGGCGTGCCGGTGCTGCGCTACGAGCTGTTCAACCCGCTGGCACAGGCGCACATCAAGCTCGGCGAGCGCAACGCCGAACTGCGCGAAGCCTACCAGATGAAGAACCGCTTTCTGGCTAATGTGAGCCACGAACTGCGCATCCCGCTGAACACGATCATCGGCTACACGGAACTCGTGCTCAAGGGCACGTATGGCGCGCTGAACGATACCCAGCGCGACCGGCTCGAAAAGGTCGTGCGTAACGGGCGTAACCTGCTGAACCTGATCAACGACGTGCTGGACCTCAGCCACATGGAGACCGGGCGCGTGGCGCTGGATCGTCGCATGGTGCGCACGACGGAACTGCTGGACGATGTGCTGGTGATCATCGAGCCGCTGGCGGCGCAGAAGGGCCTGTCCGTGATCCGGGATTACGACGACGTGCCGGATGTCTACGCGGACGAGATGCGGCTGCGCCAGATCATCACGAACATCGCGGCGAACGCGGTCAAGTTCACCCATGCGGGCGCGATCACGCTCCGGGCGCGTGCCGTACCGGGCGCGGTGCGGTTCGAGATCGCCGATACCGGGATCGGGATTCCGGAGGAAGCGTTCAGCCGCGTGTTTGACGAGTTCGAGCAGATCGACAACTCCACCACGCGCCGCTATGAGGGCACCGGCCTGGGCATGGCGATCAGCAAGCGGCTGGTCGAGATGCACGGTGGCAACATCTGGCTGGAGAGCACGCCGGGGCAGGGCACGACGTTCTACGTCACGATCGCCACCGCGCCGCCGGGCGAACAGCCAGGCACGGTACGCGCCCCGGACGCGCTGCACGCAGAACCGGGTACCCTTCCCGAAACATCACCGCCGGTTGCCACGCGTTCGTAGTGACGGCCAGGCTTGAAGGCCGCGCCCCGTTGCAGCATGCGGGCGGTTCCCCACGCGCTGGGCGCGCGTATTCCGGTTTGATGCGCTTGCTCTTGCCCGCCGTGCTTCATGCGTTTCCGCCCAAAACAAGTTACACTTAAGGTATTGAGGCCTGCATCCAGAAAGGAGAAGACGCGCAGCCTTCATGCGCGGCATCCGATGACCAAACGCATCCTCGTAGTCGAAGACAACCCCGACAATCGCATCCTGATCACCGACGTGTTGTCATCGCTCGGCTATCAGGTGCTCGTGGCCGAGGACGGCGAAGAAGGGATCGCGAAGACCGAGGCAGAGCATCCCGACCTGATCCTGATGGACCTGTCGCTGCCGAAGCTTGACGGCTGGACGGCTGCGGGCCAGATCAAGCAGAACGATGCCCTCGCGCACATCCCGATCGTCGCGCTGACCGCCCACGCGATGGTCGGGGACCGCGAAAAGGCGCTGCACGCCGGGTGCGATGATTACATTTCCAAGCCGATCGACCTGCGGGAGCTGACCAGCAAGTTAGCACATTTTCTGCGTTAGCCCGTGCCACCCGCGCGCTCGCTGTGCCCCAGATAGGATTGCCATGCCGGAAATCAAAGTGCTCGTCGCAGAAGACAACCCCGACGGTCGCGAGCTGGTTAACGATATCGTGCGCAGTATGGGGTACACGCCGGTGCTGGCCCAGAATGGCCGGATCGCGCTGGACTACATCAACGCCGATCCGCCTGACCTGATCATTCTGGATGTCAACATGCCGGAACTGGACGGGTTCGAGGTTTGCGCGGCGGTGAAGAGCAACCCCGTCACGGCCAAGATTCCGGTGATCATGCTCACCGCGCAGGCGGATATCGACTCGCGCGTGCAGGGCTTGGGGCTGGGCGCGGATGATTACCTCGCCAAACCGTTCCATCCCCGCGAACTGATGGCGCGGCTCAAAACACGGCTGCGCGCCAAAGCCGAGACCGAGACGCTGCGCGCCCAGCGCGAGCAGGTGCGCCGCACGTTTGAGCGTTTCGTCGCGCATGAGATCGTCGAGCAGTTGCTGGAGGACCCGCTGCGCGTCGAGTTGGGCGGGGTGGAGACGACCGTCACGGTGCTGTTCGCGGACCTGGAAGGGTTCACCGCGCTGGCGGAACGGGCCAGCGCGTCGCGGTTGTTGGAGGTGCTGAACGCTTACCTCGACCTGCTGGTGCGCTACATCAAATCGAACGGCGGCACGGTCGATAAGTTCATGGGCGATGGCGTGATGGCGCTCTACAACACGCCGCTGCCGCAGGCCGATCACGCGCTGCGTGCCGTGCGGACCGCGCTCCAGATCCGTGACGCGCTGCCGGAGTTCCACCGGCGGTTTGAAGCGCCGTTCCGCCTGCGGATCAACGCCGGGATTCACACCGGCCCGGCGGTGGTGGGCAACATCGGCACCTCGGAATTGATGGACTTCACGGCGATCGGCGACACGGTCAATCTCGCCAGCCGCCTGCAGGGGCTGAGCAAGCAGAACCAGGTCACGGTCAGCGCCGCGACGTATGCCCTGATCTGCGACGACGTGATAGCGCAGCGTGTCGGGCCACGCAGCGTGCGCGGGCGCGCGGAACCCGTGACGACGTACCTGGTTGAACGCCTGCGCGACGACTGGGACTGAGCGCGTCGCTTTGCCACGATCACAAAACGGCCCGGGCCGGGGAACGCTCCCCGTCCAGGGCCGTGATCGTGTTACCGGGTGGGCGGTGTCTACGGCAAGTCCACCGTGCAGCGACCTGCCGCCGTATCGCACGTCGCGACCGTCGCGTCACCATAGCGCACGTCGAAGCTGCCCAGCGTCCAGAAGATGTAGCGGTCGTTGGTGACCCAGGCCTGGCGCGCGTCGCCGCATTCCGGCGGGGCCGGCTGTTCTTCGAGCCCGAAGCCCCAGACCATCAGGCACCCGTTCGCCTTGAACGCTTCCAGCGGCGAGGCGGTGTATTCCGCCCAGATCGACGCAGGCACGCTGATGGTGCCCCCCACAAACGTCAGCGGGCGCAGGTCCAGCGGCTGGCCTGACGTGTTCTGCAGCGTGAAGACCGGCACCGCCGCGTCGTAGATCAGCAGCAGGTCTTCCGCGCCGGGGGCGCTGGCGGGCGTGGTCGGGGTGGGGATCGCGCTGGCGGACTCGTCGGGCAGGTCGGGCGTGGTCGGCGGCTGGAAGGTCGGGTAAGCATCCAGGCCGGGGTTCTCGGTCAGCCGCGCGATGCCGGTCCCGTTCGGGCGGAGCGCGTACAGGTCGAAGTTGCCCGACGAGTCGTCGGCGAAGACGATCCACTCGCCGCCCGGCGACCACGTGACGCCCGCCACGCGCCCGCCGTTAGTCGTGTACTGGAAGCGGTCCTGCCCGTCGGCACGGATGCTGAAGACCTCGACCTGGCCGCTGTCGGGTGGTGTCTCGGCGGCGTAAACGATGCGCTCACCGTCCGGCGACCACGCCGGGATGCCCTGCACGCCCGGCGCGGGGAATACGACCGGCTGCCCGCCCGGCGCGGTCACGGCGAGCCGGGTCTGCTCGTCTTCCGTGAGCGTGTAGGCGATGTACTGCCCGTCCGGGGACCAGACCGGCATACCCTCGTCGCCGGGGGTCGCGGTCACGCGGGCCAGCCCGGAGCCGTCGGCATTGATCACGTAGAGGTCGAAGTTTCCCTCGCGGTCGGAGGCGAACGCGATGCGCTGCCCGTCCGGCGACCACGCGGGCTGGATGTTCAGGCCCGCCGTGTTGGTCAGGTTCGCGGTGCTGTTGGTCGCCAGGTCGTAAATCACGAGCGCGACATCGTCCTCTTGCGCTTGCTCGAAGACGATCTGCCCGCCGTCTGGTGCGAAGGACGGCCAGCCTGCGACCGTGCCCTGCGGTGAGACGCGTAGCGCGTCGAACTGGCCCAGCACCCAGACCGTGTTGTCGATGTCGGTAAACGCGATCTGCGTGCCATCCGGCGACCAGATCACGCGGTTTTCGGCGGCTGGCAGCTCGCCGCGAATCTGCAGCCCGGACCCGTCGGCGGCGATGATGTGCGGCACGACATAGCCTTCATAGCCGGAAAGGAACGCGATCTGCAGGTCGGGCAGGTTCGGGCGCGTGCCGGGGGCCAGTTGCGCACCGGCGACCGGCCACGGTTCGAGCCAGTAACCGCTGGCGTCACCTTCGGCGGTCCAGCCGGTCTGCCCGTCCCAGCGGCGCACCTGCCACCAGTACAGGTTCGCGGCACACTGCGGCCCGGCGATCACGCTGACGATCTCGCCATCTGCCAGCACGCCGAGCACGGTTGCATCGGTCGCGGCGCTGGCGCGCAGGTTGTTGCCGGTGCCATCGGTGAGCGTGACGCGCGCGGTCTGCCCGGTGGTCAGGCGCGGGGCCGGTGCACCGCCGCAGTCTTGCGCGTTGGCGTGCGGGGCTGGGAACGCGACCGTCGGAAGAACCAGCAGCGCCATCAGCGCGACAGGGATCAAGTAACGTCGTAACATGAACATCGTCGGTAAATCCTCCTTGCGTGCGTAGTTGAAACAGCAAACATGCTGTAGGGGCGTGGTCAATTTCCCCTAGTCTACCGCATGGCGCCACCCGCTGCACGGCGTTTGTGGGGCGTTTGCCTGTCGCGCGGATGACGTCCTTGGCGCGGAATGTCAGGCACGTGCAGCCCTCTCTTGTGTCGTGCGCATCGCGGGGACGGGGTCGGCAGGGCACAATGTGACGCGTCTATCTTGGTGGCGGAACGCGCGAATTGGACCCGTTGCGGTGCTGGTGTATGATCGGGGTAAGCTCAGCGCGGCTTGGAGTGCTGGCAGGCACCATGTGGAGGATCACTCATGAGACACGTTGTAATTATCGGCGGCGGTCCGGCAGGCATCGCGGCGGCGACTGAGGCCGCGCGGTTCGGGGCGCAGGTGACGCTGGTCGAGCGCGACCACCTCGGCGGGCGCGCGACCTGGCACAGCCTGCTGCCCAGCAAGGCATGGCTCAGCGCGGCGGATCGCGTCGCCGGGCGTGCTAACGCGGAGGCGCTCGGCCTGATCCAGGACGTGCCCAACTACGATTTTCCCGCGCTGCTGTCGCACATTGCGACGCTCAAACGCATGCGCGACCAGCAGTACCGCCAGCGGCTGCTCGATGCGGGCGTGCGCCTGGTCGTGGGCACTGCGTCGTTTGAGGATGCGCAGACGATACGCGTGACGTGTGAGGACGGCGGCGAGACGCTTCACGCCGACCGCGTGATCATCGCGACCGGGTCGGGGCCGATCATGCTGCCGAACGTCTCGCCGGACGGCCAGCGCATCCTGGCCCCGCGCGTGATGAGCAAGCTGAGCGTGATCCCGGACACGCTGATCGTGATCGGCGCGGGCGTGACCGGGTCCGAGTTCGCGTACATGTTCAACATGCTGGGCGCAGATGTCACGCTCGTGACGGACATCGACGAGCTGCTACCGCGCAGCGATCCCGACATCTCCGCCGCGCTGGAAAAAGCGTTCCGCGCGCGCGGCATGACGATCTACTACAACAGCCCGGTTTCTTCGGCGGAAGTGCACGCGGGCGGGGTCAACGTGCTGCTGGAAAACGGGACCACCCACCGCGCCGAGATGGTGTTCATCGCGATTGGCCGCCGCCCGTACTACGCCGGGCTGAACCTGGAAAACGCCGGGTTGGAGCCGTCGCCCGACGGGCTGGCGGTGGATGGCTTTGGGCGTACGCAGGTTGAGAACATCTACGCGGCGGGTGACGTGACAGGCGTGCCGATGATCGCCAACAAGGGCATGGCGCAGGGGCACATCGCGGGACGGCACGCGGTTGATGCCGAAGTCGGGCCGTACAACGCGGCGACCGTGATCGAAGCCGTGTACACCAACCCCGAAGTCGCGCAGATCGGCATGACGGAGACGACCGCCCACGCGCAAGGGCGCTCGGTGAAGGTCGTCAAGCGCTACTACAACGACAACCTGAAAGCGCATTTGCTCGGCGGCGCGACCGGTATGCTGAAGCTGGTCGTCAACCCGGACACGGGCGGTCTGCTCGGCGGGGCGGCGGTGGGCATCGGCGCGGTGGACGCGCTCACGCCGCTGGCGGTCGCGCTGCAGCAGCGCGCGCGTGCCAGCGACCTCGCGGGGCTTTTCGCGGGCCATCCGACGCTGGGCGAGCTGCTGTTCGAGGCGGCGCGCGGCGTCTGAGTCGGGGCGCAGGGCCGCCTGCGTATTTCGCCCCGGCCTGCACGGTCGGGGCGCTTGCTGCCCGGCGATCCGGCGTCCGGTGCGCGATCGAACCCGGCATTGCCATTGTGCGCGCCGTGCGCTATAGTTGCTGCTCATGAACGAACGGACCAAGCCGGAAGCGAAACACCCTGTGACTGGACCAGCGCCTGGTACACCTGTCGTGCATCCCGTGCTCGAAACCGACATCCTCACCGACGTGCCGCAGCCCGATATCCGCACCGGGCAGTCATTTCTGCGCGAGCTGGTCGAGACCGTGCTGTTAATCGCCGCGATCTACGCGTTCGTGAACCTGGCGACTGCGCGGTTTGTGGTGGACGGGCACAGCATGCTGCCGAATTTCAACGACGACCAGTTCATCATCGTCAGCCGCCTGTCGTACGTCATCGGCGAGCCACAGCGCGGTGATGTGGTCGTGTTCCATTACCCGCTGCAGGAAGAGCGCGACTTCATCAAGCGCATCATCGGCCTGCCGGGGGAGAAGGTGACGATTCTCGGCGGGCGCGTGTATATCAACGAGCGCCTGATCGACGAGCCATACATCGAGAATTTCTGTCACGGCGCGCGTTGTGATGGCGAGTGGGTCGTGGGCGAGGACGAATACTTCGTACTGGGCGACAATCGCGGCGCGAGCAAGGATTCGCAGGACTTCGGCCCGGTGAACCGGCGCTTCATTGTCGGGCGGGCGTTCGTGCGCTACTGGCCGCCGGAAGATTGGGGCGTGATCCAGCATTGGGACTACGACGCGCAGAATGGCGCGCCGCTGCCGACGCTGACGCCGACCTACACGCCGTCGCCCAGTGCCACGCCGGACCCCGACAATCCGCCAACGGCTACACCGCCGTACCACGCGTACTGATCGGAACGTCCGGCGGTGGCATGTTACCTGTACTCTGCTGGCAGCCACTGCGCTGCCGGTTTCGCTGTTTGGACCGTGTGATGAGGTTGGTGTTACGAATGTCCGAAAACTGCCCGTATTGTTCGATCGGCCACTTGCACCCGGCGCGCCGTACCCTGGTGCGCGTGTACGGCGACACGTTGATTCACATCCCGCAGGTCCCGGCGCAGCAATGCGACGTCTGCGGGAACGTGTTCTACAACGACGCGCTGTTGCGGCGTTATGACGTGCTGATCGGCGAGTCTGGCCTGCCGCCGAACCGGCATACCCCCGCCGCGGACGAGCGGGTTGCCGCGTCCGGGCCGGGTGACGCTGCCGATTCGCTGCACGAGCAGCCGAAGTAGGGCGTTGAGATGTAACCGGACTGAAACCGCACGCGTTACAATCTAGCGTGATGCGCCCGGCGCGTCACACCCTGCATCCTGAAACACAGACAACAGAGGTCACACACGATCATGGGCATCAACTTTTGGCATCGACTCCCCCCTGGGCCGGACGTCCCGCACGCGGTGTATTGCATCGTGGAGATTCCGAAGGGCAGCCGCAACAAGTACGAATACAGCAAAAAGGCGGGCGTGATCAAGCTCGACCGCGTGCTGTACAGTTCGATGTATTATCCGAGCGATTATGGCCTGATCCCGCAGACCTACGCCGAGGACGGCGACCCGCTGGATATCATGGTGATGGTCAACGAGCCGACCTTCGCGAGTTGCGTGATCGAGGCGCGCCCGATCGCGGTGTTCCACATGCTGGATCGCGGCGACCCGGACGACAAAATCCTCGCCGTGCCGACGACCGACCCGCTTTACGCCGACTACCACGACATCGACGACATCCCCAAGCATTTCCTGAGCGAGGTGTCGCACTTCTTCCAGACCTATAAGCAGCTTCAGGGCATTGAAGTCACGCCGAAGGGCTGGGATGATGCCGACAAAGCCTACGCCATCATCCAAGACGCGATCGAGCGTTACAAAGAAAAATTCCCGCCGGAGCTGGTCTGACGACAGGCGGCGCGATGGCGACACGCGGGCAGGTGTTCTACAGCACGAATCCGCTTGCCGGGCGCTACACTCGCGTCGACGTGCTCGCGGGGCGCGTGGTGCGCATCAGCCCGGCGCTGATCACGATCACCGATGGCCGCGTGGCTCACGAGTCTCCCGCTGCCCTTCAGCGCGACGTGCTGGCGCGGACGGGCGAGCTGCTGGCGGCGGGCGTGCGCTCGCTGCACGTGGACGTGAATTTCCCAGACTATGGCGGGTTTGGCGGTTCCGGCCCGGAGATCAACACAGCGGTCTTCACGCCGGATTTCGTGGCGCGGCTCGCGGCGCTGTCCCGGTCGCGCGGCGCGTTTGTGACGCTGCACCTGCTGACCGCCGATCCTGCCGCGCGGCTGCGTGCGTATGCAGATGTCCCGCTTGACGCGGTGTGCTTTCAATTGGATGCCGTACCGGATGCGGCGGCCCTGGCCGGCCTGGTGGCGCAGATCGCCGAGATGGGCGCGTGCGCGAGTCCCGTGATCGAAACCGTCGGCACGGAGCACCTGACGCCCGAACCGCCGGACGCGGTCCGCGTGCGCCTGGAGCCGCTGCTGCCGCAGGTCGGGATGCTGACACTGCAGGCGGCGGGCACGGGGGCGCGCTCGAATCTGCCGGCCGGCGGTCTGGCCCGCGACCGCGTGCGCGACTACCTGGCGGCGCTGCTGCCGGGATTCGGCGGCACGGTGCAGTTGCAGGGCGGCATCCGGCTGGATACAGTCCCGCTGGCGGTGCAGTTGGGCGCGGCATTCCTGGTCGCCGGTACGCAGATTTTCCGCCATCCGGACGGGCTCGCGCCCGGCGCGGTGATCGCGGCGTACTATCGCGCGGCAGCGGACGCGCTGGCCTAGCGAGCGGCGGCCCGTGTGCGGCACGCTTCGCGCGCCGTTTGGATGGCCGTGTTCTGCCTTGCGCGAATCCGCGAAATCGCGCTGGCATGCCGCGTCAATGGCGGATGCACGGGGCGCGGGGCAGCAATGAACGGCCCCGGAGCCAGCGTAGTGCCGCTGTCCGGGGCCGTTTGCGTCGTCTATGCGCCGGGATGGTGCGCGGTGCATCAGACGCCCAGCTCTTTCTTGTCGATGCGCCACCACGCCAGCGCCATGTAGACCAGCCCGACCGCGCTCAGCAGCCCCCAGTCGCCCAGGTCGATGCCCTGGCGGACGATCGTCCCGGCGTTGTAGTAGTCAAACAGCAGCAGCGGGCGAATTTGCTCGAGCTGCTCCACCGAGCCGGAGAAGCCGTGCACGAGGTACGAGCCGATCAGGAACAGGTATGCCAGCCCGCCGGCGAAGGGCTTGCTTGACGGGATGAACGTCGCCAGCAGGTAGGCGAACCCGGCGGTTACCGCCAGCGGGAAGAACGCCCCATAGATCGCCGCCGCCAGGTCACCCGGCGCGATGTCGAATTCCGGCCAGACGTAGCTTGATCCCAGGTAGACCACGAAGCAGACTGTCAGCACGATCAGGAGCATCGCCAGCGTGTTGAGCAGGCGGCCCATCAGGTACGCCCGGCGCGCGATCGGCAGGCTCAGCATGACGTCGAGCGTGCCGTCACGTTCGGCGTTGGTCACGGCATTAAACGCCTGCGCGATCGCCATCGTGCCCAGGATCAGGATGCCGTAGGAGCCGAAGTAGATGTGAATGAACGTCCCCGGCGCGCTGATGTCGATCGCCCCGACTTCTTCGCCCAGGAACATGGTGATGAACTCGTCCGGGTACGAGTTGAGCATATTGTTGAAATCGTCAGCCTGCTCGACAATCGTCGGGTAGAACGTCATCAGGAACAGGATATACAGGCCGAAGCCCACCGCCAGCCAGAAAATGGTGCGGCGCGAATCGCGTAGCGCTTTGCGAAAGACTGCCGTCATGCCTGCTGCTCCTTGTCGCCGTAGTATTCGAGGAAGATCTCCTCTAGCGTCGGCTGTTCGATGCGAATGTCTTCGACTGTGAACTGCGCGGCCTGTTTGATCACCGCGTCGATATCGGCGCTCCCATCCACGCGCAAACGAACCTGGTTCCCGTCCAGCGTCACGTCGCTTACGCCGCGAATCGCTCCGAACCCGTTAAGCTGCGGCGTGCCCGGAATGTCCAGCGTGATCCAGCGGAAGGCCACCCGCGTGAGATCGGCGACGGTCTCGACCGCTTCCAGCCGCCCCGCGCGAATGATGCCGACGCGGTCACAGATCGCCTCGACTTCCGGCAGGTTGTGCGACGACAGGAACACGGTCCGGCCCTCGTCGCGTGCTTCCTTCACAAATGCGTGGAACACCCGTTGCATCAGCGGGTCCAGGCCGGTGGTCGGCTCGTCGAGAATCAGCAGTTCGGGTTTGTGCGCCAGAGCCGCGATCAGGCCCATTTTGCGCTTCATGCCGGTAGACATGCCCTTCAGCGAGCGCTTGAGGTCGAAGTCGAGCTTTTTCGCCAGCCGCTCCGCTTCGATCAGGTAACCGTTGGTTGCGCCGCGTGCCGTTTCCGGCCAGCGGATGTACTCGCGTCCGGTCCAGTTTTCCCACAGCGTCAGCTCGGACGGCAGGTAACCGATCCGGCGGCGGATCGCGACGCTGTCGCGCACCGTGTCCAGCCCGAAGATCGTCGCCGATCCTGCGGATGGGCGGATGAAGTCAAGCAGCGTGCGGATGGCCGTGGTTTTCCCGGCCCCGTTCGGCCCCAAAAACCCGAAGATTTCCCCTTCGTGTACCGCCAGGTTCACATCCTGGATCGCCGTGAACTTCCCGTAGCGATGCGTCAGGTTGTGCGTCTGGATGACAGTCCCGTTTGACTGTGCCATGCGGAATCCCCCTTTCAGTTACAGATGCAGTCACCCGCCGCGTGTCACACCGTATACCAGCGTACATCACGTGACACGGAATGGCAGCCCCCAATTTTTAGGGGATTCTAAAAAATAATTTTAGAAAGCGCAAATATGTGACTCGCAAAGAAAAAACCACGCCTGGAACAGACGCGGCAGCAGCGCGTTCAACAAGGCAATCGTATCCCATCTTGTAGCGCGCCGTCAATGCCCCTGGCTGACATCAAGCTGACCGTGAACCTGACATCTACCTGATATCTTTCGCGGGTGGCGGTTGGCGGCTATGCGCCTTTCTGCGCTACGATCAGGGTAGAGGGGAGGCGACCTACATGAACCGACTATCCACGTATGGCGCGCGGCTGCGGCTGGGCCTGATCGTGATCGGGCTGCTGGTGTTCATCATTTTCCTGGTGCAGAACACGGACCCCATCCCGATCAGCGTGCTGTTTCTTGATCTTAATCTGCCCGGCGCGATCCTGATCCTGGTCACGGCGCTGGCGGGTTTTGCGGCGGGGTATTACGTCGCGTTTACCGGGCAGCGGCGGCGGCATAAGCGGCGCGACGCACGCACGCAGGCCAAAGCGGAAAGGCGGCAGTCTAAACCGGCAGAACAGGACGAAACGTAACGGCGCGGGCAATACAGCATAGCCGGCACAACGCGGGCAGCGGCGCGATCCTGCCGCCCTTCTGCTTTCTGCTACTCGTAAACCGGGCGCGCCGGGACGCAACACCCGGCCCGTTGCTGCGTATAGAGGCAGTGGGACAGGACAACACAGAAAGGCGAGACTGTCATGCCCGAACATACGCTGCTGCCACAAGAACGGATGATCGCGCGCGTGCGCGAGTTGTGCGCTGCTGATGACCGGCTCGATGCGGCGATGATGTACGGCTCGTTCGCCTACGGCGAAGGCGATCCGTATTCCGATATCGAATTCTTGCTGTTTTTCAACGATGACGTGTTCGAGCAGATCGATCCGCGTGCATGGCTGGAGCAGATCGCCCCGGTCGAACTGCTGTACGTCAACGAGCACGGGATTCACGTCGCGATCTTCGACAACCTGGTCCGGGGCGAGTTCCACTTTCACCGCGCCGCGGAGGTTACGATCGGCGCGATGTGGCCGGGGATGCTGACGTTCCCCAGCCTGGACGCGACGCTGATCGTGGACAAGTCCGGCGCGCTGACGCCGTACCTCGAAGCGGTGGTCGGCCCGCCGCCCCCGCGCGACGATCCGCAGGCCGTGCAGCAGTTGGTCGACAGCTACATCAACTGGTCGCTGTTCGGCTTCAACCTGCTGCGGCGCGGCGAGCGCGCGCGGGCGCTGGAACTGCTGAACATTATCCACCGCCACCTGCTGCACATGGCCCGCTTGCTCGAAGGCCAGACGCAGCACTGGCTCACGCCGTCGCGCGCGGCGGAGCGCGACCTCGCGCCGCAAACCTACGCCCGGTTTGCACGCTGCGTCGCGGCCAGTCTTGCGCCGGAGGACATGGCGCGTGCCTATCACCGGGCCTGGGCGTGGGGCCGCGAGTTGCTGGACGGTTTGCGCCGCGAGTACGGCGTCAGCGTGCCCGACGCGTTGTGCCGGCGCATCACGGAGACCGTCGCGCGGGACGGCGCGCCCGGCTCGTGATGGCTGCCTGGCGCTGCAAAAGCATGACGCCCCAGGTAGCAAGCCTACATGGGGCGTCATTCGATTAGCCGTTCAGCCGGTGCGGTCAGAAAATGGGGATAAATGTCGCGATGATAATCGCCGGTACGACGTTAAGCGCACCTTCGGTTTCCGCTTCGGTATCGCAAACGCCGGGGTTAGCGATATCGAAGTACGGGTCAAGCGCTCTTGTGATATCACAATAAAGCTCGCGCACACTATCGCCAAAGACGACTAGGATGATAATAACGACGATGGAAGTAAGCATCAGAATCAGGGCGTACTCGACCAGCCCTTGACCGTGCTCGTCGGGTGGGTGTAGCAACCGTTTGAGCATGAAAGCCTTCCTTATGAGATTGATAACGTGCGATGAAGGCGGTCCTGAGATAAAGTGGCGGACCATAACAATATAACTATCTTAACATAACTTCACAATTTTCTCATGATGATTAAAAACCCCTAACAATCGCTAAGGGGAAATTGAAACCGGCGCAGCGTCAGGCCCAGCCGGGCAGCGGCGGGACCTGCACGCGGTAGGCGCTGGCGTGGATCGTGCCGATCACGAACAGCGTCGCGCCGCCCCACAGCCCGACCAACGTGATCACACCGATCACCAGGAAGACGACCGCGCCATCCTCAACGAGCTGCACATCATCAGGATTGGCTTCGCTCGCGGTGAAGGTTTCCTCGAACAGCGTCACGGCGGGATACGCCTCGCGCAGCGCGGCCTGGTAACGGTCCTGTGTCAGCACCAGCCCCGCGATCACGCCGAGCAGGCTCGCGGTGATCAGGCTCAGGAAGAACACGATCAAGCCCACCGCTGCCCACCGTTGGCCCGTGCGCGCCCGTTTCTGCCGGGTGTGTGCCGCGCCGGGACCGTCTTCATACACGCGCCCGTCGTCTTCCAGCACGATGTACACGTCCTCGCGCCGGAAGCCGCTCGTCGCCAGGATCAGCAGGTACCACAGCACGCCGATCCCCGTAACCAGCGCGAGAATCCAGCCGCCGATGCCCAGCGGTTTGCCGTAGTCCAGCGTCGCTTCGTACTGCCCGTGTGTCTGGACGCGGTAGCCGCCGTACCGGTAGGCGTTCACACGCTGCTGCAGATACGCGATCGCGGCGTTGAGATCGGGCTGTCCCGCTGTGGCGACGTAACCGTAGCCGTAACCGGGCGGCACGTATGACGGGGCAGGGGGTGGCGGCGTGACCGGCGGCGGTGTGAACGGCGCGGGCGGCACGATATAGGCCGGGGGCTGTGGTTGCGTGCCGGGCTGCGTGGCGTGCATGTCGGACGCGGGGCGGCTGGCCGGGGTCTCCTCGTCAAGCGGCGGCGCTTCAGGTGTCGTCTCCGGCATTTCGTAACCGCTTGTGGGCATTTCGGCAATGGCGTCATCGTCGGGCGTGCCGGGTCCGGTGGCCGCGCTTTGATCGCCCTCGCGCGCCGCCGGGATCGAGCCGGTGCCGGGGCGCGTGCTGTGCGCGTCCGGTGCGCGTTCAGAATCGGGGATCGGTTCCGCGCCCGGTTCGTCGCCGGCGGCTTCCGCTTCCGGTGCTGAGAGCACGTCGGTCGCTTCGATATCGGTCGGCGTATCGTCGGGGGTAGTGCCGGGCACGGGCGGGATGCCCATGGGCGGTGTTTCCTCGTCGCTGCCCGCGACTACCGCCCGTTCCTCGTCCGGCGTGGGACCGGGACTGGCCTCGTCTTGGTCCGCGGCGGGTGTACCTGTATCGCCCGGCTGTTCCTCGTCCAGCGGCGCATCTTCAGCGGCGGCTGGAGCGGTTTCCGGCGCGGCGTCCGCTTCTTGCGCCTCACCGTCCGCCGTGTCGAATTCGAAGTCACAGCGCGGGCAGCGATCGTCATCGCCCATCACGTAAGCGCCGCAATTGGGGCAGCGTCGCAGTTCGTCATTCACGGGTAACCGGTCCTTCCGTTGGCTTCATGTTCTCATTGTACACCGGATCGCGGCGCGGAAAAGCTGCCCGCACGCCGTCCAGACCGCGATTAACAGGCGATCGGGCGGCGTTTGTGCGACGCCGCACCCACTTACCCGGCTGGAGCACCATCTGATGTGTGCTGCGCAGTTGCCGCCGTACGTGGATTTTATGTGAAATTCGTAGGCCCAGACGGTCAGCGCGCCGGAAACCGGGTATGATGGTGGTATGGGGATGGGAACACTCCGGCCAACGACAAATGATCCGTCCCGCGTTCGCCCGGTTTAGCCCGGTTCAAGGCTGGCGGCTGCGCAAGAGAAAGCCCGCCGGAAGGGCTGAAAAACGAATGCCCTCTGGTGCACTTGCCTTGCTGGAGCGGATGGTTCCAAACCACCCGCGGGCGGGCAGGCCGTGCTGGATAACCTCAGGATGGTGATGCAGCCACCCTGAGGCGGGACCTCTGTGCTCTGGTCGGTGGTTAGCAGGTGTACTATACTGGGCAGTATCCGGTCGATGACACGGAATAAGGACTTGACGTGAGTGACGAAACCGCAGTACGTGTCCTGGTCGTTGACGACGGGCGAGACAACCGCGAATTCCTCGCCGAATACATCTTAAAGCCGCACGGCTACGAGCCGCTGATGGCGCGTGATGGCTACGAGGCGCTGGAAGCGGTGCGCCGCGACGCGCCGGATATCATGCTGCTGGACCTGCAAATGCCGCGCATGAACGGCATGGAAGTGCTGGATGCGCTGCAGGACGAGGGCATCGATATCCCGGTGATCCTGATGACGTTTCACGGCTCCGAAGAGATTGCGATCGAGGTCTACCGTAAAGGCGTGCGCGACTACGTCAAGAAGCCGTATACCGTCGACGAGATGCTCGACGCGCTGAACCGTGCGCTGAACGAGGTCCGGCTGCGGCGCGACAAAGAGGCGCTCACCGAGCGCCTGCTGCGGGCCAACGCCGGCCTGACCCGCCGCGTGCGCGAACTCAACGCGCTGTACCAGATCGGCAAAAGCGTGACCGCGCTGGTCGACATGAAACGGCTGCTGCCGCGCATCGTCGATGCGGCGGTCGAGGTGATCGGGGCGGAGCAGGGAGCGCTGCTGCTGGTCGAGGGCGACCAGTTGATCTGCCGCGCGCAGAAGGCGCACAACGAACCGGCGGCGCGGGCGATCAACGAGGCGTGCAGCGACCGGATCGCGCTGCGTGCGGCCAACACCGGCCAGGCGATCGTGCTCTCGCCGGAAGAGCTGGCGCAGTATCGCCGCCGCAACCCGATGCTGCCGGCAGCGGTAGCGTGCATCCCGCTGCGGATGCGCGACCAGGTGGTCGGCGTGCTGTGTGTCGAGAACGTCTCCGCCGGCGCGAGATCCTTCACCCAACGCGACGGCACCCTGCTGGAGATGCTGGGCGACTACGCCGCGATCGCGATCGAGAACGCGCGTAACTACGCGGCGCTGGAAAAGTCGACCGCCGAGCGCACCGAGACCCTGCGCAGCGCCTTCGCGCGGTATGTCGCGCCGTCGGTCGTCCAGCGCGTGCTGGAAAACCCGGACCTGCTGCAGTTGGGCGGCACGCGGCGCGAGATCACGGTCGTGTTCGCCGACGCGCGCAGCTACACCGCGTACACCGAGCACGCCGAGCCGGAAGACGTGGTGAACCTGCTCAACGATTATTTCCGTATCGCGATCGAGGTGATCTTCTCTCGCGAGGGCACGCTCGACAAGTTCCTGGGCGATGCGGTGATGGCGTTTTTCAACGCGCCGGAAGACCAGCACGATCACCCCTACCGCGCAGTCGATGCGGCGCTGGCGCTACAGCGCGCGGTCGCCGAACGCAACGCGCGCGGCGATGTGCGCGGGCTGCGCTTCGGGATCGGCGTGCACGTAGGCGAGGCAGTCGTGGGCAACGTCGGCGCGAACCAGGCGATGAACTACACCGCGATCGGCGACACGGTCAACATCGCCAAGCGCCTGCAAGAGCACGCCGCGCCCGGCGACGTGCTGATCTCGGCGGCGGTATACGCGCGCCTGGGCGACCGCGTCAAGGTCGAGCCGGTGGGCGACCTGGTGCTCAAGGGGCGCTCGCAGCCGGTCGAGATCTACAAGCTGATCGCGCTGGCTTGATGCGCCGTCAGCACGTCACGTGCAGGATCGCGTTGGTCGTGCTCAGGTCGGCTTTGCTGAGCCGGGCGCAGGCTTCCTCCGTCGGCACGGCGATCACCTTCACGCCGTGCTTCTCGGCGGCGCGGTAGACCCCCTTCAGCACGGGTAGCTGCCCGTGCACGCCCGTCCCGATGATCAGCGTCTGGCAGTTCCAGGGGATCGCCTCCTTGGCGGTCAGCGGCGTGTGGCCGAACTCCTTTTTGCGCGGGCGGGACGGCCCCTTCTTGCGCTTGCGGATCGCGCCCCCCTCGATCACGACGTCCTTCGTGTACCGTTCCCCGTCGATCTCAATCTCACCGAATCTCACAACGCGTGCGTTCATCGCGCGCTCCTTTCAGCCAGGCGGTCGATGCCACGCAGAGCAGGCCCCGGCGCTCCGATCGCGCGGGCGCTGGTGCGTATTCAGATTATAAAGCGTCATCAATACGCCCGCTTCCTAACCGTGCTGTTGGCGCGGTTCTGTAATAACTACGATTTTTACAATTATTTACGTTTCCCTTACAAGCTCATTGTTGTATTTCACATGACCGGGTTGGGAGCGGCGTGCTACGCGAAAGTGATCGGCTTACAGCATTCTGGGCACTGGCATTTCAGGTCTTGGCAAGAGGTCGAAAAAGCACGGCGACGCCGCCTGTACGTATTGTCTTGCTAGTACTGTGGGGCTACACTGTAGGTGACGCGCTATGTGTCGCATGGTATCAGGCCGTGAGCGCAGCAAGCTGATCGACGGTCACTGTAGGGTTGGAGTGCTCGTGCATTCCTAACGCCTGGTTGCTTGTAAGAGCGCAACATACGCTGTCTGAGGTCATTTTTGAAAAGAGGAGTTTGGAACATGTCACGAAATCGTTTCGCGATTCTCATGTCATTCTTGACGACCGTCGCGCTGGTGCTGGCGGTGACGCCGGCGCTGGCCGACTGGGCTGGCAACACCCCGACGGGCAACGGTGTCTTGCCGGTTTACCGTACGGACCTGCCATCGAATGATGAGTGTGGGCCCCTGGGGTACGACTTCGGCTTCAAAATCGGCGGGGCCCCCAACGGCACCTACTATCTCACGAGCGCTTATGGCGACCTAGTCAGCGGTGCGCCGGAGGACGCGGCCAACTCGGTCACGATTTCCAACAGCGACGGCCACACGTTCAACTGGAGCGCGACACTGGGGATTGACGCGGTTGTCGTCAAAGCCGGTTCTGGAGCCAACGTATTCTTCTATGCGCCCGAAGCGACGGGCGACACCGGGTTGTACGCGCCGCTTACCGGGGACGGCCCCGGTGACCCTGGCAAGATCCGTGATATCAGCCACGTCACGTTTTGCTATGACTATGAAGTCGACGTGAGCAAAGATGCCCATACGTCGTTCACGCGCATGTATCACTGGTCGATCGACAAATCCGTCACGCCGGACTCCTGGGACCTGTTCAAGGGGGACAGCGGCACCTCGACCTACACCGTAGCGGTGACCAAAACCGGCTATACCGACAATGGCTGGGCCGTGAACGGCTCGATCTGGATCGAGAATAATACCCCGCTTGACGCCACCATCACGGGCGTCACTGACGTGATCAGCGGCTTCGGCGCGGTGGCTGTCAATTGCCCGGGCGGGCTCTCCCAGGTGTTGGCTTCCGGGGCTACGCTGACCTGCACCTATAACACCGGGCCGCAAGACTCGCCCAACAGCAACCCCTTTGGGGACACTAACACGGCCACCGTAACCACCAGTGGCACGGTTGGCGGCGGTGAGGCTACGGCTGGCGTGGTCTTTGGCGCACCGACGACTGAGGTAAACGCAAGTGTCAACGTCACCGACAGCAACGGCGAGTCCTGGGGGCCGGTCTCTGGCAGTACCTCGTGGACCTATACGCGTACATTCGAGTGCAACGGTGACGCTGGCGCGCATGGTAACATCGCGACCATCGTCGAAACCGGCCAGTATGACGACGCTTCAGTGACCGTCCGCTGCTACGAACCGACGGTGAACAAGACCGTAACGACATCGTTTGAGCGTAAATACCTGTGGAAGGTCGAAAAGTCCGCCGACCCGTCCGAGCTGACCCTGTCGCTGGGGCAGAGCTTCCTGGTCGACTACGAAATCCTCGTCGATCTGGATACGTCTGTATACACGGACGGCTGGGTTGATAGCAAGTGGAAGGTCGAGGGGACGATCACCGTCACGAACCCGCACCCCACACAAACGATGACGGTTACGCTCAAAGACGTGATTCAGCCTGGAGCGATCATGGCAACGCTTGACTGTGATGGGGTGCTGACTGTTGCGGCTGGGTCGAGTGGGACCTGTGGCTACAGCGCCATGCTGCCGGATGGCACGAACCGTACCAACGTCGCGACCGCGCGGCTGCTCGGTTACGACTACAGCAGCCCGACCAAGGACGTGATCTTCGGCGCACCGGCGACCGAGGTCGATGAGTGCGTCACACTCACAGACTCCTTCTTCCCGGACGAGGTGCTTGCCACCGTCTGTTACGGTCCCGGTGGGGCTGAATTTGTGGGCGCGCCCTATACCAAGACCTACGCGCGCACGCTTGGGCCGTACGATGTATGCGGCGAGTATGTGGTCGAGAATACCGCGACCATCGTGACCAAGGACACCGGTACGAGCCACCAGGATACCGCGACGGTTACCATCAACGTGCCGTGCGAAGGTGGCTGCACGCTAACCCCCGGTTACTGGAAGACGCACTCGCGCCTCGGCCCCGCGCCCTACGATGACAACTGGGCGAATCTGCCGGATTACAACGAGAACATGGTCGCGGATGAGCACGACGAACCGTTCTTCCTCAGCGGCCAGACGTACTACGAGGTACTGTGGACATCGCCCAAAGGCGGCAACGCCTACTACATCCTGGCGCATGCCTACATCGCGGCGGAGCTGAACTTCTTGAACGGCGCCGATCCGTCAACGGTCCAGGCGACCTTCGACGAGGCGACCACGCTGTTCGAGACCTATACGCCGGACGATGTTGGCGCGGCAAAGGGCAAGAACGGCAAGGAACTGCGCGACCAGTTCATAGCGCTGGCGGGAGTTCTGGACGACTACAACAACGGGCTGATCGGCCCCGGGCACTGCAGTGAAGACAGCCGGTCCGCGCCGCCCGAAGAGTAATCCTTGCGCCGTTGTCGCACGGTGACAACGGGCGTACCCTCAGCGGGGTCGAGCGATCGGCCCCGCTGTTTTACGTCCCTTCCGGCGGGATGCGGCGCGCGACGTGCACAAAAGCAAACGCCAGCCCGAACAGCACGAAGATCAGCGCCATCGCGGACCGGATGCCGATCAGGTCGGCGGTGGAGCCGAGTGTCTGCGGCGCGAGTAGGATCGCCAGGCCCGCGCTGAGCGTGAGCCGCGAGCTGGCGATATCCGACTGGCGCGGCGCGGTGTTCAGCCCGATCGACAGCAGGTAGGGGAACATGTTCGCCACGCCCAGCCCCGCGACGAACAGCCCCAGCACGCGCAGCGGCGTGACCGGCACCAGCCACAGCAGCGCGAACCCGGCCACGCCGAGACCGATCGCGCCCGTCACCAGCCGCACCAGGTCGAAGCGCCGCGCCAGCCCGCTGCCCGTCGCGCGGCCCAGCATCATCGCGACGAAATACAGCGTCATCAGCAGCGAGGCGTCCGCGTTGCGCAGGCCGCTTGCCGCGACCAGGAAATCCGCGCCCCACGCGACGATCGACCATTCCACCGCGACGACGAACAGCATCGCCAGCCAGTAGCCCCAGAACGCGCGCGGCAGGCGGCGCGGTCGCGCGGCGGCGGGCGCTGTCGTGCCGGGATTGCTGGCACCGTTGGGGGTGTGATCCGTGTCCGCCGGGGCGGTGGGGATCGTCGCGCTGCGCCCGCGCAGATATGCCCCGGCCCACAGCAGCGCGGGCAGCACAAAGGCCCCCTGCCAGCCGATCGCCGTGCGCTCCAGCCCGCCGATCAACAGCGGGGGCAGGATCGTGCTGGCGCTGGCGACGACGTTCGCCTCGGTCAGTGCGATCGCACGCCGCGCGCCGTGCCGGTCCGCCAGCCCGGACTGGATCGCGGTCAGCAGCATCGTGCCGAGCAAGCCCATCACGCCCATCCCGCTGATCGTGATCGCGGGGTGCGGCCCGGTGGCGAGCAGCAGCGCGCCCACCGCCATCCCCGCGCCGCCGCCCCAGAACACCGCCGGACGCCCCAGCCGTGCCACGACGCGGTCGCTGATCATCCCCGCCAGTACCATGCCCAGCGCCAACATGCTGACGTGCAGCCCGCCGACGGTGTAGCTCAGGTTGAGGTCGGCCCGCAGCAGCGGCATCGCGACGCCCGGCGCGGCTTGCAGGTACGCGAAATACCCCAGCATGACGTATGCCAGCCAGGTGAAACGGTCGCGGGTGAAGCGTGTCGGTTGTGCGTTGGTCAATACGGCATCCTCTGTGTGGCGCTTGGACGCGTGTTAACCCGGCTGTACGACGCCGATGGTCAGGATGATGTTGCCGTACAGGCGCTGTTCGGCGGTCGCGATCACGAGCGCCACGTCCGGTCCCTGCGCGGCGGCGTAAAAATCTTCCGGCGCGAGCGCCGTGAGTGGCACGTCGCCCAGCAGCGCGCGGAAGTCGGCGTGAATGGCCGGTGTATCGCCGCTGGCGGTCGTGGGCACTTGCGCCGCCTCAACCGGGATCGCGGTCAATAGCACGCGCACGACATCCGTCGCCGTGAGCAGGCCGGGCGCGAAATTGAGATAGACGCGCGGCGCTGCCGGGTTCGCCAGCGTGGAATACGGGTAATTGCCGTCCGCGACGAACACTTTACCGGTGTGGCCGGACGTCGCCAGCACGTGCAGGATTTCCGGGTGTAGCAGTTGTGAGCGTAACATGTGGTATCTTCCCCCAATTGTGCAGGTCAGCTAGACAGGGTAGTCCGCGAGGTCGGCAGGATAGGGCAGGGACGGGATCGCGCCCCGGCGGGTCACGGTGATCGCCCCTGCCTTGCACGCGCGCCGCGCCACGCGCGCCAGGGCGTCGGCTTGCAGCGGGAATTGCAGCCCGGTCAGCAGCACGGCCATGAACGCGTCCCCCGCGCCGGTGGCGTCGACCACCTCGTCGACCGGGTCAACCGCCTCGCTGTAGATCGTGTTTTCAAAGCGGTACAGGCAGCCGTCCTTGCCCAGCGTCACGACGACCAGCGGGGCGGGGGCGTCCAGCGTTTCGAGCGCGGCCCGGACATCCGCCACCCCCGTGATCAGGCGCAGTTCGTCGGCGCTCAGCTTCAGCAGGTCGATCTGCGGGATCGGCTGCTTGATGATCGCTTTGCCCGCTGCCGGGTCGGGCCAGATCGCGGGCCGCCAGTTGACGTCGTAACTGCACAGCACGCCGTGCTGTTTCGCCAGCCGCAGCGCCTCAAGCGTCGCCGAACGGGACGGTTCGCGTGCCAGCGAGACTGAGCTGAAATGGAACACCTGCGCGTCGGCGAACAGCGTTTCGTCCAGGTCGGCGGGCTGGAGTTGGGCCGACGCCGCCAGGTAGATCGCGAAGTGCGGGTCGCCCGTATCGGAGAGCGACACCAGCGCCATTGTGGTCCTGTATTCGGGGTCGGTAGCCAGGTGGGATGTGTCCACGCCTTCGGCTTGCAGCAGCTCGCGCAGCCCCGCGCCGAAGTCGTCCTTACCGACGCGTCCCACCAGCGCCGACGAGCGCCCCAACCGGCGCACGCCGACCGCCACGTTCGCGGGCGCGCCGCCGGGTTTGGGTTCAAATGCCGGTGCGTCGAACAGCGTCACGTCTTTTTCAGTAGCGATCATGTCGATCAGCACTTCGCCTAAAATCACAACCTCAACCATATACTTGCTCCTTGAAGAAAATCTATTCACCAGCGTGTTATTAAGTACCGGTTGTGCACCACGTAATACGCCCAACGGCGATCACGGACGCCAGCGGTGCCCTTCGTCCACCATCGCCAGGAAATTGGGAAGCTGGACGTAGTTCGTCACGCTGTTGCCCGTGCCCAGCGCGTATCCTCCGCCGGGCATGCACGCGTCCAGCACCTCGCGCACCCTGGCGCGGACCTGCTGCTCGGTCCCGCGACTCAGCAGGTCGATGTCGATCCCGCCAACCGCAGCCACGCGGTCGCCGTAGCGGGCGACAAACTCCTCGACGGGCAGAATCGCGTCTTCAAACGAATGCTTGGCGTCGATCTGCACGTCGTCGATCAGGTCATCCATGATCGGTTCGAGGTTGCCGCAGTTGTGCAGCACGTACACTTTGCCGCGCGCGTGCGCCAGCGCCGCCAACCGCTTGTGGTAGGGTAGCACGTAGGTGCGCAGGTGTTTAGGCGCGAGCATGGTGGAGGTCTTGAAGCCCATGTCATCCCCCACCAGCAGGCCCGCCACGCGGTCCATGTCGAGCACCGCTTCGGCGATCGGGACGTAAATGCTGGCGATGCGCTCGACCATTGCCGCGACGAGATCGGGCTGGTCGTACAGCGCCACCGCCAGCCCCTGAAAGCCCATCATCCACATCAACGGTTCCAGCATCCCGTAAGGGCTGACCAGGATGCCCAGGCCATCCGGCGCGATCCGTGCCGCGTGCTCGATGTGCGAGAAGTCCGCGTCGCGCCATGCCGGCCAGGGGTACGTCTCAAAATCCTGCCAGCTTGTGATGATCGCGTCTTCGCTTTGCCAGTCGCGCTGGGCGCGTTGCAGCGGTGCCGTATCGACGGTGGACCGGCGCGCCTTCTGGAGTTGCAGCCCGGACCGCAGGCGCACCGCGTCGTAGCCCAGGTCCGTCCAGAACTCAACCAGCAGTTCGGTTTTCTGCCTGGTGGGCATGCCGTTGAGCGCGGATGGATCCGAGAGGCCCATCACCGTCGCCACGACTTCGTCGTCGGCTTTCAACTCGAGCAGCGGGACGCGTTCAAGCGCTCCCTCGCGCAGCAATGCCCGGCGCAGGAGGTCAAAATCAGGTTCGCGTGTAAGCATCTTTATTCGGCCCTTTCGTGTAAATAATCGTTGCTCAAAGGTCACCCGGCGTGTCGGGATCAGCGCGCAGGCGCGCGTATACGTCGCGCAGGTGCGGATCACCGGCCAGCAGGCGCAGCCAGTTCGCGTGAATCGTGCGGCGCATCGCGTCCGGCGTGGTGTCGCGTACCGCTGCGAGTGCCGTGATCACGTCTTCCACCAGCGCGGGCATGCCCGGCTCGCCCGCGCCGTCTTTCCCACCGCTGAGCCAGGCCCACCCGCCGGGGTTGTCGGTTTCGGTCAGCAGGCGGTCCGGCGGCACCAGCCCGGCGATCGTGCGGATCTTGTCCGCGTGCATGATCTCGACCCCGATCGTGAAGTAGCAGCCATGCGCGATCAACTCGCGCAAGGCGGGCCGCCCGCCGGAATACCAGTGCACGATCGCGCGCTCGATGCGGTACTGCGCCAGCAGCTCGCGGATCGCCATCTCCGCGCCTTTGGTGTGCAGGTTGACGATCTTGCCCTGGTCGCGCGCCGCCGCCAGGAAGTGCTCCAGCACGCGCCGCTGGGCCGGGTAGGCGGACTCGTCGGTGACCCAGTGTGTGTCCAGCCCGATCTCGCCCAGCAGCGGGCTTTCCGCGAGCAGCGGGTCCAGGTCGTCCAGCCGGTCGGCCCAATGCGGCGCTTCCCAGGGATGCACGCCGAAGGACGGGAGCACCAGGTCGGGCAGGGCGGCGGCGATCTGCTTGCTGCGGGCGTAGGATGGTGGGTCCATCGCCACGCTGACCGTGAAAATGCGCCGCTGCGCGATCTGGTCCAGCGCGGCGGGCAGGCGGCTGGAATCGTAGTGATCCAGGTGCGTGTGTGCGTCAAGGAACATAGCGGCGCGCTCCTACGGCTTTTCGGGCGGCGCGTGGTGGAAAATGGCAAGCAAGCGGCGTGCACCACGCACGCCGTCAGGATAACTTGTCGTCATACTGGAGTATACCGCAAACGGGCGGCGTGGTGGGGGATTACATTGTGCGTTCGGCGTAGGCTTTCAGCGAAGCGACCTGCCGCCGCGCGAGACGGTGCGTGAATCCGGCGAACAGCCGGCCCATAATGCGCGCCAGCAGCGTGTGCGTGGTCATGTCCACCGCGTAATCGAGCCGGGTCCGGTTTGCGTCGATCGCGCTGAAACGGTAATCGACGCGCATCTCGAACGGCGTACCGCTGAGCCGGATCGCGATGTGGTGCGGTTTGTCATAAGCCAGGATCTCGCCCTCGTACTCGGCCACGCGCCCCCCTTCGCGGATCTGCTGCGTGAAGCGCGATCCGACAGGGTTGTCAGGATTCCAGGGGTCGCCGGGGGTGATCTTCTGGACGCCCTCGGCCCATTCCAGGATTCGGTCCTGGTCGTCCACGCACGCGAAGGCGTGTTCCAGCGGTGTGTTGATCGTGGTGGTCAGTGCGATGTTCATGGCGTGCACTCTCTTCTACGGGACGGATAACCGGATTGTAGCACGAATGTTCGGTTAGTGGCAATCCGCACACGAGGGATTTCCACATTTTCCGCAATCGCATATATACTGGCACGTTAATATGCACATTTTTAGAATGACGAACTATGTCGATGCAAAAGGAGGGCAGCATGGCGAGGACACCGGGCATTGATGTCTCGCGCTGGCAGGGGGCGATCGACTGGCAGCAAGTGGCGGCGCAGGGGTACCGGTTTGCGGTGATCCGCGCGACGGTGGGCGATTATTACACCGATCCGCGCTTTTATGAGAACTGGCGCGGCGCGATCGGCGCGAAGCTGCTGGTGTCGGCGTACCACGTCGTCAAACCGGCGATCGACGCCGGCGCGCAGATCAAACGCCTCTTCGACGTGCTCGACGGGCGCAAAAGCGATCTGCCGCTGGTGCTGGATGTCGAGCTGGCGGACGGGCAAACGCCGGAAGTTGTCACTGCTGTGATCAAAGCATGTGCTGGCGCGATCGAAACGCGCGACGGGCGCAAGCCGATCATCTACACCGGCAAGTGGTTCTGGGACCCGAACGTCCTGCGGCGGCAGGACTGGCGCGAGTATGACCTGTGGGTCGCCAACTACGGCGTAGAGTCGCCCACGCTGCCCGCCGACTGGTCGGAGTGGGTGCTGTGGCAGTATTCGGAGACCGGCAGTGTGTCCGGTGTGTCGTCCCGCGCCACTGACCTGAACTGGTTCAACGGCAGTGAGGACGATCTGTATGCCTACTGCGGGACGTCCGCGCACGCCGTCGAAACGCGTGAGGTCGAAGGAACCGGTCCCCGGCGGTTGAGGTTACGTGTCGCGGCGCCAAATCTGCGTATTCGCAGCGGTCCGGGGATCGACCACGCGCATATCGGCGATTTGCAGGCGGGCGACGTGATCGAGGCGCTGGCGTTTGACGGCGAAGAGGTGTGGGTATCCTTTGCGCCGGGGCAGTGGGCGGCGATGAAGTACCAGGGCGATACCTACCTGGTGTTTGACGACGACTGAGCGCGGGTGTTCGCTGCCACCACGAAAGCCCGTTGTGCGCGCTTCCAGGTGCTGTTGCAGCGGGTCTTATGTGCGTGCCTGCTGGTTCAGTACGTCCCGAACTCCTCGACCGCGTCAAAGAACGCTACCACGTTTTCCCAGTTAAATTCAGGCTCCAGGTCATACGCCGGGCTGATGATCAGGCCGCCGCCCGCGCCCACCGTCGCGATGCGCTGCTGCACCTCGGCGCGGATCGCGTCCGGGGCGGGCCACGTCCAGCGCGCCGCCGTGCCGACCGTGCCCCAAAACGCCAGCCGGTCGCCATAGGCCCGCTTGAGCCGGGCGGGGTCCATCACGTCCGGCTGCACGGGGTTGAGCACGTTCACGCCGATATCGATCAGGTCGGGGATGATCGGCTCGATGTAGCCGTCGCTGTGCCAGAACACGAACAGGTCGGGGTTCACCGCGCGGCAGGCGTCGATGATCGTCTTGAAGCGCGGCTTGAACACGCGCCGCCACAGCGCCGGGCTGATCAACATGCGCGTGGGGTCGCCGATGTCGTCATCCAGCGCCAGGATGTCGATCCCCGCGCGCGTCAGGGCCAGTGATAGCGCCAGGTGCATCGCGGTGAGCTGGTCCAGCAGGTAGTCCACCAGCGGCGGGTTCTCGACCAGGTCGATCATGAACTGCTCGAACCCGCGCAGGCGGTAGCACGTCTCGAACAGTTCCCCGCCCAGGTGCGGCGGCGCGGCCTGGACCGCGTACCCGCGCCGGTGCAGCCGTTGCACCGCGCGTCTGAGACGCTGCGGGCGCACCTGCTGCATGAAGTCCGGCAGCGGCGCGGCAGCGATCTGCCGGATCGTGGTCGCGGCGCCCAGCGGCGCGTCGCGCTCAAGCTCCGGGTGGTAGCCCCAATCGTGATACGTGCGCAGGATGTCGGTCGTCCCGATGTAGGTGTCGCGCGGCAGCGCGCGCAGGTAGCGCAGAAAGCTGTGCTGCTCCTGCGGCGGCTCGATGCGCACGAAGCGGATGTCGCAGTCGAACAGATCACCGGCTTCGCGGCGTGGATATTGCGGGAACGCCCAGGGGTAAAAGTTGACCATCTTCGGGATGCGGTCAGGCTGCTCGCCGCGCAGCACGGCCCGCACGCGCTCGCGGTGGTTCATGGCTCCTCCTCAGTGCGAGTGAACACAGGGCTAAGGACAGTATAGCCGATGATGGCGGTCTGCGCGGGGATACAAAAAGACGCGCCGAGGCGATCCCCGGCGCGTTTGTGCGACACGCGTTTACGCCCCCGGTGGGACGAACGTGCCCGCCATGACCTGGTCTTTGGCCATCTGCGCGGCGATGAAGTTGCGATTGTAGTCCAGCGCGGTGTCAAATTCCTCGAGCGCGTCCTCGATCTGTCCGCGTGCGGCGTAGACCATGCCGCGCCAGTAGTACAGCTCCTCGACGTACACCGTCGTGGCTTCGGTGTTCTCCGCCAGCGTGAGCACGTCGTCGTAGCGCCCCACGCGGAAGTACGCTTCAAAGGGGTAGAAACGGTACCATGTCACGCGGTAAGGCAGGCCCCGAGCAAACGCCTGGTCGAACGCGGTCGCCGCGTCGTAGAAATTGCCGAGTTTCGCCAGCGAGGTGCCCATATTGAGCCACGCCCAGGCATCATCGAGCCGTTGCGCTTCGGAGCGCGCCATCTCCAGCGCGCGCTGCGTGGCGACATCCGGCTGCACGTAGTCGCCCAGGATGGCGCGCAGTTCGTCGGTGCGGTTGAGGTCGAACAGCACGATGAACGCGCGGTTGAAATGCCGCCACCACTCATCGAACGCCGCGTAGCTGTGGCTGATGCCGTAGCCGTCGCCGAGGCCCAGGTAGCTGTCGTAGACCCAGACGGTCTGCAGGCTGTCGTCGTAGGCGACCACGGTTTCGTAGTGGCCCATCCAGCCGAGGTCTTCTACGTTGTAGCCGCTCTCCACGATCACGGGGAAGCCGCTGCTGACCAGCGCTTTGACCAGGTCGAGCGTGCCGCCGTAGCGCCACAGCGCGCCGACGTTCGGCAGGTCGGTCTGGCCCTCGTTGACGAAGGCCGCCATCTGCCACGGGGAGACGTTCTTGTCCTCGATGGTCGGCTTCAACCACGCGCGCGCCACGTTCTGGTCGAAATTCCATCCGAAGTACGACAGCGCCATCGTCAGGTTCGCGCCGCCGCAGTTATTCCAGGTCTGGTAATAGTGCGTGATCCCGTTCATGCGGAAGGATGCCGGGACGGTGTTGCCATCCTGCGCGTGGGCCGGGACGGGCAGCGTGCCGGCGATGAGCGCAGCCACCAGCAGCGTAAGCGTAAAGATGCGCAGCCGGGGGATGGTGGTGTGTGTGATGATGTTCATTGGTGCGTACCTTCTCACAACTGGGATGCAGCCACGTTGGGGCATCGTTGTTTCCCGTTGACCTCTACCATCCAAAAACCAACAAGTCTCGCAGCTAACAACATCAATCTGCATTATACGGTAACGCAGATTGGGCGGAGTCGGCAACAGGGCGGCGGCAAAGCGTAGGATGTACGGCGGCAGGACGCGCGCGCCGCGAATCCGGCGTTTTCGGGGGCCGGTTCGCGGCGTTTACGCGGCGTGCAAGGACGCAGCAGGATCGCTCAGCCTCCGTGATTCACTTTGACCGGCGTGATCTTGTAGATGACGCGCGTTTCCTTGCCTTTTGCGTCCCGATTGAAGCTGTAGTAATCCTCGTTGCCGGTGTAAAGCTTCGACAGCGCATTGATGTGATCGACCGCGCCGTCCTCGGTGATCTCGGTGACCTCGCCGCGTACCTCAAGCCAGCGGAAGGGATTTTCCGGGTCGATCGCCAGCACGGTGACTTTGGGGTTGCGGCGCATGTTGCGGTCTTTCTGGCGTCCTGTCGCGCTGTTGATCCAGATTCGCTCGCCGTCGAAATTGCACCAGACGGGCGTCGCCTGTGGCTGGCCGTCAGGCATAACGGTGGTCAGCGTAATGTAAACCGGTCCGGTTAACAGGTCGGTGTGCGAGTCGGGGATTCTCACAGTCAATGGTCATCCTCCTTGTCAAAATTTGCGATAGGTCCTGTTGTAAGTTATAGCAAAATAGGATTCTACTGCACTTAGAATAGGATTAGAACGGTATGGCAAACATCTGGTTCACGTCCGCGCCGCTGCCGGGACACCTGGACTGGGGCGGGCTGTTGAAGACGGCGCGCGTGCTACACACGCATGGGCACGCGGTGCTGTGGGTCTCGGAAGCGCCGGTGCGCCAGATGGTGGCGCGCGCGGGCGTGCCCTTTGCTGCGGTGGAACGGACGGGCTGGCGCTGGCCCCCACCACCGCTGCCCACGCCGGGCACGTTCGTGAACGAGGATATACACACCCTGCGTTACCGCCGCGCGCTGGATACGTGGCTCGATCCGGCGCTTGTCGCGCAGGGGACGCAGGCGCTGCTCGACCTGGCCGCCGAGCGCGGCGCGCCCGACGCGATCGTGACCGACCCGTTCCTGTCGGCGGCGGCGCTGGCCGCGGAACGGCTCGGCGTGCCGCTGGTGGTCGGCGGCTGGGCGTCCGGTCCTCCCGCCAGCGAGGACCAGATGCTCGCCGCACAGCGTCGTTTAGGGGATGAGGCGGTGGGGCGCATCGCACGCTTGTGTGCGCAGTTCGGCATCACGGGCGCGAACTTCAGCAGCGGCCCCGCGCCGAGCGTCCGGTCGCCGCACCTGCACATCAGCTATTTCAGCGCGTACTGGCACCAGGATGAAACCGTTCTGCCGCAGACCGCGTTTGTGGGCGGGTTTCCAGAAGCGCTAGCGGACGATCCCCCGTCCTGGCTGGCCGATATCCCCGCCGATCAGCGGATCGGCATGGTGACGCTGGGCAGCACGTTTACCGGTGACGTGCAGTTCTTCGCGGCGGGGGCGCAGGCGATCGCGGCGGCGGGCATGGTCCCGCTGGTGGTGATCGGCTTCAACCCGCTGGAGCCGGAAGCGAAAGCCCGCCTGAAAGCGCAGCTGCCGGGCGGCACGCGCCTGCTGAACTGGGTCCCGTATGAGCACGTCTTCCCGCGGCTGGATGTGTTGGTGCATCACGGCGGAATGGGCACCACCCACGCCGCGATTGTGCACGCGGTCCCGCAGGTGATCGCGCCGCACGCCGCCGACCAGCGCGGGCAGGCGCGCCGCGCGAGCCTGGCGAAGGTCGGGCTGCACCTGACGCCGCAGGACATCCGGCGCGGGGAACTCGGCCCGGCGGTGCAGGCGATCACGTCCACCGCTTGGGTGCTGGAACGCGTGCAGCGGCTGGCCGATCAATTCGCGGCGTTGGGCGGCCCGTCCCGTGCCGCCGAGCTGATCGCGGGGGTGGTGAGCTAGGCGTGGAACGGTGTCTGCGGTGGGTGGCCTGTTTAGGGACCGTTCGATGCGTCTTCTGTAGAGGCGCACCTCGCGTGCCTCAGGACGAACTCAGAAGGGCGGCCCCTGCATCTCAAAACACCGCTTAGGGCCTGGGTTCCAGCCAGTATGTGCCCGGCCTGCCTTCGGCGGTCCAGCCCTCAAGTGTGCCTTTGCGCACCAACCACCAGCGCCAGTCGTTCTCTGTATCGCACACCGGCCCGCTGATCACGTCGAATTCCTCGCCGGGCTGGATCTGCCCGATCACGTTATAGCTGCGCACGCGCGGCTCGGAACGCACGCGGTTTGGCGCGTACGGGTCGAGCGCGACGCGGCCTTTTTCGCCCGGCACCAGGCGCGGCAGCAGCGCGCCGGGGCAGTCGATCGGCCCGGTGTCGAACGGCTCGATCCAGTACGTGTCGTCCCGTCCTTCGCCGATCCAGCCGGTCCAGCGCCCGGTTTCGTCATAGCCCGCGATCGCCCACCACGTGATCCCGCCGGCGCATTCCGGCCCGCCGATCACCTCGAACATCAGCCCTGGCGGGATGATGCGCACAATGCCGGCCAGCACACCGGGGGCGCTGCGCACGCGTGTAGAGACGGCGGGCAGCAGCGTGGTGCGCGCCCCCTCGCCGACCTCAAGCCGCGAGGTCAGGCTGTTGCACGCGATTTGCGTTGCGGTGCGCGTCGCGCTTTCCGTTGCGGTCGCGGTATTGGTCGGGGTGGCCGACGGTGTGCGCGTATGGGTCGGGGTGCGCGTGGATGTCGGCGGCGGCGGCAGCGTGTTGATCGCGGTGGCGCTGGGTGTGTGCGTCGCGCTGGGGGTCGCGGTCCAGCTTGCGGCGGTACCAGTCAGTGCCGCGACAACGGTCGCCTGGATATCCGGCGTGGGCGTCGCGGTCCAACTGGTGGCGGTCTGGGTCAACGCCAGCGCGATCAGCGCCCCGGTGGTGGCCGGGTGATCCGGTGTGGCGCTGGGCACCGGCGTCTGTGTCGGCGTGGCGGTCTGGGTTGGCGTGCTGGTCTGTGTCGGGCGCGGGGACGGCGTCGCGCTGGGCTGCGGTGTGTCGGTCGCGCCCGGTGTAGCGCTCGGCTGCAGCGTCGTGATCTGCACGATCGCGCGCGCGGTCGCGGTAGAAGTGGCGGTCTCGGTGCCGGTTACGTGCGGCGTCTGGCCGCCCACACCGATCGCGTCCGCGTCGCCGTCGCCGTTGCCCCCCGTGACCAGCAGCGTGATCGCGAACGCCACGCCCAGCACCAGCAGCCCCAGCGCGCCCAGCACCAGTATGCCGCCGCGTCGTTTGCCCCGGCTGCGCCGTGTCTGGTCCGCCTGGACCGGGTATGTCGAACCAGGCGCGGCATATACGGCGGAATTCGGCGTGGCGGCGGGTGCGGTCGGGTACGTCGGTTCCGGCTGCCGGGCTGCTTCCTGGCGACTGGAAGGCGGCGTCGCACGCTCGATCTGCTCGATGCTGGCGCGGGGCAGCGGCTGCGTGACCACTTCTGGCGGCAGCGTGTTCACTGCGGCGTTGTAGTCGCTCGCCATCTGTTCCGCCGACGGGTAGCGCTCGGACGGTGTTTTCGCCAGCGCGCGCAGCACGATCGGCTCCAGCGCGTCCGGTATGTGCGGGTTCACCGCGCGGGGCAGCGGCGGCGGCTGGTCGAAGTGTTTGTACATCATGCCGTAGGGCGTTTCGGAGTTGAACGGCAGCGCGCCGAGCAGCATCTCGTAGAGCATGATCCCCAGCGCGTAGATATCCGTGCGCGCGTCCACCGGGTCGCTGCGCCACTGTTCGGGGGCCATGTACGCCGGGGTGCCCATCACGCGGCCTGTCGCGGTCAGGCTGTAGTTGCTGGTCGACCCGGCGAGCATCTTGGCGATGCCGAAATCGGTCAGGTAGACGTTGTCCTGTTCATCGAGCAGCACGTTGGTCGGCTTGAGGTCGCGATGCACCACGCCGTTACGGTGCGCGTATTCCAGCGCCGAGGCGATTTGCGTCAGGAAGCGCTCGGTCTGCCGGATCGTGAGTTCGGTACGCTGCAGGCGCTCGCTGAGCACGCCGCCCGTGACCAGGCGCATCACCAGGTAGACATAATCGCCGCTGCGCCCGAAGTCGATCACCGGCAGGATGTGCGGGTGCTGCAGGCGGGCGATCACGCGGGCTTCGCGCTCAAAGCGGGCCACGAACTCCGCGTTATCGGTGAGTTCGCTCGCCATGACCTTGATCGCCACGTCGCGATCCATCGACTCCTGCCGCGCGCGGTAAACGTGCGCCATCCCACCGCGCCCGATCGGCTCGCCGATGGTGTATTGTCCGAGTTGCTGCCCGGTCAGGTCTGCCATGATTGCTCCTGCTGCGCTGCTCCTTGTGCGGCTCGGTGCGTTACAGGCTAAGCATACTCGTTGGGTGGGGGCGTGGCAAGTGGTGCTGCCGGTGTACCTATCGGGGCCGCGAACCGGCCCTTGAGCCCGAACGCGCAGCCGCCGGCTCAAGAGCCGTTGTGACGGTCCGGTGGGTAGGCGGCCCGGTCCATGCTCGCGCCCCGGCGCACTTGCACGATTCGCCATCCGGGGTAGAATGTGACCATAACGCCATTTAGTTTTTTGTTAAGTGGTCTGCAACGGAGGTTGAAGATGAAAAAGCGTTGGGTTGGGTTGGTTGGTGTGATCGCCGTCTTGCTGCTGGTTACGCCAGGGGTCGGCGCGATCACGTGGGGCGTGCCTGACAACGGCGAGCATCCCCATGTGGGCACGCTGTTGTTCGTGCAGAACGGTGTGGGCTACTATAGCTGCAGTGGCACGCTGCTCTCACCGACGGTCATGCTGACGGCGGGGCACTGTGTCGAGGGCGCGGGGAACGTCAATGACGTCACGTACGTGCGCTTTGAGGAAAACGCCCTGGCGGGCTTGGCCGAAGCCAAGAGTCTCGACCAGTGGTTGAGAAAGGACTGGATCAAGGCCAAGGCGGTGATCCCGCACCCGCAGTATGATGATTTCGCTGAGTTTCCGCTTACGTATGACGTGGGGTTGGTGATCCTCTCCAAGCCGGTAAACCTGCCTGTGTACGGCCAGCTTCCGCCGGAAAACCTGCTCGCGACGCTGGGGCCGAAGGATGACAGCTTCACAGTGGTCGGCTACGGCTCGCACGGGGTGTTGGTCCCGTTGCAGGAGCTAAACGACGATTACGCGCGCTACAAGGGCACCGTTTCGCTGATCGAGATCAACAGCACGTTCGCCGGCGGCGCGAGCGCCAAGTTCACCAACAATCCGGGCGGCGGCAACGGTTCCGGCGGCAGTTGCTTCGGTGATTCCGGCGGCCCGGTGTTCTGGGGCAATTCGAACACCATCGGGGCGATCGTGTCCTGGGGCATCACGCCCTGCGTCGGGGTTGACTACCAGTTCCGTATGGATACGCCGACCGCGCTCAATTTTGTGCGGCAATACCTGCAGTAAGCATACCTGCTGTCACACACACACGGACGCGCCCCGCAGCGATACACGGGGCGCGTTTTCTGTTTGCGTGATGATGGCTTCTGCCGCTGGCGGCTGCGCGTTCGGGTTTAAGGGCCGTCGTGACCGCTCAATCCAGCGCGATCCGCCCGGCCCACAGCCAGCCGGTGACCGCGCTGCCCGCTACCTGCACGCGGTACCAGTCGCCCGTCGCGTCGGTATCGTAACGGATGCGTCCTTGCACCGGCCCTTCGAGCACGATCAGCCGCGTGCCGGGCGGCAGCGACACGAGCTGCGAGCCCGTTTGCACATCGGGCAGCGACCACAGCCGCGCGTTTGCCAGCGCGGTCCCGTTCGCCTCCGGCGCGCCGTCGAGGAACGTGAGCCGCCCGGCCCAGACCCAGCCGAGCGTTTCGCCACCTTGCGCGACCTGGTACCAGTCGTCTTGCAGATCGCTGTCGAAGCGGATCGGGCCGCGCACCGGCCCCGCGATCACGGCGACGGTCACGCCTTCCGGCAGCGTGTAGCGCGGTTCACCCGTGCGCACGCTGGGCGCCGACCACACGCGGGTATTGGCCCCGGTCAGCGCGGTTAGCTCAGAAGGATCGATCAGCAGCGCGCAGGCAGGGCTGAGCGCGCCATCGCCCGCCGCGATCCAGCCGCCCATTGCGTGGTCCAGCCGCACGAAGTACGCGCGTTCCGTTTTGCGCGTGATGACGTAGCGCCCCGGTTCCAGGTCGAACGGTTTGGGCGTGCTCAGCGCGGCGTCGTCGTAGAAGGCCAGCGCCTGGTCGGTGGTGATGGTGCAGATTGACGGGTAGTCGGCCAGCGGGCGCGCGTCGAGTGGCAGGCCGGCGCAGTCGCCGTTAAGCGTGCCGGAACGCGGATCGACCCAGCCGCCGTATGCGTCGTCAAGCTGTACGTAGATCAGCGCGTCGAACGTCAGGCCGCTGCGCACGGTCGCGGCGACCTGTATGTCACCCGGCAGCGCGCCGGTGATCTGCGCCGGTTCCGCCAGCGGCGCGGCATAAAGCGGCACAACCTCACTGGCGGTGAAAGTGCAGTCATCCTGCGCGGCGGCGGGCGCGGTGAGCGGCACCAGCCCGGCCAGCGCGAGCAGCGTGCTCAGGATAAGCAGCGTGAAGCGGTTGGTGATCATGTGCAGTGCTCCTTGTCTCTTGGGGATTGCGTATCTGCAAGCTTTATGACACACCATTTCGCGCCGCCGTTCCTGACGCCTGCATGATGGTGCCCCTGCGGGCACGGTACGGGCAACGGGCGGTGGGTGCGCGCCAGCAAAAGACGGGGTAGGGCGAGCCGTACCCCGTGCAATGGAAGTACTGCCTTGAGTGGAAGTGTCGCGTCTACTCCACCGTGACCGACTTCGCCAGGTTGCGCGGCTGGTCCACGTCCGCGCCGCGCCACACCGCGATGTGGTACGCGAGCAGTTGCAGCGGGATCACGCTCACGATCGGGCTGATCAACGGCGGGACCTCCGGCACGTAGAGCACGTGGTCCGCCTTCTCGCGGATCAACGCGTCGCCGTCGGTCGCTACCGCGATCACGATCCCGCCGCGTGATTTCGCTTGCTCCACCTGGCTGAGCATCTTCTCGTACACCGCGTCGCGCAGCGTGATCGCCAGCACCGGCATGTTCTCGTCGATCAAGGCGATCGGGCCGTGCTTCATCTCCCCGGCGGGGTAACCTTCCGCGTGGATGTAGCTGATCTCCTTGAGCTTGAGCGCGCCTTCCAGCGCGATCGGGTAGTTGATGCCGCGCCCCAGGTAGAGAAAATTCTCGTACTGGTAGAGTTCGGCGGCCAGCGCCTCGATCGCCGCTTCGCGCTCGACCACCTGCCCGACCACGTCCGGCAGGTGCGCGAGATCCTGCGCGTGACGGTACGCTTGCTCCGGCGTGAGCGTGCCGCGCTGCAGGCCCAGGTACAGCGCCAGCAGGTATTGGTCGGTGATGCTGGTGGTGAAGGCTTTGGTGCTGGCGACGCCGATCTCTGGCCCGGCCTGCATCGTGATGTAGCCGTCCGCGATGCGCATCGCCTGCGAGCCGATCGCGTTGACGATGCTCCACAACCGCGCCCCTTTTTCGCGCGCCTCTTCCATCGCCGCCAGCGTGTCGACCGTCTCGCCGGACTGCGTGATCGCCAGCACCACGCAGTCCTCGTCGATGATCGGGTCGCGGTAGCGGTACTCGCTGCCGTAATCCACCTCAACCGGGATACGCGCCAGTTCCTCGATGATGAACTTGCCGACCAGCCCGCTGTAGGCGCTGGTGCCGCAGGCCACCGTGATCAGGCGCTTGATGCGGTGGGCGTCGGCGGGGTCGATGTGCAGGTTCGGCAGCGTGACGGTGCCGGTGGCGAAGTCCACGCGCCCGCGTAGCGTGTCGGTCAGCGCGCGCGCCTGTTCATGGATCTCTTTTTCCATGAAGTGGCGGTATTCGCCGCGTGCCGCGCTGACGGGGTCCCAGGGGATGGTATGGATCGCGCCGTCGACCGGCTCGCCGTCCAGCGTCTGGATGTGGTAGGCGTCGCGAGTCAGCGTCGCCATCTGCCGCGATTCGAGAAACACCATCGCGCGTGTGTGTTCGAGGATCGCGGGGATGTCCGAGGCGACGAACATCTCGCCGTCGCCCAGGCCGAGCGCCACGCCGCCCGCGTTGCCGATGCGCACCGCGACCAGCCGGTCCGGTTCGTCCTTGTTCAGCACCACGATCGCGTGCGCGCCGCGCAACCGCTGGACGGCCTGCCGCGTCGCTTCGGTCACGTCGTGCCCCGCGTCGATCGCGCGCTGGACGAGGTGCACGATCGTTTCGGTGTCTGTGTCCGACTGGAACGTGTACCCGTCCGCTTCGAGTTCGGCGCGCAGCTCGCGGAAGTTCTCCACGATGCCGTTATGCACCACCACCGTGCAGTTGCAGTCGCTGATGTGCGGGTGCGCGTTGCGCGGACTCGGCGCGCCGTGCGTGGCCCAGCGTGTATGCCCGATGCCGATGTGCCCGTTCAGCGGGGCTTCGCGTACCAGGCCCAACAGGTTGCTGAGCTTGCCCACGTCGCGGCGAATGGCGAGTTCGTCGCCCTGCAGCACGGCGATGCCCGCCGAATCGTAGCCGCGATACTCCAGGCGCTGCAAGCCGTTGAGGATCAGCGGCGTGGCGTCACGCGGACCGATATAACCGACGATTCCACACATGGTTTTCCCTCCAATAGGTGCAGGCGTCCACCGCGCGGGGCGGGGCAAGTGTGCCAATGCAAGCACGAACCGCGCCGCCGGGGGCGGTGTGCGCCGGGTATGCGATCAATGTCAGGGTTGCAGGGATGCGGCGTCGCGCACCGGGATCGTGTGCCGGTGGCTGGCCGCTGGCACCACGCGCCGCGCGGTTTGTCGGGCTGTTGCCAGCCCGCTTTGGCGCACGGCTTGTGTTTGGAGGGAACAACGAGGACGGTGGTGGGCGTCCTGGCGGCATCCGCAGAAGCTTCGATTTTCCCCCGGCGCGGACCGTACGGGCCGCGTGCCCCGGGGTTAGGCTCGCCGTGCGGCGAGCAACCGCCACCTCGTATCCCGGGCCGTACAGGTCTACGTGCCCGGGCCTTGCGCTGGCGTCCCCTCGTTACTGTCGCTAGGCGCGCTCCTTTCCTGGTGAACCGACGTAACGTAACATGCTTCGAGTATACACGGGGTAACGGCCTGTGGCTATCAAAACCTGTAAAAAAATGTATAGGCGCCGTTCAGCCGTCCGCTGCTGCCCGGCGCAGCGGCGACCGGAATCCGCGCGGTGCTGGTGTTAGCGTCGCATAAATAGCCCACCTGACCCAGCGTGAATGCGCCACGTGGGGCGGTGGGTGGGCGCTTGGGCGTGTTACTCTGATGATGCCGGTGGCGGAGGTGGCCCGGCACGCCGCCGCCAGGCGCGCATAAGCGCCAGGAACATGATCACGTCAATCGTCGTGTGAGCTGCCATCGCCGCCCAAAGACTGCCGCGCCAATCCGCGAGGGCACCAAGCAGCGCCCCGGCAACCGTCGCGTAGACGAAGTAAACCGGTGTGACCGCGTGCAGCGCACCGAACACCACCGCCGTCGCGAAAAGCCCCAACACGGGCTGCATCGCGCCCCGGAACAGGATTTCTTCGGGGACACCGGCCAGCAGGCCGAGCAGCAGTGCATGGTGCCAGCGCAGCGCGCGCATGTCAATGATTTCAAGGAACATGCGCTCGATCCGCTTGAGCGAGGGAACGTAGCGCTCTAATTGCAGCGCGACGAGGGCAAATACGGCCCCCGTCCCCGCACCGAGCAGCAGGTCACCGGGCAGGTGCGCCAGCGGGAACCAATCCGCGAGCGCGCTGTCCCGCGCGACAAAGGCCCAGACCCACGCCGCGAGGATCATCGCAGCCCCGAACGCCGCGCCGTAGCCGATTAAGATGCGCGGGTGAATACGCGGGAACAGCCGCCGGCGCAGCGGTTGTGCTGCCGGAAGCACATCATCGCCGGGGTCGGGACCAGGGCCGGGCGATGCGGCAGGGGGCGCTTCCGGTACGCTGCCGGGCGGGGGCGTCGGTTCGTAGAGCGCCAGCAAGCCGAACAACGGTAGCAAGAGATTCATCGTTTACTTATCAAGCACATATGTAGCTCTAACACCTTTTCGCTATTGTGTTTAACGATGGTGTGCATGATGCCGCCGACGAGTATAACGGTTCCGTGCACGGCTTGCACATTCAGTCGCTATCGCAGCGCCAGCCGGTGAAACCTTCCGGCGCAAGGATGCATCTAAATGGGTGAACGCATCCTTCACAGTTTCCTCACTGCAGCCGGCACCATCAGCCCACAGCACGCTACCGGCAGGGCCATACAACAAGCGGTCTGATTAGGGTAAAGCTCCTTACATACTTATCTAACTCTAATCCTAATAAAGTTGATTTAGATTAAAAAAAATAGTACTATAGTAGACAGACCTACGGCGAATAAAAACACCTCATGGTCCCGGTAACTGGTTTCCATCCGCCTTTACTCAAGGAAGGTGATATAGTGGGCGCTCTCGAACAGACTATTCGTGAAAAGACACAAACAGGCCAGTGGGAATCCGAGTTTTCCACATTACTCGAACAAGCCCCAGACATCATCGAAGACGGCGGTGCACGCACGGTTAAAAATCAGGAGAACGGCTACATGCCGCAGCCGGACGCCGATTTACTGCAATTCTACTTCCGCGATATCCGCCCCATCTCCGAACCGATTGACTCCGACCGCGAGCAGGCCCTGGCGCGCATGGTGCAGGCCAGCAACGAAGCGACTGCACGGCTCGAAGAAGCGCAGGACTGCTACGAAGTTGACGCCGACCTGTGCGACGTGATCGAGATGGGCGAAACGGCACGCCGCGAGTTGATCATGGCGAACACGCGCCTGGTGATCTCGATTGCCAAGAAGTACCAGGGGCGCGGGCTGCCGTTGCCGGACTTGATCCAGGAAGGGAACCTGGGCCTGATGAAGGCCGTTGACCGCTTCGACCCGGAGCGCGGGGTGCGGCTCAGCACCTATGCGACGTGGTGGATCCGCCAGTCGATCGCCCGTGCAGCCGGCGATCGCGGGCGCACGATCCGCCTGCCGATCAACCAGGGCCAGCGTTGGGGGCGGTTGCGCCGCCTGTCGGAGAAGCTGGCGCAGGAGTTAGGGCGCGAGCCGACCTACGAAGAGCTGGCCGAAAACTGCGATCTCTCGGCGGAGCAGATCGAGACGACGATGCTGGCCGCGCGCGAGCCGGTACAGCTCGACGAATTGATCGGCGAGGAAGAAAACCGCCCGCGTGCCGACCTGATCGAAGACAAGGAAAGCGAACTGCCGGAAGAAGCCACCGCGCGCCAGTTGCTGGTCGAATCGATCAGCTTCTTGCTCGGTGCGCTGCCGGAACGCGAGGCGCGTATCATCCGCTTGCGCTTCGGCCTGGAAGACGGCGATACACACAGCATGTCGCAGATCGGGCAGTTGATGGGCTACAGCCGCGAGCGCATTCGCCAGTTGCAGCATGCCGCGCTCAACAAGCTGCGCCAGTTGCAGGATGAATACGGGCTGACCGAGTACGTCGAATAGGACACAACGCAAGCTTCGCACTGTGATCCCCCTCATAGTGTTTTGCCTGGCCCGGTTGCCATACGTGGCGGCCCGGCCAGGCGCTTTTTTGGGCGTGGGTGGGGTCAGTCCGCCAGCAGGTGGATCGCGGCCTCGACCTTGTCGCCCAGGTCGTGCAGCAAACTGAGCACAAACATCGCCGTGTCGGTTTGGCGCGGCGGGAACAGGCGCGTCCAGTAGGTGTAAGCCGCCGACAGGCGGTCGACGGCCAGCAGCGCCGCGATCGTCTCGCGGTCGTGCGGGCCCGGCGTGCTGAGGTACGCCGCCAGCGCCGCCTGAAACGCGGGCGTGTGCGCCTCAACCTGCCGTAGCACGGCGTCGAACAGCGGGCGGTCCCATCCGCCGCGTTTGCCGAGTGCGCCGGGGGAGACTTCCTGCAGTGCATCCCCCAGCGCGACCAGGTTGTCCAGCAGGCGGGCGCGATGGGTATGCGCTGCGCCCGCCGTGCGCCGCGCCCGGAGGTGCGCGATTCCGGCTCCCGCCGCGCCCCCGGCCAGTAATCCAATCACCAGCATCAAAACGTTGTATAGCAGCGCCATCCTCCCGGCTGTGCCAGCGTGCGTGTGTGTGTGCGGTACCAGTGTAGTCCGGTCCGGGGGTAGGGGCAAACGGTTAGTGGCGGGTTAAGAAAGGTTTTGAATTGGATTCGAAATTGGTCGGAAGCATGGTTCGCACTGGCATTTTTAAAACCTTTGATCTAAGCTGCTTTACGAACTATTAATTGTTTTGCTTAATGCGCGTGACTAAGGCGGGCTGGCGTTGCGCTGGTGGTGGGCAGACTCCGCCAGTGTCCGAGGTCGCGGTGAAACACCTTCGCGCGTTGTGCTGGCAGGTAAGGCGCGGTTCCTGGTGCCGGGCCAGCGCGGTTGCCGGGTTCTTCCGAAGGGGCGGAGTGCCTGCCCGGTTGGGACGGGCTTCCGGTTTCGATACGTTGTAGCGTGGCTTTCGCACTCAGTTTGGACAGAACACGACCATGCCGTTCACCCTCATCAAATTGCCTGATGAACCGATCATCCTGATCCGCTTGCAGTTGGATATCCTCACCAGTGGGGAAGAGGCGCAGAGCTTGCGGGGGCAGCTCCTGCGTTATCTCGAACAGAGCGCGGAGCCGCTGTACGTGGTGTGGGACCTGGGGCAGCAGGATATCGCGGCGGGCGATGTGCAACTTCTGCTGTATGACGCGCAGGCACAGCCCGAAGGCACGATCGCGGACCCGCGCTTGCATACGCTGATCGTCAGCGTTCACCCGGTCGTCGGGATTCTGCGACGCAAAGTGCACGAACAATTTGGGATCGCGGTGGGGCAGTTCCTCACGGTGGACGAGGCGCTCGCCTGGGCGCGCCAGCAGCTCAGCGCATCCGAAGACGGCGACGAAGAAGGCGCTTGAATCAAACGAGGGCGCAGGTCACACGGCCTGCACCCTCGGCGTTATCTGGGCTGTGGCGTTCTGAGGGCGATCCTGCCCCTGGCGCGGCCCGGATTGCTTATTCGTCTTCGTGCGGGTTGTCCGGCACGGACGGCTTGTCGCTGCCCTTCCAGCCTTCGGGCGGTTTGACGGTGGCGTTGTTGTGGCCCGCGATGAAGGCTTCCGTATTGTTGCGCGCGATGTCATCCGGCACCTGCACCGGCGGCGACTTCATGAAGTAGCTGGACGGCGCTTCGAGCGTGCCGGTCAGCCCGCGATCGAGTCCGATCTTGGCGCAGCGCACCGCGTCGATGATCACGCCCGCGCTGTTGGGGCTGTCCCACACTTCGAGCTTGCATTCGATGTTCAGCGGCACGTCGCCGAACGCCGCGCCTTCCAGCCGGATGTGCGCCCATTTGCGGTCGGTGAGCCAGGGCACGTAGTCGCTGGGGCCGATGTAGACGTTATCCGGGTCGATCTCGTAGGGAAGCTGGCTCGTCACGGCGTTGGTTTTGGAGATTTTCTTGCTCTCCAGGCGCTCGCGTTCCAGCATGTTATAGAAGTCCATATTGCCGCCGACGTTGAGCTGGCTTGTGCGCTCCAGGCGGATGCCGCGATCGTTGAAGAGGTTGGTCAGCACGCGGTGCAGGATCGTCGCGCCGACCTGCGACTTGATGTCGTCGCCGATCATCGGCAGGCCCTTTTCGGCAAAGCGCTGCTGCCAGTACGGCTCGCGGGCGATGAAGACGGGGATCGCGTTGATGAACGCGCACCCGGCGTTGAGCACCTGCTCGACGTACCACTTGGTCGCCTGCTCGCTGCCCACCGGCAGGTAATTCACGACGACATCGGTTTCGGTGTCTTTGAGGATCTGCACGATGTCGGCGGTGGGGCCGGGGGCTTTGGCGATCTTCTGCTTGAGGTACTTACCCAGCCCGTCATGTGTCATGCCACGTGCAACGGTCACACCCAGGTGTGGCACGTCCGCGAACTTGATCGTGTTGTTCTGCCCGCTCCACATCGCCTCGGACAGGTCCTTGCCGACCTTCTCCGCGTCGATGTCAAACGCCGCGCTGAACTCGATATCGCTGATGTGGTAGTCGCCCAGTTGCGCGTGCATCAGGCCGGGGATTGGCTCGTCGGGCTTGGCGTTTTTGTAATAGTGCACACCCTGGATCAGGGAATTGGCACAGTTGCCCACGCCAATGATTGCTACACGTACTTTGTTTGCCACTAGTTACCTCCACCGTAGATCAGTGTTGTTAGAAGTCGCACAGCGTGCACCGTAGAGGGGCAACCCTCCGCCGGCGCGGCGAGATGGTCCGTGTTATCCGGCGGGAGAGTGTAACGCCACCCCCGGCAAAACACCAAATTTCCTTAAAGCGAGATGAGATTCCGCCGCCAGGGTGCGGGGCGACAGCGTACGTCTGTTACAATAACGGTGCAAGCTATCACCACGAGGAGCGAAACACGATGGAAGACCCGGCGCAGTCCGCAGTGAGCGTCCCGCCCGGCTGGGCGACGACCGCAGGCGACGTGCTCGACAAGTCACTCGAAACGGTCCATTACACGGCGGGTGGCGAGCTGATCATTTACTACGAACCGGTTGTGCGTTACGCCTACCACGTGAACGGCGAGCGCTACGAAAGCAGCCGCGTGACCCCGCAGGTGCTGCGTTTTAAGAACCGTCGCATGGCCGAAAGCTTCCTGACCGCCTATCAAGTCGGGCAGCCCGTCACCGTGATCTACAACCCCGGCAACCCGCGCGAAGCCTACCTCGCCGAGTCCGCGGCGCTGGTGAGCGTCTCGCGGCGGATGGTGTACGGTGTGGTGGGCGCGCTGGTGCTGATCGTGTTATTGGTCGCCCTGCTGATCGCGCTGTTGTGAGGGGGGTATAGCGTGCTGGTCCGGTCCCGGTTTTGTGGTATGCTTTGTCGTTGAGGCGACCAAAGCCTTCCCCACCCACAAAAAGGAGCCGTTTCCCGATGACCGACATGCTTGTTAAGCTGTACGAGCTGCCCGACCTCGCGCCTGCTGTGGCACGCTGTGAGGCTGCCGGGATCACGATCCGGCGCGGGCTGGCCCCGGAAAAGCACATCGTGCTGGCCTGGATCGCGGCACAGTTCGGGCCGCACTGGGTCAGCGAGTGCGATGTGGCGTTCGCGCGGCAGCCGGTGGCGACGTTCATCGCGGTGGAGCAGGGCGCGGTGATCGGATTCGCGTGTTACGACGCGACCGCGCGCGGCATCTTCGGCCCGACCGGCGTCGCCGAGGCCGCGCGGGGCAAGGGCGTCGGGGCGGCGCTGCTGCTGGCCTGCCTGCACGATATGCGCGCGCAGGGGTACGCCTACGGTGTGATCGGCGGGACCGGCCCGCAGGAGTTCTACACCAAGATTTGCGGCGCGACCGCGATCCCCGGCTCCAAGCCGGGACCGTACAAGGGGCTGCTGCGCGGGGATACAGGCTAGAATCGCCTGGGGTTGGAAGACCCCAGGCTACGCATCTAGCGGGCCGCGAACCGGCCCTTGCCGCGTGGGGGCGCGCGTTTAACGGGCCGTTGTGACGGTCCGGCAGGTGCATAGCCCGGTCCATGCCGGGCGGTTTGCGCCTTCTCACCGCCCCGCGAACCTGCTAGAATGCATGTGTTGCACGCATGGCGATGATCGCCGCAATCCGGGACCCACCAACCGATCACCGCCCATTACGGAGTATTCACCATGAGGAAACCGGTCGTCGCCCTGGTCGGGCGGCCCAATGTAGGCAAATCATCGCTTTTCAACCGGCTGGTTGAGATGCGTAAAGCCGTTGTGTCGGACGTGCCCGGCACGACGCGCGACCGCATCATAGACGAGGCCGATTGGAACGGCGTGATCTTCGACGTGGTGGATACCGGCGGCCTGGAGGTCTACCAGCCGCGCCCATCGCAGGAAACCGGCGACAGCCCGCTGGCGCACGGGTCGCGCTTCTTCACCGAGGAGATTCGCAACCAGGCGCTGGTCGCGATCGAAGAGGCCGATGTGATCGTGCTGGTGGTGGACGTGCTGGATGGCATCACCGCCGCCGATGAAGAGGTCGCGGAAGTGCTGCGCCGCACAAACAAGCCGGTGCTGGTCGCGGCGAATAAAGCCGATAACGCCGCCCGCCGCGAGGAAGCCTTTGAATTCTACGCGCTGGGCATGGGCGAGGTGTTCCCCGTCTCGGCGTTGCATGGCACGGGCACCGGCGATCTGCTGGACGCGGTGATCGAGGTGCTGCCGTTTCGCGTGGAAGAGGATTTTGACGCTGACGACGACACGCTCAAGATCGCGATCGTCGGGCGGCCCAACGTGGGCAAGTCGTCGCTGCTCAACAAGCTGCTGGGGCAGGAGCGCGCGATCGTTTCGCCGGTGGCGGGGACCACGCGCGACGCGGTGGACACGCCCCTGATCTGGAGCGGGATGCCGCTCACGCTGATCGATACGGCGGGCATCCGGCGGCGCGGCAAGGTCGCGCCCGGCATCGAAAAATACGCGGTGTTGCGCGCGCAGAAAACGATCGCGCGGGCCGACGTGGTGCTGCTGCTGATCGACGCGGTGGAAGGCATCACGCAGCAGGACTTGCACATCGCCGGGATGGTGCGCGAGGAGATGAAAAGCGTCGTGATCCTGGTCAACAAGTGGGACGCCATCGACAAGGACGAGCACACGATCAACGAGTATCGCGCGATCGTGCGCGGCGCGCTGGACTTCATGCCCTACGCGCCGGTGCTGTTCATCAGCGCGAAGACCGGGCAGCGCATCCACCAGGTGCTGGAGACGGCGGTCCGCGTGCAGGAGGAACGCCTGGTGCGCATCCCCACCAGCGAGCTGAACAAGATCGTCCGCGAGGCGATGTTGCGCCACGCGCCGCAAACCAAGCAGCCGCGCCCGCTGAAGATCTACCTCGCGCAGCAGGTGCGCGTCGATCCGCCGACGATTCTCTTTCACGTCAACGACCGCACGCTGCTGCATTTCAGCTACGAACGTTACCTGGAGAACCAGATCCGGCGCGTGTACCCGTTCACGGGCACGCCGATCCGTTTCAGCATCCGCGAGCGCAAACGCGACCGGGCGAAGAGATGACGCGATCCTGGCAAGGGACCAAACGCGCCGCCCGGGGTCTGACAGTGCCGGGCGGCGCGGCGTTTGAGGTATGAGGTTGTGGCGTGTGGGCGCGGTGGGTGACGATCATGCTTCTGTTTGTGCGTCACGCGGGGCGCGCGTGAAGGATACGCGCAGCACCAGCCGCCCCAGGATCAATTCGTCCTCGTTGCGCAGCACGCGCGGCTGGTAGGGCAGCAGCTTCTGCCCGTTGAGAAACGTCCCGTTGACGCTGCCCAGGTCCTGCACCATGACCGTCGCGCTCTCGCGCGTGAGTTTGGCATGCCGCCGCGAAACACCGAGGTGCTGCGCGTTGTAAGCCGAGAGATCGACTTCCGGCACGACATCATCCACCGCGCGCCCCAGCACGAGTTCATCGCCGAAGGCGACCTCAAGCAGGGCGTGGGCGTCCCGCACGCGGATGCGCAGCAGCGACTTATCGCCGAAATACGCCGTGCCCCAGCGCAGTTGAGGCTTGAGCGGCGCATCCGGCAGCGCGTCAGTCTTTGCCGAAAGCATGTTTACCCCTGTGGGCAGGATGTGCCCGCACTGGTAACAGTACGCCTCTTTCGCCGGGTTGGCCTTCCCGCAATTCTTGCAAATTTGCTCGCTCATAAAACCTTTGGTCTCCCGGTGAAGTGAATGAAACGAGACCGTAATGAAAACGGTTGGCTAACTTCCCCCTACTCATTATAAACCGTTTTCAGTTAATGCACAGAAATAAGAGCAGGTTCGTAAAAAAACTCATACGACAGGTGGGAAGGGGCGGGCCGGAGTGGGACCGATGGGCGATTGGCATGTGACTTCACTTGTATTACGATGGCCTTGAACGGCAATGGTTGCACGGGTGAAGCGAGGTTATGTTGCAGGGTAACAGATTGCGCGGCGGAGTGGTGGTCCCGACCGATGACGGCATGCACGGCCTGGTGCAGTTGCTCACCTCTCGCGCCCAGGGGCAGTTGGACCTGGTGTATTATTCGCACCCGTACGATATTGAAGTGGCGGAAGACTATGATTTTTTGATCGTGCTGTGCGTGCAGCACTTCGAGGACGTGATTAAATTCTACGACGCCAAACGCGTCGATCTACCGCTGATCGTCCATATCGACACGCCGTCCGTGCTGGCACACTACGATCACCAGCGTGCCTATCCCGGCGTGGGCGTGTTGCCGCTGCCCCGCGCAACGCTGGCCGATCCCGCGCCTGATATCACGCTTGAGCTTAATCTGGCGGGCAAGATCGCCGCGTGCCTGGGGGTTGAACCGGGCTGACTCCGGTGGTTGGCACGGGACAAAAAGGAAGGGAAGGAAGCCTCGCTCCTTCCCTAACGTGATAGTGTACCGCAAGACAGCCCTTCAGGTAGGTCAGGTGGGGGTGGGGAGCATACGGGTAATATGCGCTGGCTTGCGGATACAGAATCTCCCTGGCAGCACCCAGCCGCCAGTTACTTATAAGCATAGCGGCCCGAAATTAAGATGCCATTAAAATTTGATGGAGTTTGATAAGGCTCCGGTAGATCGCGCCGCGTTAGCGGTCGCGGCGGCGAAACCCCGCGACGATCTCCGCGTACCCGATCACGATCGCCGCGCCGATGAACGCGGTCAGCAGATCGGCGGTGGAGAAGGTGACGTCGTAATCAGGCAGGTTGATGCCGATGGCCTCGATCGCAACCCCCCCGACGACCGCCCCCAGCAACCCCGCGAGGATCAGTTCGTAAAAATACAGCTTGCGTTTGATCAGCGATCCGGCTGCCGCTCCCGCCAACCCGCCGATGACGAGCCAGGTTACAATCTGCTGTGTCTCTGGCATGTGGCTGCTGCTCCTGTATTCGCGTCAATATGTGCTTTGCTGCCAGGGTTAGCGTGCATCACTCGCGCGGCCCAACCGGTGGTTGCGTTACATCTGGCGTGGCGGTGGGTTCGAGCACCTCGATCGTCACGCCGAGTTGTTCCGGCAGCACGCTGGTGACCGAGAAATCGGCTTCTTCGGTCTGGCCGATGATCGTCGCTTGCGGCGTGACCTGGTGGTTACCCGGTCCCAGGTCGCTCAGGTCGACCACCACGCGGATGTTTTCCGGTCTCAGTTCGCTCAACCGGGCCTGCGGGCCGGAGACGTTCACTGTGACAGTGTTCGGCAGCCCGTCGGCGCTGTAGACTGTCGTATCCAGCCCCGTGACCTCGACGGGGATATCGGCAAACTCGCGGCTGTCGTACACCGGTTGGATGATGACCGTCACTCTGACGACCTCGTTCCCCTCAACCAGCGTCACCCCTTCGGGCAACGCCAGCGGCACCTCGGTGGTGAAGGTTTCGGTCTTTCCGGACAGGTCAATCGGGACGGTGCGCACCACGTTGTTCATCTGCTCGACGATCGCCGGGTCGCCCATCACGCCGACGCGGCGCGGTTCGATGTTCGAATAGCCCTGGAATGTGTAACCGGGCGGGGGCATGGTGCCGCCGCGATTCGGCAGGACTTCGACCGGCGTCACGCCTTCGCGCACTTTCACCTCGACATTGCAGGTGATCGACGCCGGGACCAGATCGACCTCGCGCGCGCGGATGCCGCTTTCGTGCACCGGCGTCAGGTTGACCGTGCGCTGCACGGGGTTGAGCGCGTCGCTCAGGTCGATCCGCGCCTCGACACGCGCCACGCTCGCGACGCGGTCTTCGCTGCCCCGCACGAGAACTTCGCTCGCATTACAATCAAACTCGCGCACGTAGGTATAGCCCAGCGGCGGGTTTTCGGTCACGATGACGTTGATCGGCAGCCGCTTTTCGGTGATGTGATCGATCGCCAGGGTCCATGTGCTGGGCCGCAGCGAGACCACGTTGCCGTGCAGCGGGGCGGCGATCTCGGCTTCTAGCTCGACGCGGTATTCGCCCGGTTCGTGTTCTTCGCTCAGGTCGGCGGTCACGAGGATGTCGTCGGGAACGAGCAGGTCCCAATCGCGGCGCGGTGCGCGCACCACCGCCGTGACCGTCAGGGTGTCTGGACGCTCGGTGACGACGTACCCTTCCGGCAATTCGACGCGCACGGGGATGTTGGATATCTCGTCCTGCACGATCGGGTTGGCGGACATGTTCGCCGCCACCCAGATCACCAGTGCCAGCGCAAGCGAGGCGATCATCCAGCTTACATTGCGCACGATGAACTGTAAGAAGGGGTGATTACGCATGGTCAGACGAGTCCTGAATGGTGCGTGCTTGCTTCAGCCGTGCTCTGTCAAATGCGCTGTGCTGCTGCACGTCGCACGGGTGCGCGCCGGTCATGCCGCGCGGCCCGGTTTGCCGCCGCCACGCTTGCGGATTTCGTTCCACTGTTCGATCGCGCGGTTGACCAGCGGCGTCCAGGGCCAGGTCAGGTCCTGCTGCGCGCCGGTGTAGAACGCGGTCAGCATGGTGCGCAGGCGGTTCGCGTCCAGGCGGCGGATCATGCGGCCCCGGTTGGTGACCGAGATTCGCCCGGTCTCCTCGGAGACGATCACGCATAGCGCGTCGGTCACTTCACTGATGCCCAGCCCGGCGCGGTGGCGCGTGCCCAGCTTGCGATCCGTCAACTGGCGGCCCGAGGACAGCGGCAGCACCGAGGCGGCGCTGGCGACCAACCCTTCGCGGATGATCACGGCGCCGTCGTGCAGCTCGGTTTTGGGCCAGAAAATTGTCAGCAGCAGTTGGGGGCTGATCTCGGCGTCCAGCGGCACGCCGGTGGCGATGAACTCTTCCAGCGAGTCGCTGCGCTCCAGCACGATCAGCGCGCCGTGCCGCCGTTCCGACAGGCGCGACGCAGCCGCACAGATCGTGTCAATAAGCTGTTCGGTTTCAGTAAAGCTTGGGGTGCGGTCGAACAGGTTACTGAGACCGGTACGCCCCACCCGTTCCAGTGCGCGGCGCAGTTCCGGCTGAAAGACGACCGGGATCGCGATCACCGCTGCTGTGATGAGGTGGTTCAGCAGCCAGCGGAACGCGATCCAGTCCAGCAGTGTCGTCAGCAGGCCCAGGAACAGAACCACCACGATCGTGCCGCGTAGCAGGGGGGTGGCCTGCGTGCCACGCAGCACCAGGCTCCCGGCGAACAGGATCGCGGCCACGATGAGCACGTCCGGCACGTCGCTCCAGCCAAATGATTCAAGTGTCCATAAGATACGCATAGAGTCTGTTACCTGCGTTTGGCCCCCATGATACGACAAGACTCCCCAGCAAACTACCTTAACACGTTCGACGCGCCACAGGATTAAGGCCTGATGAGAATTTGCCCGGCGCCATTACCGGTTGTCGCGTTGATCGGTTGGCGGCGGGTCAGCCGCTAAGCTGGTCCAGCAAGCGTTTGTAATCGTTCACTTGCGGCGGGTCGAGCGCGATGATCCGCCGCACGGTGACCACCGCATCTTTGTGCATCCCGGCTTCAAGCTGGAGCTCGGCCAGCGCATCAAGCTGCTCGATGGCCTGGGCGTTCTTGCCGGTCTGGCGGTAGACCGCCGCCAGCCGCGAGCGCAGCGCCATGTCGTTCGGGTAACGCGTGACCTGTTCTTCCAGCACGCGGATGATGTCCCCGGCGCGGTGGTCGCGGGCGTACACGCGCAGCAGCCCGTCCAGCTCGCGGATCGCCGACAGGGGATCGTTGAGCCGGTAATTCAAGTCCACCAGGGCGCGGCGGGCGCGTTCGTCGCCCGGGTCGATGCGCCGGATCTGTTCGTAGGTGCGCATCGCCTGCCGCAGGTCGAGCCGCTGCACGTCGATCTCTGCCAGCCGGTGCAACAGATGCGGCAGCCGGTCGACGGCGTCCCCTTCATCGGCCAGCCGGATCGCGTTTTCGTAGGTGCTGCGGGACGCATCCAGATCGCCTAGCTGGTAGTACGCGTCGGCCAGGTCGATGTACTGGTTAAGGATCGCGTCCCATTGTTCCTGCTGCTTGAGCAGGTTGATCATGCTCTGGTGAAGCTGCACGTCCATCGGCGCGATCTTGAGCGCCTCGCGTAGGATGCTGGCGGCGCGGTCGAGATCGCCGCGCAACTCGTACACCTCGGCGATGTAGTTGTACTTGACCATCGCGTCGGGGATGTTGTTCCGTTCCAGCAGGATCTGGCCGATGCGCTGGTGCGCCGGCAGGAACTCCGGCGCGGCCTCGACGACAAAGTGTGCCTGGTCCATCGCCAGCGAGAGCATCCCTTGTTGCAGGTAGCGGTCGATCAGGTTCAGCCCTTCGGTCACGCGGTCGTCAATGTAGATCATCGTCTCGATCAGGTCTTCCGGCTTTTCGAGCGTGATCTCTTCTTCGAGCTGGCGGCGCGTCTTGGTGACACGCTGTTTCCAGGTAGGCCCGGTCAGGCGCACGAGGTACGTCTCGACCAGCCGGTTAAGCAGCAGTGTGTCGGCGCGGTCGATGCTGCCGAGCAGCTTATCGTACACCTCGGCGATCTGCGTCGCTTCGTCCTCATCGAGCGCCAGGCCGACATCGATCGCCTTGATCGCTTGCAGCAGGTAATTGGCCGCCTCGCGCGGGTATTCCAACGCGTGATACGCTTTGCTCATGCCGTGCATCGCGCCGGCGGCGTACTGCGGGTCGGCGGCGGCTTCCTGCAGGTACCGGATCGCGTCGTCCCACTGTCCCAGGTCCACCAGGATCGCGCCGAGGTTCATGTACACGGCGTTGTGCTGCATGTCGCCCGCCAGCGCGCGCATGTACGCGCCGACCGCCTCTTCGAGCGCCCCCTGCCGCTGCAGGTCGATCGCCTGGATCGCCTGCGTGCTGCCTTCGTTCAGCGTGCCGGACTCAAACACATATGTGGCAAGCTGTTCCAGTGCCAGTTCGGTCGCTTCGCCCACCGGCCCGCGCGGGTCGGCTTCGCCGAGATCGCCGCGCTCGTCGTCAAGTTCCCAGGCCGCGTCATCGTCATCTTCACGCGTGCGGACGTGGTGATCGTCGACGGCGATCAGGTCCGGCGCGATCATGGTGCCGGACTGGATCGCTTGCAGCGTGTTGAGCGCCTGCGGGTGATTCGGCGCGAGGCGCAGCGCGCGCTGCACGGCCTGCTCGGCCAGGTCGGCGCGGTTGGCTTGCTGGAAGTTGAACGCGAGCGTCAGGTACTCGCGCACGGCGAGGTTTTTCTGCCCGGTGCGTTCGTAGGCCAGCGCCAGCCGCTGGTGAATCTGGATCAAGCCGGGACTCAGGCGCGTGGCGCGATCCCAGTTGCTGATCGCTTTGTCGAGATCGCGCTGGGCCAGGTAGACCTCGGCCACGTTCACGTACTGCTGCGCGGCTTCTTTCAGGCGGCCCAGCCGCTCGAGCACGTCGGCGCTTTTTTCCACCGGGATCGGGTCATCGGGGGCAAGCTGGTGGGCACGCGTGTAAACCTTGAGCGCGTCTTCCAAGCGGCGTGCTTTCAGCAGCGCCAGCCCCAGGCTGTTATGGGCGGCGGGGTCTTCCGGCATTTCCTGCACCGCGCGCCCGTAAGCCGCGATCGCCTTGTCCCACTCCTGATCCCAGGCCGCGCTGTGGCCCATCTGCATGGCTTGCTCGTAGATTTTCCGATTCCCTGGCATGGCCTGCCTTATCCTTGCATGTCTGTCGGTCGCGTTGCGCTTTGATTAAATTCTATGATCAAAAACGAAATCACGCACTCGTAGGGGCGTATCCGGCACGCGATACGCCCCTGGATGTGTTCGTTCCGGTGTCTGGTGGGGTGCCGGGCGCGTCACTTCTTTTTCTTTTTGTCTTTTTTCTTTTTGTCCTGCTTCTTCTCGCCCTTACCCGCCAGCAGATAGACCAGGATGCCTTTCTGCGCGTGCAGCCGGTTATGCGCCTGCGGGAACAGCCGTGACTGCGGCCCGTCGGCGACATCGTCGGTAATCTCTTCGCCGCGATGCGCGGGCAGGCAGTGCATCACGATCGCGTGGTCGGGCGCGTGACCCAATAGCCCGTTGTTGACCTGGTAGGGCGGGAAGACTTGCCGCCGGTGTTCAGCTTCTTCTTCCTGGCCCATGCTGGTCCAGGTGTCGGTGTAGATCACGTCGGCCCCCTCAACCGCGGCGACCGGGTCGGTCGTGACCGTGACCTGTAGCGTGTCGCCACTGAGCCGCCTGGCTTTGTTGAGCACATCGGGGTCCGGGCCGTAGCCTTCCGGGCTGGCGATGGTGACGCTCAGGCCGAACTGCGCCGCCGCCATCAGCAGCGACGTGGTGACGTTGTTGCTATCCCCCAGGTAGGCCAGGTGCAGCCCTTCGAGCCGGTCAAAACTCTCGTAGATCGTGAACATGTCGGCCATCGCCTGGCAGGGATGGTTGTAGTCCGTCAGGCCGTTGATCACCGGGACCGGGCTCCACTTCGCCAGTTCCAGCACGTGCTCATGGGCGAAGGTGCGCGCCATGATGACATCGACGTAGCCGCCCATCACGCGCGCCACGTCGGCGATGCTTTCGCGCTTGCCCAGCCCGATCTCGTTGGGGCTGAGGTACATCGCGTGCCCGCCGACGTGTTGCATCGCCATCTCGAACGACACACGCGTGCGCAGGGACGGCTTCTGGAAGATCATGCCCAGCGCCTTGCCCGCCAGCAGCGGCGCGTTGCCTTTGGTCTGGTATTCTTTCTTCAGCTTGATGCCCAGGTCGAGCATGGTCCAGAGATCGTCAGCAGTCCAGTCCGCAATATCCAGGAAATGTTTCACGGCATTTTCCTCGCATGGGTTAGGCTCGTAACATGAATGCTGATATTGGGCGTTAGTATAGCACAAGTTGTCGCCGGTTGTTGCAGCGCGATCCGCGAGCAGCGGCACAAAAAACCGGTGGCGCTCGCGAGAACGCCACCGGATGTGTTCAGCTTACCCCGTCGAGGGTGCGCAGCAGGGGGTTAGCCTTCGCGCGCCGCCAACTGGGCTTCCTGGTCGATGCTGCGCCAATCCCAGTGCGCGCCACCGAACAGGCCATCGGTCTCGACCGGGACATCGTACCACGGCTTGGTCAGCACGTAGTCCAGGCGCAGGAAGAGCGGGATGATCGGGAAGACGCCTTCCGGACCGAAGAACATTTCTTCGATGCGGTAGTACAGCTCGATGCGGCGTTCCGGATCGCTCTCGCGCGCGGCTTCGATGATCAGGTCGTCAACTTCGGAGCACGGACGGGTGAAGTCGTTCTGGCCTTCGCAGTACAGCACTTCGTTCACCCAGTTGTTCGCGTCCGCGTAGTCGGGGCCCCAGCCGAGCGTCCACAGGTTCGGACGGTCTTCCGGCGGGTTGTTCTTGTCAACCGTCTCGAGCAGCACGGAGAACTCTTGCTGTTCGACGGTCATGACGTTCGGGTCGCAGCCCAGCTCACGCTCGACCGCGGCAGCCAGGAACTCGGCCCACGTACCGGCACCGGTATAGGTGACGAACTCGACGTTCGGGAAGCCTTCGCAGTCCGGGTAGCCAGCTTCAGTCATCTGCTCGCGGGCGAATTCGGGGTCGTAGCCCACACCAACTTCGTTGATGGGCGGCGCACCGAACATGCCGGGCGGCGTGAAGTGGATCATCGGGATACCGCGATTCTGGCGGACTTCCTGGATGAACGCGTTGCGGTCAACCGACGCGGAGAAGGCGCGGCGAGCGTTCACGTTGTCGAACGGGGCCTTGTTGACGGCGAAGCCGAAGTAGAACACCGCCAGGTCAGCCACCTGGTTCAGCTGTTCGGCATATTCCGGATCTTCGAGCACAGACTGCAGCTCGGCGATCGGGACGCCGCTCGAGTCGATCTGGTTGTCCTGGTACAGCGCGAACCGCGTACCCTGGTCTTCCACGATCGTCTGGATGATGCGCTCAACGTTGCCCGGACCGGCCATATCGGCAGGATACAGCGGGTTGCGCAGGAACACGCGGCGCACGCCACGCACGAATTCGTCGATCACGAACGGGCCGTTGGTCACGATGTTGCCGACCTCGGTCCAGTTGTCACCGTATTCCTCGATGATTTCGCGCGGGACCGGGCGGTAGATCCACATCGGGGTCTGGCTGAAGAAGTAACCGGCTTCGAACTGCAGGTTGACCTCAAGGGTCGTGTCGTCGAGCGCGGTGACGTTCACCACGTCGTAGCTTTCCGGCGTGATCTCGTCGACCGGGGTGTCGAACAGCACGTCGCAGCCTTCAACGATCTGCTTCGCCATGTTGCTGTAGTACGCGGCGAGGCGCGGATCGCAGGCGCGCTTGAAACCGTATTCGACGTCCTGCGCGGTCACCATACGCACCATTTCGGCCTCGTCGGCCACCGGATCCCAGCGGACCCAGGGCACGTCGTCGCGCAGGGTGAAGGTCCAGACCGTGCCGCTGTCGTCAACCGACCATTCGGTCGCCAGCTCGGCTTTGATGTCGCCCGGAACGAGCGGATCGTAGTCGGTCAGGCCCAGGAAGATGTTCTCGATCACGTTGATCGACACCGAGTCGTCAGCGCGCTGCGGGTCCAGTGTGGACACCTGCGAGCTGTCGGTCGTGTACAGGGTGATCGGCTCTTGCTGCCGTACAGTCGTGGTCAGGGTCACATCGGCGTCGTTAGCGAAGGTGAATCCCGTGGGCACGAGCGTCACCACCATGATCAACGCCATGGTCAGTGAAACCGCCCTGAAGGTGTTTTTAAACATTCAAGCTCCTCCCGTGAGCTATTTTTTCGGATACTATTTGTTGACAACCTTTACCGTCATGACGATCTGACGGGCCGACCGGGTCGCCTCGGCAAGCTAGGGCGTCATCTTGCTGTGTGTGGCACCTCCTTCCGGTTAGAAACCTGCTCTTGCTTGCTCAACAACACTCAACTAACACTAATTTTGCGGCGAAAAAATCTAAGTAGGTCCTGCATACCGTATATAGCGTTACGTTAAACCTCTCGTTGTTGCTGCGTGCCGCTGGAACAAAAAACGCAGGTTGCTGAGAGCTGTCGGTCAAACAGCACGCACATACCTGCGATGCGGGCCAGGATACCCATCGCGCCAGTTGTACGGAAAAATGCAGATAGCGTCGACGTTGTTGTGCATATTATCAGCAAGTACCGTATCAAGAAGTTGCAAAGACAAGTAAAAAAAGCTCTCTAATCCTGTACTAGTATATATAACAGACGCTGAAATTGGCAAGTTTCTGCACCATTTCAGTTTGTCGATTTTGACGACGCCTGGGTTCCCGCCCGCTCAGGGTGGGGTTGCCATGCGCGCTCACTATAATATGTACTCCGCAACGGGTCAAATGGTTCAACGCGGTGACCGGCGGGCGTGGCCCGGCAGTGCAGCGCCGGTTGCGCCGCGCGTTCCGGCTCTGCGGGTGACAATTTCCCCCCTTGTACGCGTATAGCATAATGACAACCGGTGTGAATGCCAGCACGCTGCCGCGCCGGGAACCTCCCGTCTCGGTACGCGGTATCTCCCGTGAGCGGGTAGGCGTTGTTGGCAACCTTCACCGTCATACGGCACGCCCCGGCCAGGGCGTGTCGTGGCGTCTGGCGTGTGTTGCCGCGCTCACCGTGTGGCGTCCGGTTCGGGCTGCCAGCGATACTCCATGTGCGTGGCGGTCTCGCGGGCGGTGTCCGCACCGAGCAGGCGCTGCACGACGTGGAGCGCCATGTCGATGCCGGCAGTGATGCCCGCCGACGTGATGATCTGCCCGTTGTCGACGTAACGCCTGCCGCTGACAATGTTGCACTGCGGGGCGGTTTCGCGCAGTTCGTCCAGTGCCCCGTGATGTGTCGTCGCGTGCAGTCCGTCCAGCAGCCCCGCCGCGCCAAGCAGCAGCGCCCCGGTACACACCGAGAGGACCAGTTCGGCGTGTTGCGCCTGTTCCTTGATGAAGTCAAGGGTGGCTTTGTTGCGCCGTTCGTGGCGCGCGCCGAGCCCGCCGGGGACGATCAGGATATCCGCCCGGGGTGCGTTCTTGTAACTGTAGTAGGGCGTGATGCTCAGGCCGCTGCGCGTGGTGATGGGCGGCACCTTGCGTTCTGCCACGGTGGTCACGGTGAAGGGCACCGGGCCGGTCGCGCGCTGGCCCGTGATCGCCAGCACTTCCAGCGGACCGGTGAAATCCAGCGTGTCCACGTCATCGAACAAGACGACCAAAACTATTCGGGCCATCGGAACACTTTCCTTGAAAAAGTCAATACTCAAGCAATAAGCAGTAATTATGCAAGTTAGAGTACATGCCATTGTAACGGCAACAGGCGATTTACGAAAGCATTTGGATTCTTAAGCTGCCTCTAAACCACGCCTGACAACAGCGCGGCCCGCACGCTGCCGGGAACGCGCACCACCAGGGATCGCGCGACGCGATCCCTGGTCGTTGGTAGCGGGGTACGGTGTGGTAGTTGCGTCAGTTCACGCGCGTGGCGGAACCCGTCAGCACCCACTGCACGTAGGTGCCCGTCCCGCCGACCGCCTCGATCGTGACCTGCCCGGTACGGCTGTCGTAGGTCACTTCGCGGTCGACGATTGTCTGCCCGCAGGTGAACGTCTGCCCGCCCGTGAAGAACGTGATGTGCTGCGTGCCGGTGCCAAAGCACGAGGCCGCGATCACCAGCCGCGCGCGGCCCCCTGAAAGCGCCGCGTTCGGGTTCATGCCCGTGATGTCCCAGCGCACGCGGTCGGTCGTGTCGCCGCCGGGATACGAGACGAAGTCTGTCGTGGACGCTGTGCTGTCCAGCGGGATAGTCAGCGGACTGTTGAAGTTCGCGTCCGGCGGTGCGGTGGGCGCCGCCGGCGGCGTCGTCGGCGTGTAGCTGGGTGTGTAGGTCGGTGTCGGGGCGACCGCCTGCGTGGTCGGGGTATAGGACGGTGTGTAGGTCGCCGTCGGCCCGGTGATCTGTTGCGGGGTGGTTGGGGTAGCGGTCGGCGTGCGGGTATAGGTCGGCGTGCGGCTGGGCGTCGCCGTCGGCGTGACCGTCGGGCCACCGGGTGTGTACGTCATTGTGGGGGTGTAGGTTGCTGATGGTGTGTAGGTCACGGTCGGCGTGCCCGTTGTTGTCGGCGTGGTGCCGCTCAATGGCGGGTAACTCGCGACCGGCAGCCCGGTGCAATCGCCGCGTGCTTCGGTCGCGCCGATGAACATGGCGACCCAGCCCGGCTGCCCGTTATACAGCACCTGGTACCACGAGAAATCGCCGTTGTGCCCCGTAGCGGGTAGCAGCGAGCCTGCCGGCGCGAGTCCCAGCGGCGGGGCGTAAGCCGTGTCCGGGCCGGGCCGTACGTTCACCGGGGCGTTGAGATATACCTCGCAGGTGCCGCTGGCCGCCGGCGGAGCGCTGTCGCCTGTGCTGGACGAGTCAGAGTCTGATGATGACGAGGATGATGATGGCGATGTCGAAGCGGGCGGTGCCTCGTCCGGCGGGACCTGGGTCCAGTCGATCTGGAGTTGGGCGGGGCTTTCGCTGCCCTGCAACTGCAGCATGTAGGCGGTCTCGGCGCGCAGGAAGACCGACAGGCCCGGCAGCATCGCCGCCTGGACGTTCAGCATCGGATCGCCGGTTTCCGCATCGACCAGCGAGAAGGCGGGCAGCAGGCCGGGGTCGTCGTCCGTGCCCAGCGCCAGCAGGCTGAGCGTCGTCGGGCCGGGGTCCGGTTCGAGGCTGAAGCGCTGCGGCACGCTGGTGAGATCGACGGTGCTGGTGCCAAGCGCCAGCGGCACGGCGGGCGCGTTATTGACCTGGACCAGCAACTGGCCGGCCACGTCAGTAGCCTGCAGCACCAGCGTGTACCTGCCGCCTGTGGGCGCGTTGGTGATGCTGGCGCTCACGCTGCCATCCGGCCCCAGGGGTAGCTGCGCCGGGGTGTTGGACGGGTCGATCAACACGGCGGTGTAGGTGAACTGTGCCAGCGGCGAGAGCAGAATCTCGACCGTGTCGCCGCCCAGCACGTCGAAGCCCAGGCGGGTCGTGCTGCCCGGCGCCAGGCTGACGATCTCCGGTTCGTTGAATGCGATCGTGCTGTCCTGGGCGTGGGCGCGCGGCACGGCGTGCGGTGCGATCGCCAGCGCCAGCGCGAGCACGATCAGAGCGGTAACGGTGTGGTGAAAATAGCGACTGTGAAAACGCATATGCTTGCTCCTGAATATTGAGCCAGTTCAACATATAATGAAGTATATTTGATAAATTTGAAAAACAGCAAGTTTTTTATAAATATATATATTATATAAACATAACTGCGATTGTGTGTTACATCACAAACGGGGCGCGTTCGGTGGGGGCGGTAGGAGAATGGCGCAAAAACACCCCGGAGAAGTGGCGGGTTTCTGCTTGCCTGACGGCCGGTTTTGAACCGGTGGCGAACGCGGATCGGACGGTTTCCCGCATGCTGACAGCATACCCCCTGGCGTGATGCGTTTGCCCTGGTGCTCAACGGGCGCGCGTCGCCGCGTGCCGGGCGCAGTGGTATAATCGCGTCATACGCACATGTGTTCATGTCCCGCCACCACAAGGAGGAGTAACGCCATGTCACGCCCCACGCTCGTATTGATCGACGGCCACGCGCTGGCCTACCGCATGTTTTTCGCGCTGCCCGTGCAGGGGTTCCAGACGCGCGACGGCGAGCCGACCAACGCCGTGTACGGGGTTGCGCGGACGCTGCTCGACCTGTTGGAGGAGCAGCCGGACTATCTCGCGGTCTCGTTCGACCAGGGCATGAGCGGGCGCGGCGAGCTATACCCGGACTACAAAGGCACGCGCGAGAAAATGCCTGACGATCTGCGCATCCAGCTTGACCGCATCCGCGAGTTGGTCACCGCGTTCAACATCCCGATCCTGGAGCTGGACGGGTACGAAGCGGACGACGTGCTGGGATCGGTCGCGCCGCAGGCCGAAAGCGAGGGCACGGACGTGCGCATCATCACCGGCGACCGCGATATCCTGCAACTGATCACCGAGCATACGATCGTGCAGTTGCCATCGTCCTCGCGCAGCAAGAACGGCCCGGAAGTGTGGGACCTGGCGCGTTTCCGCCAGGAATACCAGGGGTTGGAGCCGCCGCAGCTGGTCGAGATCAAGGGGCTGATGGGCGACAGCTCCGACAATATTCCCGGCATCAAAGGCGTGGGCGAGAAAACCGCGCTCAAACTGATCGCGAGTTATGGCAGCATAGCGGGCGTCTACGAACACATCGACGAGATCAAGGGCGCGCTCAAGAAGCGGCTCGAGGCGGGGCAAGAGGACGCGTTCATCTCGCGCGAGCTGGCGGCGATCAAGCGCGACGTGCCGGTGACGCTCGATCTCGCGGCGTGTGTGGCGCACGATTACGCGTATGACGACGTGGCGGAAGTCTTCCGCGCGCTGGAGTTCCGCACGCTGATCGACCGCCTGCCGGGCAAGGCGAGCGCGGCGGCGGGCGCGGGTGGGGCGCAGCAGTTGAGCATGTTCGAGATGGCAGAAGAGGAAGCCCGTCCCGACGCGGGCCTGATCGCTTATGACGTGATCGACACCCCGGACAAGCTCGCCGCGCTGGTGCGGCAGTTGGAGTCCGCCGAGGCGATCACGTGGGACGTGGAGACCGACTCGCTGGACCGGATGCAGGCGGCGCTGGTCGGGATCGCGCTGGCGGTGGACGGCGAGCGCGGCTATTACGTCCCGGTGGGGCATGTCGCGCCGAACGCCCCGCCCACGAAAGCGGGCCAGCCTGACCTGCTGGAAGGGCACACGCCGCCGCAGCTTCCGCTGGATGAGGTCATCGAGGCGCTGCGCCCCGCGCTGACCGATCCCGCAATCCCGAAATACGCGCACAACGCCGCGTTCGACCTGATGGTGCTGCGCCGGCACGGGATCGACGTCGCGCCGGTCGCGTTCGACACGATGATCGCGGAGTGGATCATCGACCCCACCAGCCGCAATCTCGGCCTGAAGAACATGGTCTGGGTGCGCACGGGGATCGAGATGACGCCGATCGAGGACCTGATCGGCAGGGGCCGGGGCCAGATCACAATGGACCGCGTGCCGATCGAGCGTGTCGCGCCGTATGCTGCCGCCGACGCCGCGCTGACGCACCACATGGTAGAGCAGCTACGCCCGGAACTTGAACAGCGCAAAGTCGCGCGGCTGTTCCACGAGGTCGAGATGCCGCTGGTCCCCGTGCTGGCGGATATGGAGATGGCGGGGATCGCGGTCGATGTGCCCTACTTGCGCGAGCTGAGCGCCGACCTGGGCGCGCGGCTTGCGGCGCTGGAACAGCGCATCTACGACCTGAGCGAAGGCTACGGCAAGTTCAATCTCGGCAGCCCCAAGCAGCTTAACGACGTGCTCTTCGGCAAGCTGCAACTGCCCACCGAAGGGCTGCGCAAGACGACGCACGGCTTCAGCACCGATGCCGCCACGCTCGAAGGGCTGCGCGAGCACCACCCGATCGTCGGTGCGATCCTGGAGTGGCGCGAGCTGAGCAAGCTCCAGAGCACCTACGTCGATGCGCTGCCCGCGCTGGTGAACCCGCAGACCGGGCGCATTCACACCAGCTTCAACCAGACCGGCACCGTGACCGGGCGGCTGAGTTCCAGCGAGCCGAACCTGCAGAATATCCCCGTGCGCACCGAAGAGGGGCGGCGCGTGCGGCGGGCGTTCGTCGCGCCGGAAGGGCATGTGCTGCTGGCGGTGGACTACAGCCAGGTTGAGCTGCGCGTGCTGGCGCATTACAGCCAGGACCAGGCGCTGCTGGCCGCGTTCCGCGAGGGGCGCGACATCCACCGCGCGACGGCGGCGGCAGTGTTCCACGTCGCGCCGGAGGACGTGACCTACGAGCAGCGCAGCTTTGCTAAGTCGGTCAACTTCGGCCTGATGTACGGCATGGGCGCGTTCCGGCTGGCGCGCGACAGCGATCTGACGCTGGCCGAGGCGGAAGCGTTCATCGCGGAATACTTCGCGCAGTTCCCCGGCGTGCGGCGTTACCTGGACGAATCGATCGAGCGCGCCAAGAAGCAGGGCTACCTGGAAACCCTGTTGGGCCGGCGGCGGTACTTCCCCGAGTTCAGCAAAGATCGCAAGGTCGGCTACCAGGCGCGGCAACGTGCCGAGCGCGAAGCGATCAACATGCCGATCCAGGGCACGGCGGCGGACATCATCAAGATCGCCATGATCGACCTGCACCGGGCGCTGCGCGAGGGTGGCTTCGCGGCGCGGATGCTGCTGCAGGTGCATGACGAGCTGGTGCTTGAGGTGCCGGACGCTGAACTGGACCGCGTCGCGCCGCTGGTGATCGCGACGATGGAATCCGCCTTCACGCTCGATGCCCCGCTGGTGGCCGATGCGCGGGTCGGGCCGAACTGGCTCGAGATGAAAGGGTACGAGGCATGAACTGGACCGTTGAGCGCGTTGTGAGTTTCCCGCCGGAGCGCCGGTTTGTCGATGGGCTGGCGCACCTGGGGTTTCACAGCGCGCATGGGCGCTATTACGCCCTGAGCTACGACCAGCACTGGGTCGCGGAGGTCGGGCCGGATGGGGGCTTTCTGTGGACTGCCGGGCCGCTGGTGGTCGCGGGCAGCCCCACGCATATCACCGTCGATCTTCGGAATCCCGTCTACGCCAGCGGGGCGGCGGATGGCACGGTGCTGGTGTCCAGCAACGGCAACAAGCGCGTGTACAAGATCTTCCCGACCCCGCGCTCGTCGTGTTTGATGTTCGACGGCGCGGAGCTGGGCATGCTGGACCTGGGCAACTGCGAGCAGGACCGCAGCGGCAACATCTGGGTCAACGAGATCACCGGCTGCCGCGTGCTGAAGTTCAACGCGGCGGGCGCGAGTCTGCTGGCGCTGGGCGAGCCGGGCGAGCCGGGGTTCCAGCGCGGCACGGTGGGCTTCAACGCGGTGCGCTTCAACTGGATTTACGACCTGCGCTGCGGGCCGGACGGCGCGATCTACGTGCTGGACAGCAAAAACTACGCGGTCCGGCGCATCGACCCGCTGGCGGAGACCGTGACCACGATCGCCGGGACGGGCGAGCCGGGCTACAGCGGCGACGGCGGCCCCGCCATCCACGCGACCTTTGGCGGTGACAGCGCGGCGGAGTTCGACGGCCCCTGGTCGCTGGCGATCGACGAGGCGAACAACCTCTACGTGGGCGATACGCATAACCACGTGGTGCGCATGATCGACGCGCAGACGGGCGTGATCACGACGATCGCGGGCGACCCGGCAGCGGAGCCGGGCGCGCGTAACGCCCCGGACGTAACCGATCCGCGCCGCGTCAAGCTGCCGCAGATCAGCAGCCTGGACTACGGCCTGGGGCGCTTGTTCGTCCCGGACTGGTCCGGCGATCTGGTCGTGCTGCGGCGGGGGTAGGGAGCGGCACGGCTCACGCACCGGCATCATTGAGCGCGAAAATGCCCCCTCAGAGGTTTTAATATGCTCAAGTGTTTGGACAATGGACGTTCTGCTGTTGAAGGGCCGGTTCGCGGCCCGATCGATGCATAGCCGGGTGCGTTCCAGCGCCCGGCGAATCCCCCACAAAAACACCCCCGTTGCCCGCAAACCGCGCCCGCTGTACAATCGAAGTACACATAGCCGGGTAGTTTGCGGGCGGGTAGACGATGACCACCTCAGTCCTGATCGTTGATTCGAACATCCCCTTCATGATCAGCCTCAAGCAGGCGCTGGAAGGGGCGGGCGATTACCGCGTGGCGATGGCGGCGAATCCGCGTGCGGCGGAAGAGGCGCTGAAGTTCGCCGCGCCGGATGTCGCGGTCGCGGATTTTGAAATGTCGGGCATGGACGCGATGGAGATGATCCGCATGCTGCGCAGCGTCCAGCCGGACCTGCCGATCATCCTCACGCCGCATGACGAGCTGCAGCTTGAACGGGCGCAGTTCATGGACGTGCAGGCCGTGCTGCTCAAACCCTACACCGCGCGCGACCTGCTGCCCCGCCTGCGTGACGTGCTCTACCGCCCGGACCCCTACGATTTTGATGACGCGGCGCTCTTCGATGAAACGGACGAGCGCCCCCCGGCGGAGGCGCTTGACCTGGCGCGTTGGGAGGATGATACCGGCGCGGCGGATGAGGATGAATTTGACCTCGACTGGCTGGAAGAACCGCACGAGGTCGCCGGCGATGCGCTGGACGAACAGGATCAGTATGCCACGCGGGTGCCGCCTGAGAATGGCGAGCCGGAAGGCGCGCCCGACGTCACGCCGCCGTTCGCGGACGTCGATCCGGACGACGCCGACGCCCTGCTTGAGTGGGACGAACTCGACCCAACCGCTACCCTGTACGATACCGAAGTACTGGATGACGCCGGCGTATGGCGCACCCAGCCGACCGGACAGGCAGACGACGAACCACCGCCGCGCCCCGACGATACGCCTTATGTGTCCGCTGAGCACGACGCCATGAGCGCTACGTTTGATGACGATCTGCCGCACGGCAGCGAAGTGTTTGACGACGTGCTGGACGCTGTCGCCAACAGCGAGACCACCGCGCGCGCGCCGCAAGACCGCGAATTTCATGACCTGGTCGACTCGCTGCGCCGCGACGAGCCTTCGCGCGCGCACCGCTCGCGCCTGGAAGACCTGCTCGAGTCGCTGGGGGAGGATGCCACGAAGGACATGCCCGCCAAGACCGGAGACGCGCTGGACCGGGTGCTGGACGCGATCCGGCAGGGGCGCTCGCCGGTCGCGGAGGACGTGCGCGAGCTGGTAGACAGCGACCTCGGCGACGACATGACGATCGGTGACGTGATCGACGGGCTGTTCGACCCGGGATTCGAGGGCGTGCTGGCAGCGCTTTCTGGCGCGGAGATCGACGAGTCGACGATCGAAGAGCCGACGTATGAAGACGATCTGGACGTCGCACAGCGCGCACCGGCGGAGCCTCAGCCGGGCGAACCGGCGGCGTATGCGCCCGGCGAGACGTCCGACGATGGCCCCGCGATCGCGGAGCCGCCGCCGCGCGATGACGACTCGAGCAAGTATCCCGCCACAACCGCGCTCGCGGCGGTGAGCAGCGAAGACGGCGCGTTTTCGCTGGACGACCTGCTCAGCCAGATCGAGCAGCAGCTTCCAGAGGTGCGCTCGGATCGCCCGCGCATTAAGCCGCTGCCTTCGTGGGGGCGTGAAGGATATCTCGAAGGCGCGAGCGATGTCGTTGAGTTGTTCGACCGCGCAGAGGGTGTGCGCGACGAGGCCGCGGAACACCCCGCCGGCTCGATCGCGCTCGGCGATTCCGAACCGCTGATGTTCCAGCAGGACAAACGCTGGCGCGAACCGTCGCGCCGAGTCAAACCGGAATTCACGCCGCGAGAACCGGCGGAGTCCGCAGGGGACACCCGGCCCGGAGAGCCTGTATCCGCCACAACCGGCGCGCAGCCCGCAGACGAGGAAGCGGCAGACGCGGCGCTGCCGATGGACGAGTTGCTTGCGCAGGCTGACGTACCGTCCGAGGCGGCGACCGAAGAGCTTGTGCAGGACCGCGAGCAGTACGCCCCGTCCGGTGCCGAGCGCGCGGCGGGCGAGAGGTTGAGCGATGAAGAGATCGCCGCCGCGTTTTACGCAGGCATCCGCGAGCAGGGGGCCTATTTCGATGACGTGCTGGCTCCGCCGGATGACCTGCTGGAGCCGCCGTTTGATATCGCGCTGGAGGACGAACACCTGGTCCCGCTGCCGGTGGACGAAGCGACGCAGCGCATCGAGGCGGCGCTGGACGAGGAAGAAGACGTCGAAGCCGGGCAGGTCGAGGCGGGCGCTGCGGCGGACGTGGCGCAGATCGCGGTCCAGTTGACGCAGTATTCGCTCGAAAGCTCGGCCCAGGTGACGCTGCTCTCACGCGAGGGCGAGTTGCTGGCGCACGCGGGGGACGCGGACGAGGATACCGTCGCCGACCTGTTCGACGCGGTCGACCATGCCTGGACGCGCAGCAACATCAGCTCGGAGTCGCTGATCCGCGTGGTCGAGCTGCCGGACGGCGGCGAGTTCCTGGTCTACAGCACGCGGCTGGCCGGGGACATGACGCTGAGCATGGCCTTCCACGCCAACACGTCGCTGCGCCTGATCCGGCGGCAGGCCCGCCGCCTGAGCGAATCGCTGGACCTTGTGCCGGATACGTCCGGTGACGCCGGTGATGATATCCCGCCCGCCGCGCGCACATTGCCCAGCCGCCCGACCAACGCCGCGCCGCCGCCCGGGCTGCGGGGAGCTGTCGCCGGGCAGGAACTGGGCGATCTGCCGCCGCGCCCCGCGCGTGATGACGAACCGTATACCGCGTACACCGCGTTGTGGCTGCCCTACGATCCGGGACAGGAGCTAAGCGGGGAGCTTGCCGGATCGCTCGAAGACTGGATTCGCGATATTGCTGAAGAAAGCGCGTGGAAGCTGGTCGCGATGCAGGTGCATCCGGATTATATCGCCCTGACGCTCAGCGCGCCGCAGAAGCTCTCGCCGGACAGCGTGATCACGCACCTGATGGACCGCACCGCCGACCGCGCCGCCGACGAATACCCCGACCTGGCAAACGGCGGGCCGCTGTGGACGGACGGGTATTACGTGGTCACCCCGCCGCGTGACCTGACCGACCGCGAGATCGCGCGGATCGTCACCGTGCAGCGCAACGCGCAGATGGAACGCTGAGCGCGTCATCCGCGCGGTGGGGCTGCGTCGCGCTCACTCCATCACCGGCAGGGTGCCACACTGACCTTCGGTTTCGTACCACTGCGGGTTGTTGATCACCCACACTTCTTGCATGTTCATGCGCCGCACCTTCAACCATGTGCCCTCGCTGTTGCGGCCCAGGACGGTCGCGGTTTCGCCGGTCTGGAACTTGCCTAACTTGGTGTGGCGCGTGCCGGGGCCGTCGCGGTAGTTGAGCTGCGAGACCAGTGCGCGCCCGGTGCAGGTGGTGCCGGACTCCGCGCCACCTCCCGCCGTGCCGGACACGGTGAGCAGGATCGCGGCGGGCTGCCCGGCCAGTACCCCGTTGTACGCGGTCACTTGCAGGTTGTAGTCCCCTTCACGGCGCGGCGTCCAGCTCAAGATCGCGCTGGTGGGGCCGGCTTGATCGGCGGGCAGTGCCTTGGTGCTGGCGACCTGCCCGCTAACTGTGAGCTGGAAACGCGTTGCGGTGGTGTCGGTTTCGACCGTCAGGTCGACGCGCTGGTTGGCCGCCACGGTCGCGCCGCTGGCGGGGTCGACGATGCGCACGCTTGGCGCGGCCCCGGTCGCCACGCTCTCGCCGCTGCCGGTAGAGGGCGCGCTATCTGTGTTGCCGGGTTCGCTGCCCAGGTTCAGCGTGCAGCCGAGCAGCGTGCTCCCCAACACAAGCCCGGTCAGCAGCAGGCGGCGAACGCTGTGCGCCGGTATCGCTAGCATGATTGCTTTCCTTACTGTTGGCATAATTCCGCTGCCGTGCAGCGCGCCACACTGCTGCACGGCAGCGCGCAGCCTCACCGCACGCCCCACAAGCGGATCGTGCTGTCCGTGCCGCCGGATGCCAGCAGCGTGCCATCCTGCCGGAAGGCCGTGCTCAACGCGGAGCTGTGCCCGCTGAGCAGGGCGACCTGCGCGTTTGTGCCCAGGTCCCACAGCCGGACGGGGCCGTCACTGCTGGTGGACGCCAGCACGTTGCTGCCGCCATAAAACGCCAGGTCCGTGATCGCGGTCGAGCTGCCGTGTTCGAGTTCGGCCTGCAGCGCGCCGCTGCCGTGCCACACCCACACGATCCCGTTTCCGCTGCACGTGGATTCTTGCCCGCTGGCCGCGATCTGCCCGCTGGCCGCGTTCACCGCCAGCGCGTTGACCCACTGCGTGCCCTCAAGCGTCCGGGTTGATTCCCCGCTGGGGATGTCGAATATCTCCACGCCGCCACCGCCGCGATCGCAGTCCTGCCCTTCGGCCCCGGTCACGAGCGTGTTGTCGTCCAGGAACGCGACGCCGACGATCGGGCCGAACGTCTGGAACGCGCCGGCTTCGCTACTGCTGGCGACATCCCACACCCGCGCCAGCCCGACCAAACCCCCGGCGGCCTCCGGATTCCGCCCGCCTGAGGCCACGCGTGACCCGGACGGGCTGAAGGCGACGGTTTGCGCTTCTGCGCCGTGCTCGAAGCGCCCGATCTCCGTGCCGGACGCGGCATCCCACAGCCGGACCGTGCCGCCCTGCGTCACGCTGGCGACCACCGCGCCGGTCGGGCTGAACGCCACGTCCTGCACGCGGTCGTCATGTGGCAGGATTGCCAGTTCGGTGTCGGTGAAAGCGTCCCACAGCCGGACCGTCCCGTCGCGGCTGGCGGACGCCAGGATCGAGCCGGCGGGGTTAAAGGCCAGCCCGGTGATGTTGCCGCCGTGCCCGCTGAGTGTGCTGACCTGGCCGACCGCGCCCGCGTTCCCCGCCGTGATCGGGGACAGCGGCTCAACCGCGCCGTTGCCGTCCCCCGCGTCGGGCGTGCTGGTCGGCTGCGCGGTTGCGGTAGGCTGCGGCGTGTTGGTCGGCTGGGATGTCGCGGTCGGCAGCGGTGTATTGGTCGGTTGCGGCGTGTTGGTCGGCTGCGCGACCGGCGTGTAGGTCGGCGGGCCGTACTGCACGCTGATGTCGCGATAGGCCTGGTTGTTGCCCTCGTTGCTCTCGTTGACGCGGTTGTTATCGTCCACCGTCACCAGGACGCGCGTGTTGCCGGGGCTGTCAAACGTGACGACCAGCCCGCCCCCCGCCAGTTGGAACGTCTGGCCGGGCGCAAGGCCGGGCACGTCGAAGTGCAGCAATTCGCCCCGCGGCGTCAGCACCGCGACGCGGAACTGCCCCGTAGCCGTGCCGCCCTGGTTGATTACCTCGACTAGGTAGCTGGCCTGTGCCTGGCCGGTCGCGTTCAGGGTGATCGAGGTCGGCCCTTCGAGGCGGCTCAGCCGCAGGTCAGGCAGGGTGGGGGTTGCGGTCGCGCCGGGCGGTGGCGTGTTGGTCGGCGTTGGCGTGGGCAGGGCGGGGTAGGACGCTGGGCGAATGGCGCTGCAATCACCGAGCTGCAGCGTGTAGCCCGCAAATATCCAGCCCAGCTGCCCGCCGGACTGCACCTGCCACCAGCGCCCGTCGCCGTCCGGCCCGTCTGCGTAGCCGGTGATCGGGACTTCCTGCCCCGCGTTAAACGTGAAGATGATGTCGTAACGCGTGCTGGGGCCGCGCCGGAAGTTCAGGTTCGTGTTGACGCGCGCGCGGCACAAGGGATTGTACGGCGTAGCCGTCGCCGGCTGCACGGTGAGCGTGTTCCCTACGCCGCCTTCGCCGGGATCAAGCTCCGGCAGGATCGTGATCGTGCGCTGCGCGGGCTGGCTGACGACCGTGTTGCTGTACGCACGCACCGCGAGCGTCAGCGTCCCGGCGCGTTCCGGCTCGTAATCCAGCACAACCTCAAGCTCCGTCGGGTTGAGTGCTTCGGCAGGCGGCTGGCTGGCGACGGTCACGCCGTTCACCAGCAGTTCGATCAGCGTCACGCCCGAAGCGCTGGTGGCGCGGGCGCGCACGGAGACGACCTGCTCGGTGGTGAAGGTCGCGCCCTGTTCCGGTTCGATGATCTCGACGGTAGGGCGTTCGACGGTTGGGACGAGTGCCGCGTCTGTGCCCTCATCATCAGCCCCGATTTCTAGATTGCAGGCGAGCGCCGCTACCATCAAAGCGACTCCCGCCAGCAGGGTATGGACAAGACGAGTTCGGCTGTGCATCGCGCGCTCCTGGTGTTATCGTGTCCGGAAAAAACTCGGTTCGCTCTGCTTGCATTGTAATGCAACTTCGGGGCCGTGCAAATTACGTACAGGCGACGCTCGGCAGGCGCTTGGGGCACGCACGCGGCGGCGGACGTGCGAATCCCCGCTCGTGGAACGTGCCGTAGATGCAAAAAGCCCCCGGCAGCGCGGTGGGGGACTTTTGCGATGTGTGCGGTTGTGAGCGCGCCGTATCCGGGATCGCGCTAGTCGATCGGTTCCTTGTAGATGTAGTAACGGCCCATGTCGTCGCCTTTGGCGATGCATGTCGCCAGGTCGACCTTGAACTCGTGGCCGCCGGAAACCCAGCGCAGCCCCTCTTGCAGCAGGCCCTGGCCCACGTAACAGACGGGGCGGTCGGTCTTGCGGTTCCAGCACATCGGGCAGCGTTCCAGCGTGTAAACGTACTTATCCGGTTCCTCGTGCACGTTCGAGACCTGGTCTGAAAACTGGGTGAAGATATTTGCCATCGCGGGCAGGCCGATCTTGAGCTTCGCCGCCAGCGGCAGGACTTTGAAGGCCAGGTCCCCGACGCCGGCCAGCGCCCCGAAACCGCGCAGTGCGTCGGCGAACGTCGCGCGTCCGGCCCGCAGCGCCAGACCGCGGCCACCACGCGGCCCGTACATTTCTTCCAGTGCCGTGCATAACGCCGTGAAATAGGCGAAATCGAATTCTTTTTCCAGGTTGTCCGGGGGATAATTGTTGATGTATTCGGACAAATCCGCCAGGTGCAGGATCGCATTCAACCCATTCTTGCCCATAACTTCTTCGAGGGCTTCGATGGTGATGCGAGCGAACTTGTTCGGGTAGTAGAAACCGCTTTTCTCCGGTGGCATTGTGCCTGAACCTCCAATCGGTGAGATGGTCCTGACCGTTTCCGCCTTGTCAACGGATGGCGAGCGCGGCACGGTACGCGGCCCTGTCTGAGGCGAAGCGCCGCCCGTCACGCTCGACCAGAACCAGTATACGTCAAAACGGCCTACGGTCCATAATCGTCTCTGCCGTCTTCAGCGTTGTATATAGGCAAACTTGAGATGACTGGTCACCATCCAAGACGCGATCCGCCTCGCGGATGATCGAGGGGATGCCGGTATATGCCAGGTTTTGCGCGCCCGAATTATCGACGCCGTTCCCTATTATAAGGGTTATCGTCGGATTTGCGAATTATCTATAGACCGTTGCCAGCGTGAACATAAAATTAAAATGCTGTAAATTAACGGTAAGCATCGTGTTTGTGTTGCGTATCGGATTGCCGTTTGCGTTGATTTTGTATTAAGCTAAGCTAGTGTGTTTTGCGGACCGGCGGCGCATGTGCGCCTGCTGGCTGATCCACCTGGGAACTCCTGTATGCACATCCGGTACTACCACCCCGAAGACGACCCCGCGTTGATGGCGCTAGAGCGACTAAGCCCGCGCGGTCTGCCCGACCCCTTTGTCCATTACCGGCGGCGCTTCATCGATCGCGCTGCCCTGTTCCCGGACCACCAGATGCTGATCGCCGAGCATGACGGGCAGATCGTGGGCTGTATCGCGATCGCGGTCAAGCGTACCCAGGTTGGCGGGCAGCCGGTGTCGCTGGGTTACGTTTTTGACCTGCGCACGCACCCGCGCGTGCGGCGGCGCGGCATCGGCACGGCGCTGGTCGAGGCGGTCGACGAGTACCTGGTCGGGCGGCGCGTGGATGGCGTGTATGCGCTGATCGTGAGCACGAACATCCCCTCGCTGCGGCTGTTCGGCAAGCTCGGTTACGCGCGGCTGCGGCAGTTGATCATGCTCAGCTACCAGCCGTACCCGGCGGTTGACTTCCCGGAGTATATGCCGCGACACGGCGAAGACTACACCATCGACCAGGACCTGATCGCGGCGGTCCACAGCGCGCGCGATATGTACGTGCCGGACGTGGCGGAGCGCGTCCACGATTTCGGCTTTGAGCGCTGGTCGCTCGACATGGGCGGGGCGACGTTCGCCGGGCTGAGCCTGTTCGACCAGAGCTACGTCTTCCAGCAGTGGCCCGCCGAGGAGCCGTTCCCCACCGAGGACGAACTCCGCGCGCGGGGCAATAAGAGCCTGCGCCTGTTCGACGCGGTTGGAACTCACAACCCGGCGCTGCTACGCGCGATCTTCGATAACCTGCGCGACCTGGCCGTTGCCGATAGCGTGAGCAAACTCACGCTGCTGCTGGACCGCATGGAACGCGTGCCGAACTTCCTGTTCGCCGAGGCGGACCGCCAGATGGACTACTGGTTCGCGTTCAAATCCCTCAACCCGGACTGGGTCCCGGAATGGCAAGACGCGCCGATCTACGTTGACACGCGCGAGTTGTGACATTGCCGGAGGCGCTGCCCCGCGTGCGCGGGGGCAATACTGTGCTACGATGGAGGCGTCTAGCCAGTCAGGAAAGGGCGCGTGATGTTGTCCTGGCGCTTGTTCCGCGTGCTGAACGTGTTCAACCTGCACCCGATCCGGCGGCACCCGGTCTACCGGCGCGAGCGGCGGCATCTGCGTGCCCATTCGCCGCTGCTGACAGGCGGCCTTAGCTGGCTGGTGGTGTTGCTGTCCGTCGGGGTTCTTGCGTTTGGCGCGTGGGGCACACGCGGCTTCGATCCGGCGCTGATCTGCGTGCTACCGCTGTGCTGGTTCGCGCCGCTGTTGGTGATCTTGCCCGCCGTGCCGGTCTGGATTCTGCCGCTCAGCATGGGGCTGGCCCCGGCGGTGGCGCTCAACCGGGGGCGCGGGCGCTGGACGCTGGTATGTGTCACGCCGCAGGACCGGGACGAGGTCCTCATGGCGCTGGCGCGGGCCGCGTTGGAACGCCTGCGCTCGCTGCTGGTGTGGATGCTGGCGGCGCTGCTGCTGCCAAGCTGGCTGATCGGCACGGCGTTCGCCGAGGCCCTGTTGCGGTACAACGCGCAGCATGACGTGCTCGGCACGCAGGACAGGGTCACGCTGGCGGCGGTGGGGGTGCTGCTGTGGGCGTTCGGGGCGCTGGTGATGTATGCGGACCGGCTCCAGCAGGTGATCGTGATGGGAACCGGCGCATTCCTGGGCGGTGCGCTGGCGGGGCGGTCGGTGCGCGCGGCGGTGCTTTACGGCGCGCTGGCGGCGTGGGGGTTGTGGACGATCGAGATCGGGATCGGTGGGGGCGTGGTGCTGCTGCTGCCCGGATCGCCACAGGACAAAGCGCTCGCGGTTGTGATTACGCTGGTCGCGGGGCCGGTGCCGGGGTACATGGTCGCGTTGCCGCTGGCGTGGGCGTTGCTGGCCGTCGCGCTGACGCTGCTGCTGCGCGAGGCGATCCTGCGCGGTCTGTGGGCGCTGCTGCGGCATTACGCGTGCGCTGCGTGATCGTGTCGCGTAGCGCGTCAACGGCGGTGATGGTATGCTTACCCATAGGCTATCTGTGCTGGCATGCCGAAAGGACGGGACTAATGTTACGCGCGTTGATCACAGGAGCGAATCGGGGGCTGGGGTTGGAGTTTGCGCGCCAGTTGCTGGCACGCGGCGACCGCGTGTTTGCTACCTGCCGCGAGCCGGATGACGCCACCGCGCTGCACGCACTGCGCGAGCAGTACCCGGCGCGGCTCGCGATCGTGGCGCTCGATGTGGCCGATCCGGACACGCTGGATGACGCGTTCGACGTGGTGCGGCGCGAGACCGACGGGCTGGAACTGCTGGTCAATAATGCCGGGATCGGCGGGCTGACCGAGCGACTCGGCACCTTCGACCAGGAATCGATGCTCGAACGGTTTGCCGTCAACGCGATCGGCCCGGTGCTGGTGCTGCAGCAGTTTATCAGCCTGCTGCGCGCCGGTGACGGGGCGAAGGTCGTCAACCTGACGACGGGCATTTCGTCGCTGGCGAACCGCGAGGCGAATCACCTGCACACCTATTGCGCCAGCAAGACCGCGCTCAATATGTACACGCGAGGGCTGAGCTTCGACCTGCGCGCCGACGGCATCCCCATGATCGTGATCGATCCGGGCTGGGTGCAGACGGACATGGGCGGCCCGGACGCTGACATCACGCCTGAAGAGTCGATCCGCGCCATGCTGCGCGTGATCGACGCTCTGACCATCGAGCAGACGGGGCGCTTCTTCCACTACACCGGGCGCGAGATCCCCTGGTAGGCCCTGCGACAGTAGGCCGCCACGAGCCAACACAAACGACCGGGCCAGCCGCGCCCGGTCGTGCGCGTGTTATTGGGATATGCGTCGCGCCCGGCGTCCTGCGCGCGGGTTTAATCGCGGCTGAGGATGCGCAGGATGAACAGGAACAGGTTGATGAAGTCGAGATACAGCTTCAGCGCGCCCATGATCGCGATCTGGCGCACGACGGCTGCCCCGCTGTTCTGCCCTTGCAGCTCCAACTGCGCGGCGGAGTTCTTGATCCACTGCGTATCGTAGGCCACCAGCCCGGTGAAGATCAGCACGCCCGCGATCGAGACCAGCCAGTAGAGCGCGCTGCTCGCCAGGAACAAGTTGATCACCATCGCGACGATCAGGCCGATCAGCGCCATGAACAGCAGGCTGCCGAAGCGCGAAAGGTCGACTTCCGTTGTATAGCCAACGACGCTCATCGCGCCGAACATCGCGCCCGTCGCAAACAGCGCGATGTAAATGTCTGTCAGCTCGGCCCAGTAGAACACGAAGGACATCGTCACGCCCATCAACGCGGCGTAGACCAGGAACAGCGTGGTGGCGCGGGACGGTTCCATCTTGGTAATGCGCGCGCTGATCCAAAACACCAACCCAAGCTGGGCGAACGGTGCGATGATCAACGCCGGGCCGAGTGCGGTCGTCAGGCCGGTGATTGCCAGAAACAGCGCGACCACCGCCGTGACGATCAGCCCCAGGGTCATCCACAGGTAGACTTCCTTCATCACGTCGCGCATGTTGACGCGCGTGCCGATGGCGCTTGCTTGTGGTTGTGGGCGGTAGATATCCATGTTTGTGTACTCCCGTGTTAGTCGGTTGAACCCCGTCATCTGTACCTAGTTATAGTGTAGCTCAAAACGCCCGTTTTGGGCGCTGAAATATGTAAAATGCATGTTAAATCGGTCGCTGGCGCTCACTGCACGATCGCCGGCGGGACCGGCAAATCGTCCAGCACGAACGGCGTGGAGTTGCTGACCAGCGCCACATTCATCCAGCCGAGCGTGCCGTCCAGCGTCTCGACGTACAACCAGTTGCCGTCAGGGCTGCGCCCGTACAGCGCGAGATCGGTCCACAGCGCGACGGTCTCCACGATCGGGAAGCTTTCGCCCGGCCCTTCGCGCAGGTTGTTGTGTTCGTAGCTGGTTTTGATGTAGCCCTGCACCGAGCCGAACGGGCGGGCCGGGCCGGGGGGCACGTCGTCGTAGACCGGCAACGTAACCGGCACGTTGACGTCGAGTGCCTGGGCGGGCATCCAGCCGGTGGCGCCGTTGTAGGTCCGGACGTGCAGCCAGTCGCCCGTGCTGTCCTGCCCGAAGACGTTCACCGGCAGCCCGGCGCGAACGGTTGTGTTCGAGTAGTATTCCGGCGCGGGCCGCGTGTAGAGGGTTATCGCCTCGGTGACCGTCGCGTTGCCCGGCAGCGCGATGCGCTGTATCTCCGGCAAGACCTGTACCGGCAGGTGCGCGACCTCTTTCGGCTGGTAGGGTGCGATCGCTCCGGCGTGCTCCCCCGCCACGCTGACGCCGTAGCCGGCGAACACGACCGCGCCGCTTTGCCCCAGGATCGTCTCGCGGGTCAGGGCGCTGACCTGGAGCGTGCCGCCGCTGCGCGCGCGGATCAACGCCATGCCGTTCACCAGCAGGTCGGTGCCGTTAATGCGCAGTTGGGCCAGGCTTGCCTGTGGTGACTGCACCAGCAGGCCCGGCAAAGGCAGCTCGCCGCAAAGGGGAGCGCTGGCGGTCTCCAGCGTGAAGACCGCTCCTTCCGGCAGGCCGGACGCGGACTCGAACGTCACGCTTGCGGGCCCCATCACGAGCACGGTGGCGGACTTGCGCTGGTCGAAGGCGTCCGGCACGGTGACGCTCGCCAGCGGCCACGCGGACCCGTCGCCCGCCTCAAGCGCCAGCGATGCTACGCCGGAAATACGCGCTGACGCGCCCGGCTCGCGCGCGGTCTGGCCGGACTGCATGCTGATCGTCACCTCACCGGACGCGCCGCAAGCCGTGCCGGACGGCGCGCCGAAGCAGTGCGCCATCGTGTCGACGAGCGCCTGCTGGTAGATGGCGCTGCAGTCGACCATCTCGCCGGATTGGGCGGCTGCCGGTGCGGGGGATACTGCGGCCAATGGTAGCGCGATCGCGGCCACCAGCACGAGTACGAGCATTACACGAATCATGCCTGGGTTGTCCTCATTGCGTCTGTGTTGGTCGTTCAAGGGATGCATTATACCGCAAACCGCGCGCGTGTGGTGGGCGGTTGGCATACGCCGGGATGACACGGCGCGGAGCGTGCTCACGGTTCTGCGGCGCGGTGTAGCACCACGCGCCACAGCGCACGGATCATGACCTCGCGGATCAGCAGCGTGGCCCCGGCCAGCAGCAGCGCGCGTTCCAGTGGCAGCGCCGCGAGATAACCCACCAGCGGGCCGAGCGTCAGCAGCGCGAGCCATTCCCCTGCCGCAAGCATGCGATAGTCCGGCTGGGCGACGATCACGCCCCCCGCGATCGCGACATCCAGCAGCCAGATGCTCAGCGTGGCCGTCGTCGCGCCGGTCAGCGCGCTGCGTACCGTGCGCGTGCTGGCGCTGACCGTCAACGCCGCGGTGACCATCAACACGAAATGCTGCGCCCGCTCGACGATGTAGATCGCCGCGCTGATGACCGGGACCACGAACGCACCCAGGCACAGGACGCTGCCGGGCAGCGGGGAAGCGGTGAGGTTATCGCCGCCGGTCGGGGTTACCACCAGCGTTACCATGCCGATCCCGACGGCCACCAGCAGCAGGCCGCCGGTCAGCGCGCGGATCAGGTCGCGCAGCCACCACAGCGCGCCCCCCATCCGGCCCAGCACCAACTCGGCCAGCGGCAGCGGCGTGACGCGCACCAATACCCACGTCCCACGCTGGCGCTCCCCTGCCACGACCGGGCCAAGTGTCAGCCCCAGGATCATCGTCCACGCAACGTGTACCGGCACGAACAACACCAGCAGGTTATGCAGCAGGACCAGCGCCAGCGTCACGCCGTAGCAGGCCATGCTCCCGGCCACCAACAGCGCGCCCGTCGCGCGGGCCAGGCGGACATAGACGCCGTGCCATATTGGGGGATGGCGCATCGCCTGCGAAACGATCGCGTTGTCGGTCACGCGCCAAGAGCCGAACAGGTGGCGCAGCAGGTCCCAGGAACTCATGCCGTGTGCCTGTATAGGTGTGTGCCGGGTGTCTCTATAGAAGGTACGCAACCGCTGCCCGTTAGCGGTCAGTGTGCGTGGCGCGGCGGCGTCTTCTGTGGTGTTATACACCCGCTGGCACGCGGATGCGCAGCGGGGCGCGGAGTCTAGTCGCTCGCGTCGCTTTCCGGTTCGGGCAGGTCGATATCGCACTCGCCCGGCTCGATCGCGCAGATGGCGAACGGTTCGGGATCGGCGGTTCTGCTGACGGTAAAGCGCTCGCCTGTTTCCGCGTCCCAGAACCGGCGCAGCAAGGCCGCGCTACGATACCAGCCCTCTAACCCCTGCGGGCAGATCGTGCGCGACGGGGCGGTCGGGGCCGCGTCACCGACGATCAACAGCAGGCATTTGCCGGGTTCGAGCAGGTCGGCGGCTTCGCCCTGGAGCATCCAGAGTTCCGCGCGGAACGAGCGCGTCATTGACTCGGTCTCAAGCTGGAACAGCAGGTCGCGCACGTAGACCGGCTCGTCGGAAACGTTCACCAGCGTGAAGCGGTCCCCATCGTAGACTGCGCGCAGTGATGGCGCGGCGTCCGTGCCGCTACCGCCTGCCACTGCCGGGACGCTCTCAGTAGCGGTCGCGGTCGGCGCGGGCGTGCGGGTGGGTCGGCGTGTCGGGGTGGGGGATGCCGTCGCGGTCGGTGACGGCGTCGGCGTTTCCGTCGCTGTTGGCGTCGGGGTGGGGGATGCCGTCGCTGTTGGCGTATCGGTAAAGGACGCGGCGGTTTCCGTCAGACCACTGATCACGGCAGTGGCGTTATCGGCTGCGCCGGCGGTGGCACTGGCCCGCTGTTCGTGGGTCGCGGTGAGGTCTTGCTGCCGCGTGTCGAACGCGGTGAGCGTCGCCTGGAAGGCGGCCTGTGTCGCTTCGATGCTCGTGACCTGGCCTGCCGCCGGGTCTGTGGGCGGCGGGTCTTCTTCACGGCTGGAGAACAGCAGCACCCCCAGCGCCCCGAACGCGACCAGCATCAGCACCGTGACCACCCAGAACAGCGGGAGTTTGTACGCCGGGACGCGGGTCTGGGCCAGGGGCGAGTCCGGCGTCAGGCGCACGCTGATCGTGCCGGACGTGCCGGTGCCGGGGCCGTGCTTGCGCGTGAGCATGGGCCGGGTGAAGAAACCGGTCTGCGTGTCGTGGTGGTAATCTGCGACGGCCTCGGCGAACGCGTCGGCAAACGCCGTCACTGACGGCCAGCGTTCCGCCGGTTTTTTCGCCAGCGCGCGCTCCAGCACGTCGCGGGCCTCGTCGGGGATGTCGCTGCGAAATTCCTGCGGCGGGATCGGGTCCTCGTTGAGGTGCTTGTGCAGCATCCCGTAGGGCGTGGTCGCCTCAAACGGCAGGTGGCCGGTGATCAACTGGTAGATCGTGATCGCCAGCGCGTACTGGTCAGCGGCGGGCGTCAGGTCTTCGGAGCGCCACTGCTCCGGCGGCATGTAAACCGGCGTGCCGATCGGCGTGTTTGACGCGGTGAAGGCGGTCGTGGACTCGAGCAGCTTGGCGATGCCGAAGTCCCCAATATAGGCCGTGCCCAGGTCATCGAACATGATGTTGCCGGGCTTGATGTCGCGGTGGATCACGCCCCGTTTGTGGGCGTAGTCGAGCGCGCTGGCGAGCTGTTTGAGCAGTTGGACCACTTCGCCCAGCGATGGCAGGCGCGGTTTGTCGCTGGTCTCGGAAGACATGCGCTGTTCGAGCGAGCCGCCGGTCAGCAGGCGCATCACGACGTAGCTGATGTCGCCCTGCACGCCGTAATCGTACACCGGGACGATGTGCGCGTGTTCCAGCGAGGCGGCGGTCTTGGCTTCGCGGTAGAAGCGCTCGATGTACCCCGCTTCGCTTGCCAGCGCGGGTGTCAGCACCTTGACCGCGACGTCACGTTCCAGCGCTTTCTGGCGCGCGCGGTACGCCACACCCATTCCGCCAAATCCCAGGACGTCGAGCAGTTCATACTGCCCGAGCATCTGGCCCGCTAAATTCTGCACATTCATGATTGTATGTCCATTCTGCTTTGCAAACAGCTAGCGACATGTCTAAGCTGAGTATACTTTGCCCGCCTGTATTGCGGCAAATTTCGATCGCTGTTTTTGGGGTGCAACGCTGCCGGGCAGGGGGGTGATTGCACGCCGGTGACGCGTGCCTGCCACGCGTGGGGAACTGCCCGGTCCGCGCCGGGGCGGGCCGCGCTGGATAACGTCAGGACGTTGATGTGATCACCCTGGTCCATGTAACACCCGCTGGCAAAAACCAGACAGATATCATATTATTTGGCCTCCAACCCTTTACACCGCCGCGCCGATCCAGCATAATCGACACACAGTATGTTGCAGGGCACGAGTGGCGCGGCAGGCGCGTGCCGGTCCCTGCGCTGAGGTCGTTTACATTGAGGCAACCCGCTGATGCAATACCATATCTGGACATTAGGCTGTCAAATGAACGTCGCGGACTCGCAGTTGCTCGCGTCCGAGCTGGAACGGCTGGGGCACAGCGCGGCCAGCGATCCCGCTGATGCCGATATTCTGGTGGTCAACACCTGCGTGGTGCGCCAGTCCGCCGAGGACAAAGCCTACGGGCGGCTGGGCGAACTGGCAAAAGTGAAGGCCGAACATCCCGGCAAGGTGGTCGGGTTGATGGGCTGCCTGGTCGGTGTGCGCGACCCGCTGCGGCTGCGCAAGAAGCTGCCGCAGGTGGACGTGTTCCTTCCGCCGAGCGACCCGCAACCGATGCTCGACTTCCTGAGCGACCGCAGCGCCGAAAACGAGATGCTGGCGCTCGAAGCCGAGGAGCGCACCCTGCGCGACCGGCTGCAGGACGAGGCGAGCGAAGCTGAGGGCGTGCTGATCCTGCCCGCGCACGAGCGCGGATCGCTGGTCAGCGCGCACGTGCCGGTGGTCTATGGCTGCTCGCACGCGTGCGCCTTCTGCATCATCCCGTTCCGGCGCGGGGTCGAGAAGTCGCGCCCGGTCGGGGAGATCGTGGGGCACGTGCGCAGCCTGGCGCGGCAAGGCGTCAGGGAGGTGACGCTGCTCGGCCAGATCGTGGACCGTTACGGCATGGACATCCCCGACGGGCCGAACCTGGCGCAGTTGTTGCGCGTGGTGCACGAGGTCGCGCAAGAGGAAGATATCGCGCGCATCCGCTTCTTGACCAGCCATCCGAACTGGATGACCGACGAACTGCTGGATACGGTGGCCGAACTGCCGCGCGTGATGCCACAGATCGAGGTCCCGGTGCAGGCAGGCAACGACGAGGTGCTGGCGAACATGCGGCGCGGCTATACCGTGCAGCAGTACCGCGAGCTGGTCGCCAACATCCGCGCGCGGGTGCCGGACGTGGCGATCCACAACGATATCATCGTGGGTTTCCCCGGCGAGACCGAAGCGCAGTTCATGGACACCTACAACCTGCTGGCGGAACTCAAGCTGGACAAGGTGCACCTGGCGCGTTACAGCCCGCGCCCGCACACGGTCAGCGCGCGCAAGATGGAAGACGACGTGCCGGAAGACGAGAAGAAGCGCCGCCATGCCATGCTCGAAGACTTGCAGGGCCAGATCAGCGCGGCGATCAACGCGCGGTTCCTGGGGCAGACGGTCGAGGTGCTGGTCGAGGATCAGCACAAGGGCAAATGGCGCGGGCGCACGCCGCAGAACAAGCTGGTGTTCTTCGAGGACGAGTCGCAGAACTGGCGCGGCAAGTTGGCGCGCGTCGAGATCACCTGGACCGGCCCCTGGAGCATGCAGGCCCGGCTGCCGGGGCGCGTCGAATCCGAGCGCACGCCTTTGACGCTGAATGTAGCGGGCTAGTGCACCGCACAACCACAAAATCGTTCGCAAGGCCGGGGCGACTCACACGATGGGTCGCCCCGGCCTTTTGGCCTTTCGCACGAGAATATTTTGCGCCGCGTACCGCTTGCGACTATCATGAAGATGCTATCAGCAGGCCAGCACCGCACGGGCGCAGGAGGAGAGCGCGGCGATGGATAACAAGGACCGCAAATACGATGACAGCCGTATGACGCTCGGCATTGACCTGGGCGGCACGAAGATTCTCGCGGCTGTGGTCGACCAGGAAGGACACATCCTGGGCACGGCGAAGAAGAAGACCAGGGGCGAGCGCGGTGTTGACGAGGTGATCGAGCGCATCGCCAGGACCGCGCTGAAGGCCGTCGACGAGGCGCATCTCGACATGCGCGCGATCCAGGCGGTTGGTATCGGCGCGCCGGGCGTCGCGGATCACAACACCGGGGTGGTGGAGTTCGCCCCGAACCTGCCGGACTGGACCAACATCCCGCTCGGCACGCGCCTGCAGCAACTGCTCGACGTGCCGGTGTTTGTGGAAAACGACGTCAACGCCGGGACGTTTGGCGAGGCCGTCGTCGGGGCCGGGCGCGGTTACAGCTCGGTTGTCGGCGTGTTCCCCGGCACGGGGATCGGCGGCGGGATCGTGCTGGATGGCCGGCTGTGGCGCGGGGCGCGGAATGCCGCTGCCGAACTCGGGCACATGGTCACGCTGATCGACGGGCCGCTGTGCGGCTGCGGGCGGCGCGGCTGCATCGAGGCGTTGGCGTCGCGCACCGCGATCGAGCGCGACATCTGGGGCGAGATTCGCGGCGGGCGCGAGAGCATCATCACCGGGCTGGTGGGCGAAGGCGAGGGGGTCCGCAGCGGCGTGCTGCGGGAGGCGCTCGACGCCGGCGACCCGGTGGTCGTGGACGTGATGCAGCGCGCGTCGTACCACCTGGGGGTGTTCAACGCCGCGCTGGTCAACGCGCTGGACCCGGAATGCATTATCTACGGCGGGGGATTGATCGAAGCGTGCGCCGATATCATGCTGCCGATCATCCGCGAGACGACTTACCGCTACCTGATCCGCCCCGTCGCGCCGGACCAACTGCCGATCCTTGAGGCAGCCCTGGGCGACAACGCCAACCTCATTGGGGCCGCGATGCTGGCGCAGGCCAACCTGCGCGACCGCGCGGCGGCGCGGGCCTGAAAAACGCCTCCGCACCTTGTCGTAGTACCGTGATCCTGTTGGTTGAAATGTTATAATAAGAGTCGGCACTAACGGCCCGGCGTCTTCCGGGCTGTCATCCTGTCGTGCGCTCATTCAACCAAGGAGGAAATGAACTCATGGCTCAAAATGAAGACGCGGTCGCCGATTTGTTAGCGTCCCGCGATGGCGAACAGCCGTTGATCGTGATCGCGTCCAATCGCGGCCCGTACGCCTTCAAGTTCGACGACAACGGCGAGCTGACCTACCAGCGCGGCAGCGGGGGCCTGGTCACAGCCCTGGGCGCGCTCGCCGAACGCCACGAAGTGCTGTGGGTTGCGGCGGCCTTGAGCAAAGCCGACCAGAAGTGGATCGAGCAGCACGGGGATCAGGCCACCGATGTTGACGGCGTGTTGCTGCGCCTGGTGGAGATCAAGCGCCGCGCCTACGACCAGTATTACAACGAGATCGCCAACCCGCTGTTGTGGTTCATCCAACACCAGTTGTGGGACATCCCGCGCACGCCCAGCATCACGCGGTCCACGTGGCGCGCCTGGGAAAAGGGTTACGTCGCGGTCAACCGGCAGTTCGCCGATGTGATCGCGGAAACGGTCAAAGGCTCCAAGCGCCCGGTGCTGATCTTCCCGCAGGACTATCACCTCTACCTTGTGCCGCACTTCCTGCGCGAGAAGCTGGGCGACCGGGTGCAGATCCAGCCCTTTGTGCACATCCCCTGGCCGGGGCCGGACGCGTGGCGCATCCTGCCGGAAGAGATGCGCACGATGCTGCTTAAAAGCATGCTGGCCTCTGACCGGGTCGGGTTCCAGACCGAGCGCGACGCGTTCAACTTCGTGCAGTGCTGCCGCTTCTTCCTGCCGGACGCGCACTCGCACGGCGCGCGCGACGCGATCTACTACAAGGGGCGCAAAATCGGCGCGCACGCTTACCCGATATCGGTCGACGTGGAGAAACTGCACACGCTGGTGAACGAGCCGCAGATGTCGCTGGTCAAGCAGCAGCTCTTCAACCTGATCGGCGACCGCAAGCTGATCCTGCGCGTGGATCGCATCGAGCCGAGCAAGAACATCCTGCGCGGCCTGGAAGCCTTCCGCGCGCTGCTGGAGCGCTACCCGCGCCATCGCGGGAAGGTGCAGATGCTGGCGTTGCTGGTGCCCTCGCGGATGGAAGTCGAGCAGTACCAGGATTACCTGCGGCAGATCATGGCCGAAGGCGGCATGATCAACGCGGCATTCAGCGACCAGTACTGGGAACCGGTGCGGATTCTGGTCGGCGAGAACTACCCGCGCGCGCTGGCAGCGATGGAGCTGTACGACGTGCTGCTGGTGAACCCGATCGCGGACGGGATGAACCTGGTGGCGAAAGAGGGCGCGCTCGTCAACCAGCGCGACGGCGTGATCCTGCTCAGCGAGCACGCAGGGGCATATTACGACCTGGGCGAGCATGCCCTGACCGTCTCGCCGTTTGATATCGAAGGCACGGCGGAAGCGATGCACCGCGCGCTGACGATGAACGGTGACGAACGTCGCCGCCGCGCCGCCGCGCTGCGCCGCAAGGTGATGAACGCGGACGTGCGCTCGTGGTTTTACGACCAGGTTCAGGATGCCCTGTCCGCGATGGAAAACGACGAGGAAACGGGCGAAGCCTAGCGCAGCGGCATTGCGCTGTGCGCCGTTCGCCCGGCGCTGGAACGCACCGGGCTAACCACCCGCCGGACCGCGAACCGGCCCTCGATCGGCGGCGATCCGGGAGTGGGGCAGGTGTGGCGTTTGGTGGTGTGCTGGGGCAATTTGCGAACGTCCCGTATGGTGATCGTCCTCAGGACATCCTCACACGCTCAGCCTGCCGTTGCCGCTCGCAGCCAGGCGAAGAACTGCTCGACATCGTCCACGCCGGACACGAGCACGTCGGCAGCGTCGCGCACGGGCTGCGGGGTTTCGTCGCCCACAACACCGACTGCCAGCGCGTAACACGTCCCGGCGTCGCGCAGGTCGCGCGCGGCGCGTAGCGCGTCGACGTCGGTCGTGTCGTCGCCGATGTAGATCGCCGCGTCGAGGTTGTGGCGCGTGACCAGCTCGCGGAACGCGGTGCCCTTGTTGATCGCGACCGGCGGGCGCAGCTCAAAGATCATGCGCCCTGCAAACAGCTTCAGGTTATTGGCCCCGGCGATCTGCCGTAGCACCGGCGTGAGCGTGCCTTCCATCGCGGCGGGGCTGGCGGTCTGGCGGAAGTGTACCGAGAGCGTCGCGCCCTTGTCTTCGACGATCATGCCGGGCACGATGTGCGGCTCGATCGCCTTGGCGGCGGCTTCCAGCGCGGGGCGGTAGCTGGCGGCCTGCGGCGCGATCTGCACCTGCCCGTCGGCCAGCCATTCCAGGCCGTGATTGCCAACGTAGTGCAGGCCGGGCACGTCCACCATGCGGTTGACGTCACCGGCAGCGCGACCCGACACCACCGCCACCAGCGCGAGCTGCTCATGCAGTTGGCGCAGCAGGTCACGGTTGCGCGGGGTTACGGTGGCGGCGTCCGGTTGGCTCACGATGTGGCTGACGGTCCCGTCCACGTCGGTGACCAGCCCCAGCCGGTCGGCATCCAGCAGGGGGGCGAGCAGGGTGTCCTTGGCAGATGTCCAGTGCATTGGTGGTCCTTCATCCTGGGTTATGCGTGCGGGTGTTCGGTATGCACTATCATAACCAGAATGGCGCGCTAACTCCACATTGCAGCCGGGGATTGTGCAAGTAAACGCACGCTGAAGGGGCTGCAAAACGCGTGCGCTACGGTGCGCATCCCGGCGCTGTAGCGGATGGTTCGGCACACGCTGGCGGCCAGTTATCGACCTCATCGCCGGTTCGCTTCGCTCAACTTCCTCTCTCCATTCAACATTCAAAATGGAGAAGGGGCCAGGGGATGAGACTCTGAGCGAAAAAGCGCACAAGCAAGATTTTGGAACCATCCGCGCCTGGGTGGGCCGTGTTGGAGAACGTCAGGCGTTTGATGCAATCGCCCTGCACCCGCCCCGGAAGCGCAGAAAAAAACGGCGTGTTCGTTTATACTCGTAGGTAACTGAACCGGGGCTGTGGTACACAAGGAGGTCACGTTATGACCGAACAGCAGCAAAGGACCCCCCCGAAGGTGATTACCGTCACGATGAATCCGACCCTGGACCGCACGATGACGACGCATTTCTTCGCGCCAGGCTATCACAACCACGTCACCGAACCGTCGCGCCTGGACCCGGCAGGGCGTGGCGTGAACATCTCGCGGGCGCTGTTTGGGTTGAATGTTCCGACGCACGCGATCATCATGCTGGGGCGCGACGCGAACGGGCGCGCATACGAGGATTTGCTCGCGCAGGAGCAGTATCCCAAGACGATCTTGCACCACGCGGGGCACACGCGTAGCAACCTGGTGATCGTGGACACCGGGCACAACAATGAGACGGTGATCTTCGATCACGGATCGACGGTCACTAAAGACGAGCAGCGCGCGCTGCGCAGCGCCATGACCAGCCTGATCAACCGGGGCGATACGGTCGTGTTCGCCGGCAGCCTGCCGGACAACGTGCACCGCGACACCTACGCCGTGCTGACCAGCCTGGTGCAGACGGCGGGCGCGGCGGTGGCGATCAACGCGGGCGGCGGGGAAGTGCTCGAACGCTCGTTGCAGGCCAAGCCGGTGCTCGTCTACCTGGACCAGCAGCAGATGGAAGGGCTGTTTAACTACCCGGTGCGCTCCGACGAAGAGGTGATCTACACCGCGAGCCAGATCCGGGCGCGCGGGGTGCGGCGGGTGCTGGTCGGCATGAGCCACCAGCAGCGCGCGTATCTCGTGACCGGTGAGGGCGTCTGGCGCGCGGACTGGCCGGAAGTGTCCGGCACGCATAGTGGCGGCGTGGAAGCGCTGATCGCGGGCTACCTGGCCGGGCGGATCAAGGGGCGCTCGTTCGGCCACGCGCTGCGCCTCGGCGCGCTCATGGCGGCGTACACGGTCGCGCACGTCGGGCAGCAGTTCGGCACGATCGAGGACCTGGAAGAGCACCTCGAAGAGGCGACCGCGGTCCCGTGTGACGTGTTCGATGAATCGGCGCAGGCGCTGCTCGACGGGCCGTGAGGACCGGCCCGCCGGCACACGCATCAGGATGCACACGTAGTGAGGGAACGCTAATGTTAGATGTGATCGCTTTCGACGCTGACGATACGCTGTGGCACAACGAAAGCCTGTACCAGGACATCGAGGCGCGCTTCATCGCGTTGATGGCTCCTTATGCGCCCAATGACGGCGTGCAGGCCGCGCTGCACGAGCGCGATATCCGCAACATCCCGCACTTTGGTTACGGGATCAAGGCGTTTGCGCTGTCGATGATCGAGGTCGCGGTTGAGGTTTCCGGTGGGGCGGTGACCGGGCACGAGATCGCGCAGATCGTCGGCTTCGCGCACGAGATGCGCAGCACCCCGGTGGAACTGCTGCCGCACGTCGCCGAGGTCGTGCCGCAGGTGGCGCGTTCACACCCCGTGATCGTGATCACCAAGGGCGACCTGCTCGACCAGCAGGCGAAGGTGGCGCGGTCCGGGCTGGCGCAGCACTTCGACGCGGTGCACGTCGTCAGCGAGAAGACGCCCGACGTGTACGCGGATATCTTTGCCGGGCACGGGTACGCGCCGCAGCGTGTCGTGATGGTCGGCAACTCGCTGAAATCCGACGTGCTGCCGGTGGTCGAACTCGGCGGGCACGGCGTGTATATCCCGTACCACACCACCTGGGCGCATGAGATCGTGCCGGATGAGGTCAAACAACAGGCGGATTTCCATGCCTTAGATCACATGGGGCAGTTGCCGGACCTGCTGCGGACGTTAGAATCGGGGCGCTAGCCACGCGCGCCGCCGGGCGCGCAGTGTAGCGCTGAAACCCCCTCGTGATCACGGTCGCCGCCGGTGGTGGCCGCTAGCTGTAAGGAGCATGGCATGGTTTATCCGGTGTTGCAGCGCGAGCTCACCGTGCACCTGAACAACGGGCACTGGTATCTACGCCCGATCGACGAAAAGGAACGCGATATCCTCGGCCCGGTCGATTACGGGTGGGAACGGTACGGCCTCTATCCCGACAGCTTCACGTTTGGCGAAGGGCTGCTCGCCGGCAGCCGTATCCCCGGCACGCGGCGGCTGGTCTTCTGCGCGTGGAGTCCGCAGTGGGAAAGCTTCTACGTTTCCAGCATGGGCGGCGCGGCGTACACGTTTCACGGCGTGGGCGTGAACTACGTCGCCCTGCGTGAGCGCGCGCACGAGACGTGCGTGCTGGTGCTCAACCACCACCACGGCGAGATTCACGTCCGGCTGGACCCGATCAACCCCGACCCGATCTGGACCGGCTATGCGGACCCGGACGGCGAGCGCTTGATCGGGTTCTACGCGCTGCAGCAGGCGCTCTACGACCGCTATGCCGGGGAATATAACGGCGACAACGTGCGCGTGTTCTGCGTCGGGCCGGCGGCGAAATACACCAACGAGGGCGCGATCGGCTCCAGCCCGCTCAAGCAAGGGCGCTTCCAGCCCACCGAGGAATGGGCCGGGCGCGGGGGACTCGGCAGCCGGTTGTTGCAGCGCCATAACGTGGTGGGCTGCGTCTTCGGCGGCGACTGGGAAGACCCCGACCTGCGCGATTCGAAAGAGATCGACTCGTACTTCCTGGCACACTTCGGGCAGAAGACGATCCAGGCCGATCTCGCTGTGACGACCAAGTACCGCTACGCGCCGGAGTTCGAGACGGGCGGCACGTTCGGCGTCAACATGAAGACGCTCAACAATCGCATCATGAGCTTCAACTACACCAGCATCTACGCCAGCGACGACGACCGGCTCGACCAGCACGACCGCTACATCCTCGACCACTACCTGCAGCAGTTCAACGCGGAGACGATCCGGCAGAAGAACCAGACGCACTGCGGCGAACCCTGCCCGGTCGTGTGCAAGAAATACTACGGCAAGTATAAGAAGGACTACGAGCCGTATCACGCGCTCGGCCCGCAGATCGGCGTGTTCGACCAGCGCGCCGCCGAAAAAGTCAACCACTACGGCGACGCGATGGGCTTCGACGCGATCCAGTTGGGCGGCACGCTGGCCTGGATCATGGAACTGGTCGCGGACGGGATCATCGATCCGGCCCGCTACGGGTTCCCGCCCGCCGACGAGCTGAACTTCCGCTTCACCGCCGACCCGGGGCAGTTCGACCGCGTGGCGGACAGCGCGCGCAACGCTGATTACGCGGTCGCCGTGATCCACGCGCTTCTGTTCGACGAACGCGCCGCGATCTTCCGCGACGGGATGCGCGCGGCGGCGAAGGCGCTCGCCGGCGACGACGAGTCGCATCCGGCGCTCAACCGTGCGGTGTATCTCGCCAACGGTGACGAGGGCTGCATGGTCCCGAACCAGTACTGGGTGCCGGGCATGTTCAGCCCCATGCCGCTGATGGGCAAGTATTACGTGTACTACGGCGTGGAGTTCCTGACGCCGTACGAGTTGGGGCGGAAGAACGTCGAGCGCTGGGTCTACGAACTGTTCAACGACAACACCGGGATCTGCCGTTTCCACCGCAAGTGGGCCGAGCTGGTCACGGACGAAATCCTCGAGGCGCATTACGCGCTCGACCTGGATTACAAGGCGCACCAGTTCGCGCTGGCGAAGGCGATCTACACGCGCGAACGCGCGAAGGCGATCCCCTGGGAGCCGGAACGCGTCGCCGACCTGATCCTGGGCTACCTGGAGATGTGGGCGCGTGACGGGCTGGAAGACCTCGACCTGCAGTTCTGGATCGCGCGTTTCAAAGAGAACAAGCGCAAGGCCGCGCGCGACTACTGGGACGAGATCCGGCGCGGCATCGACGCGGCGTTCACCGACGGTCCCGCCGCGATCCCCGACTACCTGACGCCGGGGCAGTCCGGCAAGCTGGAGCCGCATCCGGGCCGGGCGGTAGATTGACAGACTCTGTTGATGACGACTGTGCAGGGTGTGTTGCGTTTCGCAGCGCACCCTGTGTTGTGTTTTCTCGCCATTCGATCTTGTTGGCGCGCTCGGGTTACAATGTATGGTAGAGACCAACCGCACGTTCGATTGAGACTTGACCATCAACACCGGCTATTGCATAGGAGAGACCGATGAAAGTCAAGGATGTTTTGGCGAAGAAGCCCCCGGGCGTGATCAGTATTTCCCCTGACCGAACGCTGCTCGACGCCAGCAAGCTGTTGTCGGAACATAACATCGGCGTTTTAATCGTCGTCGATGCCAATCAGTTACCGGTCGGAATCCTGTCCGAGCGCGATATTATCCGTCTGTTGGCCCAGCATGGTGCAGTCGTGCTCGAGCGTTCCGTTAGCAGCGCGATGACGGAAGGGATCATCATAGCGAATCCCGACGATAATCTGGCGACACTGAGCAACTCGATGACCGAGAATCGTTTTCGTCATGTTCCGATCATGGACGGCGATTCCCTCGTTGGAATTGTTTCCATTGGCGATATTGTCAAAGCGCAACTGCGATACTTTGAGGGCGAAGCACGCGCGCTCCAAACGTATATTACAGGAGGGCGCGCATGAGTGCCTGACATGGCGCGGTTGGTCTCGCTTGTACTGCAATGTATCGACACGCTACGCGCAGCGCCCTGAGCGTACGGCCCCACGGGCCACAGAGTAGCGTCTGGCGTCCACCGGCACGCCCGATGCTTTTTCATAGGCTATTGTTGTCTCGCCCGCCGCACCTGCACCACCAGTGTGCCCACCGCCGCCAGCGCCAGCCCGAGCACGCCGCGCAGGTCCTGCGTCTCGCCCAAAAACACCCACGCCAGCAGCGCGATCTGGATCAGCATCGTGTTGTTGATGATGCTAGTCTCCACGGCGGGCAGCGTGCGCTGGGTGTGGTTCCACAGCGTGAAGGCGAACGCGGTATTGACCACCGCCAGCCACGCGATGATCGCGACGCCGCGCGTGTCCAGGCGCGGCAGGCCCTGCGCGACCAGACCGCCCGCCAGCAGCAGCACCGACCCGATGCCCATGCTGATCACCGTGACCAGCAGCGGGGAGATCGTCGCGGCGCGGTTGACGTGGCGACCCAGCAGCGTCGAGAGCGCGTTTGCCAGCGCGCCCGCCCCCACGATCAGCACGCCGAGCAGCTCCCCGGCAGCGAACCCCGCCGGGTAGAAATAGACGCCCGCGCCGAGCAGGTACAGCGCGATCCCGCTCCACTGCCCGCGCGTCAGCCCCTCGCCCAGCAGCGCGATACCCAGCAGCGCGACCAGCACCGGCGTCACGCTCAGCAGTAGCGACGCGGTCGCGGCGGGCAGCCGCTCCAGCCCCAGGAACTGCGCGCCCTGCGTCACCGCGTAAAACAGCACGCCGAGCACGACCAGCCGCAGCCAGTCCGCGCGCGTCAGCGCCCGCAGCGCCGCCCGCTGGCCGGGTCGCCACGCCAGCGGCAGCAGGCACAGCCACGCCGCAAAGTAGCGCAGCCCCGCGAACATCAGCGCGGGGATGTCCTCCAGCCCCAGCTTGATCAGCACCCAGGATGTAGACCACAGGAACGTCACGAACAACGCTTGCAGCACGGCGCGTGTGTGCGCGGAAACCGGCAGGATCATGCGCTTCCCCTTTCAGGAATCAAAAAACGGAACCAGGGCGCAGCAGTAAACCAATGCAGCAACCTCAGTCCCGCAGGCTTTTGTCCCTCAAGATACACGTCCCACGCGCGTACGGTGGGCGTCCGTGGCGCTCGGACCGGTCCCGGCACGCGCCGCTAAACGTCAGGCAGTGCGCCCCGGCGGAACCCTAGCCACCGGATTGATGCGGCCACAGTATAGCACACCTTCGCGGGAACGGTGCAACGTTTGAAGTGGGCAGCTACATATTTGAACGTGATCAATTGCGCAGCCGGGGCAAGCGTCGGGTGGGCGTAAGCTAACAGGCCGGGACGTATTATGTTCCGGCCTGTGCAAATGCGCTGAGGGCGCAGGGTAGCCCGCGTCCTCAGCCGTCCATGTGTTGCTATAGGTTGGTTGCCGTTACTGCGGGGGCAGCAACACGCCGTCGATGATGTGCAGCACGCCGTTGCTGGCTTCCAGGTCCGGCAGGAAGACGCTCGCCTGGCCGTCGTTGAAGGTCGTGCCGCTGATGCTGATCGACGCGCCGTTGAGCGTCCGGGCGGAGCTGAGTGTCACCACCACGTCAGACGTGTACGCGCCGGGGATCACGTGGTACAGCAGCACGCTGCTCAGCAGTTCGGTGTCGGCGAACAGCTCGTCTTTGGTCAGTTCCAGCGCGCCCAGCGCGGCGGCGAAGGCGTCATTGGTCGGGGCAAGCACGGTGTACGGGCCACCGAACAGTGCCGCGGTCAACCCGGCGGCGTCCACCGCCTCCAGGAAGATCGTCAGGTTGTTCTCAGCGGCCAGCCCCAGGATGTTCTGCGGCGGGAACAGCACGTTGTCGATCACGTGGATCACGCCATTGCTGGCCTCGATGTCAGCGATGATCACGTTCGAAGCACCGTTGATCTGCACGCCCGTCGGGCCGGCACCGAAGTGCACCATCGAGCCCTGCAACGTCTTGGCGCTGTCGATGTCTGCGACCTGGTCCGATGTCACGGCACCGGGCACGACGTGGTACAGCAGGATATCGGTCAGCATGGCTTCATCGGCCAGCAGGTCGGCGGCGCTGATGCCCAGCAGGTCGAGCACGTTGGCGAAAGCGGTATCGGTCGGGGCGAAGACGGTGAACGGTCCGGCACCGGCCAGCGCGCCATCAAGTTCGGCGGCCTGCAGCGCGGCGACCAGCGTCGTGAAGCGGCCATCAGCGACCGCGATGTCGACGATGGTGTTGCCCTGCGCCTCGGCGCGCGGGGCCGCCACCGGCAGCGCCGCCGCGATGAGCAGGGTAAGCAAAACGGTGAGTACGGTAACTTTGCGAAGCATGTTGGTTTTCCTCCAGATATGGTGATCAGATGTGTTATCGAGCGTTTGCGTTCGTGTGTTTGCGCCGCGCGCAAACCTGGCGCGGTTTGCACGCGACTGATATGGATAGTAAGGTTTTAAGATGAATTAAAGCCCAACTATTGGTGAGGGATTCCTTAGTCATTCTGTACGCCGGGCCTACAGAATCACAAAGGCCGGGGCAACTTCCCGGCCTTGTGGCGTGTTGTCGTGGGGTTGGGTGGATGTTTAGCTGTCGCCCTCTGCGCCGTCTGCGTCTTCTGTCTCGTCGTCCGGCGCGTCCTCACCGATCGACGCGTTGGTCAGCGCGTTGATATCTTCGGTGGCGATGCTGTCGATCACGGGCACCGCGTCGTCAGCGGTGCCGGAGACGCTGACGAAGTAATATGTACCCGGCTCAAGCTCGGTGTCGTCCAGCGCGAGCAGCACCGGTTCGGTTTCGCCTGCCGGTACGATGACCAGGTCATACGTGCCGGACGCGATGGAGAACGTCGCCATACCGGCGCTGAACCCGGCTTCGTCCGCGCCAACGTAAGGCAGGTCCTCGACCAGCACGGTGCCGTCATCCAGCACCACGTCGATCGCGGGCGCGCCGTTGAGCGCGTGGAACACCGCGACGCGTGCTTCGCCCTGGTTGATCTCGCTGTAGTCCATGCGCAGCGGCTGCAGCGCGAGCGTATCGTCGTCCGGCGCGCCGATCACGGCCAGCGTGGTCCAGGTGTCCGCTTCAAGCGTGTAGTTGACCGGGCCAAGCACGGCCTCGTCGAGTGCTTCGTCTGCCGGCACGAAGGTCACGCGGTAATTGCCCGGGACCAGCTCAACCCAACCACTGATGTCGCCGTATGACACGGCCTGGATGTCGCTCAGTTCCTCGTCGATATAGACCTCAAGCGGGCCGGTGGCGTAAGACAGGTGCGCGATCTGCACGTAAGTGAAGTCGCCGGCTTCCTGCGCGGCTGCCGGGGCGGGCCACAGCGCGATCACGGCGAGCGCGCTCAGAGCAATCACCGTTGCAAGCGTGGTCAAACGTTTTAACAGCATACAGCCTCCTTATCATGTTGCCGGTTGTTCGTTGCACTTGAAATTATACGGCATCGTGCAGCGGCGCGAGGTGGCGTAGTGGCGGGTTTGGGCATAGGCCAGGTGGCGGGTTCCGGCGCGGCGGGGTTAGATGTGCGCGTGCGGCGGGCGTCAGGCAAGCGGCGGCTGCGCGTTCTACGACGGGGTAGGCAGCACGTAGCGAACCCGGTATACTGTCTCCTTGTTTCAGAATTTCGCCGGTCGAAAAACGGTCACGGTCAGGTAGACGCCACGATCGTTACGTTTGGCGGCCCGTCCCGCTTTTCAGGGGCCGACCGTCGCCATGCTCGCGCAGCCACGCGGCAGGCACGGCGCGCGCCGGCGGTCTGCTGCGCGACCGGTGATGCTTTTGGACGCACGCGATCCGTCACTGCCTGCGTTTCACGCGGCGGCGGATCGCGCTGGATCGACAAGCACGGGTGAGGAATTTTACGCTATGCGACGCACGGTATTTGCACTGATCGTCATCGGGACACTTGGCATGATTGTGGCGCTGAGCCTGGCGCGGATGCCGGCGACATCCGAAGCACGGCAGGACTTCACGCCGCCGCCGACCAACACGCCCCGGCCATCCCCGACACCATCGTCTACGCCGCTGCCGACGAACACACCGCGTCCAACAGCGACCGCTACGCCGACAGCGACGCCCAGCCCGACGAACACCCCGACCGCGACGCCGTCCCCGACCTACACCCCGTCGCCGACCGCGACGATCGTCGGGCCGAGCGAGTACCCGGAGGGCTTCAACCCGCTGACCGGGCTGCCGTATCCCAACCAGGAAGCGATGAACCGCCGCCCCCTGATCGTCAAGGTGTCGAACTTCCCGGAGATTGTGCGCCCGCAAAGCGGGCTGCCCAGCGCCGATATCGTGTTTGAGTACGAGGTCGAGGGCGCGGTGACGCGTTTCGCGGCGATCTACCGCAGCCAGGGCGCGGAGAAGGTCGGCTCGATCCGCAGCGCGCGCCTGCTGGACCTGGAGCTGGTCGAGATGTTCGAGGCGATCCTGGCCTACAGCGGCGCGAACGATTGGATTTACAATTTCATCCTCGATTCAGAATGGAAGTGGCGCGCGCTCACGCCGCAGATGGGCGTCAACTGCCCGCCGTTCTGCCGCGTGCCTGACGGTGACCGGCCCTACGAGCATACGCTGTTTGGCAACACCTACGAGATGTGGGAAGTCGCTGAAGAGCGCCAGATCAACCAGGGTATGCTGGTGCGCGGCCTCGCGTGGAGCTACGAACCCGATCCCGGCGGCGTCCCGGCGCAGGACATCTTCATCAACTACTGGAGCCCGCGCCAGGATACACGCTGGCAGTACAACCCGGAAGACGGGCGCTATTACCGCTATAACACCGGCCTGCCGCACGTCGACGCCGTGACCGGGCAGCAGCTCAGCACGGATAATGTGGTGATCCTGGAAGCGCAGCACATCGACCGCCCGGACATCCTCGACAGCGAGGTTTCCGGCGTGGTGATCGAGACGCAGTTGTGGGGGCGCGGCACGGCGTGGGTGTTCCGCGATGGGCTGTGGTACAAGGGCATCTGGGCGCACCGGCAGGGCAACCCCGGCCTGTGGCTGCTGTACGAGGATGGCGAGACACCGATCCACCTCAAGCCGGGGCAGACGTGGTTTAACGTCGTGCGGCCCGTGATGTACGGCGTGGAGATCAGTGAAGCGAAGGTTGATGCGATGGCGACCGCCGAAGCGATCTACGCCACGCAGACGCAGGCCGCCGCGCGGACCGCGACCGCGATCGCGCCGTTCGTCACGCCGACCCCGGTCACGCCGACGCCGACGCTGGAGCAGATTCCCTGACGCGACGCACGACCACCCAACCGGATACACCGATCGGGCACGGGGCCGCCGCAGCGCGGCCTCGTTTTGATCGGGCCGAAACCCCGTAACCCGTTCGAGAAGCTCTCCGTAGGGGAGCGCCTCTACGTGCTACATCTCAAATGGTATCTGACAACCAATCCCAACTACCGCCCCGGTTTGTGCAGGCCGACAGTTGCCGTTTGCCGTGTATGCAGTAGACTCACGCCCACGAGTGGCATCCTCACGAAAGCGAGTCAGTATGCGCGGCACGATTCTCAACGCGATCACGGTTTTGCTCGGCAGTTCGCTGGGGCTGCTGGTGGGCAACCGGCTCTCGGAGCGCATCCAGGAGTCGGTCGTCATCGGGCTGGGGCTGGTGACGCTCTACGTTGGTTTTAGCAACACCAGCGCGACGGGCAACATCATCATCCCGTTGCTCAGCCTGCTCACCGGCACGATCATCGGGGAGCTGCTGCGGCTTGACGTGAAGCTGGAACAGTTCGCCGCGTGGTTGCAGGCGCGCGTGCAGGGCGATGGCGATCCCGATGACGCAGAAGCCGGGGAGCGCCGCGCGCGCTTCATCGAGGGCTTCGTCACGTCGTCGCTGGTGTTCTGCGTCGGCCCGCTGACGTTCGTCGGCTCGATCCAGGACGGCATGGGCCTGAGCAGCGGCTTCGAGCAACTCGCGATCAAGAGCACGCTCGACGGGTTCGCGTCGATGGCCTTCGCCGCCAGCCTGGGCATCGGCGTGATGTTCAGCGTGTTCACGGTGCTGGGCGTGCAGGGCGGGCTGGCGCTGGCGGGCTACCTGGCCGGGTCGTTCATGAGCGACGCGATGATCAACGAGATGACAGCCGTCGGCGGCCTGATCTTGCTGGCGCTGGCGCTGACGATGATGGATATCAAGAAGTCGCGCACGGTTAACTTTCTGCCGGGCCTGGTCATCGCGCCGCTGATCGTGGCGCTGGCCGGGGCGCTGGGCATCGAGATTTACCCGTCGCTGTAAGTGTGGCCGCCCGCGGGCCGGTCATATCCCCCACGTGGCCCATGTCAATCCCCCACGATCGTACCATTTTTCCGGTTGCGCACGTATGTTAACCTCAATAATGGTTCTGAAGTTATGCACTTTTAGGCAGCCAAGGTTTCATAGATCGTTTCCAGGTCAT
>CAYRNY010000010.1:0-185604 GCA_964425755.1 uncultured Anaerolineaceae bacterium
TGGTTTGTCCTGGTTTACCTTTTCATGTCTCATCAGTCAAAACCTCACCACTACCTAAACATTTTGCCTAGTATAACACGACTTGTCAGCCTGTGCTCTTTCCGCGTTGTAGGCATTATGTTTTGGTGAATTAAAATTGTAGGTTAATGGTGGGTTAGAGTTTTACCCTATCTCTTATTGGTGATCGTTATAATCTGCGTGCACCATAACCACAAACAAACGGATTGGGGAAAACAACGCATGACAGATCCGACACTACCTTCAGGATATCCCGTGCAGCGCTGGCACGTCACGGCATGGCCGCCGCTGGCATGGCTGGAAACCGCGATCAAGCTGGTCGCGCTGGCGATCGGCGTGTTTGTGTTCGTCAACGCGCTGGACGGCGGCCCGTTCGAGCTGCCGGGCGGCGTGGCCCTGGCCCAGATGGTCGTGCTGGCGCTGTTGTCGTTGGGGCTGGTCGCCGCGATCGGGGACCGGCTCATCGAGCGCGAGATCATCGCCATGGCGTTTGTGATCGTGAACAACCTGGGCCACTGGAGCATGGTCCTCGCGCTGGGCCTGGGCGTGACCGGGCACGCCGTCGCGCTGTTTGCCACGCTGATGCTGGCCGGCGACCTGGTTAAGCTGCTGTTCATCGCCACCACGCGGGATTTCACCGTGCGCGATCTGCCGCGCATCATGCTGTACGCGCTCACGGGCGTGTACGTCGCGGGATACGCGTTGATCGTGCTGCTCGAAGCGTTTAAGTGAGCCACGCCCCTGTAGCAATGCATCACGCCGCGCAGGTGGTTTTTTCAAGGCGCAGGCTGTCCATCCGGCGGAGCGCTCGCCTGCGATCCCTGGCGGGCGCGCGCCTGCAACTCTTCGCTCAGCAGCAGGTCAAGCTCAGCTTCGCTGCGCCGCCGTACCCGCCGGTAAACCCACACCACCGCCGCCACCGGCCAGATGTGCGCCGCCAGGGGGATGCCGCAGTCCGGGCAGGGGAGCAGTCCCACGCCCAGCACGCTGGCCCAGCCGACGATCCGGTTGTTCAGTCTCACCTGCAATCGTTTGAGCATGTTGTCATCCTCGCTGTGTTAGCATGTGCGAGCGCGCCAAAGGCGGCGCGGTCCGATCTGCCCGGTCCAGATTATAGCCAGATCGCAGGCGGGATGTGTAGCCGAGTCTGAAACATGGATTGTGACAAAACTCACGCACGATTGGCGCACAATCTAACTGTTGGCCGGTCCGGGCTGACGGTATGCTAGGGACGTGTGACAGCAGGCTGGTGTGACATACTCTCAGTGACATGCAGACCATGAGCTGAGATGGTGTTTCTCTTCTGCCTCCTTAAATTACACTTCTTTCGAATGCCGCTTCTGGCTGGGGAGTCTGGGGGCGGCATTTTATTGTTGGTGTGCGTGTCGTCGCTGCAAGGGCTGTTGATGTGATACTTCGCACCGAACTATAGGCACACTGTCACACCACAAAATAAGGCATTTTGGGTACACTGTAATCGTGGCTAGTTAATTAGATTTTTTACGGAACACCCCTTTTAGCGCAGAGTTGCGCCAATGTTTTCCTCCTTGTGCTTCAGCGCCTGACTGCCCGGTCAGGCGCTGAGTGCGTTTAGGCGCGGTCTTGTTCTCAAGTCGCCCCCCGTTCGTAGCTGGCAGGCCGGATATTCACGGTATGTTTACATGATAATAGTAATACTTATATAATAAAAAGCCCCGACGACGTAGCAGACGAGGAGCCAATCATGAGCATTGAGCGCGACATCCCCTTGATGCAGCGCGCGGTAACGGGTAGCGGCGAGCCGCTTGTGCTGATGCCGGGCGGATTGACCGGCTGGCGGAGTTGGAAACCGCATGCCGAAACACTGTCTGTCTCGCGACAGGTCATTCGGCTGCAACTGCTGAGTGTCGAGTATGGTCTGGCTGACAGGCGGCTTCCCGCCGATTATTCGCTCGATTTCGAAATTAGCGCGCTACGCCGAACACTGGATGAGCTCGCGATCGCGCAAGCCGATTTTGCCGGTTGGTCTTACGGCGCTGCGACCTCGCTCAGTTTTGCGCTCCACAACCCGGATCGCGTCCGGTCGCTCACTTTGATCGAACCTCCAGCATGCTGGGTTCTGCGCAGCCGCGGCCTATTTCCCGGTCCATTGCGTGAGCAGCAGCGATTTATGCAGGCATTGGCCTCGAATGATGTCAGCGAAGAGCAATTGGTCAGATTTGCACACAATGCCGGGCTTGTCGCTCGGGACGTGGATCCCCGTACGCTGCCACAGTGGCCTGTCTGGCTGGAGCATCGCCAATCACTTCGCATGGGTGACGCAGCCTGCCGTCATGAGGACGACATCGAGCTGGTGCGCGCCTTTGAGAAGCCTGTTCTGCTGGTGAAAGGCGAAGGCTCGACAGCGGAGATGCACACCATTATCGATATACTGGCTGAGGAATTCCCGCACGCGCAGGCGGTTATGTTCCCTGGCGCACACGCGCCGCATATTGTGTCGATGCAGCCGTTTATGGAGCGTTTCACCCGCTTTCTAGCGACGCGTTAGCGCAGCCGGTCGCAGGCCCACGCCGCGTGTTCGCGCACCAGGCCGGATTCGTCGCCCTGCGCGAGGTCGTCCAGCAGCGGGATGAACTCCGCCAAGCCGCTGTTACCCGCCGCGACGCACGCGTTCCGCACCAGTCGCTCGCGCTTGATGCGCCAGATCGGGGACTCGCGGAACCGCGCCCGAAACGTCGCGTCATCCAGCCGCAGCAGGTCCGCCAGCGGCGGCGCGGCGCGGTCGGCATCCACCGGGAAGAATGCCGGTTCGGGCGTGGTCCGTGTGAACTTACGCGTGAAGGGGCACACGTCCTGGCACACGTCGCAGCCGTAAACCCAGTTGCCCATCAACGGGCGCAGGTCTTCCGGGATCGTGCCTTTGAGTTCGATCGTCAGGTAGCTGATGCAGCGGCGCGCGTCCAGCACGTAAGGGCGCGCGAACGCGGCGGTGGGGCAGGCGTGCAGGCAGCGCGTGCAGCTTCCGCACATCGTTTCGCGGTGCGGCGCGTCGTAGCCGTCCACCTGCAACGTCGTGAGTATCTCGCCCAGGAACATGTACGACCCGCGCCGGGGGTGGATCAGCATCGTGTTCTTGCCGGTGAAGCCCAGCCCGGCCTGCTGCGCGTGGCTGCGTTCCAGCACCGCGCCGGTATCGACATACACGCGGCTGGCGACCTCGCCCCCGGACTCCGCGCCCAGCCACTCCGCGAGCTGCTCCAGGCGCGGCGTCATGATGTCGTGGTAGTCCATTCCCCAGGCGTAGTTCGAGATGCGCCCGCGCCGGGGATCGTTCAACACCTCCGGCGGGACCGCGCCGGTGGCGTAGTCCAGCGCGACGACGATCAGCGACTGCACGCCCGGCAGGATCACGTTCAGGTCGCGGCGGCGAACCTGCCGGTCTTCGCGCGCGAGATAGCCCATCGCCCCGTGCATCCCGGCCTCGATCCACGCGAAGTATGCATCCAGGCGCGGCGACGGCGCGGCGGGGATGATCCCCACGTCGCTAAAGCCCATGTCGCGCACGCGCTGGCGTATCCGCGCGGCGGGGAAGAGGGTAGTCATTCTCAGCCTCCGCGTAGAACGCTGTAGCTTGTTGCGGGTGATTCGTCGCTCGCCATGCCGGGCGTGCGACGTTCGCCCCCGATCCTGCCGGGTTATCGCCGGATTGGCAAGCGCCGGTTCGTGTTTTGCCGCCAGTTCGCCTAGACTCTGATCGAACGTGTGCAGATGCGATATGGCAAAGAGGAGTCAGAACCATGCAGCAAGTCTGGATCATGCGGCACGGCACGCCCGATGTGCTCCAGGCGCAGCGCGCCCCGGACCCCGATCCCGGCCCCGGCGCGGTGCGGATCGCGGTCGAGGCGGCGGGCGTGAATTTCGCGGACCTGGTGGGGCGCATGGGGCTGTATCCCGACGCGCCGAAGCCGCCATACGTTCCGGGGTACGAGATCGCGGGGCGGGTGGACGCGCTGGGCCGCGACGTGGACGGGTTCGCGGTGGGCGACGCGGTGATCGCGCTGACGCCATCCGGCGGCTATAGCGAGCGCGTGTGCGTCCCGGTGGGCTACGTCGTCCCGCGCCCGGAGTCGCTGCCGGTCGAGCAGGCGGCGGGACTGCTGCTGGCGGGGTTCACGGCATACGCGGCGCTGGTGGAGCAGGCGCGCATTCGGGAAGGCGACCGCGTGCTGGTTCACGGGGCGGGCGGTGGCGTCGGCCTGATGGCGGTCGATATCGCGCGGCGTTTCGGCGCGACGGTCTACGGCACGGCCTCGTCACACAAGCATGATTTTCTGCGCGCGCGCGGCGTGGAGCACGTGATCGACTACCACAGCGAAGACGTGCGCGAAGTGATCATGCACCTGACGGACGGGCGCGGCGTGGATGTGGTGCTGGATTCGATCGGCGGGGCCTCGTGGATGCGCAGCTTCCGCATGCTGGCCCCGCTGGGGCAGATGGTCGTGCACGGCGTCTCGGCGCTGACGCCGGGCAGCCGCCGCTCGCTGCTGAGCATGGCGCGTTTCGCGCTGCGCACGCCCTGGATCGCGTTCAACCCGGTGGCGCTGGCGAACGCGAATCGCGGCGTGTCGGGCCTCAACCTGGGGCGGCTGTGGGGCGCGTTTGATCTGCTCCAGGCCGGGGCGGATGCGTTGCTGGCGTGGGTCGCGGACGGCACGCTCAGCGTGCACGTCGATCGCACGTTCCCGCTGGTTGAGGCTGCCGCCGCACACCGTTACATCCACGCGCGGCGCAACATCGGCAAGGTGATCCTGACTGTGTCGTGATGCGCCGCCGGCAGCGCGCGCTCGCCCGGCACGTTATACGAGCGCGCTCTCCAGCTTGCGCACGGCAGCGACCACGACTTCGACCGCCGTGTCGATATCGATCAGCCCGGTGTTGAGCACGAGATGATACAGCTCTGGATCGTCCCACCGGATGCCGTGAAAGCGCTTGAGATATTCGGCTGAAGCACGGTCGCTGTTGTTGAGCGTGTTCTTGATCTCGCTGACGCCGGTCATGCCCATCGCGCGGGCGCGCTGGATGCGCGCATCCAGCGGGGCGATCACGCGGACGTGCAAGGTGCCCGGTTCGTCGCGCAGGATCGCCTGCCCGCCGCGCCCGGCGATCACGACGTTACCTTCCTGGTAGGCGCGCTCGATCGTGTAGCGCACCAGGGCGACGCAGTCCTCTTCGTTCAGCTCGCGCGCGGTAAGCGTTTCGATCGGGCCGTGCTGCTCCTCGCGGATCAACACGTCTTTGATCCGGCGCGGGCGCGCCCGCAGCAGCCGCGAGATGAAGTCTTGCACCTTGTACAGGTCTTCTGAGAAGTCCACGACCTCGGATTCGTGTAACCCGACGTGGGCCGCAGCCTCGACCATCACCTCCTTGTCGAAGAAGCGATAGCCGAGCCGTTCGGTGACGCGCAGGGCGATCTGGTCGCCGCCGCTGCCTAACTGGCGGGAGAACGTTACGACGGCCATTCATGCACCTCCTGGACTGGTTGTGACAGCCTGTGTTATTTGAAAAACGCGCAGCGGAACCACCAGCGAGGCTTCGCGCCTCTTGCTCGTGATTCCGCTGCGAACGGCTCTCGCCGGTGAACGCCGCGTGAACTGCGCTGGGCGTCGTCACACTCAGTATACGATACCTTACACGCGCGTGTCGAGGTCCGCCGGGCGCTTGATCTGGCAGGTTGTTCGTGGCTCCCGGTCGTCGAGACGCTGGAGCAGTCAATTTTTGCATTGCTACAATGGATATTGTAGTATCCGGCCCGATTGGTGATTCTGACCCAGGAGGATGACATGGCACACCAACAACAGGGCCAGTGGTCTTCCGCGTGGCGCGTGCTGGCGGCGCTGATCGTGGCGCTGCTGGGCGGCAGTTTGCTGGCGGCATGCGGCAGTGAAGACGACGACGCAGCCGAGGCGGTGGTGCAGCACTTTGACCAGTCGGCGCTGTCGCGCGGCCAGCAGGCCCCCGACTTCATGCTGCCTGAGGCGACCGGTGGCACGGTCAGCCTGAGCGACTACACCAGCGCGAACCAACCGGTGATGCTGTTCTTCCACATGGCCGGTGGTTGACCGCCGTGCCTCGAACAGATCGTTGATCTGGAAAACAGTGCAGAATGGCAGGCGCTCGACGTGGCGATCTTGAGCATTGCGCTGGACCCTGCCGAGCAGCAGGTCGCCGTCAAGCAGCAGTACGGCATTGACGCGCCGATGTTGGTCGACGCCGAAGCGGAAGTATCGTCCATGTACGACGTGATGCAGTGGGCCGCCGGGACCGGTGAGCCGGGGCATACCTTTGCCCTGGTCAACGAGGACGGCGAGCTGGTCTGGCTGCGCGATTACGGCGCGGCGGAGAACGGCGGCTCGATGTACGTGCCGGTGGACGAGATGGTCCAGCAGGTGAAGGCCAGCCTCGAAAGCTGAGTCTGGCGCTCTCCAAAACGCACGCGCGCCCTGGGGCAGTGGCTCCGGGGCGCGCTATGGTGAGGGGCAGGTGCGTTACAACTGTGCCAGCGAAGCGCCCAGGTCGGCGCGCTGGAATACGGTACGCCGGATGGGGGCGAGTTCCCCGGCGGACTCCCACTTGACGAGGCGTATCTCGCCCTGGTCGATCTCCACGCCGGTGATGCTGTGATTGTCGACGCAGCAGCCGCCGTTGATATAGTGCGCTGGCGGGGCGCTGTCGCCGGTGGCGTGCTGGTGGTTGCCGTTGAGCAGGTCCATCAACGGCGCGTGTGTGTGCCCGGCGATCAGTAGCAGGCGCTGCGCGTGCGTCCACGCCGCGAGATGCCGGTCACGCAGGCGGGTAAGCCTGTTGATATGCGGATTGCGGCTTGGCACAACGCCCAGCACACGCTGGATCGGCTTCCACAGGTAGCGCACCACGCGGCGGCTCAACCATGCCAGGCGGTCGCTGTTGAAGTCGCCCTGGTGCCCGTGTGCGATCATGATCCGGTCGCCCAACAGCACAGCAGGATGGACCCGCACCGGCTGGCGCAGCACGGGCTGCAGGTAGCGCTTCACCAGGCCCGGGTTGCGCCAGTCCATGTCATGATTGCCCCAGATGCGCAGGTAATGACCGGGGCCGCGCCGGGCGAACTCGCGTTCCCACTGAAACGCGGTGCTCTCATAAGCCGCGATGATCGCGTCGTATGAGGCTTTCCACCCTTCCTCAATATCGCCGTTAAGCACCAGCCGGTAATCGCAGTTCAGGTAATACTCCAGCGCGTGGCAGTACAGCTCATCGTTGATCTGAAATTCGTCCGCGCCGCGTGAACGGTCCCCTTTGTGCGTGTCGCTGAAGATGATGTAACGGTCCCGGGACAGGTCGAAGTCACGGATGTGCAGCGCGGCACGGCGCGCCCGTGCCAACGCCAGGAAGGTATATGCACGCTCGGTCTTGAAGCCGAAACGTGCCGGAAAACGGGACGGTACGTCCCGCTGTCTGGTGTCGGGCCAACTTACAGTCTGCCAACTCTGATCGTCAGCTTTTGCCATAGCATCTCGTCTCTGTCCAAGCGGCGATCGCCGCCCGTGCGAGTGTGATTGCAGCATGTGCGTGCCCTGCTGAACCCCCATGACTGTACCCGCACGAGGTTAACCCCCCGCGAAACGTATCTCAAGCGCGGCTTAGTATCCGGCAAAATTCATTTTATCTGGCGCGCATGCGAGGGGTGATTGGGTGTTGCGTGCTGCGAGAACCATGAGGCACGCCCGTCATATTAATACACAATATACTATAGCGTATCGGTGGGACGGCTGCCAATTATTCCGGCGCGGCGCGGGCCGTTTTTTACGACCCTCTAATGTTGGCCGTGCGGCCCGCTGAAGCGGTGCGCTTGCCGGGCAAACGGACCACATCCAGGCGTTACGTTAGACCGGCGTGTCCCTACATGGTGCCATCTCCGCCATCTCCACGAGGCGCGGCCTCAGGCGTCCTGGCTTTCGGCCTGCGGCAACAGCGCTTCCAGCTCACGCGCGGACGGATCGTGCAGGATCGTGTAGCGGCGGTGCGCTTCGGCGTAATGCTTCCCCGCGGCCTGTTCGTCACCGCGTGCCTTGGCGATATCCCCGAGCGCGCGCTCGGCATCCGCCATCCCGCGCTGGAAGTGCATCTGCCGCGCCCGCTGCCGGGCGGCTTTCGCCAGCGGGACTGCTTCATCGGCGCGACCGGTCTGGGCCAGTAACGAGGCCAGTCGTGCCTGCGCCCGGACCAGTGTGTCGAAATCCTGCGCGGCGGTGCTGCGTTCGATCGCGAGGCGAAACTGCTCTTCGGCGTCCTCGGGCCGGTTGAGCGCCGCCAGCGTGAGCGCCATATCCGCCCGGAAAACGCCTTCCCAGTCCGGTGTCTCCAGCGCGAGGGCCGCGGCGATGGCTTGTTTGTGTAGCGCGCGCGCAGCCTCGTAATCGCGCAGTTGGTAGTACGTGCGCCCGAGGTTGTTGCTTTGCACGGCGATCATCAGCGTGTCGTCGAGGTCACGGCTGATCGCCAGTGCTTGCTCAAGCTGCTGGATCGCGGCCTGCGGGCGGCCCGTCAGCGTGTAGAACCAGCCGAGATTGCCCAGCCGCAGGCTTTCGGCCTGGCGGTTGTTGCTGTTGCGCGCGATCGTGATCGCTTCCTCGAAAAACGCCTGCGCGGTGTCGATATCGCCCGTCTCGGTGTAGAGCGTCGCCGCGTTGGAGAGCACGAGTCCGCGTGTGGGCTGGTGGTCGATCTGGTTGAGCACGACCAGCGCCTTCTCGTACTCGTCCATCGCGCCGCGATAGTCACCTTTGAGCTTGCGCATCTGCGCGATGTCGCAGCGGAGCTGCGCGATCTGCGCGTGGTGGCCGTTGCGCCCCAGCAGCGCGAGCGCCTGCTGCCAGTAGTCGAGCGCGGCGTCGCGGTCCTGCTGCTGCCCGGCGAGGTTGCCGCGCAGGTGGAGCGCCTCGGCCTGGCGCTCGCGGTCGTCCTGCTCGCGCGCGATTTCGAGCAGGCGCTCGATCAGTTCCTCGGCGTCTCCGGCGCGATGCTGGCGCACGGCGACGTTAGCCCGCGCCAGCAGGATCTGCATGTGTTGGTCAGGGTTCTGAACCGCGTGCGCGTCGTAAAGGGCCTGCGCTTCGTTCAGGAATTCTTCGGCCCGCTCCAGGTCGTTCATGGCGTAGGACGCCATGCCGAGCCGCATCAAGGCGATTGCCTCGTGCTGCGCGTTCTCGGTGCTGCGGGCCTGGGCCAGAGCGCGCGTGGCGTACTCTTCGGCCTGTTCGTTATCGCCCGCTCGCTGGTAGGCCGTCGTCAGGTCCAGCGCGCTGAGCATGAAGAACTCAGGCGGCTGGTCGCCCAGGCGCAGCGCGAGGTTTTCCGCTTCTTGCAGGTGGCGGATCGCCGCGTCGTACTGGTGCAGCTCCAGCTCGATCTGGGCCAGCGCGCGCAGCCAGGGCAGCCGCGTGTCATCCTGGTTCGTCTGCTGGGCCAGTTGGATCGCCTGTTCGTAGAGTCTTGCGGCGTTGAGGTGATCGTCCATGTGCTGTATCGTTTCCGCCAGCAGGCCCAGCACGCGCGCGGTGATCGTCAACTTGCCCGCCGCCTGGGACGCGACTACGGCTTCTTTGAGCAGGTGCTGGGCGTAACTGGGGTTGTCCTGCCGCAGGTGATCCTGGGCCAGGTTTTCCAGCGTCAGCGCGATAATCTCCAGGTCTTCAGTCTGCCGGGCGTGGTCGAGCGCGCGTTGGTGATAGGACTGTGCAACGCCCCATTCCGCTTGTTTGGCGTGCAGCGCGCCGAGGTTGTTCAGGCAGCGGGCCAGTGCGCGGGCATCGTTATGCTGCTCGGCGATGCTGAGCGCTTCGTCCAGCAGCGGGCGCGCCTCGTCGAAGCGGCCCAGCGCGACGTAGGCCGCGCCCATGCCGCTGAGAAAATGCTCGCTGTGCTGCTGGTCGTCCTGCGTTCGCGCGAGCGTCAGGCCGCGCTGGTACGTCTCGAGCGCGGTCTCGTGGAACCCCTGTTCCAACGCCGTTGCAGCCGTTTCCAGCAGTTCGTTCATTTCCTGTTGGGCTGGCGTCAGTTCGGGCTGCCGGGGAGAGCTGTCGTTCCCAAACAGCCGGTTGAGAAAGTTTTGCATACGCTTTTGTTGCCCTTCTGTATCGTTCAACAATCACCGGTGATAGTTGGCAACCGGCGCGATCGTGTTTCGGATAGCTGTACGCGCGCAGTGGCGTTCTGGTTACGGCGCGGCTGTGCTCACAACGCCCTTACAGCGTGCGCAGCAACAGCGGGACCAGCATTTCGCGGTCGCTCAGGCCCCCGTGACGGCTCAGCGGTCCGGACGCGCGCGCGTTGTCGCTGACCGCCACGCCCGACCGCGCGATCAACGTCAGGTCGCCCAGGCGGGGCCCCGTTTCGCGGTAGACGTCGTCCAGGCCGAACAAGCCCCGGCGCAGCGCGTCTTCCGGTTCGAGCACCGCGACGTGGTCGCCCAGCGTGTCGCGGATGTAGTCGCGGGCGCGATCGCGGTGATCGGCGCGCAGGTACAGGTGCGCGAAACGCCCTTCGCCGCCCAGCCCGGCGCGCAGCGCGTCGATCACGGGCGGGTGATGCGTGAGGTTGATCACCTGCTCGACCGGGGTATGGCCGTGATCGGCGACGAGCATGAACAGCGTGTGCTTGTCCCCAACCTTTGCCCCCAGCAGCACCTCGCGCAGATCGGCGAGCTGGCGGCGGATCTCTGTGACCGTCTGCTCGGTGACCGTGCCGTAGGCGTGTGACAGGCTGTCCACTGCGTTCCAGTAGATGTTAACAAAACAGCGTTTGCGCCGCGTCCCACGCAGCAGCTCGCGCAGCTCGATCCACAGGTCCGTATAACCCACGTGCCGCGCTGCGTGTTTAACGCCCCGGTGCATCAACCGCGACAGCCCGCTGCCCTGCAGGTCCTTCTGCAGCAGCAGGTAGGTCGGCACGCGCTGCGAGCGCAACACTTCCGCGAGCGTGGCGGGCGGCAGGAACGTGTCGAATTCCAGGCCCCAGTCTTCCAGCACGTCGGCGCGGTGGCGGCCTGCCACCGGGCGGTAATGCAGCATGCTCGCCAGCACGCCGAACTCGCGCAGGAACAGCGTGGTCCCGACCATGCCGGTCGCGGACGGGCTCGCGCCGGTCCAGATGCTGGGCAGGGCGGCGGCGGTGGTGCTGGGCGCGATCGACGTGAGCGGGGTCAGCGTGCCGTCACCGGTCAGGTCGGCGACGATCTGCGCGGTGTTGGGGTCCTCGGCCACGATCTCCTGCAGCAGTTGCCAGCCCAGCCCATCGGTGATGAACAGCACCACGCGCCGGATATCGCCCTGCAGGTGTTCCCACAGGCGCCGGTCCAGTGGCGCGGCACCGATGCGCCCGGTATCCGCGCGCGAATCCAGCAGGCGCACGACGGTATGCGCGAGATTGCGGATCGACAGCCCGTCGTAATACGGGAACACGATCTCGTCGGACCAGGGCACATCGAGCGCGATCGGGCGGTGTGCGCGGATGATCTGTTCCAGGCTGGCGGCCAGCGGTGCTGTCATGCATGCTCCTAATCGTGGGCGGTGCTGTGTTTGACCAGGGCGTATTATAGCGCATGGGTGGGGAGTTGTCGCCCGCTTTTCCGGGCCTGGGCGCAAGGGATGGGCGCGGCAATCACGGTCTAGGCGGGCGCGTTCCCCAGGGTAGAAGCAAACGGGCGAGTGCGTTCGTCATGAGCGCATTCGCCCGCATGGCGTCAGGAGGTGGGTTAACCAAAACATCCGCTTACCTATCAGTCGCTGTGTTTAACGCACCAACCATGTCGCCAGCGGTACGATTGTCCTGATTTCGCCAGCCGGTGTCAAGCGTGGATTAGCTCTGGCGCGGACTTTCCCACACGCGCAGCCCGTAACGGCTGAGGTAGATCGGCAGGCTCTTGAACAGCGGGTTCGCTTCTTCCAGCGCCTGGATCAACGCGCGCTTGGTGTTGCTGGACGGGCCGCACAGCAGCGTCACCGAGCCGCCGTCGCCGCCCGCGCCGTTCACCTTCCAGCCGATCGCGCCGTGCGCCCTGGCGAGGTCGATGATCTGGTGTGCTTCTTGGCAGACCAGGGCCGGATGCAGTTCCGCCTGTGCTTCCGTGTTGACGATCATCGAGCGCCCCAGCGCGTCGAAGTCGCCCGCATAGACCGCGTCGCGTGCCATCTCAGCCGTCCGGCGCAGGTGGTCGAGCGCGTCGCTGTGCGCGCCCTCGGCTTCCAGCCTGGCGATCACACTCTCGTGGACGGTCGATGAAGCGTGCGCCTTGCCGAGGAACACCAACACCAGCCGCCGCTCAAGCTCCCACCAGATCGCGTTCGGCACCTGGATCGAGGATACCGAGGCGTGCGGGTATTCGAACATCTCGATGAAGTTGATCCCCCCGTAGGCGGCGCACAGTTGATCCTGGATGCCGCTTTGCAGGCCGAGCATGTCGGTTTCGACGCGATGCGCGGCATAAGCGACCTCGTGCGCGGTCATCGTGCCGGGCGTCAGGCGGTCCAGCGCGCCGATCAGCGCGACGGTGATCGAAGCCGATGTGCCGGTCGAGCAGCCTGCCGGGACTTCCGAGAACACGTTGATGTGCAGCGCGATATCGTCCGGCACGCCCATCATCTCGATCGCCGCCTCAAGCAGCGGGTGCCGGTTCCAGGTTTCGTGGCCGGGCACAACCGGGTAGCGGTCGCCGTAGTTTTCCGCGTAGAGGATGATACGGTGTTTGCGCGCTTCCACCGGGAAGACGCTGATCTGCACCTCGACGTAAGGGTAGACGCCGATGTTAAACACTTCGCCGTGCCCGGCGAACCAGGTATCGGTCCAGCCGCCGTTGTCACAGATGCGGATCGGGGCCACGCTGTTGATCACGCGTAACGGGGTGAGGTCTTGTTGGATGCTCACGGTCCACGTCCTTATAGGATATGCGCCAGTCTCCGCGCGTGATCATACGCCCTTGTGGGGACAAAGGCAAACCGTGAGGGTTGGGACGGGGCGGGCGAGGGACGCGTCGCCCTGTTTGCCCGGTGACTGGGTGATATGCAAGCGCCCTTTAGGGTGCGACCGGTAGGTAGCCCCGTGTTTCAAGCACGGGGCGGCGATCATCAGTCGAGGCCTGCGAACAGGTCGCGCTCGATCGCGTCGGTCCCGTTGGGCACGGGGTAGGCGCGGGTGAATTCCTGGTGCCGGAAGATGAAACGCCGCACCTGGTCGAGAACGCTGTCGGTCTCGCGCGGGTTCTGCTGCGAGGCGTGGCAGCCTGCGGCGGCGTCCCAGACCGGCTGGTACGGCGCGACGTTGAGGCGGGCATGGACGGGCAGCGCGTGTTCGAGCGCGGCCTGCAGGTCCAGGTCACCGTTGCGGCCCATGCGGCGCGGGTCCTGTCCGCGCAGCCGCGTGAGCCAGACGCGCAGCCGCAGCGGCAGGCGCGGGAACGATGAATAGTACAGTTTTGCGGGCCGGTACGGCGCGAGGCCGTCGGCGATCTGTTCGGGGTATTTTTCGGGATCGCCCGCTTCGTGGAACGCGCGCGTCGTGGCGCGGTGCATATAGATATGGTCCGGGTGGCCGTACCCGCCGAACGGGTCGAACGTCACGACGACATGGGGCCGGAAACGGCGAATCTCGCGCACGATCTTACCGGTGACGACGTCTTCATCCTGCTGCCACAGGCAATCGGGGTGCTCGTTTTCCGGCGTGCCCATCATGCCGCTGTCGCGGTACCCGAACGTCACCACGTCCTTGATGCCGAGCGTGTCGGCGGCGCAGCGCAGCTCGTCCAGGCGCAGCGCGGCGATGCTTTCGTAACCTTCCAAAAACTCCGGGTCAACCGTGCCGACGTCGCCGTTCGTCGCGCAGATCAGCGCGATCTCGACGCCGCGCTCGGCGTAATGCGCGATCGCGCCGCCCATACCGAAGGACTCGTCGTCCGGGTGGGCGAATGATATCAGCAAGCGATGGTCGGCGGTTGGGTCTGCGTTATCCTTTAACCTCATTGTCAATCCACTTCAGATACTCGCGTGAGCCTAATACGACGGGGGTGGCGATGATCTCCGGTGTGTCGTAGCTGTGGGTGATCTTGACCGTCGTCATCAAGTCGTCGAAGGCGTCGATTTTCGTCTTGACGATCATCAGCACTTCGTCTTCCTCTTGAATCTCGCCTTCCCAGATAAACATGGACTCGACCGGCACGAAGTTGACACACGCGGCGAGCTTCTTCTGCAGCAGCTTACGCGCGACGCGGCGCGCCTCGGTCTTGTCTTTCGCCGTGATCAGTACCACCAGATGGTCATTCATTCCAGCGCCCCTCCAACGGATGCGAACGGCGGCATGCCTACGTACAAGATTATGGCAATTATGCGGGTATTCCGCACGCATGGGTAGGGGGAATCTGTGCTATGCGGGCGGTTTTCCCCCGCAGCGCGCGGGTGCGTGCGGTCGCGCTGCCACTATATTATTAATGCATCGGGCCGTTTCCCGGCAAAAAGGCTGGACAGGTCCGCGCCTGTTGCAGTAAAGTAATACGCGTAAAAGGTACGCCGGTTCAGCGTGCTTTTTCTCTTGGAGACGAGGAGCGTCCGAGAATGCGCTCCTCGTTTTTCTGTGGGCGGGAGGTGTTCGCCGGGGCGAATTCGCCAAATCCGGCGTACTTGCTATAATGGTCCCCGACTTTGAGCCGGAACCAAGCTGTATCTGTTGCCCAGCGAGGCAGAACCGCTGTATGACATTCCGTTTCACACTGGAAGCTGAGCAGGGACGCGCCCGGGCCGGGGTCTTTGAAACGCCGCACGGCCCGATCCATACCCCGGTATTCGCGCCGGTTGGCACAGCGGCAACCGTGAAGGCGGTCCAGCCACGCGAACTGGCCGAACTCGGCGCGACGCTGGTTCTGGCGAACACCTACCATCTCCACCTGCGCCCCGGCGACGAACTGATCCGGGACCTGGGCGGGCTGCACCGCTTTATGGGCTGGGATGGCCCGCTGCTCACCGACTCGGGGGGCTTCCAGGTGTTCAGCCTGGCGGAGATGAACAGCATTGATGATGACGGGGTGACGTTCAAAGCCCACCTCGATGGCACACGGCACCGCTTCACACCGGAAAAGTCGATCCGCATCCAGCACAACCTGGGCGCAGATATCATCATGGCGTTTGACGAGTGTCCAACGCCCGACGACCGGGAATATGTGCGCGCGTCGCTAAAGCGCACGCACCATTGGCTGGCGCGCTCGGTAGAGGAACATTACCGCAGCGGCGACCCGTCCCGGCAGGCGTTATTCGGCATCGTGCAGGGCGGCATCTTTGAAGACCTGCGCGCGGAGTCGGCGGCCTTTGTGGCGGGCTTCGATTTGCCGGGCTACGCGATCGGCGGGCTGGCGGTGGGCGAGACGAAGGAAGCGATGTACGCCACCCTCGACTACACAATACCCCTGTTGCCGGCAGATCGCCCGCGTTATCTGATGGGCGTCGGCAGCCCTGATGACCTGGTGCATTCGGTCGCGCGTGGCGTCGATTTCTTCGACTGCGTGCTGCCGACGCGTGTCGCACGCAACGGCGCGGCACTGACCCGCACGGGCCGGATCAATATGCGCAACCGTAAATACGCCGCCGATCCGCGCCCGATCGAGCCGGGATGCACGTGTTACACGTGCACGCATTTTTCCCGCGCGTATGTGCGCCATCTGGTCAAAGCCTCTGAAATTCTGGGGCACCAGCTTCTCAGCATCCATAACTTGCACCTGTTGCTCACGCTCATGCGTGAGATTCGCGCCGCGATTGTCAACGGCACATTTGCCGATTACGCGGCGGCGTTTATGGCCGAATACGAACCGGTCGGATCACAGAAAGGCATCACAGCGATCCCGTTACCGGTTGAGTAGGAGCGTGCGCGGGACAGAGCGTTTGCACACCGCCACGCTGCCCGGTTCGCCTTGTGGTGCCGGGCACGGCAGATGCTGTATGGTCTATGCGGGCTGGTGGTTACCCGCCCCGTAGAATCTGTAACCGGAGTCGTGACAGTCTCACATGGTACATGGCCGGACGCGCCCCGTACCATGCGCGCGGCGATCGGTTGCCGCGCGGCGGATGCGATTCCGTGTGGGATGCGAAAGGAAAGCCTGTGGACCTGCTCGAAGCATTGATTTTCGGCATTGTGCAAGGTGCCACTGAATTCTTGCCTGTTTCTAGCTCCGGTCATCTGACGTTGGTGCCCTGGTGGTTAGGTCTTGACGACCCGCCGCTGTTGTTCGACGTGGTGGTCCACCTGGGGACGTTGATGGCGGTGCTGGTTTATTTCTGGCGCGACTGGCTGACTCTGCTGCAAGCCGGTATCACTGCGCTGCGAACTCGTACACTCCAAGACCCTGATGCACGATTGCTGCTGTTGCTTGTGATCGGAACGATCCCCGCCGCGCTGGCGGGCGTTCTGCTCGATGATGTGTTTGAGGCGGCGTTCGCCGAACCCCGCGCTGTGGCGCTGTTCCTGCTGGTGACGGCGGGGCTGTTGGTGCTGAGCGAGCGCCGGTATGCCTCCACACGAAGCTTATCGGATCTCAACCTCCCGGATTCCCTGGTGATCGGCGTGGCACAGGCCTTTGCGATCTTTCCCGGCATTTCACGTTCTGGCAGCACGATCGCCGCCGGCATTCTGCGCGGGTTGCCGCGCACGGCGGCGGCGCGGTTCAGCTTCCTGCTGGCGACGCCGATCATCATCGGCGCGGGCTTGAAGCAGGCGTTTGACGTGCTGACCGGCAGCGTGGCGCTGGCGAACGATCTGATCGGCCCGTTGATCCTGGGATTCCTGGCGGCGGCAGTCGTCGGTTTTCTGAGTATCTGGTTCTTGATGCGCCTGCTGCAACGGTGGCGCTTGTATGGTTTTGCGGCGTATTGTGCGGCGTTTGGCACGCTGAGTCTGCTGGTGGCCCTCTTCGTGTGAGAGGGGGAGGATGAGGCGGACCAAGCGAACAATCGTGATCCTGGGGCTGGCGCTGGCGGGTTGCCGGGGGCCGGTTCTGTCGCCGACGACGACGCCGCAAGCGGTTGACGTGCGCATCCTGGCGACGACCTCGACCTACCCGTTGCTGCAGGAGTTCGTCGAGGCGTACCAGCCGTCACACCTGCTGCTGGCGGTGGAGCAGGCATCGGCGGGGTGGCTGACGGTCTACGAGCGCGTGTCGTCCGGCAGGGTGCCGTTTGCGCTGACCAGTTACCTGCCAGCACAGGCCGAACTGTGGGCCGCGCCGATCGGGTGGGACGGCATCGCGGTGATCGTGCACGCCAGCAACACTACAACGGCGCTCGACCAGGACGACCTGCGCCTGATCTTCCAGGGCCGCGTGCAGTCCTGGTCAGAGGTTGGCGGGCCGGAGCTGCCGGTGGTGGTCGTCAGCCGCGAGGACGGTGACGGGGCGCGGCAGGCGTTTGAGAGCCTGGTGATGAACCGGGGCCGCGTCACGTCGAACGCGCGGCTGGCGCTCTCCGGCGCAGGCATGGTCGATATCGTGGGCAGCATACCGGGCGCGGTCGGCTACGTGACTATGGCGCAACTGGATGACCGCGTGCGTGCCCTGCCGCTGCGCGTCCTGGGACAGCCGGACCCCGTCGCGCCCACGCCGGAAACGGTCAGCAGCGGGCAGTACCCGCTCCGCACGCCGCTGCTGGTGATCGGGCGCGAGCCACCCGAACCGGACAGCGTGTATTGGAACTGGTTTGCCTGGATGCAGAGTCCCGAAGGCCAGCAGATCGTCGGGCAGCGTTACGGCGTGCTGGGGTCGTGAGGCGTTCGGCGGCACGCGCTCGCTCAATGCGGGGTGTGCTGCCAACGGATCGAATTTAATACTATTGAGGAGAGTTCTTATACAATTCTGGTGATGGAAGTCCTGCACTTCTGTGAAGTTTGGCGTATAATAAAGCTGTCGTATTGCACCAGGACTATGATGCCACGCATCGAGCACTTTAACTGCATGATTGGAGAATTGGCTATGAAAAATCGTCTAGTAGTATTCTTACTCGTACTCGTTCTGTCGCTGTTCAGTGTCGGAATCGCGGCGGCAGGTGGGGGGACCGAGCTGCAAGCACTTACGGGGGGCGCGGTGACGCTTTATGCTGAGCCGAGCGCGAATGCCGAAGTTGTTGCGGAACTGGGTGCATACAGCCACCTGACGCTGCTCGCCACCGATGGGTCCGGCACCTGGCTCGAAGTCGAAGCGGCGGAGGGCACCGGCTACGTCATGCTCGAAGACGTGCTCGTGATGAACCTGCCGCTGCTGGCACCGAAAGTCTACGTCAGCACGGCGCAAGCCGGCGCGACCGGCCTGTACGCGGAACCGGCGTTCAGCTCGGAGTACCTGGCGTCGCTCGCCGATGGCACGGTGGGGACCCTGCTTGCCAGCCAGGGCGAGTGGGCTTACGTGATGACCGCTGCGGGCAACGGGTGGTCTGTGGCTTCGGCATGGGTCGCGATGCCGGAAGGTGCGTATTTCGCGCAGGTGTCGCTCGGATCGGCCCCTGAAATGGGCGTGTTTGCTGATGCCAACCTCTCATCGGACGTCGTGGCGACCGTTCCTGATGGTGATGTTATCTGGGTACTGAGTGAGCCGACGGCGCAGTTTGCCGAGGTCCTGCTGGCCGATGGTAGCACCGGTTACGCGCTGCTGTCGAACCTCGACGCGCTGCCTAACGTGTGGGTCGATGCAGTCGCCGGATCGAACGCAGCTCCGGCGGTCTACGGCGAGCCGGACTTCGGCGCAGCGATCGCGGGCGAGTTGGAAGCGGGCACATCGCTGATTTACGTCGCGGCGGTGGATAACTTCTGGATCGAGCTGTATCACCCGGCGTATGGTTTTGTGTACGGCCTTGCCGACAGCTTCGGCCCGGTCTACACGACAGCGGAAGTGACCCAGGCTGGCGCGCTGGTGCGTGCCGGGCCGAATGATAACCTGTACAGGGCCGTGGCCGAGCTTCCTGCCGGGCTTACCGTGGTGGTGAAAGGCGTCAACGACACCGGCGTGTGGATCGAAGTGGCGCTTCCGTTCGAGGAAGTGGACTACGGTTACAACGGCGTCGCTGGCTGGATGCGCGATTTCCTGTTCGCCGATGACCTGGGCAACGTCACGGTTGACGTGTCCATGCTCGAGGTGACCGGGTAAGCCTGCATACCCGGCGTCACACGGATGACGATCTGGCCCGGCTTGCTCTGTGCAGGCCGGGTCTTTTTTCGCGGTGCAGAGAGACGGTCGCGCATGCGTGTTTGTCCCGGCATTCTTATGTTACATATCATGTTGGCCGTCGCGCTGCTGGCCGTGCCGTTACGTGCAGCCGCACAGGGTGGCGGCGGGTTCCCGCGCGTGGCGACCGACGCCGCCGGCGGGGTCGTCGTGATCCCGGCGCGACCGGCGCGCGTGGCCGTGATCGGGGTCGTGCCGGGGCTGGCGCAGGTCGTGCCGCCGGATGCCCTGGTGCGTCTCGATCCGCAGGCCGATCTCGTTGCGGCATTGGGGCCGGATGTGGGGCTGCTGGTGCTGCCGGAACTCTACGCGGCGGCATACCCGGCCTGGGCTGCGGGCGCGGCGGCGGCGGGCGTGCCGCTGTTCCAGGCGGGCGCGATCACCGGCCTGGATGCGTGGCGCGATTGGCTGGCGACGGCGGGCTACATCACCGGGCGCGATGCTGCCGCGCGGCGCGCGATCCGGCGGCTGGACGTGGCGCTGTGGCTTGCGGAGTCGCTGGCGCGGCTGCAGCACCGCGAGCGCGATCCGGCCCGCGTGTTGGTCCTGACGCCCGAACGCTACACGGTGGGGCAGGGCACGCTGCTGACGGACCTGATCGCGGCGGCGGGCGGGATCAACGTGGCGGCGCAAGCGGGTTACGCGGACTTCCGGCAGATCGGTGACCCGGCGCTGCGCGATCTCGCGCCGGACGTGATCCTGCTCACGCCCGCGTGGGGCGCGGACGGGCGCGCGGCGTTTCTGGCGACTCCCGCTTATGCCGATCTCCCGGCGGTGGCGCATGGACGTGTGTGCCTGCTGCCGTTTGACTCCACGCGGATCGCGCGTCCGGGCGTGGCGGTGGTGGCATTGGCGCTGCTGCTGGGCGGCGGGTGTTGAGGTAGAGTCCCCGCCCCGGCCATGTGGGGCCTGCAGGCGGGGATGGCGTGACGGTGCGGCAGGTAAAGGGCCTAACCGCGCCCGAGGATGCGCTCGATCTCCTGCATCTGCGCGGCGGTTAGCGGGCCGTGTTCCATCGCCCCGCAGTTGTCTTCGACTTGCTCGACGGTCTTGAAGCCGGGGATCGGGATCGTCTGCTCGCTGCGCGCCCACAGCCACGCCAGCGCGCCTTGCGCCAGCGTGCGCCCGCCGCTGGTCAGAATCTCGCGCACCGCTTCCATTTTCTCCAGGAACGCCGGGTTCGGCTTGCCGTCCTTGAAGTACTGCATCCATTCCGGCGCGTCTTCACCTCGCACGTCGTTCTTGGGCAGGTTGGACGCGGCGGTGTATTTGCCGGTCAGCAGGCCCATCGCCAACGGGCCGCGATTGATCGACGCGAGGTTGAGTTCTTCGCACAGCGCGATCATCTCGGCGTTGTTGATCAGCACGCTTTGATCGTGCTGGATCGCGGTGCAGTGCGGCCCCTGTGCGAATTCGCGCACGCCGGGCAGGAAGTCCGTGCTCCAGCCGTAGGCGCGGATTTTGCCCTGCGCGACGAGGTCTTCGAGTGTGTCGCGGATTTCCGGCGCTTTTTCCGCGTCGTAGCCGTTCAGGTGAAGCTGGTACAGGTCGATGTAGTCCGTGTTGAGCCGCCGCAGCGAGTTCTCGCAGGCGCTGCGGATGTGGTCCGGTTCGGCGCTGCTGCCGGTGATCTGCTTGGTGTTTTCGTCGAAGAGGTTGCCGAACTTGGTCGCGATCACGACCTGGTCGCGGCGGCCTTCGAACGCCTGCGCCAGCACGCGCTCGCTGTGCCCGGTGCCGTAAACGTCCGCCGTGTCGAAGAAGGTCGCGCCGAGGTCCAGCGCGCGGTGAATCGCGCGGATCGACTCGGCGTCGTCGATCTCGCCCCAGCCGACGGGTGTATCGCCGTTCCAAAATGGCCCGCCGATGGCCCAGCAGCCCATGCCCACCGCGCTGACCTCGATCCCGCTGCGTCCGAGTGTGCGTTTCATCATCGTGCTTCCTTTCCTCATTTTGTTGAGATGCTCATGTACATACGGAGTCTACAGGTTTGAGCGCGCTCTAAGTCAAGCAATAACCGGCCAGGCGGCAACATGAAACGGCGGACTCGCGCGAGTCCGCCGCTTTGGGTTGTGCTCGCGTGGCCGGGCGCTACGTCGCGATCGCCGGGATCGGGCGGCAGCACAGCACCAGGTCTTTCGCTGCCTGGACCTCGTCCACGCGCCCGACCGGCGTGATGTGCGGGGCCTCGTGCAGCAGGTCGGGGTTCTCGCGCGCCTCGACCGCGATCTGGCACATCGCGTCGATGAAGCGGTCGCAATCCTCTTTGCTCTCGGTTTCCGTCGGCTCGATCAGCAGCGCTTCGGGCACGTTCAGCGGGAAGTAGTTCGTCGGCGGGTGGATGCCGAAGTCCATCAGGCGCTTGGAGATGTCCAGCGCGTGGATGTCGTCCACGTCCTTGAAGTGCCCTTCGCACACGAACTCGTGCCCGCAGAAGCGTTTGAACGGCACGTGGTACGTGTCGTCGATGGCCGCGCGGATGTAGTTCGCGTTCAGCACGGCGTGGTCGGTCACATCGCGCAGGCCCCGCGCGCCGTGCAGCATGATGTAGCTGTAGGCGCGGATGAGCATCCCGAAGTTGCCCCAGAACGCTTTCAGCCGCCCGATGCTCTGCTCAGGCATCACGAAGCCGTACAGCGGCGGCAGGTCGTCGTCGCCTTCTTCGATGATGTCCACCACCGGCCCCGGCAGGTACGGTTTGAGCCTGGCATTGGCTGCGACCGGCCCGCTGCCCGGCCCACCGCCGCCGTGCGGCGTGCTGAAGGTTTTGTGCAGGTTGTAATGCATCACGTCGAAGCCAAGCTCGCCCGGCTTGGCGACGCCGAGCATCGCGTTCATGTTCGCGCCGTCCATGTACATCAGGCCGCCGCAGCCGTGAATGATGTCGACGATCTCTTTGATGCGTTCCTCGAAGACGCCGAGCGTGTTCGGCACGGTGATCATCATGCCTGCCAGGTCGTCGCCACAGACCTCGCGCAGCGCGTCCATGTCGACATCGCCGTTTTCGTCTGACGGGACTTCGATCACCTCCAGCCCGGCCATCGCGGAGGTGGCGGGGTTGGTGCCGTGCGCGCTGTCGGGGACGATGATCTTGTTGCGGTGTGCCTCGCCGTTGGCGACGTGGTAGGCGCGGATCATCAGAATCCCGGCGAACTCGCCCTGCGCACCGGCTGCCGGTTGCAGGCTCACCGCTTCCAGCCCGCTGATCGCCGCCAGCCACTGCTGCAGCTCGTACATCAGCGCCAGCGCGCCCTGCACGGATGCCGGGTCTTGCAGCGGGTGCGCCAGCGCGAAGCCCGGCAGGCGCGCCATGTCCTCGTTGAGGCGCGGGTTGTACTTCATGGTGCACGAGCCCAGCGGGTAGAAGCCGATGTCGATCGCGTGGTTGAACTGGCTCAGCCGCGTGAAATGCCGCACGACATCCAGCTCGCTGACTTCGGGCAGGTCGAGGTCGTCGCGCAGCAGGCTGGCGGGCAGCTCGGCTTCCGGCACGTCGGGATCGGGGAGATTCACGCCCACGCGCCCCGGCGATCCCAGGTCGTAGATCAAGGGTTCCAGGGGCGGCGGCGCGCCGTTTGTTTGTTGTTTGGGTTCAGTCATAACACTATCCTCGTAACGTTTTTAGATGTACCGCGTGCGGCGGTGAGTATCTGTCATGGGGATCAATCAACGTCAACACGAACCGCAGTCTTCTGCGCCTCGCGCAGCGCCTCGACCAGCGTGTCGATCTCCTGGCGCGTGTTGGTTTCCGTCACCGCGATCAGCATCTGGTTCTCGCGGTTGGCGTAATCCTGGCTCAGGTCGTAGCCGCCGATGATGCCCCAGTCATTGAGCAGCACGTCGTTGATCTCCGCGACGGGCTTGGGGCACGTGACCACAAATTCCTTGAAGAACGGTGTGCTCAGGTCCACGCTGTAGCCGTCCAGCGCGTCGATCTGTTCGGCGGCGTAGTGCGCCTTGTGGTAGCACAGTTCCGCGACTTTGCGCAGGCCGTGTTTGCCCATCACGCTCATGTAGACGGCGGCGGCGGTCGCCATCAGGCCCTGGTTGGTGCAGATGTTGCTGGTCGCCTTTTCGCGGCGGATGTCCTGCTCGCGCGGGCGGAGCGTCATCACGTAGGCTTTGCGCCCGTGCTTGTCGACGGTTTCCCCGACGATACGGCCTGCGATCTTGCGCACGTATTTCATGCGCGTGGCGAAGAAGCCCAGGTACGGCCCGCCGAAGCTCAGCGGGATGCCCAGCGGCTGCCCTTCGCCGACGACGATATCCGCGCCCAGGCTGCCCGGCGTGCGGAACAGGCCCAGCGCGATCGGGTCGACCACGATGCACAGCAGCGCCTTGACCGCGTGCGCGGCCCCCGCGAGCGCTGTCAGGTCGTCGATCTGGCCGAAGAAGTTGGGGTACTGCACGGCGATCAGCGCGGTGTCGTCGTCAAGCATGTCGATCAGGTCGGGGATCGTCGCGCTGCCCTTGTCGCCTACGAAGGACAGGTTGTTGTTCTGGTGGTAGGTACGCACGACCGCGCGGTACTGCGGGTTGATGCCAGGGCTGAGGATCACCTTGTTGCGTTTGCCCCGGAAGTGCGCGTTCGCCATCGTCACGGCCTCGGCGAGCGAGGTCGCGCCGTCGTAGTGGCTGGCGTTGGCGACTTCCATGCCGGTCAGCGTGCACATCATGCTCTGGTATTCGTAGATCGCCTGCAGCGTGCCCTGGCTTACTTCCGGCTGGTAGGGGGTGTAGGCGGTGAAGAACTCCCCGCGCCGGATGATGTGGTCGACCACGCTGGGGATGAAGTGGTTATACGCGCCCGCGCCGAGGAAGATCGCGTATTCGTGCGCGGCGGCGTTGGCGCTCGCCAGCCCGCCCACGCTCCACGCGACCTCCATTTCGCTCGCGCCGTCGGGCAGGTCCAGCGTGGGGAAGCGCACGTCTTCGGGCACGGCGTCGAACAGCGCGTCAATCGAGTCGACTCCGATCGCCTTGAGCATGGCTTCCCGGTCGGCGTCAGTGTGTGGAATGTAAGTCATATTGGACTCCCCGTAATAAATGTTGTGGAGGGGCAATTCACGAAACGATGGCGCGTGAATTGCCCTCGACAAATGCTTTTGTGGTCTTGCGGCGCGGGGGCGGTTACCCTTCGCGCTCTTCGCAGTGCTTGGTATAGGCGGCGGCGTCGAGCAGGTCGTCCAGCTCTGAGGCGTCGCTGAGCGTGATCTTGATCAGCCAGCCCTTGCCGTAGGGATCGCTGTTGATCAGTTCTGGCTCGTCTTCGAGGGCCTCGTTCTTGGCCGTAATTTCGCCGCTGGCGGGAGCGTAGATGTCCGAAGCCGCCTTGACGCTCTCGACGGTGGAGAAGGCTTCGCCTTTGGTGAGCGTGTCGCCCTCGTCGACGCCGTCCAGGTCCACGAACACGATATCGGAAAGCTGGTCCTGGGCGTAGTCGGTCAGGCCGATGGTTGCGGTGTCGCCATCAGCTTTGATCCACTCGTCATTTTCGGTGTACTTCAAGTTGTCAGGGATATTCCAGTTTGCCATGAGTTCATTTCCTTTCATACAAACGGTGTGATATGCCGTTCAAGCATAGCTTGCCACGAGTCTAGCATCAACAGAAAAAAGGCAAACAGTGCCAAATGGACTGTTTGCCCCTGTCATCAGCCTGAGAGATTCGCCCGCCTGCGGGCCTGGCCCGGCGCGGGATTGCCCCGTCGGCGCGCCGCGCAGCGTCCGGTCCGGTCGTGCGTGCGCTTTCCAGAGGATGTACCGCGCAGCGGGTACGGTGGACCTGAGAGTTTCACGGGTGGGCGACCAGTCCGGCCCGGCCCGCTTGCCCCTTCGGTGGCCCCGGTAGTGATCCGGTGCGCTCTCCCCGCCGGCGGTTGGGTTGTCGGGGTGATTATAACACGGGGGCCGGTGCACGCGCGATATTTTGGCGCGGCGCGGCTGGTGATGGCACGATTGGGCATGGCGGGCTATGATCGCGCCGTGTGCTGACCATACCATGCCTACACACACGGGAGAATAGCACCGTGAAGGTTCATTATGCGGCACTGGCCGCCGTTTTGCTGGTCATGGCGTTGTCACTGGCGAGTTGTGCCGGGGATGGCTCGGATACGGCGCAGCGTTCCCAGGAAAACCAGCGCCTTCGCTTCGAGCAGCTTGTCTCCAACGCGCCGGGGCCGCCATGTGATTACATTGAATGGGGTGGGCCGTACCGCCACAACGGGTTGATGTGCAGCGAGATCGCCTACGACAACGTCACGTCGCCGGAAGCCGCGCCCGCGCTGCTGGGCATGGCGCTGGCCCCGGACGGCACGCTGTATTTCACGCGGCCCGCGTTCGGCGAGATCTGGGCCATGCGCGACGCGGACGGCGACCAGTTCATGGACGCGCCGTTTCGCGTAGCGGCGGGGCTTGATCTGCCGCAGTACGTGACGCCGGACGGCGACGATCTGCTTGTGACGTCGATCGACGGCCTGCTGCGGCTGGTCCCTGACGGGCCGGACGTTTACGGCGATCCGGTGGTGTTGGTAGACGACCTGAACGCCGACTCCGGGATGTGGCCCGGCGCGGTGCGCGTGGGTCCGGACGGGCGGATTTACGCCGGGCTGGGCGCGAGCCCGGACGAGCCGGGCGCGGTGATCAGCGTGGCGGCGGATGGGTCGGATCGCCGGGTCGAGGCTGCGGGTTTGCGCTACCCGGCGGATTTCACGTGGCACCCGGTGACCGGCGACCTATGGATCGTGGACCAGCGCGGCGAGGATGCGGCGTATGACGCGCTGTTCCGCGTGCCTGCCGGTGCCGCGACCGTGCCCGACTTCGGCTATCCGGCGTGTGCCCAGGGCACGGAGTCCGCGTGTGACGGGGTCACGCCCCCGTCGTTCACGTTTGCGCGGGACAGCGCGCCCGCAGGGATGCTGTTTTACACGTTTGAAGAGTGGGGTTTCTGGTACGGCGACCTGCTGGTGACGCTGGCCGGATCATGGAACCACGTGGAGCCGGATGGCTACGGGGTGCTGGTGGTAGATTTCGGCGCGGACTACCTGCCGACCGGTGACTCGCAGTGGTTCATGCCGGTCACCGAATATCGCATCGCGCCGCAAACCGTCGGGGAGTATTCGCTGCTGGGGTTCGGATTCTTCCCGTACCACGTCGCGGACGTGGTGATCGATGAGCAAGGGTGGGTGTACATTGGGGTGCAGGAAGGGCGGATCTTCCGGGTCCGGCCACGTCCGGCGAACCGTCCCGGTGGCCCGTTGACGCCGACGCCGCCCCCGTCGCTTGAGTCGTGGTAGCGTGGGCCTCACCCCGGCGCGATATCATCGCGCACTTCGCGCCTGTGGCGCGAAGTCCGGGCGTTCGCCCGGCGGGGTGAGGCGGGGTCGCGCGCGTCAAAACGCGATCCAGTCCGCGACGTCACGCGGCGCGAAGTCCGCCCCGCGCACCTCGAAGCGCAGCGTTGGCTCCGTTATATCCCCCGTTTTGCCAACCGACGCGATCCGGTCGCCAGCGTCCACATGGTCCCCGCAGTGCGTATACACGAGGCCCAGGTGCGCGTAGATGCTGTAGCTTTCCCCGTGCGCGATGACCACAGTCGAGCCGTAGCCGTCCGCCAGCCACCCGGCGTAGATTACTGTGCCCGCGCCCGCCGCTTGCACCGGTGTCCCGAACTCGGCCCCGAGCGTTATGGCCGCTGCATCCTGTGAGAGAATATCATACACGCCCAATGGCGAGCGTGTGGGCGGTGTGCCTTCCCATAACGTCGAGCGGCAGCCCAACCAAGTCAGCGTATTGCCGGTGGATGGCTGCGGCGGTGCATTGAGGCGGCGCGTTGTTTCCGCCGGCTGGATGTTGACGCTGAGCGTGATGTGGCTGCGCGTGTAGGCGGCGCACTCCTCTTGCGTCATGTCCGGCAGGCACAGATCGACCGGGTTCAGCACGATGTACTGCTGGCCCTGCATCGGCGGCATGAACGTCACGCCGAGCGACTCGCTGCGGCGCGGGTAGTAGGTCGCCAGTGTCTCGCCATGCGGCAGCAGAACATTGACCTGCGGCTGCGGCAGCACCCGGCTGGTGAGTGCCTCGTCCATTGACAGCGCTTGCAGCGTGTCGATCTGCAGCCGCGCGGCTTTGTCGTCCGGCAGGTCGAAGCGCAGCACGACCGGCTGATCCTGCCGCAGCGAAATCGTCTGGGGCGTGGCGTCAATTGCGATTGCGTTCGTCACCGGGCGCAGCGTGAAGGTGTAGTCGCCGTGTGTTTGGACGTAATAGCCATCCAGGTTGAAGTGGAAGAAATCAAGCCGATCCGTCCCGCCTGGAATCCGGAACAGCACCGCGCCTTCGTCGGATGCATAGCGCTCAAAGGTTGTGAAGCTCTGATCCGCATGGTCGATGCTTAGCTGTGGTGTGCGATAGGCACCGTCGACCTGCGCCAGCACCCAGCCGTCACCCGAGAGCAGTCCAGGCGTGAGTCGCCCTGCTTCCATCGTGTAGATGCGGCGCGGATCATCATGCGTCAACACGCCACTGTGTGTAAAGATGCCATCTACGAAATCACGGATCATGATGTCTGTGGTTTCGAACATCCAGATGCCCGCTGACTCCAGAATATGATCATACCGTTCCAGGTACGCACTGGTGGATTCGCCCGGTGGAGTGATTAACAGATACAGCGTTTTAACGTTATCCCGGTTGCTGGTGTAGAACGTCAGCAAGCGCTCGGCGGGGGGCAACCGGTCCTCACCAATGACCGCGCTCACTATCGCGTGGACGCTGGATGCATCACCCGGTTCAGCAAGATCGAGTGCGTCCACATCCGCGATGCGCATGATCATCAGCATCGCGCCCGCTTCCGGCGCGCCATCAGCCAGCGAGTGGACATCAGACAACGCTTCGTAGAAGCTGATCGCCGCCACGCCGAGATCGTCGCGGTTCAGTGCCGGGTCTTCGTATGGCGTCCACGCGGCGGGCGCGTCGAAGGTCAGGTCAAGCGCGGCGCTGTGGTAGGTTGTGTACAGCGGTTCGATGTCGGCGGCAGGGAGGAAGTCACTGTCCGCGAAGAGTGGCTCCTGGCTTGCCGGGAACACTTGCACGTATGTCGCTTTGACCCACCCGGTTTCCGGGCCGTATGCGGTCATGGCGCGCACCTGGTACCAGAGCTCACCGCCAACCTCGCGCTGGCTGAGCACCGTCATGCGTCCTGCATCGAGCAGCGCGATCGCCGGGGCGTCGTCCGATGGTGCCTCGCGCAAGTGGAAGCGCCCGACGGTGCCGTAAGCTTCGAGATCGGTCGTCGCTGGATCAAGTGATTCAGCCGGGATCGGCGTGGGGACAACGCTCGCTATCAGGTCCATGGGGGTGATTACATGAGGTGTCATGAAGGCGTCCGGGGGAATGGGGGATGGTGTGGGCATGACGGTCGCCACCACGTTCGCAGGTATTGGCGTGCCCGTCAGGGCCGCGCTGGTCACGGTCGCGCCATGCACAATCATCGTCATGGTCAGTTGGCTGGGTCTCAGTGGCGTGGCGCTCGGCGCTGGGCTGATTGTCGGTGTGCCAGAATCGTTCAGCGCGGCGGAGTGGATCCCCCCGCCGCCATCATCGAATCCCTTCAGCAGCAACAGCGCCCCGGCCAGCAGTACGATCACGACCAGCGTGGGCGCGGCGACCAGCGCGGGCCACGCCCGGCGCTGGGGCGGTCGCTGTGTGCGCGGCGCGATGCGCGCTTCCACGTCGGCAGCGACGCGCGGCCACAGGTCGAGCGAATCCGGCACGGCATCTTCCGCCGCCCGGTGGATCAGTTGGGTGAGTCGGTCATGTTTCGTCATGAGGTTTGCTCCTGCGCGTGTTTGGTCTTGCTTGTTGCGGGGGAGGGATCGCTGCTGGCGGTACGCCAGGGCGTCAGCAGGGTGCGCAGCCGTTTTCGTGCCGCGTGCAGCCGCCATTTGACGGTCCCTGGCGGGCAATCTTGCTCGGCGGCGATCTCGGCTTCGCTGAGGCCCAGGTAATAACGCAGCACCACCGCGCCGCGTTGTTCCGGAGCCAGTTGGGCCAGTGCTCGCCAGATCGCGTCTTGTGTCTCGGCCTGTTCGAGCAGCGCGTCGGGTCCGGGCGCGGAGTCCGGCAGCGGCAGCGCGTCACCGGATGGCGTCGCGTCCAGCGCGACCTGCGACCTGCGCCGCGTGACCGCCTTTACCGCGTCATTCACCACGCTGCGCAAGAACCAGGGCGCGAAACGGCGCGTGTCGTCAAACTGCGCGATGCGCTCAAAGACACGGATAAACGCTGCCTGCACAATGTCTTCCGCCAGCGCGCGATCGTGTGTGATCAGCGTCGCCGCGCGGACCGCGCGCACCTGGTACGCTCGCACCAGCACTTCCAGCCCGCCGATATCCCCGCGCTTAAGCCGGGCTATCGCGGCTTGTTCGTCGCGTTCGTTCATCGTTTTCCCTCGCAGTATGGGACTGCGGCTTACAATATCGCGATATCGTGTTGTACCGTATATCCGCAACCCGGCGAAAAGGTTGGCGCACGGTCCTTTTTCCCTGGCGGATGGTGGGCGATGCGCCGGCGCGTTGTTTTCGCGTGTCGGTGCGGGCCTCACCCCGCCGGGCGAATGCCCGGACTTCGCGCCACAGGCGCGAAGTGCGCGATGATATCGCGGCGGGGTGAGGCCGAGTCGCGCGCGTCAAAACGCGATCCAGTCCCCAACGTCACGCAGCGCGAAACTCGCCCCGTGCCCGTTCCCCGCCGTATGCTGATCGTGGCGGTCCACGTGTGGTATACTCCGCGCCGTGGATTCACTTCGCATACCAGACAGGATCGCATCATGACCGGCTCGGATCACACGCACACCGATTCTACCCGCGACACGACCGCCGCGACAGCCGACACCCCGCCGCCCGCATCCCCGGAGTTGGCCGCTAAGCTGGCCGCCAACCGCCGCGGCAAACTGACCGGTCCGCAGCGCCGCCTGGTGCTGGTCGTTGGGCTGGGCGCACTGGCGTTTCTGCTGTGCCCGCTGGCGATGCTGCTGCAAATGGCGAGCGTGCTGGCGTTGGGCGATGCGCCGGTCCCGACGTTGGGCGGCGTGATCTTCACCGTGATCGGCGCGTTGTTCATGCTGCTGCTGTTCGGATTGGTCGGCACCAACGCGCATACGTTCCTGCGCGAGGCGTTTATGCGCCGCCCGGTGCGCTACGCGCGCGGCCCGCTGGAGATTCGTGTCACGGAAGGTGACCGCCCGGAACTGCCGTTCTCGTACATCGTCGCGGATTACAGCTTCGCGCCGTATGTCGCTCCGCGTGACCTGCCCATGCGCCCCGGCGCGCCGTACATCGTGTATTACGGGGCCAAAACGCGCCTGCTGCTGAGCATGGCCGCGCTGGATGCCCCCGACGCCGCCCGCTGGGAGCCGGAGTTCTAAGCGCTTGGCTGGCGCTGCAGCGTGACGTGTCTTATCCACTGGCGCAAAACATGCCGCGATCCTACACTACGGGCAGGTTATTTCGGCCCGCGCTGTGTAGACGAGAATGGTGCGCCCCCATGATCAGCCTGTACGACATCCTCGAAGCGGCGGACGGCCAGTTGTTCGGTGAGCCGGTCGCGCAGTTGTTCACCGACTTCTGCCACGACGCCCGCAAAGCACGTGACGGCGAGTTGTACGTCGCGCTGAAGACCGAGCACGGCGACGGGCACTCGGCCATGCAGGAGGCGGTCACCAACGGCGCGGCGGGCATCATGTGCACGCGCCCGCCGGCCTTCGATGCCGAGAGCCTGACGGTGATCGTGGTGCGTAGCGTCGAGGATGCGCTGCTGCGCTGGTCACGGATCGTGCTACAGAAATACGGCACGACCGTGATCGGCGTGACCGGCAGTGTTGGGAAGTCCACCGCGCAGCAGGCGATCGCGCATGTGCTGCGCCAGAAGCACAGCGTCTACACGCACGCGGGCAGCATCGACGGGCGGTTTGGCGTGCCGCTGGCGCTCGGCAAGCTGACGCCGGATCACCGCTTCGCCGTGCTGGAGTTCGGCACCAACCGCCCCGGCGAAATGGCGGAGATGGTCGCGCTGGCGCGCCCGCTTGTTGGCGTGATGCTGGCAGTCCAGCACGCCCACACCGACCGCCTGACCTCGCTCGAGGCGATCGCCCGCGAAAAGGGCGACCTGGTCCGGTCGCTGCCGCCGCAGGGACTCGCCGTGCTCAATTTCGACGACCCGCACGTGCGCCCGCTGGTCGGTGAGACGCAGGCCGCCGTGCTGACGGTCGGGCTGGACATCGCCGAACCCGCGTTCGGCGCGGATTTGCTGGCCTACAACAGCCTCGTAGATCGCTACAAGACCGGTTTCGACCTGCGCCACGGTGTCGAGCGCTATCCAGGACGCTGGGTGCCGCTGCTGGGCGCGCACCAGTTGTACAGCGTGCTGGCCGCGCTCGCCGTCGGCATGAGCTACGATATCGCGGCTGCCGACGGGCTGGCCGCGCTGACCGAGTTCGACCCATTACCGGGGCGGATGCATCCCTTCGAAGGGCCGCATAACAGCCTCGTGATCGATGACACGGTGAGCGCGACCCCCGAAGGTGTGGGCGCGGTGCTGAACTGGATCGCGCAGGTGAAGGACGCGCGCACGCGGGCGATCCTGGTGCTGGGCGAGATGGACGGGCTTGGCGGCTTTGCCGCGACGGCACACAGCCAGGTGGGGCAGCGTGCGGCGGGTGTGGTGGACCGGCTGGTCACGCTGGGCGAACTGGCGGCGGACTCAGGGCGCGCGGCGATTGAGGCCGGCATGCACCGCGACGATGTCGTGTTGACCTTCAACCCTGGGGACGCGGCCCGTGCAGCGGCGCGCGGGCTGGATGAACACGCCATTGTGGTCGTCAAAGGCGGCGAACTGGCGCGCATGGAGCGCGTGGTGCGCGAATTGTTCGCCGATTCGCGCGATGCGGTCAAGCTGGCCCGGCAAACCGGCCTGCACGACGCGGTGACCGTCAACCGGCCTGAGCACACGTCCTGGGTACAGATCGATCTGCAGGCGATCGCCCACAATGCGCGCCGCATGCAGGCGATCGTCGGCGACGATGTCGCGTTGATGGCAGTGGTCAAGGCGAACGCCTACGGGCACGGCGCGGTCGAGGTGAGCACGACCGTGCTGAACAACGGCGCGGCGTACCTGGAGGTGGCCTCGCTGCACGAGGCACTCGACCTGCGCGAGGCCGGGATCGACGCGCCGATCCTGATCGGTGGGTACGTGCCGCCCTGGACCGCGCGCGAGGTGATACACCACGACCTGACGATCACGCTATTCAGCATCGAACAGGCGCGCGCTTTCGACCGCGCCGCCGCCGGGCAGGACGCCACGATCCGCGCCCACGTCAAGATCGATAGCGGCATGGGCATGCTCGGCCTGCTGCCGGACGAGGTGACGCTGTTTTTCCGGGGCGTGCGCACGCTGCGCCACCTGGTGATCGAGGGCGTTTACACCGAGTTTTCCGCCTCGCACGTTGACGCCGACCACACGCGTCGCCAGTTGGAAGTCTTCAGAGCCGCGATCGAGCCGCTGGGGGCTGCCGGGTATGATTTTGTGTACACGCACGCCGCCGACAGCGCCGCCGCGCTGCATTTCGCCGCCTCGCGTTTCAACATGGTGCGCGCCGGGATCGCGCTCTACGGGGTGCATCCGGGGGCCATCGTGCCGCTGCCTGCCGACTTCAAGCCCGCGCTGGAATGGAAGACGCTCGTCGCGCAGGTCAAACAACTGCCACGCGGGCACTACGTCGGTGATAGCAACACCTACCGCGCCCCGGACACACGCCGTATCGCGCTGCTGCCGGTCGGCTTTGCGGATGGACTCCGGCGCGGGCCGCTGCACTGGCAGCACGTGCTGATCCGGGGCCAGGTCGCGCCTGTTGTGGGCCAGATCGGGATGGACGTGACCGCCGTCGACGTGACGCACAGCGACGGCGTGGAGCCGGGCGACGAGGTCGTATTGGTCGGGACGCAGGGCGAACACGCGATCACGGTCGAGGACGTCGCGCACTTCCTCGACACGAGTCCCTACGAGGTGCTGACCACAATCCTGGCGCGCGTGCCCCGCGTGACGTAAGTCCTGCAGCAGGCGGTGCTGCGAACCGTTTCACGACACTGATAATTCGAACATCTGTCCGAGCCGCGTTATAATCAGCGGCCCGGTAACACCTGTTGGAGAGGATGCCCCTATGTCTGATATGTTTGACTACGCGCGCCAACAACGGCAGCAGCAGTCCGCGCCGCTGGCCGACCGGATGCGCCCGCGCAGTCTGGATGAGTTCGTCGGGCAGGAGCACATCATCGGCCCCGGTCGCCTGCTGCGCCGCGCGATCGAAGCCGACCAGTTCACGTCGATCATCCTGTGGGGGCCGCCGGGCACAGGCAAGACCGCGCTGGCGAACGTGATCGCCCACTCCACCAGCCGCCACTTCAGCCGCCTGAACGCGGTCACGGCGGGTATCAGCGATCTGCGCGAACTGATCGCCGCCGCCAAGGACCGGCTCGGCATGTACGGGCAGGGCACGGTGCTGTTTGTGGACGAGATCCACCGCTGGAACAAGGCCCAGCAGGACGGGCTGCTGCCGTATGTCGAGGATGGCACGGTGGTGCTGGTCGGCTCGACCACCGAGAACCCCTTTTTCTCGCTGGTGAACCCGTTGATCAGCCGCAGCCGCGTGTTTCAACTTAATCCCCTCAGCGAGCAGGACGTGTTCGAGTTGCTCTACCGCGCGCTCGATGACGAGGAACGCGGGCTGGGGTCCTTGCCGGTGAGGCTGGATGAGGACGCGGCGCGGCACCTGGCGCGCGTTTCCGGCGGGGATGCTCGCAGCGCCCTGAACGCGCTTGAGCTGGCGGTCAAGACCACGCCCCCGGACCAGGACGGGGTGATCCACATTGACCGGGACGTGGCGGCGGAGAGCATCCAGCGGCGGGCGGTGCGCTACGATCGCGGCGGTGACGAGCATTACGACACGGTCAGCGCGTTTATCAAAAGCGTGCGCGGCTCGGACGTGGACGCGGCGCTGTACTGGATGGCAAAGATGCTGCACGCCGGGGAAGACCCACGCTTCATCTTGCGCCGGCTGTACATCCTCGCCAGCGAGGATATCGGCATGGCCGACCCGCAAGGATTGGTTGTTGTCGCGGCGGCGGCGCAGGCGTTCGAGTGGGTCGGGATGCCGGAAGGGGCGTATTTCCTCTCGCACGCGTGCATCTACCTCGCCACCGCGCCGAAATCCAACAGCGCGGGCGCGATCTGGCAGGCGCTGGATCACATCGAGCAGCACGGGGCCGGGCCGGTCCCGCCCTACCTGCGCGACAAGACCGACAGCTTTCGCGGCCCCGCGCAGGAGAATTACCGGCGCGCGATGGAAGAGGCCACCGGCGAGCGCGGGCAGTACCGCTATCCCCACGCGTATCCGGGCGGTTGGGTCGCACAGCACTACCTGCCGCCGGGCATGGAGCCGCCGGGCTGGTACCACCCGAAGGATATCGGCTACGAGCGCGAGGTCAGGCGGCGGCTGGAGAATCTGGGGCAGGCGGAAGATGATTAGCAGGGCGAAGGGTCACCGGCGGCGAGGGGAGCGAAGCACGTCTGTTGCAGCACGATTCACCCTTTCGGCGCGACTAAACTAAACGAACGCGGTTATATAGCCGTGTGTTGGATGTTTGGTTTGCGCTAGACTTGTTGTTTCGAAACCAATGTACTATTTATGTTGTATCCAAAATGGCATAAACTTGGCGCGTTGCGCTAACCGGCCAATCGGCCTGTTACCGCTTTTTACGTGTGGGGTGACATGGGACGCGTCATTATGTTAGGAGTAATGATCGATGCAGTATCGTATGCTGGGCCAGACGGATATCGCGATCTCAACAGTGGGGGTGGGATTCTGGGCGGTAGCCGATCCGGCCATGTGGGGCGCGCAGGACGAACAGGACGCGATCGCCGCTGTGCAGGCCGCGCTTGACCTGGGGATGAACTTTTTCGACACGGCGGAAGGCTACGGTGACGGTCACTCCGAGGAGCTGCTGGGTCGCGCGCTGGGCCAGCGCCGCAGCGAGGCGGTCATCGCGTCCAAAGTCGCGCCGCAACACCTCGCGCCGGATGACCTGGTCGCCGCGTGTGAGGCGAGCCTGCGCCGCCTGAACACGGATTACCTCGACCTGTACCAGATCCACTGGCCCAACCGCGATATCCCGCTGTCCGATTCGCTCGGTGCGCTGGAACGGCTGCGCGAGCAGGGCAAAGTCCGCGCGATCGGCGTGAGCAACTTCGGCGTGGGCGACCTGCTCGACACGATCGCGCTGGCGCGCATTGAGGCCAACCAACTGCCGTATAGCCTGCTGTTCCGCGCCATTGAGAACGCGATCATGCCGCTGTGCGCAGAGAACGCGATCAGTGTGCTGGCGTATTCCCCGCTGCTGCACGGCTTGCTGTCCGGCAAATATGACTCGATCGACGACCTGCCGTCCGAACGGCAGCGCACGCGCCATTTTGCCGGGACGCGCCCGCTGGCCCGGCATGGCGAATCCGGCGCGGAAGCCGAACTCGCCGCCGCGCTGGACGGCATCCGCGCGATTGCCGCCCGCTGCGACATGACGATGGCCCAGTTGGCATTGGCATGGATCGCGCACCAGCCCGGCGTCACGTCGGTGATCGCGGGCGCGCGCAATCCGCAGCAGGTGCAGCAGAACGCGATCGCGTCCGACATCATGCTGGACGGCGAGACGATCGTCGCGCTGAGCCACGCCACCGCCGGACTCAAAGCGGCGCTGGGGCCGAACCCTGACATGTGGCAAGGCGTTATGGATTCGCGTTACTGCTAGCGCCGCCGCCTACAGCTCCGCAAGTAGCTTCTCTCCAAAATCAGCCGGATCGCTGCGCTTGATCACCACGTCATGCGCGCCGTGCCACGCCAGGAAGTCGCGCAGCGTCGCCGCGATCGCTTCGATCAGTTCATCAGCGGGTGCGATGCCCGGCTCAAGATACAGCGCCTTGAGGATCAGCGTGCCGGTCTTGCGATCCAGCTTGGGATCGAAGCGCCCGACCAGGCGGTCGCGGTGCAGGATCGGCAGGCAGTAGTAGCCCCAGATGCGCTTGGCCTTCGGGCGGTAGGCTTCCAATGTCTGGCGGAAGCCCCATAACTGCTCGTCGCGGCCCTTGGTCCAGAAGAGGTTGTCGAACGGGTTGAGGAACGTGGTACGCGCCGCCGTGATCGCGCCCTCGGCGGCTTGCGCGAGCACGGGCAGGTTGTCGCGGTGCACGAGGCAGGTCTGCGGCGTGCCGCCAACGGTTTCCACCTCCACCGGGACGAGTGCTCCCGCCGCGACGAGCGCTTCGATCACCGGCCCCGCCTCCGTGCGTTTGAGGTACGCGTAGTCCGCGATGTGCTTGTCCGTGCCGATGCCTGCCGCCCGTGCGGCTTGTTCCACGCGCCAGCGCAGCGTTTCCTCGGTGGTGGGGGGCGTGGTGTCCACCCAGTCCGGCAGCACGCGCTCTGGCAGGTCGTAGACGCGCTGGAAGTTCTGGCGCTCCGCGATCATCAGTTCGCCCCGGTTGTAGAGGTATTCGAGCGCGAGCTTGGCAGGCTTCCAGTCCCACCAGGTGCCGCCTTTCTGACCGTCGTGCTGGAAGTCCGCCGATCGCAGCCCGCCTTCCTGCTCGATGCGCTGGCGCACGTGGGCCACGACGGGGCGGTTCTCCGGGGCCTCACCCCAGGGCTGGCGCCATCCGCCGCCGTTGCGGTAATAACGCATGGTGTCGATGTGCCAGCGGTAGTCGCGCAGCGGGATGATGCTCGCCGCGTGCATCCAGTACTCGAAGAGGCGGCGCTGCGCCGGGTCGTAGAGCAGCGCGTCGACTGTCGCCGGGTCGTATTGTCCCAGGTGGCTCCACAGCGTGACGTAATGGCTGCGGCGCACCATTTGCAGCGTGTCGATCTGCACGCAGCCCAGCCGCGTGATGGTGTCCATGATCTGGTCGGGGGTAGGGTCGGGTTCCGCGCCGTTGGGCGTGGTGAGTTGCTGCGCGTGCAGCGCCAGCGTGCGCGCGACGTGTGCGGGGTAGGTGGTGGTGGTCATGCTGGCCTCCGGGTGGCATCCATGAACCGGTGTTGAATGCGCTCAGTTTAGCACAGGTGTTCGGTCCTGGCAACAGATTCGCGCGCGGTCCCAGGGCAAACGCACCCAACCGGGGTGTGTGCTGGGACGCGGGTGGCGCGGAGCCGGAGTCTGGCGGTATGATTGGCGCAATGTGTTTTGTCGCGCGTCACCGTACAGCGCCGGACCGCATACCAGGCACCGGCGGTGATCCACGTGCAGCCAGCAGACAAGCGAGGAAGAAGATGAACGAGCAGTCGCCGTTTTTGGTCGCGCCCTATGCGGCGCTGGCGGGGGTTTATGAAGCTGCCGGGTTCGCCGACTACACCAGGAACACCGTGCTGAGCTACGTCAATCACGCGCAGACGCTCGACTTTGCCGGGCGCCGGATCATCGACCTGGGTTGCGGCACGGGCGTGGCGAGTTGGCTGCTGGCAGCGCGCGGGTTCCGCGTGACCGGTGTCGACAGCAGCCCGCACATGATCGCCCAGGCCGAGGCGCGGGAACAGGATCAGGGCGCGGACGAGCCCAGCACGCTAGAAGGGCCGGACTTCGTGCACGAGGACATGCGCACGCTTGACATCCCGGCGGGCACGGTTGATATGGTGCTGGCGCTGGACGGCGTGTTCAACCTGCTCCTCAGTCCCGGTGATGTGCAGCGCATGTTTTCGCGCGTGGCGGACTGGCTGGGGCCGGAGCGTTTCTTCATTTTCGACGTGTGGACGATCACCGGGCTGGCGAGGCTGTGGGGCACGGGCGACCGCGTGATCTACGACAACCACGCGGACTTGCTGGTCCTGGCGCGGCACGATTTCAGCTACGAGGCGCTGGCCGTCACCACGCGCTACACGATCTTGCAGCGCGGGCCGGACGGTTGGACGCGGCACGACGAGGTGCACAAAACGCGCAGCTTCCCGCTGCAAGGCATCGCGCGCACATTGGAGCGCAGCGGGTTTGAAGTGCTCGCGCTGGTCACGCCGGAGTTGCAGCCGTTTGATGTCGAAAACGATGCGTATGGACGCGCGGTGTTCATGGCGAGGCGGGCCAACGCGTGACCCGGCGTGCAGGGTGCGTCACGGCGCGGCGTCGCTGCCCGGTTTTTCCCACATCTGGATCCTGATCGCGTCCACCGTGCCCGGCTCGACGCGCGTGGTGGTCGCGTCCACCCATTCCCCGGTGCGGCCCCCCAGCAGCCCGGCCTGAACCAGCGCCTGCTGGAGGATGATCCCGGCTTCCTGGGGATCGGGTGGGGCGTCCTTGTGGTGCAGGATCGTGATCGAAACCCCGCGCTTGCCCGTCGCCGGGGGGAAGCCGCTATCCTTCGCCAGCCAGGTCAAGAGCTTAGCCCAACGCATGACGGTTCTCTCGGCGTGTTCATCGCGCACCAGCGGCGGGAACGGCGCTTCAATCGACAGGTTCAACGCGGCCCGGCGGCGGCCTTCCTCGCGCAAGATGGCATCGCGCAGGTGTTCAAGTTCTTCATCGGTCACGTCGTGCAGCAGGTGTTCGAGTGCGTCGCGCGTCATCGCTTGTGATCCCCCAACGGATGTTCAAACAAAACAGGCGCAAAACAGACTACAGCCGCAGCGTAGCATAAGCCTTTGCCGGGCGCAATCCGCCGTCTTTCTGATCGGCATGTTCCAGCTTTGGGTAGGCGTGCTGCTGGCGCTGGTCGTGATCGCCTTGTTCCGCGAGACGCTGTTCCCGCCCGCGCTGGAAGACGAGATCGCGGCCTACGAAGGGGCGCTGAGCGGCGCGAAGCTGAACACCAGCTCGTAACGCGCGTCGTATAGCACGATGCTGCCTTCGGTGTAGTTCTCGATGTTGAACGTCGGGTCTTCGATCGGGTAGTTCTGGTTGCCCTGGTTGCCCTTCAGTGGCCCGAGGTCGATCTCAAGCTGCGGGGCCTGGTCGAGTTCCTCTTTGGTGCTGGGGCGGGGATACGCGCTCAACAGCACGTGGAGTTCCGGCCCCTGGATCGCGTCGAGGTTCTCCAGGCGCACGATTGTACGCCCGTCGGAGAGCCGGTAAATGCTGGCCGTCCCTTCCGCCTCGCGGATCGCGCTCAGGCGCACGAAGTTACCGCTCAGCAGTTCCTCGACGAGCTGCGGGTTTGGGTCGACTGCGGGCAGGTTGGGTTCTTCGATGTCGTTCGGCGGCTCCAGCCGCGCCGCGACGAGGTCGATCGCCATCTGGCGGCTGGTCTCGTACAGGTCGAGGTATTCGTCCTGCGCCTGCGTCGACAGGTCGTAGAACTCGTCCGGGAACGGCGCGACAACGGCCTCTTCCCTGATGTGCTCCCCGAACTGGTCCAGCCACAGCGGCGAGAGCAACAACGCGATTACGATCAATGCGCCGAGGAACAGAACCCCCCAGGCCGGGCGTGTATTCATACGGTGTGCTCCGATCAACGCGCGGCGACCGCGCGGAAATGACGTGCGACGATACGACTGCTGGCGCGATCATACCGCCGCCGGGCTGATTGGTCCAGCCGCGCCGGGCGGCTTCGGGCGTTTGTGCCGGTGCCCTGTTCCGCACCCCCGGAAAGTTGCCGCCACAGGTGGCATCCGGCATAATTCAGGTAAACGAATTGTGCCTGTGCACCATGAGTGATTGTAGAATCCGCACCCAACCATGCCCGACGAAAGCACATCGACCATGAGCGACGAGTTCGGATACAACTACTACGACGAAAACCAGTGGCCGAAAGTGCTGCAGCTTTACCTGACGATCTCGCAGTACCCGGTGCTGAGCCGCACCATCCGGCGGCGCATGCGCGAGGAGCTGTTCGCACGCGGCACCGTCACGCCGGAGGCGTTCGAGGAGGAGGTGCGCCAGAAGGCGATCGCGTCCCAACGCCGGGAAGGGATCACCAACCCGCTGTACGAAGAATCGCCTGCTGACTGGGATAAGCGCGTGCGCTACATCCGCGCGCACCTGACCGACTTCTACTTTGCCTACAACCTGCCACACTCGCTGTTTGAGGAGATTCTCGCGGACGTGCTGCAGAGCCGCGTGCCGGATCGCGAGGTGCGCCTGACCTTCAACCCGGAGATCGCGCCCTGGGAACTGCTGTTCGCCGAGGGCGAGCGGTACGAAGCCATGCCGGAAGAGGAACGCACCAAAGTGCAGCATCACCTGCGCGAGATCATCGTCGTCTTGATCAAGGCGATGATCAGCGACGACCTGCAGTTCGTGCGGCTGGCGAAAGAGGTCTTCACGATCCAGGACCTGAAAGCGATCCGCGCGCGCCGCATCGGGCGCGGCAAGATCGGCGGCAAGGCGGCGGGGATGCTGCTGGCGTGGAAGCTGCTGCAGAACGCCGGGGCCAAGTCCGGGCTGGACCCTGGCCTGGTCACGATACCGGATTCGTATTATGTCGGGTCGGATGTGTTCTACGAGGTGCACGAACTCAACGGCTTCCACGCGATCATGAACCAGAAGTACAAGCCGCGCGAGGAGATCATCGCGGACGCACCTACGATCCGTGCCCGTTACGCGCAGGCCGAACTGCCGGAGTACATCGTGGAAGAGCTGCGCTTGCTGCTGGAGGATGTCGGCCCGACGCCGCTGATCTTCCGTTCGTCCAGCCTGCTCGAAGACAGCTTCGCGACCGCGTTCGCCGGCAAATACGACAGCTATTTCCTGCCCAACCAGGGCACGTTGGAAGAGAATCTCGCGGCGGCGAAAAACGCCCTGATGATGATCTACGCCAGCACGCTCGGCCCGGACGCGTTGATCTATCGCCAGCGAATGGGGCTGGTGGACTTCGACGAGCGCATGGCGGTGCTGATCCAGAAGGTCGAGGGCCAGCACTACAAATCGCGTTTCTTTCCGCCGGTCGCGGGGGTTGGCTACAGCCGGAACCCGTTCCGCTGGAGTCCCATGATCCGGCGCGAGGATGGCCTGCTGCGCATCGTGTGCGGCCTGGGGACGCGCGCGGTGGACCGGTCCGGCGCGGATTACGCGCGCATCGTCGCGCTATCACACCCGCACCTGCGCCCGGAAACACGCGTCTCGCAGCTCCGGCGGTACTCGCAGCAGTTGATCGACACGATCAACCTGGCGTCGAACACGTTCGAGACGCTGCCGATCCGCGAGGTGATCGACGCGGACTTCCCGCCGCTCAAACTGGTGGCGAGCCGGGATACCGGGCAGCACCTGGAGCGGTTTGTCACGCGGCCTTCGCTCGTCCATTCAGACGAGCTGGTCTTCACGTTCGACGGGCTGACCAGGGATCAAGGTTTCACCGCGACCATGCGTAATCTGCTGGCGTTTCTCGAAGAGTCCTACGAGTGCCCGGTCGATATCGAATACGCGATCAAGATCGCGCGCACGTATCCCCAGTTTGAGTTCACCGTCTCGCTGCTGCAGTGCCGCCCGCTGCGCGAACAGCAGCCAAACGTCAAGCGCCGCGTGCCGGACGATGTGCCGGCGCGTGACAAGGTGTTCTCCGCCAATCGCCTGATCCCGGATGGCGTGATCGAGCACGTGCGCTATATCGTGTACGTCAGGCCGGATGCGTATTACGCGCTGTCCGATCCGCAGCGGCGGATCGAGGTTGGCCGCGTGATCGGGCGCATCAACGAGCACCTGAAAGACGAGAACTTCATCCTGATCGGGCCGGGACGGTGGGGCACATCGGACCTGAACCTCGGCGTGAAAATCAGCTACGCGGACATCTTTAACACCCGCGCCTTGATCGAGGTGGCGTACCGCTTGCAGGGTGGGGTGGAGCCGGAGATGGCCTACGGTACGCACTTCTTCCAGGACCTGGTCGAGGCGAACATTTACCCGCTGGCTCTGTATCCCGATGACGAGGGCGTGATCTACGACTGGGGCTTCTTCAACAACGCGCCCAACAAGCTGCCGGAGATCGTGCCGGACGACGCGCGCCTGGCCGGTGTGATCACGGTGATCGACGTGCCCGCGTATCGCGACGGCAAGCTGCTGGAGATCGTCATGGACGGTGACAACGAGCGGGCACTGGGCTATCTGCGCTACTACGACGATTAACCGGCCCGCTCGCGATCACAGCGCGGCGACCGCGTGCTTTCCGACGCGCCGGATCGCGACGATCTGCGCGGCGGTGCGCAGGTCCACGCCGTAGCGCTCGCTGGCGCGCTCCATCGCATCAAAGGCGTGCAGCAGCACGCGCCAGAGCTGGTTGTAGATATCATCGTCCTGCCAGCGCACGGACTGCATCGCCTGCAGCCACTCGAAATACGCCACCGCCACCCCGCCCGCGTTCGCCAGGATGTCCGGGATGATCGTGACGCCGTTGGCGGTCAGGATGTCGTCCGCCGCCGGGGTGGTCGGGCCGTTGGCGCCTTCGACAAGCAAAAACGCCTGTATTGCTGCGGCGTTTTCGGCAGTGATCTGGTTTTCGGTCGCGCACGGCGCGAGTACGTCCGTGTCGAGCGCGAGCAGCTCCGGGTTTGTGATCGACCTGGCACGGGGATATCCTGCCAGGCGGTGCTGCGGGCTGGTCGCCGTATAAGCGAGTAGATCGTTGATGTCCAGGCCCTGTGGCGCGTAGCAGCCGCCGCTGAGATCGCTCACCGCGATCACCTTGTAGCCCGTGTCGTGCGCGAACCGCGCCACCCATGCCCCCACGTTGCCGAAGCCCTGGATCGCCACGCGGACCCGCGCCGGATCGTGGTAGCCCAGCCGTCGCAGGGCCTCATCCATGATCATCACGACGCCGCGCCCGGTGGCGTCGGGCCGCAGGCGGGTACCTTCCGCGCCCAGCGGCCCGCCCGTGATGATCGCGGGCGTGGCGTAACCGGTGGTCGGGCTGTAGGTGTTGGCGATCCAGGTCATCACCTGCGCGTCTGTGCCGGTATCCGTCGCCAGCAGGTCACCGTGTGACCCGGCCTGCGCGCTGATCTCGGTGATGTAACGCTGTGTCAGGCGTTCGAGTTCGTCCTGGCTCAGCGCGCGCGGATCGCACTCAACGCCTCCTTCCGCGCCGCCGTAAGGCACATTCACCAGCGCGCATTTCCACGTCATCCACATCGCCAGCGCCCGCACCGCGTCGATATCGAGGTCGGGCGCGTAGCGAATCCCGCCGCGTGACGGGCCGAGCACCGTGCTGTGATGCACGCGGTATCCGTGAAAGGTGCGCACGCTGTTGTCGTCCATCTGCACGGGGAAGTTCACGCGTAGCTCGCGTTTTGGGGTGCGCATTAAGTGTTTTACGTTCGTCGGAAAATCTAAGTAAGCGACCGCACGGTCATATTGCTGCAGCGCGACGTCGTAGGGGTTGATGTGCTGCGTTGCGTGTGCTCGCATGAGTACCATCCTTAAAATCTATCCGGGAAACGGCGAAGAGAGGCACCTTCAATCATCCGCCTGTGCGCCCCCTTCATAGCCAGTATACATGCAAGACCGGCCCCGACCGCTTAGCCACAATGTCCAAATTGTGCAAATGCACAAAGCCGACCGTGCCAGCGGTCACCACAGGCGCTGTAAGCGGTGGTGCCTCTCACTTATGCGGCGTTAGCCGTCGTCTTCGTTCGTCTCGGTGCCCTCTGGCGCGACGACGGTGAACGTCAGCGTTTCTTTGCCCTCGTCGTTGATCGTCACCTCGACCGTCCACTCACCGGCGGGCCAGCTCGCCCCATTGCGCGAGGCTTCCCAGTCCAGCCCCAGCACGACCTGGCCGACGGTGGAATCCGCTTCGAGCGTGTTGGTCGCGTAGGTGCTGCCATCCGGCCCGGTGAACGTCGCGCCGACTTCGAGTTTGCGGCGGTGCGGGTTGAGCACGACGACTACGTTCAGGTCGTCATCGTGGCGCAGGACGTCGGTTCTGGTCAGGTCCTGGGGGTGGGTGCCGTCCCCGGCGGCCAGGTACGCCTCGTCGATCATCGCTTCGGTGCCACCGCAGGCGGCCAGCAGCAGCCCCAACCCCAGCGCCACGAGCACCAATATCCGCCGCGCAAACGGCGGGTAGTCGGATTCGGGTATTGCGCGGTTCATACGTCGTCACTCCTCGGTTGAAATAACACGATCCGCGATTCCACACATAAGATACACCGCTGCTCAAACGTTTCATCATACCCTAAATCAGGCAGAAACGACACTGCCAATCAGCGTTCAAGTTTCAGCGGGCGGTGTCTCTGGCACAGCCGCCGGTTTTGACCCGGTGGCGTGTTCGGTGTTGTTCGGTTTCGTTATGTAACGTTTGCTTACTATGTTGGTGGAAGGTGCAAACAGAATTTACACTTTTTAAAAAAATTCTACAATAAAAATGTTTACAATATTGGTTGATGTATTTATACTGGGTTGAAATTCCCCTAGTTAAAGGAGTGAGCAAATGGAGAAGTTAATCGCCATACACCCCGATGCTGTCGTGCTCGGCCAGTCGATGCTGGCCTTTGTCGAGTGTTCGGCACGTGATGAAATCTGGGACGTGTTGGAGGCGCACGGGTTGCACGAGATTGACCCTGACCAGTGGTACTCGCAGCAGGCGTGGCTGGACGTGCTGCGCGACGTGATGCACCAGGGAAACGCGATGTTCAACCTCGTTTCGATCGGTATGAAGCTGTCCGAAAAGTTCCCCATGCCCCCCGAAATCAACACGATTGGTGACGCGCTGGCGGCGCTGGATGACATTTTTCGCATGAGCAATCCGGACGCCGAGCCGGGCATCATGCAGGTTGAGATGGTGGAACCCCGCCATGTTCGCGTCCTGTCTATGACACCCTACCCGGACGATTTTGAATACGGCGTGATTTACGGCCTGGCGCGCCAGTATCTCCCGCCAGGCGGCGACCTGGTCGTCCGGCATGTTGACGATGCGCCGTGCCGCAAAGACGGTGAGGATAGCTGCACGTACGATATCCGCTGGTAAGTGCGTGCCGCACCCTGCAAGCTGAACCGGCTCCCCGCGTCCGCGACGCGGGTTTTTTGTGGTGGGGCGGCCCGTCGTGCGGGCAGTGACGCCGCGTGTCAAACTTGCGCGCCTGCATCGCCGGGTTACAATGCACTCACCGGACGTTACGATCCAGGAGCGCGCGCACCCTATGTTTGACCTGTTCCCATCCCGTAGTCCCCGCCTGACCGTTCACCTGCTGCCCCATGCGGAGGGTCTGACCGTCCGCGCGACAGATCCCGCCGGGCACAGCGCGGAGGCGCACACCGTGTTGCAGCGTGCCGAGGACGTGTTACGCATGGCGAGCCAGCCGGGATTCCACGAGGACGTGGGACGCGGGTTGTTTCGCACGCTGCTGCCCGGCGAGCTGGACGAGCTGTACCGCGCGGCCTACACGCAAGCGACCGTTTCCGGCGCGCGGCTGGCGCTCGACCTGCACTTCGACGGCTCGCTGGTGCGGCTGGCACGCTATCCCTGGGAGCTGCTGCACGATGGCACGCGTTTTTTGCTGCGTGGCGGCACGGTGTCGCTCACGCGCGTGTTTGGGTTTCCCGCGCCGGTCCCGCCGTATGAGCCGCGCGGCCCGCTGGAGATCCTGACCGCTGCCCCACAGCCGGACGGCCAGCCCGCGTTGGCTCCCGTTGCTGGTGCGCTCGCCGAGGCGCTGGACGACGCGTTGCGGGCGGACGTGGTCGATGTGGGGCAGTTGTTCCCCGCCACGTGGGACGCGCTGCTGGAATGGCTTTTCAGCGGCGGGCCGGACGTGCTGCACTTCGAGGGGCATGGCGATTTCACACGCACCGGGCGGCTGTTCTTCGAGGACGCGCGCGGCGGTGTGGACGCGGTCGCAGCAGAGGATATCGGCGCGGCGTTCTACAGTACGGCGCTGCGCATGGTCGCGCTGAGCGCGAGCGAGGCGTCCGGCGCAGGTGCGGAATCGGCGCTGAGCAGCATCGCGCCGGTATTGGTCGCGGCGGGGGTCCCGGTGGTGGTCGCGACGCAATATACCCTGCCGCAGGCCGAGGCGACTCGCTTCTGGCGCGTGCTCTATGCCGCGCTGCTGGCCGGGGAAGACGTGGAGTCGGCGGTTGCGGCGGGCCGGCACGCGTTGCGCCGCACACCGCATTGGCACGCGATCGCGCTGTACCGCCGCGCCGTGCACGGGCCTGCGCCCGACGCTGCGCCGGTTCCCGCGTGTGTGGATACTGCCGCGCCGAAATTCACGCTGACCGGGTGGACGGTCCGCGCCGGGGTGTGGCTGCGTCCGGTGGATGCGCCCGCGACGGATGCCGGCACGGTCGCGCATGTGATCGGCGCGCCGCTGGCCTCTGACGCGCAACCGGCAGCTACCGCTGCGCCTGCAGCGGGGGACGCGCCGCTGTTCGTGGCCCGGCCCGGCCCCGTGACGGTACGCATCGCCGCGCCGGGCTGCGAGGTGCATCACGCTGCCGAGCGCGTCTTACCGTTCGTCCGGGAAGGGTCGCCGGTGCCGGTGTGGTTCGCCGTGACGCCGCGCGAACCCGGCGTTCGTGCGTTGACCTTCACGCTGCAACAGGAGGATCGCACGCTGGCGGCGGTCACGCACCTGCTGCGCGTGGACCCGCCGGATGACGCGGTGTATGGAGAGGACGAGGTCGCGCTGCTGCAATCACACGGGTGCGGGCGCGCCCGCGCAGCAGCGCCTGCGGCGTCCGGCGCGCTGGGAGCCGCCTCACGCGAACCCGACCGCAGCGAAGGGGCGGCTGATGCTGCCGGGCGGGATACGCGCGAAAGCCGTGATCGGCCCGCACCGGGCGCAGGTGCCACGCCGCGCCACTCGCCGCGTGAAGCTGCGCCATTCGACGAGGCGCTGGACGGCGTGCAGGATATGTTGCAGGCCGGGCTGCCCCCTGATGGCGATGACGATCCGCTGGTCCATGCCCCGGTCGCGTCGCTGCGCCGCCTGGACGACCGCAGTGGGGCATTGCTCGATGCGCTGCCCGAAACCGAGTCGCTGCGCGCGCTGGCCGCACGGGGACCGTTGCCCGCTGCCGGGACGCCGGAGTCCGCGCCCGGCCCGGCGCAGTCCCCGGCGATGCACCATGCTGCGCCGCCGGTGGACGACGCGCGCCCTCAGCGCTGGTGGTTGTTGCTCGTGGCGGCGATCCTGATGGGACTCGTGTTCGTGCTGCTGGTGACCTGACCGGTGCCGTGATCACATCAACGGGCGGCCCGTTGCGGAGCCGCCCGTCATTATGTGGGTAGGGAGCGTGCGTACCGGGGAGGAAGACACACGCCCACCCCCATCTGGTATGGTTTCTCAGGGGATGGTTGAGTGAGCGCCGTGCAGCGTCACTCGGCCATCCAGATCGCGGGAACGGTCTTGGTTTCGCCTTTGGGATCGCATTCGATGCTTTGTGCCGAACCGCTGAGATTGATCGAATGCCCCACGAGGCAGCCGCGTGTCGTCGTGTTGCTGGACGCGCTCATTTCGATCTGCCCGTAGGGTGCGAACATGTTGCCGACCCACTCGTTTTCGCTGCCGGAGAACTTGATCACTTTGGCGCTGCACTGGTTGTCCCCGGCGACGCTGAAAGCCAGCAGGTCGTCAGTGTAGGCTGTCACGTGCGTGCTGGAGTTGCTGAACTGGATCGAGCCTTCCGCCACGAGCGTGATGTTCCCGTGCACGCCGCTGACGCCGGAGATGTCGATGTTGCACTCCGAGTAGTATATGCCGTCGCTCAGCGTGGTGCCGTTGAGGATTCCGTTCGCCGTCAGCCAATTGACATCCATCGAGTCGTTCTTGTTCTTGCACTCGGTGTAGGCGTAGTAATTCCCGGTTGCCGCTGCCGCCTGCGCGATGCTGCCATCGGGCCGGTAGTCGGCGATATCGTGTTCCAGCGGGTAGTCGATCACTTCATCGACCTGGTATGGGTTATCCCAGGGGTATACCTGGTCATCCTCGATCATATCGGTGAAGCAGGAGATATCGCACGCGCCGGAGACGGTGTACTGGTTGTTGTTCGCCACGTCGTCCTCGGTCAGGAACGTGATCTTGCCATCTGGGATTTTGAGGTCGCCGACGTAGCTCACCGGGCCGACAACCGTCGCCCCGCCGCCACTGGCACCGGAGTGGATGTCGTGGTTGCTGTGGATGCCGCCGGTAATGTAGTTGCTGCTGCCGGTGAAGTCCACCGTATTGGGGCAGCTTGCCGAGCCGGACCACAACGCGCGCAGCCCGTCTTTGACCAGCCCGTACGTGATGTCCGGGTTGCAGGTCACCACGCTGTAGCTCATGGCTTCCAGCGGGCCTTCCAGCACCAGGCTGGTGAACGACGGCGGAATCTGGCTGGTCACCGCGACCTCGACAAAGCAGCCCTGGCATTCCGGCGGGATCTCGAACTTGGCGTGGACCGGCGGGCTGAGCACCTCGACCGTGTCTTGCGGGCGGTCGTTGCTGAACCCGTTGGCCGCGACCGCTTTAATCGCGGCTGCTTCGTAATCGCGCAGCGTGCACATCGCGCGGGCGGCGGCCAGGCCCCCGGAATCGGCGGCGGTTTGCGTGTCGCGTTTGAGGAAGTACAAGCGCCCGCCGTCAATCGCCAGGCCGACGAAGGCCAGCAGCACAAACGCGGTGATGGCGATCAGCACGATCGCCTGTCCCTGTTGGTCGAGCAGGTCGCTCCCGGTCTGGGTGAAGCGTCCCAGGCGTTTAATGTGTCTAAGAAGGCTGTTGATCAACCGCATGAGATGGGTCCTCCCCGTTAATTACGGCTGGTATCCGATTGTAAACTGTACGGCGCCGCCATCCGTCAGGTCGACGGTGATCGGTGGCATCGGTGACACCATCGAGTGGCACAGGCCATCGTCGGTGGATGTGTAGGCAGTGTAGTTTAGCCCAGGGGGCAGTTGCATTGTGTACGTGTCCGGCTCAAGCCCGCCAAATGCGAAGAAGCCGTCGGCCTCGGTAATGGCGATGTGCGAGCTGGATGTGCCGGTTAGCGACACCTGCTGGCCGGAAATGCCGGCGCCGAAGTCCTGGCAATCACCGAGCGTGTTCAGGTCTTGCTGGATGTAGCCGGAGACGGACGTCGTTTCCAGCAGCGTGCATTCCACCGCCGCGATGTTGGAAGGCGGACCAACGCGCTGTTCGCCGCCGATGGCGTTGATCGCCACGATGTAATACGAGCGAGCGCCGGGCAGCGGGATCGTGTCGCAGTCGACACAGGTCGTGTCGAATAGGTCCTTGTCAAGCACTTCGACGACCGAATCGTCGGCGGCGTTGCGGATCTCCGCGCGGGTGGGAGGGCTGCCATCGCCCCAATTCCAGCTAAACGACACGTTGCCGGTGAGGCAGTCCTTGGTGGCGGTGAAGTTCGTCGGGGCGCTGGGTTCCTTGATGCAATAGGCACAGGTGACGTCGGACTCCGGCCCGGGGACTGAATAGGAATAGGCGACGGCGTAGTAGCAGCGGTAGCCCAGGTCCGGGTCGATGAAGTCGCAATCATCATTGCAGTACGCGTTCATCGCCGGGTCGACGGTAAAGAGCAACGAGCCGGAATCCGCCTTATGTATATCGACCTTGGTCGGGCGCGGCGACATCGGCGTCCAGGTGAATTCCACTTCACCTGTGACGCACTCGCCGTTTTCGTCGACGACCGGCATGGCCGTGAAGTTTTCCGGTTTGGCCGGTGGGTCCGGCGGTGTGGTCTCCGGGTCATAGGCGACGGAGATCATCTTCACGATGCTGCGCTGGCCGTTGAAGTCCATCGTAAGCTGGTCAAACGGCAGGAAGAACGGGTCGATCCGCGCGACCAGGTTCATCTGCAGCATGTCCCCGTTCGACAGCAAATCGTTGGTGACCGTGTTGCAGGTGTAAGGGCCGCCTGAACCGTCCGCTTTGACGTATTGGATATCGACGGTGTGCGTGGTCGCGAAAAACGAGCGCCCGGCGCGGTCACGCATTTCGTCGCAGTTCAGATACGGGTGCGGGTCATCGACATAGCCGATCAACTGGGCATAACGCAGCGCAGTGCGCAGCGAATTCTGGGCCTGCGAGTACGAGAACAGCACGACCGAAAAGTCGATCAGGCCCATGATGAACAGCAGCAAAATCGGCAAGGTCAGCGCGAACTCGACAAGCGCTTGCCCGTCTTCTCGTTCAGTCCGTTTGCCGGGTATCAAATGGGACCGCATTGTTCATCCTCTCCGCGCGCTACACAGCGTTTCGTCGTGCTACAAGCGTTAGGCATAAGCACTCGGTAAGTAAAGCAACACAGGGCAGGCGTCGCTATGACTCTGAACCGGACGCGCATCCGGCGATCTGCCCCCGTTCGCTATTGCAATGATAGCATGCGCCAGTTCCGAAAAACGTAAATTTGTGTTAATAAAAACCGCTCTGCTATTGGCTTTCTGTCTGGAATTGTCAAGAAACAGTTAAAGCAGCGGTAATATGGGCGTGGCACGCGCAGAAGAACGCTGCGTCAGGGGGCGGCAGCCGCTTAACGCGCCGGGGTGGGGGTGGCGCGTTCGGCGCTGTCCTGCGCGTCGGTTGTGTCAGAGGTATGGACCGGCGCGACCGGCAGCCAGTGCCAAGCAATCAGCGCCATGCCGAGGAACACGATCCCCGTTGCGGCGTACACGCTGCGCAGCCCGAACCACGCGACCAGCATCGCGCCGATCATCGGGGACACCGTGCGTGCTGCCGACATGATCGAGCTTTCCAGGCCGTAGACCGCGCCTTCTTCGCCGGGTTCGGTGTAGGCCGCCAACAGCGCGCTGATCGCCGGCATGATGCCCCCGGCTGCCGCGCCGGTTATCGTCAGCAGCGCGATGAACTGCCACACGTTGCCTACCGCGCTGATCGGCACGTAAAATATCCCCGCGCCAACCGCAGCGGCGATCAGCACGCGCCGGTGCCCGACGCGGTCCCCCAGGCGGCCCAGGTAGATCGCGGCGACGGTCCCTGCTGCCGCTGCCGCTGCCAGCGCGACGCCGGTCAGGGTCGCGGCGCGGTCGGCGCTGCCCATCAGCTGCTGGATGAACAGCGGCGAGAACGGGAAGATCATCGTGCGGCCCAGGCGGCTCAGAAAGCGGGTCATATACGTCGTGCGCACGCCTTGCGCGTTCAGCACGTGTCGCCACGCCTCAAAGAACCCGATCGTGTGCCCGTTAACCGATTTTCGCGGCGCGGGTTTGAACTCTTCCTCCACGCCGAACCAGACCAGCAAGCCCGCGAAGAACAGCAGCACGGCGGTGGCGATAAATGCGGCCTGGAAGCCGAGACTGTCCGCGACCACGCCGCCGATCAACGGGCCGAGCGAGACGCCGCCCCACAGCCCGACCTGTAGAATGCCCAGCGCGTACCCGGTGCGCTCGCGCGGCACGCTCGCCGCGACCAGCGCGGTCAGCGCACCGAGGATGCCGGTCAGCGCCCCCTGGACCGCGCGCAGCAGCACGAGTTGTTCGGCGTTGCGGACGAAGCCCATCGCCAGGATGATCACCGCGCCGCCAAGTGTGGCGCGCAAGACCATCATCTTCCGCCCGTGCCGGTCGGCCAGCGCGCCCCAGATCGGGGACGCGATCATCATCGTGAACGCCTGCGCCGAGAACACCATGCCGGACATGAACTCGATGCTCAGCCCGGTGCTCGACCCCAGGTCTTCGATGTACAGGGGCAGGAAGGGGAAAATGCTCGAAAAACCGACCGCCGAGACCAACTGCACGAAGGCGAGGATATACAGATTACGCTGCCAGGTTTTCATTGTCGTCCGACACACCCATCTGCTGCCGTTGCGCAACTGCGCAATGAGGCAAGTCTAACGCGCCGCCGTGCAGTTTACAAGTGCGCCGGGGCTGCGGGCGGTAGCCATTCGCCCCCTGGCGTGTTAGAATTTCGCTGGCAAATAGCATTTTTTTCGAGGCGTTACTTAATAACCTGAGGAGCCGAAACCGTAATGGACGACTTTCTGTTTCGTGGCGATCTGGCTGACCTGGACCCGGACGTTGCAGCGATCGTTGATCTTGAAACGATCCGGCAGGCCAAGCGGCTGATCTTGATCCCTTCCGAGTCGAGCGTGCCGGTTGCGGTGCGGCAGGCGGTCGGCTCGGTGTTCCATAACATCTACGCCGAAGGCTATCCCAGCCAGGATTGGCGCAAGCTGACCCAGTCGGAGATTCTCGATATCGATCTGCGGCTGGCGGAATACCGCCGCTATTCCGATCCGCGCTACTACAAGGGCACGGAGTTCGTGGACATCATCGAGAGCCTGGCGCGGCGGCGTGCGGCAGAGCTTTACGCTACCGAGCTTGTCGGCCCGGACGAGCTGTACGTGAACGTACAACCGCTCAGCGGCGCGCCCGCCAACAGCGCGGTCTACAGCGCGCTGCTGGAACCCGGCGACACGTTAATGGGCCTGAACCTGCTGCACGGCGGCCACCTCACGCACGGGTCGCCCGTGTCGCGCAGCGGGATGCTGTACAACGTGGTGAGCTACTCGGTGGACCCCGAAACCGAGCGCCTGAACTACGACACGATCCGCGAGCTGGCGCTGGAGCACAAACCCAAGATCATCATCGCGGGTTACACGTCCTATCCTTACGCCCCGGACTGGCGGCGCTTTGCGCAGATCGCGCACGAGGTCGGGGCGTACCTGCTGGCGGACATTTCGCACGTTAGCGGGCTGGTGGCGGCGGGCGTGTTCCCCAGCCCGGTGGGTCATGCTGACGTGGTCAGCTTCACGACGCACAAGACGCTGGCCGGGCCGCGCGGCGCGGTGCTGCTGACGGCGGACCGGGCGCTGGCGCGCAAGCTCGACCGCGCGGTGTTCCCCGGTGAGCAAGGCGGGCCGCACGTCAACGCGATCGCGGCGATGGCGGTCGCGTTCAAGCTGGCGGGCACGGAGCAGTTTCGCGCGTTGCAGGCGCAGATCATCGCCAATGCGCGGGCGCTGGCGGCGCGGCTGGCCGAGCGCGGGCTGCGCATCCCGCATGACGGCACGGAATCGCACATGCTGTTGGTGGACTGCAAGAGCGTTCGCGGCGCGGACGGGACGCCCCTCAGCGGGGATATGGCGGCGCGCATCCTGGACCTGGCGGGGATCGTCTGCAACCGCAACACGATCCCGGGCGATAGCTCGCCGTTCCGCGCGACGGGCATCCGGCTCGGCACGCCCTGGATCACACAGCGCGGCTTCCGTGAAGTGCAGGTCGCGCCGTTGGGCGATATGATCGCGGACCTGCTGCTGGCCTGCGAGCCGTTCAGCTATCCGGGCGCGGGCGGGCAGCCGCAATGGCGCGCCAAAGTCGATCCGGACGTGCTGATCGCCGTGCGGCAGGAAGCGTCCCGGCTGGCGTCGGCAGCGGGGATCGATATCGACGTGCCTGATCTGGCGGCGTATCCGAAAGAGGCCGACGCAGCGGCGGAGCATTTCCGCGTGCTGCCGGAGCATCCGGAAACCGAGGCTGAATGGAACTGGCGCACGATCGATGTGTACGGCGATGCCGCCGCCGATTTCCTCGACGCGGTACTGACCAGCGACGTTTATACGCTGGCGGATGGCGAATACCAGCCCGCCTGGGTGCTCGATGCGGACGGTGCGCCCCTGACGCGTGCGATCCTGCACCGGCTTTACGACCGCACCTATCACCTGCACGTGGAGCAACATGTCGAGCAGGTGGCGGCATGGCTGCGCATGTTGTCGGATGGTTTTGTGCGTTTCGATCCGCAGGATGTGCACGGCAAGGTGCCCGGCCCGGTCAGCGTGACCGTGCTCTCCGACGCGCCGGACATGGAAGCATTCGACGCGTGGGACATCGACACGAACTGGGCCGCCGAGGGCACCGGCTACGTGCCAGACAAGGCGTATTTCATCGGCTGCCGCGGTGACCAATACATCGGGCCGACCGGCGATCCGCTGCCGGGGTTCACCTGGGCCGAGGAAGAAGGCGAGCTGAAGACCACCCCCCTGCACGCGCTGCACAAGGAACTCGGCGCGAAGATGGTTCCCTTTGCGGGCTACGATATGCCGGTCTGGTACACGTCGGTCAGCGAGGAACACGTCGCCACGCGCACCGGCGCAGGGTTGTTTGATGTCTCGCACATGGGCGTGTTTGACTTCCGGGGGCCGGGCGTTGACGTGTTCCTGAATGCGCTGACGACCAACGACGTCACCAAGCTGGCACCGGGGCAGGCGCATTACAGCTACCTGCTCGGCGTGGATGGCGTCCCAGTGGACGATATCTTTGTCTACCGGCTGGATTGGGATCACGTGATGATGGTCGTCAACGCCGCGAACAACGACAAGGACTGGGCCTGGATCAACGGCCTGCTGCGCGGCGAATGGCTGGCCGACCCGGACCGCCCCTGGATCGCGCTGCCGGGGCGGGACGCCGTCGAGATGCGCGACCTGCGCGATCCGGCGGTGGGCGCGGAGCGGCGCGTCGACCTGGCGTTGCAAGGCCCCCTCAGCCGCGACATCCTGCTCAGCCTGCGCGGTGATGACGCCCTCAAAGCGCAGATTGAGCGCATGCCCTGGGCCGGGATCGCGCGCGGCGAGTTGGGCGGCTACGACCTGATCATCACGCGTACCGGCTACACGGGCGAGCGCGTCGCGTTTGAGTTGTTCGTCAATCCCGACGACGCGCCGAACCTGTTCAGGGACCTCGTCGAAGCCGGGGCGACGCCGGTCGGCCTGGCCGCGCGCGACAGCCTGCGCACCGAGGCGGGGCTGCCGCTGTACGGGCACGAGTTGGCGGGCGATCTTGGCCTGAACCCGGCGGATGCGGGGTTCGCGGGATTCGTCAAGCTGTGGAAGCCGTTCTTCGTCGGCAAGAAAGCGTTTGTGGCGCACGAACTGCAACGCGACGCGGTGGTGGCGCGCTTCCGCATGGACGCAAAAGGTGTGCGCGCGCCGCACCCCGGCGATCCGCTGGTGGATGGGCGCGGGCGCGTGGTCGGCGTGGTAACGTCGTGCAGCATCGATACCGAGGGCTTCCAGTTAGGTCAGGCGTACATCAAGCTGGACTACGCCGAAGCCGGGACGCCGCTGTACGTGTTCCAGGGCGCGGACCGGCTCAAGCTCAAGCAGCCGTTCGGCGAGCTTGGCATGGGCGACCGCACGGTCGTGCCGTCCCCGGTCACGGTGCTGACGCGCTTCCCGAAGCGGAAGTAGTTATCGGTTGTTGCTGGTTGGTTCTTGGTAGCATGTTGCCCCCGGTCGCGTGGGTGCGGTCGGGGGCGCTGGTGTATGTCGTGCTGGTCAGTCTCCCGCCGGGCCGGGAATCGGTGCGCCGTTCAGCCGCTGCAGGCGTCGCCGTGCCGTCGCTCGCAGCAGTACCACACCGGCCATGATCAGCACCGCGCCCATGATCTCGATCGGACTCAGGCGCTCGCCCAGCGTGGCGTATGCGATCACGGCGGTGAACGCGGGTTCGGTCGTCATGATCAGGTTGGCGACGCTGGACGCGAGGTAGCTCAGGCTGACGTTGTACAACCCGTAGCCGCCCACCGTCGGGACCGCCGCCAGCAGCAACAGAATCCCCCACCCGCCGAGCGCGTCACCCAGCCAGAACAGGTCGCCTGGGGTCGGCGCGGTCCCCGGCAGGATGTCGCCCGGCAGCAGGTTGAATCCGAGCAGGAACACGCTGCCGAAGCCGAACGTATAGAGCAGCGTGGTCCAGGGATTCAGGCCCCGCTGAGATGACGAACGCCCCAGCAGGCTGTAGACCGCGTAGCTCAGGCCGGAGAGGATGCCGGTCAGAATCCCGGCGAGGTTGGTCTGCCACGCCGAAAGACGCAGCGCCCCCGCGATCAGCGTGCAGCCGATGATGCTCAGCGCGACCGCGAGCAGCTTTGGCCCGTCCAGTGGCTCGCCAAGCAGCCGCCAGCCGAGCAGCGCGGTAAATGCAGCGGAACTGTACACCAGCACGGTCGCGACCGCCGCACCATTGTGCGCTACGGACAGCGTCCACAGCGAGTTGAACAGCGCCAGCACCAGCCCGTATACGATGAGACCGCGCAGGTCGCCGCGCCGGATCCGCAGCAGGCGCGCGGCGGCCAGGCCGAGCACCGCGATCAGGGTGAGCGTCACGAACACGGCGCGCCACAACGCCAGCAGCAGCGGCGGCATAGCGTAGGTATCGACCAGGTGGCGGATGAAGATCGCGGTGGTGGAGAGGAAGACGGCGCTCACCAGGGCAGCGAGGTAACCGCGCGTGGTGCTGGTCGCTTCGGCGGGCATGGGCAGGACCTTTCGGGCGGATCAGTGGCGCGAATAACACGGACGCGAGTTTACGCGCCGGTCCGCGTTTCCGGTAGGGCCAAGGCGAACCAATAGGGCCGCGTAGTGCCGCCGCGAGCGAGCATCACCCGTACCGCGTTGCCGAGCGCCACGGCCCACACTTGACGCGGCATACCCGCGCCGACTATAATGCACGCAGCAACGGGTGGCTAGCTCAGCTGGATAGAGCACTTCCCTTACAAGGAAGGGGTCAGGGGTTCAAGTCCCTTGCCACCCACAGCCGAGACGCTCCGCACAGGCGGGGCGTTTTTGATTCGGGGCGCGTGGCACGGCGCGGCAGATATGCTACACTCGAACGCGGACGCTCGATGACCGCGATTCAGATCGAACGGAGAGAGCATGACCCGACGCGCGCGTATCGCAATTGAGACTCTGCTGGTGAACGCGTTGATCCTGTCCTCGCTGTACCAGCTATTCGTGTACCTGACGAACCGCCGTTTCTGGCAGCAGGAACCGCCACCGCCCGCCGAACACACGCCTTCCGTCAGCGCGATCATCCCGCTGCGTGGCAAAACGCTGGACACGCTCGCGTTGTTGCACCTGGCCGCAGTCAACGCGCCGACGGACGCCTACGAGGTGATCCTGGTGCTGCAGGATGAGAGCGATCCGGCGTATGATGTCGCGCAGCAGGTGGCGCGAGACTATCCCGACCGGGTGCGGATCGTGCTCAGCGGGCCGCCGGGGGATCACGTCACGCGCATGCACCAGGTCAACGCCGGTTACGCGGCTGCAAACGGCGACCTGATCGCGTTTGTCGAGCCGTCCGCCCAACTCAGCGCGGAACTGTGGCATACGGCGCTCGCGGCGCTCGACGATCCGGGGGTGGGGGCGGTGTTCGCACCGCCGCTGGTGCGCGAACCCGAACGCCGCGGTGGTAGCCCCGTGCCGACCGGCGGCGAGATGCTGGTCGCGCTGCACATCAACCATGCCCGCACGGCGGGCCTGCCCTTCGCCGCGCTGAGCAACCGCGTTAAGACGCTGGAACGCGGCTTCGTGGTGGTGCGGCGTCAGGCCCTCGCGGAGATCGGCGGGTTGCTGCACCTGCTGGATCAGGTGGCGGGGATCACCGCGCTGGGCCGGGCCGTGCGCGAGATGGGATACGTGATCCGCGCGCTTCCGGTCCCGGTGCTGCTGGTGCCGGAGCCGCTGGCGGTCAGCGAGGCAACCGCGCAGTTGCGGCGGGTCCTGGTCGCCAATCGCGCCACGAACCTGCCGGACTTTCTCGCGTGGCCGTTCACCAACCCGCTGACCATCGGTTTCCTGCTCGGCCTGATCACGGAACGCGAGGGGCGCTGGTGGGGGCGGCAGACGTGGTATTTCTTCGTGTGGCTGCGCATGGCGATCGCGGTCGAACTGGACCGCATCCGGTTCGGGCGGGCGTTCAATTGGGGCGCGTACGCGCAGTTGTTCATGCTGGATACGTTCATCGCGCCGGTGCTGTGGGCGCGGGCGTGGGTGCAGCGCGTCGTGACGCAGGACGGGCGCACGTACCGCGTGGACCAGGGCGGGCGTGCCAGGCCGGAACCGTAAGCGAGCGGCGCGTGGGCATGTGCATGCTGCTTGTGCGAAACTGTTACCGTAGTTGTTCGCAGATGATATGAGCACAGCGCATGCCCAAACCGAGACGCAAACGCCGTACATTGATACTGATTGGGTTGATCGCGGTATTGTCTTCCGTCGTGACGCTGGTGGTGCTGGCGCTGGATGAACCTGCCGTGCCGCAGGACGCCCAACTTGCCACCGGCACCCCGATCCCGGAGGCGCTGGTTTACCACGTCGTGCCGGATCAGTCGCAACTCCGCGTGACCGTCGATTCGCAGTTTGGCGCGATCGTGGGCGGGTACGCGATGGGCGCGGGGACGGTCGCACTCAGCGCCGGGGATGGCGGCTGGTACGTGATCGCTAACCTGACGTTTGACGCGCGCACGCTTGATATCGGCAACGAGCAGCTTAACGCGATCATGCGCCGCGCGCTGGAGGTCGAGCGGTATCCTGACGGCATCTTCGTCGCTACCAGCCGCGCCTCGGTGCCGGATTTTGACGCCGCACGCGCGGTTGAGCTGGTGGGGCAGTTGGAGCTGCACGGCCAGGTGCGGGACTACACGATCCCGACGACGGTCACGCGCGACGGCGACACGCTCACGCTGCGGGCGCAGATCGTGATCGACGCCGGCGCGTTTGGCGTCAACATCCCCGCGCTGATCGCGGACGACGACCTCGACGCCGACCTGCGCGTCACGGCGCGGCGGCAGTCACCTGTGCCTTCGACGGTGGAATGACCGTGCGCGGCTCACGTCTTATAACGCACCCCGTCCCGCAGCAGTGCATTGTGCAGCGCGACGGCACGCGGATCGATGATACGTCCCTTTTTGATCAGGTAGCGCAGCACGGAGTCGACCGCCAGCAGAACCGCCGAATCAAGCGTGCGTTCCATCTCACGGCGCAGGCGTTTCGCGCGTTTGCCTGTGCGGGTCGGCTCGCTGAGGTCCGCCACGAACAGAATCTTGGCCGGCAGCGCCATCCCCGGCGCGCCGGTGGTGTGCAGCGTGCAGGCTTCGCGCAGCAGCGGGTCGTCCAGGTCGAAGCGTTCGGCGGCCAGCGCGTAGCTTACCGCGCCGTGCAGCAGTAGCGGCACTTCGCGCTCGGTCGGCGTGATCGGCAGGTGCTGCGCTTCCGCGTAGGCCAGCAGGCGCGCGTCGTCCCAGTCTTTCGCCACGTCGTGAATCCAGGCCGCCAGCCGCACGCGCGACGTTTCCTGCGGGGCGTAGCGCGCGGCGAGCCGGGCGGCGGTCGTGACCACGCCGCGCACGTGCGTGACCCGTTCCGGGGATAGCTGCGCTTCGGCCCACGCGCCGACCTGCGCTTCCAGGGCCGGGTTAATCTCCATCGTTTGCCACCCCCAGCACGCGCAGCACGCCCGGCGTGATGCCGGTCAGGTCGTGCAGGTCCCCGGCGAACTGGTGCCGCGCCGCGCCGATCGCGACGGTGGGCACGTCGTTGAGCGTGTGTTGGCGTATGCTCAGGTCTTCCATATTGCCGTGATCGCTGGTGATGATGAGCAGGTTGTTGGCGTCGTCCCACACCGCGAGCAACCCGGACAGCACCGCGTCGAACAGCTCCAGCAGCGCGACCCCGCGCTCGAACGGGCCGCGATGCCCGATCACGTCGGATATCCAGTGCGAAAAGAAGGTGAAGTCGCGCTGCATGGCGAGCGCGGCGAGTTTCGCACCTGCTTCGTGCGGCGTGTAGACCGGCGTGTCGTGGTAGCCGAGTTCCTCGCGCCAGCCGTTGCCGGTCCAGTCCGGGCTGAGCGCGGTCCCGGCGCGGATATCGTCCTCGGTGAACAGGCGCAGTCCCGCCGCCAGCACCGCGTACTGGATCGCGGACGGGATGCGCCGCCCGCTTTCCAGCGCGTGGAAGAACCCCGGCGGGTAAGCGTTGATCAGCGCCGCTGACTTGCCCGCCGCCACCAGCGTCTTGAACAGGTTGCTCTCGTCCAGCAGCGCGCGGATGGGACGGTGCGGGCGCGGGCCGTAATGCCGCCCGATCGCGGCGGGGATGTTGCGCCCGGTGAGGATCGTCGCGTGGCCGGTCGCGCTCTGCGGACGTCCCGGCACGCCCAGGCGCGGATCGGTGGGCACGAACAGGGCGCGTCCTGTGTCGGTGCGTGGCGTCCCGCGCAGCCACCGGCGGCCCCCGGCCAGCGCGTTCAGCGTCGGGGTGCGGGCGGCGGCGAGCGGATTCACCTGTGGATCGTCATCGCCCAACCCGACGCCGTCCAAGAAGATCAGCAGCACGCGCGTCATGAGGCGGACTCCGTGCGGTGGAAGGTGTACCACGCGCTCGGACGGGGCGACGTGACCTCTTCGCCCTCGGTGTATTCCACGAGCGTAAAGACCGGTCCGAGCAGGGTGCATAGGTCGGCGCGGCTGATGCCCACGCTGCGCCCGGAGTCGGTGGTTTGGGGCAGGAACGCGTACAGCAGGAATGCCGCGCCGGGCCGCGCCCACCGTGCGAGATTCGCCGCGTAAGCCGGGTGTTTGTCGCGCGGCAGACCGTGCATGCAGCCGACATCGATCAGCAGGTCGAACGGCGCTTCGTCCGCCAGCAGATCGGCGCTTGCTACGTCGGCGCTGATGAAGCGCAGCGTCCCGGCGAACGGGGCACGACGTGCGGCGCGCTGCGCCCGCTTGCGCGCGATGACGATCGCGGGCAGGGCGAAGTCCACCCCGATCGTGTCCCAGCCGTGTTGTGCCAGGTGGATCGCCGTCGTGCCCGGCCCGCAGCCGAGATCGAGCGCGCGGCCCGGCGGGTCGTTGTGCTGGTCGAGCCAGTCGATGATCTCCGGCGGCACCTGGCGCGAGTCCCAGGGGATGTTTCCGCGCAGGTAGCGCCAGACGAAGTGTAAGCGACGTTTCAGACTCATGGGCTGGTGGTTAACCACTCCAGGTTATGCCGGACAAGCGCCCTGACTCTACCACGAACGCGCCGAATGTGTGAGATCGAACCGGCGCGCGGGTCAGGGCGCGCTGCTGACGCGGTACACCTGTACGAACCGGTCGCGGCCCGCCAGGTCGACCGCGACCAGTGCATCCTCATCCAGCTTTGCCGGCGGCGGCAGGTCGAATCCAGCCAGGATCGCGGCTTCGTGCGGCGAGTAGAGCGTGACCAGTAACGCCCCCCCCGGCGCGAGCATCGCGGGCAGGCGCGGAATCACGTCTTCCCAGGTTTGCGGGTGGCGGAACAGGTCCGGGTGACGCACCAGGATCAAGCCGAAGGTCTGGTGCAGGATGTGCGGCAGCGTGCGGATATCGGCCTGCAGCAGGCGCAGCCGGGGATCGCTTGCGCGGGCTTGCCGCAGCGCGGCACGGTTCGTGTCGATCCCGTAAAGCGCCCAGCCGGGGCGGGCGCGGCGCAGCGTCGGCGCGGACGGAAACGCGCCGCAGCCCACGTTCAACACGCGCGGCGCGGTGTCTTGCGTGAGCTGTTGCAGGACGCTTTCCAGCCGGGGCAGTGGTTCAGGGATCATGGGTGCCCCGCCGGGTTAATCGTCGTCGCCGTCGAGATAGCTCAGCAGGTAGGGGTTGTTCCGGCGCTCGTACCCGATCGTCGTGTGGTGCATGTGCCCCGGCGCGACGGTATACGCGTCCCCCAAAGGCAGCAGTTGCTCGACGATCGAGCGCAACAGCCGGTCGTGGTCGCCACCGGGCAGGTCGGTGCGCCCAATGCTGCCCAGGAACAGGCAATCGCCGCTGAAGACGATCTCCTCGCTGCGCAGCACGTAGCTGACGTGCCCCGGCGAGTGGCCGGGCGTGAACAGCACGTCGAGCGCGATCCCGCCCGCCGTGATCGTGTCACCGGCTTCGACGAGATGATCGGCCTCGGCTGCCGGCGGCACGTCGATGCCCAGCCACTCGCGCACGCGGTCCGGCATCGCTTCGAGCAGCGGCAGGTCGATGCGATGGATGTGGAACGGCGCGCCGGTCTGCGCTTTGAGGTCGCGGCTGGCGAGGATGTGGTCAAAGTGCCCGTGTGTCGCCAGGATGTGGCGGATCGTCCAGTCGCGCTCGCGCGCGGTCTGGGCCAACAGCTCAGCTTGATCGGCGGGGTCGATCACGATCGCGTCGCCGGTGTCGGTATCCCCGACGATGTAGCAGTTGGTCTGCAGCGGTCCAAGGGTCAGCTTCAGGGTCTGGATCGGCATACCGGGTGTGTGCTCCTGTGGTTGGGCTGGTTCATGCCACAAGTGTAATCCCCGCGCGCGTGCCTGCCAAGCGGCGGGGGGATGTGGGAACGAGTGCCCTCTGGTGCACTTCCGGCTGCTGTAGCGGGCGGGGCCGCACCGGGCGAAGGGGATCGTCGCGGGGCAATTTGCGAATTGCCCCGGTAATCGTGCGGCGGTTATGCTTGCGCCGCTGCCAACACCGCCGCGATGCGGTCCGCTTCGCTGAGCGGGTGCCCGTCCGCGTCCACCGCGAGCATTTTCCCGTCGATGCTGCGCGTCCTGACGCGGCCCGGCGCGTAGGCGTTGTTGACCAGTTGCGGCGCGTCCAGCAGCCCGATTCGTACCGCGTGCGCCAGCACGTCCGCGTTGCTGAGCGGGTCGGTGTCTTCCGGCGCGACACTTTCCCCCAGCGCGCGGATCGCGTCGATCAGCACGTGCGTTTCGTCGATCAGCTCGGCTTTGCGCGCCTGGACTGCCGGGTCGGCGGTCATGTCGGGGTTGCCGCGCAGCGCGGTTTCGACCACTTCCTGCGTGATCGTCGCCGCTTCGATGATCTCCTCGGCGGTGGCGGCGTGGTGCGCTTCCGTGTGCCCGACGACGTGGATGATGTGCGGGCGGGCGCTCATCATCAGCATCGTGCTTTGCGCGAGGTGCGCCCGCGCGCGGCGCTCGTCCACCGGGTGGCTCAGCAGCCCGGTGCGGAACTGCCGCCGCACGCGGAAATCGTCACCGGCAAACGATTCCACCAGTTCGATCGCTGCCAGCGCCCGCGCGAGGTCCATCGCGTTGGAGAGCATCGGCGGGCTTTGGAACATGTACTGCATGATGTAGTCGCGCACGCCGTGCTGTTTGGCGTTGTGCGCGTAGAGGTAGAACGACGCGCACACGACCGTATCCGGCGCGTCGCGCATCGCCCAGTGGTGCGATTCGTTGCCCTCGACGGGGATATCGCGCTCGCCGTGCCAGCGCATCAACGCCTGGTGCTCGCGCAGCGACTGCGCCAGCGGCGAGGGGCCGCGCCCGTCCATCGCGTTGAACCAGAACAGCGACGTGGCGCACCACGCGTTGTTGATCGTGCGCACCAGCATATCGGCGTAGCGCAGGTGGTCGGCGGTGCCGCTGTACGAGCGCAGCAGCGGGAAGTTGCCGGTCCGGCTGGCGGCGTAGAGCCGTTCGAGGTCGGCCTCGCTGCGGAACGGCACGCCGCCCGCGCCCTTGCTCTTGGGGTCCTGCTGTTCGGGCCGGAAGAAGTTCTCTTGCGCGTCCTGGTCCGCGCCCAGCGAGATCACGTCCAGTACGCCGGACTCGGCGATCGTCGTGATCCCTTCGACGGTCGGGTCGATGGTCTGCGCCGGGATGCCGAAATGGTGGCGCAGCAGCGGGTAGGGCGCTTTCCAGCGGATGCGCTCGATCGTGCGCTGCGGGAAGTCGTCCTCGGTCGGGTATTCGTGGGCGTCGCCCCGGATCACGCGCGCGACATCGTGCGGCGATTCTTCGCCGGCGAAGACTGCGTCGAAGTAGTCGAACTCGCGCGCGACGTCCGCGACCGGGGGCGTGCCCCCGGCGAAGATGCGCGCGCGGCCTAGCACGCCCGCCGCGTCGAGCATCCCGCGCAACTCGGCAAACAGCGTGCGCGCGTTCTCCGGCGTCAGGCGATAGCTCACGCCGATCACATCGGGCCGGAACTGCACCACCGCGTCGACAAAGCTCTCAAGGTCGGTGGCAGGGCCGGTGAAAAACGTCTCGTAACCTTCATCTTCCGCGATGCGCAAAAAGCGCGTCACCCCGGCGACGTGCACGCAATCGCCCAACGCGCCCGCCAGGATTCTGCCCTTTGTGTGTGCCATGTTGTGCTCCTTTGTAGGCTCACGCTAACGGTGCGTATCACTCGTGATGTTCGGTTTTCTCCGGTGTGGCGCGACCCTGGGCCGCGGCGGTTTCGGGCGGCGCCGTGATCGAGCCGGTGTCGACCAGCCGCGTGATCTCGCGCAGCGACAGCCCGACCAGCCCCATCCGCTCCAGCGTGCGGCCCCGGTGCCGGTAGTCGGTCCCGTCGATGCTGCACGCGAGCTGGATCATGGCTTCCATGCCCCACACGTCCACGCCGAAGCGTTTGCCCAGCTCCGCCATCGGCACCAGGCTGTAGGGCACATCCTCGAAGATGTAGCGGTGGCGCAGCGTGCGCGGGGCCATGATGCCCTTGTAGCCGGGGTTGTCGTGGATCGCTTCGTACAGGTTTTTGCCGTGCGCGGAATACGCCCGCGCCAGCCACTCGCGTGCCGTTTGCGCCCGTACGCCCATCGCCGCCGCGACCGTGACGCGCTCGCGGTCCACCCGCTCGAGCATGATCCCGGTCGATGGTGTCACCCCGTCGATGTAAAACTCGAAGTCGCCGCCGGTCGCCTCGATCCACCCTGCATTAAGCAGCGTCAGGGTGGGGTGGAACACCGCGCCCATGTTGTTCAGGCTGGTATGCAGCACGTTCGGCGCGGGGATGTATTGCGGGTAGACCTCTTGCAGCAGGTCGAGCACTTCCGACGTGCGCGTGGCGGGCAGCGCCGCCAGCGGGACGGTGTTCTTGCGCTTGAAGACATACGCTTGCGCCGGGCCGATGCTGCGGCTGGCGAACAGGAAGGTTTCCGCTTCGGCGATGATGATATCCGCTGTGCAGCCTTCCTGTTCCAGCGCGTGACGGAACTCGAACGCGCCCCCGGTGCGCCCCGGGTGCAGCACCACGATCTGCCCGTCGCGCAGATGCGGGGCCGCCTGGAGCGCGACGTCACGGTGCGCGGAGGCGGGCACGACGACCATGATCAGGGTTGCGCCCTTAAGCGCGAGCTGCATGTCACTGGTGGCGACGGCAAGCTTCCCGAAGTGTTGCTGCCCGTCTTCCAGCGTGACCTCGATCCCGCCCCGGCGATCAATCGCGTCGATATTGTCATACGTGCGATTGAACAGCCGCACTGTGTAGCCGTGTACGGCGAGATCGGCGGCCATTGCCTTCCCGCCGTGCCCTGCGCCAATGACGGCGATCTGGAGATCGTTGACTGGCATAACCGTTACCCCTTTGCTCTGCTTGACACAAGCCCGAGCCGGTCGTTGTTCCCTGAGCGGCGATCAGGGCAGGAATACCGTGGCGTGTCAGGCGCAATCGCCTGCCGACCGGCCCTTCTTTCGTATCCCGTATAGAATTAGGATCGGGACCTGGAAATAACGCTATGATATACCCGATTATACCCGACAATGGCGCGTTCGTGTACCGTGAGCGCAAACAACGATCGCTGTCCTGGCGCGAGGTGAGGAGTACGTATAACCGGTCACATGAAGCGGCGTGAAAAATGTCCCAGTATTCCGGGGCAGGGACCGGGGGATGTTCCAGCGCCCGGCGAACAACAAAAACCGGGGCCAGGCATGGCACCTGGCCCCGGGCGGATACATGCTAAACGCGGGGGTGTGGGCGTTAGTCGCGCCTAGTGGCAGCCGCAGCTTCCGCCGTGCGCGGACGGATCGTCGCCGCCCTCAGTGCGGAACGAGTGCCCGCAGCCGCAGGTCGAGACCGCGTTCGGGTTGTTGATCGAAAAGCCGCCGCCCATCAGGCTGTCGACGAAGTCGATCTCGGAGCCGCGCATGTACGCGAGGCTGGTCGGGTCGATCACCAGCTTGATGCCGTCGCTTTCGATCGTGTGATCCTGCGGGAAGTTACGGTCTTCAAAGGCCATGCCGTACTGGAAACCGGAACAGCCGCCACCCTGCACGAACACGCGCAGCGCGTACCCTTCCAGGTCGCGTTCGGCCATCAGCTCGCGCACTTTCGCGGCGGCGGTCGGGGTGATCGTCAGGATCGGGCTATCAGTCCCTGTCGGGGACTGCTGGGTTTCGGTGTGTGGTATGTTGGTCATGATGCAAGCACTCCTGGAAGCGTGATATCACAATAACCTTCACTTTCCTCAAGTGTAGCAAGAACGGAGTGATAATTCAAATAAATTTGATTCAAATTGATTATAATAAACTCGCAAATCCGTTGTGCGCAGGCACGCACGGACTGGTACAACGTCACATTTGCGGCATAATAAGGCAATGCTGCTGCAATGGTTATGAACGTGGCAGAAGGGTGAACATGACCCCGGAAAACGACCGCGATTTTCAGCTTGATTTCCTCTTCCAGACTGCGGCTGAGGGGATTATGCTGATCGGCGCGGACGGCGTCCTGGTGCGGCTCAACCCGGCAGCAGCGGCGATGTTCGCGCTCGGCCCGGACGCGGTCGGGCGGCAGGCGGCGGACGTGCTCGCCGCGTACCCGGACCTCGCCCGGCTGTGCAGCGCGACCGGCGAGCAGCAGGCGGATGTCGCGCTGCCGCACAAGCGAATCGCGCTGGCGGCGAGCGCCGACCGGCCCGGCGGCGGGCGTATCGTGCTGCTGCACGACGTCACCGAGCGTACGAACATCGATTCGCGCCGCCAGGCGCTGTTGCGCCAGGTCGCGCATGATTTCCGCAACCCGCTCAACGCGTTGAGCGGGTACGCCGATCTCGTGGCGCGGTTCGGGGAGCTCAACGCGCAGCAGCGACATTTTCTAGGGCGCGTCGCCCAGACCGCCGACAAGCTCTATGATCTCGCCGAGACGCTGGTCGACCTGGCGTGGGTTGAGGCGGGGATGGCGCTGGAACACCGGCCTGTCGAGCTGGCGCACCTGATCCGCGCGGTGGCGCGCGGCCTCGCGCCGGAAGCGGCCCTGCGCGAGGTGACGATCGTGACCAGCGTTCAGGACCCCGTGCCAAGCGTGATCGGCGACCCGGGCCGCTTGAAACAGGCGATCCGTTTTGTGCTCGAAAACGGCGTACGCTATTCACATCCGGGTGGCAACGTCGCGGTCCACGCGTGGCAGAACGGCGCGCGGGTGTATTGTTCGGTGGGCGACCAGGGCATCGGCATCCGCGCGGACGATATGGATCGCATCTGGGACCGGATGTGGCGTGCAGACGATGAGCGCGTGCATGCGGTCCCCGGTGGCGGGATCGGGCTGACCTTTGCGCGGGCGATCGTTGAGCGGCACGGCGGGCGCATCTGGGCCGAAAGCGAATTGGATGCCGGCACGACGGTGACGTTTATGCTGCCGCTGGCGGAAGGATGGTAAGCGCATGGTACAGATCGCATCCGGCGCGCTGCTCGAAACGGCGCTTAACTGCGTGGATGATTTCTACGCGCGGCTGTTCCGCGACTGGCCGGAAGCCGTCGTGCGCCGGGTGGGGGACTGCACGCTGAGCTATTCGGGCAACCCCCGGCTGAACGGCGCGAACCACCTGTTTCCCCACACGCCGGACGCACTGACCGGCGCGGTCCTGGCAGAGGCCGAGGCGTTTTTCGCCGGTTATGACGCGGTCTGGACCGTGATCTTCGCCGACCGTTATATGCCGCACGGCGAAGCGCTGTTTTCGGAGCGCCGTTACAGCCCGCGCTGGCATTCGCCGCTGATGGTGCTGGACGACCTGAGCCTTGCGCCCGGCGAACCGCCGCCGTTTCAGCCCTGCGTGGTGCGCGCCAGCACACCGGAGCACCTGGACGATATCATCCGCGTGCTGCGGGACGCCTTCGGGACCAGCAGCACGATCAGCCGCCGCGTGGTGCGCGACGAGCATCTCACCGACCCGGCGGCGGGGGTCTGGCATTATCTCGCGTATAACGGGCGCACGGCGACGGCCTGCGCGATGGTGGCGCTGCATGCCAGCGCTATGGCGACGGTGTGGAACGTTGGCACGCGGCCATTCTACCGGCGGCGCGGGGTTGCGACCGCCATCATGCACGCGATCCTGGCCGATCTGCACGCGGCGGGGCTGGAAGCGTGCGCGCTGCTGTCATCTGATGAGGGAGTGGCACTTTACGAGCGGTTGGGCTACCGCACGCTCGCGCAGGTGTACTACATGGGGCCGCCCCCGGCGTTCGGTGCGTGGCTGGACTGATCCGCGCCGGGGGCCGTGTATCTGGCGCGCTCAGTAAGCCAGCGCCGCGTAAGTGGTCAGCAGCGCGAGCGCCCGCATCGTGTAGATCGCCAGGTCATCATCCGGGTCGAACGTGCTGAACTGCCGCGGCGTGAGCGCGGGCAGCCGCCCGGATTCGGCGGCGATCAACGCTTTGGCTTCGGGGTCACTGGCCAGTTCCGCGATGAATTCCCGCGCGCGTTCCGGGTGCGTGGCGTCTGCGGTGGGGTAGGCCCCGTAAATGTTCAGCGATATCACCGGCGCGTACTGCGCGTTATAGAATGACGTCAGGCTTTCCATCACCGCGTCCGCATGGTCCGGCAGCAGCGTCGCGGACAGCACGAACACGGGTGGGTGGTTCGCTTCGTCCACCGTCGGGATCCTCTCCTCGCGGGCGACCGTAAAGCGGATCGCGTACATGCCGCGCAGGTCGATCACGTCGTCCACGGTCACCGGCTCGTCGATGCCGTTTGCTGCTAGCCATTCGGTATCGACCAGGAACAGGTCGAAATCCCACGCCAGCGGCTGCATGATCAGCGTGCTCTCGGAGCAGAACGGCAGCCAGGGCGACGCGGCGCAGAGCTGGGATGTCGCCAGGCTGATCGCCCGTGCCTGGGGTTCGACCAGCGGCAGCGTGGGGGTGACGTCTTCCCACAGGCACGCGTTGAGCGGGGTCTCGCCGCACTGGTCGGCCACCAGGTCGGGGTACGCTTCCAGCAGGCTTTCGAGGAAGAAGTCCCCTGTCTGGCCGGCGGGTTCGACCATGCCGGAATCCCACAACGGATCGATCGTGCCGGTGCCGGCGAAGATGACGTCCGGCATGACGCCAGCTTGTGAGGCGCGCAGCGCCAGGTCGAACAGCAAGGCGGCTTCGATGGTTTCCAGTTCCAGGTCCAGCCCGTTGGCTTCGGCGAACGCTGCTGCCAACTCCTCGATCGTGCTGGCGTCCTCACCAGTGACTACCTGCCAGACGCGAAAGGTGTCATCCTGCGCGGCGGTGGCCGCGGGCAGGGCCAGCAGGCTGAGCAGGGTCACGACCAGGGTCAATTGCTTCCACACGATAGTATTCTCCTCAGTGAACGTTAAAGCGAACGGTTGGCAGTGTGCCTGTTCCCTGACACTTTATGTCGGGGCTGCCGCGCATTTCGTAATATCGTTGTCTTCGATTATACTCAACCGTACCAGGGGAGGAAGAGGCCGGTGGCGCATGTGCGACGCGCACGGCGCACATTATCCGCGCCCGTTGTGCCAGCCGGAGACCGTCATTGCCATGCCCCTGCGACGGTCGGCGATTACAGCCAGATCATAACATGTGTTGCGGACACTTGCCCGGTTCTCACAGCGAAGGAGTGGACTCGTGCGTATTGTGATCATCGGTGGTACGCGCTTCATCGGCCCGCACGTGGTCCGGCAGTTGGACGCCGCCGGGCACAGAGTCTGGCTGTTCCATCGTAACCCGCCCCAGGTCGAGCTGCCGGACACGGTCACACACATTTATGGCGACCGCGCGCAGCTTGAGGCGTTCCGGCCCCAGTTTGAAGCGGTCCGGCCCGACGTGGTGCTGGACATGATCGCGATCACCGAGGCGCATGCCCAGGGCGTGATGGACACCTTTCGCGGCCTGGCCCGGCGTGTGGTCTCGATCAGCAGCCAGGACGTGTATCGCGCGTACGGTCGCCTCAACGGGACCGAACCCGGCCCCCCGGACCCGGTCCCCCTGACCGAAGACAGCCCGCTGCGCGAGCGGCTGTATCCTTACCGGTCCGAAACGCCGCGCACACCGGATGACCCGCTGCGCGTCCTCGACGATTACGAGAAGATCCTGGTCGAGCGCGTGACGATGAACGATCCCGAGTTGCCGGGCACGGTGTTGCGCCTGCCGATGGTCTACGGGCCGGGCGATTACCAGCACCGGCTGTTTGTGTATCTCAAGCGCATGGATGACCGCCGTCCCGCGATCCTGCTCAACGAGCAGACCGCGCGCTGGCGCTGGACACGTGACTATGTTGAAAACGCTGCCGCTGCGATCGTGTGCGCTGTGGCCAATGACCGTGCTGCCGGGCGCGTCTATAATGTGGGCGAGAAGATAGCACGCTCCACGGTCGAGTGGATTCAGGATATGGCGATCATCGCCGGCTGGTCGGGGCGGGTGGTTTCCGCGCCGGATTACCAGTTGCCGGAAGAGATGAAATCCCGCGCGGGGATGGACCAGGACCTCGTCGTGGATACCTCGCGCATCCGGGAAGAACTCAAGTTTTCGACGGTGGTCGATCGCCTGGAAGCGATGCGGCGCGCGGTGGCGTGGGAGCGCCGCAACCCCCCGGAACAATACGACGAGTCGCTGTTCGATTACGCGATGGAAGACGTGATCTTCGCGCGGCTGCTGTAGGACCTGCCTCAGGTTATCCCGCTGCGGCGCAGGATCAGGCGCGGCAGGGTGCGGATCTCGCGCAGGCCGAGCAGAATCCCCGCGACCACGAACGCCACCGCCCCCGCACCGGCCAGCCCCAGCACGCGCACGACGGTGATGATGAACCCGGCAGTGTGCCAGCCCAACGCGCCGAACACCGCGTCCGCGCCCAGCACCGCGCCGGCCATTACCGCGGTTGCCGCCAGCGTGCGCAGCATCGTGCTGGCGAGCAGGCGCTCGTGGATGCCGCCCCAGCGCCGGCGCTGGATGACCAGCAGCAGCACGAGTTCGATCAGGAACGTGATCGAGTAGGCGAGCGCCAGCCCGCCCACGCCCGTGATCCCGGCGACCTGGTCGCGCAGGTCACCGGCTGCGGCGTCCAGCGTGGCGACCCCGGCGGTGTGATCTCCGGCGGCAGCCTGCGCGCCCCACTGCGCGAACGCCGTATCGACCGTTGTTTCGAAGTTGCCCACGAAGCCCAGGTACAGCCCGCCGACGATCAGCACATTGGCAATCGCGGCGATCACGGCGATCCACAGCGGCGTGATGGTGTCCTTGTCAGCATAGAAGCTGCGCGCGATGACTTCGTGCAGGCTTTGGAAGATCAGCCCGAAGGCGAAGAATTGCAGCGCCCCGAACACCACCGCGCTGTCGTCGGCGCTGAACGCGCCGCGTTCCAGCAGGCTGATCATCGGCTTCCCGATCAAGATCAGCCCGGCGGCGGCGGGGAGCGTGGCGATCAGGATGAAGCGCAGCGCGCCGGCCATCGCGTCGCGTTTGCGGTCCACGTCGCCCAGCTCGCTGAAGGCCGCCAGGGTAGGGAACACGACAAACCCCATCGCCGTGCCGATCAGCGTTTCGGGGATGTTCATCAGCCGGTAGCCCCAGTCGAACGCGCTCACCGCGCCGCTGCCCATGCGCGACGCGACGTTGTTGAACACCAGCGTGTTGAACGCGACCACGCCCAGCCCCAACACGCGCGGGATCATCAGCACGATCACGCGTTGCAGCGCCGCGTCGCGCCACCCGTAACGCGGCAGCCAGCGCATGCGGTAGCGGATCAGCCCCGGCACCTGGATGCTGAAATGCATCGCCGCGCCGATCACCGCGCCCCACGCGATGCCGTAGACACCGAACGGGCCGATCAGGAACGCCACGCCGAACAGTATCCCGACATCGAACAGGATCGGTGCGAGCGCGGGCAGCAGAAAATGGTTGTGGCTGTGCAGTATCCCCTGAAAGATGCCGCTGACGCTGAAAATCAACGTGCTGATCAGCAGGATGCGCATCAGCTTGACCGTCTGGTCGACTTTGTCGGCGGTGAACCCCGGCGCGACGATGTGCTCCACCAGCCAGGGCGCGAACAGGAATCCGGCCACGCTCAACAGCAGCGTGACGGTGAACACGGTGTTGATCACGCTGCTGGCGAGCGCCCATGCGCCGGACCGGTCGCCGCGCGCCAGGAACCCGCTGAAGATCGGGATGAACGCGTAGCTCAACGCGCCGCCGCCGATCAGCAGCACGATCTGTTCCGGGATGCGGTTCGCAGTGACGAAGGCGTCCCACTCGTCGCCCACGCCGAACACGCTGGCGATGATGAACGTCTGGGCCAGGCTGATCGCTTTGGCGGTCGCAAACGCGATCATCAGGATCAGCGTGTTGCGTGCCATGCTGCTCGCGTCGGCGTGTGCCTGGTTGTTCGATGCAGGTTCGGTGAGAGCGATCTGTTCAGTCATGCGAGCCTGTCCTGATCTCCCGTGTGTGCGATGGACTCCCGTAACTGTACCGTCAATCGCGAAGAACGCAAGCGCCCGCTATGCGGGCGTAGGGCAGGCGTAGAGGCGAAACCAGCATCGCGGCGCATGGGTGAGAGGCCCTGTCCCGGCATGGCTAGAGCGGGGCGATCAATCTGCCGGCGCGTCCGGCGACCGCCCAGGGACGCAGCGATTGCTGCGCGGCCATAGTTGCTTGAGCCGTTTTCGACCCGTGCTGGTCTTTACTGGCCTATCAATGATGTGCTATAGTGATAACACTGCGGGACGCTGCGGGGTGGTTATTCCGCCAGCGGGTGGGCAGAAAGAGGGCGGGGCACGCCGGATATTTGGTGCCCCGCCCGAATTTTTCGGGTGTGCTGGTTGCCGCCGGATCACGACCCCTGCGCGACGAGGAACGTCCCGGCCTCGACCTGCGCTTTGGCTTCTTGGGCCGGGGAGAAATTCTTGTTATAACGCAGCGCGAGATCGAAGTTTCTGATCGCTTCGCTGGTGTTTCCCTCAGCGGCGTGGGTCATGCCGATCCAGTAATAGGATTCTTCGACGTACTTGGTGGTGGAGATGGTATTGTTCGCCAGCGCGCGGACCTGGCTGTAGTCCCCGATGTTGAAATACGCTTCATAAGGCCCAAACTGGTACCACAACATGCGGAACGGCAGCCCCAGGCGCAGCGCCTGGTCAAACGCGATGGCGGCGTTGTCGTACTGCTTCAGCGCAACATAGGCCGTGCCCATGTTGAACCAGGCCCATTTATCATCGCGGTCGCGGTTGGCTTCCTCGCGTGCCATGTTCAGCGCGGTCTGGTAGCCGTACGCCGGATCGACATAGTCGCCTAGCGCCTTGCGCACTTCCATCTCGCGCCCCTGGTCGTAGAGCACCATGAATACGCGGTTGAAGTGGCGCCATTTCTCATCGAAGACGCTGTACGGGCTGGGGCGGCCCTGCCGGTTGTTGCTGCCCAGGTAGCTGTCGTAGGTCAGGAAGTGTTGCTCGTAGTCATTGTAACCGACCAGCAGCACGTAATGGCCCATCCAGCCCTCGCCTTCCGGCTGGATGCTCTCTTCGACCACCACGGGGAAGCCCGCCGCCAGCAGCCGCTTAAGCGTCGTGGTCGTGCCGCCGATGCGGTAGAGCGCCTTCAGGCCGGTTTCGGGTGTGTGGTTGTTGACGAATTGCACCATCTGCCAGGGGCTGACGTTTTTGTCTTCAGTATGCGGCTTCATCCATTGCGCCGCCCTGTACTGGTCGTTTCGCCAGCCGTAATAACTCAGCGCCATCGTCATCGTCGTAGGGCCGCAGTTGTTCCAGCCCTGCTGCTCGTACCTGATCTGGTCGAGGTTGAGCAAATATGACTTTTCCAGCGGCGTGTCGGTTGGCACAACGTTCGGTGTCCACGTCGGCTGGATCGCTGCTGCGGCTTGCGCGGGGGCCTGCGTCGGCGCGACATAAGTCGGCAGCGGTGAAGGCGTCAGTGTGGGGGCCATGCCGACCGGGATTCCATCGATCGCGTCGCCTTCCGGTGTGGCGCTGGGGACAGGGGATGTCTGGGTTTCGTCTGCCGGTTGTGTTTCTGGCGGTGGTGTGGCGGTGGATTCCTGCGTGTTGAGCAGTTGTTGTGCTGCATCTTCGTCACCGCCGCCCCCGAGTGTTGGCAGCGTATCAAACGGCACGGTCGGGCGCAGCGACTCAAACGGCGGGAACATATCGATCAGGCGCTGCTGGTAGCGTGGTTCCAGGTCGCGGAAGAACGGCGGAAACGCGATCACAAAGATCACCAGCAGCACCACGCCGAAAGCCAGCGCGCCGGCTCCCAGCGCCAGCAGCGCTTTGGCCCAGTTGGGCAGGCTCCCACGCCGCCGGACCTGCGGCTTGCGCCGTTTGCTGCGCCCGCTAAGCGACATATTCACCGCGCCAGGTATTCCCAGGCTGTTGTAATCATTCGGCACGCTTGAAGGGAGTTCTTTGGTTGAGCGTTTTCCCGTTTTTGCCATCACGCTTACTCCTTCACCCGTGCCGGACACCAGCGCACGGCGCGGGTTTGCTGGCGCTGCGGGGCCAGCACTTCCAATACGTCACTCAGTAGCGCAGCTTATCTTGCGAAGCGGTCCTCATCACCAGTAGGGCGGCGGCTCAGGAGTCCCCGTGCAGCGGACGTGCTGCGACCGTTCCCGTTGCACCGCTGCATAAGCACTATGCTGGCACTATAGCGCATCTGAACTGAGTTTACCAGCGCCAATTGGCGCGTTACCGGCGGCGATTTTAGATTCTCATCTAGTTCTTATGTGCGTGGTTGCACGTCGCCGCGCCGTAGAACCGAGTATCGCAAAACGCCGGATTCACCGCACGCGGGCCGGTCTACGTTTGGGCGGCGGAGTTGCCGCACGCGCTGGCATTGCCGCGCGCTGCCGTCGCCGGATGGACTGGTCCCCATGCGCCGCAGCACACGTTCCGGTTTGTCGTGTTTGCCTGATCGGGTTGTGTTCTTGCTTCTAAAAAAATAAATTGTTATGCTATAAAACAATTAAATCAATGAAAGTTGATTTAATTGCGTTTATTTCCATACCACACGAGAGGAAAGCATTGATGAAAGCACTGAAGCTTGTAGGCATATTGCTTGCCGTTGCCAGCCTGGCAAGTGTCGCGCTGGCACAGCCGCCCGCACCGGGGCTCGAAGGTGCGGAGACCGTCGCCAGCGGATTCAACGGCCCCCAGGGCGTGCTCGTTGATCCCGACGGCGCGCTGTGGGTGATTGACAGCGGCCTGGGTGGGGACCAGGAACTCGGCACGCTCACCGGGCCGGACGGGGAGCCGTTCACGTCCGTGATGGGCGAAACGGCGGCCATCGTCAAGGTCACGCCGGACGGTGAGCAAAGTGTCGTTGCCAGCCTGCCGTCGATCACCATCGCGCCGGGTGAAACCAGCGGTGGTGCGCGGCTGGTGCTGCTGGATGGCGTGCTCTACGCGACCAGTGGCGGTTTCGTTGGTGGGTTGGACGTCGCACGGCCACCGCTGGCCGGCGCGGTCGTCCGCGTGGGGGAAGACGGTACGGTCACCGAGGTGGCGGATACGTGGGCTTTTGAAGAAGCCAATAACCCCGACGGATTCATCCTCGAATCACATCCATATGGCATGACCGCAGGGCCGGATGGCTGGCTGTACGTGGCTGACGCGGGGGCGAATACCCTGCTGCGTGTGAATCCGGAGTCGGGCGATATCGAACTCGTCGCTGCCTTCACCGAGGGCTTCCCTGGCGGGTTCCCGAATCCGGCTCGCGGTGGGGCGGTGGAAGCCGACCCTGTGCCGACCGCCGTGTCGGTAGCTGAAGACGGCACCGCGTATGTGGCGTTCCTGACGGGCGCGCCGTTTATCCCCGGCACGGCCAGGGTGATGCAGGTCACGCCGGCGGGCGCGGTGAGCGATTACGCCACCGGCCTGACCACGCTCACCGATCTGCAGCGTGGCCCGGATGGCGAACTTTACGCTGTGCAGTTCGGCATCTTCGGCGAGCAGGGACCTGACCCGACCACTGGCGCGATCGTGCGCGTGCGCGAAGGCGACGCTTCCGAAGTCGTCGTCTCCGGCCTGCCGTTCCCGACCGCGATCGCGTTCGATGAGGCGGGCAACGCTTACGTGACGGTCAACGGCGTGGGCGCGCCGGGATCGGGCGCGGTGGTGCGCTTCGACGCGCTGACCGAAATAGTGGGCGAGCCGGTGATGGCGGCCAACGGCGCTGAGCTGGTCGACACGCGCTGCACCGTCTGCCACACGCGCGAACGCATCGACAACGCCAGCAAAGATGAAGCCGGGTGGGCCGCGACGGTGGACCGCATGATCGGTTATGGCGCGCAGCTCAACGACGCCGAGCGCGAAGCCGTGATCGCCTACCTGGCGGGCGGCATGTAAGCGTCCAAGCAGCATCTTCTGTTGGTCATCTCGCGGCCTGGGGAACACATCCCCGGGCCGCGTTGCTCCGTGCGGCAAACAGGCAGCAGCATACGCGCCGGTTAGTTCATTCAAGATCGGCAGCCCTTCCGCGTCCGCAAAAAACCTTTGACTTTTGCCCGTCGGTCTCGTAAAATCACGGCGTTACTCATTCGCCGGTTTTGTGTTCGTAGCTTGTGGTGGCGGCGTTGTGTCCGCCTCCTCTACGCGTCGATGTCGCGCCCTCACACCAGCTATTCAATCACATAACCCGTGACGATTGCGTGTGTTGACACGAACATCCGGTGGTGCAAGCGTGCCGTGACATGTTCATGTTTGAATGATGAAAGCCGAAGTACCTTAAAAGCGATCTGGAGGCTTTACCCGCATGAAGGAATATACAACCGATTTGCTGAGGAATGTCGCCCTGGTAGGCCACCAGGGCGCCGGTAAGACCAGCCTGGTCGAGGCCATGCTGTTTAATACCGGCGCGATCACACGGATGGGCAAGGTCGAGGAAGGCAATACCGTCACCGACTTTGACTCGGACGAAAAAGAGCGCAACCTTTCCATTTACACCGCCCTGGCCGCGGTTGAGCACAACGGGCACAAGATCAACGTGCTGGATGCGCCCGGTTATGTCGATTTCCAGGGCGAGGCGAAGAACGCCGTCGCGGTGGCCGATGCGGCGGTCGTGCTGGTGGATGCCGTCGCCGGGCCGGAAGTCGGCACCGAGCTGGCGTTCGATTTCGCGGCGGAGTTTGAGCTGCCGCTGCTCGTGGTCATCAACAAGATGGACCGCGACAATGCGAACTTCACCAGGGCGCTCGACACGCTGCGCGAGCGGTTCCCGGCTTATTCCTTTGCGCCGATCCAGTTGCCGATCGGGTCCCAGGCGGACTTTAAGGGCGTGGTGGACCTGATGGCGCAGGTGGCGTATGAAGGCGTCGGCAAGAGCGCCTCCGACGTGCCCGCCGAGATGGCCGACGAGGTGGCGGCGGCGCGCCTGGAGTTGATCGAGGTGGCGGCGGAGACCGACGACGCGCTGATGGAGAAGTATTTCGAGGAAGAGACGCTCAGCGACGAGGAAGTGCAGCGCGCGATCCGTTCGGGTGATCGCCAGACGGTGCCCGTGTTCGCGGCCAGTGCCACGCACAACGTCGGCGTGGTGCCGCTGCTGAACGCGCTCGTGAACTACGTCAAGCCGCCGGACAACCGCGCGGTGCGCGTGGTCGAGGAACACGGCGGCGAGCCGGAAGTGATCAACGCTTTTAGCGACTCCGGCGATCCGCTGGCCTACGTATTCCACAGCCACACGGATAAGTACGGCACGCTGTCCTACTTCCGCCTGTTCAATGGCAAGATCACCGGCAACGACTCGCTGCATAACCTGGACACGGACGAGGAAGAGCGTTTCGGCGGCCTGATGACGATGCGCGGCGAGGAGCAACTTCCGGTTGAGACGCTGCACGCGGGCGATATCGGCGTGGTGGCGAAGCTGCGTGGCACGCACACCGGCCACACGCTGGCGAAGGGCAACACCCACAGATTCGTGAAGCGCCCCGAATTCGGGATGCCGATCTACGCCGTGCGGCTGCACCCGAGGACGCAGTCCGACAGCGCGAAGATGGGCGAGGTGCTCACCGGGCTGACCAACGCCGACCCGACCCTGAACTGGTACCAGGACTCCGCGCTGAAACAGACGATTCTCGAAGGCATGGGCGGCACGCACATCGACGTGGCGATCAAACGCGCGAGCGCGATGGGCGTGGGGCTGGATGTCAGCGTGCCGAAGGTGTCCTACCAGGAGACAGTGACCAAGCAGGCGAGCGCGGTCTACCGCCACAAGAAGCAGACCGGCGGCGCGGGCCAGTTCGCGGAGGTGCACCTGCGCGTCGAGCCGATGCCGCAGGACGCGGTCAATGAAGAGACAGGCGAGCCGCTGGAATTCACGTTCGAGTCCGAAGTCTTCGGTGGCGCGATCAGCCAACAGTTCATCGGTTCCACCGAAAAGGGCGTGCGCCAGGTGCTTGACCAGGGCGTGATCGCCGGTTACCCGGTGAAGTACGTCAAAGCGGTGGTGTACGATGGCAAGATGCACCCCGTCGACTCGAAAGATATCGCCTTCCAGATCGCCGGGCGCGGCGCGTTCCGCGAGGCGTTCCAGCAGGCCGGGCCGGTGCTGCTTGAGCCGATCATGCGGGTGCAGGTCACCGTGCCCGAAGAGAGCATGGGCGACATCATGGGCGATATGAACACCCGGCGCGGGCGCGTGCTGGGCATGGAAACCGATGCCGGGCGCAGCGTCGTGACGGCTGAGGTCCCGCAGGCCGAGATTCTGCGCTACTCGAATGACCTGCGCTCAATGACTGCCGGGCGCGGCGTGTTCACGATGGAGTTCCTGCGCTACGAGCGCGTACCGGCGCACCTGCAGCAGGAGATCATCGAGCAGGCCAAGAAAGAGGCCGAGGAAGCGTAACCGCTTCGTACCTCTGTATGATGCAAATCCACGCGGGGCGGCCCACCGGTCGCCCCGTTTGTGTCCGGTAAATGCGGGCCGGATTCGTGCCTTTTGAGCGAACTTCTGTGTTAACTTTCACAATCAGTTGGCGGGGCCGGCGCATTTCTCTAAAATCCATCATAAAAATAGCGCCCACGACAAGGAGACAGCATCGTGACATTATCACTGCCATCGACCATGATCGCCGCTTATGACGCGGCGCGTACCACTGCCGCGCTGTACCGCGTGCCGGACGCGGGCTACCTGCGCATTGCGGGCGCGGACCGCGCGGACTTCATCCAGCGCCAGACGACCAACGACGTGCAGCGCCTCGCGCCGGACCGCGCACTGGTCACCGTGCTGACCAGCGGCACGGCGCGCACGCTTGACGTGTGGAGGCTGCTGCCCGAGCCGGACGATCCGGACGCGATCGGCGTCATCACGCTGCCAGGACGCGCCGCCGCCACTGCAAGCTATTTGCAGGGCCGGATCTTCTTCATGGACCAGGTCACAGTCACGGACGCCAGCGATGCGTACGCACAGATCGAGCTGCGCGGCCCGGACGTGTCGCGCGTGCTGGCCGCGCTTGGCCTGGATGCTCCGCCCGGTCCCGGCGCGATCGCCGCGTGGGACGCGGACGGCGTGCCGCTGCACGCGCTCGGCTTGCAGCGTGTGATCGCGCAGGGCGTGCTGTTGCTCGTGCCTGCGGCGCACGCGGACGCGATCACCGCGCGCCTGGCAGACGCGGGTGCTGCGATGCTGACGCCGGAAGCCTACGCGGTGCTGCGCGTTGAGGACGGGCTGCCCGGCCCGGCACGCGAGCTGACGAGCGACTTCACGCCGCTGGAAGCGAATCTCGACGCGGCGATCGCGGATGCGAAGGGCTGCTACGCGGGGCAGGAAGTGATCGCGCGGCAGATCACGTATGACAAGGTAGCGCGGCGGCTGGTTGGGCTGCGGCTGGGTGCGCCGGTGCCGCTTGGCGCGCGCGTCGAGGTGGACCGGCGCCGCGCGGGCGAGATCACGTCGTCGGCTGTGTCGCCGCGCTTGGGGCCGCTGGCGCTGGCCGTGCTGCGCCGCGCCTACCGCGAACCGGGGCAAAGCGTCAGCGTGATCGCGGAGTCCGGCGCGACGGTTGCGGGCAAGACATCCGCGCTGCCGTTTGACGCGGCAGGGTAGTGTCGCGGAGTCTCTTGTTCGCTATGTTACCGGTGGGGAAGATCAGGGTGGCGCGGGGGGATGCAAATTCGCCCCGGGCGGGTATAATCGGCCCGCGTGACAGGTGAACTCGGCAGGCAAAGGAGAGGTCGCGATGTCATTTGTGAGGGCCCTGTTCGGTGGCGGCAAACCCGATGTGGACGCGCTCAGGGCGCGTGGGGACGTGGACGGCTTGATCGCGGCGCTGCGCTACCCGAAGGACGCCAACATCCGGCGTGCGGCTGCCGACGCGTTGGGTGATCTGGGTGACCGGCGGGCGAAAGTGGCACTACACGGGGCGTTGGAAGATGACGATGTCACGGTGCGTGTCGCCGCGCAGTCCGCGCTGGGCAGGCTGATCAAGGCCGAGTGAGTGGGGGCGTGCGCCCGGCGTGATCAGGCGCGTCCCCTGTGTTGTGGCGCTTCTTCTTCGATCACGATCGCCTGGTAGGTGTAAACGTTCGTCTCCGGGTCGCGCCACGTGTCCGGTGGCAGGCCCATTTTCTGCGACAGCAGGCTCAGGAAAAGCTGCGGATCGGGATAGCTTTCCCACACCTGGGGCAAGAACGTCGCGCGGCGCATGCCGTGCTGCAGCGTCACGCCGTCCACGCCGGGCCGCAGTTTGGCGAGCAGGTCATCAGGGCTGGCGTGTTCCAGGCGTTGCGGCGGCGTCAGCACGCTGATGTCGATCGTCAGATCATCGATCTCCGACGCCGTCACCGGCGGGAATCGCGGGTCGTGCAGCGCGGTCTGCTCGGTCATGTAGACGACCTCTTCCGCCAGCGGGCGCCGCGCGACGAGCGTGCCCGTGCAGCCGCGCAGCGACCCATCCGCCCGGCGGCGCAGCGTGACGAAACACGCCCGTTCGTCGGCCAGGGCGGGCGGCAGAGTCGCCAGGTCCGGCACGAGTGCGGGCCGGTGCGCGGTGATCAGCTTCAACGTGTGGCGTGCCAGCGCGAGCAATTGGGCCTGTTCGTGGGGTGAAAAGGACGTCTGATCGCTCATCGCTCCTCCTTCATCCGGTCGCAACGATTATCGCTGTTACCAGTATACCGCCACTTGGCACGCGGAGCATTGGTAGCTAGATCAGTTTGTCTGTTTTGCCCGCCAGCTTGCGCGAGAAATCCATCTGCCCGATGTGATACGCTTCGTGCCAGTACTGGAACAGCAGCACCGCGCCCAGCGGCCTGTCGAACAGTTCAACCGTGCGCTCAGCCGCTTCCGGTGGCAGGGCGCGGATGGCGGCAACCACGCGCGCGCCGGTCTGGTCCAGGTCGTGCAGCAGCGCTTCCAGCCGTAGCACACCCGGTCCCTCGCCGGTCACGGGATCGGAATTGCGCTTGTAACGTGCGACCTGGTCGTCGTCCCACAGGGCGGGTTCGCCCAGGAATTCCAGCGTGTTATGCCGCGAGGCGATCACGTGCCCCAGGATCCAGTTCAGGCAGTTCCCGTTGGCCGGGGGCTGGATCAGGCTTTCGTCGTGGGTCAGATCGTCCACATGCACGTGGATCACGCGGGTGGCGGATTCGAAACCGTCGGCAAGCAGGCTTAGCAGCATGGGGGAGTCTCCTTGGTACAGGGATGGTTGAAAATAACATATTGCTATAGCATAAATAGAAAATATGTTCGAGTCAAGTAGCGTCTTAAGGCCAGGGCGTCGGTTTGCCCCGCACGCAACCCAGCCGTTAAAATCTACTCTGAGGTTCAGCAACGCCCACACCCTACGCAGGCTCAGGATCACCAGAGAGGACAGGACACGACCATGACCGGTATCGGCGCGTTTACGTTTGTGCTGCACAGCCATTTACCCTACGCGCGGCTGGCGGGACGCTGGCCGCACGGCGAAGAGTGGATTCACGAGGCCGCCAGCGAAACTTACATCCCGCTGCTGAACGCGCTCTACGACCTGCGCGAGGAAGGCGTGGATTACAAGATCACGATCGGGCTGACGCCGGTGCTCTCCGAGCAACTCGCGGATGCTGACGTGATCGCCCACCTGGACGAATACCTGGAAGACAAGATCGCGCGGGCCAAGCAGGACGTGCTGCGCTTCCGAGGCGAGGACGAGGTGCGGGGTGTGCCGCGCGAGGAAGCGGAAGAGGGCGACCTGCCGCCGGTCGATCGCGCCGGGGTGAGCACGGCGCTCGAACGCTCACAAGCGGGGGAACGCGAACCCGCCGGCAGGCCGGAACCGGAGCGGCCCTGGTGGGTTGGCAACAAGCAGCTTGAGACGCTGGCCCGCTTTTACCAGGACTACTACGAGACGATCAAGGACACGTTCGACCACCGCTTTAACCGTGACCTGCTCGGCGCGTTCAAGCAGTTGCAGGACGAAGGCTATGTCGAGATCATCACCTGCGCGGCGACGCACGGCTACCTGCCGCTGCTGGGCACGGACTCCGCGATCCGGGGGCAGTTGAAGGCCGGGATCAGCAGCTACCGGCGCTTCTTCAAGCGCGATCCGCGTGCGATATGGCTGCCGGAGTGCGCCTACCGGCCCGCATATTACGATGAAGCTGGCAACGTGCGCCCCGGAATCGAATATTTCCTCGCGGAGCAGGGGCTGCGGCTGTTCTTCAGCGAGACGCACCTGATCACGGGTGGTGCGCCGGTCGGCGTGGCGGCGGGTGAGGCGATCGGGCCGTATGGCGAGATCAAGCGCCGCTACCTGATCCCGATGGCGTCCGCGCCGATCCCGGCGGAACCGCTGACCACGTTCCGCGTGTATTATGTCAGCGACACCACCGCCGGGCCGGACGCCGACGAACACAGCGGCGTGGCGGTGATCGGGCGCAACGACGAAACCGGCCAGCGCGTGTGGTCGGCCTCGTGGGGCTATCCGGGCGATTTCGATTACCGCGAGTTCCACCGCAAGGATGGCGTTTCAGGGCTGCAATACTGGCGCGTGACCGGGGAGAAGGTCGACCTCGGCGACAAAGACCTGTATCACCCGGATTGGGCCGCGCACAAGGTCCGCATGCACGCGCAGGATTTCGTGGCGCTGGTCGAGCGCATCCTGCAGGCGCAGTACGATCACGGGCAGGGCTACGGCATCATCGCCAGCAATTACGATACCGAGCTGTTCGGGCACTGGTGGTTTGAGGGCGTGGACTGGCTCAAGGCGGTGCTGCGCGGGCTGGCGGCCAGCGAGACCGTCGATCTCGTCACCGCGTCGCAGTACGTCAGGGAGCACCCGCCGCAGAAGGTCGCGCACATCCCCGAAGGCTCGTGGGGCGCGGGCGGCACGCATTTCACCTGGGACAACAACGACACACACTGGATGTGGGCCCCGATCCATGACGCCGAAAAGCAGATGCAGCGCCTGGCCGACCGGCACCGCGACGACTGGGACGACGAAACGTTACGCGGCGTGCTGAACCAGGCCGCGCGCGAACTACTGCTGCTCGAAAGCTCCGACTGGCCGTTCCTGGTCACGACCGGGCAGGCGCGGCAGTACGCGGTACAGCGCTTCAGCCAGCACCTGGAGCGTTTCTTGCAGTTGGCCGAAAGCGTCGAGCGTGGCGCGCCGGACGGCGATCTCGCGGCGCAGTTGTGGGAAAAAGACCGCCTGTTCCCGACCATCGATTTCCGCTGGTGGTGCGGCGCGTAGGTTGCCTTGCGCCGGAAGCACAAGGCTATGCGATCTGACAAAGAGCCGCAAACGGCCCTTCATCCGGTTGGCCCATTGGCGAGGGTCCGTTCAGGGTCCTTGCGAGGTATAGCCCCGTACTTGGGGCGGCGGTCGATCACATGACCGCTTCCTGGTGCGCGAAGCGTCGCCGGACGCGCAGGTTCCACAGCGTCCACAACGCCACCGGGATCATGTTTGCTGCCGCGAAGAGCCACAGCGCCCCGGCGATGCCGAGACCGGTCTCTTCGAGCAGCACGCCGGTCAGCGAGGCGCCGATCGAATAGAACAGCGTGAACAGCATGAACTCGGTGGCGAAGACGCGCCCGCGCACCTTTTCGGAGACGTTCTGCAGCAGCAGTTGCGTTGAGAACGTCCACACGATGCCGCCGCCCAGCCCGCGAATCACCACGCCGAACAGCACCACCGGGAAGCTCACCAGCGGCGCGACGATCGCGAAGCCCGCGCCGATCAGCACGAAGCCGAGCGCGATCCCGATCCGCAGCGGGCGCTCGACATCGCCCGTGAAGCGCCGCGCCGCGATCGGCCCGAAGCCAGTCCCGACACCGACCATCGCGAACATCAGCCCCAGGCCGGTCCCGCCGTCCTTGCCGATCACGAACACGTTTTCGCTGATCGAGACCTGGATCACGTCAAATGCGGACGACATAACCAGCGCGAGGAACCCCTTCAGGCTGGCGACGACCAGCATGTCCATGTGCCCGCGCAGGTAGCGCAGCCCGTTCACGTACTCCGTCACTGCCGCGCGCAGGCTGGTATCCGCGTCCGGGGCGGCGCTGGGCGGGTGGTAGCGTATCTGGGCCAGCAGCAGCGCGGAGAAGAGGAACGTCAGCACGTCGATCACGAACGACGGGTACGCGCCCCACTGCCCGGCGACGAGTCCGCCCAGGGCCGCGCCAAAGGCCAGCATCACCGACCACGTGGTCGAGGTCAGCGTGTTCGCCGTGCCGAGATGCCGTTCCGGCACGATGTCGGGCAGAATCGACGTGCGCGCCGGGTAGAAGAACCCGCCCAGGCCGAGCTGGACCGCGGTCAAGGCGTACAGCAGCCAGACCTGGTGCGGTTCGCGCACCAGCAGGAAGCCGGACACGGTCACCGCGCGCAAGATGTCGGTCGCGATCAAGATGCGCTTGCGGTTGTAGCGATCCGCGACGATGCCCGCCAGCGGGCTGACCAGGAACGGGGCGAGCATCCGTACCACGAACAGCCCGCCCACCGCGACCCCCGACCCGGTCAGCGTGGTGATCAGTGCCGCCGACGCGATCAGGTTGAACCAGTCGCCCAGCAGACTGACGATCTGCCCGAACCAGAGGTAGCGGAAGTTGCGGTTTTCGCGCGCCAGGTCGAGGTATTCGCTCAGCGCGCCGCGTTGGGGAATGCTTGCTGTGCTCACGGGTCTGCGTCCATTTCGGGATGTGTGCTGTGTCGGTCATGTGTGTTGCACAGAGCCTGTATTCTATAGCGTTTCTGGCATTTGTCGACCGGGGGAGCGGTTTCTGCATGTGCGGAAGCACGTTATAATGCAGGCCGTGTGTTTGAGCGCACACACTTTTGCGGAACGTGTCTCGTAGCGTGTAACCAGGAGCGTAGATGACCATGCGCGTGCTGTTTGTATCGGCAGAGATGCGGCCATTTGCCAAAACCGGGGGATTGGGCGACGTGGTGAGCAGCCTGCCGCGCGCCTTGCGCAAACGCGGGATCGATGCGCGCGTGATGCTGCCGCTGTATGGCCCGATCAAGCAGCGTTTTCATGACCGGTTGCAGTACGCGTTCCATTTCCAGTTTTCCCGGCGGCCCGGTACGGCGGATGTATATGTCCATTACACCGAACAGGACGGCGTGCCGGTGTATCTGCTCGAAAGCTGGCCGTTCTTCGGCGCGGGGGATCACATCTACACCGACGTGAACTGGGACCGCAAGCGCTTTGTGTTTTTCTCGCAGGCGGCGATGGGCGCGGCCTGGGAGATCGGGCAGGGGCGGCACGGCGGCGAGCGCTGGTTCCCGGACCTGCTGCACGCGCATGACTGGCACACCGGCCTGGTCCCGTTCCTGCTGCACGAATCGCGTTTCGGCATCGGCTGGAGCGAGGTCGCCAGCGTGCTGACGATCCACAACATGGGCTACCAGGGCTGGGACGCGGGCGGCGAGCTATGGCACGCGGGCGTACCGCCACGCCACCACCCGGACCTGCTCTTCCAGGGCAAGCAGGATAACCTGTTAGGGATCGGCATTGCCTACGCCCACAAGGTGAACACGGTCAGCCCGCGCCACGCGATTGAGCTGCATTACCCGCGTTTTGGTGCCGGCCTGGAAGGGTTGATCTGGGTGCGCGATACCGACTTCTCCGGCATCCTGAACGGCATCGATCCGGAGCAGGTGAATCCGGCCACAGATCGTTACCTGTCCCACCGCTACGACGCCGCGAATTTCCGCACCGAGCGCCCGAAGAACAAGCTCGAACTACAGCACCGCGTCGGGCTGGCGCAGAACCCCGACGTGCCACTGTTGGGCATCATCAGCCGCCTGGTGGACCAAAAGGGCATGGATTTCGCCGTGCCCGCGCTGCGGCGGTTGCTCGCGGAAACCGACGTGCAGTTGATCGTCCTGGGGGCGGGCGACCCGGATGTCGAGGACGAGCTGCAGCGCCTGGAGTGGGATTTCGGCTGGAAGTGCAAAGCCGTGATCGACTTCCGCCCGGACCTTGCCAGCCTGATGTACGCGGGCTGCGACCTGATGCTCGTGCCGAGCCGTTACGAGCCGTGCGGCCTGACGCAGCTTGTCGCGATGCGTTACGGTGCGCTGCCGGTGGTGCGCGAGACCGGCGGGCTGGCCGATACTGTGATCAATTACGACGATGCGGACGCCGATACAGGGACCGGGTTCATGTTCCTGTTTGAAGAGCCGGACGCCTTCCGCATGACGCTGCATTGGGCGCTGCGCACCTACCGCGAGCACCGCGCGGCGTTCGAGCGCATGCAGGAACGCGCGATGCAGATGGACTGGAGCTGGTCGCGCCCGGTGGAGCAGTACATCGATCTGTATGAGGCCGCGCTGGGCAAGGTACGCGGCGAGGGGATGCAGGTACGCAACCTGGGGCGCGGGCGGCCCCGTTAAGCGCCGCGACCCCTGAATCTTTCGGGGAGCGAGGGCCGGGTTGTGGGGGTATGATAGAAGATGACGCGTTGCAGGCACGTTTAATGTCTGCACGCCGGAGACGTTTACCGAGATTAGAGGCATAACGTGGCTGAGAAGAAGCGAAAACCGGCTTACTACACGGTCGACTTCGTGACCGCGCTGCCGGTGGCGCAGTGCCGCGAGCGGCTGGAGCGCGGTGATAGCGCGGCCTATCATGGCCCTGGTTCGAGCCTTGCGCCGATGGTGCAGCGCGTGGTTGTGCGGGGGAATGGCGCGTTCACCATCGAGCGCACGTATCCCGGCGCGCTTTACCCGATCCGCCTCACGGGGCGGCTGGATGATGACGAGTCGGGCGGCGGGACCTGGGTGCACGGCGCCATCACGCACGATGCCGAAAACCAGGTCTTGATCGAAGGGCTGGTCGTTTTCCTGTTGTTCTTCCTGATCACGGCCTTGCTGTTTTTGCGGCTGCGGGCACGGAGCTTTGTCATATCGCTGCCGCTGATACTGCTCGTGCTGGTGGTGTTTTCGCTGCGCTGGCGCGCGCTGCGCGAATCGACGCGGGACCTCACCGTGTGGGTGCGGCGGCGGCTGTACCTGACTGCCGAGCAGGTCCGGCGCGGGTGATGCGGCGCGGTCGGGCAGCACGCACGGCTAGACAGGGTGAAATGACGTGAACCAACAGCATACACCGCGAGAAAAACAATTCCTGAGCGTGGACTTCGTCACGGCGCTGTCGTTCGAGGATTGCAGCGCCCGCTTGCGCTGTTGCGACGAGAATTTGAAGCAGGTTGTCGCAGTGGCGGAGGACGGCAGCTTTTCGCTGCGCCGCACCGTTGGCGAGGCCGGAACCGAGGTGACGTTCTGGGGCACGCTGGAACCGCGCGAGCGCGGGACGTGGGTCTGGGGCACGATCTTTGAGGACCGCGAGGCGAGGCTGCATTCCCAGCCCTGGATCCCGGCGTTCGTCATGATCGTGATGCTGTTTATGGCGATTGAGGCAACGATGCGCGGGGCGACAAATGAGGTCGTGGCGTGGCTGGCCGTGCTCGCCGGGGTGGTAGCGCTGGTGGTCTGGCGCTGGCGGCGGCGGTACCGGCACGGGCTGCAACTGGTCGAGTGGGTCTACGAGACGCTGTACGTCCCGCTGCCGCACGACGCGCCACAGCAACGGGAGTCTCAGCCCGAAGCGTGAGCCTTTGGCGGAGCGTCGTTCCAGGTCATTTGCTGCTGTGCCCGCGTGCCTGTGTGATAGTGTGTCGAGTTTGCCTGAAATCGTGATTGCGCGGCGATTGATCGCCGCCCCGCGCACATGCGCCATAGCGGGGGAGCGTGTTATACTGTGCGTGATAGTAGAGTACGCTATGGTGCGTGCCGGCGGGCTGGACCACGCGCGTCCCCGCACCTGTTGAGTTCCCATTCGTCTCACATCGGAGGAACGACGACACTATGCGAACACGAGCTGTTATCCTGGCTGGCGGTGAAGGCAGCCGTTTGGGCGTGCTGACGGCCAAACGCGCAAAACCGGCGGTCCCATTCGCCGGCAAGTACCGGATCATCGACTTCGCGCTGAGCAACTGTGTGAATTCCGGTCTGACGGATGTGCTGGTGCTGACGCAGTATCGCCCGCATAGCCTCAACGATCACATCGGGTTGGGGCGGCCCTGGGACCTGGATCGCGGCTTCACCGGCGGCGTGCGCTTGCTGCAGCCGTTCCAGGGGCGGCAGGCGACTGACTGGTACGCGGGCACGGCGGACGCGGTCACGCAGAATTTGAACTTCATCCGGCGCAATCACCCGCGTAACATTCTGATCCTCTCCGGTGACCACATTTACGAGATGGAATACGACATGCTCGTGAGCTATCACGAGGCGCAGGATGCCGACGTGACCGTCTGCGTGATCCCCGTGCCGATCGAGGAAGCCTCGCGCTACGGGATCATGTTCACCGACGACAACCAGCAGATCGTCGACTTCGTCGAAAAACCGGAAGACCCACCCGGCAACCTGGCGAACATGGGTGTTTACGTGTTCAAAGAGAGCGTGCTCGAAGACTTGCTGCTTGAGGACGCTGAACGCGCCGACTCGCGCCACGATTTCGGGTACAACATCATCCCGCGCATGCTGGAGCTGGGCATGCGGGTGATGGCGTATCCCTTCAACGGCTACTGGATCGACGTCGGCACGATTGACGCGTACTGGGAGGCGCACATGGACCTGCTGGCCTCGCCGCCCTCGCTGGACCTGAACGACCGCTCCTGGATCATCCGCACGCGCAGCGAAGAGCGCCCGCCCGTGATGATCCACCGGGCAGCACAGATCGAAGACAGCCTGATCACGGACGGGTCGATCATCGCCGAAGGGGCGCAGGTGATCCGCAGCGTCCTGTCTCCGGGCGTGTACGTCGGTCCCGGCGCGGTGATTTACGAGAGCGTGGTCCTGACTGACAGCTATATTGAACGCGACGCTGTGATCGACCAGGCAGTGATCGACAAAGGTGTGATCGTCGGCGAGGGGGCGCGCCTGGGCGACCGCGAGGTCGAACCGGATCGCGGGATCGTGTGCGTCGGTAAGAACGCCGTTATCCCCGCGCGGTTCGTCCTCGAACGCAACGTCGTGATCGGTGCCGACGTTGCGGCGGAGGATATCGCCGCGCAGTATCCTAACGGCGTCGTCCCGGCAAAGGCGGAAGTGGGGTACCGCACGCCACGTTAGCCGGGACGGTTGAGGTGGGCGAATTGTGTCGAGATTGATCCGCATACGGGCGCGCGAATGGCCGGTGCAGCCGCCCGTTTTTTGATCGCCCGTTGCGCAGGCGGCAGGGCGACCGGCAGTTCTGCCGTCCCGCCGGGAAGCGCGACCCGTCGCGGGAGATTTGCTTGCGGCTCCCGGATCGGTTTAAATAAGCCACGTGAGATCAGCGATCATCTCCCGGATCGCTGGTCGCGATGATGTCCGGGATGTTTGGAGGAGGCACAGACGATGACGAACGCCGACGAACTGCGTGACCAGGGCGTGGAACAGTACATGCAGGGAGATTATGAACAGGCAGCCGAGACGTTCCGCGCGGCGGCGGCGCAGTACGAGGATGACGGCGCGGCGGACATGGTGGCCGAGATGCAGGTCAACCTGGGGCTGGCGCTGCACGCGCTGGGCCAGCATGACGACGCGCTGGAGCAGATGAATATGGCACAGGCTGTATTCAAGCAGATGGACGACCAGGGGCGTCTGGCCCAGGTGCTGGGCAATATGGCGCGTGTCTACGCCAAGATGGGCAATACCGAGCAGGCGCTGACCAACTACCGCGAAGCCGCCGCCGTCTTCATGGAGCTGGGCGACGAAGATAACTACGGCGAGACGATCCTGGCGATCGCTGACCTGCAACTGCGCAACGGCAAGCTGATGCAGGCCGCGGCGACCTACGAGATCGGGCTGGACTACATCAAGCAGCCCAACGCGCGCCAGAAACTGATGAAGAAACTGCTCGGCCTGCGCAACCGGCTGACCGGCGGCGGGGCTCCCGGCGGCTCCGGCGAGAGCGAGGAACAGGGCGAGGGATAGCTATGTCCGAGCACCAGATCGCGTTTGAAGGTCCGCGGGGCATGTTACGCGGCATGTTCCACCTGCCGGAAGGCGACGGTCCCTTTCCGGCGGTGATGATGCTGCACGGGTTCACGGGCCAGCACATCGAAAACAAGCGGCTGTTCGTGCAGGCGGCGCGGCATTTCGCCGGGGCCGGGTTCGCAGTGCTGCGCATGGATTTCTACGGCTTCGGGGATAGCGACGGCGCGTTCGACGAAATGACGGTGCAGTCTGAGGTCGAAGACGCCGCCGCGATGCTTTACTGGCTGGAGACTCAGCCGCGCGTGGATTCCAGCCGCATCGCCGTGCTGGGGTTGAGCCTGGGTGGGGCGGTCACGGCGTTGCTGGCGGGACGCGATGCACGCGTGAAGGTGGTGATTTTCTGGAACGCGGTGGCGCTGCCCCGGCTGCATTTCGACGAGATCCCCCATGAGGGGCCAGAAGCCGGGGCCGTAGAGGGGCTGCGCGTGAGTCGGGCCTTCCTGGACGAGTTCCACGCGCTGGATATCCTTGGGGTGCTGGCGCAGTATGCCGGGCCGGGGCTGGTGATCCGGGGCACGGGCGACGACGTGGTTCTGGGCGAAGAAGCGGATGCGCTGGCGGCTGCGCTCGGCGAACGCGGCACGCTGTACCGCATCGCGGATGCCGACCACACATTTCTGCATCACACGTGGCGCGCGGACCTGTTCGCGCACACGGTCGAATGGCTGCGCGCCAGGCTGTAGCGCGCCGCACGGTCACCGGCGTATGTTCGCGTTGCTCCTGGCGCGTGCGGTGCCGGTTGTAAAGCGAGTTTGGACGTACGGACTTCATGGGGATACCGCCAAACGATACCCCTTCACCCGGCGGGTTGCTGCATCCGCAGCAGATCGCAGGCTACACCATCCTGAACAAGATCGGTTCGGGCGGGATGGCGACGGTGTACCGCGCCTATCACGCGCCGACGGGGCGCGAAGTCGCGCTCAAAGTGCTGGCGATCCACCTGCAAGACCAGGCGGATATTCGCGCCCGTTTCCAGCGCGAAGCCTACATGCTCCAGCAGTTCCGGCACCCGCACATCCTGCCGGTGTACGACTACGGCGAGGATGGCGAGACGATTTACCTGGCGATGCAGTTGCTCGACGGGCGCTCGCTGGCCGACGTGCTGCAGGACGGCGTGCCGCTGTCACACGCAGCGATCGGGCGCTACACGCGCGAGATCGCCGGTGCGCTGGACTACGCCCACGCGCGCGGCATTATCCATCGTGACATCAAGCCCGCCAACATCCTGCTTGACGCCGGGGATGCCGTGTTGCTGGCGGATTTTGGGGTCGCGCACCCGACCGCCGACAACGCGCGCATGACCGGTGCCGGGGCGTTCATCGGCACGGCGGCGTATGCGTCGCCGGAGCAGTGCCGGGGCGACCCGCTGGACCGCCGCAGCGATATCTACGCGCTGGCCGTGCTTACGTTCCAGATGGCGACCGGGCGGCTGCCGTTCGAGGCGTCGAGCGCGCTGGCCGTGATCAAGCTGCACCTGACCGAACGCCCGCCCAATCCGCTGGCCTATAACCCGACGTTGCCGGTCGCGCTGTACGACGTGCTACTGCGCGGTATGGCGAAAGCGCCGGATGACCGCTACCCGTCCGCGCTGGCGTTCAGCGAGGCGGTGGACCGGGCGCTGGGCCTGCACGTGCCGCCCGACATCGACGCCGACGCGCGCGACGACTGGCTGGACGGCGATCTCGCGCCGGTGACGGTCGATGCCGCTGCCGCTGACGCGGGCACGGGCGATTCACACGCGCCGGGAGCGGTTCCGGATGACGTGCCCCCGGCGCGCGAGGTCGCGGGGCTGCCGGAACCGGGCGCAGACCCCGACCAGTTGATCACCTTCGAAGACCTGCCGCCCGCCGGGACGCTGGGCGATCCGTTCGCCGGGATATCGCCGGACGAGTACGATGTCAGCGAGCTGATCTTCGATGAGTACGCCGACCTTGAGCCGCCGGACGATGCGCTCTCGTTTGCTGCGGCGTTCGGCGCGCTGGATGCGATCGATCCGGATGAAGCGGAGCCGGTCGTCATTCCGCGCCCGCAGCCGGATGCTGTGCGGGTTGTGAACGGCGTGATCCGCCCGCTGGTCGCCCCGCCGACGATCGAGCGGCGCACGCTGCCCCCGCCGCCGAAAACGCGGGGAGGTTGGCTCTATGTGGTGCTGTTGCTGAGCGTGCTGTTGCTGGCGCTGGTGGCGGCAGGTGCGATGCTCGCGTGGCGGGCACGCAACAATGACCGGGAGGATGACCCCACGACCTACAGCGACCCGACCCTGGGCATCACGTTTGAGTACCCGCAGCGGTGGCATCGCCAGCGTGGTTTGGCGGCGGTGCTGTCGCCGGCAGATACCGCGACACTGGCGCTCTCGGACGCGCCGGTGCCTGTAGCGGGGCCGTACACCGGCGCCGCGATCGTGATCACGTTGCAGCAGATCGACCCGGTGGCGGTGTTCGACGTGCCCCCGGTGTGCCGGTACGCGCTGCCGGACGGCCCCGGCGAGACCTTCACCTGCATGCGCGCGTGGGCTTACGTGACGCCGGTTTACGACCCGTTTCACTCGCCGCATGCCTGGGGCGTGATGTTGCCGGGCACGCTGCCCCCAGAGCCCGCGTCGATCCCGGTGGTGCTGCTGCCGACCGGTGACACACCCTGGCTCGCGGTAGCGATCGCGCACTGGGACGGTTACGCGGATGCCCGCGCGACCCTCGTGGAGGTGGCGGCCAGCGTGCACTGATCGCCTGCGTTGCGCGGCGCTGGCAGTCTTCGTATAATTGCTGGCATAGACTGACCGCCTCCGGGGAGGTATGGGACATGAGTTTTGACGATCTGGCCGCCCGATTCCGCGAGCAGGCCGAAAAAAACGCGCCGCCTGGTGACGATGCGCCGCCGGACTTTGGCGAGCTGTACCTGCTGCGCGCGCGCATCCTGGGGGTGCTGATCCGTGATGCGCGGCAGGCCGCCGATCTGAGCAGCGAGACCTGCGCGGAGCGCGTGGGCGTGCCGGTCGCCACGTTCGACGCCTGGGAGATGGGCAAGGCGATGCCGAGCCTGCCTCAGTTGGAGTTGCTCGCGTACACGCTCGGCGTGCCGATCAGCCATTTCTGGGGCACGGAAATGAGCGACGCGCACGCGCGTAAGCATGTCGACACGGCGGAGTACCTCGCGCTGCGCAACCGCCTGATCGGGGCGGCGCTGCGGTCGGCACGCGAAGCGGCAAACCTGACTCCCGAACAACTCGCCAACCAGACCGGCCTGTCGCCGGGCCACATCGCCGCCTACGAGCGCGGCCAGCGCGCGATCCCGACACCGGTGTTGGCGTCGCTGGCGACGGCGTGCGGGGTGAGCATCGGGCATTTCCTGGAGAACGGGAACCGCGTCGGGCAGTTTCTGCTGCTGCAAGAGGACGTGAAGCATTTCAGCGAGCTGCCGGAATCCTTGCGGCAGTTTGTCGCGCAGCCGGTGAACCAGCCCTATCTCGAACTCGCGCACAAGCTGGCGCAAATGGGCACCGACGATCTGCGCAGCATCGCAGCGGCGATCCTGGAGATCACGTTGTAGCGCCGTTTTCGCCCTGTGAGTAATTGACATTCCAGGCGAAAACAGTGTACAATCATGGGCGTAGTGGAGATGGTTGTACGCAAGACGGAAAGACGAAGCTCCCCTCGGTGCGCGCCAACTCGCCACCGGGGGGTTTTTGTTTCTGCTCCCGGCAAGACAACCCCGCCACACAACTGTTTTTTTCTCTTGAAAGTGAGAAGGAGCATCCCCGCATATGTCCGACGAACGAATCACAGGAACCGTGAAGTGGTTCAACTCACAAAAGGGCTTCGGCTTCATCGCGCGCGAGGATGGCCCTGATGTATTCGTGCATTACAGCGCGATTCAGGGGTCCGGCTACCGCGAACTGCTCGAAGGCGAGCACGTCGAATTTTCCATTGTTCAGGGGCCGAAGGGCCTTCAGGCGGCGGAAGTTGTCCGCCTGGGCCAGTAAGTAATCTTACGAACTGTGCCATACACGCCCGATCGGGGTCCCGGTCGGGCGTTGTTGATCCTCGTGCTGGCATTGGCGCAAATTCGCCAGCCCGGTACAATGACACGCCATGAACACGCAAACCACATTCACACGCGCACATCCTCGCGTCGACTGGACGTTCGCTGCCATGTTCGGCGTGCTGCTGCTGGCGGCGTATTTGCGCATCCATGACCTGAACGCCCAGGGCATGTGGGGTGATGAGGGCTGGTCGCTCTGGCTGGCGCGCGGCGATACGCCGGGCGAGCTGGTGCGCACGATGATCACGGACAAGCACGGACCGGCGAACTCGTTGCTGCTGCGGGGCTGGTGGATCGTCGCCGGCCCGGCGGTGGTCGCGCTGCGCTACCTGACGGTGCTTTTCTCTATCGCCAGCATCGCGCTGATCGCCCGGCTGGGCCGCGAGTTGGTGAGTCCGGTGGCGGGCGTGGGGGCGGCGCTGGCGTTCACGCTGATGGACAAGCACGTCGTGCTCTCGCAGGAAGTGCGCCATTACCCGATCGCGTTTTTCATGATGCTGCTCACCGCGTGTTGTTACGTGTGCTGGTGGCGCGCCGTGCACAGCCCGCGCGGACCGGCGGCGGTGCGGGGCAGCGCGTTCGGGTTTGTCGCCGCGACCGCGCTCGGGCTGTACCTGCATTATTACACCTACATGGTGGTGATCGCGATCCTGCTGCACGCGGCGATCACGCTGCGCGGGCGCGACCGCTGGAAACACTTCCTGGCGTTGAATGCGCTTGGCCTGCTGGCGTTTGCGCCCTGGCTGCCGGTGATGCTGCACCAGCTTATCTGGACGCCGGTGGATGAGGTCGTGCTGACCACGTACGGCATGCCGCTGACCTGGGAGACGGTCGACTATCTCGCGCGCGAATCGTTCGGCACGCCCGTCGCGCTGTACGGGCTGCTGATGGTGTTGGGGTTCGCCGCGCCGTTTGCGGGACGCTTCACGTCCTGGCGCGTGCCGGGGCCGCTGGGCGACGTCCCGCCGCGCAAACGCATCACCGGCGTGCTGCTGGCGGGGTTGTGGTTCGCGGTGCCGCTGGCGATCACGCTGGCGCTGCACAGCCGCCAGCCCTTGCTCACGGATCGCAACATCTCGGTGATTATGCCCGCGATCGCGCTGCTGGTCGGCGTGGGGTTCACGGTGTTTGAGCGCTACGGCGGCGCGTTTGTCGTGGCGCTGGTGCTGGTCAACGGACTGCTGACCACGAGCTCGTATTACGACAAACCCCCCTGGCGCGAGATGGCGGCGGATATCGCCGCTTATTATCCCGGTGACGAGCCGGTGTTGGTCGAGGTCGAAGGGGCGCACGCGGCGTTATGGTATCACCTGGCGCTCGAACTGCCGGGCGACGTGCGCACGAGCATGAACCTGCTGCCCGCCGAGGCCGAGGGGATCGACCGCGCGGTGTCGCTGTTCGACCTGCGCGCGCGTTACGGCGGGGAATTCGTGCCGCGCTTGCAGCGCATCGTCGCTGAAACGGACGGACTCTGGCTGGCGTACTGGGGTGACCCGGCGAAAAAGCATGACGTGTTCGACGTGCTGGACCTGGCGGGCTTCCAGCGCACCGCGACGCTATCCTACGCGCACCACGACAACCCGATCTTTGCCTACCGCTACGACCGGGCGGGCCTGCGCGACGCGACCCTGGCCGCGTTTGCGGAGTCGATCACGCTGCACCGGGTCGCGTTCCCGGAGTCGGTGGCGCAAGGCGCCGATCTGCCGGTGCTGCTGTGGTGGAGCGCCGAAGCGCCGCCGCCGGACGATTACAGCGTCTCGGTGATCGTGATGGGCGGCGGGCGCGTGATCAATCACGACGGGTACCCCGCGAACGGCAACGCGCCGACTTCGGCCTGGGAACCGGGCGCGCTGGTGTTCGACCCGCATATCCTGCACCTGCCCGGCGATCTGCCGCCGGGAACGTATGACGTGCGGGTGAAGCTGTACACGTGGTGGGATGGTGCGATCCTGCCGCTGGCGGATGGCGTGGTGCCGGATTCCGGCGTGCAGGTGGGCACGCTCACGGTGCGCTAGGCGGGCGTTGCTGGGATTTGCCGGCTTCCATCGCGCCCGCGGGGGGTTCGACGGGCAGCGTGAAGTAGAACGTCGAGCCTTCCCCAAGGCGGCTTTCGACACCGACCTTGCCGCCATGCAGTTCGACCAGGCTCTTGACGATCGCCAGCCCGAGGCCGGTCCCCTCGATCGCGTCGGTATCGGCGTTGCGCACGCGGTAGAACCGCGTGAAGATCTGCGCCTGGTCTTCCGGGCTGATGCCCATGCCGGTGTCTTTTACCGTGACCTGTAACATGCCGTCGATCTGCTCCACGCGCACGGTGATCGCGCCGCTTTGCGGTGTGTATTTGACCGCGTTGCTGATGATGTTGGTCATGATCTGCGACAGGCGGCTGGGATCGACGATGACCGGCGGCAGGTCATCCGCAAACGTCACGTCGAGCGCGAGGTCCTTTTCTTCGATTTGCATCTCGAAGCGGTCCAGCACCTCTCGCGCGACCTGCCGGATATCGGTCAGTTCGTAGCGCAGCGTGATGCCGCTTTCGATGCGCGCCATGTCGAGCAGGTCGTCGATCAGGTTGCGCATGTGTTTTGCCGCTGCCTGCACGCGTTTCGCGTAGTCCTGTCCCTGCGGGTTAAGGATGTTGGTCATCGTGATCAGGTCGATGTAGCCCATGATCGACCCCAGCGGATTCTTGAGGTCGTGCGACGCGGTAGCGACCAGCTCGTTTTTGAGCTGCTCGGTTTCTTTGAAGGGCGTGATGTCGTGCGCGACGATGGTCCAGCCGATCTCCTGGGCCGGGACGATGCTCACGTGCAGCGTCTTGCCGTCGGGCAGCCGCAGCTCATCACCTTGCTGGCGGTCAAGCGTGTGGGCGCGGTCGAAGAGCGCGTGCAGCGGGGACCCCTTGAACACCTCGTCAAAGGGCCGGCCTTCGTAGGTCTCTTTGGGCGGCAGTTGGAACGTGTGCAGCGCCGCCTGGTTGAGCAGCACGAGCCGCCGGTTGTGGCCGACCACGATCACGGCGTTGGTGATGTTGCTGAGGATCAACTCCAGTTTGTGTTGCTCGCGGGCAGTTTCGGCGTAGAGATTCGCGTTGTCGATCGCGGCAGCAGCACGCGCCGCCAGGCGCTGCACGAACGCCTGGTTCTCTTCGGTGAAGCCGTTCGGCGTCAGGCTCTCCAGTGAGAGCACCGCGATCACGCGGTCTTCGCGCATGATCGGCACGGATAACTGCGTCCGCGTGCCGGGGATGATCTCGACGAAGTCGCCAGCAGCGGAGACGTCCGGCTCGTTGATGGTTGTGCCGGTCCGCGCGACGCGCCCGGAGATGCCCCGGTCCAGCGGCCAGGGCTTCTCGCGGACCTGGTCCCACTGCTCCGGATCGTAACCGTAACCGGCGACAAACTGCATCGTCTGCGTGTCGTGATCGACCAGCGCGATAGCTGCCGCGTCCGCGTTGGTGAAGCGCAGCGCCCAGTCGACTACCAGGTTCAGCACGCGCTCGACGCTGAGCGTGTAGTTCAGCTCGCGGTTGATGCGGCTCAGGATTTCGAGTTCCTGCACGCGGTCGTTCAGGCGCTCGTCGGTGAGCTGGTACAGCCGCGCGTTTTCCAGCGTGATCGAGAGATACGGCGTCAGCGCGCCCAGCAGCGTTCGCTGCTCCGGCGTGATTGGGCGGTCGGTCACGCTGTTGTCGGCGATCACCACGCCCTTGAACTGCTGGCCGATGTGCAGCGGCAGGCTGTGGAAGTGTTTCATATCAAGCGTCGTGAACAGCCAGTTCAGGCGCGAATTCAGGTACGGCGTGATGTCATCGACATACACCACCTTGCGCGCCTGCCACGCCGAGAGCAGCGGGTCGTCGCGCTCGTCGTCGAGATCGTACTGCAACTGCTCGAGCATGAACTGGGTTTCCGGCGCGGGGGCGGCGTGGCTGAACGCGGCGTAGATCAGCGTGTTGTGTTCGGGGTCATGCAGCAGCACCAGGCTGCGGTCGAAGTTCAAAACCTCGGTGATCGCGCGTGTGATCTCGTCCAGCGCGGCGCTACGGTCGAAGGTCGCGCCGAGCGCGAGCATCACGTCGCGCAACTGCGTGAGGTTCTTGACCTGCTGTTCCAGCGCGATGTTCACGCGGTGTAGCTCGTCGCTGGTCTCCACGAGGGGATCGAACAGCTCTTGCGCCTGGACCAGGAACCCGTGTGCCAGCAGCCCGCCAAACACGGGCAGCAGCGCGATCCAGCGCACGGCAGCAGTCCCCGGTCCGCCTGCCAGCACATAAATGATCAGGCCCGCTGTGCCCAGTATACCGGCCAACAGGTAGGGCGATAGGGGCCGTGTGCGCCATGCTTTGATGAACATCCTGAATTGCGATTCCGTCAAGCCCACGTCGTCGCTTCTCCCGTGTTCGAAGACTATGTCGCTGCTGGGGCCGGTGGGCGGTGGAAAAAGAGCGATGTTGGCCCACATATGGATGTTCGTTATTGTACACCATACTCATTTTTATGACAGTTTGCGCGAGGTTTGTGCATTAATACAGCATATAACAACAGGTAGCATGGCCGGCGGGCGCGTTATGCCGGGGCGTAAAACGGCACGGGGACGATGATCAGCGCGAAGATCACGGCGGTCGCCATGCCGAGCGCGATCCGTGCTGCGCCCAGCGGCAGCACATCGTCGTGGGGTGGGGGGTGGTGCAGCCCGGTCATGAGGCCCATGAAGGCCCAGATCAGCCACGCGAACCACGATCCCATCAGGCCCAGCGCCACCAGGGAGGCGAACGTGAGCCAGGCCAGCGGCCACGCGCGGCGGCCCAGCAGCGCGTAAGCGACGTGCCCGCCGTCGAACTGGCCCAGCGGCAGCAGGTTGAGCGCGGTCAGCAGCACGCCGAACCACGCCGCCAGCGCCATCGGGTGGCGGTAGAACACGAAGCGATCCAGGTTGCCGGTTTCCACCACCAGCGGCGCGAGCCATTCCAGCAGCGGCGGGTTGGACACGCGCGTGATGCCGAGTTCGATCCACATTTCGGGCAGCCCGATCGCGGGCGCTTGTGTCAGGCCGATCAGGTACAGCGGGATCGCGAGCGCCAGCCCTGCCAGCGGCCCGGCAATGCCCACGTCAAACAGCGCGCGCCGGTTCATCAACGGGCTGCGGATGAAGATCACCGCGCCCAGCGTGCCCAGCGACCCGGTCAGCGGCAGCGGGATGAAGAAGGGCAGCGTGACCTTGACGCCGTGCAGCCGCGCCGCGATGTAATGGCCCATCTCGTGCACGCCCAAGATCGCCAGCAGCGTCAGCGAGAAAGGCAGCCCATCGCGCAGGGCGGGCCACAGTACGGCGGTGCGCCAGTGCAGCACCGCGTCGAGCGACGTTTCCGGCGGGATGCCGGTCAGCGCCGCGCCCATGACGGTGGTCGTGATCAGCGTGACCACCAGCAGCAGCGCGTGGAGCCACCAGCGTGTCGGGACGCGCATCTCCGGCAGCGTGCCCGGCACTGCGATCACGGCGATCTCGTTCTCGTCGCTGCCGCGCAGGGCGACGCGGTCGCGCTGGAGCAGCGGGGTATAGTCCAGCGGCGCGAACCGCGCGTTAATCGCGTCATACGCACGCTCGACAGGGACGGTCAGCGTGCCCCGGAAGATGTAGACGCGGGCTTTGGTGCGGCGGTCTTCGCGGTGTTCTTCCCCGGCGATGGTCAGCAGGCCGTCAAGTGCATCGCGCAGCCGGAGCAGCTTGGGGTCGACTGGTGCGGCGGCTGGATCGGCGGGTTGGTCGTGCTGTTGCGCTGTGTTGGGGCCGGTCAGATCGGTGAACGATTCGGATAAACTCATCAGGAACTCAATTCCAGCAAACGTCGCTTAACGGTATAACCGATGATAACAGGTTGCGCGGGAATTGCGTAGTGTTCCGCGTCGTATTTTGGGCGAGTTGACAAACCCTGTACCCTTCGGCCCGCACACACCGCGTCACGACGGACAAAACCCCGCGCGGGGCGGGGCTGTGGATAATGGCGGATCAGGCGTGCCAGGGCTGCGCGGATGGCGTCAAATCTTCGGCAGCACGATCGATTGCTGGCCCTGGTACTTACCCTTCTTGTCCGCGTAGGATGTTTCGCATGCCTCGTCGCCTTCAAAGAACAACACCTGCGCGATGCCCTCGTTGGCGTAAATCTTCGCGGGTAGCGGCGTGGTGTTGCTGATCTCCAGCGTGACGTAGCCTTCCCACTCCGGCTCGAAGGGCGTTACGTTTATGATGATCCCACACCTTGCATACGAGCTTTTGCCCAGGCAGACGGTCAGCACGCTGCGCGGGATGCGGAAGTATTCCACCGTGCGCGCCAGCGCGAACGAGTTGGGCGGGATCAGGCACTCATCGCCTTGGAAGTCGATCATCGACGCGGGGTCGAAGTTCTTCGGGTCAACGATCGTGCTGTAGACGTTCGTGAAGATTTTGAACTCGTCGGCCACACGGATATCGTAGCCGTAGGACGACAGGCCGTAGCTGATCACGCCGTTGCGCACCTGCCCATCGACGAACGGCTCGATCATGCCGTGTTCTTGCGCCATCTTGCGAATCCAGTGGTCGGGTTTCAGGCCCATAACGTGTTGTGTCTCCCTGTGCTTGGTTTACGTTAAGCGCCGGGGCGCAGCATGCCCGGTCCCCGGCGCGAATTGCCACCAACCGCCCGCCTACATCACCTCCGGGGCGGACATGCCCATCAGCGTGAGCGCGCGCCGGAACACGACCTGCGCCGCGCCGTAGAGCCGCAGCCGCGCCCGCGCCAGGTCGTCGGGGACCTCGGTATGCAGCACGCGCAGTTCCTCGTACATTGGGTGGAACGCGCGCGCCAGGTCCAGCGTGTAGAACGCCAGGCGGTGCGGTTCGAAGTTGACGTAGGCTTGCTCCAACACTTCCGGCATCTCAAGCATTTTGCGCACGAAGTCCCGCGCGCGCTCGCCGAGCAGCGAGAGGTCGGCCTCGCCTTCCAGCAGGTCGGGGCGCTGCTCGCGCACCTGGCGGAAGATGCCCGCGCAGCGGACGTGCGCGTTCTGGATGTAGTAGACCGGGTTTTCGTTGGATTGGTCGCGCGCCTCGACAAGATCAAACTCCAGGTGGCTGTTCGGGCTGCGCGCCAGGATGAAATAGCGCACCACGTCCGCGCCCACATCGTCGACCAGCTCGTCCTGCGTCACGAACTCGCCCCGCCGCGTGCTCATTTTCTTCGCCTCGCCGCCTTCGAACAGCGTCACGAACTGGTACAGGATCACGTGTAGCCTGGACGGATCGTAACCCAGCGCCTCCAGCCCGCGCCGCACCGTCTGCGCCTCGATGATATGGTCCGCGCCGAGCACGTTCACCAGCAGGTCGAAACCGCGCTCCAGCTTGTTGACGTGGTAGGCGATATCGGGCAGCACGTAGGTGGGTTCGCCGGTGGATTTGACCAGCACGCGGTCTTCCTCGTCGCCGTAGGCCGTCGAGCGGAACCAGACGGCGGGCCTGGCATCGGCGGGGAGCCGCGCGCGCTCCGCGTCGCTCGCGCCCTCGCGCGTCACGGCTTCGTATACCGCACCCGCCTCGCGCAGCGCGTCGAGCGTTTTCCACACGCTGCCGTCTTCGTAGAGCGTGTTTTCGTTGAAATGCACGTCGAATGTGATGTTGATGCGCTGCAGGCTGGCCGCGATCCACGCGAACATGGCGCGTTCGGCCTCGGCCTTGAAGCGTTCCCAGGGGGCGTCCTTCAATGCGTCGCCGTGCTGCTCCGCCAGTTGCTGCGCGACCTGGACCAGGTACTCGCCCTGGTAGCCGTCCTCGGGCAGCGCGGCATCGATGCCCAGCGCCTGCAAATAGCGCGCCTGTAGGCTCTGGCCCAGGATGCGCATCTGGCGGCCCGCGTTGTTGAAGTAGTATTCCAGTTCGGTTGCATACCCCACGGCCTGCAGGATGTTCGCCATGGTGCTGCCGATCACGCCGTTGCGCGTGTGCCCGACCGTCAGCGGGCCGGTGGGGTTCGCGCTGACACATTCGACCTGCGCGCGTTTGCCCGCACCGAGATCGAGCGCGAACACGTCATCCCCGGCGGCGATGATCGCGTTGATCTGGTCCAGCAGCCACGCCGGAGTCAGGCGAATGTTCAGAAAGCCGGGCGGCGCGACGTTCACCCCGCCGACGAAATCTGCGGGCGGCATGTGCCTGGCGATCGCTGCGGCGATGTCCAGCGGCTTACGGCGCGCGGGTTTCGCCAGTTGCAGCGCGACCGGGCTGGCGAACTCGCCCAGTTCCGGCTTGCCGCTGCGCTGGACAGGGATCGCTTCGGGAAGCTCAAACGCGGGCAGGTCGCCTGCAGTTTGCGCCGCTTCGATCGCCGCGCGGATCAGGGTTGCAAGTTGTGGGGGAAGCAAATTCACGGCCAACACTCCTGCATCACGGAACGGAAAAAACAAAGCGCCATTGTAGCACATTTTGCGGCGGGTGCGATCCGGTGTTGCGTGGTGGCGAACGCGCGGCATTGGTGCGCGACGGGCCTGCAAACTCTATCAAAATATTGACAAATTGAAGCTGTATTGTCGCGACAATTGAGTTCTAATTGTACCTATATTATTTAACTGGTTTAGCCGCTGAGGTGAAATAGTAGCATGATCTCCTACCGCTGCGATCCGAAACTTGAACTGAACGGGCAAACTGCGCGCGCCTTGCTGGAAAACATCAACCACGATGCTATGCTGCCGTATCTGGAAGAATACGGCCTGGATGATATCGACTCGGGGGCCTGGTATCCGGCGCAGCACATTCTGGACGTGATGAACACGATCGCACAAGGCGGCAACACGATGAGTCATTTCGTCGCGATCGGCATCAAGGCGGCGGAGCTTAGCCCGCTGACACCGGAACTGGAGCAACTGCCTTTCGCCACGTTCATGCAGCGTTACGCCGACATCTACCGCCAGCGCCACCGTAACGGCGACCCCGGCACGATCCGGGTCGGCGAGGTGGAACACAACCACATCAGGCTGGTGTTTGACGTGCCGTACCCCGATGACGTAATGTACGGGCTGGTGTTCGGGTATGCGCGGCGGCTGCTGCCGTCGAGCGTGCGCTTCACCGTGTTTTACGATGAGGACGTGCCCACGCGTGACACGGGCGGCGAAGAAACCATCATCCACGTCACCTGGGACGAGTGAGTGACCGTTTGCGTCACGCCCAGGCCGGAAAACATCCCATCGACAGCAAGCCGTCTCGCGCCAGCGGTCACCGTGCGCCGTGTGCCTCGATCACGCCGTCCGGCCCGACCGGGACGCGCATCTCGCAGGTCAGGCAGCGCCAGCCGCCCGCCACCGGGACCAGATCCACCGCGCCGCAGCGCGGGCACTGCCATACCTCGCCCGGCGGCACCGGCCCCGTGACGGGGCTGCTCCCCGGCTTGAGCGCCCACACCAGCCGGTAGTCCACCTGCCAGGGCTGCACGTCGACGGCTTCCAGCCCCAGTTCGCCGCGCAGGATGCGCCCAAGCGCCGCATGCGACCACGTTTTGCCCGGCATCAGGCGGGCGGGCGTGCCCTGCCGGTTGGTGATCACCAGCAGTCCGCCGGGCCGCAGCACGCGCACGAGTTCATCCAGCGCGGCACGCGGATCGGGCAAGAATTCGAGCGCTTCCAGGCAGGTCACCAGGTCGAACGTGTCGCCGGGGAAGGGCAGGCGGTCGGCGGAATGGTGCAGCAGCGTGACGCGGTCGCCGTAAGGGGCGAGCTTGTGCGCGGCGACGCGCAGCATCCGGCGGCTGAGGTCCAGCGCGATGATGCGCCCCTGGAAGTCCGGCTGTTCGAGCAGGGCCAGCGGCAGCCGCCCGGTCCCGGTGGCGACGTCCAGCACCAGCGGCGCGCGGATGTGCGGGATCGCATTCAGGATCGGGCGCGCGAGGTACTGGTGTTCCGTGACCGGGTCGTACTCCTTGATCGCGTCGTAGCGCCGCGCGTAGAGGTCGTAGAGGCCGATCACCACGCCGCGACCCAGGTATACCCCCTCGGTTGTGACCAGCAACCACCACAACAGCGCGAAGACCCCAAACGCCGCCCCCAGCGCGAGAATCAACTCGACCAGCATAACGCGTCCTATCGTGTGCCGTATCCGAAAACCGTCGCGGTTGATGATACGCGATCCGGGGACGTTGGTCGAGCGGGGAATGGAGCAGGCGCGGGTATTCCCTACGGCACGGTGTCGGCGCCGATCACCGGCACGTCGTGGCATTGCCCGGCGCTGGCTACGGTGGTGATCTCGCTGGAGACCCACGCGGCCTGTCCGTGTGCGTCGACGCGCCACCACGTCCCGGCAGGATTCTGCCCGGTGATCGGGAAGATGTCGTTCGGTGTGGCGGTGTCCAGGATGGCGAACGCGGTCCCCGGCCCGGCGCGCAGATTGACCTCGGCCTTGAAGCGCAGCCAGCACGCCGCCTCGCGGATCGCGTCCGGCAGGTAATCGGCCACCGGCGCGCCGTCGAGTTCGGCTTCGGCGTTGCCGTAGACGCACGCGTTGTAGCGTTGCCCGATCTCGACGCGGAAGTCAACCGTGCGGTTTGGGTCGGGTTGGCCCACGACGTGTTCCGGCGCGACGCGCAGAATCCGCGTCAGGTCCGGCAGCGGGCTGGCTTTGGTCTGCCCGGTGTAATCGTAGATCACCGTTGCTTCGCGCCGGATCTCTCCCACGCCCGGCAGCGCATCGACTGTGAAGCCCTCCCACGCCAGCCGGTCCGCTGCAACATACTGCAAGCCCAGGTTCCAGTACGTCGCGTCGACGAGCTCGACCGAGACCGCCGCGCGGCCTAAGCGGTTGGCGGTGGGCGGGGTCAGCACGTGTTCGACCAGCGGCAGCAGGTATTCGCGCTGCGGCAGCAGCACCTCGCGCCCGTCGTCCGGCGTGTAAGCGGTCGCGTAGTGCGTGCCAAGCTCGCCCCCGTAACGCGCGATCTGTGACGGGTCCAGCGCCAGCGCGAGCGGCACCAGCGCCAGCGCGTCCGTCAGCGCCATGTTGGTATCGACATACGCCTCAACCCAGGGCCACAGCTCATCGACGCGCGCGAAGAACCCCTCGCGTTTCATCTGCGCCCACATCGCGCGCAGCAGGTCGATCTGCCGCCGCCCCCGGTCGAGAGCGCTGGTCGTCTTGCGGCTGCGAGCGTACCACAGCGTCATGTAGGGCGAGAGCCGGTGCCGCCCGATGCCGAGCGTGTACTCTTCCCAGTTGTCCGGGTCGCTGGCGTCCAGCGTGGGATCGCCGTCTTTGAGCCGCCAGTCCTTGACCGCACAGTCGATTGTGACCGTCAGCCCGTTCATGTGCTCGATGATCGTCATGAAGCTTTCGAAGTTCACGCGGGCGTAGTAATCCAGCTCGACCCCGAGGTTGTAGCGGAACGTGTCCTGCACGACCTTGAACCCACCGCCGGGATTCCCCGCCTCGCCGCGCGTGAAGGCCGTGTTCAGCAGGTCCATCGTGTGGTTGGGGATGTAGACGAACAGCGCGCGTGGGACGTGCCACATCGCGACGGTCCCGGCGTCCTTGTTGATCGAGACGAGGATGATCACGTCCGTGCGGCGCAGGTACAGGTCGTAGGAGTCGCTGCCCAGCACCAGCACGTTCACCAGCGCGTCGTTGTCCACCGGCAGCATCTCGACCGGCGGCGGCACAGGGAAAACGGGCGTCTGTGCGGGCGGTGTATACGTGCCGTGAAAGGGATATGTCGGCGTTGGCGACATGGTCGCGGTCGCCTGGAGCGCGTATCCCGGCGCTGCCGCGGCGAGCGCGGCGAACAGCATCACGGCGATCAGCGCCAGCGCGGTCGCGACCCACGCGCGCCGGTATCTGTGGAAGGACATGGCAGCGTTCCCCACCGGTTGGCTTCGCATAGTTTCAGTATAACGCGGCGGGTGGCACGGGCAAACCAGCGCCGGGATATCGGCGTGCTGGCGGCGGCCCGTCGTTGGAACGTTTACGCGGCCTGCGAGAGATGCCGCAGTTGGTGCGTGTCGGTGAAGAAGGCGCGGTACGTCAGCCAGGCCGCCCCCAGCCCGGTGAACGTCGTCGCCCCGACCAGCATGTACATCACGATGATCTGCAACTGCACGGCTTCCAGCGGCGACGCGCCCGCCAGGATCATGCCCGTCATCGCGCCCGGCAGCTTGATCAGGCCGACGGTTTTGGTCGTGTCGATGTGCGGGATCATGGCGTTGCGCAGCGCGCGCCGGAACTGAATCTGTGACGCTTCGCGGCTGGTCGCGCCCAGCGCCAGCATCGCCTCGATCTGGTCGCGGTTGTCCAGCAGGTCGTCGGACATGCGGTTCATCACCTGGCTGGCGACCGTCATCGCGTTGCCGATCACCATGCCGCCGATGGGGATGATGTTCTCCGGCGTGTAGGCGAACACCCCTGCCGCGACCAGCGCGGCGAGCGTGCTCACCGATCCGAATGTGATCGCCGCCAGTGCGATCCACGTCGCGCCGGGGGTTTGCTTGCCACGCGCGCCGGATGTCTGCGCCGCGACGCCGATCATCACCACGAGCACCAGCGTGGTCCAGAGCGGGCTGTCCTGGGCGAAGACCGCGTCCAGCACGAAGCCGATTGCGACCAGCTGCACGAAACTGCGCACGGTGGCGATCGCCAGGTCGCTTTCGAGGCCGGCGCGCTGCCAGCGCGAGACGATGCCCGCCACCAGCACCAGCCCCACGGCCAACCCGATACGTTCCAGGTCATTCAGTTGGTTCACAAGATCGCCGATCGCGTTTAGCATAGCAGCTCCTTTGCAGTACCTGCCCGGTCATTGCTCAGCCGGGCCTGTTGTCCCGCAGCGCCTCAACCGACCGCCTTACGCGCCCGCTGCGGGCGTATTGTCGCCGGATTCCGTCCCGGTGTCTTTTTCGCCGGTGCCGGACCCGTCCTCGCCGTTGAACTCTTCGTCCCCGGCGGCGAACGCCAGCGCGCGCGGATCGCCGGACTCCGGGTCGAACACCTCGTCCACCGCGCCGATCAACAGCATGCGCCCTTCGTCCAGCAGCAGCACGCGGTCACCGACGCGCTGCGCCTGCTCGACCATGTGCGATACCCACAGCATGGTGAGGCCGAGCCGCCTGCGCAGGTTGCACAGCGTCTCCTCGATGTTGTGCGTCGCGATCGGGTCGAGCGCCGAGGTCGGTTCGTCCAGCAGCAGCACGTCCGGTTCGTTGGCGAGTGCCCGCGCGATCGCGACGCGCTGCGCCTGCCCGCCGGACAGCTCGCGCGCGGATTTTTCGGCAAAGCTCGCCTCCAGCGCGACCATGTCCAGCAGTTCGCCGATGCGCTTCGGGGTCAGCGTGTCGCCGCGCAGCGATGGCCCAAACGCGATGTTTTCCGCCACCGTGCCAGGGAACATCGCCGGCTGCTGGAACACCATCCCCACGCGCTGCCGCAGTTCGATCACGTCCAGCGTGGTGATGTCCTCGCCCTGCAAAAATACCGTTTGCGGGGCGGGGTTCTCCAGGCGGTTGATGCAGCGCAGCAGCGATGATTTGCCGCTGCCGCTCGGACCCACCAGCATGAACATTTCGCCCGCGTCCACCGTGAAGCTGATGTCGCGGAGCACGGTCTGGTTGCCGCGATCCAGCGTCAGGCCGCGCACCTCAATCATGCTCGTCACGCCGTTCCTGCCGTTTGCCCAGCGTCGCCATGTAGATCACCCAGGCCGCCTCGCCGTCAAGCTGCAGAATCTCGTTCATCAGGTCGTCGTCAAAGGCGGCGAGCGCGCACACCCCACAGCCGATCGGTTCCGCCGCCAGGTAAAGATTCTGGCACACGTGGCCCGCGTCCAGCAGCAGGTAGCGGTAGCCGCGCTCGCCGTAACGCCAGGTCATGCGCTCGGTGATCGCGACCCAGATGAACGTCACGGCGCTGCGTGCGACGTGCTGCTGGTTCAGGCTGCCGCGCGTGATGCGCGCGTTCAGATCGCCTTCCAGCGGCACGCGCAGCAGGCTGTGCTTGCCGGCGATGTAACGGTAGACGCCCGGTTCAAGCCCGGTGACGTTGTTCACCAGCAGGTACGTCTCGAAGGCGTGCCGCGCCCCCGCCGATGGCACGGTGCGCAGCGTGGCGTAACTGTCCCGCGTGGACTTGATCCCCTGCGTGCACCACAGCAGGTAGGCCAGCTCGCCCAGCGTGACCGGCTCGTTGGTGTAGTTGCGGTACGTGCGGCGCGCAGTGATCACGTCGTGCAGGTCCAGCTTATCCCGCTCGAACCCGGATGCGTCCGGCAGCGCGATCAGCGGGGCGTCGCGGTCGTAGGGCAGTTCCAGCGGCGGTTGGGGTTCGCCGCGCTGCTGCGCCGACTCGGTGCTATAGGCGTACTTGGTACGCTCGATGAACGCGCGTCCTGCGCCGGTCCAGTCGGTCCGTTCGCTCATGGTTCACACCGTCCTTTATGTGGCATAGACTATCATCCCACTTCAGACTCTAGCGGTGTTGTGGGGTTTTTCACAAGTGTCTGTCGCCTTGTAGGTGCCCCGATTCTACCGCGAATGGCGGCGTCGTGCCGGGCGGATGGCGCGCTTCGAAACCGGCCCTTGTCCCATTGGGGGGTGCTCGTTATCATCAGTGCTGCCGGGGATATTCAGGTTCATTCCCCTGGCAGAAGCCGCGAACGACCGAGGAAACTATATGGCACGTGACCATTTCATAACGCCCCAATCGCGCGCCTGGAACACCGCCCCACCGCTTGTTGCGTCCGACCGGGCCAGCCACCTTGCATATTGGCTCGGCATGGGCGTGATCCTGGTGGTGGCGCTGGCGCTGCGCGTGTGGGACCTGAACGCCACCGATATGTGGTCGGACGAGATGCACACGCTGCTGCGCGTCCGGCTGCCGCTGGGCAAGGCGCTCGATACGCTGCTCTACGCCGGGAACCAGACGCCGTTGTATTACCTGCTGCTGCGCGTGCTGCCCGGCGAAAGCCTGGCGTTCATTCGCGGGGTCTCGGTGATCCTGGGGATGGTAAACGTGGTGCTGCTGGGCGAGATCGTGCGGCGGCTGTATGGTAACCCGCTGTTGGGGCTGGCGCTGGGGATGCTGCTGGCGGTGCACCCGATGCACGTGGTCCTGTCGCGCACGGCGCGTTACTACACGCTGCTGATGGCGGTGGCGCTGGTGGTGACGTGGAGCTTCCTGCTGCTGGTGCGCGGGCGGCGCTCGCACACGGTATGGGGCGTGTTCTGGATCGGCAGCGCTGCTCTGTATTTGCTGCACTACAGCGCGCTGGCGCTCCCCGCGACGCAGTTGGCGTTTTTGCTGCTGCACCGGCACCGGTACCGCGACCTGCTGCGCGTGTGGGCCCCGCTGCAGATCATCGCAGTGCTGCCGCTGGTGGCCTGGTACGGGATACTGCTGCTGTACTGGTTCACGCCGTACCTCAACGGTCCGCAGGAGTTTTCGTACAGCTACCTGGGCCAGAATCTTGCAGAGTACGACATCGCGATCAGCGCGTTCAACATATTGCTTGGCTTTGGCGGCAAGTGGGATTGGCTGGTGCTGCCGGGCCTGCTGGCCGGTGCGGCAGGACTCGCCGCCGGTCTGCGCGACGCCGTCGACAGTTGGCGGCAGGGCGGTACGCGCTGGTACTGGGCGCTGCTGGGGGTGGTCACGCTGGTGGTGTTGTTCGTGATGGCCTGGTTCTACGGCGGGCAGTATCGCGACCGGTATTACATCATCTCGATGGCTGGCGTGCTGATCATGTTCGGGTTGGGCGTGCGGCAGTGGGCGCGCCCGGTCGCGCTGGCGACGCTGGCGCTGGTGATCGGCACGAGCGCGTACATCACACTGGACATGCTGGCGGCGCGCGCGTACGAACGTAGCGACTGGTCGGGCGTGGCGGACTACCTCGAAGCGCACTTCCAGCCCGGCGACCGCGTGATCGTATCGCGCGAGCTGCTCTACGAAGTGCTGGATGAATACGTCGACGATCCGGCGATCATGGCGGCGACCGTGATGCTGGACGAATACGTCGGCATGCGCGACAACGACGAGATCGTCCAGACCGAGCCGGACGGCAGGCGCGTCTGGGTGATCTACCGCATGCGGCACGAGGACTTTCACCTGCAGGCGTGGGAGAAAAGCGACCCGCTGACCCCCGATCTCTCGCCGATATCCAACTGGCTGCTCGCGCGTGAGGAACGCATCCGCGACCGGGTCCCGTTCAACGGGATCGAGCTGTTCCTGGTCGATGGGGTTGATCGCTGAGCGCGGCGGCGGGTGACTGCTGCTGCAGCCCGGCGACTTTCGCTATTGTGGTGCGACCGGGCAGGCTGTATAATTCCGCGCGCCCTGCGCAGATGCCGCCTGACTGCGGCCTGCCGGGGCAGGGATGGGCGCGGGCTGCCGCGCGGCGAACACCATCGCGTTGTCAGGTTGCCGTGTAGAAGCGCCGCCCGTGCCGTGCCGGTGCGGGGTTGCGCTGCGGGGAGTGTGCAACATGAAGAAGGTGACCCGGGGTTTCATCCTGCCCAGCGCGGCACTCGTGCTGAAGGGCAAACCGGTCAAGCAATACGAGTTCCGCGACAAGAAGCCGGAAGTGGGCGACGTGGTGTACGGCGCGATCGCGCGGCTGGGCCAGCATCGGTCGCTTGAGAACGTCTCCGGTCGCATCCACGATATCCACACCGGCACGCGCGCGCTGTTTGTCTACGGCAACCGCTACGCGCCGGATTATTACGAAGGGCTGTTGCCCGAACATTCCGCGCCCGAAGTTGACCTGCTGGCGCGCTCCGGGCTGGTCGGCGCGGTCAAGACGCAAAACGCGCTGGTCGCCGCCCCGACGCGCGTCCGCGTGCTGGGTTACGCGGTTGACGAGACGGGCGAGGTGATCAACACGCGCCACTACCCGCTGATCAAGCCGCAGCACAGCGAAAAGAAATTCCCCCGCGCGCGCCTGATCCTGGTCGTCGGCACGGCGATGAACTCCGGCAAGAGCCAGGCCGCGTCCTCGATTTGCTGGGCGCTGACGGCGATGGGCTACAGCGTCCGCGCGAGCAAGGTCACCGGCACGGCAAGCCTGAAAGACATCCTGCACATGAATGACGCGGGCGCGAATCCGTATGCCGATTTCACCTATTTCGGCTACCCGTCGACCTACCTGCTGCCCGAAGCCGACGTGCTGCGCATCTTCAACGACCTGGACCTGAAGTACGCCAACAACGCGCGCAATTACTGGGTGGTCGAGCTGGCGGACGGGGTCATGCAGCGCGAGACGGCGATCCTGCTCGGTTCGGCGGCGGTCAAGGCGCGCATCCACCGCCTGATCTTCTGCGCGAACGATGCCTTTGGCGCGATCGGCGGGCTGCGCGTGCTGCGCGAGCGTTACGACCTCGTGCCGGATGCGCTATCGGGTGTGTGTTCGAGCTCGCCGTTGCACATCCGCGAGCTGTCGGCGTTCACCGACATCCCCGTGTTTAACAGCGCCTCGCCCGATCTCAACGAACTGGCGCAGATTCTCGTCGGCGCGGAGTAGGTCACCGGGACGCGGGCCGGTGACCTGGCGCGGCAATTCTCCCGCCCGCGCGCCGGCTGTGGTAGACTCACGCGGCAATCGCTTTTGACCTGACACAAGGCAGGGTAAACGATCGTATGGATGTGCGACACAATGACCGGCTGCGCCGCGCGTGGGTGTGGGTAATTTTGCCCCTGATCATCTACGCGCTGGCGGCGGGGATCGTGACGTGGCCGCTGGCGCGCCAGCTCAACACGCACGCGGCAGGCACGGGTTACAGCGACACGTACGAAGTGGCGCGGATGGCGTGGGAAGCGAAAGCGCAGCTTCTAGCCGGGGAAAATCCGTTGCATCACGTGCGCATCGCGTACCCGGACGGCGTCACCAGCCGCGTGATGTGGTCTACGCCGCTGCGCTGGTTCCCGGTGATGCTGCTGGCGCTGGTGCTGCCGCCCGTCACGGCGTTTAACGTGTGGTTGATCGTCACGCTCGTGCTTAACGGCCTGGCCGCTTACTGGCTGGCGCTCGCGCTTGCGCGGGGACACGTGCCAGCGGCGCTGCTGGGTGGGCTGGTGTTCGCGGTGTTCCCGACGCTGCAGGGCCACTTGAGCGTAGGCCATATCGGCGTGCTGGCGGTGTACGGCCTGCCGCTGTTCGTGCTGTATTGGTGGCGCGCGTTGTTCGCGGACCTGCTGCCGCCGCGTGATGGCCTATCCGGCGAGGCGAGCTGGCGCGAGGTGCTTTGGGGCGGGGTGTGGTTCGCTGTGGCCGCGCTGGGCATGACCTCGCAGGTCATCTACCTGCTGCTGCCGGTGATCCTCTTCAGCGGCCTGTACGCGCTGGTCGCCCGTGGACGGGACGTCATGCCGCGCGGTCGTGCGTGGCACCGCTGGCCGGTCACGCGGGCGGCGGCGATGATCGCGGTAGGGGGCGCGATCATGCTGGTGTTTTTCGGCCCGCTGCTGACCCCTGCCGGGCGCGCGGAAGTGGCGCACCTGAAGGAAGCCGGGCGCGTGGCCTTCAGCACGGACCTGCTCGCGTTCGTGAGTCCCTCGCCGTTCGGGCCGCTGGCTGACCTGGGACTCGTGCCGGGCTACGCGCGGGACGTGCTGGGCACGAACTCCGCGGAAGGATCGGCGTACCTGGGGCTGGTCGTCGTCGCGCTGGCGCTGGTGGCGCTGCTCACGCAGAGGGCGGCGCGGCCCTGGCTGGTGATCGCGCTGGGTGCGATGGTGCTGTCGCTGGGGCCGCTGCTCAAGTGGCGCGGCGACCCGGTGACGATCTGCTTTGAGGCTTACGAATCGTATGTGACCATGCCCTGGGCTGCCGTGCAGGATTTCCCCGTCGTGCGCGAAACACGCACGCCCGGACGTTTCAACATGGTGACCGCGCTGGCCTGTGCTGCGCTGGTGAGCCTCGGGGCGCGGGCGGTGTTGCGCCGGATCAAACGCCCGGTCGTCGCGGCTGGCGTGAGCGTGCTGCTCGGCGGCGTGATGCTGCTGGAATTCCAGTTGTTCTGGCCGTATGAAACCGTGCCTTCTGCACCGCCTGATTACGCCGCGCGGCTTGCATCATTGGACGGTGTCGATGCCGTGTACAACGTCCCGGCGCAGGATTCACTCGCGCAGATGCAGGCGATGGCACAGCAAACAGTGCATGGCAAGCCGATGATCGCGGGGCAGTTGAACCGCCGCAGCCCGCAGGACCCCGCGATCCTGGCCGTGCTGGATCGCGCGTTGCTCGGCACGGCAGGGAACGCCGCCGGGGATGCCGTCCTGCCGCCGGTGCCGGGCGACGCGATCCCGGCGCTGCTGCGCGAGACCGGCGCGGACCGCGTGATCCTGCACAAGCGTTTTGTGCCGGATGCGGCGGCGGTGGTGGCGCGATTGCGCGGCGTGCTGGGCGATCCTGAATTCGAGGACGCGCAGATCGCGGTATTCATCGTGCCGGAGTCGGCGGTCTTCCCCGGCACAGTGCCGGTCCTGGCGCAGGGCCGCGACGGGTGGTCAGCGCCGGTGCGCCTGGCGGCGGGCACGGCGGCGTTTATGGGCGATCAGGCGGCGTGGCATTTCTACGCGCCGGAGACGTTCTACGGTGAGCTGGTGATCCCCGCGCAAAGCTACGCGCTCTCGCGCAAGGTCGCGCTGTGGCTGGATGGCCGCTTGCTGGCCGGTCTCTGGGCGGAGCCGCAGGCGGGCGATCTGCGCGTGCCGCTGTGGGTGGAGTCCGGCTTTCACACGCTGCGTTTTGAGGCGCTTGAAGAGTGCACGCCGTACCCGTTTAGCGTGACGTGCCTGGGCGGGGGAGAGTGTCGTGCCGCTGAGCCGCCGGAATGTATCAGCGCGGCGTTTGGCGTGCCCGCGTGGCAGCGCGCGGATTCGTCTGTGACGCCGCGTGACGTGACACTGGATCACGGTGTGCGGCTGCGCGGCTATGACGTGCAGGTGACCGGCGACTCGCGCGCCGTGCGCGTGCGCCTGTTCTGGGACGCGCCCGGCGCGCTGCCACAGTCCTACGCGCTGTTCGTGCACCTCACGCGGCCCGACGACCCGGCACCGTTGGCGCAGCATGCCGATTACCCCGCGATCACAACCGATGCCTGGCACAGTGGTGCGGCGTGGGTATCGGACGTCGTGATCGAACTGGGGGACGACATCCCGCCGGGCGAGTACGCGCTCAACGCCGGGTGGTTCGTGCCGGAGTCTGGCGAGCGGCTCGCTGTGCGCGGCGACGGTCCGCTGGCGCGCGCGGGGATCGTGCGGATCGCTACGGTGACGGTGGAGTGAGCCTGTCGCCGGGTGCTAAATGCGCTGCTCGTCGGTGACGGTGCGCTCGTTCTGGACGTTGCCGGTGTTCAGCGTGCCCTGCGGCTCGAACAGCATAATATGGCACTCGCTGGCGGCGGTGGGACAGTGCTCCACGCCGCGCGGGATGATGATGAACTCACCCGTCTGCACCACGCGCTCGTGGACCTGTTCGCCCTCGCGCAGCCGCATCACCATCTGGCCCTGCACGACCAGGAACATCTCATCCTCGTTGGCGTGGTGGTGCCACACGAACTCGCCCTTGATCTTGGCGAGCTTGATCACGTTGCCGTTGAGTTCGCCCGCGATGCGCGGACTCCAGTATTCGTCAATCCGTGCGAATTTCTCCGCGAGGTTAACCGGGTCGATCATGCTGCTGTCTCCGTTCGCTGCGCGTGTCGCAGTGCTGCCTCACCGCACCACGCTGATCACGACGCCCTGCATATCCACGCCCAGCGACCACGTGCGGGCTGCGACGTTCTCGGCGCGAAACGCCGCCTGGATCGCGCTCTCAATGCTCTGGTGATTATACGTCGCGAACACCAGCAACGCCGGTCCCGCGCCGCACAGCGTCACCGCGATCGCGCCCGCGTTCTCCGCCGCCCGGGTGACGCGGGCAAAGCCAGGGATGTGGTGGCGGCGGTGCGGTTCGTGCAGCCGGTCGCGGGCGGCGTGCCGTAACAGCCGCGCGTCGCCATTACGCAGCGCCTCGATCAGCAGCGCTGTGCGCCCGACGTTGTGCACCGCGTCGAACAGCGGCACGGACGGCGGCAGCGTGTCGCGTTGGCGCGGCACGTAGTCCGGCACGTCCGGCACGGCCAGCACCACGCGCAGCGGCGTGATCTCCAGCGCGCGGTAGAACAGCCCGTCCGGTCCCGCGCTGCACAGCCCCAGCCCGCCGCGCATCGCCGTGACGACTGCTTCCGGTTGGCCGGAAAGCTCGGACGCCATCGCGATCAACTCTTCGTGGGAGTACGGGCTGCCGAGCAGGTTGTTCGCGCCGACCAGCCCGCCGACGATCAACGTTACACGGGCGCTGAGGCCCACGTCCAGCGGAATCTGGTTCATGCAGCGCACATGCAGCCCGGCGGGGGCCTGTTCCAGGCTTTGGAACAGCCGGATCGCGGCGCGCATGACCGGATGGTGCACGTTGGTGGGCAGGCTGTCGCGCCCTTCGCCGTGCAGGTCGAGCACGAGCCGGTCGTCCGGGGTGAGGTTCATTTCGATCACGTTGCGCAGGTTCAGCGCCAGCCCCAGGACGTTGTAACCGGGGCCGACATTCGTGCTGACGGCAGGGATCGAGACACTGACCTTGTGCATGTGTTAGCGCTGCCTTGTGTGCGTAAATCCGGTGCGCGAGTCTGCTCCAATACTAGTTGGGGCCGGGGTTCCGCGCAAGCGAGCGCGAGAAACGGCTTAATGCGACCTGTCAGGCTGTACTTACCGGGTAAAGGGTTGGTCTGTGCCCCGGTAGGTGTGCAGTTAGATGATCTGGTTTATCCCATACCACTCTCGATTTCTTCAACCCGTTTTCTTAATTCTTGGTTGAATTGTGCTGCATTAGCAGCGTAGTGTGCTTTGCGGTGGCAGTTAGGGCAGAGAGCTATCACCGCATCCAGTGTATCCGGGCCACCATCGGCGAGCCGTTCTATATGATGAACTTCGAGATAAGGTTCCCCTGATGGTTTCCTGAATGGCGCTGGTTTCTTGCATCCCTCGCAAATCTCACCGGCGCGCTGGAGCGCATAGGCCTTGACCGCTTGACTTCGAATGTAGTAATTGATTTGCCGTTCCTGAGGTGTTGCAGACATCGAGACTTTACTCAACGCTTTTTGCCTTAATTCGGCTAACGACAGAGCGAGATACTCTGGCGAAACGTATTCGTTTGGTTGTTCGAAGGCCGCTGCCGATAAATCCGTTCGATCGGGGATTTCATCTGTCCTGCCGCTGGCCCAGCATAGAGCACTTATCACCCACATGGATTCGGTTCGGGGCCACTTGAGGCGGAATATCCGCTGTGTTGCAAGGTTTTGTGCGAACTCGCTTACCCAAACTAGACGCTGACCATGCGTGTCAAAATCCGGAAGCGTATAGCCCAAGAGTTGTACGAAATTACGCCACCGTTTCTGTGAAGGGTAATCAACGAATACGTCAGGATAACGCGCGGATAACACAATGCTGGCGAGGGCGGCTGCCCCTGCCAGGTCCCTTGATCCTTTCTCGTTCACGAAGCCCAAAACTACAGCTTCATCGATAAAATTGTCAATATGAGACGCTATGTCCACAGGATGCTCGGGTAAGGCGTCAATTAAATACGCGATCAATTCTTGTGCATGTGCCTGGTGCCGTGCGAAGGCATTAAGGCGCATTTTCCTAAATCTATCCAAGACCCAACACTCTAACGCCTCGGCAGTAAAATGAGGGATGTCAATTGGACGCCGATGCAGAATCTCATGCAGCCTGGGATAATGATCTACCCGGTTGTCGATCTCTTCATCGATCTTCTGTTCAAGATCAAGGCCACCTTTCTCCAGCCAGGACTCCAGCAGAGAATTGAGGTCTACAGGCATGAGTCTTTTCCTTTCTGAAAGACGCGATTTAGTTAAGGTATGTAGCAGAAAAACGTAAGGCAGACAATTATTCAGTATAAGCCAGTCGCCACTCAGTTTCAAATGCGTTTCAGGTGCGATATGTTCCGAATTGGATTGTATGGGAGATACCGCTGTGAGGCAGAATCGCAGGCGGGCGGCTTCGCGGTGATTGTGCGCCAGGGCCGCGCCGCCTACGCTATGGTTTACAATAGCCGCGCAGTTTGTCCATCGCGGACATGTCCGCAGACCCGCTGCGTCAGTCGTATAGCGCCTGATAGCCCGGCTGGTCGCGCAGCGACGCCAGATCGGGGTCTTCCTTCGACCACTCGATCAGGTCGGGATTGAGCCGCAGCGCTTCGCCTAGCTGCTCAATCGCGCGATCCGTTTCGCCTGACATGGCGTAAATGCAGGCCAGGTTGTAGAGGGTTGTGCCGCGCCATCCCGGATCGTCGCTCAGGGCCAGCAGCCGGTCGGTGAACGACTCCCCGAACAGTTCCGACAGCAGCGCGCTGTGATCATGCTTGGCCAGATATTCCCACACGTGAATCATGGGATGCATCACGTGATCGCCAGCGATCGCGCGCCACTTGGGGCGCTGCTGGCCTTCAAACTCGATCTGAGCCAGCAGATCATTTTCGCTGGTGCGCGCCAGGTACGCGTCGGCGCGGGCGTATGTGTCGCGGATCATGGCGCGGGCGTCGTCCCAGGTTTTGTGCTGGTGCGCCTCGAAGATCTCGTGGTTGGTCTTGTCGAAATCACCGCCGTCCTCTCGCTCCGGCCAGACTCCGTCACGTTCGAAGGCTTCCAGGCGCGTCCGGTGGAAGTTGGCCCACACCATGTTGTGGAACAGGGTGTCTTTCGCGGACCAGTCCTGCTCTGTGCCGATCCTGGCGCGTTCCTCGTCGGTGAGACGGTCGGCCAGGGTCAGTTGCAGGTCGCGCATGTAGTGCAGCAGATCGGTGAAGCGTGTTTTAAATGACATAGCAGGTTGCCTATCCTTGTGCTGGTTATGCGGTTGCGGCGCTGCAAACGCCATTTTCATTTTAGAATATTTGTTCGGGTATGTAAAGCGATTGAAATGAGGTTATCCGGCAAGCGATACGTTCACTCGCGTAGCCGATCCCCGCCCGATCGGGTACAATTCTCCGCCGGAACGTCACACAGCCACAGGCATACGCATAAGGAGCGAGCGCGGTGAAGATATTTGTGCCGGGGCGGGTCTGCCTCATGGGGGAACACTCAGATTGGGCGGGGGGATACCGGCGCATCAACGCCGACATCGAGAAGGGGTACGCGTTGATCGCGGGCACGAACCAGGGCATCTACGCCGAGGTCGAAGCGCACCCGACCGCGCTGGTGATGGAATCCACCACGCATGACGGGGTGCATCACGGCCCGGTCGAGGTACCGATGGAGCCGAAGGCGCTGCTGGCGGTGGCGCAGGAAGGCGGCTTCTGGAGTTACATGGCCGGTGTCGCTTACCAGATGCTGACCAATTACCACGTGCGCGGGCTGGTGATCAACAACTACAAGACCGACCTGCCGGTCAAGAAGGGGCTGTCTTCCAGCGCGGCGATCAGCGTGCTGACCGCGCGCGCGTTCAACCGCGTGTACGACCTCAAGCTGACGGTGCGCGGCGAGATGGAGCTGGCTTACCAGGGCGAGATCACCACGCCGTCGCGCTGCGGGCGCATGGACCAGGGCTGCGCGTTCGGCAACCGCCCGGTGTTGATGACGTTCGACGGCGAGCGCCTCGATACGCAGGAACTGCGTGCCGGGCAAGACCTGTACTTTGTGCTGGTCGATCTGCAAGCCGAAAAGGACACGATGGAGATCCTCGCGCGGCTGAACCGGAGCTATCCCTTTGCGGATAACGCGATCGAAGAGGGCGTGCAGAAGCTGCTCGGCCCGATCAACAAGCGTGTCGTCCAACAGGCGGTAGAGGCGCTGCAGGCGGGGGACGCGCAGCAACTCGGCGCGTTGATGGTCGAGGCGCAGGAATTCTTCGACCATTACGCGATCCCGGCCTGCCCGGAAGAGCTCACCGCGCCGGTGCTGCACCGGGTCCTGAACTACGGACCGCTGAAGCCGCACATCTACGGGGGCAAGGGCGTCGGGTCGCAGGGCGACGGGACCGCGCAGTTCCTGTGCCGGTCGGAGACGGATCAGCAGGCGGTGATCGAGATCATCGAGCGCGACCTGAACATGCCCGCGCTCAAGCTCACGCTGACCACCGGGCCGCAGGTGCGCAAGGCCGTGATCCCGGCGGCGGGCTTCGGGACGCGGCTCTTCCCGGCGTCCAAAGCGACCAAGAAGGAGCTGTTCCCGGTGGTGGACCGCGACGGGATCGCCAAGCCCGCGATCTTGCTGATCGTGCAGGAAGCGCTCAGCGCGGGCGTGGACGAGGTGGCGATCGTGGTGCAGGAAGAAGACCTGGACGCTTTCCAGGCGTTTTTCAACCAGCAGATATCGGTCGAGAACTACAACAAGCTGCCGCGACACTTCCAGCAGTTCGCGCGCGAGCTGCTCGACATTGGGCAGAAGGTCAAATTCGTGATCCAGCGCAACCAGGAAGGGCTGGGGCACGCCGTCTACACGGCGCGGGAGTTCGTGGCCGGGCAGCCGTTCTTGCTGCTGCTGGGCGATCACCTCTATCGCTCGGACAACGAGGCGACCTGCGCCCAGCAGCTGGTCGAGGCGTTCAACCAGCACGGCACGAGCGTGCTCGGGTTGCGCCGCACGCCGGAAGCCGATCTCGCCAATTTCGGCACGGCGACCGGTGCCTGGCTCGAAGACGCGGAAGGCGTGCTGCTGAACGTGACCGAGTTCGCGGAAAAGCCCACCATCGACTACGCGCGCGCGTCCTTGCAGGTGCCCGGCATCCCGGAAGGCGAATACCTGACCGTGTTCGGGCAGTACATCATCAAGCCGCAGATCTTTGACTACCTTGAGGAGCACATCCAGCACAACGTGCGCGAGCGCGGCGAGTTCCAGCTTACCTCCGCGCTGGACCGCCTGCGGCGTGAAGAGGGCTTCCTGGGCGTGATGGTCGATGGCGTGCGTTACGACATCGGCAGGCCGGAGTTTTACCTGGAAACGTTGCGCACGTTCAGCGGGACGTGATCCCTGACACCTGCCGGACATCCGCATGACAGACGCCGTCCGCGCGTGTTCCGGGCCGCTGCCGCGCTTTCGCCGGTAGCGGTTTTGGTCTATGGTGGAAGTGGCAACCCGTGCGCTGTGATCTGCGTAACAGGGCATAACGCTGTATTCAACGACCAAGCACCAAAAACTGATCACGATTACCGAAGGGAAACCCCCATGCGCGAATGGAACCTGACTTATGCCGACCCGATGGCCCCGCGCATCGCGGCGGACGCACGCGGCGGGCGCACGGTGTATGGCGACGATCAGACGTGGCAGTTACGCCTCGGGCCGCCGTCCGAGACCGCCATGGCGCTCGAAACGCGTTACGGCGGGCGTGTCGGGCTGGCGCGGGTCGTGCCCATCTGGACCCTGGGCCGGCGGCAGGTCATCGAAGCCCAGGGCTACCACCAGCCGCCGGCACTCGTGGCCTTCGCGCCGGATTACCTGCGCGTGCAGGCCGGGCTGACGCTGGCGCTGGACGTGCGCGCCGAGTTCTGGGCGATGGAGTCGCAGGCGGTCGGGGGGCGCTTCACGCTGACCAACACCGGCGACCAGCCGCAGTCCGTGCGGCTCGACCTGGCGGTGCAGGCCGCGCGTGAGGGCAAGGAGCTGCAGGTCTTCTTCCTGACGCTGGAAGACCGCTCGGTCGCGCTGCAACTGGGGCGGCTGCGTGGCTTGCAGCCGGTGCTGCTGCTGGAAGGGGCCGCAAACGCCAGCCCCACGCGGCCCCAGCTCAGCCACCCGGTGACCGACCTCGCGCCGGGTGCGTCGGTCGCGATCCGCTGGGTGCTGGGCAGCCTGCCCGACCGTGACGCGTCGCTGGCGCTGGCGCATCACTGGCTCAGCCAGCCGGACTGGGAACCACATTTCGACGCGATCACCCGCCGGGCCGCCGCGATGCCGCAGATCGACACCGGCGACCGCGCGAGCGATCTCGCGCTGGCCTGGAGCCAGCAGCTTGTGCTGCGTGCGTTCCTCGGCGCGACGGGGCAGCTTCCGCACCCGTCGTTTGTGGAATCGCGCAAGACCGGCACCGGGTACAGCGTCACCGGCACGTACAGCGCCGGGTTCCGCGATCCTTGGGCCGGGCAGACGTTGCCCGACGCGCTCTATATCGCCGGGGGCGTCGCGCTCAGCGCGCCGGAACTGGCGCAGGGCCTGGTGCGGAACTTCCTCGCCGTGCAGCGTGACGACGGCTGGATCGACGCCCGGCCCGGTCTGGACGGGCAGCGCGTGCACGTGCTGGCCCCGCCGCTGCTGGCGACGCTGGCCGAGACGGTCTACCGCTACACCGGCGACCGGGAGTTCCTGGCCGGGGTGATCGACGGGCTGGTCGCGTTCTTCTTCCGCTGGGCGCTGCCGCCGGGGAACGATATCGACCGCGACGCGGACGGCGTGCCGGAGTGGAGCGATCCGCGCCAGGGCGCGTTCGACCAGGGGCCGGTGCTGGCCGCCGGGCGGGGCTGGAGCCAGGGTGTGGATATCACCACGATCGAAGCGCCGGACCTGCTGGCGTACCTGGTGCGCGAGGCGCGCGTGCTGACCTACCTTTGTGAGAAACTGGGGCGTGACGACCTGGCCGCGCAGGTTGAGCCGCACCTGGAGCGCCTGACCACCGCGCTGCATGCGATGTGGGACGCGGACGCGCAGTGCTTCCGCTACCGCGACCGCGATTCGCACGCCACGACCCAGGGCACGCTGGTCTTTGAGGGTAAGGGCGACGCCGGGATCGCCGTGCGTACCGAGCTGCCGGAACCGGGGCGCTTGATCGTGCACGTCACCGGCGGGTTGAGCCGCAAGCCGCACATGGAGTGTACGATCGAGGGGGTTGATATTCACGGCAATGGGGCCAACGAGACGCTCGCGCATGAGCGGTTTGACTGGTATCGCGGCGGGGGCAGCGCCACCACACAGACCGCCTGGTCCGCGATCACGCATTTGAGCTTCAGCGGGCTGAGCCGCGTCTTCACCGTCGCGGTGCGCACGGTGAACCTCGCGCGCCCGGATATCGCGCTGCTCGCGCCGCTGTGGTCGGGCGCGCTGGAAGATGAGAAGGTCGCGCCGCTGGTCGCCGTGCTGACCGATCCTGCGCAGTACGCGCAGCCGTGCGGGCTGAGCGGCGTTCCGGCTAGCGACCCGGCCTACGATCCGGCGCACCGCGACGGGCCGGGCGGTAGTTGGCCGGAATGGAACGCGCGGCTCGGACTCGCGCTGCTGGCGGTGGGGCAGGCGGCGGAGTCGGCGGACCTGTTCCGGCGCGTGCTGGCGGCCCAGGCCGCGATCCTCAAGACGGAGCAGACCTTCCGCCGCTTCTGGGACGCGCAGACCGGCGCGGGCATGGGCGACGCCGAGGTGATCCAGGGCACGGTCTCGCTGGACTGGTTCGCGCGGCTGTTCAACGCCTTCGTGATCGGCCCGGCACAGGTCGCGATCACCGGGCCGAGTGCGTTCGCGGACCAGGCGATCACCTGGGCGCAGCACGGCGTGCGTATTGTCCGTGATGGTGATGGCACCGTGATCACGTTCCCGTCAGGGCACACGGTCGAACTGCTGCCGGATGCCGATCCGCAGGTGGTGCGCGATCCGAAAGCCGGGCGCACGCGCAGCGCGCCACGCGCGGCAGGGCCGGATGACATCGACCTGCTGCCGGACGGGACGTGATTTGCCCGGCGCTTTATGATACGAGTTTGCTACCACAGGCGCGCCCGTTATGCGGGCTGCGGGACGCGTGGGGTGGCGCGGTATGGAATCGCTGCAAACGCCAGCCCGTAACACGCTGGCGTTTGCGGTGTATGCTGGCGGGTAGGGTGTGCCGGGTGGTTCAGGCCCGGCGCTTGAACAGCCCCGACAGCAGCGCCATGAACCCCGACGCTTGTTGCGGCCTTTCGCCGGCGAGCACGGCGTCGATCTGGCTGGCGGCGGCTTTGGGCAGCTTGGCCTTGAGTTCGTCGACCACGATCGTCACGACACGCTGCGCGGTCGCTTCGTCCAGTTGGGTTTTGGTAAGCACAAGTTTTACCAATTCGTCCATCGTAAACACCCCCATTGCTCAAATGTAGTTTCAACTCCATCATAAGCGTTAACACGAGGCGGCGTCAACCGGGACGCCGCAAGTGGGCGGCGCAAAAGCAGCGGGACGCACCGTGATGATGCGTCCCGCCGGGTGCTACTTGTGCGGTGTGGTGCGCGTTACCCGCGCAGCAGCTTCGGGATGTCCTTGAACGACGGCATCGTGCCGCTGAGCAGGATGTTCACGCGGAACAAGCGCCCCGCAAACCAGATCGCCCCGCTGATGCCCAGCAGCAACAGCCCGAGGCTGATCGCGACCTCGATCGCCGGTACGTTGGTCACCGCCATGCGCATGATCATCGACAGCGGGGCGGTCAGCGGGAACAGGCTTAGGATGCGCGGCAGCGTGCCGTTAGGGTCTTCGACGAACAGCGTCAGGAAGAAGAACGGAATCGCGGCGGGCAGTGTCACCACGACGACGAAGTTCTGCGCCTCGCGCACGGTGGTGCTGATCGCGCCGATCGCGGCCATCAGGCTGCCGAACTGCAGGAACCCCAGCACGAAGTACAGGCCCACGAACGCCAGCATCCGCGCGCTGATGTCCAGGTTGCCGACCTGGCTGAAGACGTCGCCGGCCTGCGCCCCCAGGTAGGTGAAGGTTGCCACCAGCAGCATGATCTGGAGCAGGGCGGTCAGGCCCATCGCCAGCACCTTGCCCGCGAGCAGTGCGGTCGGCTGTACCGAGGACATGATGATCTCGATGATGCGCGATTCCTTTTCCTGCACCACGCTTTGCATCAGGTACCCGCCACCCCAGAAGATGCCGAACATCGTCACCAGCCCGAAGCCATAGACCAGCACGAAATTACGATTCTCGTTTTCGGTCTCGACTTCGCCGGTTTCGGTCAGCTTGTGGATCGTGACGTAGGCCGGGTTGCGCAGCCGCAGGTAGAGCGCCTCGTATTCCTCGGCGTCCACATTGTACAGCACGCTGCGGATGATGTAGTCCTCAATCGATGATTGCCTCTCCATCGCGCTGATGTTCAGGCTTTCGATGTAGATCGACACGCTGCCGGTGGCGACGTAATCCGGCTCGATCACCGCCAGCAGGTCGATCGTCCCCGCATCAAGGGCGGCCTTGCCGGTTTCTAACGCGTCAAACGCGATGATCCGGCTGCGCAGGCAGTAGGGCGACGAGATGCGCTTGATCAGGTTGCTGCGGACACCGGCGATGTTTTCGCCGCCCGACAGCGCGTTAAGTTCGTCTTCTTCCGGGTTACAGCTCACCTCTGGATAGCTTTCCGGTGGCGGGAACAGCGCCTCCGGGGTGCGGTCCACGTAGCCGATCAGCTCATCACCATCGACGGTTTCGGCAACCGGTGTGCTGGGGACTTCTTCGCTCTCGCTGCTGGTGCGATCCTGGTAAAACTGGTAGCCGTAAAAGGCGGCGATCGCCAGCAGCGGCACGCCGAAGGTCAGGAACAGGTACGCTTTGCGCCGGAAGGCTTGTTGCAGCTCGTAACGGAAGACATCGAGCCAGTGTGTCATCGTAGACCTCCTTCGTCACGCTGCATATCGGACTCTGGCGCGCTGGTGAGCGTCTTCTGCCCCTGGCGCAGCGCCATAAACAGCGCGCGCGGGGTCAGGCGCTTGCCGTACATCAACATCCCCAGCCGGAACGCCTTCGCGCCCAGCCACATCACGGCCAGCACCGAGGCGAGCTGGATCGCGATGCTGAGCCACAGTTGCCATGCCGGCAGCGCACCCAGACCCAGCCGCAGGATCAGGCTGATCGCCGCGGTAAACGGGATGAAGCTCAGCACGACGGGCAGCGTGCCGTTTGGATCGTTAAAGAACACCGCCAGGAACATGATCGGCAGCACGCTGATAAACGTGAAGAACCCCGCGATCTGGCGGCTCTCCTGTTCCGCCGTGACCGATGCGCCGATGCTCAGCATGAATGACGAGAACAGCATGAAGTTGATCAGAAACAGCCCGATCAGCAGCGCGAACTCGGCAGGCTCGAACGACACGCCAGACAGGAACTCGCGCGCGTCCGTGTTGATCGCCGCGATCAGCAGCCCGCCGACGGCCCACAGGCCGATCTGCGTCAGGGACAGCGCGCCGAGTCCCAGCAGCTTGCCCCACAGCAGCTCGATCGGGCGCAGGCTGGTCGCGAGAATCTCCATCAGGCGCGTTTCCTTTTCCTCGACGACGCCGCTCATCAAGAACTGCGCGGTGGTGCTGGTCGCCATGAAGTAGAGCATGGCGAAGATGAACGGCAGGATCATCCGCCCGACCAACGCGGCCTCGCTCAATTCGTCGTCGGCGTCCAGGTCGCGCAGTGTGAAGTCGGTCCGTTCCAGGCGCGCGATGGGCACGGGCAGGTCGTCCGGCGCGCGGCTGGCGACGTGCGTTTTCAAGAACCCCTCGACCTCGTCGCGCAGCCGCTGGGGGATGCTGCTATCCGCGTAAAGCGACACCTGCCCGGTGAGGACGTAGTCGGGTTCGATCACTAAGTAGGCGTCCAACTCGCCGGATAGCACCTGCTGCATGGCGTAGGCTTGCAGTGCGTCGTAGTAAGCTGTCCAGGCGGCGTCATCCGCGCCCGTTTCCGGCGGCGCGAGCGCCGGGTCGCGCACGGGGACGTAGCCCTGCTCGGTTTCGACGTCCGGGTTGACGATCCCCGCGCGGTCGATGTAGCCCACCTGCTTGAAGGCGTCAAGGTTCGTCGCCTGCGTCACCACCACCTGCGTGATCAGGAACATCGCCGCGAATGATAACAGCGGCACGCCGAAGGCCGTGAACAGAAAGCTCGGTTTGCGGAAGTTGAAGCGATACTCGCGCTGCAACACGAGCCAGACTTTGTGCCAGCTCATGCACCTACCCTCCGTTCTGGCCGTTGTTGGTGCCGGCCACCTCGATGAAGATCTCGTTCAGGCTGGGGACGGCCAGCTCAAAGCGGCGCACACGGTAATTTGCCCCCACGGCCATCGCTTCCATCACGTCGTCGGGCGTCACGCCGTCCGCCAGGTGCAGCAGCGCGACCTGGCCGTTGACGTCGTCGACGCTGGACACACCCGGCAGCGCGGTCCAATTGCCATCGCCCTCAACGAGCACGGCGTTCTTGGCGAACTCCTGGCGTACTTCAGCGACCTTGCCGTACAGCACGCGCCGCCCTTTGCTGATCATCAACATGCGCCCGGCCATCTCCTCGACCTGGTGCATCTGGTGTGTCGACATGATGATCGTCACGCCGTCCGCGTTCATCTCGTAAAGCATGTCTTTGACAAGCTGGGTGTTGACCGGGTCCAAGCCGGAAAACGGCTCGTCGATGATCACCAGGTCGGGGCGGTGCAGCACCGTGGTGATGATCTGCACCTTCTGCTGCATCCCCTTCGAAAGCTCGCTGATCTTGCTCTTGGCGTGCTCCTCCAGCCCGACCCGTTCCAGCATCTGCAAGGCGCGTTTTTCGGCGTCGCTGCGTTTCATCCCTTTAAGCGTGCCCAGGTAGGTCAGCACCTCCAGCACGCGCACGTTGCGGTACAGGCCGCGTTCTTCGGGCAGATAGCCGATGCGGTCTTTGGTCCGTTCGGTGATCGGGCCGCCCAGCACGTGGATCGTGCCGGCGTCGGGCACGAGAATATCGAGGATCATGCGTAACATGGTTGTCTTGCCTGCGCCGTTTGGCCCAAGCATGGCGAAAATCTCGCCGCGCTGCACGTCAAATGTCAGGTTGTCTACGGCGGTGAAGTTCCCGTACCGCTTGGTAACATTCCTCACGGCAATCGCCGGTCCTGTCTCAGACATGGTTCCTCCTGTATGGCAAGTGTTATGTCGTTCGCTGCCGGGGTGCACCGGTCCAGCATGCAACACGATGAAGCAAGCGCTAATCCGCGTATAAATGCGTTATGCGGTCATGATCTAATACGTAGCATCGGAGAAAAAGTATAACGGATCTTGGGGGGTGTCTGACAGTGTCAGCTTGATTTCGGCGTTACGTCAGGTTGCGTTGGTCCGGCGTCAGGATAGCGCGCAGTGCGGCTATTGCAGCGGCGCGATCTGCACGAAATCGACGGTGGCGCGGTTGCGCGCGCAGTCCGTCGCATCGAAGACGAGTTCGACCGGCGCGGACAGGTAGCGCCCGGCGGCGTGGAGCTGGACGAACACGCGCCGGTTGGCCGGGCCGGAAAGCGTGACGCGCCACCGCCCCGCGTCCTGCCCGGCGAGTTCGCCGGTGGGCACGGTTTGCGCGTCGAGGTAGTCGCCCCACACCGTGATGTTAAGCGCGTCGGTGGGCTGGCCGTCCATGTCGCGGACCGTGCCATCGATCACCTGCTCGCTGCATGTGGCGGCGGCAGCGTAACGCGGCGAGTCGGGGGCCAGGGCGAAGGGGTATTCGCGGTATACCGGCGGCGGCACGTCTGGCGGGGTGCGCAGCCGGTCCGCCAGCGCGGCCTGGGTCTGGGACACGTCAGCGTAGATCGCCGTCAGCGTCATGTCGAAAGCCTGTTCGCGGTCCTGGCTCTCCTCCCGGCTGATGATGAGCACCAGGATGCTGATCGTCAGCGTGACGATAAACAGGATCACCGCTACCGTCAGCGCGACCTGGTACGGGCGGTTGGCGAATCTGCTGCTGGCCGGTTCGGGCGTGCCAGGCGGATCGTTTGGGGCCGGGTGGTTTTGCTGCGTGTCCACAGTTGCTCCTGGCTCCTGGTGGCGGTCAGGGTGTCGTATCTGGCTTGCGCTTCAGGCGCGGCGCGAGGGCGCGCCACGCGCGCAGGATTTCGGCCACGCTCCACGCCTGGGCGATCGCGCCGCGCGGGGTGTGCGGCGGGTCCCCGTCGAAAATCTCACTGATCGTGCCCAGGCCGTGATCGTTCAGGTGGTCGGCCAGCGGCTCCAGGTAGCTCAGCGCGACTTTCGGATTCTGGTAAACGGCGTAGTGCGCGCTCACGAACGGCCCGATCAGCCATGACCAGACCGTGCCCTGGTGGTAGGCGCTGTCACGCTGGAGCGGGTCCCCGCCGTAATGCCCGACGTAGTCCGTCTCGTCCGGCGCGAGGCTGCGCAGCCCGTAGGATACCACAAGCTCGCGGGCGCAGATGTCGACCACCGCCTTCGCGTGTGCTTCGTCCAGCAGCGGGAACGGCAGCGCGACCGCGAAGATCTGGTTCGGGCGCAGCGTTGGGTCGTCGCCGTCCGGCCCGTCGATCACGTCGTAAAGATAGCCGCCGTTGTACCAGAACCGGGCTTTGAAGCTCTCAAGGGCGTGGTCCGCCAGCGCGGTGTAGTGCTGCGCGTCCTGCGGCTTGTCGAGTGCGGTGGCGAGTTCGGCGGCGACGCGCAGCGCGTTATACCACAGCGCGTTGATCTCGACCGGCTTGCCGACGCGCGGCGTCACGACCCAGTCGTCGATCTTGGCGTCCATCCACGTGAGCTGTGTCCCCGGCTGGCCCGCGTAAAGCAGGCCGTCGTCGGGGTCCATGCGGATGTTGAAGCGCGTGCCGTCGATGTGCCACTGGATGATATCGGCCAGCACCGGGTACAGCTCGCGGACCACGTCCTCATCGTTGCGGGCCCGGTAGCAGGCGTAAACCGCCTGAAAGTACCACAGCGTCGCGTCGACCGTGTTGTATTCGGGGCTGGTCCCGGCGTCGGGGAAGCGGTTGGGCAGCATCCCGCGATCGGCGAATTGTGCGAATGTGCGCAGGATCGCGGCGGCTTCCTTGTGGCGTCCGGTCGCGATCGTCAGCCCCGGCAGCGCGATCATCGTGTCGCGCCCCCAGTCGCTGAACCAGGGGAACCCCGCCAGCACGCTTTTGCCCGGCTCGCCGCCGACGCTGCGCGTGACGATGAACTGGTCCGCTGCCAACACCAACTGGCGCACCCACTGCGGCGCGTCGTCGTCCAGGTGTGCCTGCGCGATCAATTCCTGCTGGCGTTGTTGCTCGGCGTGCAGGGCGTCGTGCCAGGGCTGCGGATCGCTGGCTTCGGCGGTCAGCACGACGGCCAGGGTGTTGCCCAGTTTCAGGTCCGCCATAATCGAGGCCGCCGCGAACAGGTCTTCCTGGTTTTCTTCGCCGCGCCGTTTTTCCTCGGCCAGGTGGAAGGACCACCACCATTCGGATTCAGGCGTGATCGATCCGCCGTTGGTCAGGATGCGGAACGGCGGCATTGACCCGCCCATGCGCTCGGTGTGCGCCAGCACGGTGACCGCCTGCCCGTTGGGCCAGGGGGCGGCGCTCGGCTCCACGTCGATGTGGTAGCCGCCTTTGGTCAGCGCGCGGTGGTCGCGGCACGCGCACAGCGGCTTGAGCGCCAGCCGCACATTTGAGGTGCCGCGCGCGTAGGTGTAGGTGATGTAGGTCGTGTTGTGGCCGTGCTCCATCCAGATCCGCTGCACGATGCGCACGTCCCCGATCGCCCACACGAAAACAGGGATCGTGCCTTCCAGCCGGAAGCTCTCCAGGTGGCGGTAGCCGTCCGGCAGCACGACGCCCGCCGCCCAATGGTGCGTGACCAGCGGCGAGCGCCGCCCATCGATCTCGAGCCAGGCGTCCATGTTGGCGACCGTCACGGTGCGCAGGGTCGGGGGACGGAGCGAGGCGGTCAGCAGGCTGTGATAGCGCCGCGTGCGCGCGCCGGCCAGCGATCCCATCGCGTACCCGCCGATGCCGTTGGTGACCAGCCACTCGCGGCGCATCAGCGTATCGAGATGGCCGGTGACTTCGCGCCCGAAATGGATCATATGCCTGCTCCCTTCAAACCATTAAAAATATAGGCTTCCGTCATGGGCGTGCCTGATCGGGATAATGGGCTAAAACCGCGAAACTGTCAACTGTCCCCACGCCAGCATGAAGCGGGCGCAACAACCGCCCGCACAACCGGGGTTGTGGCGGGCGGGTAGCTGTCTGGCGCGCGGGATGTGCAGGGCAGGACGGGGTCATCAGGGCGCACCCGTCGCGCGTGTGGGGCATGGCACACGCCGCGCCCCTGGACGGTGCCGCTTACTCGTTTTCCGGCGGCGTGGTGTTGACGATCGAGTTGTCCCCGCTGAAGGGGTTGGCGACGTAGCGGTCGGCGTCCCAATCGTTGTGCCACTGGTTGCCGTCCACCAGGTAGCGGAACTGGTAGTCGCGATTGGGTTCGAGCTTCAGATCGACCTTGAACTTGCCGTTCTTGTACTGCTTCATCGGCGTGGCCTGTTCGTCCCAGTCGTTGAAGTCACCCACCAGGTACGCGGTATCGGCTTCGGCGGCGATGGCGTCGGGCAGAATGAACTCGACCTTCACCTGGCCGCTCTTCAGGAAACGCTTTTTCAACATGGGCTGGTTCTCCTTATGCAAGCATGCAAGCGGGCTTGCTGGCTCGTATTCTACCATCTTTGGTGTGCCGTACCAGGGACGCACTTGGTACGAGTGCACAATGCCAAGGCGATTCTAGAGGCGTTGTGCGCAAAGTCAAGGGGTTTTGCCGGAAATCTCATGTTCTGTGCGTTGCGCAGAGTGCAAACCGGTTTAGTCATAACGCCGTTTAGTGATGACAGGGAACGTACCGCTGCCTTATGCCTGCAAGCGTGACCCCACGCGTGCATCACCATTGGGTATGGTTGCATCCTGCCGCGCGCCGGACTAGACTCCCTGGCAACGAACACGGCGCATACGCCCTCTGTGCGCGCATCTCACGGTAAGGACGGCCATGCATCACAACCGGGTTAAGCTCGTTGAGTACATGTTCGACCAGGCTGCCGAACGCTACGCGATCGATATCGCGCCGGTGTTCTGGCCGCTGGTCGCTGACTTCGTCGCTTACGCCGCCCCGCGCCGCGAGGACCGCGTGCTGGACCTCGGCGCGGGGATCGGGCTGCTCGCGCGCACGATCGCGCCTTACGTGCGTTACGTGGTCGGGCTGGATATCTCGCGCGAATCGCTGCGCGTGGGGCGTGAGACGCCCGCGCCGCTGAACGTGCATTACGCCCAGGCCGACATTCACCGGCTGCCGGTGGCGTATGGCAGCGTGTCGCTGGTCGTGGCGCATTTCGGGCTGAACGCCACGTTTCCGGACGCGAGCCTGCGCGCGGTGCGCAAGCTTATCGCGCCGGGCGGGCGGCTGGTGATCCAGGAGTGGGGGCCGGCCTCCGACGCGGACCGGGTCATCGGCGAGACACTCCAGGAATATAGCGAGCCGGACCCCGGCGAGCATGTGCAGGCGCTGCGTGCCGGTGTGGACGCGTCCCCGGCGGACTGGGGCGATTACCTGCAGGACGTGGACGATTACCGCGAGTGGCTGGCCGATCTTGGCCTGACCATCGAGGACGCGCGCGAGGAGCAACCGGTCGCGATCCGGTTGGCGGATGTCGAGGACTATTTGCGCTACAAGCTGGCGTGGACGTACCGCTGGGAGGAGGTGCGGGCGATGCAGGCCCAAACGCGCGTGGCGTTCTATGCGGCAGTGCGCGAGCGCCTGCAGGCGCTGGTTGAGCCGGACGGGTCGTTCATCTGGCGGCCCTGGGTGATCCGCGTCAGCGCGCGGGCGGGGTGACAGGCGCGGCGTGCCACAACGACCGGCCAGTGGCCTGCATCATGACGAATACACCGCCATGATGCCCGCAAGCACACCGGTCATGATCGTGACGACGGCCAGCGTGCCGAAGACCGCGATTAATAGCTCGCTGGGATAATACAGCACGTAGACGCCCAGCACGGTGAAGACCGCCATCAGCAACAGCGCGATACGCTGCAGCCAGCGCTCGCGGCGCGAGATCGGGGCCGGTTGGTTGTCGGTGTTGGACATAGCGTAATCGGGTTGTGTGTGCGGTAGAACCAAACGGGCAAGGCGAGCCACCGCCCTGCCCGCCGCGTAGTATACCGCATGTGGCGCGGGGCGGGCAATGCCTGAACGCTCCGAAGCGGTTATTCCGCATCCCGCTTGTTTTGACCGTCGTCGCCGTTGGCAGGGGCGGGCGTCGCTGCCGGGGGACGCGATGCGCGGTGGCGCTCGCGCTTCCACCCGTCGGCGGTTTCGTCGACCAGGTGATCGACCACCGCAAACAACGCCTCGCGCCGGTCCGCGCCTTCGACCAGCGCGTTCCGGTAGACCTTGAGCTGGCGGTCCGCGCTCGTGCCGTTGTCGAGGATCGTGTGGATGTACTCGACTTCCTCGCGCGAGCCGAGGTCGTCGACCACGTCATCGACCATGTCGAGCAGTTCCTGGGCCAGGAAGCGCATCGGCACTTCCGCTTCGATGCCAAAGTCGATCAGCTTGCCGTCGATCCCGTAGCGCACGGCGCGCCACTTGTTCTCGTCGATGTAGATGCCGCGGTAAATGCGCCAGGATTGGTTTTCGTTGCGCAGGTTGACAAGTTTGGCGGCGATGGCCTGGATCAGCGCGGCGATGGCGATGGCCTCGTCGATGTGCGTGCACATGTCGCAGATGCGAATTTCCAGCGTGCCCAGGTCCGGGTGCGGGCGCGCGTCCCACCAGATCTTGGTCGGGTCGCCGTACCCGCGCCGTTCGCTGGTCTCTTTGCGCGTGTCGTCACGCCGCCCGATCGAGCCAACTTTGCCCATCAGTTCGACGTATTTTTCGTATTCCGCCCAGCTTGCGAAGTGCGGCGGGATGCCGGAGCGCGGCATGTTCTCAAACACCAGGCTGCGGTAGCTCTTGAGGCCGGTATCGCGCCCATGCCAGAAGGGGGACGAGGTCGTCAGCGCCAGGATGTGCGGCAGGAAGTAGCGCATCTGGTTCATGATGTCGATGATCAGTTCGAACGCGTCACGGGTTTTGCCGAAGCCCAGGTGCACGTGCATCCCGAAGATCAGCAGGCGGCGCACCGCGTCGCGCATCTCCGCCTCGAGGTCGTCATAGCGCGCGCCCTCGTTCATGCGCTGTTCTTGCCAGCGCGAAAACGGGTGAGTCGAGGCGGCGGCGATGCTGCGCCCGTTGTGTTCCGCGACTTCGCTCACCGTGCGGCGCAGGCGGATCAGCTCCTGCCGCGCTTCCTTGACGTTGCGGCAGATGTAGCTGCCCACTTCGATCTGGGACTGCATGAACTCCGGCTTGAGTTGATCACCGAGGGTCACGCGCCCTTCGCCCATCATCTCCTGCACGTAGGACGTGAGCTCGCGCGTTTCCGGGTCGATGATCTGGTACTCCTCTTCGATGCCAATGGTCAGGGGTGCGGTTGGCATGGGTGTGCTCTCCAGGCGCTGTTGTACACGATATCGTGTTGTGTACAACTATACTCCGGTTTTGCGGTGGATAAAGGACCTGATTCGTGCACTTTGCCAGAATCCCGCTGCTGCTTGATTCGTGTTATGCTTAAAAATGTGTACGGATGTGCACCGTTCGCACAAAAGATGTGTCTGGATGAACGACTCGTTCTTATGCTTACAGCGAGTCGTCGGTTTTGCGTTGTCAGTAGCCGCTGTGAAGGGCATAGATTGAATGGAAAAGCAGTTTGATTCCGCCGGGGCCGCGCGCGGCGGTCCGGCCCGGCTGATAAAAATCGACACCGAACACTTTTTGATCCGCTTGCTGCTGCCCCTGCTGACCGTCGGGCTGGTGCTGCTGGTCCATTTTGGGGGGCAGTGGTTTGTGAAGTCGCGAATAGAGGGCGTGAACTGGCTGTGCCTGGTGCTGCCCGCCGACGCCGTGGCCCTGTTTGGCGGCAGCATGTTGCTTGAGCGCGGGCTGAAGATGCTGCTGCCCAGCCGGCGCTCCGCCGTCTTGACCGGCGAGGAACTGGTCGTCACCGACGCGCGCAAGAATCCGCCGGACGTGACGCGCATCGACTGGGACGGCACGGTGAACGTCAAGGCGTGGCATTTCAAAGTGCAACGGCGAGGCAGCCGCGTGCCGCGCGGCTGGTACTGCATGGCGCTGTACATTCTCCAGGACGAGCAGGACGCGATCTTTTACACGTTCATGCCGCAGGCCCAGGCCGAAGACCTGGCGGGATACAACAATTTCGTGCGGCTGCGCCCGCGCAAGGAGACGCGATCCAACACCGACCTGAACGCGGTGGCGGAACAGCGGCGTTTGCTCAAGCTGGAGGACCGCCGCTGGGAGAACGGCGCGGAGGTCAGCCAGGAGGATTTTCACGCGCTCAACGCGGCGCTTGTGCGGCACGTGCCGGGGTGGGCCAGCGGCACGCACCACGCGCAGATGTGACCGGCAGGTCTTGCCGTGTCACCAGAGCGCGATTGGCGTACAATGGGCAACAGGACATCGCACCACGTTTTATTCAGGAGGCCTCATCGATGAACATCAGGCAGAACGCGCGAATCGCGCTGGTATCGCTCTTCATGGTGATCGCGCTGGCCGGTGGACATGGCGTCATTCCGGCGGCGCAGGCAGCACCCCCCGTGCAAGGCGGCACATTGTCCGTGACCGATCCCCGCCCCGCGACGGGCACGCTGGATGCCGCGATCCCCGAAGTCACGTACCGTTTTGAGTGCGCGAGCGGCGGCGTCGCGTCCGTGCGCGTGGAGGCCACGTCCGGCGACCTGGCGATTGACATCACGGTGCAGGGGGCCGACGGGCGCACGATCGCGCAGGGCGACAATGTGAGCAGCGCGCCGAACGTGTCGCTGGTGGAAGCGTTCGAAGTACCCGCCGACGGGACGTGTGGCGTCACGCTGGCGCGTGCTGGGAACACGTCCGGCGCTTACGAGGTATGGTTGCTGCCCGGTTACGCGGAGCTGGTCACGTTGGACAGCTTCGACGATCCCGACTCGCCGCTGCAGCTCACCTGGGAACCGTATGCATCCGACTCGATGACGGTGGCTACCATCGCGCAGCAGTTGCAGATCCAGGTCTTCGCGGACAACCTGCTCGGTTATGCTATGCCGGACGAGCCGTTCGATGCAGTGGATTATTATGTGCAGGCGGATTTCGCGATCCAGGGGCAGCCCAGCTACGCCGAATACGGCTTTGTGCTGCGCGCGGATGGCGAGGTGGATCATTTCTATGCGCTGACCTTCAGCAGCGACGGTGACTGGTCGCTGTACTGGTTTGATGGCGAATGGCTGCCGGTCCAGGAATGGACGCAGCACCCGGCGATCGATGGCAGCGACATGAATCCGACCGCCGGGGTATGGGTGCAGGGCGACACCTTCCGCGCGTACTTCAACGGCGCGCTGGTCGGCGAAGTGACCGACTCCGCGCAGCACGCGCAGGAGGGCATGTTCGGCCTGGTCGCGGCGACCGGCGTGGACCAGTTCGACCCGCTGGCGGTGTACGTGGATGACCTGGTGATCACGGTCCCGGCGCAGGTGAGGGCGGCAGGGCTGCCCTTTGGCACGCTGGATGACGCGCCCCAACCAAGCGTCACACCTGCCGGGCTGTTCGGCCTGTTGAGCGCAACCAAGACCCCCAGTGATGCTCAGCCGGCCCCTACGCCGGGATCGTCGCCCGCGACGCCCGCCGCACCTGCCGGCGATCTGTCCCTGGCATCCTGGGACAGTGGCAGCCCGCAGGAGATCGTGGCGGAACTGCGAGATGTTGGCCTGGTCCCGGCGGGTGGGGCGATCGCGCTAAACGTGCCGAGCAGCTATGGCGACACGTCCGCAGCGGGGTTCAGTTTCTACCCGCTGGGGCAGGACCGCACGTTCGAGGATTTTGTGCTGGCGTTCGACGTGCGGCTGGTTGACACGGGACCGGCGTCCGGCTGCGGGATGTACTTCCGCGACAACGCGACGACCAGCGCTGACGCCCTGGTGTTTGAAGACGGATCGTTCCTGCTCGGTGAGTGGGACGCCGCCGGCAGCCTGCTCGATAGCAGCGTGATCGACTACAGCGACGCGGTGCGGGGCGGCCAGGGCGCGACCAACAAGGTGGTCATCGTGGCGAACGGCCCGGATGTGACGATGTTCGTCAACGGGCAGTTGGTCGCCGTGGCGAGCTTCACGCCTGCCGGCGGCCAGCTTGCGCTCGAAATGTACGTCGAGCAGGACGAGTTCGGCAGCACGGTGCAGACCTACTGCCAGCTCAACAACATCTGGCTGTGGGAATTCTGACCCGCGCCTGTCCTGGCATGTGGTCGCGTGGCGGGGCACATCCGCTGGTGGGGGGTTGCCCCGCTTTTGATGGTTGGCATTGGTTGGTGCATGACCGGCTCCGCGCCGCCACACGCACGCTATCTCACTCAAGACGATATCAGGTTTTTTGCCGAGGGTTTATGTGCAGGTTGACAGGACGTTACATATCTGCGGTATTGGCGCTGCTGGTCGCGTTCGCGTTGGTGTTCTCCACGCCGGAGGGCCGCGCGACCGGACCGGCGCGCGCGCAAGATGACGCGCCGGAAGCGCTGGCGTTCTTCGTGCCCGTGCAGGGCGAGCTGGACGACAGCACGCCGCAGGAGGACTATACGTTTGACGGCTATGCCGGACAGGTGATCTCGGTCATCGCGGTGACGCTGGCAGGCGATCTCGACCCGGTGGTGCGGATCATCAACCCGGGCGGCAGGATGGTCGGGGAAAACGACGACATCGACTCGCTGGTGCGCGATGCCGGGCTGGAAGCGTTCGCGCTGCCGGACAGCGGGACGTATACCATCCGCGTGATGCGCTACCAGGGCGCGACCGGCACGACATCCGGCACCTACGAACTGCGGCTGACACCCGGCTTCGGACGAGTTGAATGGCGCGAAGGGTTTGATGCAGGCGCGCTGTCCTGGGTCTCGCCGCAAGGCGACGCGTTGCCACTTTCGAGCGGGGGGCTGCGGCTGCGCGTCAACGAGCCGGGGGGCACACTGCGTGCGTTCCCGCCGGATGCCCCGCGTTACGATGACCTCTACGTGCAGGCGGACGCGCGGTTGTTCGGCATCGTGCCATATGCGGAGTTCGGGCTCGTGCTGCGCGCGCAGGGTGAAGCCTTCGCGCGGGGGTACGTGTTCAGGCTCAACACGGAGGGGCAGTGGTCGGTCGCCCTGCAGGACGAGACCGGCGAGTTTGTGCTGCGCTCGTGGGAAGATAACCCCGCGCTGGAGGGCGACGAGTGGCGCATCGGCGTGCTGGCGCGTGGCAGTCGCTTTGACGTGTTCGCCAACGAGACGTGGCTCGGCACGGTGACCGGCGATCGCCTGTCCGGGGCGGGCACGGTCGGCCTGTACGCGGCGTCGGCGCGCGACCAGGACGAGAACGTGACCGTGATCTTCGACGATGTGATCGTGACGACACGGCTCGGTACGACCTACGCGGGGCTGCCGCTCGCGCTCAACGCGTGGGACGCGCCCGACCCTGCCGAGATCATCGCGGAGCTGCAGGAGTCCGGGCATCTCACAAACCCGGCAGACACACACGACCTGTTCCTGACCGACAAAACCGTCGAGGCGGCTGATCCTGACGCGCTGTTCGAACTGATCGGCAGCGGGCAGGCGATCTACGATAATTTTGTGCTCGGCGCGCGCGTGCGGATCACCACTGAAGGGAACAGCATCGGCTGCGGGCTGGTCTATCGCTGGCAGGATGATCGCAACCTCGACCTGGCATATGTCGATGCGCGGGGCGGCTTTGGCATCGTGCAGGCGCGGGAGGGCACGCTGACGGCCAACGTCTACGATATCGACCCGATGGTGGACGCGGAAACAAACAAGCTGTTGGTGCTGGCACGCGGCGGGACGATCGTGCTGTACATCAACGGGGCGCTGGTGGCGCAGGAACGCGTTGGACCCGGGTCCGGGCGTGTCGGCGTGGCGCTGCTGAACTATGAGGACGTGCCGACCACCTGCTTGTGGACCGATATCTGGGTCTGGCCGTTGCTGGCGTCACCGGCGGATGATACACCGGTGCAGGAAGACGCGGCGGCACAGGACGTCGCGGATGAACCGGGCGGGACGGATGCGCAATAAGCGCGGCGCGTTGAACCCTTCGGGGGCGTGGTTGGACATAACTGCAAGCGGGTGTAGACTGATGTGGGAAGGTGGACCATGCACGATCCGACAAGCCCGTTAGGCTGGCACGTCTGGCGGCGTGGGGCGTGGCTGGGCTTGCAATGGCTGGCGGTGTTCGTGGGGATGACGCTGGCGCTGTATGTGCTGCTGGGCGTGCTGGGGTGGGACGGTGTCGCGCAGGCGTTGTGCGCCATGTTCGCCGGGCCGGTCGTGGGCGCGCTGCTGATCGCGGCGTGGTGGCTGGCACGGCGTCCGGTGCTGGTGCCTGAGGACCCGGCGGGGGGCGAGGATGGGAGTATGACGGCGAGCCATGACTGACACCGCGACGGATCATCTGGCGTATTACGACACGCTGGCCGCGCGTTTTGACGCGGCAGCACCGCATTACGACATGCAGTTCGGGCCGCCATCCGGCAGCCGGCCAGGGAACCGGCTGCTGACGTGGTTACGCGAGGAACACCTGGCGCTGCTGCGTGACCTGCTGCCGCAAGATGCGAGCGTGCTTGATATTGGCTGCGGCACGGGCATCGAGGCGCTGGCGCTGGTGCAAGAGGGGTACAGCGTGCTCGGTATCGACATCAGCCCGGCGATGGTGCGGCAGGCGCAGATCAAGATCGCGGCGTTTGGCATCCGCTTTGGCGCGCTGTTCAAGACGTTGCCTGCCGGGCAGCTTGGCGCGCTGGACGAGCGCGGTCCTTTCCAGGGGGCGTATGCCAGCCTGGGGACGCTCAACACCGAGCCGGATTTGCCCGCTGTGGCGGCGGCGCTGCATGATCGCCTCGCGCCGGGCGCGCCGTTCGTGGCGACGGTGATGAACCGCCGTTGCTGGTTCGAGATTATGTACAACTTGCGGCGCGCGCAGCCCGGCAAAACGCTTGACCGGGGCGGTTCCTGGGACGAATCCCGCGCCGGGGCCTCGGACGTCGTCGCGCCGGTCCAGTTTTACACGCCCGACGCGTTCGCCGGGCCGTTTGCGCAGCACTTCACGGTCGAGCGCGTGATCGCGTTCCCGTTGCTGTTGCCGCCGGTGCACATGGCCGAGGTGTACCACGCGCGTGATAAGCATTTCGACAGGCGGCTGGGCCGCGAGCGCCGCCTGCGGGAGTGGCCTGTGCTGCGCGAGGCGGGGGACCATTTTCTGATCGTGTTGCGGCATAGCGCCCCGGCAGCCTGACGGTATGCCCGCGCGGGCCGCGTCAGCGGGGGATGTCGGCGTGGGCGTGGGCGCGGGTGGCATGCAGCGCGGTGAACTCAACCGCGATCGGCGCGTCCGGTGACGGGCCAAGCGCCCGGTGTGACAGGTCGGGCGGGATCGCGGCATCGTTGCCGTTGCGCAGCGCGCTGTAGCTGGGCGACATGATCTCGACCCCGGCGGTGTGGAACGAATCCAGGATCATCGCGTGCAGCGCGGAGAGCGTCGCAGGGATGCGCTGCGGCTGGTCGGTGTAGGCGTTGATCTCGTAGGTGACGTAATAGTCGTCCAGGCTGTTTTGCAGCACGAACGGGCGCGGCTGGGGCTGGACATCCGGCGTGGCGAGCGCGGCGTCGATCAGCAGTTGCTGCACCAGCCGCCAGTCCACGTCGTAGCCGATCGTGATCGTGGTGTGCAGGATCAGGCCGGAACTGCGCGCCAGGGCGCTGTAATTCACGATGTTGCTTTCCAGCACCGTGCCGTTCGGGATTGCGACCTGTTCGTTTTTGACGGTGTGGATGCGCGTCACGAAGAGGCTTTTTTCCACCACGTCGCCGGTCACGTCGCCGATCTGCACGCGGTCCCCGATTTGAAACGAGCGCGTATAAGTCAGCACGGCCCCGGCGGTCATGTTCTTGATCGCGGACGTGGAGCCGAGCGAGACCAGCAGCCCGAGCAGGAACGAAATCTCCTCGAATAGCTGTGAATTGGCGATCGGCAGCAGCGGCATGATGATGAACGGGATAAACGCCAGGATCAGCAGCCGCGTGATCTTATACGTCGGTTCGGCCCACTCCGGATAGAAATCGGGCAGCACGATGATCTCCGCGCCGACCGCGTGAAAGAACAGGTGAATCGCCTTGAGCACGTACCGCGTGACCAGCAGGATGATCGCGATCTGGATGAAGTTCGGCAGGTAGTCGATCAGGGCCTGCGCGATCGTTTGCAGCGGGCCGGCGATCAGCAGCCGGATATCGTCCGCGACCGGCTGCGCTGCCGGGAACAGGTTCAGGACGCGCGAGACGAACAGCCCCCATACCACCAGGTTGGTGCTGTGCCGCACCCCGTCACTTGCCATCAACAGCCCGCGCCGCACCTGGTCCGCCGAGACCATCTCCAGCCGCTGAATCTTGAGCATCCCGTGTACCGCGTGGTGTTGGTGGTCGATGATCCGCGTGGCGCGCGTGAACAGGATCTGCAGCGTCATGTGCGGGACCACCAGGCCGAGCACGGCAAGCAGGCTGAACACCGCCTTGACCCGTGCCGGGGCGGTCGCGACATGCTCAGAGGAATACGGGCCGGGGATCAGGTAGGGGTGCAGCAGGGCAAAGGTCGCCAGTGTGATGATCAGAACGTAGAACAGGGGTCGACGTAGGCCAAACATGGCAGCTCCTTCCGATGACGTGTGGACGCGTGCAGGCAGCTAGGCCGCCTGAGATCGTCGTAGCGTCTGGGTGCCCCCCGTTGTGCCGCAGGTGCGGCAGGTGTGTGCTTCCTGGTTGTCGGATGGTGCCTCCTGTGCCGCGCCGGAACTGGTTCCGGCAGGCGGTTTACACTCTTCATTTTTGGCGCTGGGGTCCAACTGTACAGGACGGCTACAGGCAGAGCAATAGTAGAACTTTCCCAGGTACTTTTTTCCCGGTTGGCGGTGCGCTGCGTGCCGTGCGGTTGGGCAGATCGCGGGGTGTTATGCGTATAATTGGGTAGCCGGTTCCGGGGCGTGCGGGCGGGGGATCGGGCTGGTCGCATTTCCCCGGAGCCACGTGAAGGACACCGTGTTAGATAGATGTACGGTATAGCAAGAGCTTATGAACCTGGATGACCTGACAGGACCCGACGACAACGGCTACCGCCCGATGAACGGCGCGTTTAAAGGGCGCGGGCGCGACTATGTCTCGCTGCTGGTGTGCCCGGTCGACCGGGCGCGCCTGCTGCCAGAGGCGGGCGATCTCGTTTGCGAGCAGGACGCGCAACACCGTTACACGTATGAGGACGGCATACTGCGCCTGTTCCCCGCGCAAGCACGACCCGCACTGGATGCCGCGTCTGAGGCGCACGAGCAGGCGTGCGCGGCGCGTGGGTGGCGGTCGCCGGACGAGGCCGCTTTCAAGAGCCTGCCGCAGACGCCGCTGCCAGGATATCCTGAGACCTACTGGGCGCAGCAGGCGGCGAGCACGGCGTTGTTGTGGCGCTTTCTGGAAGCGGTGCGCCTGCGCAACGGCGGCCTGCCGGTCGGCCCGATGGGCGAAGTGGCGGTGATCCATGCCGGGATGGGCTGGCTGGCCTACGGGTTGGACGTGGCGGGGTACACCACGCTGGCGCTTGACACGCGGGCCGGGTCGAACTACGGCCTGGGGGCGTACCCGATCGCGCGTTATTTCCGCCTGCAGACGCCGCTCGACCGCCTGCCGCTGGCGCGCGGCGCGTTTGACTGGGTGATCTTCCAGGAAGGGCTGGCGCGGTTTGGCGACGATGCCGCGCAGCAGCGAGCGCTCGACCAGGCGATCGGCGTGCTGCGCCCGGGCGGGTGGGTCGCCGTGGTCGACGCGGTCGAGCCCTCGGAAGATGATGTCACGACGGTCCACACGCTGTTTGAAGACGCCGGCTTGATGCTGACCTCCGCGCCCCGGCGGCGTGGCTGGCGCGGGCGCCTGCTGGAGCTGCGCGACCGCCTCGCCAACCGCGAGCCGGACGTGCCGCCGGTGCTGGTGGCGCAGAAGCCGCGCGACCGGTAACAGACCGGGTCACCGGCGCGGGATGCGTGCATCGCACGGCAAGGCCGGGATCGCGTTGCGAAGCGATCCCGGTCGTTGCTTTGATCGCCAGCAACAATTTCCACCCCTCGGCGCGTACAATACAGTGGGTTGGGGCATCGTGGCGCCGCGCGAGATTGCATGGTTGCGCTATTGACAAAGCGTGCGATCTCAAGCAGACTATGGGCGGCCTGCGCGCGTATCCCGGTCGGTGTTCTGTGCGGACGTCGATCGACACGTGGCGGGCCGGTGCGGTTACCTGCACGTCGGCAAAGTGGCGTCCTGTTCGGGGGCGGGCTATGATCGAGCCGGTCCAACCGCTGCCCGGCGATCAGAGGAGAAACATGCATCATGATTGAAGGTACCCTGGTTGATCTGGTCCCATTTGAGGACGATTACGCGATTTACCTTGAGCAGTGGATGAACGAAGAAGCGTGGTTCCGTGCCCGGCCATTTGACCGCCGCGAGCCGCATACCGAAGAAGACGTGAAACAGTTCATCGAGAAGATGGAGAAGAACGAACACGGCGCGTTGATCGGCTTCCAGACCAAGGACGGCGACCCGGTGGGCGGCGTGCTGTTTGATCACGAGTGGACGCGCGTACGCAAGGCGGACGTGATGTTCTTCGCCGGGGATCAGCGCTACGAAGGCCGCGACGAGGTGCTCGACGGGCTGCTGATGCTGCTGCGCTACTGCTTCGAAACGCGCAACCTGCACCGCGTGGATACGGCGGCGCTGGCCTTCGACGAGGTTAGGATCGACTACCTGCGGCGTGCAGGGTTTGTGCACGAGGGCACGCTGCGCCAGCACGTGCGTTGGGATGGCGATTACGTCGACCTGGAGCTGTACGGCCTGCTGGATCGCGAATGGCCGGGCTATGCCGCGAAGGTCAAGACGCTCGAACTCCAGAGCAGCGAGCTGGAACCGAAGCCCAAGCCGGAAAAGAAAGACGACAAGGAATCGAATAACGGCGCGGCGGAAGCGTAGACGTTCCGGCGCGGAGAGAGGCAACGCGAACCGCTGGCGATGCCGCACCGTCCGGCAACGGGGTGTGTGCATCGCCGGTGTGTGTTGGGGCGGTCTTCGTGCAGCACAACCAAACGGGGACGGCCAGCGCGGTGCTATAATCGGGCCATTAGCCAGATGCTGAACCGAACAAGGAGCTTATTGTGACCACGATAGCGATCCAAGAGGTCCGCGATCATCTCGACGAACAGGTGCAGATCAAAGCATGGGTCGATACGATCCGCGACCAGAAGAACATGCAGTTTCTGGTGCTGCGCGATTCGAGCGGCTACGTGCAGGTCGCACACTGGAAGAAGGGCAATCCGGAACTCGCGGAGACGATCTCCGGCCTGACCGTCGAGTCGGTGGTGCAGATCACGGGCAAGGCGGTCGCCAATGAGAGCGTGAAGCTCGGCGGGCTGGAGATCCAGCTTGAGACGCTGGAGGTGCTCAGCAAGGCTGAGCCGATGCTGCCGATCGAAGAGGAATCCGCGCAGGATGTGCGGCTTGACTGGCGTTTCATCGACCTGCGCCGCCCGCAGAATCGCCTGATCTTCGAGGTGCAGACTGCCGCCGAGCACGCGATGCGCGAGTTTTGGGTCGAGCGCGGTTTCATTGAAATCCACTCGCCAAAATTGATGGGCGCGCCAAGCGAATCGGGCGCGGAACTGTTCGCGCTGGAGTACTTCGGCGGGCAGGCGTTCCTCGCGCAGTCGCCGCAGTTCTACAAGCAGATGGCGATGGCGGCGGGCTTCGACCGCGTGTTCGAGATCGCGCCGGTGTTTCGCGCGGACCCGTCGTTCACATCGCGCCACGCGACCGAGTTCACGAGCATCGACATGGAGGTGTCGTGGGTTGACTCGCACGAGGACGTGATGGTCCTGGAAGAGCAGTGGCTGCAGTACGTGATCCGGGCGATCAAGGAGCAGTACGGCACGCAGATCGCGGACACCTTCGGGGTCGAGATCACGGTGCCGGCAGTGCCCTTCCCGCGCGTGCCGATGAGCGAGGCGCTTGAGATCGTGGCGCAGAGCGGCTACGAGATGCCCGACAACGGCAAGGGCGACCTCGACCCGGAAGGTGAACGCATCGTGGCGCGGCATGTCAAAGAGACGCACGACCACGATTTCGTATTCGTGACCGACTATCCCTGGTCCGTGCGCCCGTTCTACCACATGAAGCACCCGGATGACCCGAACCTGACGCGCAGCTTCGACCTGCTCTGGAAGGGGCTGGAGGTCACGACCGGGGCGCAGCGCGAGCACCGCTACGATGTGCTGGTCGCGCAGCTTCACGAAAAGGGACTGACCAACGAGTCGGTGCAGTTCTACCTGGACTTCTTCCGGTACGGCTGCCCGCCGCACGGCGGTTTTGGCTTCGGGCTGGCGCGTATGTTGATGTCGCTGCTGGACCTGTCGAATCTGCGTCAGGCGACGTACCTGTTCCGGGGGCCGAACCGCCTGACGCCGTGACGGGCCGCGCGAGATATCACGAATCACGACAAAGGACAGGGCGAGACGTATGTTTGAAGGGTTGTTGGTCGATCTGGTGCCGTTTGACGCACGCTTCCGCGAGCTGGAACACAAGTGGCGCAATAACGAGGCCGCGTTTTGGGGCAGCGGCGGCGACCGCCGGTTTGAGAGCCGCCGGTACGTCGAAGAGATGCTGCAGCGTCGCGCCGAACGCGAGGCGGATAACCCCGCGCGCGGCGTCTGGTTTGGCATCCAGACTAAGGACGGCACGCCGATCGGTGGCATCGGGCCGATGTGGCTCAATCCGGCCCACCGCTGGGCGATGCTCGGCGCGAAGATCGGCGAGCCGGACTACTGGGGCGGCGGTTACGGCACGGACGCGCTGCTGCTGGTGCTGGATTACAGCTTCAACTGGCTCGATCTGCGCCGGGTGTGGATCGTCACCACCAGCATGAACGCGCGAGTTCAGCGCCAGATGGAAAAGGTCGGGTTCCGGCTTGAGGCGTGCGACCGCGCGGCGGCGTATGCGGATGGCGTCTGGCACGACGAGCTGCATTATGGCCTGCTGCGCGAGGAGTGGCCGGGCCGCGCGGCGCTGGTCGAGTCGCTGGGCCTGCGCGAGCGTGCGGCGGCGGCAGTCTCCGGGAACGCGTAAGCGCGGGCGAGGTCGCGCGCAGCGAGGGCGAGGTCGCGCGTGTGGGGGCGAGAATCCGGGCTTGCACGCTGAGGTGCAGCCAATCCTGACGAAAGCGAGAAACGCAACGATGTTAGAAGGCTTGTTGGTCGATCTGGTGCCGCACGGCAAAACGTATGACGAGCTGAAACACAAATGGGAGAACAGCGAAGCCGGGTACTGGGCTTCCGCCGGGGGGCGCGAGATCGTGTCGCGCGCGGCGATGCGTCGCTGGCAGGAAGAACGTGCCGAACGCCGCGCCCACAGCCAGCGCGCGAACTTCGGCATCCAGACCAAGGACGGCACGCCGCTCGGGGATATTGGCATCGGCTGGGTGCTGCCGCATCACCGCCTGGGTATGCTCGGCGCGATGATCGGCGAGCCGGACTACTGGGGCGGCGGCTACGGCACGGACGCGCTGTTGCTGATCGTGGATTACGCGTTCGACTGGCTGGACATGCACAAGCTGTGGCTCGGCACGATGGGCATCAACGTGCGTGTGCACCGCCAGATGGAGAAGGTTGGGTTCCGGCGCGAGGCTGTGCGCCGCGAGTTGTTCTTTGCCGATGGGCAGCGGACCGACGAGGTCTTGTACGGCATGCTGCGCGACGAATGGCCGGGCCGCGAAACGCTGGTCGAGCGGCTTGGCCTGCGCGCGCGTGCGGAAGGGAAAACATGAGATGCTAGAGGGCTTGCTGGTTGACCTGGTGCCGTATGGCAAACCGTTCGAGGAAAAACACGCCGAGTGGATGAACCGCGAGTCGATGTTCTGGGCCAGCATGGGCGATCGCTGGTTTGCCACGCGCGCATCGACGGAACGCTACCGCCGCGAGCGCCAGGAACGCGAAGGGCAGGGACCGCGCCTGAGCGCGAACTTCGGCGTCCTGACCAAGGACGGCACGCCGCTGGGGTCGTTTGCGATCAACTGGCTGGTGCCGCATCACCGGCTGGCGATGCTCGGCGCGATGATCCACGAGCCGGAATACTGGGGCGGCGGCTATGGCACGGACGCGCTGCTGCTGATCATGGAATACGCGTTCGACTGGCTGGACGTGCGCAAAATCTGGCTGATGACCATGAGCCTTAATGCGCGCGTGCTGCGCCAGATGGAGAAGGTCGGTTTCCGCGAAGAGGCGCGCCAGCGTGACGCCACGCTCGCCGATGGTACATGGTGCGACGGTGTGATCTTCGGCATGCTGCGCGACGAATGGCCGGGGCGCGAGGCACTGGTCGAGCGGCTTGGTTTGCAGGCACGCACATAAGCGCCCTATCCTGGAGCAACGCAAACAAAACGTCCCCTGTCCCGGTAAGCTCCGGCGGGCAGGGGACGTTCGATTCATGCCGCGACGATACGCGCGCTACCAGGGTATCACGAAGTACTTGCTCGTGGTCCCTTCGGAGATCCACCCGGTGACCAACTGGTTATTCAGGTTGAACTGGATTTGCCAGAAGCGGTAACCGTCCTTGCAGGCAGGGCCGCCCACCACGCTGCCTTGCGTGCCCGGCAGCACCTGGTGCTGCGGGACCGGATCGTTCAGGTTGTTGCGCAGCGCATACGTCCCGTCACTGGGTGCCGCGATCACGGACATCCCGACCTGCAACTGCTGCGCCGGCGCGAGGCTGCAATCCTGCCCGGCCTGGATGTCGCCGGGGCCGATGACGATCGGCGTGACCGGCGGGACTGTGGGCATGACCTGCAGCCCCAACGGCGTGGCTGTCGGAACCGGGGTCACAGCCTGGAACACCAGCGGTGTCGCGGTCGGCACGGGCGCGATCTGGTCGGGTCCGTTTGCCGGGCCAGGGCCGCCCGGCCAGGGTTCCAGGTAATACGATCCGGGTTCCCCTTCGGCAGCCCAACCGGCGACCGCCGCGCCCTCGACCACGCTGATCTGCCACCAGCTAAAGTCGTCCAGGCATTGCGGCCCGTCGAGCACGGTCACTTCGGTGCCTTCCTGGAGTTGCGTCACCAGCGCGCCGCTTGGCTCGGCCCGCAGGTTTAGCGGCTGCCCGTTGGTGAAGGTCACGCGCGCGCCCGCACCGACGGTCAACCGCTGCGGCGGGGCACCGGGGCAGGTCTGGCCGGGCGCGGCCACATCACCGGGGCCGCCCACTGCCGCGCCGTTGCCGTCGCCCAGTCCCGTGAGCGTGAACTGCACGCCTGCCGGGGTGACGTAGATGATGCGCAGCGTCTGGTTTGCACCACCCTGGAAGACCTGCGCGCCGGTCGCGTCCTGCAGGTCCGCGCTGTGGTAGATCGCGTTGCTGTCCGACTGCATCAAGAAGCCGTCCGGCGTGCCGACCGCGTCGGTGATCGTCGGGGCCAGCAGGGTACGCGTGTTGTTGGCGGGCGTGCCGTCGGCGCTGATCGTGTTCCAGTTTTCCATGCCCTGGCCGTTGTCCGACCAGTACAGCACGCCTTGCCCGTCCGCCGCCCACCGCGCGCGATAGTTGTACGCTGTACCGTCAGCCCAGATCGTCGTCACCGTCTGCGCGCCCGGCATCTGGCGACCGATCGCGTTTAGACTTGGCGCGGGGCCTTGCTGTGGCAGCACGCCGTAGTTCGTATCCTCAAAGGCGAAGACTTCTTCGCCCGCCAGGAAGCGGATGTCCGACTCGCTGTGCGTGTAGGTGCTTGGTGTGACCGCGTTGCCCGCGTTGGCCGGGGCGGGAGTCGGCAGCCAGGCATAGGCGGGCCAGGATAGCGAGCCATCCACACCGTAGGGAATCAACTGGAAATGCACGACTTCCTCAGCCTGTCCCTCGAACACGCCGTAATAGCGCACGAAGGGCGTTGAGAGCTGCGTTTCGGTGATTGCAGGGTGCGTGTGCTCCAACACGGCTTCCGCGTCCCCGCTGGCGAGATCGAACGCGATCACGCGCCATGCCGGGTTCGCGTAGTCACCGGAACGAAAACCGACTGCGACGCGCGTGCTGGTGCGGTTGAAGATGTGCGGCGTGCCGAGGATGATGCTCTCGCCGGGCTGCGCTTCGTGCGTCTTGACGAACTGGCCTGCCCCCAGGTCGTAGATGCCGATGCCCTCGCGCTGGTTAGCCAGCGGCGCGGCGATCACGGCATAGCGCCCGTCAGGCGCGATCGCGACCTGCGGCGCGCCGTCCGGCGCTTCGTTGGGCAGCGCCGGGCGCTGGATCGAGGCGACCTCACCCAGCGCGCTGATCCAGTGCAGCGTGTCGGCTGGTGTCTGCCAGGCGACGGCATACCACGCGTAGGGTGGCAGCGCCTGGTTAGCGTGCGCGACGGGACCCGGCAGCAGGCTGGTCCCCGCCAGGATCGCGACCAGGATCGCGGTGAGACTCCACCATAAGCGGTTGGTAGCGCGCCGGGTGGTTGGGCTTGTAGTCGAACGATGTGACATTGATGAGGCTCCTTAAACTCTGTGTTGAGTGGTTTTATGCATAAGCATAACGTTAATAGCAATAATAAACGCATAAGGCACGCTAATCCAGTAAAGAAGTGCAAAGATGCTGCAAAAATATCCGGACAATTCGTGCAGCTCAGGGAACGCGCCCGCTCGCGGGATCGTGTGTGGTACTTCCGGGCTATGGCGCTGTGCGCGTGGTAAGGACCGCGCCCTGGAGGCTGCCTTACTTGCCCTGCTGCGCACAAACTTGTAAGCTTAAATCTTGAAAACTATTACTGTGCTGTGCACTGGATCTGATCAGGTGATAATGGGCCGGGGACGGTCCGCGAGCGAAAATGAGGTAATGGCATATGAAACACCAATGGGTTGTTCTGCTGATCGTCGTGGCGCTGCTGGCAGGCGGCGCGCAAGCTGCCGGGGCGGCTCCCCGCCCGACGATTATCACATTTGAGTCGTCGCTGGAGTCGATCACGGTTGCGGAAGCGGAAGCCGGGACCACGACGACGACGCTAAGCTGGGTGACAGCAGGCGTCACGGAGGATTACCGGTTGCTGCTGCACACGTACATTCTGGACCGGTGGCAGTTGGTGTACACCAACGAGAGCGTGCCGCTACCCCCGAGCGGCGCGCGGACCGTCACAGTTAAGGCCCCGCTGAGTTTCAGCCCGCCGACATTTCTGCTCTCGATCGTGGGGCGCACTTCGAACACGATCATCGACCAGCGCACGCTGACGATCCCCTACGCCGGCGTGAGCGAGGACGTTGAGATCGTAAATTTCAGCACCGAGGCTGAAGGCGTGGACATGGCCCAACTCGCCGCCTCGCAGGCACAGATCACAGTCGCGTGGGAGGTTGAGAACCGTCCCCCGACCGCGAACCTTCAATTTGAGCAAGTGTTTGACGATGACACCGCGAACTCGGTCGAACTGCCGCGCCTGAACCTGTGGATCCCCTCATCCGGCGAAGGCCCGGTCGCGCCGATTTACCGCGAAGGGGCGGACACGGTCACGTTGCGGCTGCGCGTGGTCGACATGGTCGACGGTGAAGTTTACGCCGAAGAAACGCTTGAACTGCCGATCGTAGATGGCGCAGACGAGGACGACGCGGACACGCCCGGCGAGAACGGAGAGGACGAAACGGACGGCGACGACGGTGAACCTGTCGAGCCACAACCCCCCGTCGAATCCGGGGCGATTGTTTCGTTCACCGCGGCCCCCGGCATGGTGAACCCCGGCGCGCCGGTCACGCTGGCCTGGGAAGTGCGCGGGACCGGTGGCGTGTCGATCGAACAGTCCGTGCCGAACATCACGCCGCCCACGACGGTGATCACGGCACAATCTCCCAAAGGCTCCGCGGAGGTGTTCCTGCCGGATTACGCCGCCTACAGCGTGACCTTTACGCTCTGGACCGCTAACCACACCGCCAGCGAGTCGGTGACGGTGAACGTCCACTGCCCGTATACGTTCTTCTTCGGGCAGGCGGATGGATGCCCGGCGGGACCGCCGTTTGTAGCCGGTGTCTCGTACCAGGAATTCGAGAACGGTTTCATGGTCTGGCGCTCCGATACGAATGAGATTTACATCTTCTACGATGACGGCGCGGCGGCGTATTTCCTGGAACAGGACTACGCGCAGCTTGACCCGCCCGACCTGGAAGAGATGCCGCCGCTGGACCGGCAGGCGCCGTCCAGTGGATTCGGCAAGGTCTGGGCCAACGCGCCCGGCGTGCGTGACAAGATCGGGTGGGCGCTTGGCGAAGAACAGGGCTACGACACCACGTTCCAGCGGGTCGCACAGACGCGCATCCCGCGCCCGGAATACGTGTTCTTCCTCACGCTCCCGGATGGTGATGTGGTCGGGACCGGTTACGGCAGGTGGCAGAGCGTCGGCTAGGTCGGGCTGGCTATCAACCTGTGCGCGACCATACACGCGGGCGCGGCATCACGGCGCTGTGCCCGCGTCTTTTGCGGATGGCACGCGGTCGGTCACGCGTCGGGCGGCGGTGGGGTCGTTGCGCCGTTTTCAGGGGGAGCGCCGGGGCTGTCGTCGCCTTGCGAGGCGGTGGGGTTGCCCGCTGCCGGGCCAACCGCCGGTATGACGGTTTCTAACGCTTCCTCAATCGCTTCGAGCGTGGGCGGTTTGATGATGTAGTAGTTCGCGCCGGCGTCGCGCGCCTCCTCGATGTCCTCGCGCGCGTCGTTGGCCGAGATGATCACGACCGGCACATTGCGCGTATACGGGTCGCGCCGCAGGTAGCGCAGCACTTCCAGCCCGCTGATGCCGGGCATGTTGACGTCCAGGAAGATCACGTCGGGGATCACCTCGTTCAGGCTCTGTAACGCCATGCGCGGCCCGTAAGCGACACCGACGGTGTGCCCCAGCACGCCGATCATGGCCGCCAATCCCTGGGCACTGCGCTTGTTGTCATCCACGACCAGAACGTTATAGAGCATGGGTTACTTCCCGCTGCGGGCGCGGCCCGTTACCGTTCACAATCTTCGTGTTTAGCATAGCGTGATTCTAACACACCGGCACACCCGCGCCAGGGTGGATCGCGCAAGGAACGACGCACCGTGCGACTGACCCTCGCGGGGGAGCGGTAATGTGTTAAAATCACGGTCTGCAAGTTGCCTAAACCGATTTAGAGATGCCCGCACAGCCGTTCGTTATAGAGGACAAGGGGAACGCATGAGCACACCGGTATACCTGTCATTTGTCGTGCACAATCACCAGCCCATCGGCCAGTTCGATTTCGTCAACGAGCACAGCGTCGAGGTGGCCTACGAGCCGATGACCGCGCTGCTGGAGCGTCACCCGCAGGTGAAGGCCGCGATGCATTTCACCGGCAGCCTGCTGGATTACCTGCTGGCGCACCAACGCCCGCTGCTGGACCGCGTCCGCGCGCTGGTCGAACGCGACCAGTTGGAGATTCTCGCCGGCGGATACTACGAGCCGCTGCTGACCACGCTGCCCGACGCCGACAAGATCGGCCAGATACGTAAGCTGGTCACAGCGGTGCAGGACGTGTTCGGCATGACGCCGCGCGGCATGTGGCTCGCCGAGCGCGTGTGGGAACCGCACCTCGTGCGCGCGATCGCGCAGGCGGGGATCGATTACGTGATCATCGACGACACGCATTTTGAAGCGGTCGGTTACAACAAGGAAACGGAACTGTTCGGATATTTTGTGAGCGAGGAACAGGGGTACACGGTGCGCGTGTTCCCGACGCTCAGCTACCTGCGTTACGCGATCCCCTGGGACACGGTGCCGAACCTTATGGAATGGCTCCAGGCGCTGCGTGACGCCGATCCGTTGCCGAACTTCCAGCCCAAGCTGGCGTTCATGGGTGACGACGGCGAGAAATTCGGCGTGTGGCCCGGCACGTGGGAGCATAACTGGGGTGAAGGGCAGTACATGGAAGAGCTGTTTAGCGCGCTGGAAGCCAGCGCGGACTGGCTCAAGACGATCCGCCCGATGGACTACATCGACCGCTATCCCGCGTTGGGGCGCGTCTACCTGCCGACCGCGAGCTACTTCGAGATGGGGCAGTGGGCGCTGCCGGCGGAACGCTTCCGCGAGTTAAAGCGCATCAAGGCCGAGTTCGAGGAGCAGGAGCGCGAGGACGTGCTGCGCTACCTGCGCGGCAGCATCTGGCGGAACTTCATGGTCAAGTACGATGAAGTCAACCACATGCACAAGCGTATGATGATGGTCGCCGAGAAGGTCCACGCCATGCCGGAAGACCACCCGGACAGGGACCGCGCGCTCGACCTGCTGTGGCGCGCGCAGGCCAACGACGCGTACTGGCACGGGTTGTTCGGCGGCTGCTACCTGTTTAACTTCCGCGTGGCGAACTACGCCAATCTGATCGCGGCGGAAGCGTTGGCCGAAGGCGCTGACGCGCCGCTGAACGTGCGCGTGTTTGACTTCAACAAGGACAGCACCGATGAGATCGTGCTGACCGGCGCGCCGCTGAACGCGATCTGGAAGCCCAGTGACGGCGGGATGCTGCTGGAGCTGGATCACCGCGCGCTGCAATATAACGTGCTCAACGTGATGACGCGGCGCGAAGAGGGCTATCACGACGAGGTGCGCGAGGCCGCCGAAAACGGCACGCTCATCACGCCGGAGACGGAGAACGACGACGTGGCGTTCGAGGCGCGCGACGCCGTGCGCGCCAAAGAAGCCGGGATCGAAGAGCACCTGCTGTATGACTGGCACCGTCGCGGCGCGTTCATCGATCACTTCCTGCGCCATGACGTTGAGGTCGAGCACGTCTACCGCGCGTTTTACGGCGAGCAGGGCGACTTCGCCAACCTGCCCTATTCGTTCGAAGTGCAGCACGGCGACGGCGATGCATCCGTGCGCCTGTGGCGCGAGGGGCACGTTTGGGTTGGGGAGCACCACCGCCCGCTGCGCGTGACGAAGACGTTTGTGTTCCGGCACGGCGACGAGCGTTACGACGTGACCTACCGCGTGCGCAACCTGAGCGACGCGCCGGTCGACGTGCGCTTCGCGGTCGAGCTGGCGACCGGGTTCGATGGCGGGCAGGAGCTGGATTACTGCCACTACACGGTGAACGGCGGTGACGAGCGGCACGCCCTGCGCGCGATCCTCGAACACGCGGGCGTGACCGAACACACCAGCGTGACGGGCATCCGCGACCTGGCCGTGACCACGCGCGCCGACCAGCCGTTCACGCTGTGGACGTTCCCGCTGGATACGGTGACCATGAGCGAGGCGGGTTACGAGCGCGGCTACCAGGGCACGGTGTACCTGCATATCTGGGAGCTGCACCTGGAGCCGGGCGCTGAATGGCAGGGTAATCTGACGCAGCAGGTTACTGCGTATAACTAAGTAGACGGCCTGCGGCGGGTGCTGGCGAGCTTGCGCGAGCAAGTTCGTAGGAGGAGAAGGAGATCGAACCGTACAGTGTTCGCCGCACCGTTTTTTTGTTGGTGAGAATGTTGTGTGCGAGGAGCTTGTATGAAACAGCGAAGCGTAGTGATCGGGTTGCTGCTGGGGGCCGTGATAGTGGCGGGGGGACTCGTGGCGTGCTCGTCTGAGAGTGACAGCGGCAGCCCTGGCTTCATCCACATTGAGGAAGGCGCGGCGGAAACCGAGATCGCCCGCACGGCTGCCGCGCTGCGCAACCCGACCGCAACCCCCGGTCCCACGCTGACCCCCAGCCTGACTCCGACACCTTACGTCCGCCCGACGGATGACCCCGCGATCGCGAGGGACAGCGTGATTACGCGCGTCGGGACCGCGGAGATCACGCTTGCCGACTACCGTAAGCGCGTGCGCTTCGACCGTTATCGCCTGTTGTTCCCGATCGTCAAACTGGCGGAGAAGTACGGCACGGAAAACCTGCTCGACCTGACACGCGACGAAAACTGGTACGTGGCTTCGCTGTTCGCGACGCTGGCCGACAGCTACAGCCTGGGCGTGCAGAGCCACCGCATCATGGTGATCGAGCACCTCGCGTCCCAGGAGGCGCGGCGGCGTGGCCTGGAAGTCGACCCCTACCGCTTTGACGCCAACATGGGCGAATGGCTTGGCGTGCAGGTGGGGGAAGGGGGCACGCTGCCGCCGGAATTTGACGCGCGGTACGACGAATTTATCGCGGGCATTGAGACTTACGCCGGTATGACCGAGGAAGAGTTCCGGCGCATCGTGCGCGCGCAGACGTACTACGATCAACTGGCGTTCTTGATCGGCCAGGAAGCCGACATCAACGCCGCCGGTGAGACGACGATCGGCGTGCAGGTGCAGGATATCGTGGTGCAGGATCGCGTCGAAGCGGAGACGATCGCGCGCCGGCTGCTGGGCAACGAACCGCTGCGCGATATCGCGCAATCGCTGGGCTACCAGCCCGTCACCGAAGACACCGACCGCACGCTACGCCGCAGCGATGACACGCTGCCCGATCACGTCCTGGAAACGATCTTCCTGGCGAGCCAGGGCGACGTGGTCGGCCCGATGCGCATCCCGGAAGGGTGGTATGTCGCCAAAGTCGGCAGGGAAGTGGTCGATATGCTGGCCCCGGCGGATATCGAGGAGCTTCGCCAGCAGCACTTCCTGGACTGGATCGAAGCCCAGATGGACGATCCCGACCTGGTTGAAGATTACGACAACTGGGTGTCGCACACGCCGCAAGAACCACTGCCGCAGGATGTCTCGCCCTTGCTGCGCGACGAAAACGTGATCCTGCCGGAGGGCATGCCCGACCCGTTCGGGCTGGAGCCGGACAGCCTGGAGCCCGGCACGGAGGGCGGGTGATGTGGCGCGTGGGGGGTATGTGTCAGAATCATGACATGATGTCACGTGGCTGACACAGCCGCGCGGGGCGTTTGGGCGTACAATGATCACAGATGATCGCGCCCGATTGGGTGGCGCGACGAGTTCCTCATGCTGAGGACTGGAGGCCACAATGCCCCCCAAGAAACCGGAAAAGCCCGACAAGCCGAAGAAGCCCAAGAAGCCCAAGAAGAAGTAACCGGGCGACTTACGACGTATCGTACCATAGGCAAAAGCCGTCATTGTTGGTGATCGCCAGCAGTGACGGTTTTTGTTAGCCCCGTGCATTTCCGGCCAAACACGGGTAAGATGACGGTAAAACGCCGGTGAAACGAGCGGGAACGTGACGACAGCAGAGTGGAAGATTCTACTGGTGGATGACGAAACCGCGATCACGCACAACCTCGCGCCGTTTCTTGAGCGCAGCGGGTTCGACGTTGCGGTCGCGGCGGACGGCGCGGCGGCGCTGGCGCTGGTCGAGCGCTTCCAGCCGCACCTGGTGGTGCTGGATGTGCTGATGCCGCGGGTCAACGGGCGCGAGGTGCTGCGCAAGCTGCGCGCCGGGCAGAACTGGACGCCTGTGATCCTGCTGACCCAGGTCGGTGACGCGCAAGAACGCGCGATGGCACTCAATGAAGGGGCCGACGATTACCTGAACAAACCCTTCGACCCGCAGGAACTGGTAGCGCGGATTCGCAGCGTGCTGCGCCGGTCGCAGGCCGGGCAGCCGACTTTGGCCGCGTCGCCGCGCCTGCGCAGCGGCGACCTGGTGCTGGATCGCGGGTCGCGGCGCGTTTATGTGGGGCCGCACGAGGTCACGCTGACCCCGAAAGCCGTGACGCTGCTCGAATACCTGATGCTGCACCCCGACGAGTTGATCACGCGCGAGCGTCTGCTCGACGTGGTCTGGGGCTGGAATTACCCGGTCGGTGCGCGGGCGGTGGATACGCGCATCGCTGAGCTGCGCAAGGCGTTGCACGATGACCACGAGCGCCCGGCCTACATCGAGACCGTGCCGGGGCATGGCTACCGGTTTGTGAGCCAGGTGGCAGGCGAACCATGAGGCAGGCCCTCAAACATATGCTGCGCGGCGCGGCGCTGGTCCTGCCGCCGGTGCTGCTGGTGCGGGCGGCGCGCGCAGTGCGCGATCGCTTCCAGGCGCAGGGCGCGGAGCTGGCGCGTGCCGAAGCCGAGGCCGAACGCGCGCGCTTTTTGCAGCATCTTGACCACGAGATGAAAAACCCCCTGATGGCGATCCGTGCCGGGCTGGCGAACCTCGCCGGCACGGACGATCTGGCGATGCGCGAACAGATTCGCGGCAGCATCGAAGCGCAGGTGATCTACCTGGGCAAGCTGGTGGCTGACCTGCGCAAGATCGCGACCATCGAGAGCCTGCCGCTGGAACGCGAGCCGGTCGCGATCACGGCGCTGCTGGCGGATGTGCTGGCGCTGGCACGTGAAGAGCCGGAAGCCGCCACGCGGGCGCTGGTGCTGAATCCGCCGGACGGCGACCTGGTGACGCTGGGGGATGTCGACTTGCTGTTGCACGCGCTGTATAACCTGGTGCAGAACGCGCTCAAATTCACGCGCCCCGGCGCTACGATCACGCTGGAGGCGTACCCGGTCGATGGGTGGGTGGCGATTGAGGTGGCCGATACCGGCCCCGGCATCCACCCGGACGACCTGCCGCACGTGTGCGAAGAACTCTATCGCGGGCGCGGCACGGCGGGAATCCCCGGCAGCGGGATCGGGCTGGCGCTGGCGCGGGCGATCGCGGCGCAGCACGACGGCGATCTCGTGATCAGCAGCGCGCCGGGCGAAGGCACCGTCGCGCGGCTGTACCTGGTCGCGGATGACGGGACGGGCTAGAGGCTGCGGGGCGCGACGGATCGGCCCCCCAGCGTCCCTGGCCGCGAACCGGCTACATCGCCGGGACGCGCTGGAGATACTGCCGCACCATCAGCGCGACGGTCGCGCCTTCGCCGGCGGCAGCGGCGGCCTGCTTGGTGCTGCGCGCGCGCACGTCACCGGCTGCGAACACGCCGGGGATGTTCGTCTCCAGCGATTCACTCGTGACGATGAACCCCTGCTCATCCGTCTCGATGATCCCTTTGAACGGCTCGCTGTTCGGTTCCAGGCCGATGAGGATGAACACGCCGTCCGGGTGATCCACGCGTTCGGTCCCCGTCGCGCGGTCGAGCACGCGCACGCCCGCCAGCTTTTTATTTTCGGCCAGGAATTCCGTCACCTGCTGGTTGGTCAGCACGTCGATGTTCGGGCAGTCCTGGATTTTCTGTTGCAGGACGAGGCTGGCGTTTGGCTCCGGCTGGAACTCGAGGATCGTCACGTGCCGGGCAAACTGGCAGATGTGCAACGCTTCCTGGAACCCGCTGTTGCCGCCGCCGATCACGTAGACGTCTTTGCCCTCATAGAACGGGGCGTCGCACGTGGCGCAGAAGTGAATGTTGATGCCCAGCAAGCGCCCTTCGCCGGGCACGTTCAGCCGCCGGTAGTGGCTTCCGGTGGCGATCACCACCGCGCCGCCGCAGTGCTCTTGCCCGTCGGCGGTTGTCACCACGCGGTACTGGCCGTCGGTGTGGATGCCGGTGACGGTCTTGGCTTGCAGGATCTCCACGCCGAAACGCTCGGCCTGCCGCCGCAGCCGGTCCGCCAGGTCGGCGCCGCTGACGCCCTCGTCGAAACCGGGGAAGTTATCCATCTCGCGCGTCATGCCGACCTGCCCGCCGACGCCGCTCTTTTCGATCACCAGCGTGCTGAGTCCCTCGCGGCTGGTGTAGATTCCGGCGGTCAGGCCGGCGGGGCCGCTGCCGACGATGATCACGTCGTAATAGTCCTGGCTGGCCTCCATGTTCAGGCCCAGCTTGGCGGCGAGTTCTTGGTTGCTTGGCTCGACCAGCACCGACCCGTCGGGGAACACGATCGTCGGGATGCTGCGGTTGCCGTTGTTGAGTCGCTCGACATCGGCGACCGCTTCCGGCTGCTGGTCCAGGTCGATGTAAGTGTAATGGATGCGCTGTTCGCCAAAGAATGTCTTGGCGCGGCGGCAGTCCGGGCACCAGTTCGCCCCATACATGCGGATGCCGTCTCCGGCGGCGCTGTTGTTCGATACGTCCGACACCTTACCTTAGCCTCCTGGTACATGTTGGATAGACGCATTGTGCAGAAACGCTCAATGAACCAACTATAACGTAATTGCGGGGTGCTGTGTGTTGTTTGGGCGACATTGGGGGCGGCACAAAGCCGGTTAGTTCAGCGGCGGTCGCCGGACGCGGCAGTTTCGGCAGCCAGCGCGCGCATCGCGTCCACGATCTCGGCCAGCCGCTCGCCGTATGGGTTATGCGCGTTGCGTGCGGCGGTACTGGCCCACTCCTCGATGTTGTCGCGGCGCTCCGCGATGATCGCGTGTGTGTCGGCCAGCTTGAGCGCGTGCCGCATGTAGGCCACGACCAGCTCAAAACGCGGGCTGAGCAGGCGTTTGTTGTTCATCCGCGTGCCGGGCTGCTGGATGGTGTCCAGCACCTCGCGCGTTTGCTCGTACGCTTCGCCCAGAAAGTACGCCCAGGCGACCAGCGCGGTCATGAAGTTGGGCTGGATCGCGCCCCGGATGCGCTCGCGCAGCCCGCCCGCCGCTTCGATGAAGCGCCCCTGGGCCAGCAGCGTATCATACCGCGTGAGGTATACCAGGTCGCACCGCGCGCGGGGCGCGAGATCGCTTGCTTCGCACGCGCCGCTGCCCGCCACCGCCGCGAACGCTTCCAGCGCCAGCGGTTCGGATTTCTGCCCGTGCCCGAGGTAATTGTACGCTGCGGCGAGGGTGAACGCGGTTTCGGGCGTCTGGTCGCCTTGGGCGCGCCGGGCCGCGAGTTCGTCGATCACGGCGGCGGCTTCGCCCTCACGCACGCGCGCGCTGTAGCGGTTGTAGGTGCGGAACCAGCCCAGCGTGCGCCACGTGCGCCAGTACGCGTAGACCCACATCACCACCAGTACCATTGCCAGCAGCAGGAAGATGACGCCGGTTGACAGGCCGGCTACACGCCCGATCAACACAACCAGCATACCCAGGATGACGACATACAGCGCGCGGGAACCGCGTGAGTCTTGCATCGGTGGTTCGCCTCCTCGTGTGAGACGCTCAGGGTGTCCTGCGGCGCGCCTCGTGCTCGCCGGTGGTTGCCCCGAACGTGCGGTGCGTCATTTCGCCAGCGCGTTCGCCAGCGCGAACAGCTCCGGATCAAGCGTCTTGGTCTTGCCAATGACCTCTTCGTAGGGCGTGGTCGTGATCGCGCCTTTCACCAGGCCGCAGAGCACGCCGAAGTTGCCTTGCTCGATCTGCTCGGTGGCGCGCGCCGCCAGCCGCGTGCCGAGGATGCGGTCAAACGCGCCGGGCATCCCGCCGCGCTGGACGTGCCCTAACTGCGTGACGCGTAGCGCAAAGCCGAGGTCCTCGTGGTGCTGCTTGAAGTATTCGGCCAGTTCAGCCGCGTTGTAGCGTGCTCCCTCCGCCACCACGATGATCGCGTGCGCTTTGCCGCGCTGGTAGGCGTCCTCGATTATATCGGCGAGGGTTTCCGGTGGAGTATCGAACTCCGGGATGCAGACGCCTTCCGCGCCGCCCGCGATCCCGGCCATCAGCGCGAGATAACCGCAATTGCGGCCCATCGTCTCGACCAGGAACGCGCGCTCGTGCGAGGACGCCGTGACCTTGAGCCGGTCGATCGCTTCGAGCGCGATGTTCAGCGCGGTGTCCACCCCCAGCGTGATCTCGGAACCGGCGAGGTCGTTGTCGATCGTGGACGCGACACCGACCACCGGAAATCCCTGCTGGTGCAGCGCGTATGCGCCGGCCTGCGAGCCGTTGCCACCGATCACGACCAGCGCCTCGATGCCTTCCTTGTTCATCTCGCGGATCGCCGTGCGCTGGCCCTCTTCGGTTTTGAACGCCTCGCAGCGTGCGCTGCCGAGGATTGTGCCGCCTTGCTGGATGATCCCGCCGACATCGCGCAGCCCCAGCGGGCGGAAGTCGCCTTCAACCAGGCCACGGTAGCCGTGATCTACGCCGAATACCTCCCACTCGTGCGCGATCCCGGTCCGCACGACCGAGCGGATCGCTGCGTTCATGCCGGGCGCGTCGCCGCCGCTGGTCAGTACTGCTATGCGCCTCATCGTCACTCCTCCTGCTAACCTAAATACAGTATTCAGCCGTCTGCACGCCGCACGGCACGCTGTCGCCGGCGCTCGCTGTGCCAGGCGACCGTGTCGCTCGGGTAACGGCCTCTAGTGGGATTATAGCAGTCCGATCCCTTTGCGCGAACGCTGGCGACCGGGAGCGGGGTGTGGCACGCTGGGCGCAGACGTTCGAGCGGGACCTGCCGGGTGCTGTCCCGTCACGTTGCCCGCGCCGCCGCTGCGCTGTGGATCGTGTGCCTGGGGGGACGGTTGGCGCGCCGCTAGTCGCCGTCCCCGGCGGTGCCTGCACCCCGGCGAGCGTGTTCCTCGCGCAGCCGCAGCCACAGCAGCCCGACCAGCGTCTTCGCGTCCTTGATCGCGCCCTGGTCCAGCTGCGCGAAGAGCGTTTCCGTCGCCACCTCAAAGACCTTAATGTCTTCGCCTTCGTGCAGCAGGCCGCCACCGGGACCGACGCGGTCCGCACTGCGCACCGGCGCGTAGAACAGGTAGATCCGCTCCGAGGTGCCGCCGGGACTGAGATAGAACGTGCTGATGGGTTGCAGGTTTTCGACGTGGTAGCCGGTTTCTTCTTTCAGCTCGCGCCGCATCGCCGCTTCGGGCGTTTCGCCGTCGTCAATGATGCCCGCCGGGATCTCGCGCAACCAGCCAGAGTCTTTTTCGTAGGTCGCATAACGGAACTGTTCGGTCATCAACACGGTGCCGGTGTCCAGATTGTGCACCACGGCTGCCGTGCTGTCGCCCCGGTCCAGGTTGAGCCGGACCAATTCGTCGCTCATGGTGCCATCGTAGCGCTCGTAGCGCAGCGTGATCTCGTCAATGCGAAAGATATTTTCGTCAAAGACGGGGCGTTTAGACGTGATCTCTACGCGTTTAGGTGTGTCGGGCATGTGCTTTTCCTTCGGTTGGCGGCGCGTCCGGCGCGTGGTCATGGTGGGCAAGCCGCGATCCGCAAGACGCAGGATATGCTGATCGTAGCGCCGGGACCGCGCCAGTATTCCCCCAGTGTTTGGGTGCCTGATGCGCCGCTGCGTCCTCGCATGACGCCCTTTAGGATATCGCGTTCTGCTTGGCGCGGCAATCAGCGCGTGCGGGCTGCGGCGTGAACGCTCAGGGCTGCGCGGCCAACACGTAGGTTGTGCGCGCGATCCCCGCTTCGACGGCCAGCGGGTCCAGCGGCATGATCGGCGTGTCGTCGCGCAGCACCGCAAAGCGGTAGAGGAGTCCGGCGGCAGGTTCAGGTTAATGCTGTGAAGCCTTCGTTCTGATCGTATAGCCTTTTGGTGCCAGTTACGGTTAGGAAAACGTTATTAAACAGCTATACCAGGGCCTGCCGGGCGAGTAAACCGGTTTAGGTCTCGCCTGGCTGCGTGATTGGCAAAACGCGCCATGCCTGTTATGCTAAGGTCGCACCGCGCATTGATCTACATCATATCGAGCGGTGCGGTATGATTATATTTCCCTGTCCCTGGATATTTCAGGAGTGCTTTTCACATGGTAAAACCTGTTGCGACGGTAAATGTCTCACCGAATTTGCCGCCCAGCCTGGAACGCCTGCGCGAACTGGCGTACAACCTGCGCTGGACCTGGGATCACGAGACGATCTCGCTGTTTCGCCGCCTGGACCGCGATCTGTGGGAACAGACCGGCAGCAACCCCGTCCACATGTTGGGGATCATCAGCCAGGATGTGCTGCGGGCCGCCGCTGAAGACGAGGCGTTTATGGCGCATCTTGACCGCGCCTGCGCGCAGTTCGACGCGTACATGGCCCCGGACGCGCGCACCTGGTACCGCCAGCATTTTGGCGCGTTTGAAAAACCGTTCATCGCGTATTTCTCGATGGAATACGGCCTGACCGAGTGCCTGCGCAATTATTCGGGCGGCCTGGGCATTCTGTCCGGCGACCATATGAAGAGCGCTTCCGACCTGGGGCTGCCGCTGGTCGGGATCGGGATGCTCTATGAGGAAGGGTATTTTCACCAGTACCTGAACGCCGACGGGTACCAGCAGCAGTCCTACCCGCTGAACGATTTCCCAAACCTGCCTGTGCAGCGCGTCTACCAAGACGACGGCACGCCGATGGTGATCGAGATCCCGATCGCGCAGCGCACGGCCAAGATCAACATCTGGAAGGTGCAGGTCGGGCGCGTGCCGCTGTACCTGATGGACACCAACCACCCGGAGAACGGCGAAGGTATCCGCGACCTGACCGACCGGCTGTACGGCGGTGACCAGCGTAACCGCATCCGGCAGGAGATCGTGCTCGGCATTGGCGGCGTCCAGCTGCTTGAAAAGCTGGGCATACGCCCGACGGTGGTGCACATGAACGAGGGGCACAGCGCCTTCCTGGCGTTGGAGCGCATCCGCCTGATCATGCAGGAGAACCCGGAGCTTGATTTCTGGGAAGCGGCGGATATCGCGGCGGCGGGCAGCGTCTACACGATTCACACGCCGGTCCCGGCTGGGCTGGAGCGCTTCGGCTATGACCTGATCGACGAGCACTTCCCATACATGTGGGAGGCGCTGGACCTCACGCGTGAGGAGTTCCACGACCTGGGGCGCGAGCACATGGGCGGCTTTGACCTGTTCAGCCTGCCGGTGTTCGCGCTGCGGATGTCGTCGCACAACAACGGCGTGAGCAAGCTGCACGGCGCGGTCAGCCGCGCGATGTGGCAGTGGATGTTCCCTGACATCCCGGAGCACGAAGTGCCGATCGAATCGGTGACGAACGGGATTCACATCCAGAGTTGGATTAGCTCCGAGATGGCGTCGCTGTTCGACCGCTATCTTGACCCGTCCTGGCGCACGGAGCCGGACAACGCGGACACGTGGGCCGATATCGATCGCATCCCCGACGCTGAATTGTGGCGCTCGCACGAGCGCCGCCGCGAGCGCCTGACCGCCTTCGCGCGTGACCGGTTGCGCCAGCAGCTTGAGTCGCGCGGCGCGGCAAAGTCCGAGATCGATGGCGCGGAAGAGGTGCTCAATCCCGACGCGCTGACGATCGGGTTTGCGCGCCGCTTTGCGACCTACAAGCGCGCGACGCTGCTGCTGCGCGACAAAGAACGCCTGGAACGGATCGTCAATGACCCGCTGCGCCCGGTGCAGTTCATCTTCGCCGGAAAAGCGCACCCGCACGACCACCTCGGCAAGGAGTTGATCAAGGAGATCGTCAAGACCGCCGAAATGCCGGAGTTCCGCCACGCGATCGTGTTCCTGGAAAACTACGACATCAGCATCGCGCGTTACATGGTGCAGGGCGTCGACATCTGGCTGAACAACCCGCGCCGCCCGCACGAGGCCAGCGGGACCAGCGGCATGAAGGTGATCTACAACGGCGGACTGAATGCGAGCATCCTCGATGGCTGGTGGGCGGAAGCCTACGATCCGAACGTGGGGTTCGCTATCGGCAGCGGGGAAGAGTACGAACAGTCCGAGTGGGACATGCAGGACTACATCGAGGCGCAGGCGCTGTACAACTTGCTCGAACGCGACCTGATCCCGCTGTTTTACTCGCGCGGGCGCGACGGTCTGCCGCGCGAATGGATCGAGCTGGTCAAGAACAGCATCCGCAAGCTGGCCCCGTACTTCAACACCTTCCGCATGGTGCGCGAGTACACCGAGAAGTACTACATGATCGCCAACGAGCGCTTCAACCGCCTGACGACGCCCGATTTCGAACGGGGCATGACCTACGCCCGGTGGATGAAATCGGTCCGCGAGAACTGGAATAAGGTCAAAGTCTTGCGCGTGGAAGTCGAGCCGCAGCAGTTGAAAGTCGACCAGGATATCTACGTGCGTACCTGGGTGGACCTGGGCGCGCTCAAGCCGGAAGATGTCAGCGTGCAGTTGTATTACGGCTCGCTGGACAGCCGCGATCGCATTGTCGCGGGCGAAACACAGGAAATGGGCTACTGCTGCCCGTCCGGCGACGGTGCCAAAGTCAAAGGCATGAACGTGCACGAGTTCGAGCACACGTTGCGCTACGACACGACCGGCAAACGCGGGTTCTCCGTGCGCGTGCTGCCGAACCACGCCGACCTGCACGAGCCGCTGTTGACCAACCTGATCGCCTGGGCCGACGGCGTGTAACGGCACCGCGACGCCGCCCATCATACCAACCGTTACCGGGCCGGCCACCGTGCCGGCCCGACGTGCGTCCCTGCGTTTTCCAGGTGGGTGGCCTAGCCGCGTGCAATGTCAAGCACATAGGATGCACGACACACTTTTGCGGGGAACAGTCCTGCTTCGCATGTGGTAGCGTGTATCTGTCTCCCCGCTGCTGAAAACATTGACCAAACAGGCACGGAATCGTATAATCGCAGCGCAAAGAGTCGGGCTGCGCGGGTGGGGCGCAGGCAGGCGGCGTTTTCGTGGTTGTATGAAGCACTGCTGATTCTTCTATGTGTGTGAGGTAGCTATGCGCTTAATTCTCGTGCGTCATGGGCAGGCGGAACATCGTGGCGACGAACCGGACAATCTATACCTGACGGATCTAGGCAAGCGGCAGGTCGAGACGTTGGGGCAATGGCTCGCGGAGCACGAACCGGGGATCGACCAGGTGATTTGCAGTCCGCTGCGCCGCGCCCGCGAAACGACCTCGATTCTCAATCGCTACATCAGCGCGCCGGTGAAGGTTGACGACGATCTACGCGAGACGACGAGCGAACTCGACGAGAAGCTGCCGCGCCTGGTGCATCCCTCGGACACCGGGCCGCACTACTACCTGATGCCCGCCGACAACTACTACCAACGCTTCGCCGAACAGGTGCGCCGCGTCCTGAATCGCATCCTCGACAACCCCGCCTCGATACAGACGAAGATCGTGGTCTGTCATGGCGGCACAGCGGCGACGATGGTCCGGCTGGTGTTGAAGTGCCACCACATGAACATCCACATGTTTCACACCGGGATGCATTACCTCACCTGGCAGGATGGCCTGTGGGATTTACGTGGCATCAACTTCGCCCCACACCTGCCTGCCGAGATGCAGACCGAGTAAGCGCAGCCCTGCACGGCGCGGCCCGTACAACGACCGGGCGCTCTGCCGCAGGGATGGCGCGTGCCGCGCGGGGTGCGTCAGAGGTTGTAGGTCTTGCCCTGCATCACGATCTTGCGTGCCTTGAGCACGTCGTCCGGGCGTGCCGGGGCGGGGATGTAGCCGTTCGCGCCCGCCTCGCGTAGTTTGTTGCGCCACTGGGGCGTGGCGTGCATGTCGGAGACGATGATCGGCACGTCTTCGCAGCCGGGCGTGTTGCGCACGCGCCGGATGAACTCCAGCGCGGTCATATCCGCGAGCCGCCACCACAGGCAGATGATCAGGTCGGGCGGTTTCTTGCGGCAGCGTTTGAGTGCTGCATGGCCGGTATCCGGTTTTTTAACTTTATCCCCGCAGTTGCGTTTTAAGAATTTACCCAAAAATTTTGCGACGTTCGGGCGGCTCCCTACCGCTAATACTTTCCGCCCCTCTTTTTTGCCCATACAGTACGCTACCTCCTTTGTCCCTTGATCATACCATACCCGATCCCGTCAACCCCACACATCCCGAACAAAAACCGGGGCGAGCAGCACACTCACCCCGGCGATCGGTGTCCGTTGGGGCGCGCTCAGTCCCCTGGGCCGATGAGCTGGTCGCGCGTGACCCAGCCGATCATGCCCATGCAGTCGATCTCGTAATACGGCGTGCCGTCCAGCGCGCCGATCGTCTTGACGGTGACCGGCGTGTTGCCGAAGCACTGCGGGCCGGGCAGCCCTTTCGGGCCGGGCTTCTCTTTCATCGATGCCAGCGGCGGCATAGCGGGCAGCGTGATCACGTCGCCGACGGCGATCATGGGGTCGTCATACGGTTCGAGTGCCGACGCCGGGTCGACCTGCGCCAGCGTCAGCGGCTTGAAGCCGTAGTTCACGCGCCATTCATTCTCGACTTCGAGGAACGGTTTGCCGGTGACGGTCTCAACCGCCTCAAAGATCGATTTCTGCTGGCGCTGGAGCCGGATGATCTCCGCGATCGTCTCTATGCCGCCGTAGTTGGTGTTGAGGTGGTTCCAGAACGACGTGCCGACCTGGTACGACAGCGCGTTGCAGCCGTCCGCCTGCGGGATGTCCGAGCCGATGTTGGTCGTCAGGCTGGGGATGTCTTGCAGCGTAGCGAGATGCGGCAGGCGCTCCCACATGCTCCGGAAATTGTTCGCGAAGAACTCCGCCTGTCCCTCGCTGACCCACTCGTAACCGGGCGCGTAGCCGATCACGTCGTACTGGTACAGGTGCGTGACCTCGTGCGGCGCGGCATCGAAGATCGTCTGGATGCGCCGTTCGAGCGTCCACTCTTCCGGCGGCAGCGCCCAGATGCATTCGGACGGTCGCCCGCGCTGGAGCGGGTCGTAGAGCACCTGCACGCTCACGCCGAGGTTGCTGCTGGTGAACCCCAGAATCCGGTTGTTCGCCACGCCGGAACCGTAGATCTCCCCGAACGAGGTTTGATCGGGGTAGACCATCGCCAGCGGTTTGTAGCTCAGCTTGCGTCCGAAACCGGCGACCTGGCGGTGCGTCGCGGCGGCCATGCGCTCGGCGACGCCCTGCGCGACGTAGTGGGGATCGTCTTCCTTAAAGCCGAACCAGTACAGCACGATGTCGTCGCTTTCCATGCGGAACCACTCGCGCTGCGGGTCCCAGTAATCAACCGCGTGCTCTTCGGTGTCGATGTACGCGCCGGTTTCGTCGCGGATGCGCCAGTGGAAGCGCAGGTGCATAAAGGCGGGGATGCCTTCGCCCGTCGCCCAGATGTGCGCGACCCACTGCCCGGCGTCAGGGTCATACTCCGCTTTGTGGCGGCTGCCGGATTCGTGTACGAAACGGTAGTACAGCGTCACGTCGCTGATCGCGCCGTTCGCGGACTGCGGGGCGACGGTGAAGATCATCCCGCGCGGGTAACGCGACGTGACGGTCGTCTCGCCGACCGTGAAGCCTTCCTGGTCGGCAAACGTAAACGTCAGTGTTTCGTCCGCGCCGCCGACCGTCTGCAGTTCGTAGGCGATCTCTTCCAGCGGGGGCAATGTCGGCGTGGGATCGGGGTTGGCGTAGGTCCCCGGTGCGGCCAGCACGGGGAATGCGACCGCCGCCACCGCGACCAGCGCCAGGGCCAGCACCGCGAGTCCCGCCGCCAGCATAAACCGTTCTTGGCGTATCATCAAACAACCTCCCGGACGTGTACAAAGTTTGGTTAAGTTTATATCGCTTTCTCACTGCCGGACAATCCAGCGCCCGGCAGCAGGGACGGCAGAGTCCCCCCGGCGCTCGCGCGGCGAGGGGACTGTGGCACGTCTCACTACACGTTATTGCGCGATAAGCTGGTCACGCGTGACCCATCCGATCATGCCCATGCAGTCGATCTCGTAGTACGGCGTGCCGTCCAGCGCACCGATGGTCAGGATTTCGACCGGTGTGTTGGCGAAGCACTGCGGGCCGGGCATCGCTCTTTCGCCGGGGTCGTTGTTCATCTTGACCAGCGGCGGCATCGCCGGCAGCGTGACCGTGTCGCCTTCCGCCAGCAACGGGTCGTCGTAATCTTCCAGCGCGGACGCCGGGTCGACCTCCGCGAGCGTCAGGGGCCGGAAACCAAGATAGGTGCGCCAGCCGTTCTCCAACTCCAGGAACGACGTATCCGTCACGGTTTCGATCGCATCAAAGAACGGCGTGCCCTGGCGTTGCAGGTCGTTGATCGCGCGCACCGTTTCGATCCCGTAGTTCGCCACCAGCCAGTTCATGAACGACACGCCCACGTCATACGCCAGCCGCCCGTAACCGTCCGCGGCGGACATCTGCGCGGATATCTCGGTCGTCAGGCTGGGCAGGTTTTGCAGGTTGGCGAGTTCGGTCAGCCGCGCGTCATACTGTCCCGGGTTGTAGCTGAACCATTCGGCCTGGCCTTCAGTCCACCACAGCGGGCCGTACGTGCCGCCGACGACGTCGTTTTGATACATGTGCGTCATCTCGTGCGTCAGTGATCCGGCCATGCCCGCGATCGCCGCTTCCGGCTGGCGCAGGTCCATCAAGAAGAACTGCACGGTCGCCGCGACCTCCGGCATCGCCACGCCCGCCAGCGTGATGCCGGAGACGTTCGGGCGCGTGGTCCCGGAGCTGGACGTTTCGCCGTAGTCGGTTTGCGTCGGGTATAGCACGCCCAGCGGCTTGTAGCTCAGCGGCTTGCCGAACCCCTCCACGCGGCGCGGCTCGGTCGATTCGATCGCCCGGACCAGGAACTCGGCCAGCGCTTCGGGATCGTTGTCTCGCACGCCGTACCAGAAGAGCAGGAAGTCGGGCATATCGACGCGGTACCACGCGCGGGTGGGGTCCCAGTATTCGGACGCGTGCGGCTCGCTGTCCACGAACGCGCCGGTCTCGTCGCGCACGCGCCACCAGAATTCAAACTGCACCCAGGCAGGGATGCCGTTTCCCAACTGCCATGGCCGCGCGATCCAGGCGTCGCGTTGCGAGTCGTACTCGGCGGCGAAGCGGGTGCGCGTGTCATTCGGGAAGCGCATGAACAGCGTCACGTCGCTGATCGCCCCGCTTGGCGATTCGGGGCTGAGCGCGAACACCATGCCGCGCGGGTACTCCGAGGTGACGGTCGACATGCCGAGTATAAATCCGTCCACCATGCCGTGCTCGAACTGCTCGGTTTTGTCTTCGCCGCCCACAACGCTGAAGCTGTAGTTCACGTTCTCAACCGGGTACGGGGTCGGGGTGGGCAGGATGTCCTGCGCGGGCGGGGCGGCGGTGGCCGGGAATACCAGCGCCGCTACCGTCGCGACCAGCATCACCAGCGCGACCGCTGCGGTGCCGATTGCCAGGCGGGGAGTGGGCTCAACCATAACGCTATTTCCTCCGTGACTGCTGCGGATGTGATTATCTTTAGCTTGTTTATAACCATTCATGCGGCCAGACGCCCAAACGGGGCGCGCTTAGCCGGGCTGCACCGTGACGCGGCAGCCCTGCGCGGCGGACCGGTAAGCCGCGTCCAGCACGCGCTGCGCCGCGAGGCCGTCGGCGAACGTCGGCGGTGCGTCCGTCGCGTGCCTGGCTTTGCTGTACGTTGCGCAGCTTGCGGCCTGTGGCGCGTATGTGGGAGCTATTGCACGATCAGGTCGCCGATGCTCATCTCGACGCTGAGATCGATCGGTGCGTCCGCTTCGGCGTAACCCGGCGTCTCCCAGACTCCCGTCCCGTCCTCGTCGCCCACTTCGACCTGCTCCAGCGCGATCTGCGGGTCGAACGTGCCCACGCTGGCGCGGGTGATGGTGACACGCACCGCCGCATCCGGGGCCACGTCCAGCACCAGGTCGCCGATGCCCATCGCGATCGCGGCGCGCCACGCCACGCCCTCGCCCAGGTGCAGCGTCGTCGTGCCGGTGCTCAGCTTGACCGGGTCGTCGGTGCTGAGCGGGGTCCCGTCAGGAACCGTCAGGTCAAGGTCGCCCAGGCTGCCGGAGAACGCCAGCGCGATGCCGCTTGCGCGGGCCGGGAGCCGGATCGTCGCGTCGCCGGTGCTCATGTCCAGGTCCAGCGCTTCGAGGTCCAGCGCGCTGAGGTCGGCGTCCAGCGCGCCCAGGCTGGCCTCGATCGCGAGGCGCGTGGTCACGTCCGGGCTGAGCGCGATCTGCCAGCGGCCCGTTTCCTCGCCCTCGTACACCTGGTTTTTGTTGTCCTGCGCGATGAAGACCTCTTTTTCCACCGTGCCGGTGACGTCGAACACGATCTCACCCAGGTAATCGAACGCCGCTTCGATCAACTGGTCCGCATCGTCCAGCGCGGTGATGGTCGTGTCCCAAAACGACAGCGTCAGGTTGACCGTCACGGCTTCGGCCTCGCCCCGTGGGTGCGCAACGCGCGTGCTCTGGAACGACCGGACGCTTTCAGGGCCGGTCGTGCCGTCGGTCTGCGTCGGGGCGCACGCGCCCAGGGCGGCCAGCAGCAAACCGGTCACGGCGAGCAATATCAAACGGTTCATCGTACGTTTCCTTTTGCATGGAATCAGGTGCTCTGCGCCCCTAAGTATACGCGGATCGGGGCAGGTTTCTAGTTTTCGGGGCGCGTGCGCCCGTTGACCCCAGCCGCGCAGCGCCAAGATTAGAGATCGCCTAGAAAGTGTACCCGATTAGGCGGCATGTCTTTAGAATTGAAATGGACTCTTCACGATCCTGACACCTACATACCAGGGGTAACATCGATGTTTCACACGCGAACGCGAAAAATCCTGCGCGATATCTGGACGCGCAAAGTGCGCACGCTGCTTGTATCCGCGAGCATTTTCATCGGCGTGTTCGGCGTGGTGACGCTGTTCAGCACGGGCGAACTGCTGATCCGCCAGTTGGAAAAGGACATCCAGCAAGACCGGCTCGCCATGATCCGCACGGTGGTGAGCGTGCCCGCCGGGGCGCAAGTGGACAACGCCGCCACGTTCGAAACGCTGCGCGACCAGCCCGGCGTCACGGTGGTAGAGGGGCGGGCGGTGTATTTCTCACAGTGGCGGCTGCCCGGCGACGAGCGCTTCTCCGACGGCGTGATCGCGGCTTACAGCGCGCCGTTTGACGCCCTGGCGCTTGAACCGCCGCGCCTGGTCAGGGGCGAGGCCCCCGTTGCGGGGCAGAACCAGATCGCGATCGAGCGGCGCATGGCCGATGCACACGCCCTGGATGTCGGCGACACGATCACGCTGCGCATCCTGAGCCGGGGCGACTCAACCGCCGCAAACGAGGCGGTCCGCACGGAAGATTACACCATCAGCGGGATCATGTTCCAGGCTTACGGCGAGCAGTCCGGGCCGGGATTTGCCGACCCCGAGGCGCTGTATTTCGCGGCATACGAGGACGCGCAGCATATCGCCGGGTTCACCGGGCTGAGCCAGATCTACGCGCGGTTCATTGATTTCGCCACCGCCGAAGCGGAACAGGCGAGCTTCCAGGCCGCGATCGCCAACCAGACGCCCTACGTGCCCGTGTTCAGCAGGATCGAGAACCCCGCCGAAAGCGCGTTGATCGAGCAGACGCGCCAGACGAACCGTGTCCTGGTGCTGCTGGCGCTGGTGGCGCTGGTGGTGTCCGGCTTCCTGGTGATCAACGTCGTCAACTCGATCGTGATCGAGCAGCGACGGCAGATCGGGGTGATGAAATCGCTCGGCGCAACGCAGGCAGACAACGTCGCCATTTACACCGGCATCGCGGCGTTGTACGGCCTGATCGGGGTGATCCCCGGCGTGCTGCTGGGCATTCCCGGCGGTTACTTCGCCGCGCAGGGCCTCGCCGCGCAAAGCAACACGATCATCGAGGAATTCGGCATCTCGGTCACCGGGATCGTGGTGGGGGTCGTCGTCGGCCTGGCGGTGCCGGTGCTGGCGGCGATCGTGCCCGTGCTCAACGGGACGCGCGTCACGATCCTGGACGCGATGACCGATCTCGGCATCGATGCCAGCTACGGGCGCGGGCCGCTGGCGCGCCTGATCGCGCTGGTCCCGATGCCGGTCGGGCTGCGGCAGGCGGTGAACAACGTCAACCAGAAGAAGTTTCGCCTTGCGCTGACCGGGACCACGCTCACGGTGGCGGTGGGCGCGTTTATGGGCATCTTCGCGGTGTTTTCGTCGCTCAGCGGCGTGATCGAGGACGTGTTCAACAACTTCGGCTCGCAGATCGCGGTCCAGCCCAACGAGGGGCAGAACATGGACACGATCACCGCGATCCTCGGCGATGACGCGCTCCAGGCGCGGCTGGCTGAGCGCGGCCTGCCCACACTGCGCGCGATCGAGCCGGGCGCGAACCTGTCGATCAAGATCGAGGGCTATGACCCGCCACCGATCCAGGCCGGGCCGCCCGGCCTGTTCGCGATCGGGTTTGAGACGGATAACCCGGAGATCGCTAACCTCAAGCTGAAGGCGGGCCAGGACTGGGAAGACGATCCCGACCGCGCGGGGATCGTGGTCGCGTCGCGCATCGCGGAGTTGATGGGCAAGCAGGTGGGGGATCGCGTGGTGCTGCTGGCGGGCGGCCAGCGCGCGGAGTTCACGATCATCGGGATCGCCAGCTTCCCGTTCGATACCGTGTGGATGCGCTGGGAAGACCTCGCGCGGCTGGGCGGGTTGGTGACGGGCGCGCCAACGCCGCACAGCTACGCAATGGGGACCACCACCGTGCAGGTGGACGGTTACGCGGGATCGCTGGACGGCGCGACCGGCATTCTCGGCATGAGCACCACGCCGGACGACGAGACCAGCCGCCTGCTGAGCATGGTCTCCGGCACGCTGTACACGCCCGGCGCGGGCGAGGTGATCGTCAGCGAGGCGCTGGCCGAATCCGCCGGTTACGGCGTGGGCGACCGGGTGACGCTCTCGCTGAACGGCAACACCGGCGCGTATACCGTCGCGGGGGTGTTCGAGCTACCCGCGCAGGTGCGCGACAACCCCGACCACCCGCGTGACGTGATCGGCATGTACTGGCAGGACCTGGCCGCGCTGGAAGGGCGCGATTTTGCAGGGGAAGTTTACCCGAACAACATCGACATCATCCTCGACGCGCAAGACCCGCCAGCGGAGACGGTGGACGCGGTGATCGAGGAGCTTAACGAGGCGCTGCTCGCCAACGGCATCACGGCGGAATACACCAACTGGGTTGAATTCAGCGAGACGATCACCGCGTTTGTGCTGGTGTTCAACATCATTCTGTACCTCGCCGCAGCCCTGATCGCCGCCGTCGGCGCGATCGGCCTGCTCACCAGCCTGTCGATGAGCGTGTTCGAGCGCCAGAAGGAGATCGGCGTGATGCGCTCTGTCGGCGCGACGTCGTGGGCGGTCTTCTTCCAATTCCTGGTCGAAGGGATCACGGTCGGCGTGTCGGCGTGGGCGTTCGGCATCCCGCTGAGCTACCTGATCAGCCGGGGCCTGGTCGAAGCCCTGCCGTTTGAGGCGTTCGGCATCGGCTACCCGCCGGAGACGGTCGCGATCGGGCTGGCGGGGATGCTGGTCGTCGTGACGCTGGCGAGTCTATGGCCGTCGCTGGCGGCGGCGCGCAAAACCGTGAGCGACATCCTGCGCTACCAGTAGCGCGGGTTTTTGCCCCCACGCACCAGGCGGCTGTCCACACCGGGCAGCCGTCTTTGCGTTGCCCGGCTATTTGCACCACGCCCGCGCGAAGGTGCCGTGCAGGCACGGGGAAAATGGTTGCATTTGCGAAACGGGCGATCGTACAATGATCGTAACATTGGGTTATGTCTGCTCCGCTGCTTACTTCGGCTACCGTCTCCGCTACAAACCTGGCTGGCAGAACTTGCCTCCGGTTTCGCCCCGTATATGGTTGGGACAGTCCGCTTTAGTCGTGTCGCGTTGGGCGCGGCTGGAGGTGCACAGATGGCGCGGTCAAATAGTGGAACGCCCTGGCCGGTTTGGGCCTTCGTCATGATCGTGGTTGCCGGGATCGGTTTGTATGCGGCTCAGCCGGAGCTGTTATGTGAGCAGTTTGAGATCGGGTGCAGCACGCCGGACATTGCCGGGATTTACTGGATGGACGACAACCCGGCACGCCAGATCATCGTCACGCATCTGTCGGGCAACGAGTATCGCCTCGAAGAACGGACAGGTTCCTGGCCGTGGGAGGGACGTGCATATCTCAACGGCGACGATCTTTCCGGTGACGCGAATTTCGTCAACTCAAGCACGCGGATGCGGATTGAGGGCGATGTGCGCACGGACGGGCGGATCCGCATCGAGTACCATTTCGTCGGAGAGACGCGCGTGGACCATCACGTATGGTTTCCGGCGAAGTGACGCTTACCCGTCATCCAGCGTCAGCAGGTAAAGCCCGGTGCGGGTGCCGCTGGCGGACTTGACGACGAGGCGATAGGTGCCGCTGGTGTTCAGCACCAGCGCGATCTGCGAGCGCGGCTGCCCCTCTGCGCAGCTAGCATCCTGGCAGATGCGCGTGCCGTCCGGCCCGTAGAGCACCAGGACCGGGTCGGTGCCGCTGTTCTGGTACGGCTCGACCGCGATGATCCACACCTCGCCGGCGAAGCCTTCGAACGCGTAGCCGTGATGCTCGCCGGGCGCGGTGAAGATGTTGCGGATGCGGGCCGGGGTGGTGTGTTGGGCAAACGCGATGCCGGGCGGCCATTCCGGCGAGAGCGCGGGCGGATCGGTCGCGGTGGGCAGGGGAATCGCCAGCGCGGGGTTCGTACCGGTAGCGGGAGCGGGGGGCTGGCTCGCGGTGCCTGCGTCGTCACCTGACAGCGCCAGCAGCAACACCAGCAGCCCCGCGAACACGAGCAGCGGCGTCAGAAAGGCGGCGAGATACAGCAGCCAGTGCCGCCGCGCCCACCAGCGCGCCCACAGCGGCGCGCGTGCCGTGTGCTGCCACCATGCACGCGATTCGTCCTCGACGTAGGCGTCGCGCGTGTCGCCGGTGAGTTCGTGCGCGTCGTCCAGCGCCGTGTCGTATGCGATCTCGTAGGCGTCGTCGTCGAGCGGCTGTTCCGGCAGGTCGTCGGGTATGAGGTCAGGTGCTGGCATGGAGGGCACAGCCTTGTGGCGCACGATCAACCGTCGATGATCGCGTCACGGGCTTCCTGGACCGTGGGCGGGGCGACGCGTTCGTCTTTGAGATAGTCACGGCGCATGATCGGGTACAGCGTCGGAATCTCGCAGATCGGGACGGTGGGGTCTTCCGCCGAAAGGCGCACGTTGGGTTCGGTGAACACGACAATGCCGTATACGGGCACGTGGGACAGGCCCTTTTTTGCCAGGAACTTACGCAGCGAGTAGACGTCGTGCACGCATTCGTGAGTGGGGTTTTCTTTCGCTTTGCGCAGCTTGCCGTTTTTGGTCTGCACAAGCCATTGATCGCGCTCGTTGCGCCACGTGCCGATGTAGTCAACAATGCGGAAGACCAGCGCCCCCGGCGGGCCGACCAGCACCGCGTCGATGTAGCCCACGCCGCGTTTGCTGACGTTGCGCAGGTAGACGTAGCGGTTATCAAGAAACTGGCCCAACCCTTCACCGACGGCGTAGGCCAGCGGGTTGTCTTTTTGCAGCGTCAACCCGCGAACGATCACGCCGATCCCGAGTATGGTGAAGATCACGCCGCTGAGGAACAGCACGATCTCAAGCAGATCGAACAGCGCCGTTTCCCACAGCGGGACGAAGTAAAACAGCACGCCCAGTGCGATCGCGATCGCCCCGCCGAAGAATGCGGTGAAACCTACAAACAGGTAATATCGCCCGCGCCGGTCGATGTTGCGGGAAGGATTGATGTTTTGCATGGCCCCTCATTTGCTCCTGGCCTGGCACTTGTGCGCCGTTTGGCTCGATCCTGGTTCTGCGCCGGGCGTCGCCGGCGCGCCGTGTTGAGGCTGGGCTGTAGGCGATCCCGTGCCTCATTCTGATGCGCTGCGCGGCGCCGAGTCCGGTTTGCTTTTCTTCCGCCCGGAGGGTTTAGGTTTGAGGCGCGAGACGGTATTACCGGACCTGGTTTTTCCACGCTTCGTGCCGGTGGATGGTGCTTTCTCGGGCGCGGTGACCGTTTTTTTGGCCGGGCGTGCCGCGTTGCGCTTGGCGATGATCGTGTCTAACTTCTCACGCAGCTCGGGCATATCGGGCAAGGGCTTGTAGAGCAGCAAATCGGCCTGGGCGAGCTGCATCGCCTTCACTTCTTCGTCCGGCGAAAGATGGTAGGCCGTGATCAGCACGATGGCGATGTTGCCCAGCACCGGGCTTTTGCGCAGCCGTGCCGCAACCTCCGGCCCGCTGGATTCGGGCAGCCGGATGTCGAGGATCGCCAGTTCAGGAAGCTCGCCCCGGACATGGCCTGCATCCACGTCATCGATCCAGGAGAACGCCTCCGGCCCGTCGACGAAAGCCACGCCTTCGATGCCCCAGATTTCAAACATCATCAGCAGTACATCGTAAATTTCCGGCTCGTCCTCAACCACCATCCAGGTAGACAATGTCCTTGCTCCCTTTGACTGATTCGTACTGGCGGAGCTTCCCCGATTGTACATGCGTGTGCCCGTCCATACAATTGGGGCCTGCGCGTGGCACAGTGCGCGTGCTGCCCGCTGCGGCCCGATCCGTATGGTGCCCGGCGCGCGGTCCGTTTGTGGCATGCACTCGCCGTGGGACACCTGGCCGCGCCGTAAAACAACAAAAACCCCCAACGCGTAACGCCTAACACTATAGGCGGGCAGCGGCGAAATCGCAAATCTCGCTCAAACCGGTTGCCAACGCCGCGTCGCGTGGACGGTTTGTCTGGACTATAGCACGCCGGGGCACAAAAAGCATCCCTGCGTTTAGCGGGCGTGTGCCTGCTTTCGTGCGTGGGCAGGATCGCACCGTTGCAGGGACGCGCCGCCGCGTGTACCCGGCTGCGCGTTCCACAGGCGTTCGGCGGCGATTCGTGGTAGTATCGTGGTAGACTGTGAAGTCCAGGCGACAAGTACGATGGAGGGTAATGCGTGAAACCGTGGCTCGTCGTTGAAGATGAAAGCGATATTCGCACGATTGTGACGGTGCTCTTTGACACCTGGGGCCACAAGCCGATCGCGTTCAAGAATGGTTACGAGGCGTTCGAGTGGCTCGACCAGATCGAGGCGGGGACCTACGCCGGCGACCTGCCGGGGCTGGCGCTGATGGATATTCGCATGCCAGGACATTACGGCACGGATATCGCCCGCCGCATGCGCACAATCGAGGCGTTGAAGGAGATCCCGATCGTCTTGATGACGGCCTTCCCGACCAACGACGCCAAGATTCAGGAACTGGTCGAGAACAAGACTATCGATCACATCATCAACAAGCCCCTGCCGGAGATGTTCGAGTTGAAGGCACTCCTGGATCGCCTTTGCGAAGCCCGGCAGAAGAATTAACCGACTTTTTGCACTTACCAATGAGTAGCGCCCCGGCTGCCGTCGCGGTCGCAGGGGCCAGGAGTCGAGGGACCGGCTGATGACTACGCCACATTATTCCGCGTCAGATGACCTGTCAAACATGGTCCATTCGGTTGATACCTTGGGCGAACGGGCCACCAGCCTGTTTGAGCGCCTGTTCGTCGGGCTGCGCCGCAAGCGCGAAAACGAAGCGCTGCTGCGCGGGTTATCGCGCGAGGTCACCGATCTGCGCGAGGTTGCGGATAGCCAGGCGACGCGGATCGCGCAATTGACCGGCGTGCTGGCCGTGATCGCCGAAGGCGTGGTCATGCAGAACAACGAGGGGCGCATCGTGTTGATGAACCAGGCCGCGCGCGAACTCATCGGCTCCACGCGCCACTTCTGGACCAGCGACCTGGGTAAGATGTTCGCCCAGGCACGTTACCTGACGGCGCTCGATGGCGAGATCACGCTGGGCAAGGCCACGCGGGTCGAGGTCAACGACCGCATCATCGGCGCGCAGATGGCGATCGTCGCCTCGCAAGAGGGTGAGCGGCTTGGCACGGTGTTGATGCTGCGCGATGTCACGCGCGATGCGCTGGCGGACCGCTTGAAGGACCAGTTCATCACGCAGATGAGCCACGAGTTACGGACTCCGCTGGCCGCGATCAAGGGCATGAGCGACGTGTTGCTCGCCATGCCGGATGACCAGCCGCCAAACCGGCGCTTCCTGGAAGCGATCAGCCGCAACGTGGCCGTGCTGGACCGGATGATCGTCGAGCTGCTGGACGTGTCCGAGATCGGCGCGGGCAGCTTCGCGGTGCGGCGCAACCCGGTAGACCTCGCGGGGCTGGTGTTCACCGCTGTGCGGGGGCACCAGGCGCGCCTCGGCAAGCGCGAGCTGTCGCTGGCCGTGCAGGTGACCAACCGCGAGCGCCTGACGGTGACCGGCGACGAACGGCGCCTGCATTGGGCCTTGAACCACCTGCTGGACAACGCGATCAAATACACCGAGCCGGGCGGCAGCATTGTGGTGACGGTCGGGCGCGTGCGCGAAGATCACGTGCTGATCGAGGTCAGCGACACCGGCGTCGGGATCTCCCCGCGCGACCTGCCGCATATCTTCGAGCGCTTCTATCGCGGCGAAGCTTATACGCGGGACGGCAAGCTGATCGATCCGCGCGGCATCGGGCAGGGGTTGTTTGTGGCGCAGGCGGTGGCCGAGGCGCACGGCGGTTACCTGGGCGTGGCGAGCGTGGTGGGCGAGGGCAGCACGTTCAAGCTGGCGCTGCCGTTTGAGCCGCCGGAAGATGACGCGCCAGGGCTGCGCGAGATGCCCGCCGCACCACCGGACCCCGATACGGTCGATCCGCGTGCGGTCGACACGGTGCTGCCGGACTCGGCGGAGCCGGTGAGGGATACCGAAGACAACCACGAGGAAGACCTACCCTGGGTCGGCGAGCCGCCGGTCGATCCGGACGCGGCCACATTGCCGAACCCGATCACGCGGGCGCGACAGGCGTTTGACCGCCGCGCGGTGCAGGAAGAAGATACCGACCGCGTCGACGCGCTGCCGGGTGATGCGGCTGATTATAGCGCGGATGCGGGCGATGATTATGATGACGATGAGGCCCGTTAAGCGCTCGCTTGTGCGTGTGTTGCTGCCGACGCCCCCGCTGCCGGGGGCGTTTTTTGTGGGGGCAGCGGGCGCGCTCACTCGTACACGCAGCGATACACCGTCACCGGGCCGCCCCACATCAGGATGCGCCGTTCGACCGTGCAGTGTTCGGCCACGAAGTCGCGCACCGGCGTGATGTCCGGCAGGTCGCGCCGCCCGCCGTTGCGGTAAAACAGGTCGAGGCGGGCCGGATCGAGCGGCGGCACTTTGATCTCGTCGCGCAGGGTTTCATCGATGATCAACGCGGGCTGGGCGGCGCGCAGGTCGTCCACGAACGCCGCGATGCGTGCCGGGCCGGAGTAGCCGGGCAGCGTCAAGGGGTGGGCGTAAAAGTACGCTGACGGGCTGCGCCGCCCGCTGAGCAGGTTCACCGCGGGGTCGTAGCCCCAGACCAGCACCGTGTCGCCGGGCGCGGTGTGGCGCGTGACGTAGTCCGGCAGCGCGCGCGCGATCGCCTGTGTGTGCAGGTCTCCGCCGGATGCCGCCAGCACCAGCGCCACATACAACACGTTGGGCAGCAGCACCACCAGCAAAGCGACATAAGCCACGCTGATCCAGCCGGCGACGTGCAGCGCGCGCCGTCCGGGGGCGTGCAACAATCCGGCGATGCCCAGCATGACCAGCGCCAGGAACGCGGGTAGCGGCGTCAGGAAATAATGACCGAAGCCCGTCGCCGCGAGGTTGACCAGCAGCATATCCAGCGCCATCGTGAGCGCGATCCACAGCCGGAATGTCCGGTCGGTCGCGGTAGCCGTTGTCGCGCCGCCCGGCTGCTTCCAGATGCTGAGCGCCCCCAGCACGGCGAACGCGGCCAGCGGCAGCACGATCGGCGCGAAGGCGTCGTTTTCCGTCAGCGCAGAGGTGACGATCCGGCCCGGCGTGACCGGCTCGACCGCGTAATGCCAGTTGTAGCGGATCGCCGCGTCGAAGGCGTCGTCGAGCGCGCCGTATGCCGCCAGCCACAGCGCGGCGGCCAGCAGCGGCAGCAGCGATCCCAGCACCACGAGCGGGATCGCGCGCCAGTGCATGCGACGCCAGCCTGCCGCACGCGCGACCAGCAGCGCGGCCACAAACGCGACCAGCACGCCGCCGCTGGTCTGCTTGCCGAGCAGCGCCATGCCGCCCATCGTCCCGGCCAGGAACGCGTAAGCGGCCCGCCTGCCCGCCGCGCGACGCGAATCCAGCGCGCGGAACCCGGCGCGCAGACACAGAATCTGGAACGGCAGCGCGTAGAGTTCCGGGGCGTTGGTATCCGCCCAGACGGGGCGCGCCAGTAGCAGCGCCATGCAGAACGCGCCGAGCCACGCCAGCACGCGCGACAGGCGCAGGTCGCGCAGCAGCCCGGCGAACAGCACGCCGGTCACGGCCACCGTCACGGCGCGCAGCCACCACAGCGCCCAGAAATCCACCCCCAGCAGCGCCAGCGCCACCGCGTTCAGCAGGAACGTCAGCGGCGGTTTGTTGTCGCGGGCGTCGCGGTACGGCAGGCCGCCATCCAGCATCACCTGCGCGACGTAAGCGTATGCGGCGGAGTCCGCGCCCTGGTAGATGCGCGTTGGGACCAGTGCCAGCGACGATACCAGTGTCGCGAGCGCCAGCAGGATCAGCAGCGCGGCCCGCAGCACGCACAAACGGCGGTTGGCGGTCATAGGGCTGTGTCCTCACCGGCGGGCAGCGTCGGCGTGTGCTGCCTGTCGCAGATGTGCAGCATGGCGAAATCCTTGTGTGTGATGTGTGTCGCGTGCTGTTTCATCCTAGTGATATCGCGCCAGCGCCGCAAGCAGCGTCAAGGGCGTGCGGGCTACGATCACAGCCCGTGCCGCGTCGAATTGGCGGCACGCGGGTGATAGCTCTGCCGCTGCATGACGACTACCCGCCGCGTGCCGCATGTGGTATGCTCAACACTCCGGTCGACACTATAATGTCACTACGTGGCTTTGACGAATTGTCTAGGCGGGCGGGCAGCGGGGTGGCACACGATACGGCACACATGATGCACGTGTGGGGACGGGTGAAGGCCCCGTTACGTTGTCATGCGTTAGGCCGCGGATGTCTACTGCGAGGAGGTGTTATGGATTGGGAAACGCTGGCGGTTGCTGGTGGAATTTTTGGACTGCGCGTGTTGGGCAACATGATCACCACAGTCCGGCTTGTCTTGATCGTGCGCGGACGGCGGAATCTGTCGGCGGTGCTGGCCGCAGTCGAGTCCTTGATCTTCGCGGTCACGTTGGGTAGCGTGGTACAGAACCTAAACAATGCGTGGAATCTGGCGGCGTACAGCCTCGGGTTCGCGGTTGGCGGTTACCTGGGGATGGCGCTCGAAAGCCGGTTGATCTTGCGCTACGTCGCCGTGCGCGTGATCTCGCAGCACAGTTCACACGCGATTGCGGAAGCGGTGCGCGAGGCTGGTTTTGGCGCAACGGAAAGCTGGGGCGAGGGCGCAGGGGGACAGGTTGGCTCGGTCGATATCGTGGTGGTGCACCGCGAGGTAAACCAGGTGATCAGGGTCGTGCAAGAGGTTGATCCAAAAGCCTTCATCATGCTCGAAGAATTGCGCGGGATCTCGCAAGGTTACTTCCGGCGGCTGATGCGCATCCAGCGGTGATGGCATGATGCGCGATCTGGTGGCTCAGGTAGCGGCGTATTGCGCGCGGCATGACCTGCTGCCGGAAGGCGCGCGGGTGCTTGTCGCCGTGTCCGGCGGCGCGGATTCGCTGGTGTTGCTGCATGTGCTGGTCGCGCTGCGTGAAGCGCACAAACTTATGTTACACGTTGCGACGCTCGATCACGGCCTGCGCGGCGTGGCGAGCGCGGCGGACGCGGCCTTCGTGCGTGCGACGGCTGCCGCCTGGGGCGTCCCGGTGACGGTCGGGCGTGCGGATGTGGCGCAGTTTGCGCGGGATCGCGGGCTGGGCACCGAGGAAGCGGCGCGGCAGGTGCGCTACGCGTTCCTGGCGCGGGTGGCGCGCGCAGCCGGCGCGGACCGGATCGCGGTCGGCCATCACCGCGACGACCAGGCCGAGACCGTGTTGCTGCACGTACTGCGCGGCAGCGGCATCGACGGGCTGCGCGGGATGCTGCCGCTGGCCGTGCTGCCTGTCGCTGCCGGGTCGGCAGAAGCGGAACACGTGACGCTCGATCCGTCGCCGGGCGAAAGCGCTCCCCTGGAATCCGCTGCCCCGCTGTACCTGGTCCGTCCGCTGCTGGACCTGCCGCGCGCAGCGATCGAGGCGTATGCTGCCGCGCATGGCCTGCAACCCCGCGACGACGTGACCAACCGCGACCCGGCTTACCGGCGCAACCGGCTACGCCACGCGATCATCCCAAAGCTAGAGGCGCTCAATCCCAACCTGCGCGCGACGCTGGCGCGCATGGCGGATGTGCTGCGCGTCGATGCGGACCGGCTGCGTGTGGCGGGTGAGGCCGCCTTCACGCGCGTGCTGCGCGAGCAGCGCCCTGACGTCGTTGTGTTCGATCGCGCAACGTGGCGCGAGCTGCACCTGGCGGACCGGCGTTATGTGATCCGGGCGGCGGTGCGACAGTTGCGGCCCGCGCTGCGCGACCTGGCATTCGTGCACGTGGATGCCGCGTGCCGTGTGGCGGACGCGGGCGCGGTCGGCGCGCAGGCCGTGCTGCCCGACGGTGTGATGCTGGGCGTGGGTGAGGCGGTGATCGCGCTGGCGGTGGGGGCGGCGGCGCTGGCGGCGGGCCTGGCCGCGCATATCGACGCGCCCGCGCTCCAACCGGGCGAGGTGTTCAATTTCCGTGCCGGGGAGCACGTCACGCGGCGCTTTGGAGCGTGGGTGTTCGAGTCACGCGGGTTGCTGCCGGATGACGATCTCGCCGCGCTGCACGCCGACCCGCTGGCGGCGGCGCTCGCGATCCCGCCGCGAACGGCGCTGCGACTGCGCTCCTACCAGCCCGGGGATCGCTTCCAGCCGCGCGGGATGGGCGGGCGGCGGCAGAAGCTGGTCACCACGTTTGGCGGGATGGACGTGCCGCAGGCGTGGCGGTCGCGCGTGCCGCTGTTGTGTGCTGGTGGCGTCCCGGCGTGGTTCGTCGCGCCGTCCGGGGCCGGGCTGCGCGGGCGCGTGGGCGAGCCGTTCGCCCTGCCGGACGATCGGCGGCAGGCCGGGCCAGGGATTCTCGTGCGGTGGCGGCGGGCGAAAACAGCGCATTGAGGTAGAATAATCAAGGTGTTTGTGAAAGGGCTATCATCAGCATTAAAAGAAACTTGCGCATTTGCAAACCTTCAATTATAGTTAAGATAGTATGAACTTACAGCGCGGTAGAGATGATGAGGCACAATTCCCATGTCTGGTAACGAAGACGCCTATATTTTGCTTGTGGACGATGAGGACGCGATCCGTTACTCGATCAGCAAGACGCTGCAGCGCGTTGGCTATCAGGTACACACGGCTGCTTCCGGTGAAGATGCGCTGGATATGATGGACCACCAGGATTATGATGTCGTCCTGACCGATATCCGGATGCCGGGCCTGACCGGTGTCGAGTTGTTGGCGAAGATCAAAGAGCGCGCGCCGGACGTGGTCGTGATCCTGCTGACCGGTTACGCGAGCCTCGAGACCGCGATCGAAAGTCTGCGGCTGGGCGCGCACGATTACCTGGTGAAGCCCAGCAGCAGCCAGGATATCCGCGACAGCGTGGCGCGCGGGCTCGAACGCGCGCGGAACTTGCGCAACCGGCGTAAGCTCCTGCGCTCGATCCGCGAGAATGTCGAAGCGCTGGCGGGCGAGGCGGCGGACGCCGAGGCGGAAGAGGCCAAGACCGAGCCGCAGCCGCAAGGCACGCCGGTGGTGACGCCGGTCACGACGATGACGATCGGGCCGCTGACGATCTACCCGGGGCGTTATCAGATTTCGGTAGGCGACCACCCGATCGACCTCACGCCGACGGAGTTCGACCTGCTGCTGTACCTGGCGGCGCATCGCGGGCGCGTGGTGCCGTGCGCGGAGCTGGTGCGCGAGGTGCGCGGCTACACGCTCGAAGAACACGAAGCGCGCGAGGTGATCCGCCCGCACGTCAGCAACCTGCGACGCAAGCTCAAGTCGTCGGGGCAAAATCCGAACATCATCGTCAACGTGCGCGGCATCGGCTACCGCCTGGCAGAGACGCAGTAGCTAATGTAATCGGTTTGTTCCAGTTACGCCACAAATACATTGCCCATCCCCGATATGTTCCTCTCCAATGAGGAAAGCATTGGGGATGGGCATTTTATGAATGCCCCCTCTAATACCTGATAGTTGATTGATTTACGTGGAAATGTTAATATGATTTTACACAGATATGAATTTTGCTAACACGATGGATGCTTGGGAGAGGACTTAATGTTTGGCAGCAAATCCAAGCGTGCACTTAAACAAGTGAAAAAACTTGTTCGAAAGCAGAAATGGAACGAAGCGCTAGCCGTACTAAATAATCTTTCCCCTGATTCAGACGTGACACAAGATGAAATAGACAGCGTGATCCGAGAGGCTAAAGCAGGCTTATTAGCCCGACAAATCAAGATCGCCAAACAACTTATCAACAAGAAAAAATACCAAGACGCCCTTGACATGCTTGGCCCAATGGTATCTGAGAACCCTGATCATGCGGAACTCATTCGACTTATTGGGCAAGCACAAGACGGTATTGAGCATTCAGCCTCGTGGCGGTTTGGCTGGGATAACAAGTGGGTTCGTATTGTTGTGGGCTCAGTTGTCGCGCTTGTAATCTTAGGGATACTTGTACCATCGCCTGACGAAGAAACGGATGGTGATAGAAATCAACAACGTACTCAAACTACGAATGCGTCGATAGCGCAGAGCACTGCCACACAACTCTCGAAGAACACTGAAGTAGCACTTTTCGAATCGGCTACGGCAGTTACCTGGACACCAACAGCAACTCCGACTTCATCCATTACGCCTACGTCAACAAAGACTGATACGCCTACCATTACGCCAGTGTTTGGCTCAGTACTTGGGGGAAATGTTAATTCACGAATTTGTCCGGATGTAAGCTGTGATATTGTCCGTGTGGTGTCTCAAGAAGACGAGTTTGTCGTGCTCGGAACGTACGGGGAATGGTATTGGATCGAGTATCCTAATGGTCAAACAGCCTACATTTTTGGTGAGCTAGTAGCTTTGCCATCCAACGCGAGTGTTGCTGTCGCGCCAACGCTCACTCCATCGTTCACGCCAACAATACCAACCAAGACCAGTACACCTCGTCCATCTGAAACACCATTCAAATTTGACCAAGATTTGACATTCCAGTTGATCAGACTGGCCTTGCTGAGTGAAAACTACGAAATTGACTCAATCGAGATGATTGATTCTGTGTTGCATATCGAGGTCCCGGATATAATCACTTCTAGCGAACAAGAGGCCCGCGATTATCGAATTGGCTACGTTGGGGCTATAACAGGCGCGATTACCACTGCTTATGAAAACGAAAACGTCGTAGCAAGTCCTCCTCGAAGAATCACCACAAGCTTTAAGATAGGTGACCTAACAACCATCCGCGTGACTTTCAACTATGATGATGGAGTTCGGTATCTCAATAATGACTGAAGTTATGCACTTTTAGGCAGCCAAGGTTTCATAGATCGTTTCCAGGTC
>CAYRNY010000011.1:0-142426 GCA_964425755.1 uncultured Anaerolineaceae bacterium
CAATAACTCTACCTCAAAAGCCCTACATACCCTCATTTTTTGGCGAAGGTATTGCAGTATGGTTGGTATGTAGAGGGGCATGAACTAACACCGGTGCCACAGGGTCAGAAAAGGACGCGCCAGGCGTTTGCCTGCTGCCACAACGAGAGCAGACCACGCACGGACGCAACCGGCACCAGCCTGCACACGATAAGCAAAAAAGCGATAGCACTAAAATGGGGGAGCAACTCGCAGGCAGGCTTGCGGGTTGGAGATAGTTGTTCGCCGTTAGTTCGCTTAGCGCCAATCGCTGTTACCACCCGGCAACCAGCGCTGCAAAACCCGTTGTCCGGACCGGCAACCGGTTTGTGATTCAGCCGCTGCCGGTGGCTCATGATAGCGCTAAACCGGCAGCGTGCCGGGACACACACCTCAACGCTTCCCCGACCGAACGCCTAGCACAGCCACATCGCGGGACTAGGTTTTCTTGATTAATCGCCAACTAAATCGTTATATTAATATGTTCACAAAAAAGTTGAAATGTCATTTGATTTCGGTTAGAATGTATGTCAGGATCAGGCAAATTGGGGTAAGCAAACTTTTTAACAGTCGGCAAAGTGGTGGGGGCTACTTTGCATGGAGAGGCTGTTGTTATGGATTCGGGCGTCATTTCCATGTCACGAGTTGACTTATCATGTCTGATCGCAACCACATTTTATTGAGTTATTCCAACCAGGAAAGACATTTTGCGCTCAAACTTGCCGTCGATCTGAAAAACGCAGGTATCAACTTGTGGATGGATCGCCTGGACATTGAGCTGGGCGCGGATTGGCGGAAGTCGCTGCAAGAGGGCATTGACAACAGCGTCGCGGTGCTGGCGGTGTTAAGCGAATCCTCGGTGCACTCACAATACTGCCAGCGCGAACTCGCGCGCGCCGACCGCCTGGGGCACCCGATCATCCCCATCCTGCTAACCCCGATCCCCAAACCTGACTGGCCCATCGAGATTGAGCGGCGCCAGTTCATCGACTTCACCCAATGGCAGAGCGACACGATTTACCAGCGCCAGCTTGAGCGGCTCGTTGCTTATCTCAAGGAAAAGTTCGGCTCGCAGAACACCAGCGTGCCCGACCCGGAATCGCGTTACCTGACCAGCCTGATCGCGACGCTCAAGGAGCGCAACAGCCTTCACGCGCAGGTTGAGCCGGACATGCGCCCGGAGCCGTTTTCGACGTTCGAGTGGAATCTCGAAACGGACAACATGCCGCGCAAACAAACCGGCATGCTCGTGCGCCGCGACACGCTGGCCGACCGCCGCACGTCGCTGACCAACCGCATCCTGCGCAACTTCTCGGCTACGGGGCGGCTCGTCCTGCTCGGTGCGCCGGGGACCGGCAAGACCAGTTTGCTGGAATACCTGTGCCTCAAGTTCGCCCACCAGCGCCAGTTACTGCTGGATGTGGGGCTGCTGCCGATCCTGGTGCACGCGGCGGATTGGGACGACGGCGTGACGTTCGCCGAGTTTGTCACGCGAGCGATTCCCTTCGACGTGGATTTTTCGCACGCCGTCGTGCTGGTCGACGGGCTAGATGACCTCGGCCCGGATTGCGCGGACAAGATCGCCCAGATCCGTGACTGGATGGACCAGTCGTACCGCATCATCATCTCTTGCCGCAGTGACTGGTTTGAAAAGCAGCCTCAGCTACACGGCATACCGACCGTCACCGCCTACGACCTGGCGCTGCGACAGGTACGCGTGTTTCTTACGTCGCTGTTTTCCGCCCAGCGCGCGGCGCGCATTCTGGACGAATACCCGGGCAAATACTTGCAGCCCGTCTTGTGCAACCCCCGGTTTCTAAACGTGTTGGCGAACATCAACCAGCACACGCCGCTTGAAAACGTGGGGGCCGCGTTGCGCCGCCTGGTTGAAACGCTCATCCAGCGCGAACTACAACAAGGAGGTGAATCGGCTGTATCGTCTTCGGACCTGGAGTATGCGCTAGCGCGGTTGGCCGTTGAAGATAAGGCGACCGTGCCTTATGAACATGCGCTGCGGCTGCTGGGGGGCGAAGCCGCGCTGACTACCGGCGTGCGTGCCGGTCTTTTATTTATCAACGGGACCGGGGTTCGCTTCACCTATCAGCTATTCCGGAGCTATTTTGCCGCAGTGTGGATGAATCAGGCCGCGGTCGCGTGGCAGAGCATGCAAAGCCGCAACGACTTCTACCTGATCTTCCTCTGCCTGGCCGGCATCTCGTCCACCCCGGACGACCTGGTAATTAGCATCTACCACGAGTATCCCGAACTGGCGATCAACTGCCTGGTGACGGACGTCAGCGTGCTAACCGTGAAACGCGTGCTGAGTTACTGGCTGCGGATCGGCCAGTCGCTCGATCTGCCGATGCTGACGCACGTCAACCGGCTGCCGGAAGCGCTGGTAAGCATGATGCGGGAAGAAACATGGTCGATCCGCCAGACCGCGCACGGCATCCTGCAAATGTTGCCTGTTGACTACATGGGCGGCATCGTCGAAATGTTGAATCTGGACGAGGAAGAGCGCGAGGACGCGGCGCTCGCCATCCGCCAGATCGGGACGCGCGCGCTGCCGACGCTCATCCAGCACCTGGAACACCCGGACGCCAGCTTGCGCCAGAACGTGGTGTGGGCGCTTGACGAGCTGTCCGACAAGGCGTGCGTGCCGGGGCTGGTGCAGGCGCTGGGGGATGACGACCCCGCGATCGTGACGTATGCGATCCAGGCGTTGGGCTACCTGCACGATCCGGACTCGTTCCCGGCGTTGATCGCGATGCTGGGGCACAACGATGCCGACGTGCGCCAGACCGCGTTCGACACGCTGAGCTGGGTCCGCGAAAGCGCGATCGATGCGCTGATCGATGCGCTCGATCACTCCAACCCGTTCCTGCGCCAACAGGCGGTGCGTTTGCTGGCCGAAAGCCCGGCGGATAACGTGACCGAGGCGTTGCTCAAGGCGACCTATGACACCGCCCTGGACGTGCGGCTCGAAGCGATCGCGGCGCTCAAAGGGCGCGAGTCGCCCGAAACGATCGAACGCCTGCAGGAATGCCTGCAGGATGCCCAGTTGCAGGCAGCCGCGCAGGAGGTGTTACAACATTACCGCAGCCCGGCCAGCCGGTCATTACTGAGACCTACGTCATCCAACGGCAAGCGAAGCTCGGCTGAGATCGCCAAAGAACGCATCAAGCAGGCGGTCACCGCGAACACCGATCCCGAGACATCCGCTGACCTGGCACCGGGTGAGATCCACAGCGAGATCGTGGACGGGTTGCTTGAGCGTTTGCGGCATTCAGAGTGGGGCGAGCGCGAAGAGGCTGCAAAAGCCCTGCGCGACTATGCCAGAACCCTGCATGGCGATGATGCGTTGCACATCGTGGACAAGCTTACGCCGCTGCTGGACGCCGAGAACTGGGTGCTCCGTTGGGCAGTGGTGGAACCGCTGGCGTGGATCGGCCATGAATCGTCGGTGCCGCATTTGATCGCGCTGCTTGAGGACGAGAACTGGATGGTGCGGGTGGCGGCCATCCGTGCTTTGCAGGAGTTAAAAGCCCCCGAAGCGCTTGAGGCCATCGAAACGCGACTGCATGACGAGAACAGCCTCGTGCGCGAGGCGGCGCTCGAAGCGCTGGGGCGTTATGGCGACGCGCGCTTCGTGTCGTCGATCGCGGCCTTGCTGGATGACGGGGACGAGATCCTGCGGGTGGCGGCAGTACAGGCATTGGGACAGATTCACCACAAATCGACCGTGGGCCCGTTGGTCAAGGCGCTTAACGATTCGGATAAATACGTGCGGTGGATGGCGGTTGATGGCTTGCGTACTGTCGCCGACACCAGCGCCGTTAACGGTCTGATTCAGCGGCTGGGCGATACTGAAAAACCGCATTGGGAGCAAGAGCGCATCTGTGATATCGCCGCGTCCATTCTGGAACGCATCGGAACCTCGCGCGCTACTGAAGCCGTCTCCAGGTGGCAGCAGCGGCAGCAAACGGATGCAGACTCGTCAAGAAGGTGAATTAAAATGCGATTATTTGTGAGCTATGCACGTGTAGATAAGCCCTATTGTATCCAGATCGTCGACACGCTCGAAATCCATGAGACGTGGTACGATCAACGCCTCTACGCCGGCCAAGATTGGTGGAAGGAAATTCTGCGCCGCCTGGACTGGTGCGAAGGATTCGTGTACCTGCTGTCGCCGGAATCCGTCGCATCTGAATACTGCCGGCGTGAATTTGAACTCGCCCAGAGCCTGGGACGCCATATCTTCCCGGTGTTGGTGCACCCGGACACGGTCATCCCCGAAGAACTCAGGGGCATCCAGTACGCCGACCTGAGCAAAGGGCTGACGGCCAACGCGGTCAAGACGCTGCTCAATGCGATCCACAAAGCGGAAACCGAACCGCAGCAGCAGTTGCCGGTCCATTTTGGCGCGCCCGAAGCGGTGCAATCGCCCCGCGTGGACTCGTCGCAAATGGTGACCAATGCCGTCAACGCGCTTGAGGCCGGGCAGTACGATCAGGCTGTGTTCATACTCAAGCAGGCCAAAGAAAACGGCTATCATTCCCGTTTCATTAATATTGACGCCATTTTGCAGGAAGCAGAAAACGCCCTGGAACGCCAGATGTATCTGCGCGAGGCCGATCGCGAATACCGCCAGATCGTGACGCTGGTCAACAGCAAGCAAATGTCGCAGCTCGGCTATGATGCGTTCAAGGTCTACCGCGAGTATTACCCGGACTACGATCCGGAGAACCTCGCGGCGCGGCTGACGCACCGTAACGGCGTCCTGCCCACCGGCGGGATGCCGCTGCTCAGTTGGTGTTCCATTCCGGGGGGGACGGTGAATCTACAGTATGTCGGCCAGAACAAGCAGTTGATCACCGTCAAGTTCACCGTCGACGACTTCCACATCAGCCAATACCCGGTGACCAACGCGCAGTTCGCAGCGTTCATCGCAGACCCCGACGGCTATAGCAACCAAGACTGGTGGAGCTTTTCGCCGCACGCGCTGGCATGGCGGCAAGCGCACACCGCCCCGCAACCGTCAAGCTTTGAGGGGGACGAGCGCCCGCGCGAGCGCGTGTGCTGGTACGAGGCGATGGCGTTCTGTAACTGGCTCAGCGACAAACTGGGTATCACGGTGACCCTGCCGGACATTGCGCAGTGGCAGCGTGCGTTTCAGGGCGACGAGGAATACGAGTTCCCCTGGGGGAACACGTTCAACAAAGCCTACTGCAACACGGCGGAAAGCGATCTGAAGATGACCACGCTGGTCAACGCCTATGAAAAAGGGGTCAGCCCCTTCGGCGTGTACGATATGGCCGGCAACGTGTGGGAATGGTGCCTGAACCTGAGTCACAAGGATGATTTCGATATCGATCCGGCCCGCGAAGGCGATCGCGTCGTGCGCGGTGGGTCGTTCATCAGCCCTGGGCAACGTTCCAGGATATCGTTCCACTACCACCTGGCCCCGCAGTCGTATTACGCGACCACCGGTTTCCGGATCGCCACCACGTAACAGGTACGGCGTTGTGAAGCGAGCCGGGCGCTGCGCGAACGGGCGGGTGGGGTAGTCTCGAACACGCAAGCCAGAACGAATAAACGTCACACTGTGGGAAGACCGGTGCCGGTGTCCCTTGATGCACCCTTGCCCTTAACCCGGCGACTGCTATGGCCTATCCGCGCCGGGCGCGAGCGTGCAGCCACGCTCACGCGGAAGCCGTGCCCGTCAACCGTTCGGCCATAAACCGGTCGGTGATCAACACATTCACCCAACGTCCACGCAACGCGCCTTTGATAGCGGCGAACTTGCGCGTGCCGCCTGCCACGCCGACCGTGCGCTTGACCTGTTGAAGCTGCTGCAGCGAAATACCGATCACGCGGCTGTCCAGCGCGGTCTTCACGGGGTTGCCCGCAGCGTCAAAAAACCGCAGGCAGATATCGCCAACAGCGCCTTGCCGGTGCACGGCTTCCAGCTCTTCGATCGAAAACACGTTCCCACTGCGCGCCAGCAGCCGCGACGGGCGCACCGAACCGATCCCTACCAGCGCCAGGGTCACGGAATCGAACAGCGCGATCGTCTCGGCGACATACGGGTCCGCGAGCAGGATACGCCGCGCATCGTCGGAACCAACCACGCCAGGCGCGGTCAGAAATGTGCTGCTGCCGTGAACCAGCCCCGCGAGCCGGTCGGTCAGGCGCGTGGCATGCACTTCCGCCTCAGGATTGCCAACGCCGCCCAGAATCTGCACCACGCGCGCGTCAATCGGGCGTGCGAGCGGCTGCATGGCGTCAACCATCGCCAGCAGCGTCGCGCTCCAGGATGAAATGCCGATCACGTCCCCTTTTTTGAGCGTGCTCTCAAGGTAAAACGCGGCGGCAGTACCGATGCTCTGCTGGATCGCTTCCTCGTCGTCAGGGTCTTCGCAATCCACGACGATCGCTTCGCGCAGGTCGTATTGTTTGATCAACGCGTCTTCGAGTTCGGGATATACTCCCGACGGCATGCTGACCGTGATCCGCACGATGCCCTGGCCTGTGGCGCGTTTCAGCAAGCGGGAGATGGTCGCCTGCGAGAGGTCTAAGCGGCGGGCAATTGTGGATTGGTTCAAACCTTGCTTGTAATATAAATGGGCAACGCGTGCCATCAACCGTAATTCTTGAATGCGGGCCATGTGTCATCTCTTTCGCAGCGAGCAATCTCGCACTGAGCAACTGGCAAATGCCGAAACGCTTGACGCCATCGCCAAGATAGTATAAGCTAGTATTGAATATAAATTATTCCATGAATAATTATTCTAGTCAAGAACGCTAAACGTTCCATGATGGCGTGCAACCGTTTACCCACCACCCGCAACATGCATCGTCATACTCGTGATTCCGTCGCGCGGCATGCACCGGTGCAGTTGCGTGATATACGGTTTTCCGGGGATAATTTTGATCTCTAATGAACGTTTGCTTTAGGAGCGCATTTATGAGTTCTCGAGCAAGTGCATTGCTGCGGATCCTGCTACTGCTTGGCGTGTTGTCAGTGCTGGTGTTGTCCGGCTGCGTGCTGGCGACTGTGCGCACGCTCGAAGAGGACGAAGAAGCCAAAATCGGCTTCACGCCGGAAGATTACGTCGCTGACGTCTGGGAGTCGCGCGTGTTGCCCACGTACCGTGAAGATGCGCAGGACATCACGATGCTGCTGGAAGCGCTCCGCTCGGACCGTGAAGCGGCGATCGAGCAGTACGGGCATCGTTCCGGCACCGGGGCTTACAGCTTCATGGTGCGCGGCGAGGGCAAAATTGTCTCGTTCGACACGTCGTCCCGCGCGGGGTTGGCGGCGGTGGACCTCAACCCGCCGGACGGCACGCCCGACCTGAGCCTGACGATCGGCCCGCTGATCAAGATCAGCCAGCGTGCCAGTGTGCGTGACGCGGTGGGCTTCATCCAATACGGTGACTTCGTCAACCAGCAGGAGTTCGCAGGCGTGGCGAACGCGATGGGCGAACGGATCATACTGATGATCGCGGACGTTCTGGGCGCGGAAAATCCCGACGCGATCAGCGATATCGACCCGGCGCAGTTTGAAGGCGCGGCGGTATCCTTTATCGGGGCGTTTCCGCTGGACGATATCGACAACGTTATCGTGGTGCCGGTAGTGCTTGAAATTGAGGTAGACGACTGATGACCGAATCGGATGCCACAACCGCCGCCAATCAGGACGACATCATCCTGCGGGCACGCCAGGTCACCAAAATCTATCCCGGCACGGTGGCGCTGGACAGCGTCGATTTCAACGTCTACCGGGGCAAGGTTAACGTGCTGGTGGGCGAGAATGGGGCCGGAAAGTCCACCCTGATGAAGATCATTGCCGGGGTGGAACAGCCGACCGAGGGCCGGCTGCTCCTCGAGGGCGAGGAGATCGCCCCGAAGTCCCCCCGCGAAGCCGAACAGCACGGTATCGGCATCATCTACCAGGAGTTGAACCTGTTCCCGAATCTGAACGTGGCCGAAAACATCTTCATGGCGCACGAGGAGACGTTTCAGGGGGCAGTCATCAAGCATGGCGAACAGGAAGCGCGCACCCGCGAGCTTCTGGTGCGCCTGGAACAGCCGATCAACCCGCGCACCCTGGTGCAGAACTTGCGCATCGGCCAGCAGCAGGTCGTCGAGATCGCCAAAGCCCTGGCCCTGGACGTGCGCATTCTGATCATGGACGAGCCGACCTCGGCGCTCAGCGATGCGGAAGTCGAGGTGTTGTTCGGTGTGATCAGGGAACTCAAAGCGTCTGGCGTGTCCATCATCTACATTTCGCACAAGCTCGAAGAACTGATGCACATCGGGGATTACATCACCGTGCTGCGCGACGGGCGTAAGGTCGCGGAAGCGCCGATGGAAAACGTCGACCTGCCCTGGATCATCGAGCGCATGGTGGGCCGTGACACGGCGGCCAGCTACCAGCCCCCCCAACACGCGTTCGGCGATGTCATCATGCAGGTCGAAGATATCACGCTGCCCAAAACCGGCGGTGGCTATTTGCTCGATCACGTGTCGTTCGCGCTGCGCACCGGCGAGATTCTCGGCATTTACGGGCTGATGGGCGCGGGCCGCACGGAACTGTTCGAGTGCCTGATGGGCCTGCACCCGAACGCAACGGGCCGGGTGTGGCTGCAGGGCCAGGAACTGCGCGGCCTGATCGACCGGCGCATCGAACAGGGCATGATGCTGATCCCCGAAGATCGCCAGCGCGAAGGGCTGGTGCCGGAGCTATCCGTCGCGGACAACATGCTGCTTGCCAGCCTTAAACGGTTCTTCAACGGGCTGTACCTCTCGCGTGACAAGGCGCAGGAGCACATCAACCGCATGATCCGCGAGCTGTCGATCAAGCTCGCCAACCCGCAACACCCGATCTCCTCGCTCAGCGGCGGTAACCAGCAGAAAGTCGTCGTCGCCAAAGGGTTGCTCACCGGGCCCAAGGTGCTGTTGATGGACGAGCCGACACGTGGGATTGATGTCGGGGCGAAGGAGGAGATCTTTGACATTGCGCGCAAACTCGCCGCACAGGGGCTTGGCATCATCTTTGTTTCCACCGAACTGAAAGAGATTATGGCGATTGCGGACCGCATTATCGTTTTGTCAAAAGGTCGTATCACCCAAGAATTTGATCGCGCCGAAGCGACTCAGCAGGCGTTGGTAGAGGCCTCGGCTGTCGGGCATCAACCGGTACGAAAGGGACAGAATAACAATGGCTGATGTAAATGTTCGAGCAGGTGCCGATTCGGATTTCCTGGGCGAATTAAGGGGGCGTTTCACGTTGCGCGGGCTGTTGATCCAACTGCGCGCTTTCATCGCCCTGATCCTGCTGTTCACGTTTTTTGCCCTGATCTCGGACCCTTTCTTAAAGTCGACCAACCAGGTCATTCTCGCCAAACAGGTCGCGATTAACGCGATCCTGGGCATCGGCATGACCTTCGTGATCCTCACCGGCGGGATCGACCTGTCCGTGGGGTCAATTGTTGGGCTGACCGGCATGATCGCCGGGGGGTTGATCAGAGAAGGGCTGGTGCTGGAACCGTTGAATCGCGTGATATATTTCAACGCGTGGATCGTGAGTTTTCTGGCGATCCTGGTCGGGATGTTCGTCGGCCTGATCAACGGCATCCTGATCACGCGCTTCAATGTAGCTCCGTTTATCGCCACGCTGGGCACGCTGTACATGGCGCGCGGCTTCGCGTTGCTGCGCAACAGCGGCGCGACGTTCTCCAACCTGGTCGGCAGCGAAGAACTGGGCAACACCGGGTTTGAGAGTCTGGGGGGCGGCGGCATCCAAATGCTTGGCCTCTCCATTCCGTATTCCATCTTCATCATGATCGGTTTGGCGGTGCTGGCAAGTTTCATCACGCTGAAGACGCCTTTCGGGCGACAGGTCTACGCCATCGGCGGCAACATACGCGCGGCGCAGCTTTCCGGTGTGCGCGTGAAGACAGTCGTCATGCTCACCTACGTGATCAGTGGCTTCTGCGCGGCGGTCGTCGGCCTGATCGTCACGTCGCAGTTGGTCGCCTCGCACCCCTCAACCGGCGAGACATGGGAGTTGAACGCGATCGCGGCGGTGGTGCTGGGCGGCACGTCGCTGGCCGGCGGGCGCGGCACGATCCTCGGCACGATCGTCGGTGCGTTTGTGATCGGCGTCCTGCGTAACGGCATGATCCTGGAAGGACTCAGTTCGTTCTGGCAGATGGTCATCACCGGTTTCGTTATCATCCTGGCCGTCATCATTGATCAGGCCCAACAACGTTTGCAGGAACGCAACCGGTAGGCTCCAGCAGACCGGCTGCTTCCTCACGGCACGACCAAAGGAGGTGATGCCGCGAACACAATGTACAGGTTCCACACTCTCGCATTAACCTGATTGAACGACTACAGCATCAAACGCGTTTGAAGGTTAATCCAACTAGCTAGTAAAAAAGGATCGGATGAAAACATGTTGAACAAAAACTACGCAAAACTGATTGTTGCCTTAATCGCGATTGTGATGGTGACGGTTGCTTTGGCTCCTGCCCCCGTGCTGGCGCAGGAAAGCCAGGGGCTGATCGTGATCATCACGCCGTCGCACGACAACCCGTTCTTCAAGGCGGAAGCCGACTCGGCGCAGAAAGCGGCTGAGGAGCTGGGCTACGATACGCTGGTGTTGATCCACGATGACGACCCGGCGCTACAAGACCAGCACTTCGACCTGGCGATCGCGCAGGGCGCGGATGCGATCGTGCTGGATAACGCGGGTGCGGACGCTTCGATCGAGGCGGTGCGCAAGGCCAGGGAAGCCGGCATTCCGACGTTCCTGATCGACCGCGAGATCAACGAGACGGGGCTGGCTGCTTCGCAGATCATCTCGAACAACTACCAGGGCGCGGTGCTCGGTGCGGAAGAGTTCGTGCGGCTGCTGGGTGAGGAAGGCAAGTACGTCGAGCTGTTCGGGCGCGACTCGGACACCAACGCCCACATCCGTTCGCAGGGCTACCACGACGTGCTGGATGAGTATCCGGACCTGGAAATGGTCGCGCAGCAAACGGCCAACTGGTCGCAGACTGAAGCGTTCGAGGTGATGGAGACCATCATCCAGGCGCACCCGGACATCGACGGTGTGATCTCCGGTAACGACACGATGGCGATGGGCGCGATGGCGGCGCTGCAGGCGGCGGGCATGACCGACGTGGTTGTGGTCGGCTTCGATGGCTCGCAGGACGTGCTGGACGCGATCAAGGAAGGCAAGATCGCCGCGACCGTGTTGCAGCCCGTGGCGCAGTTCGGCCCGCTGGCGGTTGAGCAGGCGCACCGCTACATCACCACCGGCGAGCTACCGGAAGAAGAGAAAATCTCCATCGACTGCATCCTGATCACACCGGAGAACGCCGACGACTACTTCAACTTCACCCCCGTTGAAGCTGAAGAAGAGGCGGTACAGGTCGAGGGGCTGATCGTGATCATCACGCCGTCGCACGACAACCCGTTCTTCAAGGCGGAAGCCGACTCGGCGCAGAAAGCGGCTGAGGAGCTGGGCTACGATACGCTGGTGTTGATCCACGATGACGACCCGGCGCTACAAGACCAGCACTTCGACCTGGCGATCGCGCAGGGCGCGGATGCGATCGTGCTGGATAACGCGGGTGCGGACGCTTCGATCGAGGCGGTGCGCAAGGCCAGGGAAGCCGGCATTCCGACGTTCCTGATCGACCGCGAGATCAACGAGACGGGGCTGGCTGCTTCGCAGATCATCTCGAACAACTACCAGGGCGCGGTGCTCGGTGCGGAAGAGTTCGTGCGGCTGCTGGGTGAGGAAGGCAAGTACGTCGAGCTGTTCGGGCGCGACTCGGACACCAACGCCCACATCCGTTCGCAGGGCTACCACGACGTGCTGGATGAGTATCCGGACCTGGAAATGGTCGCGCAGCAAACGGCCAACTGGTCGCAGACTGAAGCGTTCGAGGTGATGGAGACCATCATCCAGGCGCACCCGGACATCGACGGTGTGATCTCCGGTAACGACACGATGGCGATGGGCGCGATGGCGGCGCTGCAGGCGGCGGGCATGACCGACGTGGTTGTGGTCGGCTTCGATGGCTCGCAGGACGTGCTGGACGCGATCAAGGAAGGCAAGATCGCCGCGACCGTGTTGCAGCCCGTGGCGCAGTTCGGCCCGCTGGCGGTTGAGCAGGCGCACCGCTACATCACCACCGGCGAGCTACCGGAAGAAGAGAAAATCTCCATCGACTGCATCCTGATCACACCGGAGAACGTCGACGACTACTTCAACTTCACCCCCGTTGAGTAATCCTGGCGCGGCGTGGGCTGCCGTATAGAAGCGGTCCACGCCTTGTATAGGGCAGTCAAGCCATCCCGGCTTGGCTGCCCGTAACGGCCCTGCCGTTTAAAAGTCATTGTCACAGCGTACTATAAGAGGACTTAAAAATATGTTAAAAGGAAAACTTATCCATCCTGAAATTCTGCAAGCGCTCGCATCAGCGGGACACGGCTCGCAGATTCTGATCACCGACGGCCACTACCCGCACTCGACCGGCTCGCACCCCGGCGCGAAGCGCGTGTACCTGAACCTCGCGCCGGGCAAGGTGACGGTGCCGGACGTGCTCGAAGCGCTTGTCACCGCGATCCCGATCGAGGCGGCGCACGCGATCTGGCCCGACGACGACAGCGAACCACCGGTCTTCGCCGACTATCGCCGGCTCTTGCCGGACGTCGAGATCGGCAAGCTGGGCCGTTTCCCGTTTTACGAAGCGGCGCGCTCGCGCGATACCGCGCTGGTGATCGCCACAGGCGAACAACGGACCTGGGCGTGCATCCTGCTGACGATCGGGGTTGTCCAGTTCACCTGACGCACATCTGACAGGGAGTTGAAGCCACCATGACCGAACTCGAACTCAGGCTCAAATCAATCGCGTATCGCAAAACGATTCTCACCATCATCCACCACGCCAAGGCCGGGCACACCGGCGGGAGCCTGTCGTGCATTGACATTCTGAACGTGCTGTACAACCGCGTGATGAATGTCTCGCCGGAGAACTTCGACGATCCGGACCGCGACCGTTACATCCAGAGCAAGGGCCACTCGGTCGAAGCGCTGTACACGGTACTGGCAGATCGCGGGTTCTATCCTGCGGAAGAACTCCAGACACTGGGGCAGTATCGCTCGCACTTCATCGGGCACCCGACGCGTAAAGTCCCCGGCATCGAGCAGAATACCGGCGCGCTCGGTCATGGGCTAGCGGTTGCGGTAGGGCTGGCGCTGGCTGCGAAGAAAGACGGGCGCAGCTACCGCGTGTACACCCTGCTCGGCGATGGCGAGCTAACCGAAGGGTCGAGCTGGGAAGCGTCGATGAGCGCCGCGCATTACCGGCTGGACAACCTGGTCGTGATCGTCGACCGCAACGGGCTGCAGATCACCGGCCCGACCGAAGAGGTTATGGCGCTTGAATCGCTGGTCGAAAGGTTCACGGCTTTCGGATACGCGGTGCGCACGTGCGACGGGAACGATGTCGGCGACCTAACGCGCACGCTGGAAGCGGTGCCTTTTGCGCCGGGCAAGCCGAACATGATCATCGCCAATACGGTCAAAGGCAAGGGTGTCAGCTTCATCGAAAACGCCCTGCACTGGCATCACAAAGTCCCCAGCGATGACGAGCTGGCGCGCGCGCTGGCAGAACTGGATCGTGCAGAAGAGCAACTGAAAGCGGCGGTATAACTATGGAACTCGGACGACCAAACCTGGAAGAATTCGCGGCAACGCTGCTCGAACTGGGGCGGCGCGATCCCAACCTGTTGATCGTGACCAGCGACTCGCGCGGGTCGGGCAAGTTGGGACCGTTTGCCGACGCGTTGCCGGATCAAGTTGTGGAGGTCGGCATCGCGGAACAGAATCTGGTCGGTATCGCGGCGGGTCTGGCCGCGGCGGGGAAGCGTGTATTTGCCGTGTCGCCCGCGTGTTTCCTGACCGCGCGCGCCCTGGAACAGATCAAAAACGACGTGGCGTACTCCGACCAGCCGGTCAAGCTGATCGGCATCAGCGCGGGGGTGAGCTACGGCGCGCTCGGCTCGACGCATCACTCGCTGCACGATTACGCCGCCCTGCGCGCGATCAACAACGTGGACGTGGTGGCGCCGGCGGACAACTTCGAAACGCGCGCGGCGATCAAGGCCGCGTATGCCTACCCGCACCCGATCTATCTGCGTTTCGGCAAAAAGCCGATGCCGCACCTGCACGCGCCGGATACCGCATTCACAATCGGCAAGGCGATCCCGCTGGCCGAAGGTAGCGATGTCACCTTCATCGCCAGCGGCGAAACGGTGCCCCGCGCGATGGGCGCACGCGACATCCTGGCGCAGGACGGCATCTCCTGCGGCGTGGTGAGCATGCACACGCTCAAGCCGCTGGACACGGAGACCTTGTTCCGCGTGGCGCGTGGCTCAAAGGCGCTGGTCACGGTTGAAGAGCACAGCGTTTACGGCGGGCTGGGCGAAGCGTGCTCGGCGGCGCTGATGCAGGCTGGGATCAACGTGCCGCTGAAGATCGTCGCCATCCCCGACGAATACACCGTTCCCGGCAGCCAGGGCGAGATCTTCGCGCATTACGGCATCACGCCGGACGGCCTGGCCGCCACCGCGCAGGCATTGCTGCACATGGAGTTGCGCGTATGAGCATGATCCTCGCGCTTGATCAGAGCACGTCTGCCACCAAAGCGTTGTTGTTCAACCCCGACGGCACGCTGGCCGCCAAAACCGCGCGCGAGCACCGGCAGCACTACCCCCAGCCGGGCTGGGTGGAACACGACGCCGAGGAAATCTACACCAACGTGCTGCACGTGATCACGGTGCTGCTGGATCAGAACCCCGGCGCGCAGGATGACCTGTTGTGCCTGAGCATCACCAACCAGCGCGAGACGATCGTCGTCTTCGACCGGGCGACCGGCAAGCCGCTGTACAACGCGATCGTGTGGCAGTGCCGCCGGGGGGACCCGATCTGCGCGCGCCTGGCCGAACAGGGCCACGCCGCAACCGTCCAGCAGAAAACCGGCCTGAAGATCGACACGTATTTCCCGGCGTCTAAGCTCACCTGGTTGTTTGAGCACGAGCCGGATATCCGGCGGCAGGTCGAACAGGGCGCGGCGCTGGTCGGCACGATCGACACGTACCTGATCTACCGCCTGACGGGCGGCGCGGTCTTCGCCACCGATCACACCAATGCCTGCCGCACGCTGCTGTATAACATCGCCGACCTGCGCTGGGACGACGACCTGTGCGCGTTGTTCGGCGTGCCGGTCGCCGCGCTGCCGGAAGTGCGCGAAAGCAGCGCGCAGTACGGCGAGACCGATCTCGGCGGGCGGCTGGACGCGCCGCTCCCGATCTGCGGCGTGATGGGTGATTCCCAGGCGGCGCTGTTCGCCGAACGGTGCTTCCACCCCGGCATGGCGAAGGTCACGTTCGGGACCGGCTCCTCGGTGTTGTTGAACATCGGCAACGAGATGTTGTACTCGCCCAACGGCATCGTGACCACGATCGGCTGGGTCTATGACGGGCAGCCGGTGTACGCGTTCGAGGGCATCATCAACTTCACGGGCGCGACCATCGCCTGGCTGCGCGACCAACTGGGCCTGATCGCCGACTCCGCCGAAACAGAGGCGCTGGCGCAGGCGGTCCCGGACAACGGCGGCGTGTACCTCGTGCCCGCCTTCGTCGGACTCAGCGCCCCGTACTGGCGGGCGGACGCGAAAGGCGCGATCCTCGGCCTGACGCCTGCCGCCACGCGGAACCATGTCGCGCGGGCCGCGCTCGAAGCGATCGCTTACCGCGTGCATGACGTGCTCGGCGTGATGGCGCAAGACGCCGGGATGACGCTGGAACACGTACACGGAGACGGCGGCGCGGTCAGCAACCGCTTCCTGATGCAGTTTGTCGCGGACATCACGCGCCACCACGTGCGCGCGTCCACGTTGCCGGAACTGTCGGCGCTGGGCGCGGTGCTGTCCGGCACGCTGGGGATGGGGGTACACGCGTCGCTGGCGGCGCTCGAAGCGCTGCCCCAACCGTTTGAGGACTACGCGCCCGCGATGGACGCCGAACAAGCCGCGCAGTATTACGCCGGCTGGCAGTCCGCCGTGCGCCACGTATTGATCACATGAGAGGTTAGGTTCGATGACCAACGGCAACGTAACGTTAGGTGTGATAATCGGTAATCGCGATTTTTTCCCGGATGCGCTGATCACCGAGGGCCGCAAAGAACTGCTGGGCGTGCTGGACGAACTCGGCATCCGCTACGTGGTGCTGGACGAGTCCACGACGCCGTTCGGCGCGGTCGAGACCTGGGAGCACGCGAAGAAGTGCGCCGCCCTGTTCCGCGAGCACGCGACCGAGATCGACGGGATTCTGGTCAGCCTGCCGAATTTTGGCGACGAAAAGGGCGTCGCCGAGTCGATCAAGCTTTCCGGGCTGAACGTGCCGATCCTGGTGCAGGCATTCCCCGATGATATCGGCAAGTTCAATCTCGAACGGCGACGCGACGCGTTCTGCGGCAAGATATCGGTGTGCAACAACCTGTACCAGTACGATTACCCGTTCAGCGTGACCACGCTGCACACCGTCTATCCGAACGCGGACAGCTTCAAGGCCGACCTGCGTAAGTTCGTTGGCGTGTGCCGGGTCGTTAAGGGGCTGCGCAACGCGCGGCTTGGCGCGATCGGCGCGCGCCCGAACGCGTTTAACACGACGCGTTACAGCGAGAAACTGTTGCAGGCGTTCGGTGTCAGCGTGCAGACGATCGACCTGTCGGTCATCTTCGGGCGGGCCGCCAGACTCGCGGACGACGACCCGAAGGTCAAAGCCAAGCTGGAGTCGATCCGGGGCTACGTGCCGACCGGCGGCGTGCCGTCTGAGGCGGTGGTCAAGCAGGCCAAGCTGGGCATCGTGATCGACGACTGGATGCAGGAATACGACATCGACGCGACCGCGATCCAGTGCTGGGACTCGCTGCAGCAGAATTACGGAGTCAACGTCTGCACGCTGATGAGCATGATGAGCGAGCAGCTCATGCCGAGCGCGTGCGAGGTGGACATCACCGGCACGCTGTCGATGTACGCGCTGTCGCTGGCGTCCGGCAAGCCCGCTGCGCTGGTGGACTGGAACAACAACTACGGCGACGATCCCGACAAGTGCGTGTTGTTCCACTGCGGCAACTGGGCCAAGAGCTTCTTCGACGAGGTGCAGATGGCGAACGCGGAGATCCTCGCCACCACGCTCGGCACGGAGAACACTTACGGCACGGTCGCGGGGCGCACGCCCGCCGGGCCGTTCGGGTACGCGCGCATCACCACCGAGGACAAGACCGGACGCATCCGCGCGTATGTGGGCGACGGTGAGTTCGTGGATGACGCGCTGGAGACGTTCGGCAGCCGTGCGGTCGTGCGCGTGCCGGACCTGCAGGGCTTGCTGCGTTACGTGTGCAAGAACGGGTTTGAGCACCACGCGGCGATGGCCCCCGCCCACGCGGCGGACATCCTGGCCGAGGCGTTTGAAACCTACTTTGGGTGGGACACCTACCACCACAGCGGGTGATTAATCGCCTGCTGGTGATGGTCCCGCAGCGCTCACACAACCGGACACGGTGTGAGCGCTGCGTTGTTTGCGGGGCCACCGGTTCACTCGCCGGGGTTGACCATCACCTTGAGCACATCGTCAGCGTAATGCGCGTTGATCTCGAACGCCTCACCGGTCCCGGCCAGGCCGAAGCGGTGCGAGACCAGCGCTTCCAGGTCTAGCGCGCCCTGGACTGTGAGCGGGATCGCGCGGGGGTAAGCGTGCTTCATGCGGCGGCTCAGCTTGAGCGTCAGCCCTTTGCGCCGGGCGGTGGAATGCGTGAAGAAGGCGTCGTCTTCGCCAGGGATGCCGACCAGCACGATCCGCGCGCCGAGGTCGGCCATCTCGACGGCCTGGCTCACCGCGACGCCCGCCCAGGCCGCTTCGATCACCACCGGCACACCGCGTCCCCCCGTGAGCGCTTTGACAGCAGCGGCAGGATCGGCCTGGGTGATGTCGACCACGTGGTCCGCGCCCCAGTCACGCGCCGCAGCCAGCCGCCACGCAAACTGATCGAGCGCGATCACCTGCCCGGCCCCGGACAGTTGCGCCAGCTTGATGATCATCAGCCCGATCGGGCCGCAGCCTTGCACCGCCACCGTCTGCCCGATCCGGATCTTTGCCAGGTCCACCGCATGGATCGCAACGCCCAGCGGCTCCAGCAGCGCCCCCACCTCCAGCGAGAGCGCGTCGGGCAGCTTGAAGCAGTTGCGCGCGGGCACCGTGACGTATTCCTGCAGCGCGCCGTCGTGCGGCCACAGCCCCATGAACCAGTGATTGCGGCACAGGTTCGGGTGGCCCTGCTCGCACATATCACAATGCCAGCAGGATATCGTCGGCTCCACCGCGACACGGTCCCCGACGGCCAGCGGTTCGTGCAGGCCATCACGCGCGCGCTCGCCCACCGCCGTGACCACCCCGGCGAATTCATGCCCCAGGATCAACGGGTCCTGCACGACGGTATCGCCGATGCGCCCGTCGAGATACGTGTGCAGGTCGGACCCGCACACGCCGACCGAGCCGACCTGCACGATCGCTTCGTCCGGTCCCGGTGCGGGCGGGCGGTCAACTTCTTCAATGCGCATATCACGCGCGCCGTACAGTCTTGCAGCTTTCATTGTCAACAGGTCCTTTTTCTTTCATGCCCGGCGCCGCGATCGCGGCGGGCGTGCGTGGTTATTCGGGACGGAGGCCCGATACAGGACCGGGCCTCCGAACATTCGCTGCGTGCGTATTGTACGCGATTGGCGGGGTTTTATCCAACGTGGTGGTACACGCGCCACCCCAGGTATTTCGTCAGCGCTTCCTCGACCGCGTCCGCGACCTGCGACAGGTTGATCGCGACGTGGTGCTCGTACCCGTTTTCGCAGATGTAGTGCAGCAGTTTTTGCAGGTTCGGCACCTCGACCACACCGTAACCGCCGAACGTGTCGACCGGGTCGTCGGTGAACTGCCCCTGCCCGACATACGCCGTGATCTCGCCCGCCAGGTCATCGGTGCTGATGCGCAGGTAGGTGAACGGCTCGGTCTTCACACGCCCGTAGATCGTGCCCCAGGTGTTCTCTTTGCCCACACTGCCCGCGATGATCTCCTGGTATTCCATCACCGGGATCTCGTCCGTGAAGACGCTCTTCGGCAGGTTGGAGCAGTGGAACACGACGCCCTTGTTTGGGTCGTCGCCGTAGTTGTTGTTCCAGTCCACCAGCGCGCTCGGTTTGCCGGACGCGAGCGCCATCGCGTACATCGCCGCCGTCCCCGCAATATCGGTCTCGCACGCCGACGGGGCCAGGCTGTCGCTGAGCATGCTCATCAACGTGCACGGCACGACGCCGAAGAACTCCTGCATGCTGGTCCAGCACTGGATCGCGGTGGCGTCGTATTCGTTTTCGGCGATCCACTCATCCATGACCACGCCCAGCTTGGCGATCCGCTGCATGGATTGCTCAGGGACTTTCATCGCGTTGGCGTAGGCCCTGACTGCGTCGATCTTCTGCACCACGCGCGGATCGTCGTCCGCCAGCCGCCTGATGCGGCCAAACGCTTCCGACAGGTCCAGCGTCTCGACCGTGATGCCGGCGTTCTCAAGCAGCTTTTCGCTGAAGCGCACGGTGTTGAAGGCAACCGGGCGCGCGCCCAACATGCCAAACCGCGCCCGGCGCATGCCACGCGTCACGCGGCAGACGGCGGCGAACCAGCGCAGGTCTTCGCGGAAGCTGTCGCTGGTCGGGTCGACCGTGTGCAGCCGCGTCAGGCTGAAAGGAATCCCGTACTGGCGCAGGTTATTGCAGGCCGACATCTTGCCGCAGAAACTGTCGCGGCGGTACTCCAGCGACATCTTGGTCGCGTCATCCGGGAAGGCTTGGATCAACACCGGCACGTTGAGATCGGCGAAACGTAACGTGTTCGCGATGCCGCGCTCGTCGCCAAAGTTCGGCAGCGTGACCAGCACGCCGTCGATCTCCTCGCGGTGCGCTTTGAACAGTTCGGCACACTTGTGCGCGTCGCTCAGGCTCTCGACACTGCCGTATTCCGTGTCGTCCGGGCTGAGCGCGATCACGTTGATGCCCTCTTGTTCCAGCACTTCCAGGATCGTTTCGCGCCCGGATTGGCATAAATGGCTGGGGAAAAAGCCCCGGTTACCGACGATCAAACCAAGTGTTACGTTTTGTTTCATGATATATCCTCGCGTAAATAAGTTAAAGATTTAGGCGTCCCGCGTTAACGATCCGGCGTTGGGCGGTCCGGCTGGCCGTAGACCGTTGTGTAGCGTTTGTGCAGCGCCGCGATATCGTCCGGCGCGATCGGGAGCGGCTCGCCAAGCTGGTAGGCCAGGAACACGGTCCGCGCGACATCTTCGCACATCACCGCCGCTTTGACGGCCTTTTCCGGCGTCGGCCCGATGGCGAACACGCCGTGATTCCGCATGATCACAGCGGGCGAACGCGGGTTTGGACCTTCGCGCAGCGTCCGCACCACTTCGCGTCCGATCTCCTCGCCGCCGATCAGCGCGAACCCGCCACACGGGATCACGCCGCCGAACTCGTCGGCCATCGCGGTAAGCACGCACGGGATATCGCGCCCCACCGCCGCCCACGCGGTCGCGTAGGGGCTGTGCGTGTGCACGATGCCGCCTACCTCGGGCATCTCGCGGTAGATGTAGCAGTGCGTCGCCATATCGGACGATGCCGCGAGATCGCCCTCGACAAGCTGCCCGTGCGCGTCCACGATGACCATGTTTTCCGGCCCCAGGTCCTCGAACTTGACTCCGCTGGGCTTGATCACCACGTGCCCGGTCTCAAAGTCGCGCCCGCTGATGTTGCCCGACGTCCACGTGACGAGCTGGTTGGCGGGCAGCAGTGCGTGAAGATCGGCAACGGTCTTGCGTAATGTTTCGAGCATGGCGGTCTCCTTTGCCGCGATCAGTCGATGCCGCGTGCCTCGTTGCGGATGGCGCGAAGCCGTTTCATGACGTCGTTTTCGCCGCGCCCGAAGTAATCATGCAGCGTGACGTACTCGGCGTACAGCCGGTCGTACACTGCCTGGTGTTCGGGGATCGGGCGGTATATTTCGTCTTTCAGCTTGCCCATTTTGGCGGCGGCAGCTTGAATGTCGGGGTAAGCGCCGGCAGCAACCGCTGCGTGCATCGCGCTGCCGAGGGCCGGTCCTTGATCGCTGCCGATGATGCGGAACTCGCGCCCCGTCACGTCGACATAAATCTGCATCAGCAGCTTGTTTTTCTCCGGCAGGCCCCCCGCCGCGACCAGTTCGGTGATCGGCACGCCGCTTTTTTCAAACGCCTCGATGATCACGCGCGTGCCGAAAGCGGTGGACTCGATCAGCGCGCGGTAGATATCCGGGGCGCGCGTCCCCAGCGTCGCGCCGATGAGCAGGCCGCTGAGGTCCACATCGACCAGCACCGATCGGTTGCCGTTCCACCAGTCCAGCGCCAGCAAGCCGTGCTCGCCGGGTTTCTGTTTGGCGGCTTCGTTTTCCAGGTGCTGGTGCAGGTCCACGCCTGCGTCGCGGGCGGCCTGGTGGTATTCCGGCGGCACAGCATGATCGACGAACCAGGCGAAGATATCGCCGACGCCGCTTTGCCCGGCCTCGTAACCGTACATGCCGGGGATGATGCCGCCATCCACCACGCCGCACATGCCCGGCACCTCGTGCAGCGAATCGCTTAACACCATGTGGCATGTGCTGGTGCCCATGATCATCACCATGCGCCCCGGCTCGACCACCTGCGCCGCCGGCACGGTCACGTGCGCGTCGACGTTGGCGACCGCCACCGCGATCCCTGGCTTCAGCCCGGTCCACGCTGCCGCCTCGGCGGTCAGGTCGCCCGCGCGCCCGCCCAGGGGGGCCAGCTCGGTTTTCATCTTGGTCTCGACCACGTCGACCAGCTCCGGGTGCAACGCGGCCAGGTATTCCTTGTCGGGGAATTTTCCGTCCTGGTAGATCGCCTTATAGCCTGCCGTGCACGTGTTGCGCGTTTCGACGCCGCAAAGCTGCCACACGACCCAGTCCGCCGCTTCGAGCATGCGGTCGGCTTCGTGGTAGATCTCCGGCGCTTCGTGCAGGATTTGCAGCATCTTACTGAAGAACCACTCGGACGAAATCTTGCCGCCGTAACGCGCCAGCCAGTCGCGCCCCATGTCGCGCGCGGTGGCGTTGATCTGGTCGGCTTCGGGTTGGGCGGCATGGTGCTTCCACAGCTTGACCCAGGCGTGTGGATTGTCGCGCAGTTCCGGCAGGCGGCACAGCGGCGTGCCGTCGGCCTTGGTGGGCAGCATGGTGCAGGCCGTGAAGTCGATCCCGATCCCGATCACATCATCCGGATCGACGCCGCTGGCTTCAAGTGCCTGGGGCACGGCGTGCTTGAACACGCCGACGTAGTCATCCGGGTTTTGAAGCGCCCATTCCGGGGGCAGGGGTTTCTCGCTGCCGGGCAAGTGCTCGTCGATCACACCGTCCGGGTAGGTGTACACGGCGCTGCCAAGCTCCGCGCCATCTTCCACGCGCACGACGACCGCGCGCCCTGATTCGGTGCCAAAATCAACGCCAATCGTATATGTCGCCATATGCTCCGCTCTCTTTTTAAAATTAATGCCGTACTGGGTGTTGAATACCGCCGGGGGTGATCGCACAACGATCACCGTTGTAATGTATTGTTAGCGCAAACATACACTTAGTATAGTATGGCTGACTTTGCGCTGTCAATCGATTGTGCAGCCACCAGACCTCAGCCGCAGGGCCTCGCCCTCGCAGGAAATTGACGCATTCACGTGAACGTGTGCGCGTGGCAGGCGGTGCAACCACCTGTTAGCGTTATCAGTTCAATGACGCAATCTGGCGGACGAGTCACTCTGCCCGCTGAAGCCACGCGCACGCTGTCCTTTGCATCAAAATAACGGGTGGGAACGAAGGAGATTACGTCCCCACCCGGACCGGATTACCGGTGATCTGACGCTCACGGGATCAGACCACCGGCGTGCATGCAATCATGTGGTAGGGTATGGCGTCTGCGTGATCGCGTCCACCATCGCCCAGAAGTTCTCCAATGGTGTGTCAAGCTGCACGTGATGCGTCGGCCCCAGGATCAACCCGCCGCCCGCCCCGACCGTGTGTAGCCGCCGGATGATCTCGTCCCGTACGGCAGCGGGCGTGCCGAACGGCAGTGTGTGCTGTTCGTCCACCGTGCCCCAGAAGCACAGCCGGTCCCCAAACTGCCGCTTGACCTCCGCCGGGTCCATTGACGCGGGCTGGACCGGGTTCAGCACATCGACACCGATCTCGATCAACTCGGGGATGATCGGCATGATGTTGCCGTCCGAATGGTAAGCCACTCTCACCGCCGGGTTGATCGCTTTCAACTCCGCGATGAAGGTCGCCATGCGCGGTTTCAAGAAGCGGCGCCAGTGGCGCGGCGAGATCAACATGCGCTGTTGCGTGCCGATATCGTCACCGGTCCAGATCATATCGACGCCGAGTTCGACCAGGCGCTTGGCGGCGGCCAGGTGGTAACGGAAGGGGATATCCAGAATGTAGGCGGCCACGTCGGGCGCTTCCGCCAGGTCCATCAACATCCGCTGCAACCCGCGCAGCGCCCAGGCGGTCTCGAAGATCGTGGTGACCGTCACGCCGACGATCCAGTACGTGTCGCCGAACTCGCGCACCACGCGTTCCGCCTCGGTGTACAACTCCGGGCGCGTGGGATCGGGTGGTTTGTAGTCCGCGATCGCGGCGTCGTCGGCCAGCGGGTGGCCCACGATCTCGGTGTAATGCCCTGTTCCGAACAGCGTTTCGTATGGCTGCGAGCGCCAGCCGACGCCCCACTCATCGACGTAATCGCCGTCCTGCTGGTAGTACGAATTGGCCCAGCCGACCGATGTCAGCAGCATGTCTTCACCGATCGCGCGTTCCAGTTCGTAGGTATTGCCGCCGCCATGCGGGTTGTGCACCGTCTCGCCCTTGAGCGCGAGGTCCGCCCGCAGGCGCGCGGCGAACTCCGGCGTGAAGCTGATCTGCATCGGGCAGCGGTCCGGCACCTCGTGGTTGAGCGCAGCCGCCACGCGTTCGCGGTGGTTCATGGCTAACTTATCCTTTTGATGCTGCCGGACTGCCGGCGAACGCCGGCTGGTCCTGGACGATCGCGATAAACGCGAGCATGTTCTCCAGCGGCACATCCCCTTCGACATCATGCGCCGGGGCGAAGATATAGCCCCCGTCGCGCCCCAATTCGAGCAGGTGGCGGGTTTCGTTGCGCACGTCCTCAACCGAGCCATACGGCAGTGTGCGCTGCGTGGATAGCCCGCCGTGAAAGGCCAGCCGCCCGCGATACTGCCGCAGCAGCGCGTCAACGTCCATCACCTCCGGCTGGAACGGGTTGAAGCAGTTCACGCCGAGCGCGATCAGGTCCTCGAACAACTCGTCCACGTCGCCGCACGAGTGGATCATGACGAACTTGCCCGCGTCGCGCACCACGCCGTACATGCGCGCCAGCACCGGTTTGATGAACCGCCGCCACATCGGGCCGCCCATCTGCAAGCCGCGCTGCATGCCCCAGTCGTCGCCGAAATACACCGCGTCGATGTCGTATTTCAGCGCCTCGCGGACCTGCGCGATATTGTAGTCAGCGATCGCGTTCAACAGCTCGTCGACGAAATCGGGGTGATCGTAGAAGTCCAGCATCAGGTTCGGGATGCCGCGCAGCGTCCAGGCGCGCTCGTAAAGCGAGAAGCCGATCTGAAACACGCGGAAGCGGTCGCCATGTTGCGCGATCCGCGCCGGGATATCGGCGAAGAAACGCGGGTCGAGCGGGTCGGGGAAGTCGTAACCGTCAAGCGTCGGTTCCGCCAGCACGCAGCCTTCCACGATCCCGATATCCTTATCCACGCTGCGATCCCACACCACGCCGAACACATCGCGCACGCGGTCGTTGCCCAGGTCCTCAAAGAAACCGATGTCGCTGCCCAGGCGCAGGAAGTGATTGCCCAACACGGTTTCCAGGTCCACGTCGCCGTAATGCGCCTGCAGTTTCTCGCGGGCTTCTTTGGTCAGCCCGATGTTCCAGGGCACATAGGGCGGCCTGCGCCCTTCCAGCACGGCATAAACAACATCACGTTTGGTCATAAGCTTTAGTTCCGTAATCGTTATCCGGCGCGCGTTAGAACACGCGCCCACCCGCCCAGCGCGTCACACGTTTCAGGATGTCGTGTTCCTGCTCTTCGTTCTCCGTGGCGATCCACAGAAAAATACCTTCCGGGTCGACCGCGTCCATGAAATCGTCGAGGTCTTCTTTAGCCAGATCGACGATGATCGGCGCGCGGGCCTGCACCTGCTTGATGAACGGGACCCACTGCATGATCGGGTAGTCATCACCCACGCCCTGCACCCACTGGATCGCGTGGACTTCTGGCACGTCGAGGATCATGTCGATGTGTCTGGCGACTCCCTTGCCGTCCACGTGGAAGATGTTATGCGTCATGGTCTTGACCTCGCGCTGCAAGACCGGCAGGCAGAACGCTTCGAACATCTGGGGCGAGATCAGCGCCGAGAAGTCACAACTGGGGATGTGCATCCGCCCAAATGAAGGGATGCCCATCCAGCTTACCGAAAGCTGCCCGTGCGCCTTGAGCATGCTGTCGAAGTGCGTGTAGATGTCGTCGAAGTCACGGATGGACAGCTCGATCAGCGCCTTGACCTGGTCGGGACTCTCCAGCATGTCGATGCACAACTGCTGCGGGTCGCGCCAGGCGGCGGCGCAGTCCACGCCGGGATGCAGGTCGGTGTAGCCGACCAGCGCTTTTCCGGCGCAGCGTTCCAGCGCCAGTTGGGTCAGCTCTTCCAGTTTGGTGAAGTACGCATTCGCTTTGTCCAGCTTGAGCCGCTGCATGTCGTCCCAGTCTTTGACGAACGGCTCCGACCAGGACGTAACCTCGCCATACCTCAGTTCCGCGCCGTAGAACGCCGCGTACACTTCCGGCCCCAGGTTGGGCCAGAACACCGGGAACGTTTCGCCCCGGAAGGCCTGCCCCGCGATCGACTTGAGAAACGTCTCGACCTGGAACTCGGCATCAAACCAGCGGTCGCGCAGGTTGTCTGAGGGGTAGGCGGTGTTCGCTTCCTCGATGAACGCGTTGTGCGCCACGAAGCGCACCGGGGGCCGGTCGATGATCGCGCGCTCGTACCAGGCGTAAACGCGCTTCATCGCCATCTCAAACTGGGGCATGCCTTCGATCTCCACCTGCCACCAGTCCGTGGTCCGGATATCAGCCACAACAAGACTCCATTCTCGTGCCGTCGTCCCTCATTGCATCCGCCGCCGCATGATCGTGTGCATCGTCAGGGCCAGCACGATCACCGAGCCGTTGACCAGTTCGGTGTAGTAGCCGGTCATGCCCACCGCGATCAGGCCAGGCTTGATCATGCCGAACACGTAACAGCCCACAAACGTGCCGATGATGGTCCCGGTGCCGCCAAAGACCGACGTCCCGCCCAGGAACACCGCGGCCAGCGCGGGCATCATCTGGCCCTGGCCCAGCGTGGGGAAGAAGGTCGACAGTTGCAGCGCGGAGAGCGATCCGGCAAACGCGGCAGCCAGCCCGACCAGCGCGAAGGTCATGATCTTCGTGCGGTCGACGTTGACGCCCATCAACCGCGCGCTGTTCTCATTGTCCCCGGTCAGGTAAATGTGCGCGCCGAAAACGTGGCGATTCAGCAGCAGCCAGCACACCACGCCCACCACCACCATCCAGAACATCTCGTGTTCCCAAAAGCCGTTGGTCTCGCCGACCAGCGCTTCGCGCAGCGGCATGCCGCGCGTCTCAAAGTACGTTTCCGAGTGCCCCTGGCTTACGACGTTCACCACGCCGCGCCAGAAAAACTGCGTGCCGATGGTCGCGATCAGGGACGGGATGCCGACGCGCACGACCAGCAACCCGTTCAGCAGGCCCGCCCCGAAACCGGCCCCCAGGCACGCCAGGAAGGCCAGCAGCAAGCTGTTTGTCACCGGGTAGACCTGCGCAAAAGCGACCATGCCCACCGCCATGACGGAAGGGAACGACAGGTCCATCTCGCCCGCGATCACCACCATCGTCAACGGCAGCGCCACAATGCCGAACAAGGGCACGGACATCATCAACGAGGCGTATATTTTATCGCTCTGGAAGGTCTCCGGCGCGGCGAAAACGAAGTACAGCCACACGAGCAGGAACACGCCGATAATGCCGATCTGTGAGCCGTTCCGGCGCACAAAACGAGCCAGGACCGCGCGCGGTGACCGGGACAGCTCAGGACGCATCGCAATTTCTCTATTAATCTGCGTTGTCATAAGTTTTGAACCTCTCTAAAGCCCGGAACTGTGCAGTGCCATGTGACCATCAATCCAGGCTGCCGGTCTGCGCGACGCGGTGCATCTTTTCCATCAGGTCATCCAGCGTGATGTCGGACGTCATGAACTCGCCCGCCACCTGCCCCCGGTCCAGCACGACCACGCGATCGGCAACCGAATACACGTGAAACACGTTGTGATCGATGAAGATGGCCGATTTGCCCGCCTTTTTGATCTCGCGCACGAAATCAAGCAGCTTGCGCGTCTCTTCCAACGACAGGCCCATCGTCGGCTCGTCCAGGATGATCAACTCCGCCTGGAAGTACAGCGCGCGCACGATGGCGACGCCTTGTTTTTCGCCGCCGGAAAATGTGCGGATGACCGAATCCGGCGTGACCGCCATCGAGGTGAAGCCCATCGATTCGATCATCAAGCGGTGCGTTTCTTCGCGCATCTTCTTGATGTTCATGAACCCCAGCGGACCGCGCAACTCGCGCCCCAGAAAGATGTTACGCCACAAGGTCTGCTGGTCGGCCAGCGCGCGTTCCTGGTACACCGTCTCAACGCCCAATTCGCGCGCTTTAGGGACGGTTAGCTTCTCGACTTTCTTGCCGTCAAAATAGATTTCGCCGCGGTCAGGCTGGTGGTAGCCGGTGACGATCTTGATCAGGGTGGACTTTCCCGCGCCGTTGTCGCCCAGCAGCCCCACCACCTCGTTACGGCTCACCTTAAAATCGACGTCGCGCAACGACTGCACTTCGCCAAATGATTTGGACACACCACGTAGTTCCAGGCGATAGTCCATTCAAAAACTCCTTTGAACGCTCAAGGTTGTGGAGCAAACAGCCCGGCAGCGATCGCGCGCCGGGAGTCCGGGCCGGTTCGCCACACCACCGTTTGCTCCACACATCTCACTACCGTAGCGTTCGAGCGCTACCTATAGCGACCGCTTTACCGGATCTGCCGCCGGACCAGTTCGGCCAGCAGTTCGACGTTATCCGCATGCGCGAAGCCGGACCCCGTGTCGATGTGCAGGCCCGAGAACGCGTATTGCTTGGTCAGGCAGATCTGCAGGATCGGCAAATAGCCCTGGAGCCACTGCTGCTGGTCGATCACCAGGTCGGTCCACCCACCGCGAATCGCCTCGACGGTCGCCGCGGACAGGTCGAAGCCAGCAGCGAAGATTTCATCCGGGCCTTTGCCCGCCGCGTTGAGGTAGGTCTCCAGCGTGGCGGTCAGCGCGCCGTGATCGGTGACCACGACCTTCACGTCCGGGTTGGAGCTGACATACGCAGCGAACGTCGGCGTGCCGGAAGAGGCATCGGCGTTCGTCTCGGAGTCAATCTCCAGGTAATCCACGACCAGCCCGGCTTCCTCGAAGGCGTCGATCACGCCCTGGGTGCGCAGGCCGCGCGTCGGCTGCGAGAGCAGCCCCCAGACCATCGCGCGGTCGCCTTCCTGCACGCCGGAGCGCCGCACGGCTTCCCTGCCCAGCGAGTACCCGGCTTCATAGAGTTCCTGGCCCACGTAGCCGAAGCCCTGGCCGAAGTACTTGGCTTCGATGCGGTCGAGCGTGGTGTTCTGGCTGGTGACGATAATGCCCTGCGCGATCGCGTCGTCGATCACCGGCTCAAAGGCGTCTTCACCAGGGTGCCCCATCACGGCGATGCCGTCCGGGTTGGTCGCCACCGCGTCCACGAACTGGCGCACCATCTTCTCGGGGTCCCAGTCCGACCACACGACATCGACGTTCGCGCCGAGGTCCTGGGCGGCCTGCATCGCGCCGTTGTAAACGACCGTAGCGAACACGCCCCCTGGCGGGCCGCCGGGGAAGAACACAATGTCCACACCGCTGCACCACTTGTCATCTTGCGCGGTTACGGTATTCTGTGCGGTGGAAAGGGGAGCCATCGTAACGACGAGCAAAGCCACCAGCACGGTCACAATCCATGATCTCTTTAACATCTGTACGTATCCTCCCGGATAGCGACTGTCAAATTACTTTTCGAAAACGATCTGTTGCGGATGGAAACTACTGCCGATAACGCCCTCCTTTCACCCGGCATGTTATGTGCAGCGTGATCAGTGCAAGCGGTGCGGGTTCTGACCAACACGCGGCTGATGCGTTCGTCCGCCGGCCTAGTTCACCGGCGCACAGATCTGCTTGGCGCTTGATTGTTAGCGTCAACATATAATCAGTATAGTATGGCTAGGTTTTCGGTGTCAATCTTTTCCCCTGCAGGAGCATTACGCGGCCCGGAAAGCGACGTTGGGCACGCCTGGGCAGCGCAGAAGCAACGGAGGGTAGCTTGATTTCACACCGGATAGTGTGCTATGATGTTAGCGCTATCAGCTTTCATGTGTCGTTATGTGATATCCTGATGCCAAAAACCCCTACCCAGCGGGTCACGCTGGACGATGTCGCCCGGCTGGCCAATGTATCGTCACAGACTGTGTCACGGGTGGTCAACAATTACCCGCACGTGTCTGAAGAAACGCGCCGCCGCGTGCAGGACGCGATCCAGTTCCTCGGTTACCGGCCTAACCGCGCGGCACGCAGCCTCGTGACGCAGCGTTCCTGCATGCTGGGCATCATCAGCTTCGGGTTCGACCACTACGGCCCCACGCAGATGATCAACAACATCGAGCGCACCGCGCGCGCGAAAGGTTACGGGGTCAGTTTCTCGAACGTGGACATGGCTTCGGTCGCGGCATTGCAACGCGCCATGAACGACCTCGGCGAGCGTGCGGTCGACGGCCTCGTGTTGATCCTGCCGATCGAGGGCATCGAGTACAACGCGCTTGAGGACGTGTGCTGCAATACGCCCTTCGTGCAGATCGACGCGCCGCTGGCGGCTAAAGTCCCCTCGATCGTGATCGACCAGTATCACGGCTCGCAACTGGCGACTGAGCATTTGATCGCGGGCGGCCACCGGCACATGTGCGAGATCAGCGGCCCGTTGAGTTGGCACGGGGCGCAGGCACGCCACCAGGCCTGGCTGGATACGCTGCAACTGGCGGAATTGGAGCCGGGCCTTTCGATCGAAGGGGACTGGTCCGCGCAGAGCGGCTATGCCGCCGTGCACGAACTGATCGCGGCGCGGGCTGACTTTACGGCGCTGGTGGTCGGCAACGATCAGATGGCGCTGGGCGCGATGCGCGCGCTGCGCGAGCACGGCCTGCATATTCCGCGCGATGTGTCGGTCGTGGGCTTTGACGACATCCCCGAAGCGGCGTACTTTGAGCCGCCGCTGACCACGATCCACCAGAATTTCGCCGCGCTGGGCGACCAGAGCGTGGAGTATCTGACCGCGCTGATCGAAAACCCGGAGACTCCGCCCCACCAACGCGTGCTATACCCGCACCTGGTTGAGCGCGCAAGCACCCGCAGCGTCACATAGTCTTCGCGGGCTTGCGGTTACCGGCGGTAGGCTTCGACGGCTTGTTCAAGCTCGCGCGCGGTCTGTTCGTCGGGCGCATCGAGCATGATGAAAACGCCCCTGGTGCCGACGGCATCCAGCAGCGGGATCACTTCATCCGGCTGGACGCTGATCGCCTGCACGCACTTTCCGGCCTCAAGAATCTTGCGGTACATGTCGTACCACGCGGGATCACCGCCGCCCGGCCTGCCCGCCTGCGGCGTCCACTCGATCGCGTCCAGCGCCTCGATCGCCAGCAGTTGGTCAAGCTGCACGATCGCCTGCGTGCCGTCCAGGTGGAACATCGTGAAGTCCAGCCGTTCGCTTTGCTCTGTCAGCGCCGGGACCACGAAATCACCGAACATGCGCGGTGAGATCATAGCCGCCGCGTCACACTGGATTTTCGCCGTCTTGCCCGGCCCCCAGATGCGAAACGCGCAGAACGCGTTGCCGCCCCAGGACTCGGCGATCAGCGGGTAGAGTGCGTCGAACACCTCGAAGTAAACCTGGTTGATCTCCGCGACACGCTGCCGGACCAGCTCCGGGCGCTCGACCAGGTCGAGCAGCAGCGGCTGCCCGCCGCGCAACGAGGTGAGGATATCGAGATTCTCGATCAGGTCCGGCATGGTGACCGGAAAGCGCCCCGCGCTCGCCTCGACCCCGGCCTCGATGAGCGCCTTATGCCTTGCGAACCAGGGATGTGCCGGGTCAAAGCGCAGGGGTGGATAGTCCGCCAGGTCATCGATGCACGGCTCGTACCAGACCGTATCGTGCATGAAATGCGGCTGCGATCCGAGCAGCAGCGCGAGGCTGCCCGGGCCGAGATTCGTGTCAAAATGTGGGAACGCATCACCGGCGTAAAACGTCCGCTGCATCATGCGCTGCGCGATGCTGATCCGGCGTTGCGGGTCAGTCCAGGCGGTTTCAAGAGCGGTGGGTTCGGCCAGCAAGCCCTGCGTATCAATACCGCCCGCCAGCCAGAACGTCTGATCGGGCGGGTACGCCGAATCACGCGGCGCGGTGATCGACACAATGAAGTCGTCGCGCTGCCACCAGCGGGCCAGGCGCTCGCGCGTGCGCTCCCAGGGGGCGTGGCGGATGGGGAAAGGGTGCTCTGTCATGGGAACTCTCGCTTCGTTCGGATGGGTCCATGAGGACAGGATACCGGCACGCGGTGAAATGATCAACAAACCGCCCGTGCAGGCGAGGGATGGCCGGGCTGGGGAAGGCGTAACGGGAAAGAAAGCCGCACGCGGCGCAGCCGCTATTGGCGTTCGGGGTGTACGAGCGTGACCGGGGAGCGCGCGTTTTTGGTCACATATTGGGCCACGCTGCCCATCAACCAGCGCGATATACCGGTTCGCCCGTGCGTGGACATCACGACGAGGTTGATCCCGTCCTCTGAGGCGAGGAAATCGCAGATCGCCTGCGGCGGGTTGCCGCCCCGGATGATCACCTCGCGCGCGCGCAGCCCTTCCTGGCGCAGGCGATTTCGCAGCGCGATCATCTGCTCGTGGATCTGGTCATATGTTTGGTCGGCGATCTTCTGCTGCCCGGCCAGCGCCCAATCGCCGCTGTAACTGCCGCTTTTCGGCTGGTGCACGTGCAGCAGTACCAGTTCCGCGCCGTGCAGCCGGGCGAGTTCAGTCGCACGCGGGATCGCGCTCTCGGACCACTTGGAGCCGTCCAGCGGGACGATGATCTTCTGGTACACCGGGCGCACCAACATCAGCGGCACCGGGAACGAACCCAGTGCCTGCTCGATGCGGCTGCCGAACAGCCAGCGGAGCATGTTGGTCCGTCCCTGCGTGGAAAGCACAACCGCGCTGATGCGCTCCGCTTCGATGTACTTCAGGAGCGCCTCGTTCAGGCTGTCGCCGGACAGCGTGTCCGTCTGGATCGGCACGTCGTCCGCCTGTGTCTCTTTGCGCACGGTTTTGAGGTAGTCTTCGATCGCTTCCAGGGCTTGGGGGTCGGGCGATTCGTCGTCGCTGAGCACGTCGTTATGACGCAGGTAAAGCAGCACGAGTTCAGCACGGTGCTTGTGTGCCAGGTCGAGCGCAAAACGGATCGCGAACTCCGCCGCGTCCGAACCGTCGAGCGGGACGAGGATACGGGTGTACAGGCGCGCAAGCATCGTCATGGGTGCTGCCCTCTTTCTTACGGGAAAATCGGCGCGAAAGCCCCCAGCTTTAGCTGTGGGGATGAAGCGCCGCCTCGCTGACACACGGACATCTGTCGTTAAATAGTCTCCTATGATATAACAATAATAACATGATTAAACAGCGTGAGTTCAAGATTAAAAAGACGGTCTAAATGCTGCGAACCTACCGTTATCGCCTCTATCCATCGCGCTCGCAGGGAACCAATCTGCGGCGCGTGCTGGACGCTTGTCGGGGACTGTACAACATGGCGCTGGCAGAGCGCAAGCTCGCCTACCAGTTGGAAGGGCGCAATGTCAGCAAGGCCGAATTGTACGAGCTTGCCAAGCGCTACCGGAAGACGTTTCCCTATGCCAACCAGATGTTCAGCCAGACGGCGCAGAGCGCCATCGAGCAGGTAGATATGGCGTTTGAGGCGTTCTTCCGTCGCGTCAAGGCGGGTGAGAAGCCCGGTTATCCACGCTTCAAAGGCCCCAACCGCTTCAACAGCTTCCTGTTCAAGCAGTTCGGGATGGGCACGAAACTCGATGGGCGGCGGCTGAAGCTGTACGGCATCGGACGGGTGCGCGTGCGCTGGCACCGCCCGCCTGAAGGCCAGATTAAGACCGTCCGTATCTTGCATCGAGCGGGGCGGTGGTACGCCTGCTTCACCTGCGAAGTGCCGGAGCCAGAACGGCTGCCTGAAACAGGTAAGGCGGTTGGCATTGACGTCGGTCTCAGCGCCCTGCTGACCACCAGCAACGGCGAAAAGGTTGAACACCCGGCCTTCTATCGCGCCGGACAGCGTAAACTTCGCCGTTTGCAGCGCAAGCTGGCGAGAACCAAGCGCGGCTCGCAGAACCGCCGCAAGATACTGCGTGCTGTGCAGCGCCAGCAGGAGCGCGTCGCCAACCAGCGCCGAGACTTCCTGCACAAGCTGAGCACCGACCTGGTGCGTCGGTACGATTGCATCGCACTGGAAGACCTGCGCGTGCGCAACATGGTTCGCAATCGCCACCTGAGCAAAAGCATCCTGGATAGCGGTTGGTCTACGTTCCGGCAGCACCTCACGTACAAGGCTGAGAGCGCTGGTCGTGAGATCGCCTTCGTAGACCCTGCCTACACGTCCAAATGCTGTGCGCAGTGCGGTGCGGTGTTCCAAGACTTTGACCTTTCGACCCGTTGGGTCACCTGCGCCTGTGGCCTGTCGCTCGACCGGGACCACAACGCGGCGCTGAACATCTTGCGTCGAGCCGGGTGGGACACACCCGTGCCGGATAACGTAGTCCCGCTGCCCGCTCCTTCGGGATGCGGGTAAGGGCAAGCGTCCGTCAGAAGCCCCCGCCTTTAGGCGTGGGGAGTGTCACAAGATTTGCGAGAGGAACAACTTGGTCCGTTCGTGCTGCGGATTCTCAAAGAAATGTTGTGGCGTGCCCATCTCCACGATCCGGCCTTCATCGAACAGCACGATCCGGTCCGCAACCTCGCGCGCGAACCCCATCTCGTGGGTGACCACGAGCATGGTCATGCCACTCTGCGCGAGTTCTTTCATCACGTCGAGCACTTCCTTGATCATCTCCGGGTCGAGCGCCGATGTCGGCTCGTCGAACAGCATGATCTTCGGGCGCATCGCCAGCGCCCGCGCGATCGCGACGCGCTGCTGCTGCCCGCCGGATAGCTGGCCCGGGTATTTGCGCGCCTGTTCAGGGATGCCCACGCGTTCCAGCAACTCGAAGGCGAGTGCTTCGGCCTTCCGGCGCGGGATGCGACGCACAAAACGCGGCGCAAACGTGATGTTCTCCAGCGCGGTTAGATGGGGGAACAAGTTGAACTGCTGGAAGACCATGCCGATCTCGCTGCGGATACGCGCGATGTTGCGCACGTCGTGGCTCAGCTCGATGTTGTCAACGATGATCGTGCCCTCCTGGTGCTCCTCCAGGCGGTTGATGCAGCGAATGAACGTCGACTTGCCGGAGCCAGAGGGACCGATGATCACCACGACTTCCTGCGGCATGACCTCAAGGCTCACGTCTTTGAGCACATGGAAATTGCCAAACCACTTGTTGACATCTTTGCAGATGATGATGGGGTCTTCAGATTGTTGTTGACCCATGAGCGACTTCCTCTGGCCTTTCCATCCATTATGATCAAGCCTGCGCGAAACGCCAAACCGGCGGCAAAAGCGTGACTGCCTGGCGCGGCAGGCGCATTACGTGCGGCGCAGACTCCCCGCCCCACTGGCTTCCAGGCGGCGGCTGACATCCGACATGACGTAGCTGATCACGAAGTAAATCAGCGCGACAAAGATGTACGCCTCGCGCTGGTAGGGACGGTAGATCGGCTGCCCGCTGACGATCGTGTCCACGATGCCGACCAGCTCGAACAGGCCCAGCAGCGCGACCAGCGACGTGTCCTTGAACAGGCTGATGAACTGCCCAACAATCGCCGGGATCACGGCGCGCAAAGCTTGCGGCAGCACGATAAAGGTCGTGGTCAGAAACGGGTTCAGCCCCAGGGCGCGCGCCGCTTCGATCTGCCCGTACGGGATGATCTGCAGCCCGCCGCGCACGTTCTCCGCCAGGTACGCCGCGCTGAACAGCGTCAGGCCGATCATCATGCGCAGCGTCAGGTCGAGGTCGGAGAGCCGGACCCAGAAGAACGGCACGATCAGCTTTGCCATAAACAGGATCGTGATCAAGGGCACGCCGCGTATCGTCTCGATGAACAGCGTGCAGGTCCACTTGACCGCCGGCAGATCGCTGCGCCGTCCGAGCGCCAGCGCGACACCCAGCGGGAACGAAGCAGTAATGCCGACGATCGTCAGCACCATCGTCAGCAGCAGGCCGCCCCACTGCTCCGGCGCAACCAGCGGCAGCGTGCGCGAGCCACTAAACCCGCGCAACACGATCCAGGCGGCAGGAACCATCAGCACCCAGCCGGCGATGGCCGCGCGGCGTACGCGCTGCTCGTTTTTGCCCAGCACGCCGATCACCCAGCCGTTAGTGAACAAGAGTGCAGTGACGCTCAGCGGCAGCACGATCCGCGAAAACAACGGGGCCACCTGCAGGCTGATGAACTCCGCAAACGTGCGCGCGCCTTCAAACCGGAACGTTTTCTCTTCCGCCAGCAGCAGATTTTCCATATCCGGCGGCTCGCCAAACCGCTCGACGCGCGTACCGGTGGCCCCTTCCTGGCTGGAAAACAATTCGACGCCGTCGATCTTCAGCCAGGCATAACCCTGGTGCTCGATGTTCCCCTCGTCTTCCCGCGTGATTTCCAGCACGTACCAATCGTCAGCAGGCAGGGTGAAGGTGAGCTGTTTGCTTGCCGGATCGCTTGCGAACTCCGCGTGCACCTGTTCGCCTGCTTGATTCAGCACGGGGCGCATGCGGCGGTTAAGCGCGCGGATTGAGAATTGCTGGTTGTACTGCGCCAGGTCAAGCTCGCCAGCTTCCACGTTGTGCACCTGGGTCGACCACTCCGTGCGCGAACGCTGCTCGACGTATCCGAGCGGCGGGCGAGTCATCTCCTCCGGCGTGGTCAGGGGGTCCAGGGTGACGGTCACTTCCTGGTCCTTCAACCCGACAAATGTGAAGTGCTGCGGCAGCCGGCGCGGTTCCATCAGCACGTAAACGGTGGGTTCGGGGATCTGCGCGCCGATGATCGGCACAGCCAGGATCACGGCCAGCACGACTACAACAATGATGAACACACCGCGCGCCACACGACCCCAGATGCCCAACCCCAGGCCGAGCAAAAACACAATCGCGCCGGTCACCAGTTCCAGGCGCCAGATTTCGTTGCGATCGTACAGCCCGGCGGCCAGCAGGCGCAGGTTGTTGTACACGACTGCCCACTGCGCGCTGCGGATCGCCCAGGCGAACAGGCTGACTATGAACCAGACCACGAACCCCGCTGTGACGAGCGTCGCGAGCGTGTTCAGCGGGCTGCTGAACAAGTTTTCGCGCATCCAGCCGACCGGGCCGGTGATCGTCAGGGGGGGGCGGCGGCTGGACGGCGGCTCCGGCGGCGCAACATAGACCTGTTCTTCTGCGGGACGACGCTGCATATTAGCGCTCCTTCAGCCGCATGGTGGAATTGACCACGTTCATGATCAGCGAGATGGTCAAGCTCATGCCCAGGTAAATGACCATCATGATCGCAAACACGGCCACTGACTGGCTCGTCTGGTTCGAGATCACGTTAGCGACGTTGTACACGTCGAAGAATCCGATCGCGATGCCCAGACTGGAGTTCTTGGCCAGGTTGAGATACTGGTTGCCAAGCGGGGGGATGATCAACCGCAGCGCCTGGGGCAGCACGATCAGGCGCAGCGTTTGCGCGCCGCTGAAGCCCTGCGCGCGGGCCGCTTCGATCTGTCCGAACGGCACGGCTTGAATTCCCGCCCGCACGATATCGGCGATGAACGCTGCCGTGTACAGGATCAACCCCAGCGTCAGCGCGATATATTCGGCGGAGAGACGATCGCCCCCGGTGAAGTTGAAGCCTTCCAGCCGGGGATAATCCACTGTAAAGGGCGTGCCCGCCAGCAGCCAGCCGATCGCAAGTGCCCCGACAAACGGCGGCAGAAACCACAGCATCGTGTTGGCCGGGCGACCGGTGCGGTCCATGACCCGCAGCCGCCAGACCCACAAGATGATGCCGATCGCCAGCCCGATCCCCACCGCCACGTACAGGATCCAGGCCGTATCCGTGCCCTGGACCAGCGGGAAGTTGATCGCGCGGCGGTTGATGTAGATCGGCCCGGGAAGTTTGTACGAATTTTGCAGGCTCTCCGGCATGGTGAGCCGCATTCCCCGGTAGATGAAATAAAGCTGCACCAGCAGGGGGGTGTTGCGAAAGATTTCGACATACGTATTGGCGACACTGCGCACGAGGAAGTTCGTCGAAAGCTCACCGATCCCGATCAGCACCCCCATGATTGTGGCCCCGGCCAGCCCCACGATCACGACCCGCAGCGTGTTTCTGAAGCCGACGATCAGCGCATCCAGGTTAGACGATTCGCCGGGCTTAAAATCCATCGTGCCCTCGGAGATCATCGTGCCGAACGGGCGCTCGACCATTCGAAAATTGATGGTCAGCCGGCTGGCTTCAAGATTCGTGAGCAGGTTGTTGATCAGCACATAAAAGAAGACGATGACCAATACCACGAACACGATCTGCGCCACCACCTGCAAGACACGAATGTCGCGCCAGAACGGTACCGGCGCATGTGCTGCCCGGTCAAAGGTTGTGGTATTGCGATCAGCCATGGAACACCCCCGCAGTGCCCGTGTCGCCCGGCAGGCGCTAAACTGTGGACCAGGAACGCAAGGGGACGCAGCACGCGGCCACGTCCCCACTCACGTCAGGGACGAGCTTAACGCCAGGCAGGGGCGTAGATCAGCCCGCCATCCGTCCAAAGCTGGTTCAGCCCCAGACCGGCGGCGCGATCGAGGCCAAGCGGAGTGTTGATCCCGACGTTGCGCTCGTAGATCTCACCGTAGTTGCCCACGGCACGGATCACGTTCGCGGCGAAATCATTGTCCAGGCCGATGTATTCACCGCTTACCTGGCCGCCCTGGCCGAAGAACCGCTGCACGCGCGGATCGTCGGAGTCCAGGAACTCGTCGACATTGTCCTGAGTGATGCCGAATTCCTCGGCGGCGAACGTCGCGAAGACCGTCCAGTTCACCACGTCGGCCCACTGCGCATCGTTTTCAAGGTAGGCCGGGCCGAGCGGCTCTTTGGAGATCACTTCCGGCAGCACGATGATCGAGCCGGGGTCCGCCATCTGCGAGCGCAAACCGGCAAGCTGGCTCTGGTCCGAGGTCAGCACGTCGCAGCGGCCTTCCTCGAACGCGGCGCTCGTTTCGCTGGAGTTCTCGAACGGCACCAGCTCGTAGCTCAGCCCGCGTGACTCGAACGCTTCGGTGATGTTCAGCTCAGTAGTGGTTCCCGTCAGCGTGCAGATCGATACGCCGTCGAGTTCATTGATCGAGCTTACGCCAAGCGCGGCTTTGACCTGCAGGCCCTGGCCGTCGTAGTAGGTCGTCGGGCCGAAGTCGATGCCGAATTCGCTGTCGCGCTGGAGCGTCCACGTAGTATTGCGCATCAGCACGTCAACCTGCCCGGTCTGCAGCGCGGTGAAGCGCTCGTTCGCCGTCAGCGGGACGTATTCGATGTTGTTGCTCGTCACTTCGCCGAAGACTGCCGCTGCCACCGCCCGGCAGAAGTCAACGTCGAAGCCACTCCATTCGCTGGTATCCGGATCGAGGAAGCTGAAGCCCGGCACCTGGCCGTTCACACCACAGATCAGGTAGCCCCGGTTGCGCACGGTGTCGAGTATGCTCCCGCCTTCTTGCGCGTGGGCAACGGGGAGTGCCAGCGGGACGAGCAGTACGAGTGTGAGGACCAGCGGGAAGTAAGTGGTGATTCTCCTCATGTTCTTCTCCTGTCTAAAAATTGATGGGCTAGCGATAGGTTTGCGTTCGAAAAGCCAACTAACCGAACTGGTGATGAATCGCGCCGATACAAAACTCCTTTCCCGCACTACGCCAATATATATCGTATAGTGGTGATCGAACGGGACATCTTCCGGGTTAAACCCCGGTCCGGTAAGCGTTTATGAACAGGCATATCATCCGGCGACACCGCGCGCGCATTATTGTGCAGTTTGACCATGTTGCAGGAACAAGCGAAGACTTGCCGGTTTGCATTAGCAAGCGTTGATATTTCCGGTGCCAGCACAGCAAGTATAGCGTCAGATCGGCCCGAAGCGATTGTGCTATTTGTACAATTAGGAGGAAGATTTTATGCTTTATCGCTGTACCAGACTCAGGGCAAGCTGCATACAGTCCTGCAGGACGGCTGCCGCCGTCACCTCGAACCCTTCGCCGGGTCCGGACAGCGTCAAGGGATAGTCTGCATAACGCCGCGTGGTGATCAGCACATGGTTAACAGGGCCGTTCTCGCAACCGGCGCGCTGCCGGTTGACCATGCGCAGCGCCACGATGCCACGTTGCGGGCGAATCTCCGCGATGTAACGCGGCACCCCGCTTGAGGCCCCCATATAGGCGGCGAACTGCGGGTTCAGGCGCGGCAGTTCGGCCAGGAAGGCGTCCGGGGCCAGGTCGGCCATTTCGGCCAGATACAGCGGGTTCACCTGGATGTCAGACAACTCCAGCGGCCACCCGACCATGCGCGCCAGGATCAACGCTTTGCGCGCAACATCCATGCCGCCCAGGTCCTCGCGCAGTTCGGATTCGGTGAACCCTTTGGCAACGGCTTCGTTCACCGCCGCCGAAAACGCCTGCCCGGCTTCCAGCCGCACGCAGATGTATTCCAGCGTGCGGCTCAGCGAGCCTTCGATGTAACGCACCTCGTCGCCGGTATCCAGCAGGTAACGCAGCGTCGCGATCACCGGCAGCCCTGCCCCGACAGTCGCCTCAAAGCGCGCGTATGACGTTTCAAAGAAGCGACGTGCGCCCTGCCAGGGACCGGCCAGCGGGCGTTTGTTCGCCATCACGATCCCGTACCCCTGGTCGAGACTCTGGTGCAACGCGACATCCATCCCGTTGGCGGTAGTCGCGTCCACCACGATCGCCCCCTCGACTCCGGCCTGGTGCACATGCTTGACCAGTTCCTGGGGCGTCATCCCTTCCAGGGCGGAGGGTAGCTTGGCGAGCGATTCGGATTTTGCCTTGCGATCACTTGCCGTGCGCAGGACGTCCGGGGCCAGCCCATCGCGGTCGAACAGGGCGGCGCGCGTGTCCAGCAGCGCGACGGGCGTCAGGTGCAGCCCATAACGCTGCCTCAAACCGTCCTGGGTTGTCACAAGCTGGTTCAAGAACGCTCTGCTGACGCGCCCTGCGCCGAGTATAAGCAACGGGACATCACGTATCTGGGACATCATGCGGCTCCTGGTGACCAACCGGCTAGGTTTACAGGTGGCACTTTTAAGCGTAGCACGCGGTCTGTTAAATTACAATGTGGGGACCTTGTAATAATTCTACAACGGCGCGTTAAGGTTGCCACTCCCTTGGCTGTTAGTATAACCGCTTTTGGCCTGTCGCGAAGGTGGGATGCCGCACCGGTTACGCTCAATATACGAACTCGCCGGAGACAAATGCCGCTGTGCGCGGGTCGCGCGGGGCGTTGAAGAACTGCGCAGTCGGGGCGATCTCGACCAGTTCCCCCTCCAGCACCAGCGCTACCCGCGTCGCGAGGCGCTGCGCCTGGAAGATGTTGTGCGTGACGAGGATGATCGTCGTGCCATATTCCCGGTGCTGCTCGCGGATCAGGTCCTCGATCATCCGTACATTGGCCGGGTCGAGATTGGCGGTCGGCTCGTCCAGCAGCAGGACCTGCGGTTCCAGCACCAGCGCCCGCGCCACCGCGACACGCTGCATCTCGCCGCCGGAAAGCGTGTGCGCCTTGGCGTCGCCCACGTGCGTCAGCGCGACACGCGCCAGCGCGTTTTCAACCGGCTCTGCCGAATGCCGCCGCCCGCGAACGCGCAAGCCAAACGCCACGTTATCGCGCACGCTGCGCGAGAGCAGCGCCGGGCGCTGGAAAACCATCGCGAGCTGGCGTCGCTCTTCGATCGACGCGTTCGCCGGTGTGACGGCGTGCCCGTTCAGCCACACGGCCACCTCGCCGCGCGACGGAGTCTCAAGCAGCCCCAGCAGGCGCAGAAGCGTGCTCTTGCCCGCGCCGCTCGGCCCCACCAGGGCGAAGATCTCGCCGCGCTCGATCGCCAGCGCGCCGATGTGCAGTACGGTGCGCTCTCCGTAACGCTGGACCAGGTTGTTGATCGTGTAAAGCGTCATAACGTGCTGCCCGTTCTTGACTGAAGTGCCACCAGGACCGCGTTCGCCAGGAACGCGATCGCCAACAAGATAATGCCCAATGCCAGCGCGACGTCAAACCGGCCCTGACGCGTTTCCAGCACGATCGCGGTGGTCAGCACGCGCGTGCGCCCCGCAATGTTGCCCCCGACGAGCATCACCGCGCCGACTTCCGAGATGATCGATCCGAACCCCGCGACGATGCCGACGATGACGCCGAACCGTGCTTCGAACAACTGCGCCCACGTCGCCTGCCAGGGGGTCGCCCCCAACGCACGCATCTGCGGGCGCAGCGCCGGGTCCACCCCCGCGACGCTGCTCATGGTCACGCCGACCACCATCGGGGTCGCTATGATCGTCTGCGCGATGATCATCGCCCTGGTGGTGAACAGCCAGCGCAGGTCGCCAAATGGGCCGCTGCGCGACAGGAACAAGAACACGACCAGGCCGACCACCACCGGCGGCAGGCCCATCCCGGTGTAGATCAGCGCGGTGAAGACGCGCTTGCCGGGAAAGCGCGCCAGCGCGAGCCACGTGCCCAGCGGGATGCCCGCGACCGTGCTGATCGCCAGCGCCGCGGTCGTCACCGTCAGGGAGCGCAGCGCGATCTCGATCACTTCCGGGTCGAGCGAAATGATCAGGCGCAACGCCTCGCGCAGCGCCTCCAGGATCGTGTGAATGAAACACCTCCGGGATGTGAAGCGCCACCTGTTGTTGCACCAGGCGGCGCTCCGTGCTATGTCGTCGATCCGCGTTAGCGGCGCGCCACCCGGTACGGCACCGAGTCCGGCATGAAGAACGGGCTGCCGTCGCGCTCGTAGCTGGCGATCAGGTCCTGCGTCGGGAGCGATGTGATCCAGTGCGCGAAGGCCTGGCCCAGTTCGGCGTCGATGTCCGGGTTCTGTTCCGGGTTGACCGGGATCACGCCGTAAGGGTTGAACAAGATCGGGTCACCCTCGACCAGCACATCCAGCGCTAACCCCTCGGCTTTGCGCGCGAGATACGTCGCCCGGTCGCTAATCGTATACCCCTGTAGTTCATCCGTTATCGTCAGCACGCCGCCCATGCCTTGCCCGGCGGAAAGATACCAACCGCCCCCCGGCTGTATGCCGGCCATTGTCCAGATGTCGCGCTCTTTGATGTGCGTGCCGCTGTCATCTCCGCGCGACACGAAGATGGCCTCGGAGCCAGCGATCTGGGCCAGCGCGTCAGCCGCGCCGGTCGTCCCGCCGATTCCGGCAGGGTCATCGCTGGGGCCGACGATCACGAAGTCATTATACATCACGTCATAGCGGATCAGACCGTGCCCCGCCGCGACGAACGCATCTTCGCGCGCCCGCGCGTGGACCAGCAATACATCGGCGTCGCCGCTTTCGCCCAGCGCCAGCGCCTGCCCCGTGCCGACGGAGACGACATCAACCTCGGCGTTGTACGTCGCTTCGAAGTCAGGTAGGATGTAATCGAGCAAGCCCGAATCATAGGTGCTGGTGGTGGTCGCCAGGATCAGGCGCTGCGGGTCGTTGTCCTGGGCGCTGGCGTGCGGTCCGGCAAGTGCCAGCAGCAGCAACAGAATCACCAGTGAGCTAATGGCGTTGCGCATGATGGACATGCATGCACACTCCACAAAGGATGCAATCATTCGTTGATCATACTCACGCGGCATTAGGGTAGCGCATTGTTCTGCTTGTTGCAATACAAGTGATACAGCTTCGGGGAAACGCACGTGATAGGAGCGCGGTTGTGACATCCCCCTTGTACCAGGAAATCGCCGAATCGATCCGGCAGGCCATCTTTTATGGCGAGTTTGCCCCGGGCGACGAACTGCCAACGGTGCGCGAGATGGCCGACCGGTGGCACTGCGCGCCGGGAACCGTCCAGCATGCTTACCGCGAACTGGCACAGCAGGGACTGGTCACCAGCCGTCCGGGGCAGGGCACGCGCGTCACGACGTCCGCACCATCCGAACGCTCGCAACCGCTGCGGCGTGCGGCGCTCGCACATGAAGCGGAGTCGTTTTTGCTGCGCGTGCTGTCCAGCGGCTACACGACCGGCGAGATCGAGCAAGCGGTCCAGCTTGCGTTGGATCGCTGGCGTGCGATCGCACAGGTTGCTGAGCCAGCGGCCACCCAAACGCTGCGGTTCGTCGGCAGCCACGATCCGGCGATGGCGTTGATCGCCGATCGCTATACGTCGCGTTTTCCCCAGTACGCGTTGCAGGTCCGCTTTGCCGGGAGCCTGGGGGGCTTGATCGCGCTGGCGGAACGCAAAGCGGAGATCGCGGGCTGCCACCTGTGGGACGCGGAAACAGATACGTACAACGTGGCATTTGTGCAGCGGGTGCTTCCGGGGCAGCGCACCGCGCTGCTGACGCTGGCGCACCGTCGATTAGGGTTCTTGCTCGCCGCGCGGAACCCGGCACCGATCGCGGACCTGTCAGCGCTTGCGCATGCCGATATCCGCTTCATCAACCGCCAGCCGGGGGCCGGAACCCGCGTCTGGCTGGACGCGCAGTTGTGCCGTGCCGGGATCGCGCCACACGCGATCGCGGGCTACGACGACGAGGTCATGACGCACACGGACGTGGCGCGCGCCGTTGCGGAAGGTCGCGTAGATGTCGGGTTGGGGGTTGAAACTGCTGCACGCGCCTACGGGTTGGCGTTTCAGTTCCTGACAAACGAACGCTATGACCTGGTCATCCCTGAAGCCGTGTGGAATACCGAGGCCGTGCAGCACCTGGCGCAGTGGCTGGCGAGCGACGCGGCACGCGCGCTGTTTGACGAACTGGCAGGCTATGATACGCACGCCACCGGCCAGGTGCGCTGGATCGACTGAGCGGGCGTCGCCCGGACTGGGCGGGTCGCGTAGCGGTCGACGGAACAATGTGCTCCCGCCGGACGTCAAGATCATGACGCATCTTGAGAGGCAGGAGGTAGCACCATGAAACGCGCGATTAAACAAGCCGTGATCGGTCTGGTATTGGTGAGCACTATTGCAGGGGCGCTCGCAGCCGGCACAGCGCGGGTCGCCGCGCAAGGAGACGAGCGCGAAATGCTGGTTGCAGGTAACAACGCCTTCGCGTTTGACTTCTACCGGCAGGCTGCTGCCGGAGTGGACGCCAACCTGATCTTCTCCCCGTTCAGCATCTCCCAGGCGTTCGGGATGTTGCTGGCCGCCGCACGCGGCGACACCGCGCAGCAGATCGCCGATACCATGCATTACACGCTCCCGCAGGACGTCCTGCACCCGGCGTTTTCCGACCTGAACGCCGCGCTCAGCGAGCGTGAAGCCCCGGAGAACGATCAAGCAGGCGAACGGCTGCAACTGAACATCGCCAACTCGCTCTGGGCGCAGGAAGGCTTCCCCTTCCGCGACGCGTACCTCGCGCTAGTGCGCGACTTCTACAGCGGCGGCCTGCACATCATGGATTTCGTGCGCGCCCCGGAAGAAGCCCGCGAAACGATCAACGCGTGGATCGAGGAACAGACCGAGGACAAAATCCGGGATATGCTCGCGCCGGGCACGATCGACACCGCTACGCGGATGGTGCTGGTCAACGCGATCTACTTCAACGGTTCCTGGCTGCACCCGTTCCAGGAGGGCGCGACGCAGGACGACCTGTTCACGCGGCTGGATGGGTCCACCGTCCGCGTGCCGATGATGGCGCAGCAAGAGTCCTTTGGCTACATGCAGGGGGACGGCTTCCAGGCGGTTGAACTGCCGTATGTTGGCGGCGATATGGCGATGCTTGTCGTGCTGCCCGACGCGGGCCGGTTCGAGGCAATCCAGGCGGACCTGGACCAGGCGCTGTTTGACACGATCCGCGCTTCGCTTGCGCGGCGCGAGGTGCAGCTCCACATGCCGCGCTTCGAATTCGAGACATCCCTGAACCTGCGCTCGATGCTGGCCGCGCTGGGCATGACCGACGTGTTCGATCCGGAGCGCGCGGACCTGTCCGGCATGTTCGACCCGGCGGCGGTGAACGCGAATCTATACGTGACCGCTGCCTTGCACAAAGCGTTCATCGGCGTGGACGAGGCAGGCACGGAAGCTGCCGCGGCGACCGCGATCGTCGTGGGGATCACGTCCGCCCCGATGCCCAGCGAGCCGCTGGTGCTGCGCCTGGACCGCCCGTTCATCTACGCGATCTACGACCGGCAGACCGGCGCGATCATGTTCCTGGGCCAGGTGCTGAACCCCGCCGGGTGACGCGCGGACACCCGCACTGGACGACCGCCCGCACGCGACCGCGCGCCGGTTATGCTGTGCGGTCGCGCGCCCGGTTCGCGACGCGAACGATGACCGCATCGAGCGCGTGTAACACCAGCATGCCGGCGACGTAGACCACGAATAGCAGCAACGTCGCGCGCAGCGGGTTTGTGACCATCACGTAACGCGGCTGAACGTTAAAGGTGACCGCGGACACCAGCGCGTGCATCGCCAGCAGGCCACCCGATATCAAGACCACCGTCATGTAACGCCGTGCCCAGGGGATGAGAACGGCAAACGCGAGCGCGGCGACGTACCAGTTGTACGGGTTCGGGCGGCCCAGCGAGCGATAGCGCAAGGTGATGTAGTCCACAATGTCCTTGAGCCGCGCCGAGGACGGGATGGGCGGGCACATATGCGCCAGCGTGCGCCGCTGGACATCGCGGATCTTTTGAACGGTCTGTTCGGAGTAGTCCGGGTAGTCGGGCAGAATCCAGGCCCACCACGTGCGCCGGAGCGAATCAGCCGTGATGCTCTGGACGTGCGCTTCCACAGTGCGGCACTGGACATCGCTCGGCACCTCTTTGTCGATGCCGTATTGCCTGGCTGACAGGGACAGGAAGTCCTCTGTACGTGCTTCGATCTCGCGCAGGTAGCCCTGCCAGTTGGCCCTGATCGTTTCGTTATACACGCCGCTGATCAGCTCAGCCGTTTCGTCCCAGTCGTCCAGTTGCTCAAGCAGGCAGAAGCGCATCCAGGACGCGCGAGTCTCCGGGCACACCTCGCGCAGCGACAGGTACCGGGCGGAATACGGGCCGTTTTCGCTCGACACCCATTCGGGCTTTTCCACGACGACCCGCAGCAGCAGATGATTGCTGGTGGACGTGTTCTCAGCCTCGCCCCAGGCGGCCAGCGTGAGCACCAGCGACGCGCCCAGCGCGACGGCAAACCCCGCGAGCAGCGCGGCGGTGCGCCGCAGGTCGCGCGTCCTGAGCAGCATCACGAGCGCGAACGCGACGATGAAGTAACGCGCCACCGAGCGCGTGAGCAGCAGCAGCACCAGCAGCACGCCGACCGCAAACGCGGCGATCAAGACGTTGCGCGTCCGTGCTGGCGTATCCGCCGCGTACAGGAACAACGCCAGGCTGAGCGCCAGCAGCGTGATGTACAGCGGTTCAGTCGAGGTGAGGTTGAACGGCACAGCAACCTGCGTATCGCCCAGGATGATCAGCGCCACGCCAAGCGCAAACGGCGGGTTGTAGCGTCTCAGCGCCTGGTAGAACAGCGGCGCGAGTGCCGCCGACGCGATGAACTGCGCGCCGATCAGCCAGTACAGCGAATTCAGCACATGGATGGCGACGTACAGCACGACCGGGTAAAGCGGCGGGGCGGTCTGGCTGATGAGCGGGATATCGTACCCATACAGTCGTTCCACGTACAGGTAATACACGAACGAATCCGCGCCGTGCGCCGGGGGATAGGCAAAGAGCAGCACCACATTGCGGACCAGCCCCAGCCCAAAAAGCAACGCCCACACGTACCGGGCATTGCTGAGTCTGACGATCGTTGTTGCGACATTCTGAAACAGCGGTACATGAAAGGCATACTCGCGCGGCACCGCTTCCTGTAATGGTGTAGACGGACTCAAGCTCCTGGTTCCCTTTCAGTTGTCCCGCCGAACGCCGGTCCATTATAGCGGATTTGTGCCGGGTGTCACGGCCAAGAAACGCCGCTGCACCGGGCAGCAAGACATGGGCCTGCCACTGGCCGCGCCGGTTGAGTCGTTTGGCGGGGTGAATTTAATCGTTTTTTGCTTTGGGTAGTACTTGCCAGGGTTTGGGAGTCCCGCTAAACTTAAACCGGTTTAGCAATTTTTTGTGTTCGTGGATAACTGATTATATAATATCGATAAAGAGACCGACACCGGGGCGGCTTCATACGTTCCGGTGCATGGCTATAGAGACGTTTACGCTTCATAACACTTACGGCCTCTTGCCTGGTTATGACAGGTAACCACCGTTGACCGGTTGACAGGATAGCGCTCAATACAGATGCTGCGCTTGACTCCCCCCGAAAGGCTGATGATCATCGGCCTCGTGTCGTTTGCCAGGCCCTTGTGGGCGTCTGGCGGCGCATCCTGCGCGATACGCGTGCCGGTGTCGTTGTTGTTCACTTCGAGGGCATGCTCCCGCATAGGAGAGGAAAGGAGAGACTTCAGCCGGGACGATTTACCTTGAGTCCGTGACTTTCCATTCATCGACGTACTGTCTGATGTCGTTCGTATTACATAAAATAATGGAGAAAAAACTATGAAAAAGCATTTGACCTTAATTCTGGTGGTTGTCATGATGCTCAGCGCGCTGCCGCTCAGCGTGATGGCGCAGGATGATGGCGCGCCGCAGTTGTTGATCTGGGCCGACGAAACCCGCGCAAGCGTGATCGAAGATCTCGGCGCGGCGTTCGAGGAAGAATTCGGCGTTGACCTGGTCGTCCAGCAGCTCGGCTTCGGCGATATCCGCGACCAGTTGCGGATCGCCGGGCCCGCCGGTGAAGGCCCTGACGTGATCATCGGCGCGCATGACTGGGTGGGCGAGCTGGTCACGAACGGTTTGCTGGCCCCGGTCGACCTGGGGGACAAGGCGGAAGATTTTGAGCCTGTGTCGCTCGTAGCGTTCACCTGGGACGGCGAGCTGTATGGCGTGCCGTATGCCGTTGAGAACATCGGCTTCTTCTATAACACCGAGCTGGTTCCGGAAGCACCGGAGACTTGGGACGAGGTCGTTGATATCTCCCGGAGCCTGATGGAAGCGGGCGAAGCGCAGTACGGGTTCATCCGCCAGGAAGGCGACCCCTACCACTTCTACCCGATCCAGACCGCGTTCGGTGGTTACATCTTCGGCCTGGACGAGAACGGCAACTACACCGCTGAGGATATCGGCGTTGACAACGAAGGCTCGATCGCCGCGCTGGAATTCATCCAGGGTCTGATCCGGGACGGCATGATCCCCTCCGGCCTGGATGGTGGGGCGGCTGAAACCCTGTTCCAGGATGGGCAGGCTGCGATGTACATCACCGGCCCGTGGAACGTTGGCCGTTTCCTGGACGAAGAGGTGCCGTTCGCGATCGCCCCGATCCCCAGCGGCCCCAATGGTGACGTTGGCCGCCCATTCGTGGGCGTGCAGGCGTTCATGGTCAGCGCGTTCAGCGAGAACCCGCTGCTGGCGCAGGCGTTCCTGACCGAGTTCGTGGCGTCTGAGGAATTCCAGTACGCGCTGTACGAAGAAGGCAACCGTTCCCCGGCGCTGCTCACGGCACAGGAACGCGTGGAAGACGAATACCTGGCCGCGCTGGCCGAAGCCGGTGCTGTCGGTAACCCGATGCCGGGTATCCCGGCCATGTCAGCCGTGTGGACCGCCTGGGGCGACACCATCACGCTGGCGATGCAGGACCCGACAGCCGATGCGGCTGAACTGGCAGCGCTGGCGGCGCAGACCATCGCCGAAGCAGCGCAGGCTCAGTAGTCGCGTGCCGTTGGCGGTAAACTAGTGTGTTCTCACAGGGCTGGTAGCGCCGTCTACCGGCCCTGTTCCCCAAGCGCCGGGCATTCCGCTTGCCTGCGGGCATGCACCGCACTGCGTGCGGCGGGAACACCGGCGACGTTTCGTAGCACACGAGTGCGAAAGGAGCGGCGGTGTAGCCCTGCTGCACGATCTGCAAGGTGGCTGCGCCCGAAATGTGATGGCAACCGAGCAAGCTTCATCTCCATCTCCTGAAACCAGGCCCTCCATTCTCTCCGGCTCAATGCTTGGCATCCTGGCGCGGCTGACGCTGCTGGCGTTGATGGACGCCTTCGCGATCTGGTTTGTGAGCGAGTTGATCGGCCAGGAAGAATACATTCTAGCCGGGTTTGTTGCTATTATTACCATTGGCCTCAACGCCGTTTTTTTGATCGATGACCTGTACCCGTACCGCTGGTTTTCGCCGGGGTTGGCGCTGTTGATCCTGGTGATCATCTACCCGACGGTCTACACGGTTTATGTCGCGTTCACTAATTACCGCACCGGGAACCTGCTGACACGCGGGCAGGCGATCGACGTGCTGCTGGACCGCACCTACCTGCCGGAAGACGCGCCGCTGTACGAATGGACCGCGTTCCGTACCACCGGCGACGGTGAAGTCGAGTACGGCCTGTACCTGATCCCCAAGGGCGAAGGCGAGCCGATCTTCGCCACTGAGGGGGAACTCATGCCGAGCAGCGAACTCGATCTCGGCGAGTATGAATACGACGAGGACGGCATCCCGACCGGGCTGCCGGGCTGGGAGCGCATCCCGCGCGCGCAGACCTTCGCGCTGTTGGACAGCGTGCTCTCCCAGACGCAGTTCGGTGAGGAAGATAACGTTATCCGCCTGGACCCGCGCAACCCCATCGCGCAGGCAGGGGTGTTCAGGCAGCGCTACGAGTTGCTGGACAACGGCAATCTCTACGATCTCTCAACCGGCATCACCTACGAACCGATTCAAGGGACGTTCACGCCGGTGGAGGGACCGCTTGTCAACGAGGAGGGCGTCGTCGTTGACGAGGATGGCGAGCCGGTCTCCGTGCTTCGACCGGGCTATTACGTGACGATCGGCCTGGAAAACTTCAAGAAGCTGGTCCAGGACGAGCGCATTCGCGAGCCGTTCGTGCGCGTCTTCATCTGGACCTTTGCACACGCGTTCTTCACCGTGTTCCTGACCTTCTGGCTGGGGCTGGGGCTTGCGATGCTGTTGAACGCGAAGTTCACGCCGGGGCGCGCCGTCATGCGCACGCTGCTGCTGGTGCCTTACGCGATCCCCGCCTTCATCAGCGTGCTGGTGTGGCGCGGGTTGCTGAACGAGCAGTTGGGCGTGATCAACAAGGCGCTGGTCGAAGTGCTGCCGGTGGACCAGGGGCCGCGCTGGACATCCAGCGCGGCGTGGGTCAAGATCGGTATCCTGCTGGTGCAGCTCTGGCTGGGGTTCCCCTACATGATGCTGATCACCACCGGGGCGCTGCAATCGATCCCCGGCGACATTTACGAGGCCGCGCGTGTCGATGGGGCCGGCGTGTTTCAGCAGTTCCGGCACCTGACGCTGCCGCTGCTGCTGGTCGCGGTCGGGCCGTTACTGATCGCGTCGTTTGCGTTCAACTTCAACAATTTTACGATCGTGGAGTTGTTCAACGAAGGCGGACCGCCGATCTCGCCGGACACACCCGCCGGGCACAGCGACATCCTGATCACCTACACTTACGCGCTGGCGTTCGGCAGCGGGCGCGGCGCGGATTACGGGTTTGCGTCCACCATCAGCATCGTGATCTTCGTGATCGTCGCCGCCATCACGTTCTTCAATTTCCGCTTCACCCAGTCCTGGGAGGAGATTTCGGAAAATGTCTAGCTTGAGCTATATCCTCGAAAACAAGATGGTGCGCGACCGGTGGTTGGGTTTCTTCGGGCGCTTGATCCTTATCGTGCTGGCGATGGCCTTTGCGTTTTTCCCGATCATCTGGATCGCGTCGGCGTCGCTGAACGAAACCGGCACGCTCAACACACAGAAGTTGATCCCGGATAACTTCGGGTACGGCAATTACAACACGCTGCTGAACAGCGACATTCACCCGTTCGCCACCTGGATGTGGAACTCGGTCAAGGTGGCGAGCATCACCGCGATCCTGACCGTGATCATCAGCGCGATGGGCGCGTACGCGTTTTCGCGCTTCCGTTTCGTCGGGCGGCGCGGCATGATGCTGACGATCTTCATCGTGCAGGTCTTCCCGAACTCGCTGACGATTGTGGCGACGTTCCTGTTGATTCAGGCGCTTGGGCGCGAGATCCCCTGGCTGGGGCTGAACGCGCACGGCGGGCTGATCCTGGCCTATATGGGCGGCGCGCTGGGCATCAACACCTGGCTCATGAAAGGGTTTTTCGACTCGATCCCGCGCGAACTGGACGAATCCGCGCGCATTGACGGCGCGTCGGACTGGTTGATCTTCTGGCGCATCATCCTGCCGTTGGTGCGCCCGATTCTGGCCGTGGTCGGCATCCTGTCGTTTGTCGCCGCCTACGGTGACGTGATCATCTCGCTGACGCTGCTCAAAGAGAGAGATGTGCAGACGCTCGCCATCGGGTTGAACAACTTCATCAGCGACAACTTCAACCGCGAATGGGGCGTCTTTTCGGCAGGCGCGCTGGTTGGTGCGATCCCGATCGTGATCCTGATCCTGACGTTCCAGCGCTTTTTTGTCGGCGGCCTGACGGAAGGGTCGGTTAAAGGATAATATGGATTTCATCTTCGGCACATTTGCCACCGATGACCTGAAGCTTGTCCATCACAGAACGGCCCGGCGAGGGGTGCAGCACGGTTTCGACATCACACCGCGCGACCCGCAGCCGGGCCGGCCCGTCACGCTGACCGTGCAGGTCGGCACGGACCTCAGCGCCGATCACGTCGCGGTGTACTACACCACCGACGGCACGATCCCCGCCGGGACGCGTGGCACTGCGACACGCGGGCAGGTCGTGCTGCTGGAACAGGTCGCGACCGAGTGGGACGCCGTCGCGTGGGGCTATGTCACGCGCTGGCAGGGTGCGCTCCCGGCCCAGCCGGAAGGTACGGTCGTGCGTTATCGCGTCAGCGCGTGGGACGACACGCGCGAGGTCTTCGGCGACTGGCCGAACGTGCGCGACACCGCCGAAAGAGCCGCCGCCGCGTTCTTCCGCGGCGAGGAACCGCCCCCCACGCCGCCCGGCAACCCGCAGCACGGCGACACGTTCAGCTACCCGGTCGACCGGCTTGGCGTGCCGGGCTGGGCGCGCGATGCCGTGATCTACCAGGTGTTTGTCGACCGCTTCTACCCCGGCGACGGGCGCGACTGGCAGCCCGCGCGGACGCTGCGCGACTTCTTCGGGGGGACGCTGTGGGGCGTGCGGGACAAGCTGGACTACATCGCAGAACTCGGCGCGACCGCGATCTGGCTCAGCCCGACGTGGAAAAGCCCGACTCATCACGGTTATGACGTGGTCGACTATCACGCCACCGAACCGCGCCTGGGCGGCGACGAGGCGTTATACGCGCTGGTCGAGGCGGCCCATGCGCGCGGCCTGCGCGTCCTGCTGGACATGGTGTGCAACCACGTCTCGGACCGGCACCCATATTTCCGGGACGCGTGCGCCGACCCCGGCAGCCCCTACCGCGCGTGGTTCACGTTTGACCCTGCCGAACCGCATGGCTACCGCACGTTTTTCGGCGTGGCGAGCATGCCAGCGATCAACACGGCGCACCCTGACGCGCGCGTGTGGTTGCTGGATATCGCGCGGTACTGGATCCGCGAGTTCGACGTAGACGGTTACCGGCTGGATTATGCCAACGGGCCGGGGCCGGATTTCTGGGTTGATTTCCGCGCGGCGTGCCGGGCCGAAAAACCGGACGCGTTCTGTTTTGGCGAGATCGTGGACCAGCCCGCGGCGCTGCTGCCGTATATCGGGCGGCTGGATGGCTGCCTGGATTTCCACATCGGCGAGGCGATCCGCAAAACGTACGCGTATGGCACGTGGTCGGAGTCCGATCTGGCGCGCTTTGTCGCGCGGCACGAGGCGTATTTCGAGGGTGAAGGGGATTTCATCCGCCCCACGTTCATCGACAACCACGACATGGACCGCTTCCTTTACGCAGCGAACGGCGACCGGGACGCGCTGCGACGCGCTGCGGCGTTCCAGATGCGCCTGCCGGGGCCGCCGGTTATCTATTACGGCACCGAGGTCGGGCTGAACCAGCGCAGCACCCGGTCAGGCGGGATGGGCCTGGAAGTCAGCCGCGAGCCGATGCCCTGGGGCGACGATCAGGACCGCGACCTGCTCGCGTACTATCAATCGCTGGTCGCCGCACGCCAGCGGCGCTAGCCGCAGATCGGGCCGCTACCGTCCCAGCGCGTACTGCGGCGTTAGCTCCGGCACGACGTTCAGCGCGGCGGCGAGGAAGTGCGCCAGCCACCATACGCCGGCCTGCACGTCGCCCAGGTGCGCGGTCTCATGCCCGGTGTGGGCGTTTGCCAGCGGCGGGCCGGAGAGCGCGAGGACGCGTGTCCAGCGCCCCAGGATCATGTCGTCGCTGCGCGAGAGGTAGCCGGTGTTCATCTGCACGGTGTCCGGGCGCGCGGCGTTGAGATCCCGCGCGAGATCGACCGCCAGCGCGTGGTAATTCGGCGGCACGATCGAGCCGCGCCCCCAGTTCGAGACCGCGCCGTAGCTCACGCCCTGCCCCACCTGCGGGACCATGCCCGGCCCGGCGTTCTGCGCATCGACCACCACGCAGCCATAGGTAGGCGGCGGGACGGTATAGGTCAAACGCGCCGCGCCGTGCCCGAAGAATCCTTCCGGCGGCCCCTCTTCCTGGTCCGTGAACACGAACAGGCAGCGCCGGTCCCGGCTGCGCAGGGCCGGGTCGAGGGCCTGCAACGCCGCCGCCACCAGCAGCGCGGTCAGCACGCCGAGGCTGTTATCCAGGCCGGTGCCGACAACCGTATCGCCGTCCAGTGCCGGGTGTACGTCCATCAACACGGTGTCGTGCCACCGGAGCGCGCCCTGCCGCGTCTCGAAGCGCAGCACCGGCTCGCCCTGCGGGGGATTTTGCGCTTCCAGGACGCCCGCCGCACCCACGACCAGCCGCCCGCGCTCAAAACGCACGGCCTTTGCCGGGACGCGGTACGTGCCCTCAGGGAACCGGTTCGCGCAGATCGGGAACAGTATCCCGTCCTCAAGCGACCGCACGCGGAACGACGGGCGATCCATGTGCGCGACAACGACAACATCCGGCGCGGGCTTGTCCGCCCCGATCGCGATCGCCGCGTTGCCGGTCGCGCCAAGCTGCGGTTGCATGTTGCCGTGCAATCCCAGGTCGCCCGCCAGCCGCGCGATATCGTCCCCGATGCCGCCGGGCAGATTCGCGCCGCCGGACGGCGCGTGCGCGACCAGCAGGCGTTCGAGCATCCCCCACAACGGGCCGGCGTCATTGACCGGTTTCGACTGCGCCAGGTGATCGCGCAACTGGGGCAGCGCGTCGCTTAACGTGTTCAACAGGCTCATCACATGTTCCTCGGATTTTGCAGGTCAAAGAGCACCGCCGCGATCACCTGCGCGGCGTGGACCAGATCGTCCAGGTGCAGCGTCTCCAGCGGGGCGTGTTTGCCGCGCATAGGGACGCCGACCAGCGCGCTCGGAATGCCGAGCATTGTCGCCGTGCGTGCGTCGCTCATCAGGCCGCGAATCGCGTCTTCCTGGTAGGGGATGTTCTGAGCGTGGGCCGTGCCGCATAACGCCGCCCGCAGCAGCGGATCGGCGTGCCAGCCGTTCAAGCCGCTGGTGTAGAGAAAGGACGTCAGCACCGGGCCACTGCCCAGGCGTACCGTGCCCCCGTCGCGCGTGTCGGGCGTGTCGTAGCTCAGCGTGCCGTCGACGAACAGCGCCACGTCCGGCTGGATCGCGCGCAGCGCGGCCAGCGCGCCCGCGCAGGTGGTTTCTTCCTGCACTGTGCCGGCCAGGTAAACCGCCAAACCGTCGGGGACGGTCTCCGCCAGCCGCGCACCCAGCGCCAGCAGCACGGCGCACCCGGCGCGGTTGTCCAGGTGCGGGCTGCTGTACAGGTCGCCCTGGCGCACGGTCTGTGGCGCGAAGGTGACCGGCGTCGTGATGCGGACTTGCTCCGCTACGGCGGGATCGATCTGCACATACAGATCGTCGACGGCGAACGCGGTATCACCGGGATGGGCGAGATGCTGCGACCGCACACCGATCACGCCGGGGAAGCCCGGCAAACGCGGCGGGTCCTGCGGCGCGCGGGACTCCCAGACCGTCACTGCCGCGCCGGGCAGCGCCTTGAGGTTAACTCCGCCCACCGGCACGACGCGCAACATCCCCGCGCGGGCGTCCACCGTCTTGACCAGGAAGCCGACCGCGTCCATATGCCCCAACACGGCGATCTTGCGCGCGGCGTCTGGCGGGCCGTAACGCGCGATTAAGTTGCCGACCCGGTCGATCATCACGCTGCCGGCGGTGTCACGCAGCGCGTGCGCCATATAAGCGGCGACCGCGCCCTCGTGCCCGGACAGCCCGCCCAACGGCGTGAGCGCGTCCAGCAGCGCGGCGAACTGTGCGGGGTCCGGGGCAGTCGGCGGCATGATGCAGCGATCCCGTCAGCTCAGCATCGCGGTGTAGAGCTCGTACACTCGCGCGACATCCAGCCCGGTGACGACGTGCACGTTAGGGTCCTGGCCCGACAGCCCGAAGTGGTCGATCACGGTCTGCCCGCGCGTGCGCGCGCCGCTAAGCTCAACACCCACGTGCTGGAACTCGCTCTCCTGCACGATCGCCGGTTCGAGCGTGATCGCCATCGCCAGCGGGTCCGGCAGCAGGTAGCCGGGGACCCGGCTGAACTGGCGCAGGTAGCCCACCGTCGCGATCGTGGTATCGCGGAAGAACGCCGCGTGGGCCGAGTTCTTGTAGGCCAGGTCGTCGTACTGCTCCCACGTGAACGGGTGGCGCAGTGTCGTTTCCCACGAGAGCATCGTCGCTTCGCGGAACGCGTCAAGCGTCACGGCGGCGGCTTCCGGATCGCAATAGATGTTGAACTCCGCGCTGAGATTGCGCGTGTTGCCCATCGCGTTGATCGTGCCGCCCATGAACACAAAACGGGCGATCTTGTCCGGGAAGTCGGGGTCCAGGCGGCAGGCGAGCGCGATGTTGGTCAGCGGGCCGAGCGCCACAAGCGTATAGTCGCCGGGGGCTTCGTCGGCCAGCTGGACCAGGGCCAGCGCCGCCGGGGTCGGTTCGAGCTGGCGCGTGGTTTTGGGGCGTTTGCGGTAGTTGCCCAGCCCGTCCTCGCCGTGTATCTGGGACTCCGGCTGCCAGTTGCCCGGCACGAGCGGCTGCTGCGCGCCGCGATAGACCGGGATGTCCCCCGCGCCGGTCAGGTCGAGTATCGTGAAGACGTTGCGCGTCACATGGTCTACATGCACATTACCGGTCAGCGTGGTGATCGCTTCGACGGTTGCACGGTCATGTGCCAGCGCCATCATAATCGCCTGCGCGTCGTCTACGCCGGCGTCGGTGTCGATAATCAATCGCACAGCGGATTGCCCTTTCGTGACATTGCGGAAGGTTTGACAGATAGGATCCGGATCAAATTGCCGGGCAGTTTACCACTCTTCACGCGGGAGTAGCAAGTCGGGGCGCGGAAAAATCCGGCTCTGGTCATGCCGTTACACTTGCCCGGACGCCGCCGCACCCGCCCAGCGCACGGTAACGCAGGTGCCCTCGCCCAGCGTGCTGTCGATATCCAACACCGCGCCGACGCTGGTCGCACGCTCGCGCATGATGCCCAGCCCCATGCTGTCCGGCTTGACGTCCGTCTTATCAAAGCCGCTGCCGTCGTCGCGGATGGTGAGCTGGATCGCGTCGCTCCGGCGTTGCAGGCGAATCGCCACGCGCGAGGCTCCCGCGTGCTTGACGATGTTGTTCAGCGCCTCCTGCGTGATGCGGTACAGCACCAGCTTGACATCCGGCGCGATATCGTCGCTGCGGTCAAGCTGCACGTCGATCGCCAGCCGCTTACGGCTCTGGATCGCTTCGACAAGCTGCTCGATCAGGTCCGGGAACTCGATCCCGGCAAGCGCACCGGGGCGCAACTCCAGCAGCACGGTGCGCGTTTCCGCCAGCGCGCCGCGTGTCAGGCGGTGCAAGTCGCTGAGGGCCTGGCCGATGCTGGCCGGGTCGTTTTCCCAGCGCCGTATCAACGCCTCCGCCGTGAGCGTCGCCGAAAAGAGGGTCTGCGTCACCGCGTCGTGCAGGTCCCGCGCGAGCCGCTGGCGTTCCTGGTGTGCCGCGAGTTCGTGCGCTTGCTCGTGCAGCCAGGCGTTCTGAATCGCGATGGCGGCCTGCTCAGCGAACCCCTGCAACCAGTCGGTGTGAATCGGCGTGAAGAAGTTCGGCTTCACGCTGCCCAGGTTGATGAAGCCGATCACCTCGTCCTGCACACAGATCGGCACGCCTGCATACGAGCGCCAGAACAACACCGGCGACGGAACAAAGTACTCCTGTGCGCGATCGTCATGGATGTCAGGGACGATCAAGGGGGCTTTTGTGTCGCTCATGTGCCGCAGGTTCGGCGTGGTGGTGATCGAAAACCTCAGCGCCTCAAGCTCCCCCTGCAGGTCCCGGTCGGCATAGCCCCGGCTGCGCGCGATCCGGACGGTATCGCCGTCGTCCTGGTCGATCAGCATGACCTCGGCGGCATCATGCGGGATCACATACGCGATGTTGTCCAGCAGCCGGTCCAGCACTTCGGACATGTCCAGCGTGCTGTTGAGCGCGTTGGCTACGTCGCGCATCGCTTCGGCCAGCACGCGCTGCTCGCGCTCAGCGATCATAAGCCGCCGGTAAGCTGTGATATCTTCGGCAACCCCGGCCACGCGGTAGACTCTGCCCAGCGCGTTGAAGATCGGGAACGTCTGCGCGTGTATCCAGCGCAGCTCGCCATCCGGGCGGATGATGCGGTACTCCTCGTCGAAACCGCCCTCGGCGTGTTGCTCGAGCGCTGCCTGCACGCGCGCGCGGTCGACGGGGTGCACGCGCTCTACGAACCCGAACGGGTCGTTGTAGATCTGCTCGACCGGAATGCCCATGATCGCGGCATAGGCGGAGCTGACGTATAGCAGCTTGCCGCTTTGGACGTCGCGCAGCCAGAGCGCCTGGCGCACGTTTTCAGTCAGTTGGCGCAGCCGTTCTTCGCTTTCTTTGAGCGCGGCTTCGGCCCATTGCAGCATGGACACATCGCGCTCGATGGTCGATGCGCCGACGATCGCGCTGGTGGCGTCTCTGATCGGCGAGACGCTCAGCGCAATATCGAGCAGTCTGCCGTCCTTGTGCCGGCGCTTGGTCTCCAGCCGCGCGATCCCCTCGCCCTTACGGACGTGCGCGAAAATGTGGCGGAATTCGTCCTCATACCCGGGGGGATACAGCAGCGCGATCGACTGCCCGACGACTTCCTCTGCCGTGTACCCGTAGATGCGCTCGGCGGCGGCGTTCCAACTCAAGATCGTGCCGTCCAGCGTCTTGCTGATGATGGCGTCGTAAGAGTTTTCGACGATCGCCGCGAGATGAGCTTGCGCCAGCTCGGCTTCTTTGCGGACGGTGATGTCCTGGATCACCGCCAGGAAATACTGCGGTTGCCCTGTGGCACTGGAAGCCAACGTCAGGTTGACGTTAGCCCAGACGGTGCTGCCGTCCTTGCGGATAAAACGTTTGTCGACCGCGTAGCTTTCGTGCTTGCCTGCCAGCAGCGCGTCGATATCGGCCTGTCCGGATTCCCGATCGTCAGGATGGGTGAGCGCGCCAAGCGAAATCGCGAGCAACTCGGTACGCGTGTAGCCCAGGATGTTACATAGCGTCTGGTTCACAAACAGGAAACGCCCGCTGGTTGCGATATAGGCCATGCCGACCGCTGACTGCTCGAATATTACGCGGAAGCGTTCTTCGCTGTCGCGCAGTGCCTGCGCGGTATGCGCATGTTCGATCGTGTGGCGCAGCGTGTGGCGCAGCAGGTTACGATCGATGCGTTGCTTGACCAGGTAATCTTGCGCGCCGTTCTCCAGGGCCGTGAGGCCGTTGTCCTCGCGCTCGATATCGGTCAGCACGATCACCGGCACGGACGGGGCACCGTCCCGCAGGCGTTGCAGCGCCGCAGGCCCGCGACCATCCGGTAGATCGAGCTCCAGCAGCACAACGTCGGGGCTGGTCTGTGCCAGGCGCGCGAGACCGTCATCCAACCGGTGCGCGGTCGTGATCTCAAGCCCATCACCGTACAGCTCGCCCAGCATCTCCTGCAACAGGTGGCTGTCGTTGCGGTCGTTTACGACCAGCAATAGACGCTCCGGCGGGCTGAACGCGGGCGGTATCGATCGACCTGGGAATGGGGGCGGTTGGTGCCCGGTGCCTCGTGTCGTCACACATCAACCCCTAGCGGATGTTCGAAACAAATTGGTGCGGTATGGTGGTCTGGTCCGGGTGCGTTCTTCCCGGTTGCGGCGATGATAGAATCCCGGCTTATCCTGCCTACCTATACTACCGCGATTATACGAATACGGCAGGATTTCCTTAACGACGCTGGCCTTGCCGTTATGATCGGTTCCGTGCGGGCGCACAACGAACCGGCGCGATCACAAATGTGCCGAAAGTGGCGTAAATGGGCACTCCGGGGGCATTATTGAGAGCAGTTATTCCAGTTGTCTGACGCAACAGAAAGGAGCAGCACGTGATTGACGCGTTTCGTGAATTATCACCTGTCGTACAGGCGCTGCTGGCGACGCTGTTCACCTGGGGCGTGACGGCATTGGGAGCAGCATCAGTGTTCTTGGTGCGGTCGTTTAACCGGAAATTGCTGGACGCGATGCTGGGCTTTGCCGGGGGCGTGATGATCGCGGCGAGTTTCTGGTCCCTGCTGGCCCCGGGGATCGAGCTGGCGGAAGAACAGGGTGTGCCGGGGTGGCTGCCGGCGGTGGTCGGGTTCCTGCTGGGTGGGGCGGCGCTGCGTGCGATCGACTTCGTGCTGCCACACCAGCATCCCCGTGCGCCGGAAGGTCATACCGAAGGGCTCGATACCACCTGGCGGCGCTCGATCCTGCTGGTGCTGGCGATCACGCTACATAACTTTCCCGAAGGGCTGGCCGTCGGGGTGGCGTTCGGAGCGGTCGACATGGGCCTGGAAACGGCGACATTCGGCGGCGCAGTATCGCTGGCGATCGGGATCGGGCTGCAGAACTTCCCGGAAGGGATCGCGGTCGCGATGCCGCTGCGGCAGCAGGTCTCGCGGCTCAAGAGCTTCTGGTACGGCCAGCTTTCGGCAGTGGTGGAGCCGGTCGCCGGGGTGTTGGGGGCCTCACTGGTGCTGATCGCGCGCCCGCTGCTGCCCTACGCGTTGAGCTTTGCCGCCGGCGCGATGGTCTTCGTCGTGGTCGAAGAGGTGATCCCCGGCGCGCAATGCGAAGGCAGCGTCGATCTGGCGACCGGCGGTTTCATGATCGGCTTTGCGATCATGATGGCGCTGGATGTCGCGCTGGGTTGATCGCGTCGTGGGTTGCAGGTCACGGCGCTGATCGACGCTTACGTAAAAAAACGTAAAAACTGCGCTTTACAAACTTCACAAGCACGCAACGTGTGTGCTATGATTTACTTGCGTCGCGGTTGTTGAACTGTGCGGAAAACATTCGGGACCGCGACCCCTGGGCGGACACACACAACGCCCCGTTGGATGTGCCGGGCTGCCGTTAGGTAGCCCGGTTTTTTTGCTACACCTCTGCAGCGCGCAGCCAGCCGGATCAGGTTTCTCCCGCGTCACGTTTCAAGCCGCTGCCGCGCGTGATCGCGTCATCGCCGAAGCGCTCGCGCAGGTCGTCGAGCGTGTCCTGCAGGCGGCGCTGCTCCGCGATCGCATCCGGATCATCCCACAGCCCGAGCTGGCGGTGCGGCGTCTCAAACCCGCTGATCCCCACCCCGATCAGGCGCACGGCGCGCCCCGGCGACCAGTTCGCCGCGAACAGGTCCAGCGCCGCCGTGTAAATCTCGTCGTCCTGGTCGGTGGTGTGGTCCAGCGTTGTCTGGCGCGTCAGCGTGGTGAAGTCGGTCCAGCGCAGCTTGATCGCGATCGTGCGCCCTGCCAGGCCCGCCTTGCGCACCTGCCACCCGACGCCGTCGGCCAGCCGGCGCAGCGTCGCGCGTAAGATGTCCCCGTCGTTGACATCGTGGCTGAACGTGGTCTCCTTGCTGATCGACTTGGTCTCGTGCTCGGTCTCGACCGGGCGCGTGTCGATCCCGCGTGCGCGTTGCGCCAGGTCCGCCCCGTGCTTGCCGAAGCGTGCCGCGATGTCCTCGGCGGGCCAGCGCGCCAGGTCACCGATCGTGTGGATGCCCAACTCGGCCAGGCGTTCGGCGGTCTTCGGGCCGACGCCCCACAGCTCGCGCACGGGCAGCGGTGCGAGGTACGTCGCCTCTGCGCCCGGCGGCACGACTTCGATCGTGTTGGGCGGCTCGTTCTGGCGCAGGGCGGCCTTGCGCGCCTTGCCGATGGTATTGGCGATCTTGGCGACGAGTTTGTTCGTTGCCACGCCCAGCGAGCATGGCAGGCCAAGCTCGGTATTGATACGCTGCTGCAAGCGCCGCGCGATGTCCTCGGCGGGATCGGGCAGCGGCGTCACGTCGAGAAACGCCTCGTCGATCGACAATTGCTCAACCAACGGCGTGAGATCGCGCACGATCGCCATCACCTCGCGCGATTTCTCGCTGTATACCCCGCGCCGGTTGGGCACGATGATCAGGTCCGGGCAGAGCCGGGCAGCATGTGCCATCGACATCGCGGAGCGTATCCCATACGCCCGCGCAGGGTACGAACACGACGCGACCACGCCGCGCTGGTCGGGCTGCCCGCCAACAGCGAACGGTTTGCCCTTCAGCTCGGGCGCGAACTGCTCTTCGACTGCGCAAAAAAACGCGTCAAGGTCAAGGTGCAAGATTTTGCGCGTTGGTGTGTCGTTCGCTGGTGTTGAGGGGCTGTGTTGTGCCATACGCCCGGCTCCTGAATCTGGCTTGCTCTAATCGTAGCCCGAATCCGGCCCCGCGCAACGTGAGCGCCTGCCATGACAGCTCCAGCGGGCGCGCCACATGGCACGCACCGGCAAGGGTCGCCCCCCGCGATCAGGTCACGGGATCGCCGGACGTGACGCGCTTCAGCCCCCGTTTTTCGAACGCGTCATACTCCTCGTTTGCCAGCGCGTCGAAGTCGATCTCGGGATGCGCGACGGCGGACGTGCAGTCTTCGAGCAGGTGAACTTTTTCCAGCAGGCCCGGCTGGTAGCCCTCGTATTTCGCCAGCGAGGTGATCGATTCCAGCACGCAATGGCTCTTCGCCTGTCCCGCGATGTACACCCGATCGTATGACGCGACGCGATCCAGGAGCGCAGCACGCAGCGTCCCCCCTTCCTCGTCCGGCAGCTTGACTTCCGGCTCAAACAACGAGTAGTATTCGCTGCGGGCGATGCGCCCTTTGACCACGTGCCGCACCTCGGACTGCCGCGCGGCAGCGTGATAGGTCACGGCTTCGTAAAGCGCCGGGGTGATCATGTGCCCGACCGTGCCCAGCATGGTGTGGTAAGGCCAGATCATGAGCGTCTTCTTGGCGCGGCGCTCAAGTTCGTGGACGTAGTAGCGCGACCATTCCGGCTCGACCACCGGCTGCCAGCGTCCCGCGTCCACGTCGTCCGCGCTGATCGGCGTCATAGCCTCGGGCGGGTTGCCGTCCGGACCGGCCCACCAACCGGCGTAGAAAATCTGCCGGGGGAAATGACTGTCCAGCGACAAGATGATGTCGGTCACCTGTTCCAGGTTGCGGTACAGCCATTCGATCGTGCGGCGGGTATCGTCGACCGCGCCAGGCACGCTTAACGCGCCGTCCGCGTGCACGAAGTCCACCTGCGCATCGACCAGCAGCAGCAGTGTGCGCCGTTCGTCTTGCACTGCGGGACGCGCACCCGTCGCCTGTGCCGCTTCAACCACGCCGCGCACATCCGCGCGGTAGACCGTGCCGACGCGGTCAGGATCATAGAAGGCCGGGAAGTTCATGTCAGTGTCCTCCTTGCGACTCACCGTAAATGTGGATGGGTAGCATGGTCTGGATTGCTCATTATAGATCGTGCGGTCGCCCGCAGAATGAGCCGGGTGTAGGATTTAGACGTAGGTCAGCAGTACGAACCGGATATCGGCAGGCCGCGCCTGCCGGTAGCGTCCATTCCGTGCGATAATGTGAGGCACGGCTGCCAGAATCGAGGGACAGCGCGATGGCATATGATAACATCCACATGATCATTAACCCCGCTGCGGGACAGGCCCACCCGATCCTGCACACGGTGAACAAGGTGTTCCATGCGCACAAGATAGCCTGGGACGTGTCGATCACACAACATGACCGCCCGGGCGCGCAACTCGCGCGCCGTGCGGTTGAGGCCGGGGCCGACCTGGTCGTCGTGTACGGCGGGGATGGCACGGTGCAGGACGTCGTGAATGGGCTGGTAGGCCACGACGTACCGCTGGCGATCCTGCACGGCGGGACCGGCAACGCAATGGCGCACGAACTCGGCATCCCGCGCGACCTGGCGCAGGCTGCCGAATTGATCGCTGGCGAGCACGCGCTGCGCGGCGTGGACGTGGGCGAAGTGACGCCGCTCGACGATCCGGACAACGGGCGCTACTTCATGCTGCGCGCCAGCATCGGCCTGCAGACCGAGATTCTGGAGTCCGCGACGCGCGAATTCAAGGATCGCTTCGGAAATCTGGCTTACGTCATGGCGAGCCTGCACTCGCTGGCGGATTCCGAACCCCGGACGTACCACCTCACGATTGACGGCGAAGACGTATCCGGCGCGGGCCTCACCTGCATGATCACCAACTCGGCATCGGTCGGGGGACGTAATAGCTTTCTGTTTGCGTCGGACGTGGACCCCTGCGATGGCCTGCTGGATGTGTTCGTCCTGGACACGAGCTTCGAGGCGTTGATCTCGGCGCTGAGTAGCGCGCTGGACACCGAAGCGGCACCGTATAACCAGCATTGGACCGGGCGCGATATCAGCGTGCAGGCGGAGACACAGCAAGTGGTGACGCTGGACGGGGAACCGTTCACCGAGACACCGGTCCGGGTGACGGTCTTGCCGCAGGCGCTGCGCGTCGTGGTACCGGCGGAGTGAGGCGCGGTTGCCGCCCGTGACGCACACGAAACGATTGCAGGGACGATAAATGCTCAGAATGTTTGGCGCGTTGATCGAGTTTTTCCGTATTTTAAAGCGGCGTTACCACACGCAAGGGCTGCGCACGACGCTGCAATGGCTGTATACCGTGGGCATGGCAAAGCTCACCGGGCGTGTTTCGCTGCGCTACAGCCGCGTGACGCCGCAGCTTTACATCGGGCCACAGTACGGGCGGCGTGGTAAATCCGCGCTGCAGGACGCAGGCATCACCGCCAGTGTCAGCCTGCGCGCCGAATTTGACGACCTGGAGCACGGGCTGGCGCTTGAGGAGCACAGCTACTTGCCCACCGAGGACAACACCCCGCCCAGTATGGAGCACCTGGAGGAAGGGATCGCGTTCATTCAACGCGTGATCGATAAGAACGGCGTGGTTTACGTCCATTGTGGAAGCGGCGTTGGGCGCGCGCCGACACTGGTCGCCGCGTACCTGGTCAAGCAGGGCTTCCCGCTGGACGAGGCGATCGCACGCATCCAACGCGTGCGACCCTTCGTGCGCATCCTGCCCGGTCAGCTTGAGCGCCTGCGCGAGTACGAATCGCGCACACAGGGCACTTCTGCGGGGTGAGCAGCGTCTTGCCTGTGACGTATTTTATCCCGCGCTAGGCCAACTGACCTAACGCACAGTGTGCCGATCCACCTATCACAAGTCCAATAAGCTATCTCATGGCATGGCGCGGGCCATGTTTTAACCTATAAGTGACTGCTGGCACAACCTGCATGTTCCGGCACGCGTGGCATCTGCTGGACGCGGCCAGGACGGGCCGCATCGCGATGACGCCGCGCCGATCCGTGCGAGCGTGCGCCGTGCAAATGGACACGAGGAGGAGACGACATGATGACGCAACTAGAGTTGCAATTCAAAGCGAACGCGGAAGTTTTCACTAAAGACGACGAGAAGATCGGCGAGATTCGGCGCGTAGTAATCGACCCCCAAACCAAAACGGTCACGCATGTGGTCGTTGAAAAGGGGTTTCTCCTCACCGAGGATAAGCTCGTCCCGGTGGATTGGTTTGACATCACCGCCGAGGACAAGGTGATCCTTGACGTAGAGGAGCGCGAGACAGAGGAGTTGCCGCCGTTCGAAGAGTTACATTACGTCCCCTGGCGCGAGGCCCAACTGCGGGGTGCTGAAACGGAAGACCCCCAGAATTACGCGCAGCCGTATTTCTGGTATCCGCCGGCACACGTGAACTGGTGGTCGTATTCCGGTTATCGCGCGTACTATGGTGTGACGGACCCGCCTTATGTGATTGTCGCCGAGCGCAACGTGCCGGAAGACACGATCCCACTGAAAGAAGGGGCCAGCGTGATCAGCGCAGACGACCAGCACGTCGGCGACGTGGAGCGGGTGTTCGCCGATCCGGATAGCGCCCGCGCGACACATGTTGTGATCGCCAGGGGGCTGATCGTCAAAGACAGGAAGCTGATCCCGACCGCGTGGATCAAGGCGCTGGGCGAGGATCGCGTCGTCCTGTCGGTGGATGCAGAATTTCTCGACCAACTGGACAACTACGAAGACTGATCAAGGCCGTGCAGGGCGGGCTGGAACGCGGGGGCTGTACCAAGCGTTACCGCGCTGAGCGGTGGCCTGGGCCGGCTTTGCACGCACGCGGAAGGGGAGCGAACCATGCCAGAGATATACGCAGATCGCCGGGAAGCAGGGCGTTTCCTGGCCCAACAACTGCACCAATACGCCAACCGTGACGACGTGATCGTGCTGGCGCTGCCGCGCGGCGGCGTGCCGGTCGCGGCGGAAGTGGCCGACGCGCTCAACGCGCCGCTGGACGTGTTCATCGTGCGCAAGCTGGGCGTGCCAGGGCATGAAGAGCTGGCGCTGGGCGCGATCGCGTCCGGCGGCATACGCGTACTGAACGCGGACGTCGTGCGCAAGGTGGGCCTTTCAGACGCGCAGATCGAACGTGTGACCGCGCAGGAACGACAGGAACTCCAGCGCCGCGAGCGTACGTACCGCGACGATCGCCCCGCGCTGTCGCTCAAGGGGCGCACCGTGATCCTGGTCGATGACGGGGTGGCGACCGGGGCCACGATGCGCGCTGCCGTGAAGGCGCTGCGCGAACTGGCGCCACAGCGGTTGATCGTCGCCGTGCCGACCGCGCCACCCGACGTATGCCGCGCGTTTGAAGGCCACGCCGACGAGGTGATCTGCGCGATCACGCCGCAGCCGTTCGGTGGTGTTGGGGCCTGGTACCGTGACTTCGCGCAGACGACCGATGACGAGGTGCGCGACCTGTTGCGCCGTGCGGCACGGCGCCGCGACAGCTCGACGGGGGGCGGGCCATGAACACCGAGCAGGCGATCGTGCTCGACACCAACATCCTGGTTGCGGCGGGCTTTAACCCGCACAGCAGCGCAGCCCGGATCGTTCAGGCCGTCCGTACGGGCGATATGCAACTGGTCTGGCACCCGCGTACGCATGCCGAGGCAAAAAAAATCATCCGCCAGATCCCGTCGCTGTCGTGGGGCCGTTTTGAGGACCTGTTCACGCCGGATGGCAAATATGAGGGCGCGATCGTGCCTGAGGCGTACCCAATGATCAACGATTATGATGACCGCAAATTCGCCGCACTGGCAGCAGCGACCGGCGCGATTCTGGTCTCCAATGACCGGCATCTGCTGTCCGTGCGGGAACGGCTCCCGATCACGGTGCTCTCGGCGCAGGAACTGGCACACCATGCGGGCGCGTAGAGCGGTGCGCCTCAACAACACTGCAATATTCCAAAACTCGGCAGCTTGCTGGCACGCGTTGCCGCTATGCCGATCGGGCGTGTTGCTGACTGCGCCTCCCTCGCCGCACGGCGAACGCGCCGACCGGCAGCGTCGTGAGCGCATCCCCCAGCGCCAGCGTGACCGCGCCGTCATCGTCCGCCGCCAGCGCGATCACCTCACCGGTCAGCAGGTTTTCGAGCGTCCTACCGGCCAGGTCCGGCGGCAGGTTCAAGCGCGTATCGGCCCAGGTCGCAGCGCCGACCGGTAGCCTGGCTTGCCCGCCGGTCAGGTCGACAAACAAACGGGGCGCGATCGCGAGCAGCATCTCGTCACCATTCCGGCGCAGGAACGCGCATACGTGCCGCGCCTTCGTGCCAGCGCTCTCCAGCGGGACGTACTCCCCGGCGGCAAACAGCTCGCCGTGCGCGCGGCGGTAATTCAGCAGGCGGTACGTCAGGAACAGCTTGATCCCGGCGCTGGGCGCGTCGTCCATCAGGTCGCGCGCGAGCGCCAGCAGATCGCCGTCTTCGCGTGCCTTGATCGCGTCCAACATCGCGGCCCGCTGCGCGAAATCCACCGGGCGGCGGTTGTCCGGGTCGACCAGGCTGTAACGCCACAGTTCGTTGCCCTGGTAAATATCCGGCACGCCCGGCACCGTCAGCTTGAGCAGCACCTGCGAGAGCGCGTTCAGCCGCCCGTAGAACGCGATGCGCTGCTGGAACGGCTTGAACGACTCCATGAACGGCTCGCTATCGAGGATGTGCGTCACGAAGTCGGTGATCGCTTGCGCGTAGGCTTCGTTCGGGTTAACCCAGTTGCTGTGTGTTTTGGCCTCGTTGATCGCCTTGTGCATGTAGCCGATCACGCGCGCGTGGAACGTGTCCAGGTCGCGGTCGTCGTCGGGATACGCGCCGAGCAACGTCTGGTAGAGCAGGTATTCGTCGTTGCGATCCGGGGCCAGCGATCCGGCGAGTTCGGTCTTGGCGTCGGCATTGATCACCGCCCACTTCTCGATCATCGTTTCCCACTTCTCCGGCATTTCGGAGAGCACATTGATCCGGGCGCGCACGTCCTCGCCGCGCTTGGTGTCGTGCGTGGAGGTCGAGAGCATGGTATAAGGAAAAGCCTGGTCCAGGTTGTGCTGGTGGAAGTCGTCCAGCCCGGCCCCGAAGCGGTCCGGGTGCCCGCCGACCTCGTTCAGCGACACCAGCCGGTTGTAGATGTAGAACGCCGTGTCCTCGACGCTTTTTGCCATCACCGGGCCGGTGATCTGCTGGAACTTCATCACGAACTCGTTGAGTTCCTCGCGCTGCGCGGGCGTGAAGTTGTGCCAGTTTTCTTTGAGCAGTGTGTCGCGCAGAAAATCGAACACGCTGCTTGGTGTCAGCGAGTTGCGCTCTTTGGCGGTGGCGACGGCCTGCTCGATATAAAAGCGGTCGCGCTCGCTGACCGGCTGGTGATCGGTGATGTAGGTGCGGTAGATCGGCATCGCGGCGATGATCTCGCTCATGGCGAAGCTCAGGCTGTTGCGCGTGTACCCGCGATAGCGCCGCGTCTGCTCCACAATACGCGCCAACTGCGCGCTGCGGGCGTCCAGCTCGCTGGTCAGCGATTCGGACATCACCTGTTTCTTGGTCTCGTCGATCAGGTCATGGAACGCTACATCGCGCCCGGTGAAGCGCGCATAGATCGCGTCGAACGCGTCCTCGTGCGCGGCTTCGACCAGCAGGTTATTCACCGCGTTCATGAAGTCATAGCCGGTCGTGCCGTACACCGCCCACGTGTAAGGCAGCGGTTCCGTCTGCGACAGGATTTTTTCGACCAGGATATACAGCGGCCACCGGGGCGGCGCGTCCGGCGACTTGCCGAGCGCGTTCAGCCGCCGCACGATCGCGGCCCTGTCGGAGACTCCTTCCCCGGCCAGGCGCTCCAGGCGCTCCAGGATGTACGCGGCTTGCAGGCGCAGGAAATACGCGGTGGGGTCCCACAGCCCATCAGGGTGATCGATGCGCAGCCCGCCGACCTTGTCTTCCGCCAGCAGCCGCAGCGTCAGCCGGTGCGTATCTGCAAACACCTGCGGGGTTTCGATGCGAATCGCGGCCATGTCGTTGATGTCGAAGAAACGGCGGTAGTTGATCTCGTCGGACGCCACGCGCCAGTAAGCCAGCCGGTACGGTTGCTGGCGTAGCAAATAATCGAGCGCGTCGAAGCTCGCCGGGCGGTCCGGATCGCCGTTCAGATCGTCCAGCGCCTGTTCGAGCGCGGCGCGGAAGGCTTCGCTTTTATCAAACAGCCCGAGCAAACGCCAGCGCACGATCACCTGCTCGCGGCGGCGTACAGTGAGCTGATCGGGGTCCTGGGTGTTGAAGGGCGGGATGTGTCCCAGCGCCGTGATCACGCTCGACAGCTCCATCTCGACCCACTCGTCGTAGTCCAGCGTGAGCAGGTGCTCGCGGACCGGGCGCAGGATCAGCCCGTAAGATTCCGGCGTGATCGGGAACTGGTGCGCGTAGTAATGCAGGTAAAAGTCACCGTGCCAGTAGACCACTTCCAGGTCGCCCGCTTCCAGCACGCGCCCGTAATGATCGCCCAGCACCGGCACCAGCACGCGGTCATCCAACGCGCGGTTTGGCGGTCGCCAGTCGATATCGAAATACGTGGCGTAGAGCGAGGACGGGCCGTGTTTCAGCACGTCCATCCACCATTCGTTTTCGGTGCTGACGCCCATGTGGTTCGGCACGATATCCAGCAAGATGTGCATGTCCCGCTCGCGCAGCGCGTCCACCAGCGCGTTGAAGTCGTCTTCCGTGCCCAGGCGGGGATTGAACTGGTTGTAGTCCACGATATCGTAGCCGTGCGTGCTGGTCGCGCGCGGCTTGAACACTGGCGACGTGTAGAGATCGCTGATCCCCAGGTCGTGCAGGTAGTCCACCAGGTCCAGCGCGTCGACAAAGTCAAGGTCCGGGCCAAACTGGAGCCGGTAAGTCGCGCGCGGCAGCCGGGGCCGGTCGAAAATCCGGTCCAGCGCGGCATCAAGATCGGTCAGTTGGTCAGGCATACGTATCCTCCGCGTTAGCGCGTTGGTAAATGGCGAACGCCTTGGGCGGCAGCGTGATCGCCGCGGCTGCGCCCGCGTTCAGCGTGTCCGGCGCAGCCTGGCCGGGCGTGGAATCAGGCCGCCATTCGGCGGCGTTCGAGTCGCAGATTTTGCGCCAGGGAACCTGATCGGCGGGCAGCGTGATGCTCTGTGGCCGCTGCAGGTCGAAGTTCAGCACCACGCGGATACCCTGCTCACCGTCGCGGCGATCCATGCTCACGATGCGGTCAGCGTCACCGGTCCCGCCGTGCACACTTGTCGCGTCGCGGCGCGGATTGGTCAAGGCCGGGGTGTCATGCCGCAGCTTGAGCAGGTACCCGTACAGCCGGTACAGGATCGCGTGGTGGCCTTCGCCCCGTGCGTCGTGATTCAGCACGCACTGTTCGAACGTGGCTTCGGCCTGCGGATCGGGTGGCGTGCCGCGCCACTCAAACGCGGCGAATTCCTCGGCGCGCCCCTGTTGCACCGCCTTGACGAGATCGGGGTCGGTGTGCGAGACGAAGTACAGGAAGGGCGCGGTCTCGCCGTATTCCTGCCCCATGAAGAGTAGCGGCACATACGGCGCGCACAGCAGTAACGCCGCCGCAAGCTTAAGCCCGTCAAAGTCGGTGAGCTGGCTCAGGCGCTCGCCCAGCATGCGGTTGCCGATCTGGTCGTGGTTTTGCGTGCAACACACGAAACGATCCGCCGGGATGTCGCCCGAATACGTGCCGTGCCGCCGCTGCCGCGCCGGGGAATATTGCCCCGAATACGCGAACCCCTCGCGCAGCACCTTCGGCAGCAGTGTGAAATCGGTGTAATCGGCGTAGTACCCGTCGGATTCGCCGGTCAGCGCGCAGTGCAGCGTGTGATGCAGGTCGTCCAGCCATTGCCCATCAAGCCCGGTGCCGTTAGCCTCACGCGGCAGCAGCAAGGTGCGGTCGCTGCGGTCGTTTTCCGCGATCAGGTGCACGCGGCGGTTGTGCCGCGCGGCCCAGTCATGCACGGTCGCGGCCAGCTCTTTGAGGAACGGTCGCGCAGAGAAATCGAACAATGCGTGGGTGGCGTCCAGCCGCAGCCCGTCGACGTGGAAATCTTCCAGCCAGTAGAGCGCGTTTTCGATGAAAAACCGGCGCACGTGGTCGCTGTGCGGCCCGTCCAGGTTGACGCTTTCGCCCCAGGGTGAATGGTAGCGCTCGGTGAAATACGGGCCGTAATCCCACAGGTAGTTCCCCTCCGGCCCCAGGTGGTTGTAGACCACGTCCAGGAACACGGCAAGCCCGGCCTGATGGCAGGCGTTCACAAGCCGCTTGAACCCTTCCGGGCCACCGTAAGCGTGATGCACGGCATACAGGGCAACACCATCATAACCCCAGTTGCGCGTGCCGGGAAACGCCGCCACCGGCATGATCTCCAGCGTGGTAATGCCGAGCGCCTTCAGCCGGTCCAGGTGCGCCGTGATCGCGTCGAACGTGCCTTCGGGCGTGTACGTGCCGACGTGCAGCTCGTAGATCACGCTGTTGCGCAGCGTGGGCGGGTTCCAGCCGCGATCGCGCCAGTCAAACGACGGGTCAATCACCTGCGACGGGCCGTGCACACCCTCCGGCTGGTACCGTGATGCCGGGTCCGGGCGTTCGATGGCACCGTCCAGCCGGTAAAAATAGCGGTCGCCGGGCCAAGCGTCAGATGTGCGGCAGGTAAAATAACCTGCTGCGTCGCGCTGCAGGGGGATGAACGCGTCCTGCCGCAGCAGGTGCAGGTCAACGCGCCGGGCAGCAGGCGCCCAGACGGTGAACTGAACCGTGCCATCCGCGCGCGGGATCGCGCCTAAGCGGTTGGGGTGCGTCATGGTGTGCTTTTCTCCGAGCGTTGTATGCCGCGTCCGCTGCGAACGGGCTGGCGACCGGTGCGCGGGCGCGCTGGTGGTGTGCTGAACCCGGCCAGCGTAATCTGCGCCGGCTGTATGCTCCACTTCTGAATCTAGGCAAACGGGCTGTAGGTGACAAACCACCGTCGCCCCTGCACGCGCGACACACGGCACGCCACAGCGGGCGTTCCGGTTTCAGCTCTTTTCGACCGGGAAACACGCAAATTATAACACAGTCAGGGGATGTTCTTTCTATGGCGGGTCAGGCCGATGACGTTCTCGAACAAATCTCCGAAAAAGGCGGGAACCCGCACGCGCAGAAAACGCTGCCCGGCGAGCAAAAACATCACGCCCAACCAGGCCGCGACCGGGATGATCAACGCGGCATCTGTAAACGTCGCCGCTACCACGATGCCCGCGTAAGCCGGAGCTTGAAACAGCACCGCCAGCGTGTGCGAGATCGTCACCTGCCCGTGAAAGATCACCATCCACAGGCCGAAGTATGCCGCGATCAACAGCGGCGCGACGTATTTCGCCAGCGCCAGATACCCCAATATGGCGACACTGAACGCGATGTCACACTCCAGGTCGTGCGCCCCGATCCAGGTCTGGCGCTTTGTCCGGCTGCGACGCGCCAGGTGTCCATCCAGTGAATCGAATGTTACGGCAACCAGGAACAGCGCCAACGCCGTCGCGATGCCTTGCCTGCCGTGAGCGATTCCCAGAACGATGAGCGCCAGCGCCAGCGGTAGCCGTGCCAGGGTCAGGAGATCAGCAACGCGTTTTTGCCATGCCATAGGGTGCCTACCTTCTAATTGGAATACGATTACGAAAACCTACCGGGAAACCTGCGGTTGGCAGTGGTCGGTGCCCGGTCACGCTCCGTGACGCTACACCAACAACGGCCACCGGCAACTGACAACCAGGCCCTTGTTGCAAAACTACGACCGTGTCGCGTCCCTGACACAACCGCGTTTTCCAACTGCGTAAACCCCGTCAATCATACTACCATTTTAACCACAGGCCCGGCTCAGTGCGAGTGATCAACGAATGAGAATTGCCCGATAGACCGCGCGTCAGGCCCCGGACAGCGGCACCGTCACGCGCCGCCAGCCATCCGCGCCATGATATACAGCCGCATCCGGCGTCTGGACCGGGCGTTCCTCGCCCGGCGGCAGCAGGAACGTCACCGCGTCATACGGCAGCGGGTAGCCCGCGTGCGCCACGCGTGCCGCCGGGGCGACCGTGTCCGGCGTCGTCGTGACTTCGAGCGTCACCGTGCTGACCTCGCCGCGTTGGTAGCCCATGCTCACCCCGTCATCCTCGACCAGCGTGAAGGACGCGCGCCCCGTCCCCAGCGGCGGGAACGCGAACGCCTCGCGCACGTCATCCGGCTCGGCCCCAACGTGCTGCATCGGCTTGCCCAGCGGCACGATCCCACCCGCCGGGACGAACAGCGGCAGGCGATCCAGCGGCGCGGCGGCCTCGATCACCTGGCCGCCGTAGAAGCGCTCACCGGTGTAGAAGTCGTGCCAGTCCGTGCCCTGGGGCAGGTACACCATCCGCGACCGCGCGCCCGGCTCCCATACCGACGCAACCAGCAGGTTCGGCCCCAGCATGAAGTCGAACGCTGCCGTGTGGCAGTGCGGGTCGTGCGGGAAGTGATACACCAGCGGGCGGATGATCGGGTGCCCGGTTTGCGATGCCTCAAACAGCAGCGTGTAAAGATACGGGATCAGGCGATAGCGGAAGCGGATCGCATCGCGCACGAGTGGCAGCACGGCGGGATACATCCAGGGTTCGTTGACCGTGCCGTCCGTGTTCCACGAGTGGACGGTAAAACGCGGGTGGAAGATGCCGTTTTGCACCCAGCGCACGAACAATTCCGGCTCCGGTTTGGGCCCGTCAAACCCGCCGACATCGTGCCCGCAGTTGGGCATCCCGGACAGGCTCTGGCTCAGGCCCATCGGGATGTTCCACTTGAGCGTGTGCCAGGACGTGGCGTTGTCGCCGGACCACGTCTGCGCGTAGCGTTGGATGCCGGGGCAGCCGGACCGCGTGAGCAGGAACGCGCGCCGGTCGGGGTGATAGTCACGCAGCGCCTCGTAGGACGCGCGGCCCATCAAAAGCGTCAACAGCGGGCGAATCTGCTGCACGGGTAGAGAACCGCCAAACCCCGCGCCGCGCGCCGCGTCGTCGCGCACTTCGAACTCGTTGTTGTCGTTCCACAGCGCATCGATGCCGTAATCCAGCAACGCCTCTTTGACGCGTGCTTTCCACCACTCGTAGCCTGCCGCGCTGGTGAAGTCGACATACGCGCCCCCGGCGTATTCAAACGCCCCCCCACTCCAGAACGGGTTGATCTCCGGTTCGTCGCTGTCCGCCGCCTTGAGGAAGCCGCCTGCCTGCGCGAGTTCGTCGAAGGACGGGTGCGCGGTGAGCAGGTAGGGCTTGATGTTCGCCGCGATGTGTATCCCCGCGTCGTGGAAATGCTGCGTCATCGCGCCCGGATCGGGGACCTTGTCCCGGTTCCAGGTGAAGACACAACGCCGCCCCTCGGCATCGGTGGTGTAGCCTGAGGACAGGTGGAACATGTCGCACGGGATATCGTGCGCTGCGCACAGGTCCACGAACTGTTTGAGTTGTTCCTGGGCGTCGGGCGCTTCCGTGTAGCTCATCGTCGATCCGAGATATCCCAGCGTCCAGCGCGGCGGCAGCGCCGGGCGTCCCGTCAGCATGGCGAACTTCTCCAGCACATCCGCGATGCCCGGCCCGTAGATCAGGTAATAGTCCAGGTCGCCCGCCTCGGCCTGGTAGTAGCGGAACGCCCCGCCGCGCAGCGCGTTAACCTCTTTGCCCAGATCGAACACGCCCGGCGCGAGGTTGTCGTACAGCAAGCCGTAGGCGATCTGGAATTCCGGTACAAAGGTGATGTAGAACGGCCAGTGTTTGTAAAGCGGATCGCTGTGTTCGGCGTTGTATCCGAGCGCATCCCCGGCGGTCATGCGCAGCCGCAGCCCGCGTTTGTCCAGTGGCCCGGCTTTTTCGCCGAACCCGTAATAATGCTCGTGTGGGTGACGTTCGAGATAATGGTAAACTGCGCCGCCGCGCCGGTCGTAGGTGTACGGCCCGGTGGTGAGATCGGCAGCGAACGCGCGCCCGGCAGCATCGGCCCACGTGATGCGGAACGCGCCGGTCCGGATCGCGAGCTGCAGGCGCTCCGTCTGCACATGGACCGTATCGGCTTGCATATCAAGCGCGAACGCCGGCAGCGTGAACGGTGTCAGGTCGTCGCGGCGGCGTCCTTCGCGCGGCGTGTCGCCTTCCGGCCCGCAGACGATCCAGGTCCGGTCGAGCCGTGGCGTGCCGTCGGGCAGGTGTTGCACGCGGATCACGTCATGCTCCAGCACGCTGACGATCAACCGCTCGCCGCGCGACCCGGTGAAGACCAGGGGATGCGTGGCGCTATCTTGCAGCGTGACATGCTCAGGGTTGGTCAGGTGGTGCATGTGGTCGTTCCTCTCTGTTATCCAGCGCGCCTGCGCCCCGCCAGCTCGCGTGCAGCCGCGCACATCACGCGCGCACGCGCGTATCGTTCCGGAACACCATCACGTAACGCCCTTTAAAATACGTCACTCCGGCGTTAAACACCAACTCGGCAGGGTACGGCACGTCCGCTGCCGTGAGAATCGGGTTGGCGGGTTAGCGGATGATGGCCGGGCAAGAGGTCAACGGGCCGACCGGTCTGGCGGGATCAGCAGTCATCATGAGGCGCTCGCATATGTTGTGCCGTCCAGGTGTAGCAGCAGGCTTTACGCCCACCGGCGAGTGTGCTATGATGATACCAATGTAATCGATTTCATCGCGAAATACAAACCTGCGCAACGTTTGAGAAAGGGTCCCGCCACATGCAAGGACAGCGAGCCGTCGTCCAACAGCCGCGCAGCGTCACCCTGCAACCGTTTGAGGTGCGCGATCCGCAGCCCGGTGAGGTGGTGATCCGCACCCACGCCAGCCTGATCAGCCCCGGCACCGAGCGCGCATTTTACCTCGCACTGCCCAACACCAATGCCAGCTACCCGCTCTACCCCGGTTATAGCGCCACCGGCGAGGTGATCGCCGTTGGCGACGGTGTCGCGGCGCTCAAGCCGGGCGATCGCGTCGCCGCTGCGGGACCGCACGCGTCGCACATCGTCATGCCGGAAGCGGCGTGCGTCCCGGTGCCGGAGAACATCCCCGACGCCGAGGCGACGTTCTTCAACCTGATCGCGATCGCCATGCAAGGCGTGCGCAAGGCGCGTATCGAGCTTGGCGAGGCGGTGGCCGTGGTTGGCCTGGGGCCGATCGGCGCCTGCGCGATGCAGCTTGCCCGGCTCAGCGGCGCGCTGCCGGTCATCGCGGTGGACCTGGACGACACGCGGCTGGAACTGGCGCGCGTGCTCGGCGCGGATGCGGTGTTGCACAGTGACGAACACGCCGTCGACCGCGTCCGCGAGCGCACGCACGGCAGCGGCGCGAGCGTCGTGATCGAGGCGACGGGTGCGGCATCCGCGATCCTAGCGAGCTTCCAGATGGCGGCGGTGCGCGGGCGCGTGATCCTGCTGGGCAGCGCGCGCGGCGAAACCGATCACGTCAACTTTTACCGCGATGTGCACCGTAAGGGACTGGCCGTGATCGGCGCGCACGAGATCACCCGCCCGCGTCACGACTCGCTGCCCGGCTGGTGGACGCAGCACGACGAGCACGTTACCGCGCTGAAGCTGCTCAGCATGCAGCGTATGACGGTCAAGCCGCTGATCAGCCATCATTTCAACTGGCAGGACTTCACCCGGGCCTACGACCTGCTCGCGGAGTGGGACGCCAGCACCACCGGCATAGTGATCGACTGGCAGGCGGAATGACGCCACCAGTGCAGCACACAGACCAGGCCAGGACGCAAAAAGGCCATCTGCGCTCAGCAGGGCCTTCTTGATGTCAGATCGTCCGTCCTCGGCACGTTTACCCCTTCAGGCCGGTCGTCGCGATGCCGGACGTGATGAAACGCTGCAGGAACGCGAACACCAGCGTGATCGGCAGCAATGTGACGACCGTCATCGCCAGCACGTAATCCCACTGGATCTGTAGCTCACCCTGGAACGCGTTCAGCCCAAGCTGGAGCGTGAACAACTCGTTGCGCTGCAACACAATCAACGGCCACAGAAAATCGTTCCAGCGCCACATCACCGAGAAGATCGCCAGCACCGCCAGCGCCGGACGCGTGAGCGGCAGCACGATCTGCCAGTAGATGCGCCACTCCGACGCGCCGTCAATACGCGCCGACTCGAGCAGCTCATCGGGGATCGTGAGCATATATTGCCGCAGCAGGAAAACGCCCGTCGGCGTCGCCGCGCCGGGGATGATCACGCCCCATAGCGTGTTGTTCATGTCCAGGCCCGTGATCACGATGAAGACCGGCACCAGGATCACCGAGATCGGGATCATCAACGTGCCGATGATGATCACGAAGATCGCGTCGCGCCCGGCGAACTGGTATTTACTGAGCGCGAACGCCGCCATGCTGTTGATCACCAGCGTGATGACCGTCGCCACCGACGTGACGATGACGCTGTTTTTCAGGTACACATCGAAACGGAACGACTGCGATTCAAACAGCGGGATACGGTAATTGTCGAGCTTAAAATAAACCTCCTCAACCCGCTCGACCGGCTGCTCGCGAATGTCGATCTCGATGTAATCCTCCCGCGAGACGTCGTCGAGGTTTGCCGGGGGATTCTGCGGGTCGAGGAACTGGTACAGCACCGAGCCAATGTCGTTAACGTAAGCCAGTTCGCGAGTCTCGCCGTCGATGTCAACCTTGTACAGCCTGAATTCTTCCCCGGCGATCTCCATCATTTTGGTACGATGCGGCAGCAGGCGCGGCGGGTTCTCGAAAAGTTGGTCGCGGCCTTTGAACGACGAAAAGACCACCCATATCACCGGGCCGAACATGACGATCACGCCCGCCAGCAGGTACAGGTAGGCCAGAAAGTCGATGGCATCTACACGGTTGCCACCGCGTTTGCGAATAATGAAGTTTCGAATCGTGTTCATCGTGTGCGTCCTTTTAAAAGCATCCCGGCTGCGCTTATGTCGCCTCTGACTTGCGCCCCATCCAAAGCTGGATCAGGGTGAGGATCATCAACACGCTGCCCATCAACACCGAGGCGGCAGCAGCCAGGCCGCGCCGGGGCGGGTTGTTGCGGAAGCCGTTTTCATAAATGTACTGCACCATATACTTCGTGGATGTGCCGGGGCCGCCTTGCGTCAGGACGAAGACTTGATCGAAGACCTGCACGGCGCGAATCAGGGCCAGCACCAGCACCACAACCATCGTCGGCATCAGCAGCGGCAGCGTGATGAAGCGGAACGCCTGCCAGCGGCTCGTCCCGTCAATGGAACCCGCCTCGTACAACACCGGCGGGATGGATTGCAGCCCTGCCAGCAGAATCAGCGTGTAAAAGCCCATTTGCGCCCAGATGCTGACCAGGATCACCCAGGAGCGCGCGGCGTTCGGATCGTTGAGCGGGACCAGCGGCTTGTGGCCTGGGTCGAAGATCTGCACCACACCATCCAACAGCCCGTTGCGCTGCAGGATGAATTTCCAGATGAACCCGACGACAACCGGTGATAACAGCACGGGGTAGAAAAACACGCTGCGGAAAAAGGCGCGCCCAATAATTTGCTTGTTCAATATCAGCGCGGTGATCAGGGCGAGGAGGACCATCCCCCCCACCTGGAAGATCACAAATACGACCGTGTTCTGCGCTGCGCGCCAGAACAGGTCTTCCTGGCACGTGTTCGGGTTCAAATAATTGTCGCAGGACGCAATGCTTTCGTAATTGCCCAGGCCGACCCATTCACGATCTTGGGGGAACAACTCCCTGCCGATCGTGCCGGAATAGTAAAAATTCAAAAACATGGGAAACAGCACAAATATCCCAAAGATCGCCATATTCGGCACCAGGAAAACATAACCCATCCGCTGGATGCCCAACAGGCGCTGAAGCGGGCCAAGCAACAGATCGATCGCGTTCATACCGGCGGTCCAGAGCACAAGCAGCACGTCGAGGATCGGCTGTACGATCAGCGCCTTGAACGTGCGCGACCTGCCGGCCTGCACAGCGGTTCCATGACCTCGGGTTAGTTGCGACATACACGTAACTCCATTTAAGGCTCTATATTTAGAGACTACTGGCATCCCCTCGCGTGAGGAGTATGCCAGTAGTGGGATCACATGTCAGATTGGGCGCTCGTGCTGGTGGCTCGATTACTCGATGATGCCAGCTTCTTGCAGCGCCTTATCGACATCTTCCTGCATGCGTACCAACGCCTCGTCGATGGTCAGCTCGCCAACCAGGACCTGCGTCATGCGGTCGCGGAAGCTGTCGAAGACGATGCGGTTGTAGGGATACGCCTGCAACTGGAACGCCAGCGGGTGAATGTCCGGCACGCTGTTGGCGAACACGCTCAGCGCGTCCTTCGCCAGCTCGGAGTCAGTCTCCCAGGGGATGTCGCTGGTCGCGACGCCGGCGTGCGCCGGGACGAACAGCGTCCGGGCGTGGAACTCGCGCAGCACGTCTTCACGCGCCAGGTATTCCATCACGCGGGTGACTTCCGCGGGGTGATCGGTGTCATCGATCGCGAACGTCGCGGCTCCGCCGGGCATGCCGGTGCACGCCACCGGCCCGCAGGGTGCCGGGATGGCTTCCCAGTGGAAGTCATCGCCGATTTGCTCGGTGAACTGCTGGACCTGCCACGAACCGCTCACATACAGCACCAGCTGGCTGTTCTTGAACTCTTCGTTCGCGCCCTGGTAGCCGGTCGGGCCGACCCAGGTATCCGGCAGGAACGTGCCGTCTTCGTGCCACTGCTTGAACAGTTCCATCGCCGCGCGCATACCCTCGTCGTCAAACTTGGGCAGCCCGTTCTCATCGAACCACTGCGCGCCCATGCCGATCGCCAGACCGGCGAAGCGGTGCCCGCTGCGGTCCATCGACATCGCGAAGACATCGTCGCCCAGCGCGTCGGCTACCTGCTTGGCCGCCTCGGCCCATTCTTGCCAGGTCACGTTTTCTTTTTCATCGCTGGGGACCGGCACGCCCGCCAGCTCGAACAGCGTGCGGTTGATGAACGGTCCGGTGACCGTTAGCTGGTTCTGGATGCCGTAGATGCCCGTGTCTTCCGGGGACTGGCGCTGCCAGGACAGGAACTCGCCGAAGTTCTCTTCCCAGTATTCCGGCGTGGTTTCCTGGAAGTAGGGCGTCATGTCGAGATAGTGCTCCGCCTGGCCGCCCAGGTCGGTGATGCGGGCGATGTCCGGGCCTTCATTGGCATCGAGCTGAATCGGCAGCGTGTCAAGAATGCCACTGGAGTACGGCACCACGTCGATCACGACTCGGATGTCAGGATTCTCTTCCTCAAAACGCTCGAGCAGATCACGCAGCACTTCACTCTCGTTGCCGTCGTCATACCAGGTGATCCGCAGCTCGACCGGTTCCTGGGCTTCGGCGGTCTTGCCAACCGAAACAACAGGAAGGGCCAGCGCCACAATGACCAGCGCGATCAAAAGGTTACGGAGTTTCACGGTTAGTCTCCTTATTTAGCAATAACTTTACAAGTTAGCGATATTAGTTAGTGAACGAGTTTGCTCCGGGATGGTTCAAGGTTCTTCGTGGGGTGTGCCTCCTTTCACCAACATGCCATCACATAAACATAACGGCTCGTTGATCCGGTTTGGAGATAGGCTTGGAGTGCGTACGGCCAACTGCACAACCTCATTATACCGCATCCAGACCCTGACGCAATTAATTAATCCGCTGGATTATTTAATTCAATCTAACGTTTTCGCTTCCGGATAACCCAGACCGGCCAGCAAGCCACGTAACGCATCCACCGCGTAGGTCATGCCCGCCGCGCCGCGTAGCTCGCCGCGCCCGTCGACCAGGAACGGGTGCGGTTCGACCGCCAGATAGCCCCGGTAGTTGTGCTCATGGAGCTTCTGCAACAGGGCCGCGACTTCCGCGTCGCCTTCGCCGGCGGCGCGCTGGCTGCGGTCCTCGCGCGCGTCTTTGATGTGTACGGTCCCGAGGTAGTCGTGCAGTGCGTCCCAGCCGTTCGTCGTGGGCCTGGACACACCACTGCGCACGAAATTCGCGTTATCCCAGGCAAAACGCAGGTGCGGGCTGTCGATACGGGCCAGGATCGCGTGCGTGCGTGCGATGGTATCCGCGACCAGGTCTTCGTCGTTTTCGAGCAGCAACGTGCACCCCTCGCGCGCGGCCATGTCGGTCAGGCGCGACAATCGCGCGACCGCCTCGTCCAGGTAGGCATCCGGGTCGCCGTGCTGCGGAGGATAAAACGCAAAGATGCGAATCTTGCGCGTGCCCAGCACGTCGCACACCCGGAACATGCGGTTCAGGACGTCGATCGTCTCCTGCAACGGGGCCTCGATCGGGGATTTGCCGATCGGGCTGCCGATGCAACTCACACCGATCCCGGCGGCGGTGCACATCCGCTTCACCCGGGCCAATGCGTCATCGTCAAAGTCTTTGACGTTCGTGCCCCACGCGCTGCGGAACTCCAGATAAGGCACATCCAGGCGGTTAAGGTGATCGAGCTGCGCCTGGAAATCCGGGGCGATCTCGTCACCGAACGCGCTGAGCACAAACGTCGGTGCAGGCATAAGGAACCTCTAGTTGGGTGTCGCTTCACAAAAAAATGCGCTATACTGATTGTAATCGATTACATTTATACATTATACTGAATGAGACACCTTGTCAAGTGGGTTAGCGTGTCCGGCGCTGTGCCATGCGCTGCCGGTGGCGCGCCTGCTGGCGGATCAGGCACGTCATGCCGGGAAGGGATTGAACAATGACCGTCTATCGTGCTGCACTGATCGGCGTTGGCGACATCGCGACCAAGCACGTCGAAGCCGTCCGGCACATGGGCGCGCGGATCGACCTGCTGGCGGCGGTCGCGCGCCACGATGACCGCGTGCGGGCCTTCTGCGCCAAACACGATATCCCGGCGTCTTACACGGATACCACCGCCATGCTGGAGACCGAACGGCCCGACCTGGTGCTGATCGCCACGCCGCCGCACGCGCATTACCCGCTGATCATGCAGGCGCTGGAGAGTGGCGCGCACGTCTTGTGCGAAAAACCGCTGTGCGCGTCGCTGGCGGAATTCGACGCGATCGCCGCCACCGAAGCGCGCACCGGATGTGCGGTCAGCACGGTGTTTCAGTGGCGCTTCGGGTCCGGGGCGCAGCACCTCAAGCGGCTGATCGACACCGGCGAACTGGGGCGCGCGCTCGTCGGCGTGTGCCAGACGTTGTGGTACCGCGACGCGGTCTATTACGCCGTGCCCTGGCGCGGCAAGTGGGCGACCGAGATCGGCGGCACGACCGTCAGTCACGGGATTCACCTGATGGACCTGTTCCTGTGGTTAATGGGCGGGGATTGGACCGAGGTGTACGCGATGATCGGCTCCGAGGGTCGCGATGTAGAGGTGGACACCGTATCGACCGCGCTGGTGCGCTTCGCCGGTGGCGCGCTGGGCACGATCACCAACAGCGTGCTCTCGCCGCACCAGGAAAGCTATCTGCGGCTGGACTTCCAGCGCGCGACGGTCGAGCTGCGCGCGTTGTACTTCGCGCAGAACACGGACTGGCGTTATAGCATCGCGGACGGCGCGCCTTACAGCGCCGACCTGGCGCGCTGGCAGCAGATCGCGGGCGACCAGGCCGGAAACCACGCGGCCCAACTGGCGCACCTGCTCGACAGCCTGGATCGCGGCGCTGCACCGGCGGTCAGCGGGCAAGAGGCGCGGCGCATCCTTGAGTTCGTCGCCAGCCTGTACAAGGCGGCGCTGACCGGCCAGCCGGTCGCGCGTGGATCGATCACGGCGGGTGATCCGTTCTACCACGCTATGCACGGCGCCCCGACCGGTTAGCGCCTGCCTGGAGATGGCGACAAAATCCAGGCCAAGTTGGTATACTAACGGTGGCGCTAACGTAAGTAACCCAAGAAGGATGCACCATGACCACACCGTCACAGCCCCCGTTCGGCGACACCGAAGCAAGCTGTCTTGGCCCGTTTGACGCCGAGTACGCGCTGTTTGAACGCACGTATCCGCACATTGACCTGGCGGCACTTGCCGATCTGCGCGCAAGCGAATACGAACGCCTGGACCGGCTGGGCCACGTCTACCTGGACTATACCGGCGGCGGCCTGTACGCCCAAAGCCAGCTTGACGCGCACATGGCGCTGCTGCACAACGGCGTGTTCGGCAACCCGCACTCCGCGAACCCGACCTCGGCGCTGATGACCGAACATGTCGAGCACGTGCGCAAATACGTGCTGGATTACTTCAACGCCGACCCGGACGAATACCTCGTGATCTTCACGCAGAACGCCAGCGGCGCGCTGAAGCTGGTCGGCGAGTCCTATCCGTTTGAGCATGACGGGCAGTACGTGCTACTGTTTGACAACCACAACTCGGTGAACGGCATCCGCGAGTTCGCCCGCGCCAAAGGGGCCCGGGTAGCCTACGCGCCCGTGCTGCCGCCCGACCTGCGCATCGAAGCCGACCGGCTCGCCGCGCTGCTGGACGACGCGATCCCTGGCGGCAACAACCTGTTCGCGTACCCGGCGCAGTCGAATTTCTCCGGCGTGCAGCACGACCTCGGCTGGATCGCGCACGCGCAGGCGAAAGGGTGGGACGTGCTGCTGGATGCCGCCGCGTTTGCGCCCACGAACCGGCTCGACCTGGGGCAGGTCAAACCGGATTTCGTCTCGCTTTCGTATTACAAGATTTTCGGCTACCCGACCGGCGTGGGCAGCCTGATCGCGCGCCGCGACACGGTCAAGAAACTGCGGCGGCCCTGGTTCGCGGGCGGCACGATCACGATCGCGTCGGTGCAGGGGGACGGCTATTACCTGCACGAAGACGAGGCGGGGTTCGAAGACGGCACGGTTGATTACCTCAACCTGCCCGCCGTCGAGATCGGCCTCAAGCACATCGCGCGCGTGGGCATCGACACGATCCACGCGCGCGTGGTCGCCTGGACCGGCTGGCTGCTGCAGAAGCTGCTGGGCCTGCATCACGACAGCGGCGAGCCGTTGATCCACCTCTACGGCCCGCCCGATACACACATGCGCGGCGGCACGATCACCGTGAACTTCTACGACCGGCACGGCAGGCTGTTTGACTACCGCGACGTGGAAGCCGCAGCCAACGCGCTGAATATTTCGCTGCGCACCGGCTGCTTTTGCAATCCGGGGGCAGGCGAGCAGGCGCACGGCCTGACCGCTGCGGAGCTGGCGGACTGCTTCCGGCGCGAGGAGCGCATGACGTTCGAGGACTTCGTCACCGCGATGAGCGGCAAGGTCGATGACGCAGTCGGCGCGGTGCGTATTTCCGTCGGCATCGCGACCGACCTGCACGACCTGTATCGCTTCGTGCGGTTCGCGGAGTCGTTTTTGAACCGTTCGGCGTGAGGTAGCACTTCTCCCAACGGCGCGAGGATCAGCGTGGCGGGGGATAGAACAGCATGTAGCGGCGACGATGGCGCTCGTAGTAGCGTACCCCGGCGTCCGTGATCTGGATCAGGTAGTGCGTGGTGTTGTTTTCGGGATCGAGCCGCGTGATCTCGCGTGCCAGCGGCGGGTCGCGGTGGCGCAGTCCCTGCAAGGCGTCGAAAGCGCCCGGCATGCCGTAATCGCGCCCCCGGTACGGGATGCCCTGCCGCCCCGCAGCATAGAGCCGCGACAGCAAGCGCCATTGAGCTTCGCTCAACAACGGCATCGCATCACCCCGTCACATTCGCTTCCGCGATCAGCGCCACGCGGTAAGGATAGAGTGTCGCATGCATCACGCCGCCCGCCACCGCCGGATCGGACTCCATGATCGCGCGTGCGGCTGCGTCGTCCGCCGCGTTGAAGATCACGATCCCGAAGCTATCCGCATCGGTGTTCAGCGTGCGGCCCGCGAGAATCACGACGCCCTGTGCCGTGAGGTCCTTCAGGCGGTCAAAGTGCGCGCTCACAAGCCGCGCCTCTGCTTCCGTCGGGCCGGCGGTGAGCATCGCGGGGCGCGTGACCTGCAGGCGGTAAAGGAATTGCGGCATGGCTGATCGCTCCTGTGCCATGAAGATCGTGTGCTTCTGATAGTAGCAGCGCGGCAGTCTGCCGGCAATCGGGCCGCGACGCCCGTCCCCTGCCTGGCACACCAATCGGAAAACTGCATGCAAACTGGTGGAACCTTTCCGACCGGCCAAGCGTCTAGATCGCGACGGCATGGCGTGGGGGTCGCGTGCTCGACGCTCGCGCCATAGTGCCGTATGCTGGTTCTACTATCAACAACGCGCGCTGACGCGCAAGGAGACTCGTAACAATGACACTTAAGAAATGGCTGACAGCTACATTTGCCCTGATGCTGGTGGTGGTGCTTGTGGGCACCGCGATCCCGGCGGCACAAGCCGCGCCCCCGCGCCAGGATGATGCAGGGACACGCACGATCACCGTGACCGGGATCGGCACGGCTTACGGTGCGCCGGACATGGTGATGCTGGGCCTGGGTGTGGAAGCGGTCAACACCGATATCCAGGCGGCGATGGACGACACGACCACGCGCATGGGCGCGGTCATGCAGGCGCTGCAGGATAACGGCGTCGCGCGGGAAGACATCCGCACCGAGCACTTCTCGATCTACCAGGACTACAGCGGCCCGATGGGGCCGGAAGCGCAGGGTGCAGAACCGCGTTACCGCGTCTCGAACGGCGTGAGGGCCACCGTCCGCAATGTGGACCAGGTCAGCACGATTCTCGCCGCAGCGGTTGAGGCCGGGGCGAACATGGTGAACTACATCCAGTTCGACATCGAAGATCGCGCCGCGTTGCAAGACACCGCGCGTAGCCGGGCGGTGGAGGACGCGCAGGCTCGCGCCGCGCATCTCGCCGGGCTGCTGGGGCTGGCGGTCGGTGAGCCGCTGGAGATCGTCGAGAACAGCGGTGCCTTCGCCCCTATCGGCATGGGCGGTGGCGGTGGCGTGGCCTATGCTGAGGCCGCACCGCCGATCAGCGAGGGGCAGCTCAGCGTGAACATGTCGGTCACGATCACGTTTGCGCTGGTCCCGGCGAACTGACGCCCGGTCATACAGTACCGCGCTTAAGGCGCACCTTGCGGGGATAGCCATCGCGGGCCATCCCCGTTTTTGCTGCGTGAGAGTGGGGCAGCAGGCCATCATGCTGTTTCAAATTGGGCTTAGCCGAATGTATATTGTCAGCCATTGCCCCCTAATGATACAATGGGTATAAGATGACGTCTGATGGCCTGTTCCTCATCCCCGCATTCGCGGATTTAACGCTCCCGGCATGGTGTTCACTGCACAACCTGTCGTTGATCAGGCACGTGTGCCCCGACGGTAGCCTGTGTTTGTGGCGCAACGTGTGGGAGCGCAAGGCGTATAACGTTGCAGGAGGTGCTGCGGTATGAACCATCTGGTTCCCCGGCCTATATCGCCGCTGGACTTGCCGCTGGTGCGGCGTCTGATCGGCGAGCGCCTGCCGCTGGATATGTGCACCGCGTTGACGCGCGGGCTGCCCGGCATGGAGGATGCATTGCTCTCCACCGTGCCGCTGGCGGACCTCGGCGCGCCCACGCTGGTGCTGCGCAGGGATGATGAAGGGTATGTCGGGCAGTTCCGGCTGCGTCCCGACCGTAACAGCGCGCAATTAACGTTTCTGGCCCCCAATCCGTCGGGCGGTGATCCACATCATTGGGCGGCCTTGCTGGAGGGACTCGCGTACGAGGCAGGGAAGCGCGGCGTTCATTTGCTGAATGCCGAGGTCGACCAGGACCACCCGATCTTTCGGGCGTTCCGGCTGGCGGGGTTCGCTGTATACTCGCGCCAGGTGATTTTACGGCGCGATCCCGCGCCGGTCACGGGCGGCGAGAGACACCTGCTGCGGTATGCCACAGACCGCGACGCGATCGCCATCAACGCGCTGCAGAGTAACACCGTTCCCCGCCTGTTACAGCAGGCGGAAGAACCGCAGCCATCGCCGGAAAGCCGGGGCCTGATCCACGAACAAGACGGGCAGATCGCGGCCTACCTGGCGCTGACCGAAGGCAAAAGCGGCATCGTGATCAAGCCTTACTTGCACCCTGAGGCTTATGATCAGGCATCGGCCATTATCCAGGCCGCGCTGACGTTTGTGCCACGTGCTGAGCACGTCCCGGTGTACTTTTACGCGCGGGCGTACCAGGACTGGCTGCGCAGCGTGTTAGTCGACGCGGAGTTTGAGCCATGGGCACACCAGGCGTTAATGGTTAAGTACACTGTCGTGACGGCAGGTCGCGTGCAGGTGGCGACGACGCTGCCCGAACTGGAATCAAACCGCCTCGCTCCGCCGGTGGTGGACGGGCCGATGCCCATGTTTCGTAAACTCATGCCGAAGCGCTGGAACAGGCGGCGTGCACCGCGCGCCTTCCTGAATCGGGGCAACGGCAAATAACATCTGACAACAAGAACACGGAAACCTATGGAACGACGAATAACGGACGATCTCGAACAACTGAAAGCTGTGCTGCCAGAAGACCTGGTAGCGGCGCTAGAGCGCCTGGAGCACGATGAAGACGACCTGCTAGAGGTGATTCTCGACCTCGGTCGCGTGCCGACGGCGCGTTTTGTCGATGGCGAGCTGGTGCTGGACGACGAAGAAGTCGGCCCGGAGATCATCGACTATGTCAACCAGCGTGTGGGTGAATTCGACGACGACAACCGGGCCGGGATCGAGCGCACGCTGCACCGCATCAGCGCGATCCGTAACCGGCGCGGCGATATCGTGGGCCTGACGTGTCGCGTCGGGCGCGCGGTGTACGGCACGATCGACATTCTGCAGGACATCATCGAAGCGGGCAACAACGTGTTGTTGCTCGGGCCGCCCGGTGTGGGCAAGACTACGCTGCTGCGGGAAGCAGCACGCGTGCTGGCCGAATCGCGACGCGTCGTGATCGTGGACACGTCCAACGAGATCGGCGGCGACGGCGACGTGCCGCATCCCGCCGTGGGGCGTGCCCGGCGGATGCAGGTTTCCAAGCCGCACCTGCAGCACGAGGTCATGATCGAGGCGGTTGAGAATCACAACCCGGAAACGATCGTGATCGACGAGATCGGGCGCGAGCTTGAGGCGCAGGCCGCGCGCACGATCGCCGAACGCGGCGTGCAGTTGATCGGCACCGCGCACGGGAACACGCTCGACAACCTGCTGCTGAACCCCACGCTATCCGACCTGGTGGGCGGGATCGAATCGGTCACGCTCTCCGACGAAGAAGCGCGGCGGCGCGGCACGCAGAAAACCGTGCTCGAACGGCGCGCCCCGCCCACGTTCAATGTGCTGGTGGAGATTCAGACGCGTAACCGGCTGGTGGTGCACGACGATGTCGCGGCTGCCGTTGACGCGAAGCTGCGCGGGCGTCCGCTGCCGCTGGAGGTGCGCACGCGCCACGAAAGCGGCGAGATATCCATCGAAAGCGTCAAGCCGGAGACAGCGTTCGGCGAGCGCAAGAACGGCAGAGAAGGGGCGAAAGGCCGGCCCTCTGGGCGCGCACCGCAGCGCCAGTACGATCGTGCGGACGCGTTCGAGCCGACGAACCAGGGCGGGCGCTACCAGACCCTGCACGTCTTCCCCTACGGGGTGGCGCGTAACCGGCTGATCCAGGTTGCAAATCAGCTTGGCGTGCCGGTGCAGGTCGTGGACGATCTCGAAGCGGCACAGGCGCTTGTCACACTGAAAAACTACTACCGCCGCCGCCCGCGCCTGATCGTGGACGCGGAGCGCATGGGCGTACCGATCCACGTGCTGCGCGCCAACACCCTGACGCAGATGGAAGATTTCATCGTGGACGTCTTCCAGCTTTACGGCGATACGCCGGAAGACCCGATGGCCGCCGCGCTGCGCGAGGCCGAAGAGGCGATCCGCCGCATCCGGTCCGGGGCGCGGTCGGTGGACTTGTCGCCGCAGTCGGCATACATCCGCCGCAAGCAGCACGACCTGGCCCGCGCGGCGCACATGGTCTCGCACAGCTACGGCAGCGAGCCGCATCGCCGGGTGCGCATCTTCCGCGACGAGCCGGCGCGGCCCTGACCGGTTCGCTGGCGCATACGGTGTGCTGGCGGTACAATGCAACACGAGTCAGTTTGATCGCCGGTCCTGGCCGACCGGCGATTTTGCTGTTGCGCGGCGTTTGTGTTGACAGGGAGTGAGGTTATGCAAGGCTTCTGTCTGGGATTGTTCCTCATCGCGGCCTTGATCGTGTGTGTGGTCGGTGTGATCCTGGTATGGAACACGCTGGCCGGCGAGCCGAACGAAATCCGCACCAACGCGACGCTTGATCGATCGATCGTGCCGGTCAACGAGCCGTTTACGCTCACGGTTGAGCTTGAAAACGTAGCCCTCGAACCGGTCACCATCAAGTCGGTGGGGCTGGAAGACGACCTGCTCGAAGGGGCACGTGTCACAGACGTTCAGCCCGTATTCCGCGCGGCGGATGTGCGCAGTTTCCCGCTGGTCGGGGACTGGACCGAATACCCGCTGGACCGGCGGCTTTTGGGCGGTAGCGGCATGACGGTCATGGTGACGCTGCAAGCCGTCACGCCCGGCGCATATAGCGGTGACGTGAGCATCTGGGTCGAAGGCGAGCTGTTGGGCATAACCACCGCCCGCGCGCGCCGGGAGACGATCGAATTCGAGGTGGTGCAGTAAGCCACTGCAGGGAGCAGAACAAGACCGTGTTTATCACCTTTGAAGGGCCGGACGGCAGCGGCAAAACCACCCAGATCGCGCCGCTGGTGGCATTTCTCCGCGCGCAAGGGCACACCGTCTTTGAGACGCGCGAGCCGGGCGGCACGCATATCGGCGACCAGATTCGCGCCGTGTTGCACGATCTTTCCAACCGCGAGATGCACCCGCACACCGAGATTTTGCTCTATGCGGCGTCGCGCGCGCAGCTTGTCGCGCAGGAGATCCGCCCGCGCCTCGCACGCGGCGAGATCGTGGTCTGCGACCGTTACGCCGATAGCACGCTGGCCTACCAGGGCCACGGGCACGGGCTGGACCTGCCAACCCTGCGCACGATCCTGCAGTTTGCCACCGGCGGCCTGAAGCCGGACCTGACGCTGTATCTCGATATCTCCGCCGAGGATGGCCTCAAACGCCGCCAGCACGCCGCCGAGGATGGCGACGAGTGGAACCGCATGGACGCGCAATCGATCGCGTTCCACCGCCGCGTGCGTGCGGGCTACCTGGCGCTGGCGCGGGAAGAGCCGGAACGCTGGGTGTGCATCGAGGCCATGCAGCCGCGCGAGACGATCCAGGCCCAGATCCAGGCGATCGTCACGGCGCGCCTGGCGGCCCGCTAGGGGCGGCGCTCAGCGATCGCCCAGGTCGTCGCCGTCGTCCGGTAGATCGGGCAGGCTGGCCTCAATCGCTTCGGGATCGTCGCCGCGCTCCAGCCGTTCGACCACTTCATCGAACTCGGGGCCGACGTCCTCGCCCATCTCTGAGCCCATCTCGCGCAGCATCCGGCCCAGCGTGCGCGGGTCGTCGTCCAGGTCGTCGAACGCAGCATCCAGCGCGGCGTCATCGTCCGGGTTGTCCGACATCAGACGCGACACGATCGACGGGCGCTTGATCGCCACGCGTGAGATCAGCCGCGTCAGGTTCGTGCTGCCGCAGTGCGGGCAGGTATGCGTCGCCTCGTCGTAGGCGGCATACGTCTTGTAACGCAGCGTGACCTTACGTCCGCAGTCATCGCAGCGAAACTCGTATACTGGCATAGCCTCTTTTCCTCCACTAAGGCAGTATGTGGTCAGCTTAACACGCCAGCGTCCCCTGTCAAGCTGGATTTAACAGGGTTCTAACGCTGTTTTCGGATTAAAGGATGATCTGGGTACAACCTTGCGCTAGAATTTATGGTATACGTCTCTGCGCAGTTACGCTACACGACCAGACGAAGGATACACCGATGAACCAACCCCAACCTCCGCTCCCCCCAGGCTCTGAGCAACAGCCGCCGGAGGGCGTCCACCGGATCGCCGTGCGGTTTCCGGTGTCCCAACCGCGCCTGATGTACGTGCTGCTGGCAGTGAACGTGTTGATTTTCCTGTACTATTTTGGACTGGGCAAGCAAGAGCAGCTCCAGTTCTTGCTGGATTGGGGCAAGGTTAACGAGTTCATCGCGGATGGCGAATACTACCGGCTGCTGACCTCGATGTTCCTGCACCTGGACCTGTCGCACATGTTGCTGAACGGGTTTGCGCTGTACATTTTCGGGCGCGATGTCGAGGCATTGTTTGGCACGCCGCGTTTCGCGGTCATTTACCTGCTGGGCGGGCTTTCAGGGTCGCTGGCGAGCTTCGTGTTTACCGACGGGCTGTCGGTCGGCGCGTCCGGCGCGATCTTCGCGATTTTCGGCGCGGAACTGGTGTACCTCTATCACCACCGCGAGCTGCACGGCAAGAACGGCCAGCGCCTGTTCTCGCGGTTGCTGGTGTTCATGGTGCTGGAGCTGGCGATCGGTTTCATCGGCGAGGTGGGCATCGGCGGGTTCCGCATCGACAACGCGGGACATATCGGCGGGCTGGTCGGCGGGATCGTGCTGGCGTGGTTCATCGGCCCGGCTTACAGCGTGCACCGTGACCCGGACATCGAGAACCAACTGCGCATTGTCGACGAAAACCCGTTCAAGCGCTGGGCGCTGCCCTCGTTCCTCTACGCGCTGGGGCTGGTCGTGATCATGGCGTATGCAGTCTCAGCGTGACGCGTTATCGCAGCGCTGTTCGGTAACCGGGCGCGGGCGCGTCTCTTTGCTGGAACGTGCCCGCGCTGCTGGATGACCTGGGGATAGCCCGGTTAGCCCTGTTCGGCCAGGAACGCCGTCGCCTTCTCCACGCTGTCCTTCGGGCTGATCTTGATCTGCTCGTCGGCAATGGTGCCGTCTTCATCAATGACCCAGTGCGAGCGAATCACGCCCATGTACGTCTTGCCGTACATCGACTTTTCGCCCCACGCGCCCCACGCTTCCAACACCGTATGGTCCGGGTCGGACAGCAGGTCGTAGGGCAATCCCTCTTTGGCTTTCCACTGGCGCAGCGCCTCCGGCTCGTCTGGGCTAATGCCCAGCACGACGGCATTCGCCGCGTCGATACGCGGGAACTCGTCGCGGAAGCCGCATGCCTGGGTCGTGCAGCCGCTGGTCCCGGCCTTCGGATACGCGAACAAGACCACTTTCTTACCGCGAAAATCGCTCAGCTTGACCGGTTTCCCGTCCTGGTTGGGCAGTTCGAAATCGGGCGCTTTCTCGCCTACGGCTGGCATATGCGTTTGCTCCATCTGAGATTTGTGTTGGGAGAGATCAAGCCAGAATGTAGCACAGTCGCCGCGCGAACGGCCACAACAATGCAGGCGATATAGCGGAGCCGGGTGTGAGGATGATCGCGCGGGCCAACACCACAGGCCCATCTATCCGCACCAGCACGGAGCGATAGATCGGCAGGTAGACTGATGAGTCTGTGGGTTGTCAGGCGGCACAGCGCCACGCGATACCGCGCCGGGCGTCACGCACTGCGATCAGTGCAGCGTGCGCAACACCGCCAGCACGCGACCCTGGATGTTGACCTGGTCCGCGTTCACGATGATCGGGTCCATGGTCGGGTTGGCCGGTTGCAGCCGCACGTATTTGCCCTCGCTGTAATAGTGTTTGAGCGTCGTCTCGCCGCGCTCGCTGAGCCACACCGCGACCATGTCGCCGTTACGCGCGACCTGCTGCTTCTTCAACACGATCACGTCGCCTTCCGCGACCATCGCGTCGATCATCGAGTCCCCGGTCACGCGCAGCGCAAACAGATCGCTCTGGTCGTCCACGCCCAGCATAGAGAGCGGCACGTCGATCAGGTCGTCGTTGTCGTAGTAGTACCCGAAGTCTTCCGGCGTGGTGACGGGGGTGCTGGCCGCGATCGTGCCGACCAGCGGCACCTGGAACACCGCGCCGGTGCTGGTGATCTTGGCCTGCCTGGTGCCGGGCAGTTCGATCGCGCCGTCATCATCCTGCGGGACCAACCGCAACCCGCGCGAGACTTCCGGCACGCGCTCGATCAAGCCGTAATCCACGAGCTTGTTCAGGTTGTAGTTCACCACCGAAGTGGACGCGATACCGACCGCCTCGCCAATTTCGCGGATCGTGGGCGGGTAACCGCGCCGGTCCAGAAACTGCGCGATAAACTTGAGGATGTTCTGCTGGCGCTTTGATAGGTGCTTGGTTTCCATACGTTTCGCTCCGTGCCTGAATTCGCACAATAGTTCGATACTTGCCTGCATTATAGGCGAACCCATGTTCGGTGTCAAGCGAAACGCAAACAAACTTGTAGTTCCGCACCAACAAAGCACTAACCAAACGTCATCGTTTCCTTGATGTTTCGGCTACCATTTCTGGCGTGTGCGTCCGTCCCGGCACCGCTAAGCAACGGGCAGCTCGAAGACAAACGTGGTCTGGTCCGGCGCGCTTTCCGCCCAGATGCGCCCGCCATGCAGCAGCAGCAACTGCTGCGTGATCGCCAGCCCCAACCCGCTACCGCCCTTGTCGCGCTCGCGGGCTTCTTCTGCGCGCCAGAACGGGGTAAACACCTGCCGGGCTTCGTCCGGCGTCAGCCCTTTGCCCGTGTTCGAAACGGCGAACCGCACCCGCGCGCCGGCCTGATATGCCCGCACCGTGATCGTCCCGCCGTCAGTGGTGTGGCGCAGCGCGTTCGTTAGCAGGTTTCCCAACGCCTGCTGGAGCCGGTCCACGTCCACGTCGACCTGCGGCAGGTTCTCGGCAAGCTCCTGCTGCAGCGTGATGCCCGCATCCAGCGCCAACGGTGTGAAACTCTCCAGCGCGCGGCACACCAGGGCATCCGCTGCGATGCGCTGGCGCTCCAACGAGAGCCGGCCTGCCTCCGCGCGTGTCAGCAGGCGCAGATCGTCCACCAGCCGCGACATGTGGATCGTGCGGTCGTAGGCCACGGCCAGGTGTTCGGCATCCAGCGGGAACACGCCGTCAAGCATCGCTTCCAGGTGCCCGCGCAGCACGCTGACCGGTGTCCGCAGTTCGTGCGCGATATCTGCCGCCATACGCTGCCGCAATTTCTCACCCTGCGCCAGATCGTGCGACATGCGGTTGAACGCGTGCGCCAGGTCGCTGATCTCCGCCGCGCCGCTGGCCTCAACCTGCCGCCCCAACCGGCCCCCGGCCAGTTCGTGCGATGCAGCGGTCAGCGCGCGCAAGGGGCGCGTGAGTTGCCAGGCCAGCAAGCCGCCCACCACCACCGCCAGCAGCGACGCACCGATCACCGAGACAACTAACCAGCGGTTCACCTCGGTGAGGAACCGTTCCTCTGCTTCCCCCAGTGCCTGTTCACCGGGGGTGACCTGCATCAGGTAACCAACGGTTTCGTCATCCACGGTAAGTGCGATCGCGTTGGCGTGCGCGCCTATATCGACCAGCGTGCCAATCAGAGCTTGATCGCTGGCCTGGAGCACCACGCCGTCAGCATCCGCCAGCAACACGGTTGCACCGCCGCGCCCGTTGCTCTGGCTCTGGCCCAGGCCGCGCCCCTGGCCGCTGCCGGCGCGTTGCCCGGGGATCAAAGCATCTGCCCCGGCCCAGGTCTGGTTAGCGCGGTAGTAATCTTCGAGCGCCACAATGGAAGTCTCGCTAAACGGTTGTGCGTCGCGCCGGTTCAAATAATGGCGGAAGCTGCGCTCGGTCGTGATGTGGACGATCAACGCGATCGCGCCCACCGACAGCCACGCGATCAGCAGAAACGCCAGCGACAACCGCACCCATAACCTATTCATCGCCTGCCGCCATCCGGTATCCCACGCCGTACACGGTTTGGATATACTCCGGCGCGCGTGGATCGCGTTCGATCTTGGCGCGCAGATTCTTAACATGCACGTCGATCGTGCGCTCGTAGCCCGCGAACGCTTCGCCCTGGATGCGCTCCAGCAGTTCCATCCGCGTAAACACGCGCCCTGGTCGCGCGATCAGCACGGCCAGCAACTCGAACTCACTGGGAGTCAGCTCGATGCGCTCACCGGCCAGCTTGACCTGGCGCTTCTCTCCGTCCAGCTCAAGCTCGCCCACGCGGTAGACGCTGGACTCACCGGCGAGATCGCCATACGTGCGGCGCAGCATGGCGCGCACCTGCGCCACCAGCACGCGCGGGCTGAAGGGCTTGGTCACGTACTCGTCCGCGCCGAGTTCCAGCCCCGTGATCTGGTCCACATCATCAACGCGCGCGGTCAAAAACAGGATCGGCACGTCGCTCTCGCGGCGGATCAGGCGGGCCGCTTCCCACCCGTCCATCTCCGGCATCATCACGTCGAGAATCACCAGGTCCGGCGTCTCGTGGCGGAACGTGAACAGCGCTTCGCGCCCGTCGCGCGCGGTGAGAACGTGGTACCCGCTGTTTTCAAGGTAAGCGCGCACCGTATCGATGATGTGCTGCTCGTCGTCTGCGATCAGAATTTTACGGCTCATTGTGCCCCCGTTTAGAATGTTGACGTCTAACGTCCCGTGCAAGCCGCCCATGCTGCTGATCATGCCAGGATGCGCCCAGGTGCGCCAGTTCTCGGGCATAACGTGTTATCGCTCCGGGCAGGCACGGTCGAGGCGGCTGCTGCGCCTGCTGCGGGACGAACGCCCAAACAGCCGCCCGGTTTGGCATACGATCCACTTCCAGTGAAACGCGACATGCAGCACCACCAGCGCGCCCAACAGCACGCCGCCCCAACTGTGGATCGCGCTCATGTCCTGGCGATCCAGCCCAAGCAGCGCGGTGTTATCAGCGACCGCCACGCTCGCACCGCGTCCGCGCCCGCTGCCAGCACCCGCATGCGCGCCGTGCGGGTATACCACCCACAATAGCAGGCCCGACACCAGAATAACGACAAATGCGCCGAAGATCAGCACGTCCAGGAAATAGTTTGTGCGTGGTTTGACCATGTTCAGAGTCCCTTTCACATTGTGTGCTGCGCGGGGCGACGTTCTGAGCGGGCCGGGACCACACGCGGTAGCACCGGCTGCATGGCTCAGAACGTCACACCCGGCAGGTAAATTTCACCGAAAGGCCGGGCCGGGCCCCGCAGTTGCCGTGTTCGCTGTGGCGGGGGCGGTCGGCTCCAGGCTGCGCAGGTAGGCTACCAGCGCGTCGATATCGCGGTCCGTCAGGCGGCCACCCCACGCGGGCATCGACGTGCCCGTGACGCCCTGCGCGATGATCTGCCGCATGGCAGCGTCCGGCGTGTCGGCTAGGAAACGCTGGCTGTTGAGCGCCGGGGCCATCGGGCTGCCATACGCACCCGTCCCGTGACACTGCGAGCAGGTCAGGTTGAAGAGCCACTCGCCTTGTGCGATCGCCTCGGGACTCATGTCCACCGGTTCGGCTTCGATCACGGGCAGCTCGATGCCTGCCGTCTCGATCTCCGGCCAGCGGCGGATCAACTGCGTCACGTTGTCGATTTCGTCGTCCGCCAGCGCGCCGCGCCAGCCCGCCATCAGCGTGCCTGGCACGCCGTTCGCGGTCACGCGTACCAGGTCGGTGTCGGTCATACGCGTGCGCAGCTCGTCCGTGTTCAGCGCCGGGGCCAGCGCTGTGCCCTCGGCGTGCGCGCCGTGACAGGCCGCGCACTTGCTCGCATACACGCTTAACCCGCTGGCGAGCGTCTCGCCGCCCGGCAGGTCGCGCACGGATTGCAGCGTTTCGTCACTCAACTCCATCACGACCATTTCCGGCGGCGTGAGGCCGAGTTCCGCCACACGCACTTCGACCGCGTCCCAGTTCACGTACTGGATCATGGCGATCAGGTGATCGATCTGCGCGTCGGTGAAGATGCCGCCTTCCTTGACGCCGTAGGCGGCCATCGTCGTGTTGTAACGCCCGCGCTCGATCGTTTTGAACAGCATGTCGGCGTCCATCTCGCGCACGCCCAGCGAGGCCAGCGGCGGCGTCGCGCCGAGACCCTCGCCCGCCGCGCCGTGACAGATCGCGCAGTTCTCCGCGTACATGTCGATCCCCGCCGTGACGGCGTCCACGCGCAGTTCGATCAGTGCGTTTTCCTGGCGCTGCTCCTCGCGCAGCATGTTAAACCCCACGACGATCGCGATCAATAACGTCGCCAGAAAGCCCATCCAGGTCATTTCGCGTGTCATGTTGGCTGCCCTTCCGCGTATACGTGATCCTCAGGGCCGGCTTTGTCGCGCTGGATCGCGGTGCCGGTATCCACCTTGATGATCCCGTCCTCAATCGTGATGGCAAAACGGTCCAGCGGGCGCGGCGCGGGCGGGTTGATCACGTCACCGTCGGCTTCGAACGCCGAGGCATGGCACGGGCAAACGAACTGCCCGCGCGCCGGTTCCCAGGGCACCGCGCATCCCAGGTGCGTGCATTTGCGGTACAGCGCCAGGAAACCGCCGTCCTCCGTGCGTACGAGGTAAAAGCGCCCCTCAGGGAACGGCGTCACGCTGCCGGGGGGATAATCCTCGACCGGCCCGGCCTCGAACACGCTGCCGAACTCGCCCGCGACAACTTTCGGGGCAAAAAAGCGGTACGTCACCAGCGCCCCTTCGCCGAGGGCAACCAATCCGATCAGTCCCCAGGCATATTTCAGGAAATCACGCCGTGTGATCGACGCGTCCTGCACTGTTGTAGTCTCTGTCTGCTGTGGTTGCTGCTGCGTCACGTTCAAATCTCCCAGGGCCACATCAATGCCATGCCTTCGCCGCGAAACGCGATCCCGATCACCGTCAAGACCACGAACGACACTACCAGCAGCGTGAACACGCTCTGCCGCGCCTCACACGCCGACGCCCTAAAGCCCTGCCGCAGCAGGTTGTAGTAGCCCATCAACAGCAGCAGCAGGATCGCCAGCGGCACCCAGCCGTTGCTGATGATCGTCGGCAGGCTGGGCAGCAGTTCCGGCAGGTCGATCGCGTACTCGTCGAGCAACACGAGCACCGGCGTCGCCACCAGCCCGACCAACGCGCCGAGCTTGGCCGTCTGCCGCCCCTTGCGCGAGCGGAACCAGACGCCCTCGGCGTCCGTATCAAAGCGCAGGTAGGGCAGCAGTGCCATCCCGGCCAACGCCAGCCCCGGCACGACGATCGCGCCGAAGACCGGGTGAAAGTGCAGCAGCAGTTCCTGCAAGCCCATGAAGTACCACGCCGCTTTGGCAGGATTGGGACTCTGGTCGGGATTGGCCGCTTCTTCCAGCGGCGCGTCGACCCAGGTCGCCCAGCCGAGGATCAAGGCCAGCATCACCAGCGCGAACACGACTTCGATCGCCACCAGGTGCGGGATCGTCGTCACACGCTCGACGCGTGCCTGCGGTTTTTCGTCCACGTTGCGCGGGACGGACAGCGTATCTTTGCGCACGCGCCAGATGTGGAACGAGATGATGAAGAACAGCGTCAGCGGGATGATCGCCACGTGCAGCCCGTAGAAGTTGGTCAGCGTCGCGCTGCTGACTTCCGGCCCGCCCAGCACCAGGTGGCTGATCGCGGGCCCAAGCACGGGCACATAGTCCAGCAGGCTGGTGCCGACCGTGACCGCCCAATACGCGAGCTGGTCCCAGGGCAGCAGGTAGCCGGTGAAGTTCGCCGCGACCACCAGCAGCAGCAACACGATCCCTAGCACCCAGTTGAATTCGCGCGGGGGACGGAAGCCGCCGGTGTAGAACACGCGCAGCATGTGCAGGAACGCGACCACTACCAACAGGTTGCCGCTCCAGTGGTGCAGGTTGCGGATCAACTGCCCGAACGTCACCTCGGTTTGCAGGCGCAGCATGTCGTTGTATGCCGTTTCCGGCGTGGGCGTGTAGACGAACATCAGCATCACACCGGTCACGACCAGCAACAGCACCAGCAGGATCGCCAGCCCACCCAGACCCCAGGTGTAGGTGAACTTGAGCGCCGGCTTGGCGACCTTCGCCGGGTGGATGTGCAGCACAAGGTTGTTCATCAAGTACTTCATGCGGCTGCGGTCATCTTCCAGGGGCAGGTCGTCACGCTGGATCGAGATGATCACACGTTCGGGCAGGTGGTGGGGGCGAGGGTCAAGCGACGTCATCGCGGTTACTCCTTTTCACACCGCTGCGGGTGTTTATTGCAGCGGGGTCGCGAACGTGCTCTGACCCTGGCCGCCACGCTGGAAGAGCGTGTTACGCCCGCCCTGGTAGCCGTTGCCACCGTTACCGTTGGCGGTACCCTGACCGGTGGTGCCCAGGGCATCACCAGTTTGCGGCTGCGCGTTGGCGGGCTGGTTACCCTGACCGCCCGCGCCGTTCCGCCCCGGCCCACCCCACAACGGACGCCCGTTCGGGTCCAGCAGCATCAGGCGTTGGCCGGTCTGGGACTTGGTGATCTCACCGGCTTTGAACGCGGTCCCCTGCCAGAAACCGAGCACGCTGATCGGGTCACCGATAGCGAATGCGATCCCTTGCGAGTCGACGAAATTCCGCTGCCCAAGCTGGAGATCAAGCAAGTCACCGCCGGTTGTCTGCATCGTCAGCGTGCTGCCGAACACGTCCGCGACGGTTCCCTCAAGCGTCACCCACTCGTCCGCCGTGACCTGCACCTGCGGCTCGCCCTGCTGCCCGGCCTCACCGTGCGCCTGGCCGCCGTCCGCACCGCCCGTCCACAGCGGCATACCGTCCGCGTTGCGGAGTTGGAGCTGCATTCCGTCCTGGGTGGTCACGCGGGCAGCGTGGTACTGCTCGCCGTTGAAGAACCCGTCGACCGTCACGAACTGGCCGATGGTCAGCGGCACGCCCTGATCCTGCCACGCGTGCGGCGGCCCGAGTTCAACGTAGATGGTTTCCGTCATCGAGAGCGCCAGCGTCATGCCGTTGGTATCCAGCGCGGTGATGCTGCCACTGCCGTGCCAGGGATCGCCCACCATAGTGATGGCCGCGCTCTGCTGGACCGGCACGCCGGCCAGGTCCTGCGTCGTGCCAGCGGCGGGCGTCTGGGGGAACGGTGTAGCCTGCGTGTCGCCGGGCTGCGCCGGGACATCCTGCGCGACCGTGTCCTGTGTGGTTTCGCTTGAGGGCACGACGCCGTCCGTCGTCTCCGCCGGTTCTTCCGCACCTGCCGCGCCGTCGTTGGCGAGCAGCGCTTCATGGTTCGTTTCTTTCGCGCGTGTTGCGTCGTATACGCCAACGGCAAGCGCGCCGATTACGGTCAACATCAGGAATCCAACAACAAACTTCTGCCTCATTGTGAACCAACCTCCCTGCTGGTTTTCGCGAGTGATGGCCCTATGATGCGCAGAACTTGTGTAGAACTTGTGAAGACGTGATGTAGGGATTGTGTGGAATCGGCGGGGTGGTGATATGCGGCGTCCCGGGCAAAGACGCCGCCGCCCGTCCTGTTACCGCCCGCGCTCCTGCGGTGGGCTCAACTGCCTGAGCGTGCGGTCCAGGTGCCCGGCGCGCCGCTGATCATGATGTACGTCTGGTTGGCCTGCGCCACGCTGAGCATCTCCCCGCGTTCGAACATCAGGACCCGCGCCGTCCCCCCGGATTCGCCGGAAGTGGCCCAGCCAAGCGTTTCGCGCACGGCGGGATTCTCGCGCCAGACCTTGCCGAAACCGCGCACCGGTTCCTGCAACCCTGGGGGCGGCTGCGCGCCGCTGCTGTCCGGATCGATGCCTTCGGTGAAGGTGTCGTTAAAACGCTGGTACGTGCCGTTGTTATACAGCGCGTAGATCGCGGCCTGGGGCTGCGTGCCAAGCGACGATATCCAGATCATCACGCCGTTTTGAAACGTCTGGTAGGCGCTGCTGACGTCGCTGGCGCCGCTTGCCTGCGGGCAGCCCAGCGCGGATTGCAGGCCGGGATCGCTCTGATAGATCGTGCCGAAAGTCCCGCTGATCGCGGTGGTGCAGGCCCCACCACTCGCGCCGCCGGACGCCGCCAGGCCCACATCCCCGCCCACTGGCGCGAATCCCACCGCCCCCGGCGTGATCGGTGTGTCGGTCATGGTCGGGGTGAAGCTGGGCGTCATGGTGATCGGCGGCGCGGGGGATGGCGTCGCCGTGCGACCGGCAGCTTGTGTCGGCAGCGCGACCGCGCTGGTCGCTGCCACCACCGGTGTCGCTGCCGGGGTTTCGGTCGCGACGATCGGCACGATAGGCGGTTCCGGTGTCGCGGTGATGTAGATCGGCGTGACGGTGGGCGGCGCGTCCTGCAACGCGTCACACCCGGACGCAGCCAAAACCACGAGGCCGGGCAGCACGAGCCACCCGATCCGGCGCTGTATGATCGCCACCCTGTCGCGCATGGGTTTTGCCCCCTCAGTCCTTTATCCGGGCGTGGATGTTGCCGTCTTGATCGGCCCAGGCCACGGCCATGTGCGGCGTGTTGTAAGCGAACCCGGTATTGCCATCACGATCGACCACGATCAACCCGCCGTAGCCACCCACGCGGTCGTATAGCGTCTTGATCGCGTGATCGGCGGCGGTCTGCGCGCTCAGGCCGCGCGCGATGGCGTCGGTCGCGGTTTTCGCCAGCACCACGCGCATGATGCTTTCGCCGTGCCCGGTCGCGGATGCCCCGGCGGTCAGGTTATCGGCATAGGCACCGGAACCGACCAGCGGCGAGTCGCCAACGCGCCCCGGCAGTTTGTACGCCGCGCCACCGGTTGAGGTCGCCGCCGCGATGTTGCCGTCGGCATCGATCGCCACCGCGCCGACGGTGCCCTGAGGGTCTGGCCGGTCGGGCATGAACTCGTACGAGAGCCGGTAGCCCGGCACCTGCTGCAAGCGTCGAAAGCGCTCGATCTCACGCGTGACGGTCAGTTCCGCCTGGGCACACAGCCGCATCTTGTGCTGTTCGGCAAAGCGGCGCGCCCCGTCGCCCACGAGCAGGCAATGGTCGGTATCCTCCATGATCAGGCGCGCCAACTGCACGGGGTTGGTGATCCCGCGCACCGCCGCGACCGCGCCAAGCGCCAGCGTCGCGCCATCCATGATGATCGCGTCCATCTCGATATCGCCCATGCGGTTGAGCACGCTGCCCACCCCCGCATCGAACGTCGGATCGTCTTCCATCACGCTGACCGCCCGCTCGACCGCGTCCAGCGCGCAGCCACCCTGCGCGAGAATCTGCCAGCCGGCCTCGGCGGCGACGTGCGTCCCGCCGATGTGGTCGGCGTGTGTCTCTTCGGCGATGCGCCAGGCACCGCCGTGCACGATAATTGTCGGTTTCAGAAAGCACACTCCAAAAAGTAATTCGCCACAAAGGCGCACGCGCATAACAACCTGTAAATTTACTGTGCCTTAGTGTGCGCGCCAAGCGGCAGGTTGTCAAGTGGCGCGTCACCAGACAACGCGCGGTCCAGAAAGCCGATCACATGCTGTTCGTAGGCGTCCGGCGCGACCTCAAGGTAATCGCCGTGATGCGCGCCTTCCACCACCCACAGCTCGGCGTTTGCGCCCGCCGCCGCGAGCAGGTCATGCGCCCCGGCCAGGCTGCGTTCCTCGCTGCCATAGATCAACAGCACCGGGCGCGGCGCGATCGTGCGGATCACGGCCTGCGGGTTGAGCCGGGCGATATCCACGCCCGACAGCACGCGATACCCCGCCGCGAACGACCACCCTACGATCGCTTCAACCGGGTTCGCGCTGCCGTTTCCTAATCCGAGCGCCCCTGCAGCGAAGTCGCCGTAGCCGCCTTCCGCGATCACGGCGCGCAGCCCGGGGAATCGCGCAGCGGCCAGGATCGCCGTCGCTCCCGCCGACGAAAAGCCCAGTACGCCGATGCGGGCCGGGTCGATATCCTTGCGCGCCTGCAAATAGGCCAACGCGTCCGCAACCTCGGCGGTTTCCTTGTACCCCAGGCTGATCGCGCCCATCCCCGCGCAGCGCCGCGATTCCAGCGCCAGCACCGCGTAGCCGTTGCGCGCCAGCACGTCCGCTTCGTGCAGCCGCGTGCCGCGCCCGCTGCTTGCCGGCGGCGGGACGATCACCGCCGCGCCATTGCTGCCGGGGATGAAAAACGCGCGGAAGGCCCCACCCGCCCGCGCCGCGATCGTCACGTCCTCGTAGCGATGACCGAAATCGGCGGGCGTGCGCCTGTCCTCGTTGCACGGCGCGTGCAGCAGCCTGTAAGCCAACCCAAACCCCGCCAGCACGGGTGTCCCGATCACGGCGACCAGCGACAGGGCGATGAACGCGACCAGCACGCGCCGCCAGTACCGCGCGGGCTTGCGATCAGGGAGACGGTCAGGGGTGGTGTGCGATCGGATGGGCATGGGGACTCAAAAACAGGGGAGCGCGCCCGGCGGGGCACGCTCCCTGATGGCGGCTGGATGTTACGCCTTTCTGCCGAATTTCTCTTCCAGCAGTTTCTTGACCGTGAGCGAGCCAAGTTCCTGCAACTCGTAGCGCACGCGCACCGCCGGTTTCGTGATCGTGATCACACGCGCGAGATCGATCGGCGTCGCCACGACGACCAGGTCGCACGGTGTCTTGTCGATCGTCGCCTGCAGGTCGGCGCGTTGCGCGTCGCCATAGCCCATCGCGGGCAACAGCGTGCCTGTCGTCGGGTACTTCTCAAACGTCTCGACGATACTGCCGACCGCGTAGGGACGCGGATCGACCAGTTCCGCCGCGCCGTAACGCTGCGCCGCCACCACGCCCGCACCATATGCCATTTCGCCATGCGTCAGGGTCGGGCCATCTTCGATCACCAGCACGCGCTTGCCGTGAATGTCCGCGCCGTTCTCGACAAAGGTCGGGCTGGCGGCGTCGATCACACGTGCGTCCGGGTTCAGCGCGCGGATGTTTTCGCGCACCTGCTGCACGCCTTCCGGCGAGGCCGAATCGATCTTGTTGATCACGACGACATCGGCCATGCGCAGGTTCGCTTCGCCGGGATGGTAGCTCTGCTCGTGACCGGGACGCAGCGGGTCGGCGAGCACGAAATACAGGTCGGGCGCGAAGAACGGGATGTCATTATTGCCGCCGTCCCACAACACGATATCGGCTTCTTTTTCGGCCTCACGCAGGATGCGCTCGTAGTCCACGCCGGCGAAGACCACCACGCCGTTGTCGATGTGCGGTTCGTACTCCTCGCGCTCCTCGATCGTGACGTTGTGCTTGTCCAGGTCGGCATAGCTTTCGAACCGCTGCACGGCCTGCTTTGCCAGGTCGCCATACGGCATGGGGTGGCGCACGACCGCGATCGTGTAGCCGAGCTCGCGCAGCGCCAGGCTGACCGCGCGCGTCGTCTGGCTCTTGCCGCTTCCGGTGCGCACCGCGCCGACGCCGACCACCGGCTTGCTGCTCTTGAGCATCGTGTATTTCGGCCCCATCAGGCGGTAATCCGCGCCCGCCGCGATCACCTGGCTGGCCTTGTGCATCACGTACTCATGCGCGACATCCGAGTACGCAAAGACCACCTCATCAATCGCATGTTCCTTGATCAGGTCGCTCAGATCTGCTTCATCATAGATCGGGATGCCGTCAGGGTATAGCTTGCCGGCCAGCTCTGGCGGATAGGTCCGGCCTTCGATGTCGGGGATCTGTGTCGCCGTAAAGGCCACGACTTCGTACGCTTCGTTGTCCCGGTAGAACGTGTTGAAGTTGTGGAAGTCGCGCCCTGCAGCGCCCATGATGAGAACACGAGTCTTAGCCATCTGAAGAAACTCCTACGTTTAATTTAACCGCCAGAAACGGACGATCTCACAAACGGAACGTCACCTACGCAACTGGCGGGGATACGCAATCATTGCCAGCCCGATGCTGATCACGTAAAGCACCAGCAGCGGGCCCATCACCAGCAGCATGTTGAACGGGTCCACCGTCGGCGTGATCAAGGCCGCCACGATGGTGATCAGCACCACCGCCAGCCGCCAGTTGCGCAACAGCGGACGCGGCCCGAGGATGCCCATGCGGGCCAGCACGAAGACCACCACCGGCATCTCGAACGCCACGCCGATCCAGAACAGGAGCGAGGTCAGGAACGCGATATAGCGTTCGGCGGTCCACTCTGCGACGAAGATGTCTTGCTCAAAGTCACGCAGGAAGCTCAGCGCCGCGGGGACCATGATGAACCACGCAAAGGCCACTCCCAGCAAGAACAGGGCTGTCGTGGCAGGCAGCGAGAGCAATATCCAACGCTTTTCGTGGGGGTACAGCCCCGGCATGATGAACATGAATAACTGGTAGGTGATGTAGGGGATCGCGAAAATGGCCCCCGCCAGCAGCGCGACGCGGAAATACATCACCACGCTCTCGGTTGGGCCGAGCACCTGAAGCTCCGAGCCATAAGGCCGGATCAGGTAGGCCAGCAGTTCGTCAGTGAAGACCACCGCCAGCAGCACCCCCACGATGAGCGACCCTATCGAGCGCATCAAGCGCACGCGTAGCTCGTTGAGATGGTCCAGCAACGACATTTCGGACGCGTCGTGCGGCAAATTGTCGTTGGTCCAGCCCGGGTATCGTTCCGGTTTGCGTGGGGCCGGTGCGGGCTTTGTCGAGTCGGGCATACAGCTAGTTAACCTTAATCGCGCGGCGAGGCAGACGGTTCAAACGCGGACGCGAGATCGCTCTCGCGCGCGGCCAGCGATCCCAGCACGCCGTTGACAAAACGCGGGGTGCTCTCCGTGCCAAACGTTTTGGCAAGCTCGATCGCCTCATTAATCACAACCTTCACCGGGGTATGCCTGCTTGCCCCCAGCTCGTAGATCGCAATGCGCAGGATGTTACGGTCGATGATCGCGATCTGGTCCAGCGGCCATTCGGGCGCGTAGCGGTGGATCAGCGCGTCCAGCACGGGCTGGTGTTCCAACACGCCGGTGATCAACTCGCGAGCGAGCGAGCGAATTTTGTCGCTCAGTTCAGCGCCATCCAGACGCTCGTTCAGCACATCGCCGAGCCGGTGCCGGGTGCAGTCCAGCTCATACAACGCCTGCAGCGCGAGACTGCGTGCCTGGTGCCGGGGGTCGATCGGTGGGGCCATCGGTCGCTGCATCAACTCTCTTCTGACTGTGGAAACGCCACGTCCTCGATGTGCACGTTGACCGATTGCACGGTCATGCCCAACAACTCGCGGATCGAGCGCGACACGGACTTTTGAATCTGCACGCTCATCTCGCGCAGGTTGACCGTCGAGTCCGCGACCACGTACAGGTGTGCGGTCACGGAATCGCCATCGACGGCGATCTGCACGCCGTTGGCGGCAGGCACGCGCCGCAACAGCCGGTCCACACCGCCGGGGGTGCTGCCCATGCGCACCACGCCCGGCACGTCCAGCGTCGCCATACGCGCGATGGTGAGCAACACGCCCGGCGCGATCGTGACGGTATCGTTCGGATGTCGCGGGGTGACCATTCAACGACCTCTTTCTCGCGCGCTGTTGGGCGCGCTGTGTAGTCCGCGTGAGCGGTTGCTGCTTTACGGCTTTTGGCCACCTGTGGCTGCACGGTCAGGACAGGTCACGCGTACTGCGAAAAACCAATGACCGCTACTGCATCACCAGCCCGCCGTCCACCGATATCACCTGCCCGGTGATGTAGCTGGCCTGTTCCGCCGCCAGGAACGCCACCGCGTACGCGACATCGTCAACGGTGCCCTGCCGGCCCACCGGGATCAATTTCGTCAGTTCTTCCAGGATGTCGCCGGGCATCTTTTCCGTCAGCGCGGTCTGGATGAACCCCGGCGCGACCGCGTTCACCGTGATCCCGCGTGAGGCGACTTCCCGCGCGAGCGCCTTGGTCAGGCCGATCATGCCGGCTTTGCTGGCGCTGTAATTGGTCTGCCCGGCCTGGCCCATGATGCCGCTGGCGCTGGCCATGTTCACAATGCGCCCGAAGCGTTGTTTCATCATCGGGCGGATCACGGCTTTCGAGCACAGCCAGGCGCTCTTCAAGTTGGTGCGCTGGATGAAGTCGAAGTCGTCTTCCGGCATGCGCATGATCAGGTTGTCGCGCGTCGTCCCGGCGTTATTGACCAGGATATCGACCTTGCCGAACGTGTCGAGCACCGTCTTGACCAGGTCCGTGACTTGCTCGGCGTCGCTCACATCCGCCGTGATCGCCAGTCCGTCACCACCCAGCGCGCGGATCTCGTCCAGCGTGTCATCGGCGCAGCACCCGGTGACGTCGTTCGTCACGATCGTCGCGCCGCGCCGCGCAAGTTCCAGCGCAACCGCTTTCCCGATTCCCTGTCCGCTGCCGGTGATGATGGCAACGCGCTCGCTCAACTCAGACATCGCGCCTTCTCCTTGTTGTACCCGGCTACACTTGGCCGGACCAGTCGCCGTTGCTTACCGGGTATATGATAGCGGGGCGCGGTGGCGTGTCAAGTGCGGTGCAGCGCCGGGCGCGCCACTTAACCCGTGACAGGCAGCCCTGCCACTTCACGCAGGAAATAACGGTGGAAGCGGTCATCGGGCGTCAGTTCCGGGTGGAACGCGGTCGCCAGCCAGTGCCGCTGGCGCACGGCGACGATGTCGCCCGTCTCCAGCCGCGAGAGAATCGTCACGCCGTCGCCCACCGCCGTCACCACCGGGGCGCGGATGAACACCGCGTGGAACGGTTCTGGCCCCAGCGGCGGCACGATCAGATCGGTCTCGAAGCTGTCCACTTGCCGCCCGAAAGCGTTGCGATCAACCGTGATGTCCATCACGCCGATCAGCGGCTGGTCGCGCCCGATATCCTTCGCCAGCACGATCATGCCCGCGCAGGTGCCCCAGACGGGGTTGCTTTGCGCGAAGGCACGCAACGGTTCCAGCAGGTTGAACGTCACCGCCAGCTTGCCGATCGTGGTGCTTTCGCCGCCGGGGATGATCAAGGCGTCCAGGCCGGCCAATTGCTGCGGCAGCCGGACCTCGACCGCGTTCGCCCCCAGCCGGTTCAGCGTTTTTTCGTGTTCGATGAACGCGCCTTGCAGCGCCAGTACGCCAACGTTCATGATCCGCCTCGCGCGTGTCTAATGCGATGCTCCATTGTGATCGGTGAAACTGTAACGCCCGGCAGGGATCGCTTCAACGCGATTGGCCCTGCTTGGTGCTATACGGTTCGAGCCGGGCATGATTCGGCCTGCACGCCTCACGCGGCGCAGCACGCGCCAGGAAAAAAGCGTGCCGGGACTATCGCCTTCCCGGCACGTAGAATACCACCCGTAGCGACGCTCAGCCGTAGTGCCCCTCCATCTCGACCGACGCGACGCGATTCTGCTCGTCCAGCACCACGACCTGCGGCTGCCACCCTTGCGGCGGGGGATAATCCACCAGCGCGAACGCCAGCACGATCAAGCGGTCACCCAGGTTCACCAGGTGTGCGGCGGCGCCGTTTACCTGGACCGTGCCGCTGCCTGCCTCGCCGGGGATGATGTACGTTTCGAAGCGCGCGCCGTTGTCTACGTCCACGACCAGCACTTTTTCATACGGGAACATCCGCGCCTGCTCCAGCAGATCGGTGGCGATCGTGATGCTGCCGACATACTCGATATCCGCGCCGGTCACGCGGGCGTGGTGCAGTTTGGCCCGGACCATTGAGACGTGCATCAGCGCTCACTCCAGGTCGTCCACACCGACCAGCATGTTATCGATCAGGCGAATATCACCGATGAACACGGCCATGCTCAGCAGCGCGCGCTCGGCGTCGCCGTCCAGCTCGCGCAGCGTGACGGGGTCGGCGGCGCTGACGTAATCGATCCGCGCCAGCGGTTCCGCCGCGATGGTCGCGTGCATCGTCTGGCGCAGGTGTTCGGCGTCGCGCTGCCCGGCGCGCCACGCTTCTTTGGCGGCGTTCAGGGCGCGTGACAGCACCAGCGCGGCCTGGCGCTGCTCCGGCGTCAGGCGCAGATTGCGGCTGCTCAACGCCAGGCCGTCAGCTTCACGCACGATCGGGCACACGACGATATCGAGGTTGAACGCCAGGTCGCGCACCATCTGGCGGATCACGGCGGCCTGCTGGGCGTCCTTCTGCCCGAAATAAGCCCGCGTCGGCTCGAAGACGTTGAACAGCTTGGCGACGACCGTTGCCACGCCGCGAAAATGCCCCGGGCGGGCCGCGCCCTCAAGGGGCTTGGTGACCTCTTCGACCGTGACGTACGTCTGGAAGCCTGGCGGGTAGACCTCGTCCTCATCCGGCACCCACACCAGGTCGACGCCTTCGGCTTCCAGCAGTGCGCGGTCACGGACCAGGTCGCGCGGATAAGCGTCGAGATCGTCGCGGCGGTCAAACTGGGTCGGGTTGACGAAGACGCTCACCGCTACCCGGTCATTTTCGGCCCGCGCGCGCCGCACCAGCGAGAGATGCCCTTCGTGGAGCGCGCCCATCGTTGGCACCAGGCCCCACGTCAGCCAGGGGTCTTCCCAGCGCGCCGCGCGCACTGCGTCAACTGTTTTCACAACCTGCATCGTGATTCGTTCCTGCCTCCTTTGCAGCATCGAATTCGGTTATCGGTGCCCGGTTCGTCCGACCGGTAGCTACAACCACCCCCCACAATAACGCCCCCGCACGGTGCGTCACATCAGCCGTAGGGCGCGGGATGAACCTCTTCCAGCGCCTTGACCATCGCGTGCAGAAAGCGGTTGACCGGCGTGCTGACCGCCAGCGCTTCGCCCGTCCGCACCACCGCGCCGTTGATCGCGTCGATCTCAGTGCGCGCGCCGCGCAGCACGTCCTGCAACATCGACGAGCGGTTGCGCGCGGTCAAATGCGCGACGTGCTCAGCCTGGGCCGCGGCGTTGTCATACGGCAGGGGGATATCCTGCGCCTGCGCCACCGCCGCGACCTCGTTCGCCGCGCGTTGCAGCAGGTTACGCGCGCGGGGGGAATCCAGCAGCGCGCCGTTCGGGACGCGCAGCAACGCGGTCAGCGGGTTGATCGCGGCGTTCACGGCCAGTTTGCCCCACACCAGCGGCGTGATCGCGCGCGTGGTGCTGGCGTGCAGCCCGGCGGCGCAAAGCAGGTCAACCAGCGCATCGATCAACGGTGCGATCGCGGGGCGCGTGGCGATATAGGTCGCGCCCTCGCCGCCGACGCGCAGCCGTCCGGGGCCATCGAGCGCTGCGCCCAGCGTGGTGACGCCCAACGTGACGCGGTCAGGCCCCAGCACGCGCGCGAGCACCGCCTGGTTGCCGAGCCCGTTTTGCAGCGTGACCGCGACGCCGTCCGGCGCGAGTATACGCGCGGCGCTGTCGGCGGCACCTTCGGTCTGCGGCGTTTTGACCAGGATCAGGGCCACGTCGACCGGTCCCGCTGCCTCGCCGTCGTCGGTGGCATCCAGCCACACCTGCGACGTGCCCCCGTCGAGTTCTTCCACGTACAGCGGCGCATCATGCAGCGCAGCGAGCTGCTGCGGCCAGTGGCCGATCAGCGTGACATCGGCGTGCGGGCTGAGCCGCGCCCCGAAGAGGCAGCCCATCGCGCCCACGCCTACAATTGCTATACGGATGGTCACCCTCCTCGCGTCATGAACATCGCCCGATCAATCGTCATCGTCGACCGCGGTGATGTAGTCCTGCACGGCCTGCCAGACGTCATCCGGCAGGCTGAACGTGTGCTCCTGCGCCGGGAACGTACGCGCCTGCACCTCGTCGCGGTACGCGGCGAACGCCTGGCGCATCGCGTCCGCGAGCCTGGCGTACTGCTTGGCGAACTTGGGCGTAAACGCTTCATACAGGCCCAACACGTCATGCGTCACCAGCACCTGCCCGTCGCAGCTTGCGCCCGCGCCGATACCGATCGTGGGGATCTGCACCGCCTGCGTGATCAGGCCGGCCAGCCGCGCCGGGATCGACTCCAGCACCAGCGCAAACGCGCCCGCCTGTTCCAACGCGTGCGCATCGTCGATCAACCGTTGCGCGACCTCGACGCTCTTACCCTGGACTTTGAAGCCCCCCAGCCCGCTGATGCTCTGCGGCGTCAGCCCGATGTGTCCCATCACGGCGACGCCCATGTCGACCAGCGCACGCACGGTGTCCACCACCGGCTGGCCGCCTTCCAGCTTGACCGCATCGACGCCACCTTCCGCCAGCAAGCGGATCGCGCTACGCTTGGCCGTCTCGATGTCGATCTGGTAGCTGCCAAAGGGCATGTCGCCGACCAGGAGTGCACGCTTGACGCCCCGCCGCACTGCCTGGCAGTGCAGCAGCATCATCTCCAGCGTGACGGGCAGCGTGTTCTCGAAGCCGTGCACGACCATGCCCAGTGAATCGCCGACCAGGATGATATCAATGGCGCTTTCGTCAACCAATCGCGCGGTGGGGTAGTCATACGCGGTGAGCATGGTGATCGGCTCGCCGCGTGCCTTCTTGTCGCGCAGGTGGTGCAGCGTGATTTTGTCCATCGGGAACCCTCCATCGCATGCCTGTGTCCCGAAGCGGCTATTGTGTGCGATCCGGCAGGGAAACGCAAGGCATAATCAACACCATGAGTGCGCCGATTGTACCAGATTGCGCCGCGCGGGGGGTTACGCTAACCAAAAACGGGAGCATGGCTTGCGGCGTGCCATGCTCCCGCCTGAACGATCCCGGCGCCGTGATACGTTTACACGTCCACCCCGTTCGCGGCGATCACGGACCGGTAAAACATCGCGCTGTCTTTCGGGACGCGCGCCAGCGAGTCAAAATCGACGTACACGATCCCGAAGCGGCGGCTGTAGCCATAGGCCCACTCGAAGTTATCCAGCAAGCTCCACACAAAATATCCCCGCAGCGGCACCCCGTCCTGGATCGCGCGGTGTGCTTGGGCGAAGTGCCGGCGCAGGTACGACACGCGGCGCAGATCGTGGACCTGACCATCGGCGGAGACGACATCGTCATACGCCGCGCCGTTCTCGGTGATGTAAATCGCGCGCGGGGCATAGTCCGCGTGCACGCGCCTGAGCACGTCGTACAACCCCGGCGGGTAGACTTCCCAGCCCATCGCGGTGTACTCCGCCCCGTCATCGGACGCTTCGCCCGGCGACAGCACCACGTTATCCTGGGCTCCGATCCGGGTGCGCGAGTAATAGTTCACACCGACGAAGTCGATCGGGCGGCTGATCGTGTCGAAGTCACCCGGCTGGACGTCCGGGGTGATCGTCTCCGGCTGGTCCAGCAGCACCGCTGGATAGCGCCCCTTGAAGATCGGGTCGAGGAAGAGGCGGTTTTGCAGCGCGTCGGCCACCGCGCGCTCTGCTTCCCGCTCCGGCGGCGCGAACACCGGGTTCAGCGCCACGACGATGCCGACCTGCGCGTCGGCGCCTGCATTCTGGCGCAGCACGGGCACGGCCGTCCCATGTGCCAACAGCAAGTGGTGCCTGACGCGTGCAGCAAGCGCCGCGTCCTGAATGCCGGGGGCGTGCGTGCCGCGCGCGTAGCCCAGCAGCGCGACGATCTTCGGCTCGTTGATCGTGGCCCAGTGTTTGACGCGGTCGCCCAGGTGTCGCGACACCACGTCGGCATACTGCGCGAACTGGTCCACGATCGCGCGGTCGGCCCAGCCGCATTGATGCGCGTGCAGCGCCTGCGGCAGGTCCCAGTGATACAGCGTGGCGAAGGGCGTGATGTTCGCCGCAAGCAGCGCGTCGACCAGCCGGTCGTAAAAGGCGAGCCCGGCTGGATTGACCGCGCCGGTCCCGTCGGGCAGAATGCGCGGCCAGGCGATCGAAAAGCGGTACGCGCCCAGGCCCAGCTTCTGCATCAGCGCGATATCCTGCGCGTAGCGGTGGTAGTGATCGCAGGCCACGTCGCCGGTATCGCCGTTCAGCACCTTGCCGGGTGTATGCGCGAAGTGGTCCCAGATCGACTCGCCGCGCCCGTCAGCGGTGGCCGCGCCCTCGACCTGGTAGGCTGCGGTCGCCGCCCCCCAGTCGAAGTCCGCCGGAAACTGCAAAAACGGCATGCACTACCCTTTCGCCACAGCGGGCAGCGCAATCATCCCCGCGCGCATTACTTGTCAACTCCCGTCATCACCACGCCGCGCATGAAGACCCGCTGCGCGAGGAAGAAGAGGACCACCGGCGGGATCAGGGCCATCAGCGCCGTCGCCTGGATCAGGTGCGGCTGCTGGTCATACACGAAGTTGAAGCGCTGGATCGCGACCGAGATCGGGGCGATCTTCGGGTTGCTGAGCGTGTAAATCAACGGCTCGAAGTAGTCGTTCCACGCGAACACGAAGTGGAACAGACTCACCGCGACGATCGCGGGCCACGATTGCGGGATGATGACCGATACCAGGATGCGGAACGGGCCGGCCCCGTCGATCATCGCCGCTTCATCCAGCTCTATTGGCAGCGTGCGGAAGTACTGCCGCAGCAACAACACGTTGTAGGCGTTGGCGAAGAAGTGCGGCACGATCAGCGGCAGCCAGGTGCCCGTCCAGCCCAGCACCTGCGAGAAGACGAAATAGGTGGGCACCAGCGTAACCTGTTTCGGCAGGATGATGGTTGACATCAGCACCATGAACAGCACATTCTTGAACGGCAGCGGGAAACGCGTGAACGCATAAGCCACAAAAATGCACGATATCACCGTGCCGATCACGCCCAGGACCGCGATCATGAACGTGTTGTAAATGTGGCGGGGGAAGTTCACGCTGTTCCAGGCTTCTTCGAAGTTCTCCAATTGCGGGTCGAATTGCCGCACGGGGTTCGCCGTTGGCGACTGCTCAGCAGCGAACGGCTGCTCCGACCAGGCCAGAATCCCCGCGTCGAGGTTGTCCGGATCGATGAAGTACGTCTCGACCGCGCCGACACCTTCGCGCACCATCGCCCAGCGCTGGGTTCCTCCGTCAGGGGCCGGCACCTCGTACAGCGGATACTCCGCGCCCGGCTGCAGCACGACTTCGGGAATCTTCTTGCCGCGGTAGGTATACGTGATGGGTTTCTCCAACAGGGCCGCGATGCTCAGGTCGCCTTCCCAGGTGACGATCCCGGATTCAGGGTCGGCGGTGTCGAGAAAGTAATGCGTGCCGTCCTCGGACTTGAACAGCGCCAGCTCTTGCGTCGCGCCATCGAGCGGGATCTCGTAAACCGGGTACTCTGACCCGCGCACGACGCCTTCATCCGCGTAGCTGGTGCCAACGTACAGGAACGTGACGGGTTCGGTGGCCGGCTCCAGCGTTGCTGGATCGCCCGTCCACTCGATCACGCCGGCCTGCGGGTCATCCGGATCCATGAAGATGACGCGGTCGTCCAGCTCTTTGATCAATGCCCACTCTTGCACCGTGCCATCGTCAGCCGGGACGTGGTATAGCGGGTATTTCGTGCCGGTGATCACGCTCCACTCGGGGTATTCCTCACCCTCGTACTGATACACCACTGGTGACAGGGGGAAAATGGTCTTTTCGGTGATCTGGCGCTTGTTCTTGGCGCTGGTCACCGTCATATACCCGAAAGGCGAGAGATACGCTAGCAGGATTAACAGGGTGAACAGCGCCAGCAGCGCACCGAGACCCAGGTTGCGGTATTTGGCGACAATGAGCTTGCTGCCCCAGTAGTTGTCGCGTTTAGGTGGTTGGTGAGCCGTGATAGCCATGCTGGTTAGTCCTCTCCCCCGGCGTAGTAGACCCACTTCGGTGCCGTGATGAAGAAGAAGGCGGTGACGGCCAGCGCGATGACGAATAGCAGCCAGGCCAGTGTCGCACCGTAGCCCATGCGGTCGTATTCGAACGCGACACGGTAGAAGTAAATGTTAAAGAAGAGCGTGATGTCGTTCGGCCCGCCCGTACCGCGCGAAATGATATACGGGATCTCGAAATACCGGAACAAGCCGATCAGCGCCAGGATGAGATTGTAGAAGATCATCGGGGTGATCATTGGCAGCGTGATTTTGCGGAACGCCGTCACGGGACCGGCCCCGTCGACCTTGGCCGCTTCGTACAGTTCGGTCGGCACGGTCTGCATGCTCGCCAGCAACGTGAGCATGGCGTTGCCGGTGCCCCAGATGCCGATCAAGAGCAGCGCGGGGTAAATCCATGTCGAGCTGTATAGCCAGCGCGGGCCCTCAATGCCAAACGTGCCCTCAATAAAACGGTTCAACCACCCGGATTCGGCGTTCAAAAAGCCGTTAAAAATGTACGTGATCGAAATGATCGGGACGATGTAGGGCATGTAAAACAGGGTTCGGAATAAACGTCTGCCCCACAGGTTCTTCGCGTTGAGCAGGGTCGCCAGCGCCAGCGGGATGATGATCGACAGCGGCAATGCCAGCGCCATGTACTGCAGCGTGACCTTAAGCGACGTGGAGACGTTTCTGTCCCTCAGCAATTCGCGGTAATTATCCAGCCCGATGAAGCTGACCTCATCCGGTTTGGTGAGCTGGAGATCCGTGAAGGTGAAGGCGAGTGACGCGATCATCGGGACGAAATAGAATGCCAGGAAACCGAAGATCCACGGGGAGAGAAACACCCATCCCCAGATTTTGCGCGATTGCTGTAAGCTCATCTCGCCGAAAAGCGACCTTCGCCTGGCCAGGACCTCACGTGTTTTTCCGGTCACGGTCATGGGGATTTCTCCTCGCGTACTGCACCCTTTGGCTGTGCGGGGAATTGTGGGGGCAGCCGGGCAGCCGCCCCCACACTAAGCACTGCAACACGTCCCGGCTTACTGGGTGGCTGCGTCGAAAATGCCTTGCAGGGTTTCGATCAGCGCGTCCATTTCTGCGTCAATATCGAGACCGGGAGTTGCCTGGATGTTGAGTGACCAGTTCTGGATGGCGACGACAGCTTCGCTGTAGTTCGGCAGCCAGCTTTCGTGGTTCGGATCGTCGGGGTAGGACAGGCTGTTAATCGCGACATCCCAGTTCACACCCTGCGGGAACTGCTCATCGAGGGCGTCCAGGAACGGCTGGAGATAGACCTCATCGGCGGGCGCCGCGCCGTACACTTGCAGCAGCGTGGGCATCGCCGGCCCGGCGACCAGGTAATCCAGCACCTGGAAGGCTTCCACCGGGTTGTCGGTGTATTCCAGGATGCGGAAGGTGTCCGCGTGCAGCTTGGCGGTGTATTCGCCCTCGTAGGACGGCACAACCGCAATATCCCAGTTCGGGACTTCGCCCAGGCAGCAGGTGTACCACAGGTGGCTGTAAGCCATCGCTACGTGGTTGGAGTTGAACACATTACCGTTCAACAGCATATCGCTCTGCTGGTATTCGTAGTTCGGGGCGAAGTAATCTTCGTGCCAGGCACGGTAGATCCACCGGATGCCTTCGGCCCAGTTCTCGGGCATGACCGCCTGGCCGGATTCTCCGTCCCAGAAGCTGCCTGCACCGAAGGGCGAGGTCACGGCGGAGCGAATGTCGTCACCCCACCACTGGGGCGCGTAACCGAACTGCACGATGTTGCGCGGATCGAAATCGTCGCTCAGCGCGTTATTGCCGTTGGCATCCAGCGTCAATTGCATGGCGATTTCGCGCAGCTTCTCCACGTTCCATTCGTCACCGTCAGCGTAGGGCGCGCCGAATTCCTGCGGCGGGTAATCCACACCGGCAGCATCGAACAGGTCACGGTTGAAGTAGATAAACGACGGGTACGTCGCAAACGGCAGCGCCGTCAGCCCCTCTTCCGGATCGCGGTAGAAGTCAACCAGCGCCGGATCCCATCGGCTGAGGTCGTAGTCTAGTTCTTCGACGATCGGGTCGAGATCGAGGAAGGTGCCCTCATAGTCGTTGGAGCCGCCGATGCCGACCGGGCCGATGATATCGGGCGCATTGCCGGCAGCGATCAGCGTGCTGAGCGTGTCGCGGCTGACGTCGAAGTCGGCCACGATGATCTCCAGTTGGATGTCATCATGCGTGGCGTTGAACTCTTCCATAACCCGGTTCTGGGCTTCCTGGTGTTCAGGCTGCCCGCCCGCGCCCAGGCCGATGAACCAGGTGATCGTCACGGGTTCGCCATCCTGCGCGTGGACATCCTGGAACGGAACGGCGATCGCCATGAGCACGGCGACCAACACGAGACCAACGGTGAGTTTGCGTAACATGGTGTGCGTTCTCCTAATGAACTATTCAACAAACGTGTTGATACGACTGATAGGTAAGCGGATCGTTGGTGTTTGTTCCGGTCGTCTAAACTCCTGTAGCCCTCCTCCTTTACTGGTCCTCGTATCGTCTCAGGGATTGTCTAATGTGGGAATCCGCAGGATTCGCGGATCACGAGTTGGGTGGGCAGCGACACCTGGTAGGGTGGTGTAAGGGTCTTTTCGATCAGGCCGATCAACCCTTCGGCGGCCAGATAGCCCAGGCGCTGCACCGACTGGCGCACCGTGGTGAGCTGGGGTTCGGCCATCGTCGCGAAGGGCATGTCATCGAACCCTACGATCGCGATGTCGTCCGGCACGCGGACCCCGGCTTCGCGCAGTGCGCGCAGCGCGCCAAGCGCCATCCGGTCGCTGGCGACGAAGACTGCATCCGGCTTGGCCGCAAGCAGTTTGCGCATGCCGATATACCCGCTGTTCTCGGTGAAGTCGCCGGTGAAGACCAGTTCATCCTCGCGGGACAGGTCCATGCGCTGCAACGTGTCGCAGTAGCCCTCCAGGCGGTCATACCCGGAGCTGATATCCAGACGCCCGGTGATCGTCGCGATGCGCGTGCGTCCCAACCGGACGAGATGCTCGACTGCTTGCTGCGCCCCCTGGTAGTTGGCCGAATCGACATAGTTGATCGCGTCGGCATGCCGCCAGGGCCGCCCGTTGAAGATGAACGTCCGGCCACGTTCCAGCAACTCATCGACGAGCGTATCGCTGCGTGGCGTCGAGGCCAGGATCAGGCCGTCGGTCATGCGGTTATCGATCACACGCTGGTGCAGGCTGGTCGGCGAGGCGTTTTGCCCGCGCAGCCACAACATCACGTCGTAATCCTGTTCGTTGGCGTAGGTGGTCACCGCCTGCAAGAGCATGGGAAAATACGGATCGCTGAACAGGTCGCTCACGAAGTAAGGCACATACATGCCGATCACCTGCGTGCGCTGCGTGACCAGCGACCGCGCGGCGATGTTAGGGGTGTAGTTGTGTTCGCGGATGATGTTCAGCACGCGCTGGCGGGTTTCTTCGCGCACGTTGGGAGAGTTGTTGATCACGCGCGAGACAGTGGAACGCGACACACCGCTCAGGCGAGCGATGTCCTCCAGATTTAACGCGGGATTCTTGCCCTTTCGGTCCATTTGGGAGCGTTCTCACTGACTCGTAAAAAAATAGTCTTCTAAACCCGCTACAACGCAATCTCAAGCGTTAAAGAGCATCACAAAGTGCCAACCCGCAGGCTGAGCAAGCGCCCCGGCATCACAAAATGGGAGCGCTCTCACAACCCGCTAAACACAGTATATGTGGGATCATCCCGCCCTGTCAAGCAATTCGATGGTGCAAATCGTCATGCCAGATGGGTGATCTTTGTCATGGTGTGTGGATCAGGCGAACTCCGTCTCCTGGAAATATGCGACGATCTGGTCAATCGTTTCATCAAGCGACGTGCGCGGCTCCCACCCGATCGCGGCTTTGATCTTGCGGATATCCGGCACGCGGCGGCGCATGTCTTCAAAGCCGGCCTCGTACGCCTGGTCGTAGGGGATCAGTTCGATCGGGGAGTTGCTGTTGGTGCGGGTTTTGACACGCTGTGCCAGTTCCAGGATCGTGACCTCTTCGCCGGACCCGATGTTGAACACTTGCCCGTTCACCGCCGCGAGCGCCTCGGGGTGGCCCAGCCCGACGATCGCCTCGACGACATCATGCACGTTGGCAAAGCAGCGACTCTGCTGCCCGTCGCCGTACACCTGGAGCGGCTCGCCCGCCAGCGCCCAGCGCACAAAGCGCGGCACGACCATCCCGTAGTGCCCGACCTGGCGCGGCCCGACGGTGTTGAACAGCCGGAAAATCGTCACAGGTAGGTTGGCGGCTTTGAGGTACGCCAGCGCCAGAAACTCGTCCAGTTCTTTGGATGCCGCATAACTCCAGCGGCTCTTGGTCGTCGCGCCGAGGATGCGGTCGTCATCCTCGCTAAACGGGACTTTGACACCCTTGCCATACACTTCTGATGTAGACGCCAGCAGCACCCGCTTGCGGTAGCGGCGCGCGGTCTGCAACAAGATCTGCGTGCCTTCCACGTTGATCGAGATCGTGTCGATCGGGCTCTGGACGATCGAGAAGACGCCCACCGCCGCCGCGAGGTGGTACACGATGTCGCACTCGCTGACCAGGCGGTCCATCACTGACGCGTGACGGATGTCCTCGATCGCGTAACGGAAGCCCGGCGTCCCGTCCAGGTGGGCGATATTCTCAAAGCGCCCGGTGGACAGGTTATCAATCACGGTGACGCTGTCGCCGCGCGCGAGCAGCTTTTCGGCCAGGTGACTGCCAATGAACCCGGCTCCACCGGTTATCAATGCGTGTGTCATACGATCCTCACGTTGTGTGTCGTCACTACGTACCAAGCCAATACAACGCACACCATCATACCACACAGGGCGCGCCACCCCGAAACGGCATGGGCGCCACGCGCGACTACACAATGACGCGGCGCGATCCTATGCCAGCGGTCGCGCCGCGCGACGGGCGTTGTGTTATGCCGGAAACGGGCTACGCGCCCAGCTCCTGGTAGTACTTGATCGCGGTCTTGATGCCCTTCTCAAAGCATACCAGCGTGAATTTTTCGTTCGGGCCGTGCAGATTGTCGTCCGGCAGCCCGAAGCCCATCATCACGACCGGGGCGTCGAGTTCTTTCTGGAACGTGCCCACGACCGGGATCGAGCCGCCCTCGCGCACGAACACCGGTTCCGCGCCGAAGCCGAACGCATACGCGCGCACAGCCGCCTGCATGTACGGCGAGTCCGTTTCGACCACCGCCCACATGCCATCGTGCAGCCCGCGAACCTCGCTGCTGACGGTCTCCGGCGTGAGCGATGTCACGTAGTCGCGGATCAAGCCCTCGATTACCTTCGGGTCCTGGTCCGGCACCAGCCGGCAGCTTACCTTCGCGGTGGCGCGGGCCGGCAGCACGGTCTTTGCACCCTCGCCGGTCCAGCCGCCCCAGATGCCGTTGATCTCCAGCGTGGGGCGGATGCCCCGGCGTTCGTGCAGCGCGTACCCCGGCTCGCCCCAGGCCGCCTTGACACCGGTCTCCGCCTTCAACTGCTCGACGGTGTACGGCACCTGGGAGAGCGCCTCGCGCTCCTCGGCGCTGAGCACGCGCACCGCGTCGTAGAAGCCCGGCGCCGCGACCCTGCCATCCGGGGTGTGCAACTGCGCGAGGATCTCGGCGAGCGCCTGCAGCGGGTTATGCACGATGCCGCCGTACATGCCGGAGTGCAGGTCATGGTCCGGGCCGCGCACCTCGATCTCCAGGTAGGTGATGCCGCGCAACCCGGTGACGATCGTCGGACGGTCCAGCGCGAGGATGTGTGTATCCGAAAGCAGCACCACGTCGCAGGCCAGCAAAGCGCGGTTGTCGCGCACGAAATCGTGAATCTCCTCGGAGCCGGACTCCTCGGAGCCTTCGAGGATGAACTTGACATTCACCGGCATCTGCCCGGCCTTTAACAGCGCGTGCACGGCCTTGATCTGCGCGAAGGTCTGGCCTTTGTCGTCGGTCGCGCCGCGTGCGTACAGGTTGCCGTCGCGGATTTCCGGCTCGAACGGGTCGCTCTGCCACAGGCCCGCTTCGTCGTCAGCGGGCTGCACGTCATAGTGGCCGTACACCAGCACGGTACGCGCATCGTCCCCCGCGCCCAGCCACTCGGCGTAAACCAGCGGGTTGCCGCCGGTTTCGATCAGGTCCGCGCGCGTCATGCCGATCTGCTTGAAATGGTCAACCAACCACTGCGCCGCGCGTAACACGTCGGGCTTGTGTTCGGAAAGCGTGCTCACGCTGGGGATGCGCAGCAGGTCGATTAGGTCATTAAGGAACTCGTCCTGGTGCGCGTCAACAAATTCATAGGGGTTCATCAGGTTACTCCTGAGTATGCAGATACTAAAGCCACCGCTTATGGTAGCGAGTCGCGGCGGTTTCGCCAACCGGCAGGGGGAATGCTATAATGCGACACAGCCTAGACCGGAAGCAGGACAACGCCTTATGACCGATGCACAGCCCACACCGCCAGTATCCGATCCGGAACATCTCGCCACGCTGTACGAAATCACGCGCGAACTCAACTCCAGCCTGGAGCTTGACGTCGTGCTGGGAAACATCATCGACCGTGTGATCGGCGTGACCGGCGCGGAACGCGGGTTCTTGATGCTGCGTAACGAGCGCACCGGGCAACTGGAATTCCGGGTCGCGCGCGGCATGGACCGTAGCGATCTCGAATCGCCGGAGTTCCAGGTCAGCACGTCGATCCTGCGCAAAGTCGAACAGACCTGCAAGCCACTGCTGACGGATAACGCGCAGTACGACGACCGGTTCACGCGCGGCGAAAGCATCATGATCCTGGGCCTGCGCTCGATCCTGTGCGTGCCGATCCTGGTGCGCGGGCGTTTTATCGGGCTGGTGTACGTCGACAACCGCCTGCACGAGGGGTTGTTCAACGAAGGCCATCGCGACCTGCTGGCCGCTTTCGCCAGCCAGGCCGGGATCGCGATTGATAATGCGCGGCTGTACCAGGTGGCGGTCGAAAAGGGGCGCATGGAGAAAGAGCTCCAGATGGCGAAAGAGATCCAGCGCGGCTGGCTACCTCAAAACCTGCCCACGATCCCCGGCTACGATCTCGCGGCGGATTGGCGCTCCGCGCGCGAGGTGGCGGGCGACTTCTACGACTGTTTCGAGCTGGATAACGGTGCCTGGGGCGTCGTGATCGCGGACGTGTCCGACAAGGGCGCGCCGGCGGCGCTGTTCATGGCCGTGTCGCGTAGCCTGATCCGCAGCGCCGCGATGACGCAAGGCGAACCGGTAGCCGCGCTGCGCCAGACGAACCTCAGCATCCTCAAAGACACCGAAAGCGGCATGTTCGTCACGGTGTATTACGCGCTGCTGCACCCGGGGGGACGCGTGATCGGTGTGAACGCCGGACACAACCGCCCGCTACTGGTCCGCAAGGACGGATCGCATAAGTTCTTGCCGCGCGGCGGGCGTCCGCTGGGCTGGTTTGAAGACCTGCCGGTCGAGCCGGTCGAAATCCAGCTCCAACCGGGCGATGCGCTGGTGTTGTACACCGACGGCCTGACCGAGGCCGAGAACATTCACGGCGAAGCCTACGGTGACGAACGGCTGGCCGAAGTGGTGCGCCAGCACGCCGGTCAATCCGCGGACGCGATCCTGCAGGCGATCAACGCCTCGGTGCTAGACTTCATGGGTGACGCGCCGCCCTTCGACGACACGACGCTGTTTGTCGTGCGTTATATGGGCGCGTGACGCGCCGCGCCACCGGTCACCACGCCGGATCATGCATCACGTCATCCAGCACGCACGCGACCGCGCCCAACGCGCAGGCGTTCGACGTGATCTCCGAGATTACAATCTCGGCGCGGCTGTCATCCGGCATGACGACCTGCGCCTGCACCGACGCGCGGATCGCGGGCAATACACCGGCCAGCGCGCGCCCGACCGTGCCCCCTAACACGACCAACTGCGGGTTGAACACGTTGACCAGGTTGGCAATGCCAGGGCTGAGGATCGCCGCGATCCGCGCGAGCGCGTCGGGCGCGTGGTGGTCCTGCCCCGCGATCGCCGCGCGCAGATGCGCTTCCCAGCAGCCATGCTTGCCACAGGTGCAAGGTGGCCCGGCAGGGTCGATCTGCATGTGCCCGACCTCGCCGGCGTAACCGTCAATGCCCTGAAACAGATCGCCATTGACGAACAGCCCCGCCCCGATCGCGCGCGTGCCGATGCCCAGGTAGATGAAATCGCTCGTGTTGCGCGCTGCGCCGAAATAATGCTCGCCCAGCGCGGCGATGCTCGCTTCGTTGCCTACGTGTACCGGTAGCCGGAAGCGGCGCTCCCAACGCTCGCGGAACGGGATCGCTTGCCAGCCCAGCGTCGAGGACGCGGTCAGCGTGCCTTGCGCCGCGTTGACCAGCCCCGACAGCCCCAGCCCGATCCCCAACGGTTTCATCTGCTCGCCTTCGGCGTTGTGCTGCAGCGCCGCGTCGATCAGCGCCTCGACGCGCGGGATCACGTCATCTGGCTCGGTGTCCGTCACCGCGAACGCGCGCTCCCAGCGGGGCCGGGCGACGAAGTCCGTCAGCATGACCAGCGCGGCATCGCCCGTGATCTCGACGCCGATGGCGCAGCCGCCCGCCGGGTTCAGTTCGAGCTGTGTGCCCGGACGTCCCCCGCGTGACGGGCCGATCCCGGTTTCGTGGATCAGCTTAGCCTCGCGAAGGTCATCAACCAGGCTGGAAACGGTGCTGCGCGTCAGGCCGGTTCGCTCCGCCAGTTCGGCGCGGGATTGGGGCGCGTGCCGCCGCAGGTGGTTGAGGATCAGCGCGCGGTTGATCGTGCGCACCAGGGCATGGTTTGCGGTACGGTGGTCTTTTTTCATGGCGACGCAACTTTGTTTGTATTGACTACAAACAAAGTATAGGCTAAAATATAAAGTGTGTCAATCGTGGCGCGCCGTCCGAAGTCGCGCCGCTCATGACGGTAGCAACCAGAGGATGGGACCATGTACCTGGAACAAGAAATCGCCGCGCAGCCGACCGTGTTGCAGCGCCTGATCAGCGAGGAAGCCGGCACCGCCCGCACCATCGCGGGCGCGATCCGCGCGTTCGAACCAGCGTTCGTGCACATCGCCGCACGCGGCACGTCGGATAACGCGGCGCGTTATGCGCAGTACCTGTTTGGGGCACACGCGCGCCTGCCGGTCGCGCTGGCGACGCCCTCGCTGCACACGCTGTACCGCACGCCGCCCATGCTGGCCCGCGCGCTGGTGATCGGCATTTCGCAGTCCGGCAAGAGCGAGGACGTGCGCCAGGTGCTTGAGGACGCCCGCGCGCAAGGCGCGCTGACGGTCGCGATCACTAACGACGCCACATCCCCGATGGCGCAGACCGCCGGACACCACATGCTGCTCGGTGTGGGCGAGGAGAAAAGCGTCGCGGCGACGAAGACCTACACCGCGCAACTGGCCGCGATCGCGATGCTGGTCGCGGCGCTGACCGGCGACGAGGAGCAGCAGGCCATGCTCGGCAAACTACCCGGCTACGCCTCGCAGACGCTCACCGATCACATCACCGGGCCGCTGCACGAACCCCAATGGGTCGAACGCTATCGTTACATGGATCAGTTCGCGGTCATCGGGCGCGGGTTTAATTACTGCACTGTGTTTGAGATTAACCTCAAGGTGAAGGAGCTGTGTTACATCACCGGCGTCGCTTACAGCGAGGCGGACTTCCGGCACGGGCCGATCGCCGTGATCAGTCCGGGCTTTCCGGTGCTGGCCGTCGCGCCGCGCGGCAAGACGCTGCCGGCGATGGTCGACCTGCTGGCGAAGCTGCACGAAAAAGAGGCGGAACTGATCGTCATCTCGAACGACGAGAGCGCGTTCGCCCACGCCCAGCAGGCGCTGCACCTGCCGGATGACGTGCCCGAATGGCTCTCGCCGGTCGTCGCGGTGCTGCACGGGCAGGTGTTCGCGATGCGGCTGGCGCTGGTGAAAGGCCACGAGGTGGACCGTCCGCGCGGCCTGACGAAGGTCACCGTGACACGCTAGAAGGCATCCGCCGCCGGTGCCCGGTTGTCGGTTAACCGGCTGGCGCACACCGTCACACCACAGCGCGGCTATCTGGCCCGAAACATGACCATTGCCAACTGAAACCTAACAACTATAACCATTTTACGGAGTGACTCACGATGACCCAGGCATTTCCCTTGATCGAACCGAACATCGTCCCTGCACTCGATCCGGGCTTCCGGCCCGCCGTGCTGGCAAATCGCGCATTCCGGCAGGCGGTCGCCGACTCCGGCGGCGGTGTGCCGCTGGTGCTCGGGTTGGAGCGGCTCAACGGCTCGCTTTCGCGCTACGAAACCGTCGTCTTTTCCGGCGATCATCCCCAGGCGGACTCGAGCCTGTTTTACGTCGAGCGGCTGGTCAAATTCCTGCTGTGGCAGCGCGGCGGGTGGAAGGTGTACGTCGGCGGCCCCTCGCGCATCGGCGAGCATATCCGGCAGGTTTATTCGCCGGGCGGCGCGCGCGCGTTCGACTATCATTTCATGGGCGAAAAAGTCTACCAGCAACCGTTTACCGTCGTCGTGTGCGGTGCGGACGAGGTCCCGCCGGAGCACGAGCCGGAGAAGTCGCTGGGCCGCCACCTGGAAGGCAACCGCATCGGCTTTGACCTCGGCGCGTCGGACCTGAAGGTCTCGGCGGTGGTCGATGGCGAGGCGATCTTCAGCGACGAGATCGTGTGGGAGCCGCGCGAAAACAGCGATCCGCAATACCACTACCGTAAGATTCTGGACGCGCTCAAGCTGGCGGCGAGCAAACTGCCGCACGTCGACGCGATCGGCGGCAGTTCGGCGGGTGTGTACGTGGACAACCGCCCGATGGTCGCGTCGCTGTTCCGGGGCATCCCCGACGAGCGCTTCGACGAGATCCGGGACATGTTCGCCCGCATCCGCCAAGAGATGGGCGGCGTGCCGCTGGAAGTGATCAACGATGGCGAAGTCACCGCGCTGGCCGGGTCGATGTCGCTCGAAGACGACAGCATCCTCGGCGTGGCGATGGGGTCCAGCGAGGCGGCGGGCTACGTCACGCCGTCGGGCCGCATCACCGACTGGCTCAACGAGCTGGCGTTCGCCCCGGTCGATTACCAGCCGGACGCGCCGGTCGATGAATGGTCAGGCGATCACGGGGTGGGAGCGTTGTATTTCTCGCAGCAGTGCGTGTTCCGGCTCGCGCCCCAGGTCGGTATCGCCGTGCCGCACGGCGTGACCAAAGCCGAACAGCTCAAGGCGGTGCAGGCCGAACTCGAAGCGGGGCACGCAGGCGCGCGCAAAATCTGGGAGACGATCGGGACTTACCTCGGTTACACGCTGGCGCACTACGCCGATTTCTACGCGCTGAAGCACGTCCTGATCCTGGGCCGCGTCACGTCCGGCTCCGGCGGCACGCTGATCCTCGACGGGGCGAATCGCGTGCTGCAAACCGAGTTCCCCGATCTCGTCGCGTCGCTCAACATCCAGCTGCCGGACGAAAAGAGCCGCCGTGTCGGGCAGTCGATCGCCGCCGCCAGCCTGCCGGAGTTTGGCTGACAGCGTGTATTGCGCAACCAGTAAACACTTGATGAGGAGGCCATCCGATGCAGTTTCACAACCCTAACGCGATTCTGTACATCCCCGACGGCACGCCCGAAGCGGACGCGCTTGCCCGCACGACGCATCTGGCGATCGGCGCGCACCAGGACGATCTCGAGATCATGGCGATGGACGGCATCTTGCAGTGCTTCCAGCGCCCGGACAAGTGGTTCACGGGCGTGGTCGTGACCAACGGCGCGGGATCGTCGCGCACCGGCCCGTATGCCGGCTACACCGACGAGCAGATGCAGCGGGTGCGCATCGAGGAGCAGAAAAAGGCCGCGCACGTGGGCGGCTACGCGGCGCAGTTCCTGCTGGGCTACCCCAGCTCCGCCGTGAAGGACGGCGCGAACGATGCCCCGGTTGAGGACTTGCTCGCGATTCTCAAGGCGACCAAGCCGCAGGTCGTCTACACGCACAACCTCGCGGACAAGCACAACACGCACATTGGCGTGACGCTCAAGGCGATCGCCGCGCTGCGCCAACTGCCGCAAGCCGAGCGCCCGCAGCACGTCTACGGCTGCGAAGTGTGGCGCGATCTCGACTGGATGGTCGACGCGGACAAGGTCGCGTTTGACCTGTCGGAAAACGAAAGCCTGCAAATGGCGCTGCTGGGTATCTTCGACTCGCAGATCAGCGGGGGCAAACGCTACGACCTTGCCACGATGGGCCGCCGCCGCGCCCACGCGACCTACCACGAATCGCACGCGACCGATGTCACCACCGGCATGAACTTCGCGATGGACCTCATGCCACTGATCCACGATCCGGATCAGGACGTGGTGGCCTACGTGCAGGCGTACATCCAGCGCTTTGCCGACGACGTGCGCCAGCGCATCGAGAGCGCGCGCTAAACCGCGGCACGAACGGGCTCCCAGCAAACCCACACGTCATACGCCGCCCGACGTGATCATCCGGGCGGCGTATGGTGTCATGGCCGGTCGTGAAGGGTGAGGGCGATCACGCTTGTGTCGCTGCGCGATACGCTTTAATGTACCCCATTCCCCACTCATCACGGCCCAGCATCAGGTCGATCGCGCGCACGGCCAGCCCGTTTTTCAGCGGATTGCAGATCGGCGCGTTGACGCCCGCCTGCGCCAGTAGCACCAGCAGCACGGTGTTGAGCAGCTCGCGGTCCGGCATGCCGTGCGACCCGTTGCTCGCCCCGGCGGTCATATTGCAGCCCAGCTCAGAACGGAGCAGGCGCGCGGTCGTGATGGTCACGTTCGCCGCGTTGTGGTCCGCGCTGACCGCCATCACCAGCGGGTCGAACAGGATATCCCGCGCTTCGATCCCGTGCGCCTGGGCCGCCTTCAGGATATTCTCAGCGACGCGCAGCCGCGCCTCCGGCGTGGCCGGGATACCGTCATCGTCCATGCACAGCGCGATCACGGCGGCGTCATATTCCGCGACCAGCGGCAGGATCGCGTCCAGCTTCGCCTGCTCCCCGTTGACCGAGTTGATCAGCACGCGTCCTTGTGTGACCTCCAGCGCGGCGGCGATGGCGTCCGGGTTGGCTGAATCGATGCTGACGGGCAGGTCAACTGTGCGCTGTACAAGCTGCACCGCCTGCGGCAGCAGTGCCACCTCATCAACGCTGGCGGCCCCGACGTTCACATCCAGCACGCGCGCTCCCGCGTCTGCCTGCGCTTGTGCGTCGCGCGTGACCCGGCTGAGATCGCCTTGCTGGAGTTCGGCGCTGAACGCTTTGCGCCCGGTGGGGTTGATGCGCTCGCCGATCATGACGATGGGTTCTTCCGGCGCGATGATGACCTCGGTAGATGGGCCACGAAGTATCGTTTGCATATCAGGCTCCTTAGCTCAAAGTGTTCGCCACGTCAACTATACCATCCAGGGTTGCTACAGCATCAGTCTAGCAAGTTTTGCGCGCAGAAACGACTCGCGCCCGCAGCCGGGCGCGTGTGGCCCGTCGGGTGCCCGACGCAGATGGTAGCGTTCAGCATGGGGATATTCTTCGCCGCGGCCCGGATGGCAGCACACAGCACGTTACAAGAAGGATTGGATCGCGTGGTAGATCAACGCGCTGAGCAAAGCGGAAGCCGGAATCGTGAGCAGCCAGGAGATGACGATGTTGTTGACCACGCCCCAGCGCACCTTCTGGACCCGTTCCGCGCTGCCGGCCCCCACGATCGCGGAACTCATCACGTGCGTGGTGCTGACCGGGCCGCCAAGCAACGCCGCCCCCAGGATCACCGCGCTGGATGCGGCCTGCGCGCTGAACCCGTGAACCGGGCGCACGCGGTAAAACTTACCGCCCAGCGTGCGAATCAGGCTCCAGCCGCCGAACAACGTCCCCAGGCCGATCGCCCCCGCGCTGATGTAGATCACCCACAGCGGCACGCGAAACGTGGTCAGATCACCGGTCGCAACCAGTCCCAGCGTGATGATGCCCATCGTTTTCTGGGCGTCGTTCGACCCGTGTGAAAGCGCCAGCATCGTCGAGGTCAGCAACTGCCCGCGCTTGAACCACACGTTAACGTGTGGCGACGCGCCGCGCGCCATAAAAAACAGCAGCTTGACCGTCCAGTAACCGGCTAACATGCCGATCAACGGGGAGAAGAAAAGCGCCGCCAATACTTTGGTCATCCCCTCAGGGGTCAGGGACTCGAATCCATAGCCCCACCAGACCGCCCCCATGATGCCGCCGATCAGCGCGTGAGAGGTGCTGGACGGAATGCCGAACAGCAACGTGATCACGTTCCAGCCGATCGCAGCGAGTATCGCCGCGTAGACGACCGGCAGCGTGACAGCTTCCGGCGCGACGACCTCGTGACCGATCGTCGTAGCGACCGCCACGCCGAAGATCAGCGGGCCGACGGCGTTGGCGATCGCGGCGATCCACAGCGCGGCGCGCGGGTTCAGCGCGCGGGTGGAGATCACCGTCGCCACAACGTTCGACGAATCGTGCAGGCCGTTGAAGAATCCAAAGACAAGCGCAATCGCGATGAACACCAAAGCTTCGGGAGAGAATGACGGCATGTTGGTATATTGTCCGGTTGAAGGTCAGGAACCAGTTAAAAGTTAAAATGATTTTACCTAGCTAAAATTTATTTTGCAATTACAAGCATTTAGCGAAAGTCAGCCGACCGGTTTCGCCCCTGCCACGCCCCAGCGGATGCAGCACGCATCGTCACGCCGTGCTAACGGGCGCGGCAGTCACGGCAGAGGCCGAAGATCGCCATGTGATCGATGCGCGGCTCAAAACCGTAGTCGCGGCGCAGCGTGGCACGCAGCGCGTCGAACAGCCCATCTTCAACGTCGATGATCGCGCCGCAGTTCAAGCACACGAGATGATGGTGCGGATGCTCGGCGATCACCTGGTACACGATGCCCTTGTGTCCCAGGTCGGTCTGGGACACCAGCCCGAGGTCTTTGAGCCATTGCAGAATCCGGTACACGGTCGCCTCGCTGACCGGGCTGCCGTGTGCCGCAAGATGGCCCTGCACGTCCTGCACGGCCAGATGGCCGCCATGCTCGCACAACGCTTCGATCACCATGCGGCGCTGGATCGTCAGGCGCTCGCCGCGCGCGCGTATCCGGGCGACGATATCAGCGGTCGATACCATGTCACTCCATCCTGTAGCACTCAAAGCCCGTCCGTATAAATCTGTGAGCCTGCCACGCCGCGATCCGGCTTGGGGCAGGCTGCAGTTTCATACACAGCACGGCACCCTGTCCGGCACCACCGGGACACGTCCACCACGCTGTGCACACTATACCGCTGCTGCGGCATTGCCTGATAGTGGTTTTGCTACCAACCACTACAGAGGCATGCTAAGATGTGACAATGCGCACAAGCACGGCATGAAACCCCTCACTGCACAGTTGACAGATTCCCCGCCATAATTGAGAATAGTTTGCAATTATCGTCAAGACATCACGCAGAAGGGCATAAATGGTCACCGATTCGTCGCATCCTGCGGGTGCCTCCGCCACTATGACGCTTAACCGCGTGCCGTCCGGCCACACGGTCGAACTGGTCGCCATCGACGGCGGCAGACGGCTGCGTAAGCGGCTGGCAGACCTCGGCCTGACGGTAGGGCAACGGATTCGCGTCGTCCAGAATCATTTTACCGGCCCCCTGATCCTGGCCGTGCAGCATGACACGCGGCTGGCGATCGGGCGCGGAATGGCGCACAAAATCCATGTTATCCTGTAAGTGTGAAATCCCCGACGTTGAGCGCGCAACGTTCACGGATACGTCACCGGTCATCGCGCTCGCAGGCAATCCCAACGTAGGCAAGAGTACCATCTTCAACGCGCTGACCGGCGCGCAACAGCACGTCGGGAACTGGCCGGGGAAAACGGTCGAGCGCAAGACGGGCACCGCGCGGCTCAACGATCGCGCGATCGCCGTCGTGGACCTGCCCGGCACGTACAGCCTCAACGCCTACTCCGCGGAAGAGATCATCACGCGTGACTTTCTGGTCAACGAGAAGCCGCGCCTGGTTGTCGCCGTCGTCGACGCGGCCAACCTGGAGCGCAACCTCTACCTGGTCACCCAATTGCTCGAACTTGAGGCCCCGGTCGTCGTCGCGCTGAACATGGCCGACACCGCGCGCAGACGCGGCCTGCGCTTTGACCTGCCCACGCTCTCCGAGCGGCTGGGCGGGATTCCCATCGTGGAGACGGTCGGCAATCGCAGCAACGGCATCGAGGAACTGCGGCAGGTGCTCTGCACGCAAATGGAATGCGCGCCGCACCCTGCACGGCTGCAAATGGACTACGGGCCGCTGCTGGAACCTGAGATCGCCGCGTTACAGGCGCAGATCGCGGCTGACCCGGTGCTGGCTTACCAGTTCCGCCCGCGCTGGCTGGCGATCAAGCTGCTGGAACATGACGGTGACTTGCGCGCGCGGCTGGAAGGTGCCGGTTACCAGGAGCTGGTGGCGGCAGCCGATGCCGCGATGGCGCGTGTCGCGGCGCAGGCGGGCGAAGACGCCGAAACCCTGATCACCGACCGGCGCTACAAGTTTATCGCGCAGGCGGTGCAGGGCGCGGTAACCCGCCCGGACACGGACGGCGAGACCTTCTCCGATCGCGTGGATCGCGTGGCCGCGCATCCGGTATGGGGCGTGCCGATCTTCCTGCTGCTGATGTGGCTCGTGTTCCAGTTTACGGCCAACGTCAGCGCCCCGTTTGTGGACTGGATCGACGGGGTCTTCGGCGGGCCGCTGTCACGGCTGGTCGTCGTGTTGCTGGGCCTCGTCGCGTTGGATGGCACGTGGGTCGAGGCCCTGCTGGTCGATGGCGTGATCGCGGGTGTGGGCGGCGTGCTGGTGTTCATACCGGTGATGATGACGCTGTACCTGGCGGTCGCCGTGCTGGAGGACACTGGCTACATGGCGCGCTCCGCGTTTGTGATGGATGGCGTGATGCGGCGCATCGGGCTGCACGGCAAAAGCTTCCTGCCGCTGGTCGTCGGGTTCGGCTGCAACGTCCCGGCGGTCTATGCCACGCGCACGCTGGACAACGAAGCCGACCGCAAGCTGACCGGTTTCCTCGTCTCGTTTATGAGCTGCGGCGCGCGGCTGCCCATCTACGTGATCTTCGGGGCGGCGTTTTTCGGCGCGAATTCCGGCAACCTGGTCTTTGCGATGTACCTGGTCGGGATCGCGATCGCGCTGCTGACGGGGCTGCTGCTGAAGCGCACGGTCTTTCGCAACACGCCGCAGCAGCCGTTTGTGCTGGAGCTGCCCCCCTACCGCACGCCGGATTGGCGCAACGTCTTCCGGCAGATCTGGCACCGCACGCAGCATTTCCTGGAACACGCCGCGACGATCATCCTGGTAAGCTCGCTCGTGATCTGGTTGTTGATGGCGCTGCCCAACGGGCGGGGAAAGGGCGCTTTCGCCGACGTGCCGCCCGAAGACAGCGTGTTCGGCACGGTGAGCCGCACGGCGGCCCCGGTCTTCGAACCGGCGGGCTTCGGAAGCTGGCAAGCCACCGGCTCGCTGATCACCGGTTTCGTCGCGAAGGAAGTCGTGATCAGCACGATGAGCCAGATTTACGTCGAGGAACCCGGCCCGGACGCCCCGGCAAGCACCGCTGGCGAGGATGAACCGGGCCTGGGCGAAGACGTGCGCGACGTGCTGGTGTCCCTGGGCGAGACGCTGGTCTTGACGGGACAGGAAGCGTTCAACATCATCCCGCGCACGCTCAACCTGCTGCCGCTGGTGAACCTGGGCGAACTCGATGCGCTGGGCCAGGGAGACGATGCCGACGCTGCAACCAAGCTCCAGGCCGAACTGACCGCCGCGTTCAACCGGACCGCCGGGTCGGATGCCAGGGGCAAGCTGGCGGCGGTGGCCTTCAACGTGTTCGTGCTGCTCTACGTGCCCTGCACGGCGACTGTCGCCGCGATGCGCCACGAGTTCGGCGCGCGCTGGGCGCTGTTCCAGATCGTGTATACGCTGGCGATCGCATGGCTCGCGGCGGTGATCGTGTACCAGGGCGGGCTGCTGTTGGGATTCGTGTGACCGCCGCCGACCGCCACAACCGGTAAGCTGCAACCTACGGAGAGACGATGCCTTCAACCTTACGCCAGGTGCTCAACGCCTTCGAAACCGCTGACCAGCCGCGCACGCTGACCCAACTCGCGCGCGAACTCGATATCGCGCCCAATATGCTCGAAGGCATGATCATGCACTGGGTACAGCGCGGCAAGCTGCGTCCCGTGCATAGCGCAACGGCGTGCAGCACGTGCGGCAGCGCGACAAAGTGCCCCTTCATCATGCAGATGCCGCCGGCCTACGAACTCGCGACCGGCGACACCGCACCACCGGACGACATCCCCCTGTGCAAAACCTGTTGTGACTGAGCCGCGATATTTGGTAGCATCAAGGTAGTACACGCTGTCAGAAAAGCCGCGATGGTATATCGCTTGCACACGGCTGCTAGCACGAGGCTGGTTCGGTGATATTACACGTTCTCATCCGGCGCACGGTCCTGCTGGGCCTGGCCGCGCTGCTGTTGCTGCTGGCACTGGCCGCCGCAGCAGTGCCGCGCGTGTCCGCGCACCCCGCCGACATGTACTTCCACACTCACACGCTCACGCTCTCCCCGGACGGCGCGCGCGACACCTGGATGATCGCGCCCGGCACGCTGCTGGCGTATGTGGTCTGGAACAAAGCCGACACCGACCGCGACGGCGCGATCAGCGACGCTGAAGCTCTCGCCTGGACCGAAGCGTTACCCGATGCTTACCTCGCCCTGGTGGACGGCGAGCCGCTGGCGTGGCAGATCACCGGCGTGACGTGGCCGCGGTCGCTGGTTGACTTTGAAACGGGCCGCGACGCGATCGCGGTCGAGCTGGCGCTGGCGTGGCCCGCCGCTATGCCCGATACAGCGCAGATCGCGTTTTACAACCGGTTCGAGGAATACAACAGCTCGAACTGGTACACCGTGCAGGCGGAAGACGGGGTGCAGTTTCATACCCCGCTGCAAAAGAACGGCGCGCTGACGTTCCAGGTGGTGCAGGGCGTCGCCGCGCAGCCCGGTGACGGGTTGCGCACGTACTGGGACAGCGGCACGCCCACAATCGGGGCCAGTGGCGCGCAGGTCGCGGCCCCCGCCCGCCGCGAGCAAAATACCTCAGCGTCCGCGCAGCTTGCCGATCTCGTGCGCCGCGACGACCTGTCGCTGACGTTTTACCTGACCGCGTTCGCGATCGCGGTCGGGTTGGGGTCGCTGCACGCGCTGACGCCGGGGCACGGCAAGGCGTTGGTGGGCGCGTACCTCGTCGGGTCGCGCGGCACGATGCAGCACGCGGTCGCGCTGGGGGGCATCGTCACCATGACCCACACCGGTTCGGTGCTCGCGCTGGGCATGATCACGCTGGCGGCTTCGCACATCCTGCTCCCCACGACCCTGTTCCCGATCCTGGAGATGGCATCGGGCCTGCTGGTGGTGGCGATGGGGCTGGGCCTGATCTACCGCCGCTACAAGGCGTGGCAATCCGTGCGCCATGCCCGCGACCGCGCCGCATCGCTGCGCGCCCAGATGCCGCAGCTGCCGCCCGAACTCGCCCGCATCCCGGTGCGCCGATCCGCGAGCGCGGCAGGGGGCGCGGCGACACCCGCCAAAACAGCGAACACATCCACCCGGATCGCGATCAACCAGCCGGTCAACGTCAATGTCTACGATGACGTGCTGCCGCGTGAAGGAAGCGCGTTCGGCAGCGTGAACTGGCGCGCGCTGGTCGCGCTGGGCGTCAGCGGCGGGCTGGTCCCGTGCCCGGACGCGATCGCGATCCTGCTGGTCGCGGTGGCGATCAACCGGGTCGCGCTCGGTCTGTCGCTGATCGTCGCGTTCAGCCTGGGGCTGGCGTTTGTGCTGACCGCGATCGGGATCGCGATGGTGCGCAGCCGCCGCCTGTTTGAGGGCATGGACGCACTCAAGCGCATGATCCCGGCGCTGCCGCTGGTCAGCGCGCTGGTGGTGACGGGGCTGGGGCTAGGGCTGACCTACAACGCGGCAGCGCGATCGGACCTGTTCGCCACGCGGTCCGGTGACGATGCCGCGCTCGACTTCACGCTCGGCAGCCAGCAGCAACCGCTGGATGACGCGGCGGCGGAACCGGCAGCGGCGTTCGACATCAACACCGCCCGCGTGATCTACCTGGACACCGACGCCGAAAACCGTTACCAGTTGTACGTGCGCCCGGCGACCGGCGGCGACGTGCGCGCCTTGACCGCGAGCGAGTTCGGCGTGTGGGATTACAAGCTCGCCCCGGATCGTTCCAGCATCGCGTATACCACGCCGCGCGAGTTCGGGGGCAGCGATATCTGGCTGCTCGACCTGCCGGCAGGCGATCCGCGCCTGGCGCTGTCCTGCGAAGAGGCGACGTGCTCGCGCGTGGCGTGGTCGCCGGATGGGACGCAGTTAGTGTACGAGAAACTCGAGATGACCTCGCCGCAGTCGTCGCTAGGCGTCACGACACTGTGGTGGCTCGATATCGCATCCGGCAAGACCGGCCCGGTCTTCCGCGACAGCCAACTGCCGAGCTATAACCCGGCCTGGTCCCCTGATGGACTGTGGCTTAGCTACATCGCGCCGGGTAGTTCAAGCGTGCAGATTTACAATCTCGCCGACGGGCGAAACTTCTCGATCGCCAGCCAGACCGGAAACGCGGCGGTCTGGTCCCCGGATGGCAGCGCGCTGCTGGTGACCGAGATCTGGGAAGCAGACGGGCAGTACTTCGCGCACCTGATGCGCTACGACATGGCGCGTGGGACGCTCACCGATCTGACCGCCGTCCCGCGTGCGGGCGATACGTGGGCGACATGGTCCCCGGACGGCACGCGGATCGCGGTCGTGCGTCGCATTTACGACGGGCCAAACGCGGCGATGGGCGATCAGATCTGGCTGATGGCTGTCGACGGAAGCAACGCTCACCGCCTGACCGACACGCCCAACGTGATTCACGGCATGCCGGTGTGGTCGCCGGATGGCCGCTACCTGATCTACCAGCGCTACCCGCTGGCCGGGTCGAGCGCAAGGCCGGGTGTGTGGATGCTCGACACGCTCACCGGCGAACTGGCGCAGATCGCGCCGAGTGGCAACTGGCCGGTCTGGTTGCCCTGACCTGGCCGGTGGCGGCGCGTGATGCCCGTTTTGCCTTCCACCACCGGGACGGCGTCAATGCGCTGCTGCGTTACGTCACACTGACTTCATAGCACTCTGACTTACCATCAGCAAAAGTCAAAATTGCCTCATCTTCGCGCTGTTTTGCAGCCTCACATCCGCTATAATGTTGGATACTGCGCCGATCTTTTTGGATATTGAGGGATATTAACTCCTCCCATGCTACGGCAAGGCTGGCGGTGGATATGGATTTGGGTAGGGGTTCTTGCGGCGGGGTGCGGGCAGATCTGGTCCTCAGATAGCTCGCCCTCCACACAGGAACCGACGCTGCCCTTACTGGGATATACGTTGATTCCGCCTACGCTGACGCCAACGCACTGGCCGGTTTACACGGCCACACCCCTGATCACCGTCGACAGCGGTGGCGCGAATGTCGCCCCGATCGCGCTCCATCTGAACGTGAACGGCTCCGCGTGTTACGAAACGGCAGTCGGGAGTGTGATGTGCATGGGCCAGGTGCAAAACCAGTGGGACAAACCGGTCGAACAGGTGACGGTGGTCGTCCAACTGCTGGCGCAGGACGGCACACCACTGGCGACCAAAGAAACGGTAGTGTCGCGGTGGCTGCTGCCGGAAGGCGCTTCCGGGCCGTACCGCGCGCTGTTTGAGACGCCCCCCATCGGCTATGCCGGCGCGCGAACCTTCGTCAAGTCCGGGCAAGTGGTCCCCTCGACGGACCAGAGCCATGCCGTCCTGACGCTGCTGCCCGCGTCCGGCGCGTTTGTGGTCGATCACTACCACGTCACGCTCTCGATCATCAACAAGACCCCCGCGCCCGTCGAGCAGGTCACAGTCACGATGACGTTGATGGATGACCGGGGCCTTGTTACCGGCTTCCGCCGGATTCCGCTGGAACCGTCGCGCCGGCTGGAACCTAACGAGGCGCTGGCGCTGACCGTGAAGGTGATCCCGCAAGGGCCGAACACGGTCGCGTACGAAGCCTTCGCAGAGGGATACCGCGTGGCAAACTAGTCTGCTCGCGGTCACGCGGGCCAAGACGTGGCAGCGGCGCGCGCCAACGCGGCCCATTCATCCAGGCTCAGCGTTTCGGCGCGGCGGCGGGGGTCGATCCCGGCGGCCTGCAGCAAGGCGTCCGCCTGCTGTTTATCAAGCGCCAGCCCCGCACTGAGCGCATTTCGTAACTGCTTGCGTTTCTGGCTGAACCCGGCCCGCACCACGCGGAAGAATAGCTGCTCGTCCGGCACATCGACCGGCGGCTGATCGTGCAGCTCGATGCGCACCACCGCCGACTCGACATCCGGGCGCGGCCAGAACACCGCCGGTTTCAGGCGCATCACCAGCTCGGGACGCCCGTAAAACTGCACGCTGACCGCGAGCAAGCTCATGTCGCCCGGCGCGGCGGTCATGCGCTCGGCGACTTCGCGCTGCACCGTGATCACCATGCGTTGCGGGCGCGGTGTATGTTCCAGCAAGCGCCGCAGGATCGCGCTGGTGATGTAGTACGGCAGATTCGCCACAACGAGATAGGGGTCCCCGCCCAGCAACTCGGATAGCTCCAGTTCCAGGATGTCGCCGTGCACGATCGTGATGCGAGGCCGGTCCGCGAAACGCTCGCGCAGCAGCGGGATCAGGCGGTCGTCCAGCTCCACCGCCACCACGCGCGCGGCGTGCTGCGCCAGCACGTGCGTCAGGTTGCCCGTGCCGGGGCCGATCTCCAGCACGGTGTCTCCGGGCTCGATGCGTGCCAGCTCGACGATCTTGTCGAGCGTGTTCGGGTCGTGCAGGAAGTTCTGTCCCAGGCTCTTTTTGGGGGTAATGGCGTGCCGGTCCAACAGTGCGCGGTCGTTCACGGTTGCTTCACCTGTTCGCCCAGCAGGATCATGCGCGGTGTAGGCGGGCGCGCGATCCACTCTTCCTGGACCACGCGGCTGACTTCTTTCCCGTTCTCATAACGCACGCGGATTTTGCGCGTTCGCACGCCGTCGACGCCTTCCTGGATGACGCGTTTTTCGTCAACCGGCAGGCTGGCATCGGCATGGTAAATCGTGGTAAAGGGGATCGGTTCGTCGCGTGTGACCACCTCTTCGTTCACCCGCACCAACTCGATCGTCATGCCGGGTTCCAACGGGGTGTCCAGCGGCGGGATCGTATAGTCCTGCCCAACCGGGGCCAACCCGATCGCGGTCAGCGCATCCGCCACCGTCGGCCCGATCGCGCGCGCGGCAACCTGCTTCCCGTCCGCGACTACCGTGATCGGCAGCGACCGCGTGATGCGGATCGTCATGTCTGGCGTGATGGGCGCGTGCAACGCCGGTGTGACGCGGTCCGCCAGGTACAGCTTGACCCCGATCGCGTCCAGCGCCCGCCCGACATCGACCTCGGTCGTGTGCGCGGTGAGCGTTTGATCGCCATCGACGACTGTAATCGGCACGCCGCGCACGACGCGAATGCTCTGCGGCGGCGTGGACCAGTTTTGCGCGGCGAGTTCCTCGGGCGAATAGTCCTGCCCGTTGACCTGCACGATATCGTGCGGGCCGGGCACAATGTCCTGTTCGGCCAGAATAGCCAGCGGGTGCGCGGCTTGCGTGCGAATATGCCGCACGCCGTCATCGGACTGCATCGCGACGGCGGCTGCCTTGTGAATCGCGATCGCGTCGCCATCCGTGAGGGGTGAGTCCAGCGGGGGCCAGACGATGTCCTCGGTATCGACGTGGATTCCGGCGTCGTCCAGGGCTGCCCCAACCGTGTCCGCGCGCGTGCGGACGTGGTAGGCGGTGCCGTTGATCGTGATCGTGACGGCAGCCTGCCGCATGGCATCCACGAGCAGGAACACCGCCGCGATTAGCGCCACGAGCACCAACCCACCCAACACCTGCGCCCGCCGCGATCGCAGCGCAGGTCGCCGTACCGGATGCACGGGACGTGTTTCTTCCGGCACAATGCTTCTCCCGGTCCACCTAAACGAGAAGACGGCGATTGTGGGCATGTTGCTCGGGCCAGGCACCCCTGCGGCACCCAGGATTCAGCCCTTAGTGCTGCTGCCTTCCGGCCCTGACACGGTTCGGACGCCCTGCCGCGCAGGACCCAACCCGAGCAACTTGCCAGCAATCTACCGCCTTGACGTCGGGCGTACAATGTTTATTGTAACACGCTGCGCGTGATTACGCCTGCATGGTAGCGAATTGGCGATCGCTTGTCAACCGTGAATGTGAGACGAAACGCCCCCAGGGAACAGCGAAGCGCCCCCACCGTGAAGGCAGGGGCGCTCAGGTCTACAACCCGGTTCGGATGTGCCCGAAGGGGTTAGCGGTTCTTGAAGTTGCCGGGAACCTTGCGCTCGCGGCTTGCGTTCTCCTCTGACGGCGTGTTCTGCGGATACTGGTCCGCGTCCTCTTCCACCGTCAACTGTGCCGCTTCCTCCTCCACGCGGATCGGGTCCGCGTCGATGGGCAGCGCCGGCACTTCGAAGATGTTCGAGTCCCCGGTGATATCCGACGTGAACAGCAGGACCGGGGCATCACACCACCAGGTCGGCGCGTAGTCAGCGATACCGTCATTATCGGTCACCTTGCGCGTCAGCCCGGTCGCAAACTCGTAGACGTAGATGTCGTCATCGCCATCGAGCGTAGACTGGTAGGCCAGCAATGTGTCATCAGGTGAGAACGCCTGGTTCAACGCGTCACCGTCCGCATCGGAGATCTGGCGCACGTTCGTGCCGTCGGCATCCATGACCATCACCACGCTGTTCTCGCCGAAGCGGTAGCTGAGGAACGCGATCATCTCGCCGTTGTTGGCGTATTCCGGATCGTGGTCGTCGCCCTCGCCATCGCTTAGGCGCACGGACTGGCGCGTCGCCAGGTCCACTTCGTAGATCTGCCAGATTCCATCGCGATCGCTCTGGTAGAGCAGCTTGGTGCCATCCGGTGCCCAGAATGGGTTGAGGTCGTTGGCCTCGTGGGTGGTCACCTGCTGCACGATCCCGGTCGTCACATCCACCACGTACACATCCCAGTTGCCGTTACGCGATGTTTCGAAGGCGATCACATCGCCAGCCGGCGACCATACCGGATCGACATCGATCGCGCCCGGCTCATACGTGACGCGCTGCTGGAACGTGCCATCGGTGCGCGCAACGTACACTTCCCAGTTCCCGTCGCGCGTGCTGGCGAACGTGATCCATTCGCTGTTCGGCGAACGGCTCGGGGCCATATCGTGCACCCCCTCACCGATCCCCTGCGACAGGTTCGGGTTGGCGTCGGGGTTCCCTTCGATCTCGCCGTAACGGAAGATCTCCCAGTCACCCGTGCGATCCGTATGGTAGACGAACCAGTCCGGGCAGACGTACCCTGCGCCCTCAACCGGCACCCAGGTGCGCGGCGGTGCGAAGCAGTCTTCCGCAGAAGCGGTCGCCACGGCAGGACCGGAGTAGTTGGGCCGCTGGTCGACTTCGAACGTCAGCGTGCCCGGCTCGCCCGGATACCGGAACTCTTGCGATTCCCCGGCACCCAGTTGCAGCGTGCCGCTGTCAACGACAGCGCCGTTACGCAGCACGCGCCACTCGACCGGACCGCCCATCGCGTCGCCCGCGTTGGTGACCACGAAGGAGAACGCGTAGTCGGTCGGGCCACACTGCGCCGGATCCATATCGATCTCGGGGAAGTTGTTGGTGCCGGACGCGATTGTTTCGCCACAGGCCGTGCTGAAGCTCACGTCACACACCCCCGCGACCTGCAGGTTAGAGCCGTCGTGTTCTGGCGGCGTGCTGGTCGCTGTCGGCGTGTCAGCCGGTGTATTGGTCGCCGTCGGCGTTTCCGTTGGCGTGTTGGTCGGTGTGTTCGTCGGCGTGAACGTCGGTGTGTCTGTCGGTGTGTTCGTCGGCGTAAACGTTGGCGTATTGGTCGCCGTCGGCGTTTCCGTTGGCGTGTTCGTCGGTGTGTTGGTCACCGTGGGCGTCGATGTCGGCGTATTGGTCGCCGTTGGCGTATCGGTCGGTGTGTTGGTTGCCGTCGGCGTGTTCGTCGGCGTATTGGTCGGTGTGTTGGTTGCCGTTGGTGTGTCCGTCGGCGTGTTCGTCGGTGTACTGGTTGGAGTCTCCGTTGGCACGGCGACGCAGTCATCAACCTCGGCGTTTGGCTGCGAGCTACCCGGATGTCCCGGACGCTGATCGACTTCGAACCGCAGCGTGCCCGGCACGCCCGCGAACGTGAACTGCGCCGATTCACCACCGGCTAACTGCAGCGAGCCGGTCCGCACCAGGATACCGTTTTCGTACAGCCGCCACTCGACGGGACCTTCCATATCGCCATCGCCCGGATCGCCCGTGTTGGTCACGGTGAAGGTTATATCACCGGTGGTCTCATCGCACACGCCGGTCACCACCAGGCTCGACCGGTCCCACTCGGTTTCGGTCGGCGTCGGGCTAGGCGTCGGTGTATCTTCAGGTGTCTCAGTCGGCGTTGGCGTGTTCGTCGGCGTGTTGGTTGCCGTGGGCGTGTCCGTTGGTGTATAGGTCGCCGTCGGCGTATCCGTCGGTGTGTTGGTTGCCGTTGGTGTATCCGTCGGTGTATGGGTCGCCGTTGGTGTGTTCGTCGGCGTGTCTGTTGGTGTGTTCGTCGCCGTCGGCGTGTTAGTTGCCGTTGGTGTGTCTGTCGGCGTGTTCGTCGGTGTGTTCGTCGCCGTTGGCGTGTTCGTCGGCGTGTCCGTCGGGACAGGTGTATCCGTCGGTGTATTTGTCGCCGTTGGCGTGTTCGTCGGCGTGTTCGTCGGCGTCGGCGTGTCCGTCGGGACAGGTGTGTCCGTCGGCGTGTTCGTCGGTGTGTTCGTTGCCGTCGGTGTGTTTGTCGGCGTGTCCGTCGGGACAGGTGTATCCGTCGGTGTATTTGTCGCCGTTGGCG
>CAYRNY010000011.1:142526-143211 GCA_964425755.1 uncultured Anaerolineaceae bacterium
GTCGGCGTGTCCGTCGGGACAGGTGTATCCGTCGGTGTATTTGTCGCCGTTGGCGTATTCGTCGGCGTGTCCGTTGGGACAGGTGTATCCGTCGGCGTGTTCGTCGGGGTTGCAGTCGGCGCGCCGAGGCAGTCCTCTACTTCGGCGTTCGGCTGCGAGGCGCCCGGGTGCCCCGGTCGCTGGTCTACTTCAAACCGCAGCTTGCCTTCAATGCCCGGGAACGTGAACTGCCGCGATTCTCCACCGGCCAGTTGCAGCGAACCGGCGCGCACCAGCGTGCCGTTTTCGTACAGCCGCCACTGGACCGGGCCTTCCATGTCCCCATCGACCGGGTCGCCCGTGTTCGTCACCGTGAAGATCACTTCGCCGGTTTGCTCATCACATATTCCGTCAACCACCAGGCTGGACTTGTCCCATTCGCGCTCGGTCGCCGTCGGTGTCGGTGTATCTTCGGGGGTGTCCGTCGCCGTTGGCGTGTCTGTCGGTGTGTTAGTTGCCGTTGGCGTGTCCGTCGGCGTGTCGGTTGGGACAGGCGTATCCGTCGGCGTGTCGGTTGGGACAGGCGTATCCGTCGGTGTGTCCGTCGGGACAGGCGTATCTGTCGGTGTGTCCGTCGGGACAGGCGTATCTGTCGGCGTGTCGGTTGGGACAGGCGTATCCGTCGGTGTGTCCGTCGGGACAGGCG
>CAYRNY010000011.1:143311-144613 GCA_964425755.1 uncultured Anaerolineaceae bacterium
TATCTGTCGGCGTGTCCGTCGGGACAGGCGTATCTGTCGGCGTGTCGGTTGGGACAGGCGTGTCCGTCGGGGTTGCAGTCGGCGCGCCGAGGCAGTCCTCTACTTCGGCGTTCGGCTGCGAGGCGCCCGGGTGCCCCGGTCGCTGGTCCACTTCAAACCGCAGCTTGCCCTCGACCCCGGAGAAGGTGAACTGTTGTGATGCGCCACCGGCCAATTGCAATGAACCGGCGCGTACCAGCGTGCCGTTTTCGTACAGCCGCCACTGGACCGGGCCTTCCATGTCTCCATCGCCCGGGTCGCCCGTGTTCGTCACCGTGAAGATCACTTCGCCGGTTTGCTCATCGCATATCCCGTCGACGACCAGGCTTGACTTGTCCCACTCGTCGTCGGTTGCGGTCGGTGTCGGCGTGTCGGTTGGGACAGGCGTATCCGTCGGCGTGTTGGTCGCCGTGGGAGTATCTTCGGGGGTGTCCGTCGCCGTTGGCGTATCCGTCGGGGCGGGAGTGTCCGTTGGCGTATTGGTTGCCGTTGGTGTGTCCTCAGGTGTATCCGTCGCTGTTGGCGGAACCTGCGTATTGGTCGGAGTCGCGGTCGGCGCACCGACGCAGTCTTCGACTTCGGCGTTCGGCTGCGAGCTGCCCGGATGCCCCGGACGCTGATCCGCCTCGAAGCGCAGCTTGCCCTCAACACCGGCAAACGTGAACTGCTGTGATGCACCACCGGCCAGTTGGAGCGTGCCGGTCTGCACCAGGTTGCCGTTTTCGTACAGCCGCCACTCGACCGGACCTTGCATGTCACCACCGCCCGGGTCGCCGGTGTTCGTCACCGTGAAGACTGCCATCCCGGTTTGCCGATCGCACGTACCGGTGATCACCAAACTGGACCGGTCCCAATCGCCCGGTGGTGGCCCGCCTTCGACCTGGCCGGCATCTTGGGTGGGGCGGCCCTGCGCCTGGACTTCCGCAGTCGGCGTCGCAGTCGGCGCGACGGTGGCCGTCAGAGTCGGTTCTTCAGTCGCGGTAGGCGCTTCAGTTGGCTCTTCGGTCGCGGTGGGTTCCTCAGTTGGCTCTTCAGTTGCGGTAGGGGCTTCCGTAGGTTCTTCGGTTGGCTCCTGGGTTGGTTCTGGCAGCGGGCAGCCGCTGCTATCCAGCCCGTAGCCCTGGTCGCCCTGGTTCGGGCACGCGTCGGCATCATCCGGGATGCCGTCACCGTCGCTGTCGGGCGGCGGCAATGGGCAACCGCTGCTATCCAGCCCGTAGCCCTGGTCGCCCTGGTTCGGGCACGCGTCGGCATCATCCGGGA
>CAYRNY010000011.1:144713-180208 GCA_964425755.1 uncultured Anaerolineaceae bacterium
GGCACGCGTCGGCATCATCCGGGATGCCGTCACCGTCGCTGTCGGGCGGCGGCAGTGGGCAACCTCTGTTATCAACCCCGTAGCCCTGGTCGCCCTGGTCGGGACACTCATCAGCAGGATCCGGGACTCCGTCGTTGTCTGAGTCAATCCTTTGGGCCTGCGCGGTTGGTTCACCCTCACCGGCAGTGCCAAAAAGGTCATCGCCGCCTAGCGCGATCGCAATGATGGCTAGAACGACGATACCGACGGCAGCGGGGATCCATATTCTTCGGTCGAAACCTCTTCGCATGACCTTTCCCCTCTTGTGGCTTTCTAATAAGCGGCCTGATAATACAGGTGTCGGCGCGTACGCGAATCAGCCCGCCCATGTTTGAGACAGGCCTATCAGCACGCACCACACAGCAAAATGTACCAGCGAACGACTATTTCTTTCGTATTTATGTCGCAGACGCTATGCAAAAAGGTTCGCGACAATTTAAATCAAAAAACAATATGATTATCTTTAGTTTATTGCTGGGCACAAATACGCCTTCATGCCGTGCGGCACGCAGTACAAGCGGCGATTGTGAGCAAAACAAGCGGGGGGCGATCGGATGAGACAGGTTTGGTTGCTCGATGATATGCTGGCGCGGGCATCGAGGTCGTCGGTCCCCCGGCAACAGCAATTATCATAGCACAAAACTTTCCCGCAAGGAAAGTACCTTAACGTCAAAATATTTTTACATCTATGTCAAGAGGGGCAGATCACCCATTAAGCACGTAACCGCGTCCGCGCACGTTGACCAGGAAACGCGGATGTTCGGGGTCAGGTTCGATCTTGCCGCGGATATTGCCAATGTGCACCCGCACGAGGATCGGATCGCCGGTGCCGATCGGGTATTGCCACACATCCTTGAGCATCTGCGTGGCAGAAACCGGCTGCCCGGCATGTAACATCAAGTAATGCAGGACCTGATGCTCCACCGCTGTGAGCTGCACCACCCGTTCCCCAACCAGCAACTCCATCTGCCGTGCGTGCAGCTTGAGCTGCCCTACCGTCAGATAATCGGAGTTTGGGTCCAGCATCCCGCCCGGCGCGCGGCGCAGCAAGGCGCGCACCCGCGCCGTCAGTTCGACGTTTTCAAACGGTTTGGTCAGGTAATCGTCGCCACCGGCATCCAACCCCTGCGCGATGTCCGCCGGATTCCCTTTGCCTGTCAGGAATAGCACCGGTACTTTTGCCGTATACGGATCGGCGCGAATTCGCCGGCAGACCTCCAACCCGTCCATCTGCGGCATGAGGATATCCAGAATCACCAGATCGGGCCGGTTGTGCGCGATGGCTTCGAGCGCCGTCCGCCCGTTGTCGGCTGTAGTGATCGATTCATACCCGGCCTTCTCAAGGATGCGCTTCATTGCGCTCAGGATCGGGAGTTCATCATCGACAATGAGGATGTCAGGTGCCATCAGTCCGGTGCTCGCATTGTAGGTAACATAAGGCAAATTGTGGCTCATGACGCGGCAAGCATATTGCTTTTTCGATTATAAATGAAATTTGTATAGGCCACTTGTTAAGAATTGTACGGAAGCCCGCACATAAAAAAACAAAGGCCGGCTGGGGAACCGGCCTGGCCCCTTGAACTGTAGGGGCGGACCACGGTGTTCGTCCGGGGAGCACATGGACGAACCACAGGTTCGCGTGCCCCCCTACTTCTCGAACGGTTTCTGCGGCACACAACAGGCGGCTTTTCGCGTGGGATGGGCGGGCTACTGCCAGCCTTCCAACAGCGCCACGATCTCCGCGACGAACCAATCCGCCGACGCGCCATCCAGCACGCGGTGGTCGAAGGTGAACGACAGGTAGACCATCGGGCGCACCGCGATCGCGTCATCCGCGGTGACGACCGCCCGCTTTTTGATCGCGCCCACGCCCAGGATACCCGTCTGCGGCTGGTTGATGATCGGCGTGGCAAACAGGCTGCCCGCGACCCCGTGATTGGTGATCGTGAACGTGCCGTCCTGCACCTCGTCCGGGGTGAGCTGGTTCGCCCGCGCGCGCTGCGCGAGGTCGTTAACTTGCCGCGCGACGCCCGCCAGCGATAACTCATCGACGCGTTTGATCACCGGCACGATCAGCCCCTCGTCCAGCGCCACCGCCATGCCGATGTTCACGTCCGGCAGCAACAGCAGGCCGTCCTCGCGCCATTGGCTGTTTACCTGCGGATGGCGTCGCAGCGCCGCGGCGGTCGCCGCCATGAAGTACGCGGTGAACGTCAGGTTGATCCCACGTGCGGCATAGTCGGCCTTGTTCGCTTCCCGGTGCGCCACCACCGCGCGCATGTCGGCTTCGAACACGGTGGTGACGTGCGGCGCGGTCTTCAGCTTGCTCTGGACCATGTGCTCGGCGATACGCTTGCGCATGGTGCTGTGCGGCACGATATCGCCGGGCTTGCCCGGTGCGGGCGGCGCTTTGTGCGCGTGATCCTGCGGCGCAACGCGGGCAGTTGGGGTAACGGGTTCGGGCGCGGCCTGCCGGTAGAGATCGTCGGTCGGCTTGAACAGGTCGCCCGTTCCAGGACGTTCCCAGGGCGGCAGATCGTCCGCAGCAGCGGGCGCGCTCTTGGCGCGCTCTGCCGCGCCGCTTTCGATATACGCCATGATGTCTTTTTTGGTCACACGCCCGTTGCGCCCCGTGCCCGCGACCTGGGACACGTCGATGTTGTGTTCCGCCGCGATGCGCGCCACCACCGGCGTGACGTGCGGCATCCCGGCGCGTGGCGCGCGCGCCGGTTCCGGGGCCGGTTCAGGCGGTGCGGGAGCTGCAGGCTCCGGCGGCGCGTCGTGTGACGGGACCTGTGCGGCAGCACCCCCGGCAGGGCTATCACCGGCAGCGGCATGCCCGAACGCGGCGACGGATTCGGCTGCCATACGCTCCGGCACATCTTCGCCTGGCTCGCCGATCAGCGCCAGCACAGTACCCGCCGCGACGGTTTCGCCCTCGTCCACGTAAATTTTGAGCAGCGTCCCGCCCGCCTCTGCCGTGACCTCGGACGTGACCTTGTCCGTCTCAACCTCAACGATCGGCTCGTAGGCTGCGACGCTGTCGCCTTCCTGCTTGAGCCACGTGCCGACCGTGCCTTCAACAACACTCTCGCCCATCTGGGGCATAATGACTTTAATCGCCATGCTTTGTTCCTTGGTTGTAAGTATTCAGTACGCAGTTTCCAGCCAGCGATCTCGCTTGGGGCGCGCTTGGCATTGGCCTAATACGCCGCCAGCTCGCGGATCGCGTCGGCGATCTTCGCCGTAGAGGGCATGAACAGGTCCTGCATCGGGTGCGCGAACGGCACTCCCGGCACATCCGGCCCGGCCAAGCGGCGGATCGGCCCGTCCATGTACTCGAACGCTTCATCGCTCAGGATCGCTGCGATCTCCGCGCCATAGCCCAGGAAGCGGTTATCCTCGTATACGATCAGCGCCTTGCCCGTCTTCTTGAACGCGTTGATCACCGTCTCGCGATCCAGCGGCACCAGCGTGCGGATGTCCACGACCTCGGCCCCAATACCGTCCTCGCGGGCGACCTGTTCCGCCGCTTGCAGCGTGTAGTAGTGCATCATGCCGTAGGCGTACACCGTCAGGTCCGTTCCCTCACGCGTGACCGCTGCGGGGCCGATCGGCACCAGGATTTCTTCGTCATCCGGCACCTCGCCGCGAATCAAGCGATAGCCCTTCTTCGGCTCGAAGAACATCACCGGGTTCGGATCGCGCACGGCGGATTTCAACAGCCCTTTGGCGTCGTAGGGATTGCTGGGGATCACGACCTTCAGGCCGGGCCGGTGCGCGAAAAACGCTTCCGTGCTCTGCGAATGGTACAGCCCGCCGCCGATGCCGCCGCCATACGGCGCGCGGATCACCATCGGGGCGTGCCACTGCCCGTTGGAGCGGTAGTAAATGTAAGCGGCTTCGTTGACGATCTGGTTAAACGCGGGGAAGATGTAGTCGGCGAACTGTATCTCGCAGATCGGGCGCATGCCCACCATCGCCGCGCCGATGCCAACCGCGACGATGCTAAGTTCCGCCAGCGGCGAATCGATCACGCGGTCCGGCCCGTACTTCTCGAACAAGCCCATCGTCGCGCGGAACACACCCCCGCGCCGCCCGACGTCTTCACCCGTGATGAACACGCGGTCATCGCGCGCCATTTCCTCGTCCATCGCCTGGCGCAGCCCTTCGATCAAGGTAATTTCTGGCATAGTGTTTAGTCTCTCCTGTCGGGTGGGCGGTGCGTCACGCTTCGTCGGCGGGTTTGAATACCGGGAACAACGCGTCTTCTGCGCGGGGATACGGCGCGTTAACGGCATGGGCCTGTGCTTCGTCGACTTCCTGCCGGACGCGCTGCTCGATCTCTTCGATCCCCGCTTCATCCAGCAACCCCTTTTCGAGCAGGTAGCCCTGGAAGCGCAGGATCGGGTCGCGCTGCTTCCATTCCTCGACCTCGTCGCGCGAGCGATAGGTCCGGTCGTCGTCGTCCGACGAGTGCGGCACGGGGCGGTAGGTCTTGGCTTCGACGAGCGTCGCGCCGCCACCGCTGCGCGCGCGTTCGATCGCCTCGGCCATCACGCGGTAGGACGCCAGCACATCGTTCCCGTCCACCACCACGCCCTCGACGCCGAACATCGGCGCGCGGTCCGCGACGTTGGGCACCGCCATCTGCATGTGGACCGGCACGGAGATCGCGTAAATATTGTTTTGCACGACGCACACCAGCGGCAGCTTGTGCACGCCGGCCCAGTTCATGCCTTCAAAGAAGTCGCCCTCGCTGGTCGAACCCTCGCCCAGCGTCACGATCGTGACCCGTCCATCGTCGCGTAACTTGCTGGCGAGCGCCGCGCCCGCCGCCTGCGGGACCTGCGTCGCGACCGGGCTGGACGACGACAGCATCCCCAGCGCCCGGCTGCTGAAGTGGGATGGCATCTGCCGCGCGCCGCTGGTCGGCTCGCCTTGTTTGCCGAAGACGGCGAGAAAAAACTCGCGCGGGGTATAACCCAGCGCGAAAGCGAACGCCAGATCGCGGTAGTACAGGCTCGCGTAATCGTGCCCGCGCTGCATCGCGTAGGCGGCCCCCACCTGGATCGCCTCGTGCCCGATCCCGGAGATGTGAAACGCGATCTTGCCCTGGCGGTGCAGCACCCAGGTGCGCTCGTCGGTCCGCCGCGCGCGCACCAACTGCCAGTACATCTCTAAAAGTGTTGTATGGTCGAGATCAACGCCGGTATCGTCGATCTCGTGAAAAGTAACATCGGTTGTCATACAAGTCTCCTGAATAAAAACAACTTATCGCATAGGGCGTGCAGGTCGCCCGAACAGATTATAGACGATTTTCATCATGCTATACGAAAAAACTCCTCCCGCGGGCCGGACAGGTCGATCCCCCGTCGTGCGGCGATCTTTGCTATACTTATTGATCCTTGCGTTACGTGCGCGAGACGGTCTTTCAACGTATGAAGGTGACAGCATATCATGACGACAGCCAGGGATTTTTCGCTCACAGACGACCAGCGCCGCGCGTTGATCGCCGCTGCGGTCCAGGCCCGCCAGCAGGCTTACGTGCCTTACTCGCACTACCCGGTGGGGGCGGCGCTGCTGGCGGAGTCTGGCACGGTCTACACGGGGTGCAACATCGAGATCGCGTCCTTCGGCGCGACATCTTGCGGCGAGCGGACCGCTGCGTTCAAGGCGGTCAGCGAGGGCGACCGCGACTTTCTGGCGATCGCGGTCGTCACTAGCAACGGGGCGGCCCCGTGCGGCATCTGCCGCCAGGTGCTGTTCGAGTTCGGCCCGGCGATGACCGTGATCACGGCGCAGCCCGACGGTGCCGTGACCTGGGAAGGACCGCTAAGCGACCTGCTGCCTTTTGGCTTCGGCCCGAAGAAGCTGGCCGAAGGTCAGGCAACAGCCGAAACAGAGTGACAGGGGACAACTGACCGCATCATGCCCAAACCGGAGCGCCGCTTCCTCACCGACGCCGTGATCCTGCGGCGGCAGGACTTTGGCGAAGCCGACCGCCTGCTGACGCTGCTCACGCCGGAGCACGGCAAATTCCGCGCCATCGCAAAAGGCGTGCGCAAGCCGATCGCGCGCAAGACAGGGCACGTCGAACTGTTCGCGTTGGTGGACATGCTGATCGCGCGCGGGCGCGAGTTGCATATCGTGGTCCAGGCGGAGACGAAAGAGTCCTTCCTGCGGCTGCGCGAAGACCTCACCCGCGGCACATACGCGCATCACCTGATCGAACTGCTGGACCGCTTCACGGCGGAGCAGGACACGAGCCGCACCGAGTTTAGCCTGCTCGTGAACGCGCTCGGCTGGCTGTGCGAGGCCGGCGATCCGCGCCTGGTGGCGCGCTACTACGAAATGCGCCTGCTCGACCTGGCGGGTTTTGCCCCGGCCCTGCATCGGTGCGCGCTCGGCCAGGAAGAGATTGCACCACAGGACCAGTTTTTCAGCCCGGCGGATGGCGGCGTCGTCTGCCCGGAGCATTACGTACACGCGCAGCGCGGGCTGCCGCTGAGCCTGACTGCGCTCAAAGTGCTGCGCTACATGCAAACGCGTCCCTGGGACATCGTCAAAAACGTGCAGGTCGACTCCGCGTTGCACGTCGAGCTTGAACGGCATATGCTGGGGTATATCATGTACCTGTTGGAGCAGCGCTTGCAGAGCGTGGAATTTCTGCGGCGGCTCCAGCGCGAGGACCTGTGATCAGAAAGGCGGCAGATGGTGCGCGACGGTGTGCAACGATGGGTGAGCGTGCTGATCCTGCTGGCAGTGACCGGCACGCTGGCAGCAGCAGCGACATCCCCCGCAGCGGGACAGGGACCGGCCTACAGCGCGCGCGGGCCTTACGCCGTCGGCGTGCGCGATTACGTGATCGAGGACGGCGCGCGCCCGCTGTCCGCCAGCGTGTGGTATCCCGCACGCGACGCGCAGCAAACCGGCGCGTCGATCACGTACCAGGTGCCGGGCCTCACGATCGCGGGACAGGCGCGGCGCGACGCTGCGCCGGACGACGCGCACGGCTCGTATCCGCTGGTGATCTTCTCACACGGGGCGGGCGGCTTTCGCTTCCAGTCCACGTATCTCACCGAGCATCTCGCTTCACACGGCTTCGTCGTGATCGCGACGGACCATCCCGGCAGCACGCTGTTGGACGAGATCGGCGCGCGTTTCCGGGCGGCTGGCGACGACGCCCCGGCCACGCCCGAACCCGGCAACACCCTGGACGAACTGCGGGCCAACCTACGCGCGCTCAGCGGGTCGTCCCCGCTGCTCGAGACGCTGGCCGACAACTTCGCCGTGCGCCCGCTGGACGTGCTGTGCGTGATCGCGTTCGCGGAGTCGCTGACCGCTGAAGGCGGCGACCTGGCGGGCCTGATCGACATCGACCGCATCGCCGTGAGTGGGCACTCGTTCGGGGGCTATACTGCGCTGGCGGCTGCCGGCGCGCGGTTGGACTTCGACGCGCTGGACGCCTGGTGCCGTGCCCCGCAGGGCCTGCGCTTCAACCCGGACGGCGATCCGGCGTTCGTCCCCATACCGGTGACCCTGCGGATGGCGCTGGTGAACTGTCTCCTGGGCACGCAGCGCCACCGGATCGCGGACGCGCGCGGGCTGGAGGACGTGCCCGGCGGCCTCTGGCCCGCGACGACCGACCCGCGTATCAAGGCAGTGGTCGCGCTCGCCCCCTGGAACGCGGCGATCTTTGGGCCGCGCGGACTCGCTGCGGTGACGGTCCCGGCGCTGATCATGGTCGGCACGGAAGACCAGACCACGCCGCCAGCGATCGATGCCTACGCGCATTACACGCACATCGGCAGCGACGAGAAGTCACTCGTCGTTTTCGAAGACGCGGGACACCTGCTGTTCGCCAACGCAGGCATGGGCGTTGACGATCCGGTGTGGGACATGGGGGCGGCGCACACGCTGGTGAATCACGTCACCGTCGCCTTCTTGCGCGCTTACCTGTACGGGGACGCGGATGCAGCCGCCGCGCTCGCGCCGGAAAAGATCGCTTACAAGGACGTGCTCTACCACCGCGTGCCCTGACGCGCAGCTCTTTACCCCTTGACCGCACCGGAAGTCAGCCCGGCGACGATACGATTCTGGAACACCAGCACCAGCGCCACCAGCGGCAGCGTGACCACCATCGACGCAGCCATGATCTCCGCGATCGGCTCCTGGCGCGCGATCTTGCCCGTAAACTGCGCGATCACGACCGGGACCGTTTGCGCGTTCGGGCTGGTGAGCGTGAAGTTCAGCGCGAACAGGTACTCGTTCCAGGATGTGATGAACGCCAGCAGGCCGGTGGTCACGAGCGCAGGCGCGGTCAGCGGCAGCAGGATCAACCGGAACGTTTGCAGCGTGGTTGCGCCATCGACCAGCGCGGCTTGCTCGATCTCTTCGGGCAGGCCCCGGAAAAAACTTGTCAGTACCCATACTGCAAAAGGCAGTGTGAACATGGGATAGGCGAAGATCAGCGCAAAGGGCGTGCCGAAGATATCCAGGTCGCGCACGATCGCATACAGCCCGGACAGGATCGAGATGCGCGGGAACATGGTCATGGTCAGCACGGCGTAGAGCAGCAATGTGCGTCCCTTGAAGCGCAGCCGTCCCAGCGCGTACGCCGCAAACGAGCCGATCACGATCGCCAGCAAGGCTGTTGAACTGGACACAAACGCCGAGTTGAACAGCGCACGCATGAAGGTTTGATTCTTGAATACGCTGTTATAGTTCACCCACTGCGGATCGTGCGGCCAGTACGTCGCGCGGCCAAACATCTCGTTTTCGCTCTTGAACGAGGTGTTCAGCGCCCAGTAGAAGGGAAACAGCGCGTAAAACGCAATGAGCAGTACCATACCGAAAAATACCACACGGTTGACGACTGAAAGTACCTTTTTACGTGTCGTCATTCTGTCTCTACCCCCAGGAGCCGCACATAGATCAGGGCAAATATGAAAATGAAAAAGAATATCAGCACCCCGATTGCTGACGCATAGCCATCTCGCTGTGTGTTGACCAGCGTCTCGTAGTTGTACGTGGCCATCGTAAGCTGCTGCCGTCCAAACAGCACGTTGAAGAGGTCGAACACGCGCAGCGCGTCCAGCGTGCGGAACACCAGCGCGACCGCGATCGTCGGGCGCAGCAGCGGCAGCGTGATCGTCAGGAATTGGCGCAGCCTGTTCGCCCCATCGACAGCCGCCGCCTCGTACAGGTCGGTGGGAATCGTCTGCAACCCGGCCAGCAGCAGCAACGCCATGAACGGTGATGTCTTCCACACGTCAACCATGATCGCCGAGGGGACTTGCAGCTCTGGCCGCGAGAGCCATGCTTCCGGCTGGCTGAGTAGGCTCAGGTCCACGAGCACGCGGTTCAGAATGCCCGCGCTCGAATCTTTCAGGATTAACTCCCACAGGCGCGCCGAGATCACAGTAGGGATGGCCCAGGGAATCAGCATCACAGCACGCATGAACCCGCGCCCGCGAAAGCCGGAGTTCACGACCAGCGCGATGAACAACCCGATCATAAGCTCCAGCGCGACGGACGCCACCACAAAGCGTAACGTGGTCCACACGCTCTCCAGCCAGTCATCGTCCAGGCCGCTGACCGCGATCGAGCGCTCGCTGTCGGTCAGCAGCGGCAGGTGCAGGTTCCATACGGTGCGGTAGCCCTGCTCCAGCAGCGAGCGCGGGATGCTCTCCCAGCGCAGCGTGCCGTCGTCGCGCCGGCGACACGCGGCGGTCTCTTCGTCGCGCCGGCACTCGACTGTATCCAGCCGGACGGAGAGCAGCGTCTTGTAGTTGTCCAGCCCGACGAAGTTTGGCACGTTCTGGCTGGCGAAGCGTTTGTCGGTCAGGCTGTTGATGAACGTCTGCTCCAGCGGGCGCGCGGCGACGATGATCAGGACTGCCAGCGTCGGGATCAACAGATTCCACGCTGAGCGTGTTTCGCGGGCGGCGAACCGCTCTTCGCCCAGGAAAATGTGGTCGGCGGTGCGGTTTAACCAGAGCAACGCGCCGATACACGGCAGCGCGATCGCCGCCAGCAATAACGCGTTGCCCAGGGTGGTCGCCGAGGGGCCGTTGATCGCCACGTGCAGAATCGCGACCAGTCCCAACGCCATCGCCAGCCACGCATAACCGATCTGTGCCCAGCGGGCGGCGTTGATATCGCGCTGTCGCAGCCGGATGCTCAGCCGTATCAACAGGCTGCTTGCCGTGAGCGCCAGCAGCGGCAGGATGATGCCGAAGCTGTCGAGGAACGCCAGCACCAATGACGGACGTCCCGCGCCAGGATCGACCGCCTCGGATGCGGACCAGTTGAGCACGTCGTTGATGCCTGCATCGGTGCGAACGCTGTTGACAAAATATACGATGATTAGCACGCCAATCAGCATCATGAACAGACTCAGCAATTCCAGGCTCAACCGCTGGCGTCCGCGTAACTGTCGTATCGCGCCACCGTATGGGGCCTGGGGACTGGTCTCGTGCGTGTTATGAAGTCTCATTGAGGATGTGCTCCATCATGACAACCCGCCGGTCTGTCGGTGGGATGACAGGCGCCGGCGTGGTGACGGATAGCAAACAGGGGCGGCTCGCACCGCCCCTGTACAAACACTATCGATCCGGGCTGTTATTCCGCCAGCAGTTGTTGCAGGTCGAGTTCCAGCAGTTCCACAGCCACATCAGCGTCTTCCTCACCGGTGAGGATGCTATGCACGGCGGTGAAGTAGAGCGTCGAGACTTCGTTGTATTTATCGCCTACACCATACGACGGGCGCGGTGTCACGCCTGCAACCACGTCCAACGAGGCAAACGGCATCAGTTCCTGAATGTCGGGGTCCTCGTAGAGCGCGCCAATGCCGGGCGGTGAGGTGGTCGCCAGGGCGTAATGCTTCTGCTCGTCATAGCTGAGGAAGAATTTTACGAACGCAACAGCGGCGTCGGGATTTTCGGAGTATCTCGACACGCCCATGTGCCAGCCGCCAAGCGTGGTCGCGTTGATGCCAGCATCACCCATAGGCAGCGGGGCAACGTCGAACTTGCCGGCGACTGCTTCGCTTTCCACGCTGGTGCTGTAAGCATACGGCCAGTTACGCATGAAGGCCGCGTTACCGGCATGCCACACGCCGCGCGCATCCTCTTCGGCGTAGGTCGTGATGCCTGGCGGGCTGATCGTGCCCACCCAGCTCGCAGCACGTTCAAACGCAGCGATCGCGCCTTCGGTGTTGACTTCGACTTCGCCCTCGGCGTTCACGATATAACCGCCGCCGTTAGAAACCTGCCACTCCAGCGCGTTGCAGGTCAGGCCTTCATACGAATTACCCTGCCACACGAAGCCCCAGAGGTCGTCGTTGCCTTCGGCACGCTCGCCATCCTGGATGACCTGCGCCATCTCGGTCAACTCGTCCCAGGTTGCGGGCGGGGCGTCATAACCGTATTTTTCGAGCAGGTCGGTGCGGTAATAGAGCAGACCGAAGCCCAGGCGGAGCGGCATCGCGACCAGGCGGCCATCAACCGTGTCGTTCAGGATCAGGCCCGGCAGGTACATGGCGAGTTCTTCTTCGGTGAAGTACGGGCTGAGGTCGAGCAGGTGCTCAGCCAACGCGCCGGGGTAGATCACATCGACGCGGATCACGTCGAGGTCGCTGCTCTGCGCTTCGAACATTTGCAGGTACACACCCAAGACTTCGGTTGTGTCCGGTGAGCCGTTGATGCGCTCAACTGTGATATTGGGACAGACTTCCTTGAAGCGCTCGATTGCGGCCTCTTCGGCTTCCGGGTGACTGCCAGCCGGATCGCCGTAGTACGTGATCGTGACTTCTTCCGTGCCACAGTCGATAACGGGTTCCACGGGGCCTTGCGCCATGACGGTCGTCACGGGCAACGCGATGGTCAGGACCAGCAAAAAAACGATAAACTTACGCATGTGTGGTTCCTCCAAAGCTTATTTTGTGTTGAAGAACTTACGAGCAAAAGCATGATTTGGTGGCTGTAACGTGCTCGAAAGAGGGGCGAATTCTGGCGTGGGGAACTCCTTTCACTACGCCAATGCACGCTCTCTTATATCTATTTTTAGCACTAATCGATCTATTTGAAAAGTTATGTCGCCCCCGCCATCCAGATCGGTGAGCTCCAGGCGTACTGCCCGTTGTGCTGGCGCACGCGTACATAGTACCAATCGCGCCCCGTCCCTGTGCCCCAATCCTGCAGCGCGAAGTGCCCCGTATAGGCGGCCTGCGGGACGGCGCGATGAAAACACACCGCCGGCGAGACAAACCCGCCCAGATACAGCGTCCGCGCCCCGGTCAGCAAGTCGCCCAGCGCCACCTGGACCGCGCGCCCGTTGACCTGCCCCGTGATTTGCGTGTGCGCGTCGCCCTCGATCGTCAGGTTGAGACCCTGCGTGGCGGGCGTTGTGATCGTCGGGTTGCGCCAGGTGTGCGCCGTCCACCGGACGCGATTGGCGGCGGGCCGCGCGATGGTGTTCAACACAAAGCGGTCGGCGAGATCGTCCGGCGGCGACTCGATGCCATGCCCGCGCAAATGTGGCTCGATGTCTAGCAGCCGCCCGCCGCTGACCGCCAGGTCGATGTCCCAGCGCGTGCTGTGCGGTTCCTCGCCCCAACCCACCTCAAGCAGCAGTTTCACCGGCCCGACGATACGTGCCGGATCGGATACCGGCGGGTGCCAGCGGTGGATCACCTGGTTGTTGCGCAGCACCTCGATCACATCCAGCGCTGCGCCGCCCACAGCCGCAACCTCGATCGTGCGCTCCGGCGAAAATGGCAGCAGCGCCCCCATTGGCTGCCCGTTGAGCGCCACTTCCAGCCGGATGCGATCGCCGGTCAGGGCATACGTGCGGCGATTCACGATCGCGGACCAGATCCCCTCGCGCGTGAGTGCGTCCGCCCACACCGCGAGCCGTCCATAACCATAATGCCCCGGGTGCGCGCTGTGATGGTCGGTCGAGCCGATGAACCCGAACACGTGCCCCTGCTGCAGCCCGTATTGCACCGTGCTGCGTTCGTCGCGCGGCCCCATCGAGTGCAGGTATGGATAAGGGGCTTCGCTGTGTTCCGACAGCCCGTGAAACGACACGATCTCGACGACGGGCGAGAATTCCGGCGAGAACGCGTCCCAGTTGATGCCGCGATAGCCGGCCCGGTAACCGATGTGGTGCGGGATCAGCAGCGCGGGGACGCCTTCACCGGCCAGCGCCCGTAGTTGCCCGCGCAGGTCCTCGATCGTAGCGGCGGGGATGATGCGGCTCGCCGCGCCGTCCTTGAAATAGATGCAGTGATCGCCGTACTGCATCGAGTGCCATTCGAAGCTGGGGAACGTCACGAAGCGACCTTCGTCGTTAGCCTGTTCGGTGGCATCCTGGTACTGCGGCCAGCGCTGCTGCGCGACCTCGAAGCCCCGCTCGTGATACGCGACCAGGTAATCCAGGCGCGGATCGTCGCGCGGGATGTCGGGCCAGTGCGCGTGTACGGTCACGCTGGCGAAATCAAGCTGCTGGCGTGCGTTATGAAACGCGTCCTCAAGCGACCCCTTGCCGTAGCTGATCCCGCAGTGGTTGTGCAGGTCGCCGTAATAGACGTCCCAGTCGCGATAGGTATGCAGTGTCATATTGCCCCTTGATCAATCACGTAGCGAGCGCGGTCACGGGGTATCGCGCAGGTAGCGCGCAACGTCCGCCGCGGTGGGCACGTTCGCCGTGCCGCGTGCCGTGGTGGACAGTCCCCCGACAATATTGCCCAGGCGCAGGCAGCGCTCCAGTGGCTCGCCGCGCAGGTAACCGTAGATAAACCCGGCGTTGAAGCAGTCACCCGCGCCGGTCGTGTCGACCACGTCCACCGCCAGCGCGGGCGTGCGCACGGTCTGCCCGTTGTGCCGCGCGATGGCCCCTTCCGGCCCCAGTTTGATCACGACGGTCGGCACGATCGCCGCCAGCCGGTCCAGCGCTTCCTCGACCGTGCTGGACCCGGTGAACTGCAGCGCTTCTTTGGCGTTCGGCGCGAACACATCCACCGCGCGCAGTACATCGCGCACGCCCGGCGTATCCAGCGTCAGGTCGGTTTCCGCGCAGTCCATGAACACGATCCCGCCGTCCTGGTGCACCTGGGCGCTGGCCCGCTGCAGGTCGTCGCCCATATACAGCACCGGGACCAGCAAACACCGTGCCGGGTTCGCCGCCACATCGGGCAGTTGGGTGGGCCGGTAGGCGTTGGTGTAGGTCACAAACGCGCGGTCATCAGAAAATGACAGCGACACGCTGAGATTGATCCAGGGCGCGTCACGCAGGCGGAACAGGTGATCGTCCAGCCCGGCGCGTTTCGCCGCGTCGAGTACGTACTGGCTGAAAAAGTCGTTGCCGAAATCGCACGCCCACCCCACGGACAGGCCCAGCTTGTGCAGCGCGATCACGGTGTTGTAGCTGCCGCCCGGCATCACGTCGAAGCCGGTCCCAAAGATTTCCTTGCCCAGTTCGGGCATCTGCGGCAGCCCGGTGAAGATCATATCGCAGAAATACACGCCAGATACGACCACGTCGTACCTATATCGTTCGGTCATCTAGTGCCACTCTCCCACGTAAGGGGCATGTGCCGTTAAATACGCGTCTACCAGCGCCCGCGCGCGCGGATAAGTCAGCACCAGCGGGTGCGCCATCAGCGCCATGATCGCCGTCCGGCGTGACCGGTTGCGCACGGCCTGCACGGTCAGGCGCTCGTAATGTTTGACTGCCTGGATCAGCATCGCTGCGCTTTCCGGGATCGCGCCGATCGGCTGCGGGTGCGGTCCCGCGGCGTCGACCCTGCAGCTTACCTCGACCACGTCCGCATCGTCCAGCCCGTCGATCGCGCCCCGGTTGGGCACGTTCAGCGCCATGTAACGCGCCTCTCCGGTGACCAGCGCTTCCATGATGTCCAGCGCCACGCCCGCGTACCCCTCACCCTCTTCAGGGTTCACGTCCAGGAACATCTCCCGGAACTGTGCGTCGGCCTCGCCGGGCGTCGGGGCGGCAGCCTGGGCATAATGCATGTAAGTCGACTCGCGCCGTTTGTTGTAGCGATAGTACACGGTCAGCGCCGCGTCAAGATCGGACGCGATATCCAGCGTGCGCAGTTGGGCCAACAGTTCGCGGTTCAGCGCCGCGATCTCCTCGCCGCGCGTCCGTTCGTCCGCCAGGATCGACTCAACGGCGCGCTCGGCATAGTAGTAATAGTACAGGTACTCGTTGAGCCACATCCCAAACAATCGCACCAACTCAGGCTCGAATACGTTCTGAATCGTCTGCGCCAGGAAGTCCGGATCGCTGAGGAACCGTGGCAGCACGTCCTGGCCCTGATACTCGATGCGCCGCACCCACGACAGGTGGTTCAGGCCGAACACTTCCGGTCGCAGTACGTTGTTCGCCACGCCCAACCGCGCGGCGATCGCGTGCTGTGCCAGGTTCGCCGAATCGCAAATCCCGATCGCACGCTCAAACCCCGCATCGTGCAACGCCTGGGTCACCAGCCCTGCTGGATTCGTGAAGTTGAACAGCCACGCACCGGGGGCAACCGCGTCGAGCAGTTCCGCATACGCCAGCACTTCGGGGATGCTGCGCAGCGCCATCGCGAAACCGCCGGGACCGGTGGTCTCCTGTCCCAGCACGCCGTGCTGCAGCGCGATGCGCTCGTCCGTGATGCGACCCTCGTCGCCGCCGACGCGGATCGTCGTCACCACGAACTGCGCCCCATCCAGCGCGGCGCGGGCATCGGTCGTCGTCGTGACGCGCACCGGGCTGCCCATCTTCCGCGCGATCCCGTGCGCCAGCGCGCCCACCAGGTCGAGTTTCTCCGCCGCGATGTCCATCAGGCAGATTTCCGAGAGTCCGAGCTGCGCGGCCCGTCGTAAGGCGGTCGCGACAAACAGCGGCGCGCGCACGCCGCCCCCGCCAATCACACTCAGTTTCACGGTTCAGCCTCCTTACTCGCGGCTGGCTACAGCATACTCTCGCGCATGAATTCTAACGCCTGTCCTTCGACAGCAAAAACATCCCGGCAGAATAGACGCACCATCCCCGTGCCCCATTCTAACGCATCGCGGCGGATCGCGGTCTACAAACTGCACACGCACTGACCCTGTTTGTGGCGAGTTGACACATCCTAAGCGCGCGGCTCTGTGTTATAATGCCGGGCTGAGTGACCGTATGCTGCAAGTCTGAGAGGCTAGACCCCCTGATGAGCAAACCCTTGACGTTTCAAGACGTGATTATGACGCTCCACCAGTTCTGGATCGACCAGGGCTGTGTGATGTGGCAGCCGTATAACGTGCAGGTCGGCGCGGGCACGGGCAACCCCGCGACACTGCTGGCCGTGCTGGGGCCGGAACCCTGGCGCGTGGGCTACGTGGAGCCCAGCGTGCGGCCTGACGACGGGCGTTACGGTGAAAACCCGAACCGCATGCAGCTTCATTACCAGTACCAGGTGATCTTAAAGCCCGATCCCGGCAACCCGCAGGAGCTTTACCTGCAAAGCCTGGAAGCGCTCGGCATCAACCCGCGCGAGCACGATATCCGCTTTGTTGAGGATAACTGGGAGTCCCCGGCGCTGGGCGCGTGGGGGCTGGGCTGGGAAGTCTGGCTGGACGGGCAGGAGATCACGCAGTTCACGTATTTCCAGCAGGCGGGCAGCCTGGCGCTCGACCCGGTCAGCGTCGAGATCACCTACGGCCTGGAGCGTATCGTGCTGGCGCTGCAAGGTAAAGCTTCCGTGTGGGATATCGACTGGAGCAACGCGGTCACCTACGGCAACCTGCGCCTGCAAAGCGAGATCGAACACTGCAAATATTACTTCGAGATCGCCGACGTTGAAGGGCTGCGCCAGACCTACGACGTCTACGAACAGGAATACGAGCGCACGCTCGCGGCAGGGGCGATCATCCCTGCGTATGACTACGTGTTGAAGTGCAGCCACCTGTTCAACGTCCTGGACACGCGCGGCGCGATCGGCGTGACCGAACGCGCGAACTACTTCCGCCGCATGCGCGATATGTCGCGCAACATCGCCCGCGCATATGTCGAGCAGCGCGAGCAGCTTGGCTATCCGCTGATGGCACGCTTCAAGCGCGACTGGCTCACACGTGAGATGCCGCCTTCCGGCGCGGACCTGACGCCGACCATCCCGGCGGACATGCTGCTGGAGATCGGGACGGAAGAACTGCCGGCAGGCGACCTGTCCGACGCCCTGGCGCAGTTGAGCGAGCAGGTCCCGGCGCTGCTGGACGAGTTGCGCATCGATCACGCAGGCATCCGCGTGATGGGCACGCCGCGCCGCCTGGTGGTGCACGTCCGGCAGATGGCACCGCAGCAGCGCGACGAGGAAGCGTGGGTCAAAGGGCCGCCCGCCAACCGCGCCTATGACGCCGCCGGCAACCCGACCCAAGCCGCCGAAGGCTTCGCACGCGGCAAAGGCGTGACGCTCGATGCTCTCGAGGTACGCGCGATCGACGGTGGCGAGTATGTCGGTGCGCTGGTGCGCGAAGAGGGCCGCCCCGCCAACGAAGTCCTGGCCGAAGCGCTGCCGGAACTGATCGCAGGGCTCAAGTTCGGCAAGACGATGCGCTGGAACGACAGCGGTGTAAGCTTCGCGCGCCCGCTGCGCTGGATCGTGGCGTTGTTTGGCGGGCAGGTGATCCCGTTCGAGTATGCGGGAGTGAAGAGCGGCGCGGTCACACGCGGCATCCGGCTTTACAAGTCGCCCGAGATTCCGCTGGGCACGGTCGATACGTATTTCAACGAAATGGACCGCCAGGGTGTGATCCTGGACGTGGCAGCGCGCCGCCAGGCGATCTGGGAGCAGGCGTCGGCCCTGGCCGCCGAAGTGGGCGGCACGATCCCCGACGACCCCGACCTGTTGGACGAGATCACGAACCTGGTCGAGCGCCCCACCGCGCTACGCGGCACGTTCGAGGCGAAGTATCTCGCGTTGCCGCGCGAAGTGCTGATCGCCGTCATGCGCAAACACCAGCGCTATTTCCCGGTTGGAGACTCCGGCGGCGACCTGCTGCCGTATTTCATCGCGGTGCGTAACGGCGACGACATGAACCTCGACATTGTGATCGACGGCAACCAGCACGTGATCCGCGCCCGGTTCGCCGACGCCGACTACTTTTACCACAGCGACATCCGGCAGCCGCTCGACGATTACCTGCCGCGCCTGGGCACGCTGACCTTCCAGGAAGACCTGGGGTCGATGCTGGACAAGAGCAAGCGCGTTGCCGGGCTGGTCCCGCAGTTGGCGGACCTGCTGGGCGTGGCCGGTGACGAGCTGGACGTGGCGCGGCGCGCGGCGGCGCTGGCGAAGGCCGACCTCGCGACACAGATGGTGGTCGAAATGACCTCGTTGCAGGGCATCATGGGCCGCTACTACGCGCTGCACCAGGGCGAATCGGAGGCCGTGGCGCGCGCGATCTTCGAGCACTGGCTGCCGCGTTACGCCGGGGACCGCCTGCCGGAGAGCGCGCCGGGCGTGTTGCTGGCACTGACAGACCGCCTCGACAGCCTCGTCGGGTTGTTCGCTGCCGGACTCGTGCCGACGGGCAGCGCCGATCCGTTCGCGCTGCGGCGTGCGGCGCTCGGCGTGGTGCAGATCTTGCTGGCACGCGATCTCACGCTGGACCTGGCCGAAGCGATCACGCGGGTCGCGGCGGCGCAGCCGGTCCCCGTGAGTGCGGATGTGCAGCGCGAGGTGCTGGACTTCATCATCGGGCGGCTGGATGTGCTGCTGCACGAGCAGGATTGGCCGCACGACGTGATACGGGCGGTGCTGGCCGAGCAGGGCGCGAACCCTGCGCGTGCCGTGGATGGTGTCGCGCAGCTTGCCAGGTGGACTGCACGCGACGACTGGCCGCTGATCCTCGACAACTACGCGCGCTGTGTGCGCATTACGCGCGATGAGGACACGATCTACGCGGTGGACCCGGCGCGTTTCGAAACCGATGCCGAGCGCGACCTGTTCGCAGCATACGAGAAGGCCGCCGCGCAGCTCACGCCGGACAGCAACGTCGACACGTTCCTGACTGCGTTTGAGCCGCTGGTAGCGGTGATCCAGCGTTTCTTTGACGCGGTGCTGGTCAATGCCGAAGATGACGCCGTGCGTGAAAACCGGCTCGGCCTGCTGCAAGCGGTCGCGGGACTGGCGCGCGGGCGTGCCGACCTGAGCGAGCTCGCCGGATTTTAAACCGCCACCAGCCCCAGCTACTCGCCAACGGTCCCGCCAGTGCTGCGGGGCCGTGTTGTTTGTAGGGCCACATCGCGCAGCCTGGGCCGCGTGTTGTCCGATCCGCGTGCTTGAGGGTATCTTAGGGGGCACGTGATATCCGAACCCGCTTGCCAATTAAGGACGACCAGCACCTATGCAATCCCCAAACATAGCATCACTTATCGCGCAGTTGACGCTTGAGGAAAAGGCCGCGCTGTGCACCGGCGCGACGACCTGGGAAACCGTCCCGGTCGAGCGGCTCCGCATCCCCGCGATCACCGTGTCCGACGGGCCGCACGGCGTGCGGCGCACGACCGGCTTAGGTCACGAAGGCCAGCCCGCGACCTGCTTCCCGACCGCGTCGGCGCTCGCGGCGACCTGGGACACCGCATTGATCCATGAACTGGGCCAGGCGCTCGCCGATGAATGCATCGCGCTCGGCGTGGATGTCCTGCTCGGTCCCGGCAACAACATGAAACGCACGCCGCTGTGCGGCAGGAATTTCGAGTACTTCTCAGAGGACCCGTTCCTGGGCGGCGAGCTGGCGACCAGCTTCATCAACGGCGTGCAGAGCAAGGGCGTCGGGACCTCGCTCAAACACTTCGTGGCGAACAACCAGGAACACCAGCGCATGACGATCAGCGCGCAGATCAGCGAGCGCGCGCTGCGCGAGATTTACCTTGCCGGGTTCGAGCGCGCGGTCAAGCAGGCGCAGCCCTGGACCGTGATGTGTGCCTACAACCGCCTGAACGGGACCTACGCCTCAGAGCACCGCGACCTGCTGGCCGGCATCCTCAAAGATGAATGGGGTTTTGAGGGCTTTGTAGTCTCGGACTGGGGCGCGGTGCACAACCGCGTGCGCGCGCTCGCCGCCGGGCTGGACCTCGAAATGCCGGGACCGCAGGCGCAGCGCGTGCAGACCGTGATCGACGCGGTGAACGCCGGGGCACTGGACGAGTCCGTGCTCGATGCGGCGGTCGAACGGCTGCTGCGCATCATCTTCAAGGCCCAGGAAACGCCGAAAGGCAACACCGAGATCGACGTGGATGCACATCACGCCCTGGCGCGGCGCATCGCAGCGGAAGCGATCGTGCTGTTGAAGAACGAGGGCGACCTGCTGCCGCTACGCGACGTGACCTCCATCGCCGTGATCGGCACCGGCGCGAAAGAAGCCCGCTACCAGGGCGGCGGCAGCTCGCACATCACGCCCACGCGCGTGGACGTGCCTTTCGACGAGCTGCGCAAACGCGCCGGGGACGGCGTCACAGTGACCTACGCTGCCGGGGACGGGGTCGAAAGCGGGGTAGACCAGGCGCGGATCGATGAAGCCGTCGCGGTGGCGCAGGGAGCCGATGTCGCGCTGCTATACATCGCGCTGCCGGAGTCCAAAGAAAACGAAGGCTGGGACCGCGACGACATCGACCTGACCGCGCAGCAGGTCGCGCTGATCAAAGCCGTGTGTGCCGCGCAGCCGCGCAGCGTCGTGATTCTCAACAACGGTTCGGCTGTGGCGATGGCGGACTGGATCGACGCGCCGCAGGCGGTGCTGGAAGCGTGGTTGATGGGGCAGGCCGGCGGCGGCGCGATCGCGGATGTGCTGTTCGGGGATGTCAACCCGTCCGGGCGGCTGGCGGAGACGTTCCCGCTGGCGCTGCACGACACGCCCGCCTATCTCAACTATCCCGGCGAGAACGGCGCGGTGCTTTACGGTGAGGGGCTGTTCATCGGCTACCGCTATTACGACGCCAAACGCCAAGACGTGTTGTTTCCCTTCGGCTACGGCTTGAGCTACACCACGTTTGAGTTCAGCAACCTGCGCGTTTCCAGCGAGCGGTTCAAGGACACCGACGGGCTGCGCGTCACGCTGGACGTGACGAACACCGGCGCAGTCGCCGGGAAAGCGACCGTGCAGGTGTACGTGCACGACCACGAGTCCGCGCTCGTGCGCCCGGAAAAGGAACTCAAGGGCTTTGCCAAAGTCGCGCTTGATGCAGGCGAAACGAAGACGGTGACGCTCGACCTCGACGCGCGCGCGTTTGCCTACTACGACCCGCGCTTCGGGCGCTGGGTTACCGAAAGCGGCGCGTTCGACATCCTTGTCGGGCATTCCGCCGCCGATATCGCGCTGCGCCGGACCGTGCAGCTTGAGTCCACGCTCGACCTGGCGCTGCCGCTGACGCGCGACAGCACGCTCAGCGAGTGGTTCGCCGACCCGCGCGGCGCGTCGATCCTGGGGCCGCTGTTCCAGCAGATGGCCCAGCAGGCCGCGGCGGAAGGCGAGGTTCCCGCTGAGATCCCTGACTGGGTGCGAGACCTGCCGCTGGAGGTCGTGCTGATGTTCTTCGGCAAACATCTGCCCAAAGCGCCCGAACAGGTACGCGACGACCTGTTAGCCCAGGTGCATGGGTAAATCGGGATATATAGGGGCGGTGCATGCCGCCCCTACAGAATCACCTCATCACCTCAATCCATGATCGGCGTGCGGACGCGCTCCTCCAGCGTGCCGTCTTCGATATGCCAGATGGTGGTAGCGAACCTGTCCACAAAATACCGGTCATGCACCACCGCCAGCACGCTGCCCTGGAACGCCGCGAGCGCTTCCTCGAACTTCTCGCGCGAGGGCACGTCGAGATGGTTCAACGGCTCGTCCAGCACGAGCAGGTTCGCCCCGCGCGCCACCAGCATCGCCAGCATCAGCCGTGCACGCTCGCCATAGCTCAGGCGGTTGACCGGCGTGAACACGTCATCCCCCGCGAACAGGAAGTAGTGCAGAAACGAACGCGCCTCGGTATGGTTCAGCGGGGCCTGCACCTGGATCGTCTCCAGTGCGGTGCTGTCTGGGTCGAGAAGCTCCTGCTCCTGCGCCAGGTATCCGATCTGCACGCTGCTGCCGATCCGCACGCGCCCGGCCAGGGGCGGCAGGTCCCCAATGATGGTTTTGAGCAGCGTGCTTTTGCCGTGCCCGTTCGGCCCCAGCACGGCGACCCGCTCGCCCGCGCGCAGCGCCCGCGTCAGGTCGTACAGCAGCGGCGCGCCGGGGGCGTACCCGATACTCACGTGTTCCAGGTACACCACGTCCTGCCCAGGGGCCGGCAGGTCGCCGAAGTCGAGTTTGAGTCCCCAGCGCTGCTGCGGTTTCTCGACGCGGTCTGCAGCTTCGAGGTACTTACGCAGCCGGGTTTCCTTCGCTTTGGCTTTCTGCGCGACCTTTTTGGCGTAACGGCGCTGCTGGTCGTTTTTGGTCGCGTTTTCCTTGCGCACGGCGCGCGCCATCGTGCGCTGTATGTCGGCTTGCAGCCGTGTGGTCTCGACCTGCTGGTCGCGCCACTGCGCCCATTGTTTATCGAGTTCGGACTGTACCGCCGCCACGTACGCGCTGTAGTTACCCTCGAACACGCGCGCCGTGCGGGCCTGGTCGTCCAGCGCCACGATGCACGTCGCGGTCTCGTCAAGGAACGTGCGGTCGTGGGAGACCAGCAGCACCCCGCCAGGAAACTCTTGCAGCCACGCTTCCAGCCATTGGAGCGCGCTCACGTCGAGGTGATTCGTCGGCTCGTCGAGCACCAGCAACTGCGGATCGTCCAGCAGCAGCGCCGCGAGACCCAGCCGCGTCTTCTGCCCGCCGGAAAGCGTGCCCACCGGCGTCGCGAGTGGCACATCCGCGAGGCCCAGGCCCGCGAGAATGCGCTCGCTGCCGGTGGTCTCGACGTGCTGGCTCAGGTATTCAAGCCGCCCCAGCGCGGCGTCATAGCGCGCCATGAGCGCGTCCAGGTCGCCGTTCGCGGTCGCCAGCGCCGCCGCCAGCCGCTCGACCTCGGCCTCCGTGCGGCGCAACTCAACCGCGCGCGGCTGGAGCACATCCTGCAGCGGCGTCGTGTCCGGCACGGCGAGTCCTTGCGGCAGGTAGCCGATGCGCAGGTCGGGCGGCGTGAACTGCACCGCGCCAGCATCGGGCGCGAGGTCACCCAGCAGCACGCGGATCAGCGTGGTCTTGCCGCAGCCGTTCGGCCCAGCCAGCGCGACACGTTCGCCCGCGTTGACGGTAAACGATACGTTTTCGAACAGCGGCGCATCTGCGCCGGGGAAGCGTTTGGAGAGATTGGAGACAACAAGCATGGTTGGAAAGGCCCTTTCGATCTAGTGCCAACGTGCCATAACACCGCGCCCCGGATGGGCAAAAATCTGCAGAAACAACAAGAACGCCGCCCGGGGAACCCCTAGCGACGCCGTCGTTACCGTGATAGCCTTGCGGACAGCAGGCAGGTATTATGATCTGTCAGCACTCATGCGACACAGCCACAGCATAGAGGAACCCCGTACGGGTTTATGCGTGCGTGAACTCCGTGCGCATGAATGACCCTTCCACTTACGTGACGATGGACGGGGGGCGCTGCCGTATTGGACCGGTTGCGCGCCCCGACGCCCGTTATTCTACGGTCTTTTGGCGGTGCCGTCAACCGTGCGTCAACACGTCAACACCCTATTTGACGCGCGATGCATTTATGGTACAATGCGCCCACAGCGGCGTTATAAACGTCGTAATGAGTTGTATTGGTGTATGATGCGTACCGTAACTGAAGACTCTTCTGAACCTCCTTCGTGTAGAATTCGCCATGCCATGACCGGACGCGGTGCAAGCGGTGTGCACTTTTGCGTACCTGCGCGTTGCGTCCGTTGCCTTTCTAACTCTGCTACGACACCCATTCCAGAAAGCAACTCCAAAGGTGAATATCCGTGGACGATAGTTTAGCCGGCTTGCTGTTGCTAGGCGGGTTTATCCTGCTGAATGCCGTGTTCAAAATGGCCTACGTGGCTCTGATCAACGCGCATAAATCGAAGCTCAAAGAGCTGGCCGACGAAGGGCATGCCCGCGCGCGGCGGGCGCTGGCGCTCTCAGAAGACGCGACGCGCTTGCTGGCGTCGCAAGAGGTCACCGACCTGTTGCTGCGCTTCTTGATCGCGCTGGTGGCGGCGGTCGTGCTGGTTCCGCCGGTGCGCAACGTGCTGCTGGACCAACACGTCAGCACCGTGATCACCGACATCATCGCGTATGGCGGCGTGCTGCTGGTCGCGGCGTTGTTCACACTGATCTTCGGCGAGTTGCTACCCTCGCGGATCGCGCTCGGCCTGGCCGACCAGATCGCGCTCCACGCGGTGGGGCCGATCAACGTGATATCAACGCTGTTCGCGCCCGTGCTGCAGCTCTCGCAGTGGGTTAGCAGCCGGCTGGCAATGCCGTTAGTGGGACGTAGCAGCATCGCGCTGGTGACCGAAGAAGAGATCAAGATGCTGGTCGATGCCGGGTCCGAAGGCGGCGCGATCGAAGACGACGAAAAAGAGATGATCTACTCGATCTTCCAGTTTGGCGACACGCTCGCACGCGAGGTGATGGTCCCGCGGATTGACGTTGTGGCGCTGGAGATCAACACGCCCATCAGCGAGGCGTTGAATACGATCGTCGAGGCGGGGCACTCGCGCATTCCAGTTTACGAAGAGTCGATCGACCATATTCGCGGCCTGCTGTACGCCAAAGACCTGTTACAGGTGTGGCGTGACGGCCAGACCGACCGCCCCATCAAAGACCTGTTGCGCCCGGCGCATTTCGTGCCGGAGTCCAAAAAAGCGGGCGACCTGCTGACCGACCTCCAACAGCGCAAAATCCACCTCGCGGTGGTGGTGGACGAATACGGCGGCATGGCGGGCCTGGTGACGCTGGAAGACTTGGTCGAGGAGATCGTCGGCGAGATCCGCGACGAGTACGACTTTGACGAAGAGGAAGTCTACCAGAAGGTGGGGGAAAACGAATACGTCTTCGATGCAGGCATCGACCTGGACGACCTCAACCGCCTGCTGGATATCGAGCTGCCCACCGATGAGAGCGACACGCTCGGCGGGTACGTCTTCAGCAAGCTGGGCAAGGTGCCGATCGAGGGCGAACGGATCGAGGGCGATCACATCCAGATGGAAGTGTTGCGCGTCGATGATCGCCGCATCCGCAAGATTCGCCTGACCAGGAAGCCGGTCGAAGTGACGAGCGAAGTGCAAGATATACGCAACGAACTAAGCGCCGCACCCGATTGAAGAGCCGCGCTGCGGGCGCGTGTCTGGCTCGTGCTGCTTGTGGGGCTGGCAGGCCCGCCGGGATCGTGACCGGTGGCAGGAACGCTTTCGTTCGCGTGCCGGGGCGTGGTGACATCGCATAGAGTCACCGCGCCCCGGTGTGATCCGGCAGGCTGCCCTTGCCCGCGCCGCAAGCCCGCGCTTCGCGCTGCTGCGGTTTTGCGCTATACTCGCGGGCACCTGGACCGGCTGCGCTGCGAAATAGGGGCTTGATGACGCTCACGACCGTGATCTGCAATTACAACACGCGCGACGAACTGGCGCGCGCCCTGCATGCGCTGGAAGCTACACCCGGTGACCTGGCGCAGCGGATCGTCGTCGTGGACAACGCCTCGCATGATGGCAGCGCGGCGTTGGTGCGAGAGCAGTTCCCGGCGGTGGAGCTGATCGAGGCCGGCGCGAACCGGTGGTTCAGCGGCGGCAATAACCTGGGTATCGCGGCAGCCCGCAGCAAATACGTGCTGATCCTCAACCCGGATACGATCGTGCAGCCGGACACGCTTGGCACGCTGGTGCGCTACCTGGACGATCACCCGGCGGTGGGCGCGGTGACGGCGCGCATGACGTTCGCCGACGGCACGTTACAGCGCAACTGCTCGCGCTTTCCGGCGTATCTCGACAACGTGCTCGGCTACACCTTCATCGGGATGTTGTTCCCGCGCTGGCGCGACCGGCGGCGCCGGGTGATGTGGTACGCGGACTGGGACCGCGAGTCCACGCGGGCGGTCGAGGTCGCGCCGGGATCGTGCATCATGGCGCGGCGCGCGATCCTGGAACGGATCGGCGGGTTCGACACGCGGCTGAAGCTGTTCTTCACCGACGACGACCTGTGCCGCCAGATCGTCGCGACCGGCGCGGCGATTCATTACGTCGCCGAGGCCACGCTGATCCACGACGAGCACGCGAGTCTCGACCAGGTCCCGCGCCTGACGCAGCGCGTTTACTGGGACGACCTGCTGGCCTACACGCGCAAATATCACGGGCGGCTGCGGGCGTGGCTGCTCGCGGCGCTGCTGGTCCCGACGCGGGTCGCGATGGCCGCCAAGCGCTTGATCCATCGGACAACGGCATACACGTAAGGATTGTGATTCATGGCAGGCAAGCACGCACTCGTGACCGGCGCTGCCGGGTTCATCGGCAGCCACCTGGTGGAGATGCTCGTCCGGCAGGGCACCGAAGTCCGCGCATTTGTGCGCTACAATTCGGGGCACCGCGCGGGCAATCTGCACCTGCTGCCGCCGGATGTGCTGGATCACGTCGAGCTGTATTTCGGCGACCTGCAAGACAGCGAAGCGGTGCAGCGTGCCGCGCAGGGCGTGGACCAGATTTACCACCTCGGCGCGGTGATCACGATCCCGTATTCGTACAAACACCCGCGCGAGGTGCTCAACGTCAACGTGAACGGCACGCTCAACGTGCTGACCGCCGCGCGCGACCACGGGACGCCGCACGTCATGGTGACCTCGACCAGCGAGGTCTACGGCACCGCGCAGCGCGAGCCAATCGACGAGGGACACCCCTTGAACCCGCAGTCACCGTATGCCGCGTCGAAGGTCGCGCAGGACGCGCTGGCGCTGAGCTTTCACGCCGCCTACGCGCTGCCGGTGCGCATCGTGCGCCCGTTCAACACCTACGGCCCGCGTCAAAGCGCCCGCGCCGTGATCCCGACCATCATCAGCCAGGCGCTGGCGCGTGACGAGGTCCGTCTTGGGGCGCTGCATCCCACGCGCGACCTGTCCTACGTCAGCGACACGGTGCGCGGGTTCCTGCTCGCGGCGGAAACCGGCGCGACAGTTGGCCGCCCGGTGAACCTGGGCACAGGGCAAACGATCAGCATCGGTGACCTGGCGGAGCTGGCGATCCGGCTGTGCAACGAACGCACCGGGCGCGCGGCGCGCATCGTCACAGACGCGCAGCGCATCCGGCCTGAGAGCAGCGAAGTGCTGCGGCTGCGCAGCGACAACACGCTGGCACGCGACCTGATGGGCTGGCAGCCACAGGTCACGTTGGAAGCAGGCTTAAACCACACCATCGATTGGATCGCGCAGCACCTGGACCGGTTCGACCCTGAGCGCTACGCGTTTTAGTGGCCCGGCGCGCCTGGTGACTATGAAACGAAACGTACTCTTTATCTCGGCGTACACCGGACTCGGCGGCGGCGAAAGCGTCCAGCTCAACCTGATGGGCGCGCTGGACCCGACACGGTTCGCGCTGCACCTGCTGTGCCCGCGCGGGGGCAAGCTGCCGGACGAGGCGCGCAAATACGGCGTGACCGTGCACACGCTCCCGTATCGCGGCGTGAGCGAATGGTTCGTGCCCGCGTTGTGGACGCGCTTCCCGGCCAGCCGCGCGATCGCGGCGCTGGCACAGCGGCTGGACATCCACGCGATCCACAGCGATTATCACTCGCTGCCGTTCGCGGTCCAGGCCGCGCGGATCAACGCTATCCCCGTGATCTGGAACGCGATGGGCTGGTGGTTCCCGGCCAAGCCCTGGCAGCGCCGGTTCTTCCGCGACGGCGTGACGCAGATCATCGCGATCACGCAGGCCGTGCGCGACCGGTGGCTGGCGCGGTCGGGACATTTCATGTCGCCGGACCGGATCAGGGTCATCACGCCGGGCGTCGATCCGGACGTGTTCAGCCCGAACGCCGTCAGTGGTGCCCCGGTGCGGCGGAAGCTTAACCTCGGGCCGGACGTACCGTTGGTCGCGATGATCGCGCGCTTCCAGCACGTCAAAGGGCATGACGTGTTCCAGGACATGGCCCTGGCGGTTCACGCCCGCAGGCCGGATGTGCGTTTCGTGGTGGCAGGGGAAAACGTGTTCGGCGGCTCAAAGGACGAGGCGTACAAGCGGCGCGTGCTGGAACGCGCCGGGGCCGACCCCGTGCTGCGCGAGACGCTGACTTACCTCGGGTTCTGGCTCGACGCGCGCGAGGTGATCGCCGCCGCGGACGTGATCGTGTGCCCGTCACGATTCGAGTCGCTGGGCATGGTGCACCTGGAAAGCATGGCGATGGGCCGCCCCGTCGTGAGCATGGACAACGGCGGCCCCGCCGAAACGGTGATCGACGGTGAAACGGGCTATCTCGTCCCGCCAGATGATCCGGCTGCGCTGGCGACACGCGTGCTGGCGCTGCTGGACGATCCGGACCTGCGGCGGCACATGGGCAACGCGGGCCGCATGCGCGTGTTGGAGCGTTACACGGCGGCAGGCTACGCGCAGCGGATCGCAGACCTGATCGAAACGCTGGTGTGACGCGGGCGCGCGATAGTTTGTAGTTTTCAGGCGGTGCAAGTATGCAAATCCTGCTCATCTCACGCTGTCCACCGTTCCCGCTCTATCGCGGCGACCGGCTGATCCCCTACTATATCGTGCGCGAGCTATCCGAACGCCAGGCGCAGATCGACCTGATCGCGTTCTACGACAAGCCCGCCGATCTCGCGGACGTGCCGCGTTACGAGCGCTTGTTCCGCAACGTGACGCTGATCCGCGAGCCGCAGCGCACGCTGCGTGATTACCTGCACCGCGTGCGCGACCGGTCCGCACGCTTCCCCACCAGCGCCCTGCAAAGCTGGTCACCGGAGATGTGGGCGGCGATCGAGAGCGCGACGCGCCAGCATACCTACGACGTCGCGCACCTGTTCGGCGGTGTGCAGGTTTACGAATACCGGCACCTGGTGCGCTCGCTGCCGAACGTGATCGTGCCCTACGAGTCGTTCACGCTGTGGATGGAACGCGCGCTCCAGGAAACGCGTGGCATCGTGCCCCGCACCGTCAAGTGGCTGCAACTGCGCATGGCGCGTAGCTTCGAGAGTTGGATGTTCCAGGACTACGATCGCTGTGTCATGCTCACGGAGCGCGACGCCGACGCGCTGCGCAAGCTGAACGCCGATCTGCCGCTGGTGGTGATCCCGAACGGCGTCGATATCGACTACTTCACCCCGACCGGCTACGAACCCGACGAACCGGCGTTGATGTTCATCGGCAATTACGACTACGAGCCGAATCTGGACGCGGCGTTGCGGCTGGTGCGCGACCTGTTCCCGCGCGTCCGGCGGCAGGTGCCGCAGGCGCGGCTGGTTATCGTCGGGGGCAACGTCCCGCCCGAACTGCAGGCGTTTGCCTCGGATGCAGTCGACATTCCGGGCCGCGTGCCCGACTTGCGCCCGTATTTCGAGACCGCGCAGGTCTTCGTCAGCCCGCTGCGGCTGGGCGCGGGGATCAAAAACAAGGTGCTGCAAGCGATGGCGATGCGCGTGCCCGTCGTCGCCACGCCGCTAAGCTGCGACGGGATCCCGGTGCTCCACGAACGGCATGTGCTCCTGGGGCAGACCGACGACGACCTGGTCAGCGGCATCTTGCGCGCGCTGCGCGATGCGGACCTGCGGCAGCAGTTGCGCCAGAACGGGCGTAGCCTGGTCGAGCAGCACTTCACCTGGGGCCGCGTCGCCGACCGCTACGAAGACCTCTACGAGCAGGTGATCCGCGAGCGGCGTGGTTTCGCCCCGACCGGGCGCGCCTGAAGCGCAGCATTGCAGCGATCCGGCCCCAGTGCTTTTACACAACCAAATGACCAATGCAGTTCAAATGGTGCTACTTGGCCCTATTGCTGGCCCTATGGTCCTGCTAGGATTCGGGGTGAAGGGATAGGACGCGATGAACATTCCGATCCACAAAGACTCGGTAGAACCGATCTACCAACAGCTAGCCCGCCACTTCCGGCTGCAGATCGAAAGCGGGCGTATGGCCCCCGGCGACCGGCTGCCCCCGACGCGCGATCTGGCGCGGCAGTTGAACATCGGGCGGATCAGCGTGGTTAACGCGTATGCTACGCTGCGCGAAGAAGGCTTGATCGCCGCGCACCCGGGGCGCGGGACGTTCGTCACCGGCCCGTCACCGGCGCACAAGACCGGCCCCGCGATCCCGGACTGGCCGCCCACCGGCGCGCTCAACATGAGCCTGCGCGAGATGACGCGGCTGGCCCAACAGCCGGGCGTGATCGCGTTCAACGGCGGCACCCCGCCGGAAGAGTTCCTGCCGGTCGAGGCGCTGCGCCAGGCGCTGAACACGGTGTTGGACCGCGACAAGGCGGCGGCGGTGGCCTACGAAGACGCCGAGGGCTACACACCGCTGCGCGTGAGTGTGACCGAGTACGTCACCTCGCTGGGCATCCAGTGCCCGCCGGATGACGTGCTGATCACGGGCGGGGCGCAGCAGGCGCTCGATCTCGTGGTGCAGACGGTGCTCAGCGACGGCGAGGCGTTGATCACCGGCAACCCGACCTACCTGGGGATGCTCGATATCGCGCACGTGCGGCGTGTGGTCCCGGTCGGCGTGCCGGTGGATAGCGAAGGTATGCGCATCGACACGCTGGAACGCGTGCTCGACGAGCACCGCCCCGGCCTGATCTACGTCGCGCCCACGTACCACAACCCGACCGGATCGGTCATGCCGCTGCACCGGCGGCGGCAGTTGCTGGCGCTGGCAGCAGCGTACAACATCCCGGTGCTGGAAGACGCCGTGTATCACGAATTGGGCTATCACGACAACCCGCCGCCACCGCTCAAAGCGCTGGACGAACACGGCATCGTGATCCACGCGAGCGGTTTTTCAAAGATTCTGCTGCCCGGCACGCGCATCGGCTACCTGATCGCGTCCGGCGCGCTGCGCGACCGGCTGGTGCGCTTCAAGCAGGCAGCGGACGTCTGCACGCCGGGCCTGAACCAGCGCGCGATGCAGGTTTATCTTGCCAACGGGCTGCTCGTCGGGCACCTGAACCGCGTGCGGGGCGAGCTGCGCGCGCGGTGTGAGGTCGCGTGCCAGGCCGCGCACGATTACCTGCCGCCCGGCGCGGAGTGGCACGAGCCGCGCGGCGGGCTGTACCTGTGGGTGCGCCTGCCCGACGATGGGCCGACGGCTGCGGAACTGTACACCACCGCCGTACAGCACGGCGTCGCCTATGCGGTGGGATCGCTGTTCCACACCGATGGCAGCGGCGGGCAGTACATCCGTATCAACTTCGCGACGCACCGCCCCAAGCGTATTATTGAGGGATTCAAGCGGCTCAATGCGGCATGGCACGCGTGGCAGGAATCCTACGCGCCGTCGGTGCGCCGCACGCCGATCCTGTAGCGCGGTAAAACGAAGGCACCATGCACAAACACGCTTGCACGTAGTGCGTAACTCATTAACCGTTTACACTATTGCGGCGCGCACGCGCCCCATTTGTGACATCTTTTAAGGAGCTATCTCATGGCAGACAATGAAAACCAGGGCAACAACGGCGCGCAGAAGGGCACCGAAACCCTGAAGCGCGGGCTGGCGCAAATGCTCAAAGGCGGCGTGATCATGGACGTGGTGACGCCGGAACAGGCCAAGATCGCCGAGGAAGCTGGGGCCGTGGCCGTGATGGCGCTCGAACGCGTCCCGGCGGACATCCGCACCAACGGCGGCGTAGCCCGCATGAGCGATCCCGGGCTGATCGAGCGCATCATGGAAGCGGTCACGATCCCCGTGATGGCGAAGGTGCGCATCGGGCACTTCGTCGAGGCGCAGGTGCTCGAGGCGCTGGGCGTGGACTACATCGACGAGAGCGAAGTGCTCACGCCTGCTGACGAGGAATACCACATCAACAAGCACGCGTTCAAAGTCCCGTTCGTGTGCGGCTGCCGCAACCTGGGCGAAGCACTGCGGCGTATCGGTGAGGGTGCCGCGATGATCCGCACCAAGGGCGAGGCCGGGACGGGCGACGTGGTCGAGGCCGTGCGCCACGCGCGCGCCGTGCTGGGCGAGATTCGCCGCCTGGCCACGATGCGCGAAGACGAAATGATGACCTACGCCAAGTCCATCGGCGCGCCCTACGCGCTGGTGAAGGAAACCGCCGAACTGGGCTGGCTGCCGGTCGTGAACTTCGCAGCAGGCGGAATCGCGACCCCGGCGGACGCCGCGCTGATGATGCAGCTTGGCGTAGACGGCGTGTTTGTGGGATCGGGCATCTTCAAGAGTGGCGACCCCGCCCGGCGCGCGAAAGCGATCGTCGAGGCGACGACACACTACAACGACCCGCAGATCATCGCCGAAGTCAGCCGCAACCTGGGCGAGCCGATGGTCGGCATCGGTGTAGGTCCAGACCAGATAATTCTTGGCAAGCGCGGGTGGTAGTTCGCTAGTTGCGCCGCCGTTGTGTGCGGTGAGATACAGCTACACCTATCACCTCTTTGTTGAGGATAACAAGTCGGCGATTGCCCATAATACGGTGTAGCATCTGATTGATCACACGGCTTTCCTGGAGCCAGAATTTCTCAAGCGTCAGGTCGGCCAATTCTTCGAGAGTTGCTTGTTGTACGGCAGTGGTTTGCTGTGCAGCAAGTGACTCTCCCTGCAAACGACTCAATCCATCTTTCATATTTTTTAGTTGTATCCCTATTTTCTGCAACTCCTCATCATACAGCTTCTGAATATCCTCAGTAGCAGCTAGCTGCCTGCGAATCAGCGCGCGAGCTTGGTCCTCAAGTGCTTCAATTTCCGCCGCCAACGCGGTAATTCGTTCCTGAAAACGCGGCGAATCCGGATTGGCATCCTCGAAAATGTTGGTAGTGTTTTCGCGTAGCATCTGCCGCAAGTACTCATCGATGCGAGCTATGATCTTGCGCTCGCTCAACACACCTCGATTATTGCATTTGGGCAATCGCGGTCTGCCTTTTGACGCTGGGCAGCGTAACGAACGATATTTTCCCTTGTCGATCTTGGTCGCCATAAAATGACCACATTCACCGCAAATCGCAATGCCACTCAAGCGATGGGTATAATTCGGTACGGCTTTTCCTCGCATGTGTTGACGTCGGCGATCAATCTCCTGACGAACACGATCTGCAAGCTCACCATCCCATACCGGAGGATGCGTGTTGCGGAAGATCATTGCCCCATCCGGTCCGGGTTCGCTTTCATCGTATATCCAACGTCCATACTTGTAGCCGTTTTTGCTGCCTGCGCTGTTATGGTGCCGGGCCATGTGTCCCCAAAAGATGGGTTTCATGATCAAACGATACATGAAGTTCGGGTAGTATTTCTCACCCTGGTCATTGACATGTCCGTAGCGGTTGAACAGCTCAACTTCGATAGTATCCCAGGCAATGCCTTCGAGAACAACTGTAGCCAAATCGTCCCATAAGCGGCGTTTGCTTTCATCTATTTCAAGCCGGATAGCTTTTCCCGTCTTGGCGTCGCGAATTATCTTATGGGAAATCGGGATGCGACTTGAAATTGGAAGTCCGCGCTCGGCTCGTGCAGTCATCGCTTTGTCACGCTCGGCTACAAACCGGTCAATTTCGCCAGCAGATTTGTAGCCATTCATCGCAATCCACATGCGATAGTTCTGTTTGTCGATCCAACCGTCCATCAGTGAATAGATGCGTGCGCCAATGCCGATTGTCTGCTCGGTGATGTAAGCATGAAGTGCTTGAGTTCGTGCAAAACGATTGCCATCCAACACAATCATCACATCGAAATCTCGTGCTTCCCAATGCCGGGTAAGCTGATGAAATGCATCAATGCCTTTCTGAGCGGCATCTGAAGCCAGTTCGTGAAAGTCAATGTAACGTCGACTATGTCCCGGCACACTCATCACATCCACTACACGCCAACCCTCTTTCTGGGCTAACTCGCGCGAGTCAGCTTCTTGTTGGGGAAGGCTGATTTTGTCTGGTTTGTTCTGGGCGCGGGACGAAACAGCACACCAGATCAAACAACGTGTTTGGGTCATTGATCCTGCTCCGCATCCTGGTCAGGCTGAACGGCACGGTATCGCCATTCATACCCTATCGGACCATGACGCGGAATCTGTTTTGTCTCGATCATGCCATCTTCGGCCAACCGCTCCAACAAAACCAAATCCCACTTGTTCAGCGCAGATTTCCCAACACGTTTGGCAATGGCGGATCGGTTGATCCAGTCGTTAGCCTCGCGCAATGCGTCGAGAATTTCTTGAGCTTTCGGGGTTAGTTCGTTGGAATCGGGTGGCGGCGATGTCATGTACGCACTAATCCTATACACTTGCATGTGTACCTCCTAGTATATGCTGATTGCTCGTTATGAGCAACCAATTCGATGCCACTTTTCTGGCGCATCTTCACCGGATTTGTAAGCCAATCTCGCTAAATCTCGCAACGCACGCAGATCACCTGCGAACACGGCCTCCAATTGTTGAGGAGTTAAGCGAGTCCCCTTCGGTGGAAGTGGCACAAAACTTTCTTTCAAGCTGGGATGCAGTCGCTCAACAACCTCACGTGGAGTTGATGCATCAATACTTTCACTGGCATACAAATCATCGTCTTGCGATTTGTCGTGCTCTTCGTCTCGATTACTCACAGTGATACTCCTACGTGTGGGCACATGCACTCAGTGTAGCAAACTCACCTTGCTCAGAGACTGTAGGATTACGGTTTTGCGTATGTAAATCTGACAATCTTCAAGCGCAATTTTACGGTTTTTCGGCTTTTGTTTCGTTTTGGAGTTTGTTCGCTTTTGGCGCGTGTGCTCAAAGCGATACTCCTGGGTACAAATTCATGTACTCAGTGTATCAAACGGGGATCGTTCAAAATGCGGAATTTTACCGTTTTGGGGAGGGAAAATTACCAAGCTGGATGGCAAAATTACCGTTTCTTGTGTCGAAGGTTAGAAATGCTTGCAATCTACTTCAAGATGTACCAAGAAAAACTTCTGTGCGAACAGTCAAACCTTCACATGTTCTTGATATCAAAGTTTGGACAGAACCAACATGAGATCAGCCTGCGCCTGCTTTGGCCAGCGCAAATGGATGTACTTCAAGGCAACCGTGTTCTATCAGCAATTGGCCAATTACAGTTAATGTCCATTTGGAATCAACCATATCATCAACAAGCAAAACAGGTTCTTGAGATACATTTTTTACCTTAAAGGCGTGTAGGATGTTGGAGGCTTGCTGCCAGCTATTTTGCATTGTCTTTTGTTCAGGCTGCTTACAGATATTGGACACAGCCTCCCGATACTCCAATCCGAGTTGTCACTAGCCGGGCGATAATGTACCAGGCAGCGCCGGCCAAAGTGGACCGGG
>CAYRNY010000012.1:0-174103 GCA_964425755.1 uncultured Anaerolineaceae bacterium
TTTCGTTAGAAATCATCGTTCCGGCTACCGCTTGATTGCGGTCTACTGAATTTGAAGTCTTCGTGCCGACATCCTACGCCGCCACCATCGAGGCCATGTGCGCCGCGCCTGGCAGCACAATGGGCTTCATCCCTGCCGCCGGTTACGTGATTGCGAACAACCGCTGCGGTGTCGAAGTGGAAGCCGCCGCTGTGCGTTTCGGCTCGGCTGTGTACTGGGCGCAGTACCTCGTCCGGCGTGACAGCGATATCTACGTCCTGGGCGACCTGGACGGCAAGACCTGGGGCTACGGCGATCCGGGGTCGACCTCGGGCTACATCGTCCCGTCGGTTGAATTGCAGGCAAAAGGGATCACCCCCGGTGAGGAAGTCCAGACGGGCGGGCACAACCAGACTGTGTTGGCTGTCTACAACGGTGAAGTAGACTTCGGCACGACGTATTACACCCCGCCGGTGCTGCCCGGTGCGGCATGGCAGGACGGTGATATCCCTGAACCGTTCGATCTGTCGATCGACGAGTCGTACATTGGCGAAGACGGCGAGCTGTACGTCGGTGAAGTGAACATTCGCGATGCGCGTCGTGCCGTGCGCGAAACCGCACCGGACGTCGTAGACCAGGTCCGCATCCTGGCGATCAGCGAACCGATCCCGAATGACACGCTGAGCTTCGGCCCGGAATTCCCGCAGGAAATCCGTGATGAAATCATGGCCGCCCTGTTCGAGTTATCGGCAGATGAAGAAGCGTGGAACGCGACTGCACTCTACGCAGCCTATAGCTGGAACGGTATCGCTGAAATGGACGACAGCGCCTTCAACCCGGTGCGCCTCCAGTTCGAAATCCTGGGGCTGACCGAACAGGATATCTTTGGCGAGTAATCCCAGGATACTTGATCGTTCAAATACCGGGCAGAGCGAGATTCTCCTCTGCCCGGTTGTACACTAACAGGGACACAATGCTTAAGATCGAACACCTTACCAAAGTCTACGATACCGGTGTACGCGCGTTGGAAGACGTATCCTTTGAGGTCCCCGACGGGCAGTTTCTGGTGATCATCGGCCTCAGCGGTTCCGGCAAATCGACGCTGTTACGCTGCATCAACCGGCTGATCGAACCCACCGCAGGGCGCATCGAATGGAACGGCGTGGACATCACCGACGCCACCGACGAAGAACTACGCCTGATCCGGCGGCGCATCGGGATGATCTTCCAGCAGTTCAACCTCGTCCGGCGCGCGCCCGTGCTGACCAACGTGCTGGCAGGTCGCCTAGGGTATACCAACCCCCTGCTCAGCTTCATCAATCACTTTCCGGCTGCCGACAAGCAAAAGGCACTCGAAAAACTGGCGCGCGTCGGTATCCGCGAGAAGGCGTATGTCCGCGCTGACCAGCTCAGCGGCGGGCAGCAACAGCGCGTCGGCATTGCGCGCGCCCTGATGCAGGAACCGGAATTGATGCTCGCTGACGAACCGGTCGCCAGCCTGGACCCGGCGACGTCGCATTCGGTCATGAAATACCTGGAGCTGCTCAACAAAGACGACGGCATCACGATCCTGTGCAGCCTGCATTTTCTGAGCCTGGCCCGTACGTACGCCGACCGCATTATCGCGCTGAAAGATGGTCGTATGGAATTTGACGGCGATCCAGACGATATCGATGAAAAACGCTTCAAAGACATTTACGGCGAAGACGCTGTGCGAGTCGAGATTTCATAAAGGATCAGCCCCATGAATGACTCTATCCCTTCGGCTCGCTCGGCATTGCGCACCCTGTTGCTTGTGCTGGCGGTTGCGGTGGGCGTTGTGATCTACGCCTACGGTTGGAACACGACCGAGATCAGCCTGGACGAGGTTCAGGATCAAACGCGGCAGGCATCGGTTAGCCGCGCCATGCGTGAACTGCTATCGCCGAATATTTTTACGCGCGATCGCGCCGAGAAAACGATCACCCTGTCGTATCGCGTCGGCTGCCCGGAAGGTGAACTCCCTGACGCGCAGGTCGATGCGGCGGACGGCGACGCCTATGTCGTGTTTGACCCGCCCTGCGCGGACCCGGACGACATCATCACGGCTGAAGGCTACAACTTCCCTGAAAACGCGATCGCACGCTTTCAGCTTGTCCAACCCTCCGGGCAGAAGATGCCGTTCAAGCTGGCGCTTGCTGCGACCGCTGATGCCCAAGTCAGCGAAGAAACCGCGTTTGATATTGACAGCGCAGGCCAATTCAAAGTTAACCTGAAAGTGCCACGCGGGCGCGGCCTGGGCGATCAAACGCACGAAATCGTGGTGCAGACGCTGGTCCCGTCCGGCTGGCCGCGCCTGAGCAGAACCACCGAGACCGTGATCGACAAGATGATCGAAACGATCTTCCTGGCCCTGATGGCGACCACGCTGGCGCTACCGGTCGCGGTGGCGTTGAGCTTCATCGCCGCGCGTAACCTGATGCGCCAAGTCAGCCTGCAACTGGGCATTGTACTGATCGGTTTCATTTTGTTACCGGTGGGCGCTGTGCTCGGCAATTTCCTGGTCAGCCCGGTTGGCAACTACGGCGTTGAGTTGGGTAAGGGCTTGTGGCAAGGGCTGGTCGCGATCCCGGCGGTCATCGGCGCGTTCGTTGGCGTATCGCTGGCTTTCGGACGGCTCGACCTTTCGCTCACGGCAGCTCGCATCCGCGCGATCGCGATCAACCTGTTGCTGGTCTTCGTGCTGGTATTCGTATTGGGCGCTCTGGGTGGCATCGGCCTCTGGCTCGGCGAGGAACTCCAAGCCGGGGTGCTGAACTACCTCGGCAACTTCGTCGACACGCTGGGCGGGCTGATCGAGCTCACGATCGGCGTCATCGCGGCTGTCGGCGCCGGACTGTGGTTGTCATCGCTCGGCTCGACTCTGGCCGCGCGCCCACTGCGCCACGTCATATCGCCGCTGAGCAATATCCTGGGCGCGATCCTGGGCTTTCTTGCCGGGGGCATCCTGCTGGCGATCACGGGCTACATCGGGATGCAAGCCGTGCTGCTGGGCCTGCTGACACCAATCGTGGCTGCGGTGTTGGGCGGCCAGATCGTTGTGGAGCTGTTCGAAACGCTCGGCATTCTGCGCCAACCCAAGATCAAAGCGCGGCGCTCGGCTGCAGACGCCAGCCTGCGCAACATCTTGTTTGCTGCTGGCGCTATTGCCGCGTTCGTGGGCACGGCGGTAGCGATCGATCTGATCCGCGCCGTGGTCGATCAACGTCTTCCCGCCGGGACCGTGCAGGTCTTGGGGCTGTTTACGGTCGAAGAGTATATCGCCAAGTCCGCCCTGATTGGGGCTGTGCTGGGCGGTCTTGCTGGCGGGCTGGCTGGCACGGAGACCACCTTCCCGCTGGGCATGACGATCTACAATACGTCGCGGACCACGCTCAACACGCTGCGCTCGATCGAACCGCTGATCATGGGCATCGTGTTCGTGATCTGGGTCGGTGTGGGGCCCTTTGCGGGTGTGCTGGCGCTGACGCTGCACTCAATCGCCGCGCTCGGCAAGCTGTACTCCGAACAGGTCGAGAACATCGACGCCGGGCCGATTGAAGCGATCCAGTCCACCGGCGCGAACCGCCTGCAGACGATCATCTACGCCGTCGTGCCGCAAATCGTCCCGCCGTACATCGCGTTTACCATGTACCGTTGGGATATCAACGTGCGCATGTCGACGATCATCGGTTTCGTCGGCGGCGGTGGTATCGGTTTCCTGCTGCAGCAGCAGATCAACCTGCTGCGGTACAAAGAAGCCGGTGTCGCGGTGCTGGCGATCGCGATCGTGGTCTCGGTGCTGGACTACGCCAGCGCCGCGATCCGCGAGCGCATCGTCTAGCCGCGTCACCAGCCGCAAGCTGCAAAACGTTTCAGGTGCCTTGCACAACGCAGGGCACTTGTGTTTTCGCGTGCCGCTGCCCCGCCTCGCCGCACGCGTGAAAGCAGGGACAAACGCCTTCCTGACGCGCCCCGCAGGGAAAGCGTCATCCAGGCGTGTGCCGCGCGCCCGTTCGCATGGCAGCAGGTTTAGTACAATACACACTGCATCGATCGGACGAGAGGATCAACGGTTAATCCAATGCAGCACACACAGCACCGCACCATGAGCACACCACCCCCACGCGCGCAACAACCGCGCCCGCAGCGCCCGCGCAGGGCGGCGAGGTCGCCGTTGCGCTCAACGTACATCATCGCCGCGGGGATACTCACGTCCGGCAGCGTCATCGTCTTGATCATGGTGGCACTTGCCGCACTGCTGCTGTACGGTCCTGGAACCTCGAACCCGGCAGCAGCACCACAGCCCGATATCGCGGACGGCATCACGGTGGCCGGCATCCCGCTGGGCGGTGAAAGCATTGCCAGCGCGACGCAGTTGATCGCCGCGCAGAATCTGGCTGCCCGTCCCCTCGTGTTGACCGATAGGGACCGCCAATGGACGCTCTCAATGGCGGAAATGGGCATCCAGGTGGACCCGGCACTGACGGCGCAGCTTGCCAGCGACGCCGCACCGGGAACCGCCGTACAACCCTGGTATACCGTCGACCTGAACCATACCCAGGACGCGCTGGTTAGCCTGAGCGAGCAGGTCAACACGGCTGCCACAACGGACCAGTCCGGGCGGGTGATGCAAATACCTGAGATCCTGAACCGGCTGTACGAGAACCTGAACGGCGAGATTGCGGACGGGCAAATGGAGCTGAGCATGGTGGACGTCGCGCCGACTGTCTCCGATCCCGCGGTCGCCTATAGCGGCGAGACAACGGTGCACGTGGTCGAGCCGGGGCAAGAACTGGCCCTGATCGCGCGGCTGTACGGCGTGGATATGGCCGACATCGTGGCACTGAACAACATCGCCAACCCGAACCTGCTCTACGTGGGCCAGGAACTGACGATCCCGGCGGGGGGAATCTACGTACCCGACGCTGCGACGGCGCCCGCCCCGCCGACGACTTCCGGCAAAGCGATCGTCGTCTCCACGCAGAAACAGCGGATCTATGCCTACGAGAACGGGCAGTTGGTGCGCTCGTACCTGACCTCAACCGGCCTGCCGGACACCCCAACTGTGCTGGGCGACTACAAGATCTACCGCAAGTACGAAAAAACCGACATGCGCGGGCCGGATTACTTCCTGCCGGACGTGCCCTACACGATGTACTTCTACCAGGGTTACGGGATTCACGGGACGTACTGGCACAACAGCTTTGGCCGCCCGATGAGTCACGGCTGCGTCAATCTGCCCGTCGAAGAGGCACAATGGTTCTTCAACTGGGCCGAGGTTGGCACGCCGGTACGCGTGATCTAAGCGCCGGGGATCGACCTCCCCAAGCAACAAACCGGTGCCCGGCACCACAACAAAACCTTGCCAGATCGGGCCACGGCAAGTATAACCGTACCATCCGGCGGATGGCGGGGCGCACGAGAACAGGACGTTCACCGCGCCCTGTTTTTGTGCCCGATCACAAACAAGCCGTTTAAAAGCACGGGATTTGCTGTTACAATGACATCCATGAACACAGAAACAAGACAAGCTTACCGTTACTACGATCTGGTGATGGCCCTGTTCGTCACCGTGCTGTTGATCAGCAACCTGCTGAGCAGCGCCAAGATCGTTGATCTCAAGATGGCGCTCGGCCCGATCGCGCTGGCGTTTGATGCCGGGACGCTCGTCTTCCCGATCAGCTACATCTTCGGGGATGTGCTGACCGAGGTCTACGGCTACAAGCGTTCGCGCCGCGTGATCTGGGCAGGCTTCGGCGCAAACGTCCTGCTGGGGGTGTTTGTCTGGCTTGCCGGCGTGATGCCCGGCGAGGCTGAATGGCAGAACTACGCCGGGCAGGACGCCTATAACGCGATCCTGGGTGGCATCAGCGGGCTGATCGTCGCCAGCCTGGTCGCCTACTTCATGGGCGAGTTCACGAACAGCTACGTGCTGGCGAAGATGAAGGTGTGGACCGAGGGGCGCTGGCTCTGGACGCGCACGATCGGCAGCACGCTGGCCGGGCAGGCCGTCGACACGACCGTCTTCATGGTCATCGCGACGCTGTTAGGCGTCTTCCCGCCTGAGATCATGCTCTCGCTGATCGTGACCAACTACATTCTCAAGGTCGGGTTTGAAGCCAGCCTGACACCCTTTACCTACCGGGTGGTGGGGTTGCTCAAAGCCGCCGAGAACGAAGACTACTATGACCGCGACACCGACTTCAACCCGTTCAAGTTGAGCGTGTAGCACACCCGCAAGCCCGGGACGTGCCCTGCCGGAGCGCGCCTGAGACTCTCCAGGACCCAACATGCTGTACCTTGTCGCAACGCCGATAGGAAACCTGGGCGATATCACGCTGCGCGCATTGGAGACCTTGCGCGCGGTGGACCTGATCGCCAGCGAAGACACGCGCAAAACCGGCCTGCTGCTCAAACACTTCGAGATTGACAAACCGCAGATCGCGTTTCACGAACATAACGAACACCGCGCCGGGCCGCGCATCATCGAGGCGCTTCAAGCTGACCAGGCAGTCGCGCTGGTGACGAATGCCGGCACGCCGGGCATCTCCGATCCGGGCTTTACGCTGGTGCGCGACGCGATCCGGACCGGGGTCGCGGTCACGATGATCCCCGGGCCCAGCGCTCTGATCATGGCGGTTGTGCTGTCCGGGCTGCCAACGCACGCGTTCACGTTCCGGGGCTTCCCGCCGCGCAAGGGCGGCCCGCGCCGCCGTTTCCTGGCGGTGGATGCCGAATCGCCGCACACGCTGGTTTTCTACGAAAGCCCGTATCGCCTGATCAAGTTCCTGCGCGACGCACTCGACATCTACGGCGACCGGCCCGCCGCCGTGACGAACGACCTGACCAAGATGTTCGAAACCGTCGAGCGCGGCACCATCACCGAATTGATCGCACGCCTGGACGGCACCAATTTGCGTGGCGAGTACACGATCGTGATCGCGGGCAACGATGCGGACGTCGCGCTGCCGGGGGCCGCGGGCGGTGATGATGACGAGGACACCAACGCATGACGATTCCAGCGCCTGCATCCCGTGCCACACTCGCCCTGCCGCATGGTGATCTGCCGCTACCCGCGTTTCTGCCCGACGCCACGCGCGGCGTCGTGCGCGCGGTGGACAGCGCCGACCTCGAAATGTGCGGCGTCGACGCGCTGGTGATGAACACCTACCACCTGATGCAGAATCCCGGTTCCTCGACGGTCAAAGCGCTGGGCGGGCTGCACGCCATGTCCGGCTGGCAGCGCCCGATCATGACCGACTCTGGCGGCTTTCAAGTCTACTCGCTGATCCGGCAGAATCCGAAGCACGGCAGCCTGACCGATAAGGGCGCAGTTTTTACCCCTGACGGACAGGGACGCAGATACAACCTCACGCCGGAGAAAAGCATCCAGCTACAAATGAGTTACGGCGCGGATATCCTGGTGTGCCTGGACGATTGCACGCACGCCGACGATCCGCTCGACGAGCAGCGTAAATCCGTCGAACGCACGGTCGCGTGGGCGCGACGCTCGAAAGAGACATTCAACCGGCTGGTTGAGCAAAAAGACCTGTCGGGGGACGCGCGTCCCTTGCTGTTTGCCGTGATCCAGGGCGGCGGCGATCCGGACCTGCGGCAGCAGTGCGCGGACGCACTGCTCGATATCGGCTTCGACGGTTTTGGATACGGCGGCTGGCCGCTGGACGCCGACAACAACCTGCTGGTCGACATGTTGGGGCTGGTGCGCGAATTAGTCCCGCCCGAGTATCCGCTCCATGCGCTGGGCGTGGGGCACCCGGTCTATGTTGTCGCCTGCGTGGAAATGGGCTATCCCCTGTTCGATAGTGCGATGCCCACGCGTGACGCGCGCAACGGGCGGCTCTACGTCTTCACGAGTGATGCAGCAGGCGCGATCAACGGGCAGTCCGGGGACTGGTTCGCGTACGTGTACGTGGGCGACGACAAACACACCAAGTCGAACCTGCCGCTCGAACCGGGGTGCGACTGCGCGACGTGCCAGCGCTATACCCTGGGGTACCTGCATCACCTGTTCAAGATCAACGATGCGTTGTATCTGCGGCTCGCCACGATCCACAATCTGCGTTTTATGACGCGGCTGATGACGCACTTAAGGGAGAACCGTCGTGGCTAAAAAAGCCCCTGGCAACGATACGCTCAACCGCGTTGTGGATGCCGTGCGCAACAGCCCCAAGTACGGGCGGGTGTGTGATGACATCGTGCGCCGGATCGCCGCCGACGAGATCGCCAAAGGGCAGAAGACGCGCCAAGCGGTGAAAGCGGTCAAGAGCAAACTGCACCAGGTCGGCGGCGCGTACCTCGGCGCGATGGACTACGACCGCTGGTTAGAAGCGCTCAAGCGCACCGGCAACCCGCCGGAAACCGACAAGCTCAAGAAAGCAAGCCGCCTGATTATCCGCAACCATGCATCCACACGCGAGCGCCTGCCGATATTGGACGAGTTCTACGCCCGCACGCTGGCGGATATCGCGCCAGTGCGGTCCGTGATCGATGTCGCGTGCGGTCTTAACCCGCTCACGATCCCCTGGATGCCGCTGGCAGAAGACGCAGCCTATTACGCCTATGATATCTACGACGACATGGTCGCGTTCATCAACGGTTTTCTGCGCCTGGTGGGCATTGACGGTTATGCCGAAGCACGCGACCTGACAAACTTTGTCCCGCCAGAACGTGCCCAATTGGCGTTGATACTCAAAACGCTGCCCTGCCTGGAGCAGATCGATCGCTTCGCCGGGCTGCGGCTGCTCGAAGAGCTGCACGCCGACTATGTGCTGGTGTCGTTCCCGGTGCGCAGCCTGGGCGGGTTCGACAAGAACATGCGCGCGAACTACGAATCGCACTTCAACGACCTGCTGGCGGGTAAACACTGGACCTACAACCGCTTCGAGTTCGCCACCGAACTCGCGTTCCTGGTCGACAAACGGAGCGATACATGAGCGCCAGATCAGACCACGCGCCCGACGATCTCGAAGACCTGATCGCGACGCTCAAAGGCGCGAAGAAATACCGCGCCATCGACGTAGCCGACGCGACCGTCCGCGACATCCTGCTGACCGAGTTCGCACGCCAACCTAATCGCAAGGCTGCGCTGCATGCTGCAAAGAAGAAACTGCACGAAGTCGTCGCGTTGTACCTGGGCGATCCGGACTACGCACGGGCCATGCGTGACCTGGCCGCTGCGTTTGACTCCGGCGATCCCCAGCGGGTGCGTGCGGTTTGCCGCGACCTGCTGCGCATCCATGACTCAACTGCCGAACGCCTGGAACTGCGCGACACGTTTTACCCGCGCCTCTGGTCCGTCACCGGCGCGCCGCAGACCGTGCTCGACCTCGCGTGCGGCCTCAACCCGTTGATGTTCCCCTGGATGCATCTGCCGGACGGCGTGACCTTCTACGCCTACGACATCCACACGCCGCGTGTCGCGCTACTGAACCACTACTTCACCCTGCAGGGCATGAGCGGCCAGGCGGTGGTTCAGGATGTGCTGGTCGATCCCCCGCGTGAATCGGGGAACGTGGCGCTGCTGCTGAAAGAGCTGCACCGGATGGAAAAACGGCGCAAAGGCATCGTGCTGCCGCTGCTGGATGCGCTCGATGTGACGTGGATCGCCTTGTCGTCGCCCACACGCAGCCGGTCAGGTCACGGTGTGATCGACGCCTACCGCGCCCAGGTCCACGAACTGCTGTCCGACCAGCCCTGGACGATCGCAGACGAGATCGCCTTCGAGAATGAACTGGTGTACGTTATCCGCAAACACGGCCAGCCCTAAGAGGTACGCCCATGCACCGCTTTTTTGTGCCGCCGGAGTGGATCGGGGCAACACACGTCACGCTACAGGACGCGGTCGCGCACCAGATTCGCAACGTGTTACGCATGCATCCCGGCGATCATGTCGTGGTGCTGGACAACGCGGGATGGGAATACACCGTCACGCTGGAAGACACCGCCGCCAAAACGATCACCGCGACCATCGCCGATAAGTCGCCCGCGCGGGGCGAGCCGCCCGTTGCGCTGACGCTGTTCCAGGCGCTGCTCAAGAAAGATAACTTCGAATGGGTGTTACAGAAGTGCACCGAGATCGGCGTGACGCGGTTCGTGCCCCTGGAGACACAACGAACGATCGTGCCGCCGGACAGCATCAACGCGAAGAAACGCGAGCGGTGGGAGCGCATCCTCACCGAAGCGGCGGAACAATCACGCCGCGGGCGTATCCCCGAACTGGCCGCCCCGCTGACGTTCTCCGCTGCGCTGGCGCAGCGCGATCAGTTCGATCTGGTGCTGATCCCGTGGGAAGACGAACACGCGCTAACGCTCGGAGATGCCTTCGCTGCCCACCGCGCGCCAGAACGCCTGGCGATCATCATCGGGCCGGAAGGTGGGTTTTCGCCGGATGAGATCGAACAGGCGCGCACACATAACGCCCTTCCCGTCACGCTTGGGCCGCGCATCCTGCGCGCGGAGACTGCCGCCATCGCCGCCACACTGCTCGCGCTGTACGCATCCGGGGCACTCGACCCGCAATAACGCCCATCCGGCCCCCCTAGCGGCCAGCAACATGCTTGACTACAGTGCCCTGCTCATTTTATGCTAAGTGTATGGGAGCGCTCCCAAACATCAGCACACATAAACTGCTTGGCGATTGAGGAGGACGGTTCATGCGAAAATCATTAAGCACACTGGCCGCGCTGGGACTTCTGTTCGCGCTCGTGCTGGGCGCGACGACACTGCTATCCCACGCACAGGATGACCAACTCGCGCCTGACGGTGTCCCGCGCGAGACGTACTACGCGCCGTTCCCCGTCGCGATCGCACTCGACGGCGATCTGAGCGACTGGGACGGCGTGCCGACCGTGACCATGCCCGAAGGGGCTGCCCTCTCAACCGGCGAACCGGCGGTCACGTTCGCCGGGGCTGCGGACGCCGATTACCTGTATTTCATGGCCGACGTGATCGACGATAACATCATATCCGGCGCGCACGGTGATGAATATTGGAACGAGGACTCGGTCGAATTCTATATCAACGCGACCGGCAACCTGGACCTGATCGGATATCGTGATGGCGTGGCGCAGGTCACCATCCCCGCGTTGAACAAAGACCGCAGTCCCGACGAGATCGTGATATCCGGCATGCGTGGGACGACCGTCGATGCCCGGGCGGTCGTGGTCGAGACGGCGACCGGCTGGGTGGCCGAGGTCGCGATGCCGCTGGAAAACGACGTCTGGTCGATTGAGCCGGAGCACGGCGGCGTGTTGGGCTTCCAGGTACACCTGAACGGCGCATCGACCGCCAACCGTGACACCAAGCTAATCTGGTCGATCTTCGACCAGAACGACCGATCCTACCTGGACCCCAGCGTATTCGGCACCCTGATCTTCTTCGAGATCGGGCAAAGCGACATCCCGCAGCCTGCCTTGCCGGAGCCGACGCCCACACCGGTCCCGATCCCGGCTGACGCCGCTTACAAAGACCCTGAGCGCCCGGTAGCGGAACGTGTCGAGGACCTGCTGGCGCGGATGACGCTCGGTGAGAAGATCGGGCAGATGACACTGGTCGAGAAGAACAGCATCCAGGAAGCGGACATCACCGCGCTGCAGATCGGCGGGCTGCTCAGCGGCGGTGGCGCGGCCCCCAGAGAAAACAATGCCAGCGCGTGGCTGGCAATGGTCAACGGCTTCCAGGAGTACGCGCTGGAAACGCGCTTAGCGATCCCGCTGCTTTACGGCGTAGATGCCGTGCACGGGCACAATAACGTCTTTGGCGCGACGATCTTCCCGCACAATATCGGCCTGGGTGCGACACGTGACCCCGACCTCGTACAGCGGATCGGGCGCGCCACCGCGCTGGAAATGATCGCGACCGGCATCTACTGGAACTACGCCCCCGCCGTGACCGTCCCGCAAGATATCCGCTGGGGGCGCACGTACGAAGGCTACAGTGAAGACACCGCGCTCGTCACGTTGCTGGGAACCGCCTATCTGCGCGGGTTGCAGGGTGACGATCTCAGCGATCCGCTGACCGTGCTCGGCACGCCGAAGCACTTCGTCGGGGACGGCGGCACAGCCTGGCGCACCGGCACGGTGGACCTGCGCTTCCTGGATCGCGGCGACACGCAGGTCGACGAGGCTACGCTGCGGGCAGTCCACCTGCCCCCCTACGCAGCCGCGATCGATGCGGGCGCGCAGTGTATCATGGTCTCGTTCTCAAGCTGGAACGGCGAGAACCTGCACGGACACCGCTACCTGCTGACCGACGTACTCAAGGGCGAACTGGGCTTCGAGGGCTTCATCGTCTCCGACTGGGGCGGGATCGATTACGTCGCGCCGGACTACTACGACGCGGTGGTCCAGGCGATCAACGCCGGCGTGGATATGAACATGGTCCCGCAAAACTACCAGCGTTTCATCCAGACGCTGACGGAAGCAGTCGAAAACGGCGATGTGCCGGTCGAGCGCATCGATGATGCCGTGCGCCGCATCCTGACCGTGAAATTCAAGCTGGGGCTGTTCGAGCGCCCCTTTGGTGACGGCGCGTTACTTGCCAGCGTCGGCTCGCAAACGCACCGCGACCTGGCGCGTGAAGCCGCCGCAAAGTCCGCCGTCCTGCTCAAGAATGAAGGCAACGTGCTGCCGCTGGACCCGGACAACGACCTGATCCTGGTCGCCGGAAGTGCCGCCAACAATCTCGGCATTCAGTTGGGCGGCTGGTCGATTAGCTGGCGGGGCGGCCCAGGCGACACCACCCTGGGCACAACCATCCTTGAAGCGATCCGCGCGACGGTCAACGATCCCGCCGCGGTCGTGTACGACCAGGGCGCACGCTTTAACGATCTGGACGAAGACGTAACCGCCAGCACGTGTATCGGCGTGGTGGGCGAATTACCCTACGCCGAATGGTTCGGCGACGACCCGCGCCTTGAGCTTTCGACGTCGGATACGGTCGCGCTGGCGCGGCTGCGCGAGCGCTGCGAAAACGTGGTCGTGGTGCTGATATCCGGTCGCCCGCTGATCGTCACCAGATATCTACCGGACTGGAACGCGCTGGTCGCCGCGTGGTTGCCCGGCACCGAGGGCCAGGGGATCGCGGACGTGCTGTTCGGGGCGCGTCCGTTCACAGGCAAGCTGCCTTACACCTGGCCGCGTTCGGTTGACCAGCTCCCGCGCGGCGCGGGCACCGGGCAACCGTTGTTCCCGTTCGGTTACGGGCTGGAAACGACGCCGTGAAGCCTTCGGTACACGTATAAACAAGGGGCGTCACCCCGCACGGGATGACGCCCCCCTTCAGCTTCCTGACATCCAGGCAAGACGCGTGTTATTTCACGTCCTGCCACGTCGTATGGACTTCCACCTCGCCGGCACGGATCGCACGTAGCAGCACATCCTGGTCGACCGGATTACGGAACACCCGCACGCCCGTCGCGTTATAGATCGCGTTGGCGATGGCCGGCGACGTGTTGATCGACACGATCTCGCCGACGCCCTTCGCGCCATACGGCCCGCTACTGACCGCGTCCTCGACAATGTGCGAGACGATCTCCGGCGTGTGCTTGATGCTCGGAATCTTGTAGCGGGCGAAGAGCGTGCTCCAGGGCACGCCGTCTTCAATGATGTACTGCTCGGTCAGGCAGTTGCCCAGGCCCATCACGATCCCGCCTTCGACCTGCCCCGCGAGCAGCTTGGGATTGATCGCGCGCCCCACGTCATTGGCCGCCACGATTTTGAGCACCCGCACCGCGCCAGTGCTCATATCCACCTCGACGAGCGCGGCCTGCGTCGCGTAGGAGAACGCAAAATGCATGTCGCCACCACTACCGAGCGGTTTGGTCTCCGGCGCGTCGAAGGTATAGCGCGCCTTCGCTTCGCGCCCTTCAGCCTTCAGCCATGTCACGACCTCGCCCAGCGGCACGGACGAACCGTCATAACGCACCATGCCATCCTCAAACGTGATCTGCTCCGGCGCGACGCTCATATGCTCCGCCGCCACTGCTGCCAGCGCGTCGCGCATGGTGCTGGCCGCGTAACGCGCCGCGTTGCCGCTCATGTACGTCTGACGTGATGCCGTCGTCGGGCCGCCGTCCGGCGTCAGGTCGGTGTCAGAGAGCACCACGCGCACCTGCGTGACCGGCAGCCCCAGTTCCTCGGCGGTGATCTGTGCCAGCACCGCGCTGAGGCCCTGGCCCATATCCGCCGACGAGGTCCGCACTTCCGCGATCGAATTCGGGAAGACCTCCACCTCGGCGATCGAGCGATCGGGCGCGCCGCCACCCAAACCGGTGTTCTTATACGCGCACGCGACGCCCCACCCGTAGGCTTTGTCGCCCTCGCGCCAGCCCCAGCGAAACTCAGACGCGTCGGATCGCATGTCCGCCTCAACCCGATCCAGCGTCTCCAGCATCCCCACGCTTTCACGCAGCAACTGCCCGGTGGCCGTCGTCGTGCCGACACGTTGGGCGTTTTTGCGCCGGAACGCGACCGGGTCCATGCCGATCGCTTCCGCGACGAGGTCCATGTTCTGCTCGACCGCAAACGCCGACTGCGTCACACCGAAGCCGCGAAACGCGCCGGAGGGTGGATTGTTCGTGTACATCACGTAGCAGTCGATCTGCGCGTTAGGCACGACATACGGCCCGGTGGCGTGCGTCGTGGCGCGCGTCATCACCTTGTCGGACAGGCTGGCATACGCGCCGCCATCGCCGTAAAGCTCCGCCTGGACCGCCATCAACGTGCCGTCGGACTTCGCCCCGGTCTTGATCCGGATCACAGTGGCATGGCGCTTGGGATGGAACAACAGCGATTCCTGGCGCGAATAGAGCATCTTCACCGGGCGACCGGTCGCCTGCGCCAGCAGCCCGACGTGAATCTGCCCCGCGATATCTTCCTTGCCGCCAAAGCCACCGCCGATCAACGTGCCGCGCACGCGCACCTGCTCTTCCGGCAGGTTCATCACCCGCGCGACCTGCCGCCGGTCCTCGTAGGGAATCTGCGACCCGACATAGATCGTCATTTTCTCGTGCGCTTCGTCGTATCCCGCCGGGACACCGATCGCGCATTCCGGCTCCATGAAGGCGTGCTCGATCGTCGGGGTGCGGTATTCACGCTCGATCACCACGTCCGACTCGGCAAAGCCGCGTTCAATATCGCCGTGCCGCACCTTGATGTGCTTCAACAGGTTGCCGTCTTTCCACTCTTCATGCACCAGCGGGGCGTCATCGCGCCGCGCAGCGATCGGATCGGCCACCACCGGTAACGGCTCGTATTCGACTTCGATCAAGTCGAGCGCGCGTTCGGCGGTCTCCTCGTCCTCTGCCGCGACGACGGCGACCGGGTCGCCCATATAGCGCACTTTGTCGCCAGCAAGCGCGGGCCAGTCATCGTAGATCAAGCCGTGAATGTTGTCGCCGGGGATGTCTTCGTGTGTGAGCACCGCCACCACGCCGGGCAGCGCTTTGGCCTTGCTGGTGTCGATCGACTTGATGCGCGCGTGCGGATAAGCTGCGCGCAGCGTGCGCCCGATCAGCATGCCGCCAAAGCGGTAATCATCGGTGAACCGGGCACGCCCTGTGACCTTGTCCACCGTCTCCTGTGCGGGGACCGGCTGACCGACCGCCTTCAACGGCGGGACGATCTGCAACTCGTGCCAGGGGATCGCCCCTTCACCGCGTAACTCACTTGCGGCGGAATGGATCGCCCGCAGCACGCTGCTGTAGCCCGTACAGCGGCAATAAGTGTCCTTCAGCGCCACTTTGATGTCGTGATCCGATGGGGCGGGGTTGTCCTCAAGCAACGCTTTGGCGGTCATGATCAAGCCTGGCGTGCAAAAACCGCACTGCACCGCGCCATGTTCGATAAACGCCGCCTGAAGCGGGTGCAGTTCGCCACCCTGATCCAGCCCTTCAATCGTCGTAATCTCAGCGTTTTGCGCTTTAAATGCCGGGTAGATACACGAATCAACCGGCGTGCCGTTAACCTGCACCGTGCACAGGCCGCATTCAGCTTCCTCGCACCCGATCTTGGTCCCGGTCAGGCCGAGATCATAACGCAGCACTTCCGCCAGCGTCCGCGATTCGGGCACATCGAGCGCGTGTTTCTTGCCATTTACAGTAAGCGTTAACTGGCTCATGAGTAGCTACCTTCGCATCTCTACCATCAATGTCGTCACCCGTGTCTATTCCATCCCCACGCCTTCGGGGATCGCTTCGCCGGTCTGCGCGCGGCGCACCGCCAGCGGCAGCACCCGCTGCAGCAGCACCGCGATCATTTCCTGGCGGTATGTCTTGGTCGCCCGGTACTTGCTCGTGCGCGGGCTGAGCGACGTCCGCGCGACCTCAACGGCGCGTTCGAGTGTCTCGCCCGTCGCCGGTTCGCCGCGCAGCGCCGCCTCGACGTCGGTCGCGCGGGTCGGGACCTTCGCCACAGGACCAACGCACAAGCGCACATCGGCATAACGCTCGCCCGCCGCATCCAGGCGCACCCACGCCGCACAGCCGAGGATCGGCAGCGCGACACCCTGCGGGCGCATGATGCGTTTGAACGCGGTCGCTTCGCGCTCACCGCTGAGCCTGAACCGGAAGTGCAGCAGCATGTCGCGCGTCGGGTCCAGCAGCGACTGGCCCGGCCCGCGAAACATCGCGTGGATCGGCACCCAGCGCCGCGTGCCATCCTGCACGATCTCCACCTCGGCATCCAGCGCGACAAGCGAGGTCGTCCCGTCACCCGCCGGTAACGCGTGCGCGACGTTGCCGCCCAGCGTGCCCACGTTACGCACCTGCGGCCCGCCGACTACCCCGCAGCTTTCCACGAGGCACGTGGCGCGCTCAGCGATCACCGGTGACTGCACGATTTGCGCGTGGGTCACGCCCGCGCCGATGCTCAGCGTATCGCCGTCCTGCCGGATCGCGCGCAGTTCATCAATACACGTTACGTCAACCAGGGCTTCGGGGCGGCTCATGTGCCCGTTGCGAATATCCAGCAGCAGATCCGTGCCGCCGGCCACGATCCGCGCCCGGCCTTCGTATGACCGCAGGAGGTCAAGTGCTTGATCAACCGTAGAAGGCGTATGATAATATTTCCAGAGCGCCATAAACTCTTTTCCAACGACTCCTAGTGAATATTTATGTCACTTGCGGATAACGGCTACAGGCACTTTTCGGTGAGCGAGGGTACTCAACGCCGCCGTATTGCGTGACCGGCGACCTGTAACCGGAGGTCAAGAACCTACACATACATATGGTAGCATGTTTTGAGAGCACGGGTCAAACACCCAACAGCCTGTCATCGCCTGGGGCAGCACCTGCAACTGCTTGCCGCCCACGCGGTGCTGATCATGCTGACCTTCGCCAATGGCGCGTTCGCCAGCATCGATTGCAGTTGGAGCAAACCACCCAACTATCCCACCTGGGGCGGCCTGACGCTGGAGATCGTCGCGGAAAACGGGCTGGTCACGCTCGACCCGTTCAAACAGGTGTTATCGGTCTACGGGCAGGCGGACCAAAAATCGCGCTGGTCATACTGGGGATCGGACCCCAACCAGGCCATGATCAGCGAGTTTGCAGCTGCTGTGCGCGAGGCGCGCGCCCCATCGGTCACGGGCTTCGATGGCTACAAAGCGGTCGAGATCGTGGAAGCCGTCTATCGCTCGGCGGAAAGTGGCGCACCCGTCACGCTGCCGCTGGCATGACGCGATCAGACCAGGCAAATTGTCGAATGCCAGCCAGGGACGGTCTTGCATGGACCGTCCCTGGTGCGTGTGCGTCTTATTCAGCTGACACTTCCTCGCCTGGCTAACCCTACGCGTGCGTGCACTCGCTCAGCCATCCCAGGCTGTCAAGACGCCACTACACACTGGCTCAGTAAGGACGTAGCCGGTCGCGCTTTTCTCGAACCTGGCGTTCCAGCGCTTTTAACGCGCCCTGCAGCGCCTTCATCGGATCGTCTGCCTGCTCGGTTGCGGCGATGTTATCCGGGCGCATGTAAGCGACCACCGTCGCCTCAAACACCGGCGGCGTCTCGCGCCCTTCGGCGGGCTTTTTGAGCCGCGCCTCGGCACTGATGATGTCGCGATGCCCTTCTGCTAACTGGCGCAGGCTGGTTTCAAGTTCGACATAAAAATCGTATTCCGTGCTTTCGACATCGCTCGTGAATTCGATCGGGAAGTCCATTTTCTGCTGGTCGTTCATGGGGTTTCACTCCTAACCGGCTAGTATGCTGTACGACCTCAAACACAATTTCCAGTGTAGACTGTAAGCCACGTCTGATCCTGGGCAGCCTAGCGGGTTGTGGCTGCCCTGAACGGCATGGGCCATCTGGCCCGGATGCAGATAGCCCGCCGGGCTACGCTGCAAACCCCCAGGTGTATGATGCACCCGGCAGGCAAGTCATCTATGCTGGTAAACAGACATGACACACCGCACAGGGAGGTGCTACAGTGGCAGATCGTAGAGACGGCGAACGGCTTGAACGCGCGATGACGGTATACGAACAGGTGCGCCTGGTGCTGGAACGGCTGCGCGACATTGACGCAGAGCTGGACGCCAGTGAATTTCAGCGTTATGACGCAACGACGCGCGCCAAAGAACACTTGAGTATCGCAACGGACGCGCTCACACAGCTCGCCGACCTCATGCGCGCGCTGCACATGCGCCCGTCCGAGGATTCGAGCGAAGACCCGCTGCAGATGTAGCAGCACGCACCTGATCTCCGATCACATACTTCATTTCACACGCTCATTCACGCGACCTGTCCCGCCGAAGTGCAACGGCGTTTTGCTCGGGCAGCGACGGATTGACCAGCATACCCGACCCGATCTCAAACCCGGCAGGGGTTGTCAAACGGGGCCGTATCTGCACGTACCAGCGCAGATGCGGCTCGTCGGCTTTATAGCGCGCCGCTGTGTTGATGATGTAGTTGTAATCCGGATCACCCAGTACGTCACGCAGCCGCACCAGAAGCTCGCGCAATGCGTGGGCGAGATCGGTCTTTTCCTCTTCCGAGACGCTGCCAAAGTCGGCTTGCTGCCGCCGGGGTATCAGCCACATTTCGAACGGCACTTCCGCCGCAAACGGCACAAATCCCACAAATGACGGGTTCTCCAGGACCACGCGCTGGCCTTCGTCCAACTCGTGTGCGAGCATGTCCGCAAACAGGCAGCGCCCCCACGTGTCGTAATAATGCTGCGCCCGCGCCTCGCGCTCGCGCACGTAGCGCGGCACGACGCCGGTCACCACAAGCTGCGAGTGGGGATGGCGAAGCGATGTCCCTGCCCGCGCGCCGTGATTGCGGAAAATCAACGCCAGCATGTTGCCGTGCTCGTGCATCAGCGCCATGTAGCGACGGTGGTATGTATCGATAACCTGGCGCACCGCGCCGACCGGCATCGTGCCAATATCTTGATCGTGGCGCGGGCTCTCGATGATGACCTCGTGTTTGCCATAGCCGTCCATCGCCAAAAACGGCCCTCGCTGCCGGCGCGTGGTGTCGGCTTCGGGATGAAGCACGGGAAATTTGTTCGGCACGACGCGCGTTTGCCACATACCACCGTCTATTCCCGCCACCTGATCGATGATCGCCGGCAGATCGTCCTCATTTCCAGGGCAGAACGGGCAGTCTGGGTCGTGGCTGGGCAGTTTGTCTGGCTCCGCTACTCCGCTGTTCTCGAAGTCCTTCGGACGGTCACCGCGCCCAGGGGCATAGATCACCCAGCGACCGGTCACCGGATTCTGTCTGATCTGGCCTGTCATATGCATTACACTCCGGTCTACCACGTGCCGCAGTACGCGTTCATCGGCATGAAAGAATGCTCCCCTCTTTTCGTATCAGCGCGCCGGGCCGGAAGGCAAACATCGCGCACGGGTGCCGTATGCTGCCAGCGAGCCAACAACGCCTGGTGCGGCGAGCTGTGCGACGCTCCAGGACATGCCGCCACCTGAACACGCAGGCCGGACAGATCGTGCAGCGGCAGGCGATACGAAACTGGATTCTGCGCCTTAAATCTGCTTGGTCAGGCGGTAGTCGGTTTCGAAGGCGCTCAACAAATCGAGATATTGCTCCAGCAAACGGACCATCAAGAAGTTGTCCTGCACGGACTTGTGCGCGCGCTGGCCCATCTGGTGGCACAGCGCTTTGTTGTTGACAAGCTCCACCATGCGCGCGGCAGTCTCCTCCACTGAAGAGACCAGGTAACCGTTATAGCCATCATCGATCTGGTACCGGATGCCGCCCACGTTACCGCCGATCACCGGTGTGCCCTTCCACATCGCCTCTGTGACGGTCAGGCCGAAGCCCTCGCGAATGGATTTCTGCACGATCACAGCGGCGCGCCGTTGGAGCGCGTTCACCAGCGCGGTGTCTTCTTTGGTCATGATGATAATGTGTTCGTCGCGGCAATCCAGCAACGATTGGTACACGTGCTCGCCCTCGGGATCGTCAGTAGCAACGTTACCGAGCAGCACCAGCGTAGCATCGATTTCCTTACGCGCGATGTTGAACGCTTCGATCACACCTTCCGGGTCTTTCCACTTGTCAAAGCGCGAGATTTGCGCGATCAAGGGGCGGTCTGTCGGGATGTCGTAATGGTGCAGCCGTTCGTCGATCTCTTCGTCGCTCAGTGGCTTGTTGGTGATCGAAAACGGATCGATTGCCGGCATGAACACAACCTGCGGCGTCTTGAGCTGCTGCTTGTAGTCCTCCATTGAAACGATCACGCCGTCGTACTGCTCCACAAACGGCGCAAGATAATCCCATAGCTCCTGATGGGGATCGGTTAGATCGATATGACACCGCCATATCCAGGGGCCACGCTTGCGATAATGTGTGATCATCGGCAACGGCTGTGGGTCGTGGATAAACACATAGTCGTGGTCGAGATGATTACGGATCGCGTTTTCGTGAACCACGTGTTCGTAGATCGTTTTTTTCTGGTCGGAAAGATTGATATCACCGCCCTGCAGCGCGTTGTGCATCTTCTTGGTAATGCTGAAGTAATCCGGCGATCCCTGGATCACGCGCCAGCCGGTTTTGATCCCGACGCTATTCATGAGCACCGCCAGCGAGGACAGCAATACGGCTACGCCGCCGCCGTAATACGTCGAATTGATATGCGTGACGTGCAAATCCCGCAGCGGTTCGGCCTTACGCATCACGCGATCGATCGTCTTGGCCCCGACAAATTGCTCATAATCTTCAACGCGCACAATCTGGTTATGGTTTAGCGACATATCCTTTTTCCATCCTGATATCATTGGTGCACGGTTGACGGTTCCCACATAGGCGACAGTCTGCCGCCCGTTTTCGCCTGGCGGCCCTATTCGTCACGCGAGCGTGGCGCGAATCGCTGGAGCCGGTTTTCAACCATCCCCAGCACACGTAACGTGACCAGGGCAAACAGTGTCGCCCCAAACGCCAGCACAAACTGGTCAAGCGGAATAGCCGCGCCCATCGCCGACGCAAACAGAATCGAGGCTGCAGTCGTCAACCCCTCGACACGGTGTTGCGACCGATCTCGCAGGATCGTGCCAGCACCCAGAAAACTAACCCCGGTCACGATAGCTTGCATAATACGGATCGGGTCCGAGCGCACGATATCAGCCTGAATGTCCTGGGCGAAATGCTTCACCATGACATCACCCAGCGCCACGAACAACGCCGATCCGCCGGCCACCAACATGTGCGTGCGCAGCCCGGCAGGTTTTTGTTCCAGCTCGCGCTCCAGGCCAATGAGCGCGCCGAGGAACATCGCCACTCCCACATATCCCAAAATCTGGAGTTGATCGTAATACGGCTCTAGCACGGTCCCCTTCCTCGATGCGTAAACGCTATTGATGCCCCCATTACGCAGATCATAAGCTATCCTTGCCCTGATCGCGTGGCGCTTCGGGCGCATTCGCCACGCCTCAGTATCGCAGCACCGCTGCGACAGCGGTCTCGCCCGGCATCACGTCCGGTCCCATGACGTAGACCGTCCCGCCGTTCTTCAACGCATAAACGGCGGCCTCGTCCAGCAGATCGCGGTTTTCCGGACCGGCCTCGTCGTGAAACTGTACGCGGCCCGTCTGCTGGTCAAAGCGACCCCACCGATGTCCCGCCCGCGCCACGAACAACGTGTCAATCTGGCCGTAGTGCGCCGCGCGGACAACGTGCTCCAGATCGTCGGTTGCCTGTCCGTCATCTCTGCCGCGCAACGCCTGATACTGCTCAAGTGCTTCCTGGCGATCCTGGATGATCAGCGGTTCGATCAGCGCCCATGCCTGCCGGTGCAGGTCTTCCAGCGCCATGTGTTCCGGATTGCCATCGATCCCCTCGTCAAGCAAGGTTGGATAGTTGTTGACGTCACGGTAGATAGCCTGCACATAGCCCACGCCAGCGAGCACCAGCGGCGTATGATCATCATGGATGAGCTCGGTGATCGCCCCATCAATGTGCCGGCAGTAACGGCGGATATTGTGCTTGTGCTCGTCTTCTGGTGGATGGCCGTGATATACCGAGGGGTGGTCGCCTTCACCGCGATATGACGTGGCAGACGTGCGTACATTCAACTGCGCTTCGGGATCATCCAACTGCAGGGCTTCTTCCAGGCTGGTCGGAACGTCTTCAGGCAGTTGGATCGGGTTCATGCCGTGCGCGGTGCCATGCAACAGCCGGAATTCATCCTGGCTGAGCGCCAGCACGTAAAAATGGGCATCGTGGCTGACCAGCGGCAGCAGCGGTTTGAGGTGTGGCCGGTTACTGACGACGACCACCTCGTCAAACGGCAGCGGTAGCCGGAAGGTATAATACGTTTCCGGCGTGATGAAAATTACCAGCCCCTCACTCTGATAATCCCAGAACACGGTATCGGTTTCGAGCTGGCGCACCGGCTCGATGAGCGCGCGCCGTTCGGCGGCTGTCATAGCGGTATCTTCCAGCCGGTTTTCCGCCTCTGTGAGCAGGTTCTTGAATCGGATCGCGTTCTGGCGTGTCTCGCGCCCCATGCGTTCGGTCGGCATGTAGAGTGAGATAAACGGTTCGGCGCGCATATCCACAAGCTCTTGTAACTCGTCCTCCTGGATCAAATCCATGTGCTGTCGCATAGCGTGTTAGCTCCTTTTGCAGTAGGCGTTACGATTACGATGCTGTCAAACCTTGATTGCGCCTTGAAACAAGGCGATCGGTCCAAAAAACCGGACTGTTACTTTGCCTAACTGTAAAGAAAAACCGGCGAACACACATGATGGTTGTAGCTGGTTCCAGCATAGGGCAGATGGTGGAGTTCGGGATCAGCCACCTGGCCCGGTTTCGCGCGTCTCAACGGGCCGCAATCCCCGCAACTCACCTGAGCAACTGGCCCGTAACCACCCGCACGCCATAGGTCACCTGGCCTAGTGCAAGCTCCCCCACCTGCCCCAGTCACAAATTCGTTGCATGCCTCATGCCTGGCCGATTCCGGCCCAGTATACTTACATGAAGCGCTTGATCAGGGCCGGGTACTGGCATCTGAAACAACATGACGCAAGCCCATCATCAGCTCAACACCGGGCGAAATACCGGCGTCGCTTGCGGAATACCCATTCCATTCGCCGATCCTGCAACAGCCCCGAACGATTTGCGCTCAAGGAACAAACAACACCATGCACCAACTCGTACTACTGGTCAGCGATCCCGAAACGCGCGCCTTGTTTGAACAGTGGCTCGCAGAGCACCCTATGACCGGCAGAGGACGCGCCGCTGGCGAACACGCCGCCACGGATGGGCCCGGCATCAAGATTCACATCGTCGACGCACTGGCGGATCTCGACGCTGGTCATGCTGCGGGGCATGATGGCCCGGCACCGTCCCCGCTGCTGTTCCTGCTATCCCAACACTCCGATCCACAGGACCGGTTCGCGACAGGACCTTCTACAGCAACACAGCAACGGATTGTCGCTCTGGCCGCGCTCTTACGCACGCAGCAGGAACAATTGCTGCACGTTTACAAGGCCATCGAAAATACCGGCGAGGCGCTCAGCATCGCCGATGTGAACGGCCTTTCGCTCTACCACAACAACGCGTTCATCGACCTGTACGGCTACACCGTAAATGAGCTGAACCAGTCCGGCGTGCCGGATACGTTGTTTGTGAATCCGGCCATCGCTCACGATATCTTCGAGACCACGCAACGCGGCCAAAGCTGGCAAGGTGATGCATTACTGCGCACCAAGGACAACCGCGTCGTGCCCGCCTACATCCGCGCCGACAGCATCGAGGACGACCACCACCAGCGGATCGGATCGGTGATAGTCTACACGGATATCGCTGACCGCAAACGAGCCGACATGCTCTACCGCGAACAGCAGGTCATGGCCGAGGCCCTGCGCGATACCGCTGCCGCGATCACCAGCACGCTGAACCTGGATGAAGTGCTGGATCGCATCCTGAGCAACATCAAACGCGTCGTGCCTCACGACAGCGCATACGTCCTGCTGCTTGAGGACGGCGCGCTGTCCGTAGCCCGCAAACGCGGCACCACCAGCGACATATCCGACACGGCACGTAACGCCGCGTGCCCGGTGTGCGACCCTGATGAACTGGCATACATGGCCGAGACCGGCGAGGCCGTGATCGGCACGCGTGGCCCAGCGCACCACCCCGCGAAGGGCACACACGCGGAGCCAGCGATGCGGTCCTACATCGGGGTGCCGGTTACGATCCGGGGCACAGCGATCGGTTTCATCTACCTGCTCAGCGAGCAGCCGGATTTTTTCTCCGCGAGCCACGAACGCCACCTGCAACTTTTCGCCGAACAGGCCGCGATCGCGCTGCACAACGCGCAGGCGCACGAAAAAGCCAAGCGACTCGCGTCGCTGGAAGAACGCCAGCGGCTCGCCCGCGACCTGCACGACGCGGTCAGCCAGACGCTGTTTTCCGCCAGCGTGATCGCCGAATCGCTGCCCGTACTGTGGCGGCGCAAACCCGACATGGTGGCAGATCAGCTTAAGCAGCTCCACCGGCTGACGCGCGGCGCACTGGCCGAAATGCGCAGTCTGCTGCTGGAGTTACGTCCGGCGGCAATGATGGAAGCCAGACTCGGTCAGCTTCTCAAACAACTCACCGACGCGCTACAAGGCCGGACGCACATCGAAACCACGCTTAAAATAGAAGGGGAGCGCGATCTACCCGAAAATGTGCAAAAAACGCTATATTACATTGCGCAGGAAGCGCTGAACAACGTCGTCAAACACGCCAACGCATCCCGAGTCTACGTGCGGCTGCGCAACTTGCCGGACCGCGTGGAATTAGCCATCCATGATGATGGTGTAGGCTTCGCCCCGTCCGACCGGGGCGCGACATCCCTGGGACTCGGCATCATGCGTGAGCGTGCCCAGGCCATCGACGCGGAGATCGCCATCCACAGCCAGCCCGGAAAGGGCACGCTCGTATTGCTAACCTGGACGAACAAAGGAGCATAAAAGCTATGGCAGAGTCACATACGATCCGCGTGATGATCGTGGACGATCATGATATGGTGCGCAGCGGACTAAGCGTGATGCTCGAAACGTGCGACGACCTGGAAATGGTCTGCGAGGCGGCAAGCGGTGAGGCGGCGATCCACCTCTGTGCCCAGTTCGAGCCGCACGTCGTGCTGATGGACCTGGTCATGCCCAACATGAACGGCGTCGAAACCACGCGGAAGATTCGCGAGATCTGTCCGAACGTCCGGGTTATCGCGCTCACCAGCTTCAAAGAGAAGGACCTGGTTCAGGACGCGCTGCAAGCCGGGGCGATCAGCTACCTTCTGAAGAATGTCTCGATTGACGAACTCGCGAACGCCATCCGCGCCGCGCACAAGGGCGAGTCGACGCTGGCCCCCGAAGCGACGCGCGCGCTGATCGAGGCCGCGACCGAACCGCCCCCCGTAGGGCACGACCTGACCAGCCGCGAGCGCGAAGTGCTCAAGCTGCTCACAAGGGGGCTGAACAATCGCGAAATCGCCGACCAGCTAACGATCAGCCGCTCAACAGTCAAAAACCACGTCAGCAACGTGCTTTCAAAACTGGGAGTGTCGTCGCGCACCGAAGCGGCTACGCTTGCCGTGCAGCAGAAGCTGCTGGACTGATCCGGGCGTCCTTACTGAACCAGCAAAGCGCGATGCCGCCTTCTCCTGGCGGCTGTGCTTGAGCACGCCTGCCCTTCACACGCAACATCGCGCTAATGCACCGGCATGCGGTGCTACAAGTGCACGTCACAGTTCCGCTTGCAACTGCAGCCACCTGACGATATCGCTGCGGCGCAGCACGCCGACCAACTGCTCATCACGCACGACCGGCAACTGCCGCACATCGCGCCGGGTGAGCTTATTCCATGCCTCAACAGCCGGCTCGTCTGGGTGCGTCAAAACAAGCTCATTTACCGGAGTCATGATCGCCTCGACTGGCGTCTGTTCCCAGTCCGCTCGCGGCACGCGACGCACATCTTCCAGCGTCACCAGCCCTGCGAGACGGCCATTTTCCACCACCGGGAACGCATGATCATCGGTACCCAGCACGTGTTCGTGTACCAGTTCGCTGACGGTGATGCTTGCCGCCACAACCGGCGGATTCGCGCGCATCATCTGCGAGACGGAGACATCTTGCAGCACATCATGGATTACGATCTTCTGGTAGCTCTGGATCGCGGCCATGTTCAGGAACCAACCGATAAACGCGAGCCATAACCCGTTACCCAGGCCGCTGCCAAAGAACGGGATGCGCGCGCCAAACGCCATCGCGATCCCGCCCGTGATCATCAGCCACGCGATCGCCTGCCCCGTCCACGACGCCCAGCGCGTCGCGCGTTGCAGGTCACCGGTCACACTCCATAACACCGACCGTAGCAGCCGCCCCCCATCCAGCGGGAAGCCGGGGATCATGTTGAACACCGCCAGCACGACGTTCACCGAGCCGAGCCAGTAAATGATCAACGTGGCGGGGCTGAGTTCGCTGATCAGGTCTTCGGCAACCATCGTATCCGGCGCGGCGATCACACTCGCGAGCACCAGCAACACAACCCCGATCACGAAACTCGTGATCGGCCCCACGACCGTGATCTGAAACTCAGACGCCGGCGAATCCGGTTCGCGCTCGATGTTCGACACACCACCAAACAGGAACAACGTGATGTTGCGCACCGGCACACCACGCGCGCGTGCCATCAACGAATGTGCCATCTCGTGTGCCAGCAGCGATACAAAAAACAACAGCGCGGCGATCAACGCAAGCCCCCACCGCTCGCCGGGCGTCCATTCGGGGCGGTAATCGGTAAATGCCGCGCTCAAATTCCAGGTGATCAGGAGCAAAATGATCACCCAGCTCCAATCGATACGTATCGTGATCCCGGCGATCCGTCCTATCCGAAAACCTGATCCACTTTGCATAGAAACAGTCACCTCCCACACTGCACAGCCGCATGCGCCAACGATTAGACTTTAATGATATCATCCGCAGGGATATTCAAATCGATGCGTCCATCTTCCTCGTCCACTGCCGCGACCTGGGTCGCCATGACGTAGTGTGTTGAACTCAGCAGACCTGAATCCAGCGTGAAGAATCCATAGCGCTCCAACCGGGCGCGCATCTCTTCGGGCAACGCGTGAAACCGGTTCAACGCGCTGGCGATCGCGTCCACCGCCGGCCTGCGCGGGATCTCCGGTTTTTTCGCCGTGTTGGTTTCGAGGTCACGATTGTTCAGGTCTTCGTCACCGAGGTAAATGTCGTCCACGGTGCCAACTTCTTCGCCCGCCTGGTCAAAGACGGTCATGCCCTCTTTAATCTGTAGCATCAGGTTTGACATTGATCCTCCTCTTTGCTCGCACAGTTCAACGGCAATCCACAGATCGCCACATTACTCACTTCCCTAAATTATAGAACACGCGGGGCACTGGAACATGAGCAACGCGGCGGTTTTACGCATAGGTTAACTGGGCGGCATGCACATAGGCCGGATGGGAAACTCGCAGTGCCCCCCGCGTCGATGCGTCCCGTTACAGGCGCAAGGTGTGGTATACTCCCGCACGAGACGACGGATCGATGCCTAGCCAGTGAGAGAGTACGTATGCTAACCGAGCTGACCATTACTGAAGCCCAAGCCAGGCTCCGCGCCGGGGAGATCACCGCAGTGGACCTCACCAACGCGCATCTGGCGCGAATTGAGGCGCTCGATCCCCAGGTCAAGGCGTATCTGACGATCACCGCGGACGAGGCGCGCGCCGCCGCCGAAGCTGCCGATCAGCGGCTGGCCCAGGGTGACGATGCACCGCTGCTAGGAATACCGCTGGCGATCAAAGATGTGCTGACCACACAGGATATCCCCACCACGGCTGGCTCGCGGATTCTGGCTGGGTTCAAGCCCCCCTACACAGCGACTGCCGTGCAGAAACTGCTCGACGCGGGCGCGATCATGCTCGGCAAAACGAACACCGACGAGTTCGCAATGGGATCATCGACCGAAAACTCCGGCTACAATACCACGCGTAACCCCTGGGACCTGGAACGCGTGCCGGGCGGCAGCAGCGGCGGCAGCGCGGCGGCAGTCGCGGCACGGATGGCGTTGGGCGCGCTGGGCACGGATACCGGCGGCAGCGTGCGCCAACCGGCAGCGTTTTGCGGCGTAAGCGCGGTCAAACCCTCTTATGGACGCGTGTCGCGTTATGGCCTGATCGCGTTCGCGTCATCACTGGACCAGATCGGCGTATTCGGGCGCACGGTCGAGGACACGGCACTGCTGCTGGGCGTGATCGCGGGGCACGACCCGCGCGACAGCACCAGCCTCGATCGACCGGTGCCGGACTATCGCGCCACCTTGACCGGCGATATCAGCGGGTTGCGCGTCGGCGTGCCGCAGGAATATTTCATCGAGGGCATGCAGCCGGACGTCGAGCGCACGGTTCGCGCTGCGATCGACCGTCTTGCCGCGTTGGGCGCGGACATCCGCGAGATCAGCCTGCCGCACACCGAGTACGCGCTGCCGGTGTATTACCTGGTCGCGCCGTCCGAAGCCTCGGCCAACCTTGCACGCTTTGACGGCGTGCGCTACGGCCCGCGCAACACGCAAGGAAGCATGTGGGACACCTACAAGGCGACACGCGGCAGCGGCTTTGGTCCGGAAGTCAAGCGCCGGATCATGCTCGGCACCTACGCGCTCTCGGCAGGTTACTACGACGCGTACTATCTCAAAGCGCAGAAAGTCCGCACGCTGATCAAACAAGACTTCGACCGCGCGTTCGAGCACGTGGACGTGATCGCCTCCCCGACCACACCCACCACCGCTTTCCGCATCGGCGAGAAAACTGACGACCCCCTGCAAATGTACCTCTCGGACGTGTTCACGCTTGCAGCGAGTCTGGCGGGGATATGCGGGGCGGTCGTACCGTGTGGCTTTGACGAGGCGAACCTGCCCGTCGGCCTGCAACTGCTCGGCCCGGCATTTGGCGAACCAGCCGTGCTACGCGCTGCGCACGCCTACCAGCAGGCGACCGACTGGCACACGCGCGCCCCGGCACTATGACTCGCACTATAACAAGACGTAACGGCCCACCTGCGCGTGCCGGTGGGCCGCCGTATGCTGGAAAGAATGTTAGAGTTCGTAGCTGCCGCCCGGATCGAGCACGACCGGCCTGGCGGCAGTTTCGTTCCGCACGCGCTGCGCCCAGGCGGCGGCATCCTGTTTGATCGGCTCAAAGGTATTGTAGTGCATGGGGATTACCACGCTAGGCTTGAGGAACTCGATCGCCTTCAATGACCCTTCTGGGCCCATCGTGAAGTAGTCCCCAATTGGCAGGAACGCCAGGTCGATCCCGTGCTCACCGATCAACTGCATCTCAAAGAACACCGTCGTGTCGCCGGCGTAATAAAGCGTCGGACCTTCATCCAGGAACATCAAGATGCCGTTCGGCTGTCCGCCATAAGAACCATCCGGCAGTGACGAGCTGTGATGCGCGATCGTCAGTTCCACGCGCCCGAAGGGAAGCTGTACACCGCCGCCGGGGTTGAGTCCGTGCAGGTTCTCCAGTCCTTGTTTGCCTAACCATATCCCGATCTCGTTGTTCGCAACGACAGTCGCGCCCGTACGCTTGGCGATCGCGACGGTGTCCCCAACGTGATCTCCGTGCCCGTGCGAGAGCAGGATAAAATCCGCCTCAATCGTGGCCGGGTCGGCTGTTGCCACCGGGTTGCCGGACAGGAACGGGTCGATCAGGACCGCGTGTTCACCGATCGCAAGTTTGAACCCCGAATGTCCAAGCCAGGTCACGTTAACCGCCATAAGTTTCGCTCCTTTCCTAATAATCTTCGCGTAGAACCCAGAATATCTCACTCTATCCTCTTCTTCGAGTATACGCGCTGCGCCGTGCCCTAGCAATTAGAATCGAAAAACCCGTTCCCCTCCGGCGCACATCGGGCGACATTTGTACCCGTGACCAGAATGCTTAGACTATACGTACAATACAAGGGTTTTACATTCACTTCAGAAGGGCAAACGTTCTATGGCTGACGAACAGAATGCCAAACAGCAAGACGAACAAGCGGAGTCCGGCGGCCCCAAAAAGCGTTCGCTACGCCTGGAGCCACCGGTCGAGACCCAGCACCGGATCACGATAAACGGGGAAGCGCTGGACTACACCGCGACCGCCGGAATGCTGCCGCTGAACGATCCGCAGACGGATGAAGCCGTCGCCAGCATCTTTTTCACCGCCTATACGTTAAACGGCGTCGCGGACACCGCCAAACGCCCACTGGTGTTTGTCTTTAACGGCGGGCCGGGATCGTCGTCTGTGTGGCTGCACATCGGCGCGCTCGGACCGAAGCGCGTCAAGATGCAGGACGAAGGCTGGATGCCTGCACCGCCGTTTCGCCTGGAAGATAATCCCCACACCTGGCTGGATCGCGCCGACCTAGTGTTCATCGATCCGGTAGGCACGGGTTACAGCCGCGCCGCAGACGCCGACAAGCAGAAAGAATACTGGAGCCTGGAAAACGACCTCAAGTCGGTAGGCGAATTCATCCGGCTATACTTGACGCGCTACGGGCGCTGGCACTCGCCGCTGTTCCTGGCTGGCGAAAGCTACGGCACGACACGCGCGGCAGGGCTGGCGGGATATCTCTATGACCAGGGCATCGCGTTCAACGGGCTGGTGCTGATCTCGACCGTGTTGAACTTCCAGACGATCGACTTTGAGCAAGGCAATGACCTGCCTTACGTGTTGTTCCTGCCCACCTACACCGCGACGGCCTGGTACCACAAACGGCTGCCGGAGGCCCTGCAACAAAAACCGCTGCGCGACGTGCTGGACGAAGTCGAAACGTGGGCGCAGACCGAATACATCGTCGCGCTGGCAAAAGGTGACCGGCTTAGCGATAACGAGCGCGACGCCGTGATCCAGCGGCTGGCTCGCTACACCGGGCTTGACGCGACGTTCATCGCCTACGCCAACCTGCGCGTGCGTGACCGGCACTTTTTCAAAGAACTGCTGCGCGACGACTGGCGCTCAGTCGGGCGGCTGGACTCGCGGTTCACGGGCATCGACAAGCTCAACGTGGCCGAAACGATCGAGCACGACCCCGCGATGAGCGCGATCGTCCCACCCTACACCGCGATGTTCAACCAGTACATGCGCAGCGAACTAGGGTACGAGACCGACACCAAGTACGAGATACTCAGCCTGGAGGTCAACAAGAGCTGGCAGTGGGATCGCGGCAAATATCCGGACACCAGCGAGCCGTTACGTAGCGCGGTGGCGAAGAACCCGTACATGTACGTGTTGGTGGCTATGGGCTACTACGACCTGGCGACGCCGCATCTCGGCGCGGAATATACGCTCAGCCACATGGACCTCCAACCATCCCGGCGTGACAACTTCACCCTGACTTACTACGAAGCAGGGCACATGTTCTACCTCGATGTTGCGTCGTTGGAGCAGTTCAAACAGGATGTGGCTGCTTTCATGGATGGCGCGCTGGGGAACGTCTAGCGTCGTGTGGCGGAGCGCGCCCACACCTAAACGGGCGGCCACGCAAAGCGCTGCAACCGGCCTGTGTGCCTTTTCAAGCTGCTGGCCGGTTGCACCCGGTCCCGTGCGTTACTGAAATTGGCTTGTGGCCGTGCCAACAACAGTCGATCCAACCAAAACCAGCCGGGCAATAGGAAAACCATATGCCGAAGCTGTTAGTCATCGATAATGACGCGTCCTTCCGCGAGTTCATGACGCTGGCCTTGACCCTGGAAGGTTACGACGTGCAATCCGTAGCGGATGGAGAGGCTGCGCTTAACGTCCTGAACAATCGCGCCCTCGACCTGGTCCTGCTCGACCTGAGCATGCCGAATCTCAACGGATGGGACGTGTTGCGCCGCATCCGGGAAATCCCCACCCTCCAAAGCGTGAAGGTCGTGATCATCACCGCCAACGCCGACGAAGAAACCCGCCGCCGCAGTGTGCACGAGCGGATCGACGCACTGTTAATCAAACCGCTCAGTCTGGAAGAGATCCTCACAGTGCTGCGGTCCGTGCTCAGTCAAGGGCCGTGAGGTTCCCGCAGGGAAGCCGTCTTGGACAAGCACCTCCGGACTCGCTATAATGCCCCGCGCGTCAATCTGAACGCACGTCGCCGGCGTTCGCGCGCCCAGGAGTTCCGTTGGCCCGATCACGTTCTGCGTCGTTTGTGGCCGGGCACGCGATACGCCCCTCAGTTTCGCGGCATGTCCCCGGTTCTCGGTCGTCAGCAGCCCATTCTAAGCGCATCATCACAGGGCACGAACTGGCGCTGAAAACCGTCGATGGCATGAATCGTGTTGCTACAGGCCCGGTCAGAAGCCGGGGGAGTACCAGGTATGGCAGGCGAGGACCAACACAAGGCCCCACATACACCGGACGAACCGGAACACACGCCAACATCACCGGATCCGCTGCCCACCGATGAGCCGCCGGTTGCTGACGACGATACCCAGCCGCGCATGCCTTTCGTGCCGCCCGTAAGCCCGGCACAGGATCAGCCGCCCGCCAGCGTACCGGTGCCACCGCTTGAGACCCAGGCCGCGAGCCTGATGGCCGATCCTGACGACTGGGCACGCGGGCGTATCCCCACGCAGCACGAAGAAGAGACTGCCGCGCCGGGATACATGCGCCCGTTGCTGCTGGTGACGGTCATGCTGGGAACGGCGTGCCTGTGCCTGGCGATGATCGGCCTGGCGGGATTTGCCGGCTACCGGGACGGGCTGGCGACTAATGACGTCCGTGTCACGCAGACGCTGGCGACGGGGATCGCTGAGCAGTACGCGACCGGCGCTGCCGACCTGCGGGCCGGTTACGCTGAACTGGCCGCCGCGCGCTTCGAATGGATCGTCGAAACGATCCAGGCCCCGACAGAATACGCGCTTGATAGCCCGGTACAGCTTGCAGTCGCGCGCACGATCGCCGCGTTCACCGACACCCCGATGCCGACACCTACCCCGACGGACACGCCAACACCTCCGCCGACGGATGCGCCGACGCCCACGTCAGCCCCACCGAGCACCGCGACTCGCGATCCGTTGCAGGACCCAGAACATATTTATGAGCAGGCCCTGGCAGCCGAGCGACTCGGGCGTTACGAAGAAGCGATCGAATGGCTGGACGCGCTGATCGCACTTGATCCAGGGTACAACAGCGCCGAAGTTAAACAGAAACTGGTAAGCGTGCTGACCGCACAGGGACGCATCTACCTGCTGGGCATGAACGAAGACGGCCAGGACCGGCTCGCACGCGGCGTGTACCTGATCTACCGTGCGGACGAGCTCGGCACGGTAGAACCGGACTGGCTGCTAGGGCACGCCATTTTTGTTGAGCGCTTTATCAACGCGCGGAATTACGTCAACGGTGGCTACTACGAAACCGCGATCCCGATCCTGGAACAACTATGCACGGAGAACTGCGAGTGGAGTTACGCGGGGGTCAGCGTGCGCGATCTACTTGAGCGCGCCCGGTCGGGCACATCATAAGTGATCGCCCGGCCAGCCAGCGCAAACCGGTAAGGCGTCAATGCAGGTCTGCCAGCACCTCGTCGACGATCGCCAAAAAATCGTTCGGCATCACCGGTTTGGCGATCCAGCTATCGATCCCCAATGCTTCAACTTCGGGGACCATGTTTGGCCGCGCCGTAAGGATCATCACTTTCATCGCATCCAGGCGCGGAAGGCTGCGCACATACTGCAGCACGTCATACCCGGAGACTTCGGGCATTGCCAGATCGAGGATCATCAGGTCTGGCGTCACTTCGTCAAGGATATCAAGCGCGCTCGCGCCATCGTGAGCCAGGATTGTGTCACAATCCAGCCGCTCGACCAGACCCGAAAACAACCGCAGCAAACCAGGTTCGTCGTCTACAATTAGGACAAGTGGCACCGACACGGCTACGCGCTTCCTACCATTTGGGTTTACCCATCATAATAACGCTAATTGAAGGTCATGTCGATCATATCATACGCCCGCCGCGTTTCTCGCGCCACTGTACACCGCGCAACCGTCGTATACCTGACTATTCCACTCCGCCGTCAAGTAGATCGCGTACCATCGCCAGGAACACGTCCGGGCGCAAGGGTTTGTTCACCCACTTGTCGACAATATCCGGCAGATCATTGCGCACCGCGCTAATCCCAAGCGCAGTCAGCACAAGGATGCGCATCGTATCCAGGCGCGGGGTCCGCTGGATGTAGGTCAGCACATCACCACCACTGACATATGGCATAGCGAGGTCCAGCACCAGGACATCCGGCGTGTGCGTTTGCAGCAGTTCGATCGCGGCTGCCCCGCCATCAGCCTGGAGCACGTCACACCCCAGGCGCGTAATCAGCCCTCCGAACAGCGCCAGCATGCCCGGTTCATCGTCTACGATCATTACTGACTTGCCGTATGCCATGCCCTTCTCCCCAGAATGTCCGCGCAGCAGGATTCACATTCCCCGCAGGTCGCGTAAAACTGCACGGACAGGGCTGCCGCACGTCCCGGCCAACTTCAGCGGCAGCGCGATCAATTCATAGATGCCATCAGGAACCCCGGCCAGGCACAGATATTCCAGGTTTGCCATATTGTGCCGGTACAGGCGGTGGTGACCGGGAAGCTCAACGCTGTGAAACGCATCGACCGAGGGGCTATCCAGCCCCAACAGCACGACTCCGCGCGCTGCCAGCCAGTCTACCAGTTCCACAGTCGGATAGGGAAAATCTTCCGGCCATTGGCTATCAGGCAAGTCGCTCACCCAGCTATGGATCAACAAGCGCTGCATGCCGGTCAGGTCGTGCCCGTCCAAATCCACCGGGACGATTCCACCCGTGCGCCGATCAATCGTCACAACGTGCGCGGGACCGAGATACGGCTCCAACGGCAGCTCAGCCGGATGCGCCCCCTGGCCCGTGTAGTGATAAGGCGCGTCAGCGTGGCTGCCCGTGTGTGCACTCAGCGTGAGCGCGGTCAGGTTCACCGAAGCGCCTTCTGCCAGACGCAGTTGATGCTCCACGCTGAAAGCCGTATCACCTGGCCACACGGCCAACGAAGGCGAAATGACCCGGCTGATGTCGTACAGGCGTGGTATCTTAGCGTGCGTCATGCGTCGTATTCCAGCTATTCAAGCTATGCATCACAACCTGCCGGATAACACGTCAACAAATGTACGGGAAACTGCGTGCTTCCGCCAGTTCCCAGCGCCAGGATGTTGGCAACGGTGTCCGCCATCTGTTGAAGCTCATCACCGCTATTATTGAAATGCGGCGAAACACGTACCGCACCCCGGCTAAACACCACCGTCCATTCCTTGTTGTGACAGATCACGGCTGCAGCACAGGATAATTGTACGCCAGTAGAATGCCGACGCCAAATTGACCACGTCTGTGCGAGCAATTTCATCACCTTGGGAGACTTGCCCCTTCGCTACAGTAAAGTAGAATTGAGCGCAGTGTCCCACCAATCCCAAGAGAAACAGCGAATGATATGGGTAGGGCGGCATTCTGCGTGGACGATGCCGATCTTGGTAAGTGTGCTGCTCGTGTCGTGGGGTGTGTATGCCATCGGGAATCCAACTGTATCTGAGCTTCAACAACTGCTCAATCCGGTCTTTCTGGCGGGGTTGCTGACCTATCACTGGCACAGGGAAAAGGCATTGTGTATTACTTCTGAAGGTGGGCCAGCGCCTCAGTGCATTGCGTGACAGCATATCCGTTTTTGGCCTCTTGGAAGCCAGATCGTGCCGCCGTATAATGCGTTACAGCCGCTTCGACATCCCCCTGCGCCACAGGCCAACTCTCCCCGTGCTTGAGCAGCTAATGCCATCCATGTGATATTGCCGTAGCGAGCTGTTGCTTCATCCAATGCCTGCAATATTCTTCAGCCGCAGCGCTTCTTGCTTGAATTCCACCGTGTACGTTCGTTTCTGTTTTGCCATGTTTTAGGCTCCCTTTCATGGAGTATATCGGACACCCGTTTACTCCACTACCAGGGGCAAGCTCAATTTCGCATGTCCTTGACTTTATCCACTCCCGTGAACAACGCACAATGGAAGGCTCAATTTAGTATAATGAATATACGTGAAGCGTGACTATTCTCTACACAGAGGTGCCTCAAAAGTGCCGCACATGCATCGAAACCTCAAGCGGCTGTTGAATGCGGTTCTCGTCGGTATTGTGGTGCTGGCGTACTTCGCTTTCCTGGCACTCCAAATCGTATCGGACTATCTCCTCGATGACGGCTTTTATGCCCAGGCGTTAGAAGACAGTCGCATCTATGACCGCGTTTACACAGAGCTGCTGGCCGACCCTGAGTTTCGTGCTGTCAGCGTTCAACTGCTGGGTAACTTGCGCATCCAGGATCAGTACTCGCGGGAAATGTACGGGCACACGGTGTCCGCGCTTCGGCTTGTGCTCCCGCCGGACACCTTGCGCCTCGTGCTTGAGCGCATGATCGAAGAACTCATCGCATACCTCGCCGGTGACAGACGCCGCCTGCGAGCCGATCTCAGACTGTCGTCGGTGGTCAATGATCCAGAACTGACCAAACACATGATCGCCGCGGTGCAGGCCATTCAGACCGAACTGTTCGCCCAGGCACTTGCCCGAGGACTGGCCTCGGAAGAAGAGATTCGCGCGCTGACGCCACAGGCAATCGCCCAACAACTCGAACGTTATGTCGCGGAGCTGGCGGCGGGTAATGTTGAAGCCCTGCCGGTCGAACTTGCCCTGGTCCCGATCGACCAGTTGTCTATGACGCAGAAGCAAAACCTTGCGGATATTTTGCTGGCTCCTGCCGCTGGCCGGGTATCACATACCCAACGCCTGCAGATCGAAGCCGCATTAGCTAATAATGATCTGCCCGGTGCGATCGTTCTGGCTTCCGGCGAGTTGCTTCAACTTCGCATCGAAGAGGCGGTAGCCAACATGCGCAGGGAATTAGCGGTCGGCGAGCTGTCGGGTGTCCAGGCGCTGGCTGAACTGGCCGATGACACAAGTAATCGCGTCGTCCGCGAGTTGAATGCCACGCGTGACCTAGTCCAATTCTTTCGACAGGACCTTATCCTGCCGATCCTGCTGGCGTGGGTGTTGTCATTAGCTGGTCTCGTGGCTCTGAACAGAAACTCGGCCAGAGACATCATCGGATTGCTGGGGACTATTCTGGTTGTGATCGGGCTGCTGACGTTCGCTGGCTGGTCGATCTTCGAAAGCCGTGTGAGCATTCCGCTGCAGGGATACACAGCCCACCAGTCTGTACCGAACAGCCTGCAGCACATGCTGGACGATCTCCTGCACGCTCTGCTGGACGAAATGCGCATGGCGACCTATATACGCGCGTCTTTCATCTCCGGGATGGGTCTTGTGCTGCTTGTTGTTTGGACGATTCCGTTATTGCTCAAGGCGTACACAAACGCCACCACCACACCCGCGATGCATTTCTACCACAAGGTGACGTTATCGGTGCTCAGCCTGGCGTTCGGTGCGTTGCTCATAGCGGATGCGTTGTGGAAGCCGACGCAACTGGTCGATGCTGACGTGCAATGCAACGGCCATGCCGAACTTTGTGATCGCCCCTTCAATGAAGTGGTGTTCCCTGCGACACACAATGCGATGGCAGCCGCCAACCTCGGCTGGATCTGGCCGCATCACGACGGTGACCTGGGACTACAGCTTGACGCGGGCGTGCGTGCCTTCCTGATCGATATCCATTACGCCGACACGCCTGAAAAGATCGAGCAGTATCTCGCCGGTTTCCCCACGTCCACTCGTTTCTTGCTGCGGCGGATCATCAATGCCAGCGATCACCAGCCTAACAGCGACGGGCTGTTTCTTTGCCACAACCTGTGTTCGCTGGGAGCAACGCCGCTGGAAGAAACGCTTGAACAGGTCGCGAGATTCTTGAACGACTATCCGAACGAGGTGATCACGTTGATCATCCAGGACGAAGCGTCGCCTGAGGACATCGTGCAAGCGTTCGAGCAAAGCGCACTGTTCCCCTATCTCTATGCGCACGAACCAGGGACGCAGTGGCCGACTCTGGAGGACATGATCCGCAACAACCAGCGTCTGGTCGTCTTTGCTGAGCAAGGGAGTCCGCCGCCAGCCTGGTATCATCACCTGTGGGACAACGCCGAGGAGACGTTGTACACTTTCCGCAGCCCGGAGGTCTTCGACTGTGCGCCGAACCGAGGTGACACCGAACAGCCACTTTTCCTGATGAATCATTGGGTTTCCCGGCGTGCTCCGGATCGCGTCGATGCAGCTTACGTGAACAGCCGCGAGTTTCTGCTCGCGCGTGCACGCGCCTGCCAGGAACAACGCGGCCAGTTGCCCAACTTCATCGCGGTTGACTTCTTTTCCAGTGGCGACTTGTTTGAGGTCGTGGATACGTTGAACGAGGTGACGGATTCTTGACACCGTGCATGGTCTTACGGGGTCAGCCCGCGTTTAGCCCAGCCAGATAATTTAACGCAGCGACCACGTCACCGGCCAGGTGCAAACGGAGCACCCGGCGGCCAGCGTTTTGCAGCGCCTGTGCGTCACCCAACGCCTGTGCCGTAATCAGCGTGTTGAAGTCCGGGCATCCCGTTTCCATTCCCGCCAGGGCAGGGACCGGAATATCCTGTGCAGCTTCACACGTGATCTGGATGAACATTCCCCTGCCGCCGTCCCCTTTGTGTAACTGCCCGGTCGAGTGCAAAAAACGCGGCCCGTAACCCAGCGTGGTGGCAAGCTGCGTGCGCTCAAGCAGGTGCCGCCGCAGCGCCTGCAATGCGTCGTCGTGTGCTTTGGTGGGCGGCAGATACGCCTGCAACGCGACATAAGATCTCGGCTCCGGATCCGCCAGGAACGCCCGCAAGATGTCCGCAAGCGACGTGCCGGGCAAGTCTGAATAGACGTCGATCCCGCGTTCGGTCAAAGCAGGCCGCTGCCCGGAAAGGGTTTGTCCCTGCGCGGCGGCGTCAAGCAACCGGCGCGTCTGCGTCTTGGTCGCCTCAACGTTCGGCTGGTCAAACGGGTTAATGCCCAGGCAGTGGCCCGCAACCGCCGTTGCGAAACTCCACAGGTAAAATTGCGCCGCGAGGTCGAAGGGGCTTGCCAGCCGGAAACGCAACACGGGGTGTCCTGCCTCACTCAGCGTTTGCAGCCAGTCCGCGTCAAGCGGCGCGTCAGCGAGTTCCAGCGTCACAAAGACGCGATCCGCGCCGTAGTGCGCCGCCGTAACCGCGCTCTCACGGACTACCGGCAGAATCCCCGTGCCCGCTTTTCCAGTGCTTTCCGCCAGCAGTTGCTCGGCCCAGTCTGCGAAGCCGCCCAGACGGTCAGAGGTGATCAACGTGAGCTTGTCACGCCCTTGCAGCGCCAGCTCGCCCAGCACCGCGCCGAACCAGGCCCCTGGATGGTCGCCCGGGGGGATGTCCGGGCCGCAACGTGCCTGTACAGATCTTGCATTCGCGAGGAAGCGGTTGATATCCACGCCTAACAGCGCGGCGGGCAGCAGGCCGACATAGGTCAGCGGCGAATAGCGTCCGCCGATGTCGGGATCGTTCAAGCACACGTGCCGGAAGCCGTATTCCGCCGCCAGGTCGTTCACCCACACGCCGGGATCGGTGATGGCTACAAAATGCTGCCCGGCCCGCTGCTCCCCCACGCTCTCGGCTACCGCGTTGTAGAAATACGAAAACAACGCAACGGTTTCGAGCGCATATTTTTTGATCGACACGATGAACAGCGTTTTTGAGAGGTCTATATCGCGGCGCGCAGCAAGCACCGCCTGCGGGTGCGTGCTGTCGATGACGGCACAGTCAAGATAGCCGGCTGCCTGGCCGAACGCTTCTTGGAAGACCTCCGCGGCCAGACTCGCCCCGCCCATGCCCAACACGCGGACATGCCGGTAACCATCCCGGCGCACGTCGTCAACGAGCCGGTGAATGGCAGCCAGTTCGCCCTGCATGGTCTCTGGCGCGATCAGCCACCCCAGGCGGTTGGTGATCTCGTCAGGGTCGGGACGCCAGACGGTGTGATCGCGTTCCCAGATGCGCCGCACGATATCATCACGCTGCAACCGGGCGACCCGTTGCGCGACCGCCCCTTCGTAGTCGCCCAAGCGAGCGCATACCGGAAAATGCATAGAGCACCTGTACCTGTGGGCCTTTGGTCACACGGGAATGCGCAAGAAGTCGCCGGTCTCAACCATCCACTGCGCCACACGCTGCCGGAGCCGGGACCGGATCGCCTGGTGGCCGGGATCGTTTGCCAGGGACGTCTTTTCGAACGGGTCAGCCGTCACGTTATACAACTCGTCGTGATCCTCGAAATGGTAGATGTATTTGAACGTCTGCCCGCCGATATCCGCGACGACCGCGCGCATGGGGGTGCTGCGCCCCCAGTCACCGTTGTACTCGATGAACGTCACGTCGCGCCACGGCGCCGATGCATCTTCGACTACCGGGCGAAACGACTGTCCGGGCGATCCAGCCAGCGGATCGACACCAGCGTAATCGCAGATCGTGTTGGCGAAATCGATGTGCCCTACGAGCTGCTCCCGCCGTCCTGGCGCGGTGCCGCCCGGCGGTTTGACCATCAGGGCGACATGTGCGCCTTCTTCATAGCAGCAGTGCTTTTGCATCAGCGCGTGCGAACCGAGCATCTCCCCGTGATCAAGCATGAAGATCACCAGCGCGTCGTCCCAAATGCCTTTGGCTTTCAGCGCCCGGACGACACGGCCAATACAGTCATCCACCAGCGTCACCAGCCCGAAATAGGCGCTCCACGGCGCGCGGTATTCGTCGCGGCTCAACTGCGACCCCAGGATTCCAGGCGTCTGCAGTAGCAAGCTCGCGGGTTGGTCGGGACACCACACTCCGACCGTTTCGGGCAGTTCGATATCCTCCGGCGCGTACATGCTGAAGTACGGTTCCGGCACCACATAGGGCGGGTGCGGTGCCCAGAACAACGCCTGGAAGAACTGCGGCGTGGCCGGGTCGAGATCCGCGATCAATTGCTCGGCACGCGATGCCCACCAGGGATCGAGAAACGTCTCTGCCGGGTGCGGGAACTCCGCGATGGCTTTGGGCGTCGGGAAGTGAATCGCGACCGGTTTGCCGTGATTGAAGTTAGGCACGGGGCGCAAGTGCTCCGTCACCAGGCTGTCCACGTCCGAGACGATGCCATGCTGCCCGGCCCAGGCTTGCCACGCTTCAAAACTCTCGATGCGCGCCCCCGGCACGCGGGCCTGCAACGCCGGTCGGGCGCGCACGTGCTGCACGCCGACATGCGTGATCTGGTAACCGGCGGCATCGAGGTGTTCGTACAGGGTGCGGTGCTCGGCGGGCAGCGTGGCATAAGGTAGCTCGTCTTCGATGCCGTTCCCGTTGACGATCGCGCCGGTGGTGTGGGGCCACTTGCCGCTGTACATCGAGATGCGGGTCGGCACGCACAGCGGCGAGGAACAATACGCGCGATCGAAGATGACACACTCTTCCGCCAGCGCGTCGATGTTCGGTGTTGCGACCGGTAGATCGCCGTAGCAGGATAGCGCGTCCCAGCGCAGTTGATCCGCCATCAAAACGATAACATGCTGTGGTTGAGACATAACGTGTGCCTTTAGGTAAGGTTATGCGCCTAGAATGCGGTAGACGTCATCCAGCGGCAGGAAGTTCGCCACCAGGGGCTGCGAGCCGTCCGGCTGGGACTGCTGCCAGGTCGCCAGGATGCCATCCGCTGTTTTCAGGCAGCTCACATAACGGCTGCTGCCGGTGCCATGCGGCGATACAAACCACGCCGCGACCTGTGACAGCCGCTGCAAGCCGCCCACCCTGTCCGCCGGCCCCCAGAACGCCCCGCCGATCTCCTCGCACGAATAACCGCGCGGGCGCTTGTAACCACGCGGACTCTGCTCCAACTGGCGCATGGATTCCGCGCCGTCGTAGAAGTACACCGCGATCGGCGTGTCCGCAAACACGCCAACAGGCGGGAGTTCCAACCGTTCGGTGATGCGCGTCGAAGCGACGTCCCAGATCGGCCCGCGCGACACAAGCTCCCAGGCTTCAACCTCAAACGCGGTAGCGCCCTCGCGCCGGAACGCCACGCCCGAATTGGCTGACGCCCACGAGATCGGATGCGTGCAGAAAATCAGCGCCGTGCCGCCGACCGGCGCGTCAAACGGGACGGGGTCCTTGATGTGCAGGTAACCGGGGCGCTCAGTGCTCAGGACTGAGGCGAGTGTAGCGATATCGAGCGTGCCCGGGGTTGCGCCGGTGATGCGGTCGACCGACCAGACGCCGGTCCCCGGTTTCTGGTAATGCGTCAGCCCGTCAGGATACGCGCGTTCTTTCTCAAAAGAAATGAACAACTCCCAGCTCCCGTCGCTTTGACGGTGCAGGCCCGTCCCTTCGATGGACAGCACCTTGCCGTTACCCGACAGGTCCGCCTTGGACCAGCTATGCACCTTTTCGAACGAGTTTCCGCCGTCGTCTGAGCGGAAAACGGCACATTCCAGCCCGCGCGTACCGGCCTCAAGCCCGGTGCGCGAATCACCGAAGTTGCGGTAACGCCCGCTGAGCCAGATCGTGCCGTCACCGTCCTGCACGAGGTTGCCGCCGCCGAACCAATAGCCGGTCTGCGCGGCATACGGCGGGACGATCACGCGTGCGCGCTCCTGATCGATCAGGGTGGTCAGCAGTGCGTGCAGTGTTCGTGTTTGTTTTTCCGACAGATGCATTGTCTTAATCCTCAAAGAGTGCACAAGTTACTTCACCGAACCGGCAGTCAGCCCGCCGATGATGCGATTCGAGAAAATGCCGGAGATGATCAGAACCGGCAAGATCGCCAGGACGGTCGCCGCGCTGATGATCTCCCAGGGGAACGAGAATTCACCGGGATACAGTGATATCCCCACCGGGGCCGTGCGCATCGTGTTATCCGACAGCAGGACCAGCGCCAGCGGGAATTCATTCCACGAGAAGATGAACACGATCAGCCCGGTCGCGATCAGGCCAGGGACGGATAACGGCAGGATGATGTTCCAAAAGATACGGAACGACGAGCACCCGTCCACACGCGCGGCGTCCTCGATCTCGTCGGGGATCGTCTTGTAATAGCTCGACAGAATCCAGATCGCCATCGGCATGTAAAGGCCGGTGTGGGCGATGATCAGGCTGGGATACGTGTTGATCAGGTCCAGTTCGAGGAAGATATCAAACAGCGACGGCAGCAGCGCCAGCGGCGGGAACATGGATACCGCCAGCATACCGATCAGGACCACGTTACGCCCGGTGAACTTCAGGCGCGCGATCGCGTAGGCCGCCAGCCCGCCAAAGCCAAGGATCGACAGCGTCGTGATCGTGGCAACGACCAGGCTGTTCCACAGGTAACGGATGAACTCCGGCGTTTCGCTCAGAATATAGCGATAATTCTCAAGGGTTACCGGTTCGGGGAAGAACACGATCGGCCAGGCATAAATGTTTGCCGTGCTTTTGAGCGACGTGAGGAACAGCCACACGGTCGGGAAAAACGACACGAACACGATCACGGCGGAGAGGATGTAAAAGCCCCACGAATCGCTTTTCGTCGTGTCGCCAACCGGGATACGCAGCACGCGGTCTGTCTGCTTGTGAATGAAGGACATCGCTTGGGCTATCATGACTTTTCCGTCCTCATCGCCCAGATATAAAACACGCTGATTGACATAATGATCGCAAACTGAACAATGATCGCAGCGGAGCCGCGGTTAAAATTCACGTACTGAAAGATCAGCCGGTACGAATAGAGCGATAACGTCTCGGTTGAGGTGAGTGGTCCGCCGTCGGTCAGGTTGAACGGCAGCTCGAACGCGCGCAGTGCGTCCATCGTGCGCAGCAACAGCGCGACCATCATCGTGGGACGCAGCAGCGGAAACGTAATATAGCGGAACTGCGTCCAGCGGTTGGTGCCATCCACGATACCGGCCTCATAGACGTCATGAGGGATGGTTTGCAGCCCAGCCAGCAGCAACAGCGCCATGAAGGAACTGGTTTTCCAGACGGAAACGGCCATCATCGAGCGCATCGCTTCCGGGATCGAGCCTAACCAGTTGACCGGCTCGCTGATCAAGCCTGCCTCGTGCAGCGCTGTGTTGAACAGCCCAAACTCAGTATTGAACATCCAGCGCCACATGAGCGCGTTCAACGCTGTCGGCAGCGCCCAGGGAAACAGGATCGCCAGCCGCAAAACGCCCCGGCCCCGCGTCGCCCGATTCAGGATCAGCGCCAGCCACAATCCAAACAGTAACTCTAGCGGCACCGTCACTGCGGTGAACTCTAACGTGTTCTTCAGCGCGGTGTGAAAGCGCTCCGTTTCATAAAGCTTCCTATAGTTGTCCAATCCCGCCCATTCATATCCGTGAAACACGCTGGTCGTGTTCTTGCCAAAACTCAGCAGCACGGTCTGGGTGACAGGCCAGACCAGCACAAATACGACAACCAGAATGGCGGGCAAGGTGAACAGGATGCCGGTCCTAAATGAGCGCGTCATAGCGTCCTCACATGCATGTTTTTAGGTTACCCGATGTAGGCTGCAATCGGGATAGAGCGTGAAAACGGATGAGCTAACCATGCTGGGGTTAGCTCATCCAACTGCTGGAGCGAAAATAGCTACGGCATCAAGGCCCGGATCTGCGCCTCGGCATCCGCCAGCGCTTCCTCAGGCGATTTGGCTTGAATCAGGGCTGCCGTGATCTCGGTCTGCATGATCTCGGAGACCTCGGGGTAGAACGCGCCCGTTTCGGCAGAGGGGCGGACCAGGCCATGCTGGAAGTTTTCGCCCAACTTGGGCAACCAGGGATTCGCCTCAGCAACCCGTTCGTCCTCATAGACTTCGGCGCGCGTGGGCGCTTTGCTGCTGATCAGCGCCGCGTCAACCTGGGCCTCGTATGAGGTGAAGCAGCGGATCAGATCGGCTGCTTCTTGTTTGTGCTCAGAATACGCGTTAACGGCCAGCAAGAAGCCGCCGATCGTAGTCGAATTGCCGCCCTCATTACCGGCGAACACCGGATTCTGCGTGACATCAAACTTGCCGGCCACAGGCGAATCTTCAGCCGACAGCGGCGGGATCACGAAGTCCTGCACCATCAGGAACACGGCGCGTTCCTGCTGGAAGAGAATACGCGCATCATCGGGACGGAAGGTCAGGATGCTTTCCGGCGCGATCTCGTATTCGTACAGCATGTCGACCATTGTCTGGAGCGCCTTGAGCCCTTCGGGGCTATTGATCGCGAGGTTGCCGTCCTCATCGAAGAAGCTTCCACCAGCGCCGTAGAAGAACGACAGCCAGTTCATGAACAGCCCTTCGATCTTGGCCCACATGCTCACAAAACCGACCAGGTCGGGATCGTCCTCGCCCTCCAGGATGACCTGCGCCTGTTCGATCAACGCTTCCCAGGTTTCCGGCGGCTCGAAGCCGTACTTCTCAAGCAGGTCGGTGCGGTAGAACAGGTGCGTCCCATCGATATACAGCGGGATCCCGTAGATTTCGCCCTCGTAGACTGCGGCGGCGGCGAATTCAGGGATGAACTGATCGATCTCTTCCTGCGTGAAGTAATCGTTGAGCGGTTCGATCCAGCCGCGTGCAGCGAAGTCACCGGGCCAGATCACATCGACTGCCAGCACGTCCGGCGACTCGTTACGCGACGTGAAATTGGTGACATAGACGCTGCGCGACTCGTTGGGAACGTCCGAAATGCGCTGCCATTCGACTTCGACATTACCAAGCTCTGCTTCGCAGCGCGCGATGTGTTCCGGCGCAACATCGCCGAAGCCACGCGGGCCGATGGACAGCACCAGCCGCACCTTCTCATCATCTTGCGCAGCAGCGAGCGGGACAATACTGACGAGTAGAGCGACGATAAGCAACAGCGAGAGCGATTTGAAATAACGAGCGTTCATCTTATTCTCTCCAAACTACTAAACGTACGGTAGATGGTCTTTTGGCAAGGCTCAGGGTGCCGATAACGACTCCTTTCTTTTTGCGTGGCGACGACGGGGCTGGCTGGATCCTCGGACAACGATCTCTGCTTCCAGTGATACGTTCTGATAAGGGCGGTCCGGATTCTCAATGCGCTGGATCAACAGGTCAGCCGCGATATTGCCCAGTTCTAAGGTAGGCTGGTCCGCTACCGTCAACCCCGGATCGACCAGCTCCGTCCACGAAGAATTGTCAAACGTAACAAGCGCGATGTGGTCCGGAATTGTAAGCTCAAGCTCTTTGATCGCCTTAAACGCGCCACTGGCCAGCAGATGATTGCTCGTGAATAACGCTGTCGGGGGATCGTCTTGCTGCAGCATCGCGAGTGTGAGCGTGTATCCGTTTTCAAACGTCGGCGTGCCGGTCGCAATGATCGCGGGGTCAATCGGGATACCGTGATGTTCCAGCGCCTGCCGGTAGCCAACGCAGCGCTCGCGCGCCGTGTATAGCTCAGGCGATCCCACGACCGCGCCGATGCGCCGGTAACCATTAGCCACCAGGTGATCTACGAGTTGAAACGCGGCCTTGGCATTATCGATCACCACACTGTCGACGGACGTGTAGTTTTTGACACGCCGATCGACCGTCACGACAGGGATTCTGGCGTCAAGCAAGAGCTCAATCGCCTCGTTCTCCTCAACCGTTGGGGCCATAATGACCCCGGCGACATTCTCTTCCACCAGCAGGTTGACGCTGCGTTTTTCCTTGACCGGGTTCTCATCGGAGTTGCAGAGAAAGAGCGCGAAATCATGCCGGGAAACGTAGTCCTCGATCGCACGGACGAGCGGGGGAAAGAAATCGTAAACGATATCTGAGACGATCACGCCGATGATCTGGGAACTCTGTGACTGCAGACTGCGCGCCACCCGGTTAGGGCGATAGCCGATCTCTTGCACGGCCTGTAACACGCGCTGGCGCGTTTCTTCGCGGATGTGGGGTTTGTTGGCCAGCACGCGCGAAACGGTGGCGTAGGATACCCCTGCACGCTCGGCCACGTCTTTTAGTGTTGGCGACATATGAAACAACCACCAAATATTTTAAACGTTTACAATACCAGTGTAAATGTTTGCACCCGCCCTGTCAATCATGTTGGAAAAAACAGGATCGCCAGCCTCAAAACGTCCCGGTCCCGCGTCACGCGTATTGCACGCGCGGAAAGGAAACGCTTCGTTGACGCTTTGAAGAACTCTTTGGAGACGCCAGCGCGTGGACCGTGCACGCGAGGCTGCGATAATGCCAGCCTGTGATGCGGCAGGTAACATGCACCTGGTCTGTACCTCGCCAGCGGTGCCGGTTCACCCCTTCAGGCCGGTCATCGAAATACCCTGGATGAAGTAACGCTGCAACGCGTAAAAGACCAGGATCGGCGGCAACGCCGCGATGACCGCTCCGGCCATCGAGGGGCCATACGCCTGTGCTGACATGCTCTGCCCGGGGCGCAGACTCATGAACTGCGCGATCCCCACCGGCAGCGTCCGCGAGGCGTCGGTGCGGGTGACGATCAGCGGCCAGAAGAAGCTGTTCCATGCTGAGAGGAAGGTGATGATCGCGACGGCGGTCAGTGCCGGACGTGCCAGCGGCAGCACGACCGACCACCAGATACGCAGCGTGCTCGCCCCATCCACGCGTGCCGCGTCTTCCAGCTCGTAGGGAATGCCCAAAAAGAACTGGCGCATCAAGAACACGCCGGTCACGTTCGCACCAACCGGCATGATCAACGCCAGGTAATGATCCGTCAAACTGAACTCTGAGAATAGCAAGAACAACGGCACAACCGTGATCTGCATCGGGACGAACAGCATGGACAGCACAAGGCCGAAGATGACCCCGCGCCCCATGAACTCCATGCGCGCCAGCGCGTAACCGGCCAGCGAATCCAGCAGCAGCACCAACAGCGTCGCGGCGGTCGCCACGATGAGGCTGTTCAGCGTCCAGCGCAGGATGTTGAAGTGGTCAAAGACGTGCTGGTAATTTTCCAGCGTCGGCGTGCGTGGAATCCATTCGATGTTGATGGTGACGATCTGAGCTTCAGGCTTGAAGGATGTCGAAAGCATCCAGAGGATCGGGCCAAGTGTAAACACCAGCACTGCGGCCAGCAGCACATACCAGATCGCGCCTTCGATCAGCTTCCTGAGTGTCATTGCGCAACTCCCCGCATGCCACGTTGATAAAGACGGGTTTGGATCAGCGCGAAGATGATGAGGATAGCAAACAACAGACTGGCAACAGAGGCCCCGTAACCCATGCGGCGGAACTGGAACGCAACCGTATACACGTACTGGACCAGCGTCAATGTTGAGGTGCCCGGCCCACCTGACGTCATGACATACACCTGGTCGAAAACCTGGAAGGAATTGATGATCGTGAGCATCAGCACCACGAACGTGGTCGGGGCAAGCAGCGGCAGCGTAATGTGCCGGAAAACGCCCAGCGAACCCGCACCGTCGATCCGCGCGGCCTCGTAAAGTTCCTGGGGGATGTCCTGCAGACCGGCCAGGAACAGGACGGTGTTGTAACCAACAGTCCACCATACCGTCGTGAGGATGATGCCGTACATGGCTGTGTCCTGGCTCACCAACCAGGGCACTTTTTCCAGGCCAAGCTGGTCCAGGTAGACGTTGATGATCCCAAAGTCTTTTTCCAGCAGCCAGGTCCACACAACACCAACTACGGTAGACATGATGACGTAGGGCGTGAACACCGCTATGCGCCCCAGGGCACGGCCACGCCGGGGCTGGTTGAGCAGGATCGCCAACATCAAGCCCAGAATCACCAGCAGAGGCACCGTCAAGCCGGAAAAGAACGCCGTGTTCTCCAACGCGGCATGGAGGCGCTTGTCGATCTGCATGCGTTCAAAATTCGCAAGGCCGACCCATTCCTTCTCGCCGACGATCGACCACTGAGTGAAGGACATCGCCAGGCCAAAGATCGATGGTCCGAGCCTAAAGCTCACAAAGAAGAACAGGTAAGGCAGCAGAAACAGGTACGGTGTCAGCCTGAAATGAAGGTGCGATGCTGCACCCGCTGTGGCCGTCGTTCGTGGTTTGGGTATCACGCGCATGGTTCATTTCCCGGCAAGGGGGTGACCCAGGCCGTGATGAACCTGGGCCACCATTGACTTGGACGAAACAGGTCTACTCAAACGACAGAATGAACGTGATTTCTTCGCAGGCCGTCTCGGCTTCGGCGCGTGGATCGGCCTGTTCGAGCATGATGTTCTGCGCCATGACCATCATCGGTGTCGGCGCGTTGGACGCGAAGATCTCGTTGTACTTGGGCGTGTTCGGGAAGATTTGGGCGTAAGGCATCATTTCGATGAATGCTTCGCGCCCGTACATGCTCTGGAACTCGTCCGATTCCATCACAGCGACGGCAGCCGGCAGTTGCCCTGACTCGGCCCAGGCGGCAGAGTTCGCCGCCAGCCACGACAGGAACACCAGCGCTTCGTCGCGCTTTTCAGGCTCGGCATACCGTGGCAGCGTCAGGATGTGCTCGCTGCCCCACACGGCAAATTGCTCTTCGAACACCTGCGGATACTTCGCGGTCGCCCAGCGAAGTCCGGTCTCTTCAGCCTGCTGCTCCATCGCCACCATCTGCCAGGGGCCATCGATCAGCATGGCGGTGCGGCCAGAGAAGAAGTCGGCGGGGTAGTCGGTCTGGCCTTGCGGCGCGACATGGTGTGTATAGACCAGGTCCTGGAGCCACTGCCAGGCCGCTTCCGCCTTGTCGATGTCCCACACACATTCCGTGCCATCCTCGGAGAGGAACTGGCCGTCCTGCTGGCGATACAGGCTCCACCACTGGAAGAACGCGTGATGGTTCGTGTGCATGTTCACGCCATACTGCACGATGTTGTCCGGGTCGAAGCCTTCGTCGCCGGGGTGCAGGCCGTTCTCGTCGATCGTCAGCAACCGCGCGACCTCGAGGAACTCTTCGCCGGTTTCAGGCGGCGCCTCAATCCCTGCTTCCTCAAAGAGGGCGAGGTTGTAGTACAGGCCGTGCATGTGAATGTCCAGCGGGATGCCGTACAGCGCGCCTTTGTAGATGTTGGGCTGAACAGCCGCATCGAGGTAGTCTTCCAGGTTCAGCACGTCCGATTCAGCGAAGATGTCATCCAGCGGGTCAAGCAGCCCCAACTCGACGAACTGCGGCATCTCCTGCGGGTGCATCGCCAGGATGTCCGGCGCTTCTTCCGCGCTGCCAGAGACGACGAACGCGTCAAACAACGGCGACCACTGCTGGCGTGTCAGGTTGACCTGGATGCCGTCATGTTCGGCGTTGAACCGGTCGACCAGTTCCTGCATGATGTCGCCATCACCGGCGGTCCAGCCGCCCCAGAATTCGATTTCGACGACGCCCTGCGCAGTCGCCAGGCTACCCAGTGGTAGCAGCATCACGATCATGAACAAGCTAAAAATCACTTTGCGCATTTTCTTCTTTCTCCTGCAACTCCTAATATCCGTTCTCTGTTTGAGTGGACGAATTCGGTCTGGTGTGCGAAAATGCGGTGTCTTTTGTGTCGCTCACCTCCTTTCGGTTTGAGCTAAACAGGGGACAGATCCAGGTTCAGCGCGGTCAATGCTTGCCAGCATGTTGTGATCGTGGCGTCCGATGCCTGTACCAACGGCGCACGGACGGCCCCCACAGCAAGACCGCGTTGAGCTAACACCCCCTTAAACAACGAGAGATCGGCACCATCGCGCAGAATCGCACGCACAGCGTCAAGTGTGCCCTGTAACTCCCGTGCGCGTGGCAGGTCGCCCCCCGCTGCCGCCGCGTATAAGCTCACGACCAGTTCCGGCACCACGTTGGCATTGCCCGATACGCAGGCATCGATCCCCATGGCAATACCGGCCAGGATCAAGCCATCGGCGCCGGTCGCCGTGTTAAACGCGCCACCGCGCAATTGGCGGCTGGCGGACAGAGTCGCCAGCGAGCCGCTGCTGTCTTTCAGACCCGCGAAATTAGGGTAGCGATCTACCAGGCGCCGGATCACGTCAAGCGTGATCGTGTTGCCGGTCACGGCTGGGTTCTCGTATAGGTAGATCGGGAAATCGGGCACGTGTTCCGCGACGTGGGCGAAATGCCGGAACAGCGCTTGATCCTCGTAATGATAGTAATATGGGGGGAGCATGGCGGCAGCATCTGCGCCGATGGCCTGGGCGTGGCGGGTGAGGTCAACGGTTTGTTGCGTGGTGACGGCACCGGTATGAATGATCACCGGGACGCGCCTATCAGCGGCTTCTACCACGATCTCGGCCAGCCGGCAGCGCTCCTCCATCGTCAGCAGCGGCATTTCACCGGTCGTGCCTGCGGGGAAAAGCCCATGCACGCCCCGCGCGACCAGGAAGTCCACAAGGCGCTGCGTCGCGGCGGCATCAAGCGCGCCGCGCGCGTCAAAAGGGGTGAGCATGGGGACGATCACGCCCTTAATTTTCGGCTTCACCGTTCACCTCGCTTTCCAGCAGCCAGGTTTCGTCAAAGCGAGCATAGTGGATGTGGGCACGCCGGTACGTGTATACCATGTGAATGTCACCATCGTCAGTTTGAAGCAATGTCGGATACGAGAACTCGCCCTCGCCGTCTTCGAGAACTCTGATCCACTGCCAGTTTTCGTCTTCACCGCCCAGCGCCACACACAGCGGCGTGCGCTGGCGATCACTGTTGTTGAAGGCCAGCAGCAGGCGCCCACTTTGCAGGCGCAAGAGGTCTATCCCCGAATTGGGGTTAGGGATGGCAGTCTGTGCAGGCTGCGCCCATGTATCGCCCCGGTCGTGGGATTCCGTGCGCCAGATGACACCGCCCTCTCCACCGGTTCGCAGGTAGGCCAGCAAGCGCCCGTCGGATAGCTCAACCACGCAGGGATGGATGTTGCCGTGTGGTGTCGTCAGCGGATCGGTCAAGCGCCAGGATCGCCCATCGTCGTCCGAGATCAGCATGCGTGACTGCCAGGTCTTCTCGTCATAGACGGGCAGGATGATGCGTCCGGGCAGCAGCACGGGACGGCTGCGGAACATCAACCCCGGGTAATCCAGCAGTTGTGTTGCGGCGTCCCACGTGTGCCCGCCATCGCGCGAACGCTGCACAAATGGTTGCGCGCTCGTCCAGCCTGCCAGGGGGGGCAGGGCGTTAAATGGCATGGCTTGCACCGCTGACGTTTCCATCACCACGTCAAAAAACAGCCAGAGTTCGCCGTCCGGTCGTGTGAGGAATACCGGCTGCCCAAGCGCGTGGCCCGGGTGGTCCGCGATAACCGCCGGGGCGGACCACTCGGCGTTTTCCGGCGTGCGATACGCACTGAGGATCGCGACGTCCGGCGCCGTTTCAAAAGTGCCGCCAAACCACGCTGCCAGAAGCCTGCCGCCCGGCAGCGCGCACAAGGTTGCGCAATGGGCCAGGGGCCGGTCTGCCAGTTGCGTGAAGATCGGTCTGCTCTCTTTCATCATTCACCGGTAGCGCGCATTGACACGCGCCATAGACGCCGGAACAAAGCCCATGCGGCGCGAGATCTCTTCGGCAGTCTCCATGACACACGCCGATAGCTCGCCAATCCGCTCGCCCACAATCGCCGGATCGGCGCCCGAAATACTGCACGCCCCGATCACGTTGGCCCGCTCGTCAAAGATGGGCGCGCCCAGGCAGAACGTTGAGCGCTCGTGTTCTTCGCGGTCGATGGCATACCCGCGCTCGCGGGTCCGCGCCAGTTCCTCTTGTAAGCTGTCAATATCCGTGATGGTATTGGCAGTGGAGGCGACAAGCGGGATTCGTGAGAGCAAGCTGGCGATTTCCTTCTTGGGCAGATGCGCCAGAATCGCCTTGCCGACCGACGTGCAGTGAAGCGGCGCTCGATCGCCTACAGCAGTGCGCGCCAACAGGCGCTTGGAGGATTCCACAGCGTAGATGTACAGGGCGCGGTCGTTATCATGCACCGTCAGGTAAACCGACTCGCGACACTCGTCGGCCAACTGCCGTAACAACGGCGCGGCACGGTCGCGCAGCTCAACGTTGACCCGGACATTCTGCGTCAACGGGATGATCGCGGTTCCCAGGGCATACGCGTCTTTGTCCACCTTTTCGATGAACCCCTCTGAAAGCAGTGTGTTAAGCAAATTGTGCGTCGTGCTCTTTGGCATCTCGAGCCGGTTGCTGATCTCAGCCAGGGTAAGGGTGGGTTCTGCGGCGCTGAAGACGCGCAAGACTCGAATCGCTTTGAGTACAGAGTTAATCATATGCGACCTGTCGTTCCGTATTGTGGAACGCTGTCCTGAATAAACGAACCTAACTCCATAATACGATTGCCTGTTGGGCCTGTCAAGCGATTCGGCACAGCCCAAAAAGCCAAGCGGATCAGCGCCGGGGTATTGTTTTCTGGCACCGCGGCGCGATCGTGATCTGGCGGTCGGCGAAATGGGGCCAGACGTAGCGTGTGTGGCGGTTGGATATGTCGGGCGTTACCCATGGATTCGAGCATGGCACTAACAACACCAACCAAACCTTGCTCTTCAAACCCGACAATGGCAACAGTCGCTTGCCGTTAGTGCGTGCCGATCTCTATCGCCCAACGGCTATAGCCCCCGATCAGTCCAATAACCAGAGGCTATTTGAGGGCAGCTTTCTGCGTTTGGCCGATCGTCCTGGATCGCAAAAACATGCCGGAGGACCCGTAAATCCTCCGGCGATGCTCGGGCATACCCCGCCGGCTATCTACGCACGCGTGAAATGGTCAACGATGTGGTCGGCGGCACGCCGGTGTTCGTCGCCTACTGACCGATCTGCTATACCGGTCTCGTGCATGACCGACGGATTGATGGGCAGACATATATATTCGGCGATCACGGCGCGCTGTGGATGAACGCGATGACGTGGTATGACCATGAAACAGGTTCCATCTGGACGCAGCCCTGGGGACGCGCATTGGTAGGGCCGCTGAAAGGCACCCAGCTACGTCTGCTCCCGTTTTCGCTGGTTCCCTGGGGCACCTGGAAGCAAGAACATCCCGGCACCCTCGCGTTGATTACGCACAGTGCCGCATCCCGGCAGACCGCGCAAGACAATTTCGTCGCGGGCGTAGCCATCGGCGAGTGGGCGCGTGCTTATCCATCTTGCTGATTGGGTTTCGACTTGCGCCACCACACCATCCAGAATAGATCCCGATGCCAGCGTAGCACGGTATCCGGTTGCACAATCAACCCCGAGTGGATGTGCAATTCGACTATCACAACCACTCTCCCTCTCAAACTGGTTGTCCTCGTGGGCTGAGTTGTACCGTCAACCCGCCGTCGACATAGATAACCTGGCCGGTAATGTACGCCGCGTCTTCGGATGCCAAAAACGCGACAACACCGCCGACTTCCAAGACCGATGCTCGCCGTCCTAGCGGGATTCGCTTAGGCGCAGTGTGATAGGCGCTGTCTGGTTCGGTGTTGAGATGGTCCGCGACGCGCCAGGACATAACACTACCCGGTGCAACAGCGTTGACGCGAATATTTTGCACCGCGAGATCAATCGCCAGGGCGCGCGTCATCGAATCTATCGCGCCCTTGGTCACATCGTAGGGGAACGCTTCTTCGTGGGCGCGCAGCCCTCCTACCGATGATATATTGATAATACTACCGCCACCGGACATCACCTTCGCCGCACGTTGAGCAAGCAGCAACGGCGCGCGCATGTTGACTGCGATCTGGCGATCCAGCAGCTTGACATCCATCTTCGCCAACTGCGTACGATCTAAGATTGCTGCATTGTTGACCAGGATATCAACGCTGCCGAATACGTCGACTGTTTCGTCTACCAGGCGGGCGATCTGGTCATCTTCGCCCAGATCGCCCTGCACACCATGCGCGTCAACGCCCAATCCGCGCAGTTCGTTCACTGCGCACGCTACGCCATCCAGGCCAGCGATCACGACGCGCATCTGTTCCGCCGCCAACCGCACCGCGATACCCAGGCCGATACCTTGACTCGACCCGGTCACAATGGCAACTTTTCCCTGAAGTTCCGGGTAGCGCGGTGTGGCCTTCTGGAATAGTTCAGCTACAGCCATGATCCACCTACCAGTCATGCACGCTGCCGTCAGCACGGCGAACGGTGGGTAAATAACTGCGCTGGTAGGGGTACTTTGCAGCGGCGGCTTCATCTACGTCTGTGCCCAGGCCGGGTGTATCGCTAACAAATAACCGCCCGTCCTTAAACGCTGGCCCACCGGAGATCACAGTCTCGGTGACTTCAGGGAAAAACGTCAATTCTTGCACGCCAAAATTCGGGATTGCCATATCAAGATGTACATTCGCGGCATGAGTGATCGGCGCGATGTCGGACGGGCCGTGCCACGCCGTCTGGACATTGAATGTTTCGGCCAGTGCTGCAATCTTGCGCGCTTCCGTGATACCCCCGATATGCCCGATGTCGCAGCGGATGAAGTCGATCAACTGCTCGCTGATCAGCGGCAGGGCTTCCCATCGTGTGTGGAAGAGCTCGCCCATTGCAAGCGGAATGGTGCTGTGCTGGCGAATCACACGAAAACTCTCTTTGTGTTCAGGCCGGAGCGGATCTTCGAGGAAAAACAGCCGGTAGGGTTCCAAAGCTCGCGCCAACTGTGCTGCCTGAATCGGATTCAGTCGCTCGTGAACGTCATGCAGCAGTTCAATCTCATCACCCAATGCGCCCCGCAGATGCTCGAACAAGCGCGGGACGGTGCGCAGATAGGGCGCTGGTTCCCATTGTTCTACGCCGGGCAGCGGCCCACCATCCCCCCAACCGGGATCGCTGCGCATGTGGTGCACGTCCCGTGTGCCATAGGTTCCAATTGTGCCGGGGATCGCAACCTGCGCCCGGATCACCTTAAATCCCTGCTCCATCCGTGCGCGAGCCTCGTCCGCGACTTCTTCAAAATCCGATCCGCTGCAATGCGCGTAGGCCAGCGCGCCCTCGCGCGTTTTGCCACCCAGCAGCGAATAGACCGGCAACCCCGCGCGTTTACCCTTGATGTCCCACAACGCGAGATCGATTCCTGCCAGGGCCGTCATTAGCACAGGTCCACCACGCCAATAGGTCCCCCGAAACAGAAACTGCCAGATATCCTCAATCTGGTCGGGGTCGCGCCCGATCAGCAGCGGGATGATATGGTGTTCCAGCGCAGCAGCAACTGCCAACTCGCGCCCGTTGAGCGTTGCATCGCCCCAACCATAGAGTTCCGGTTCGTCGGTTTCGATTTTGACCAGCACGTAATTACGCCCCGGACAGGTCACAACAACCTTGATATTGCGAATCGTAGCCATGTCTAGCCAGTACCTTATCTGCGTTGATACACACGGATCCAGTCAATCAGCATTTGCTGCGGGAATTCGGTTGTGTCATCCGGGTTGCCCGGCCAGTAACCGCCCACCGCAACATTGATGATCAGGAAGAAATCATGGTTAAACACCCAGTCGCCCATCCCATAGAGAGTTTCAGGGGTCGCCGTATGAAACAGTTCGCCATCGACATACCAGCGGATCACGTCCGGTTCCCACTCGATTCCAAAAATATGGAAATCATCAGCTACGGGTTCATCGAATATCTGCCGCAACCCTAACCCGCTGGAGCCGGAGTAGCCGGGTCCGTGAATGGTACCATGAGTCGACCGGGGCTCTTTGCCTACATATTCCATGATGTCGATTTCGCCTGAATCGGGCCAGCCAACCTCAGGGAAATTCGCCCCTAACATCCAGAATGCGGGCCAGATTCCCTGTCCTTTGGGCAGTTTGATGCGGGCCTCGACTTTGCCATACGTGAATTCAACTTTACCCATGGTATTACAGCGGGCCGAGGTGTACGCGTTTGTGCGGTAATCTTCCTTGCGAGCCGTGATAGCCAAATGCCCATCGCCCGCGTGCGCGACATTTTCAACGCGATCGGTGTTGTATTCCAACTGGGCATTGCCCCACCCATGACCCCCTAGCTCACACGTCCAATAATCGCTGTTTATGGGCGTACCAGCCTCGGCATCAAACTCGTCGCTCCAGATCAGCTTCCATTCGCCATCAAAATTATACTCATCTGGCCCGGTACCAGCCGGGATAGGCGTGCCAGACGCGGGTTTGGGCTCCTCACGTGGCTGTGTGTCGCTCGGTTCACCAGTCAATACAACATCCTCCAGATAAATTGTATGCACGCCCGTCCCTGCCGGAAAACCAAACGCGTAACCATGTACCTCCGTCAGGTTCAGCCCATCATTAGGCGCGCCGCCCGGTTGCCAGTCCATACGCCGCTGAAAATCAGTAAAGGGAATGCTAAAACTTCGCCAGCCGATGAAGTCATCGACCACGCGATAGTACCAGCGTTCAGCGGTGTCTGCGGTGGACCCTGGCGCACGGTTATCAAAGATTTCGACCTGGATTTCGCCGCCTGAGTTCGCGCCATAGAGCCAAAAATCGAGCGCGGAATGACTCGTCCAGTCTTGTGGAGTCCAGTGTGTGCCGTCCGTCAGCACGTGTGTGAAGCCACCAAAGCTGGCAATATCATAGGTGACACTAAGCACAGTATTCGCACCGACCTGATCAGGTAATGCGAGGTCACCCTCAGCAGCGACGGTTTCCAACACCACATTTCCGGGGATATCGCCCCAGGGTACGAAGCCGATATTGTTACCGTAATTATCCTGTGTATAGCCAATACCATCTTCAAAATCCGCCAGGATGAACGGCTGGTTAGCAGCCTCGCTGTCGGAAGTAGCCGGCGCGACAGTTTGGGTTTCGAGGCCGTATCCCATGGGAAACAATGGGGCGTCGCTGCTCGCGCCCAGCGGAAGCTGGTCAAGGTTAGCGGGCCACGCAAAGGACAATTTCCCAGTGATAGGCGACTGACCAAACAGACCGTCTACCACCCCTTGCCCCTCGGTTCCGGGCAGCCACGCGGCAACAACTGCATCCCAGTTTTCGATTTCGTCGGTGATGATTAGCGGACGACCGGAGATCAGGACCACAATCAATGTCTCGCTGTACTCTGCCATTCTTTCCAACACTTTGAGATCATTACGCGTTAGACTGAGCTGCCCATTATCACCACGCCCTTCGGCATAAGGTTGTTCTCCAACCACGACAATCCCCACATCTGCTTTGACAGGATCCCCGTTCTCATCGACGGTGTCAGAGAAATCACCCCGGCGATCGTAAACAACGGTTGATTCACTTGACACCGTCTGTTCTATCGCTTCAAGAATGGTCGTGCCCGGTGCAATTGATCCCAAACCGCCTTGCCATTCGATCGACCAGCCGCCGCACTGAATACCGATATCATCCGCCGCCCGTCCTGCTACATAAATGCGTGGTGTGGCAGTCGAAATTGGCAGTACGTCTTCGTTTTTGAGCAGAACCAACGACTTTTGCACGGCTTCACGCGCCAATTCGCGATTTACATCGCCACCGACTGTGTCAAGTAATTCGTCGCGCCCGTGAGGATTTTCGAACAAGCCCAGGTTGAATTTTACGGTCAGGATACGGCGCACGGCATCATCTACTCGTTCCTCCGTAATGTCGCCGTTTTCAACCGCTTGTGTCATCGTGTCGATAAAACGCACATAGTCAAATGGCACCATGTTCATATCGATCCCCGCGTTGATGGCGGTCACGACTGCCGTGTAATAGTCCTTGTTCACCTGGTCAATACCGGCCCAATCGGAAACCACGAACCCCTCAAACCCGAGTTCGTCCTTGAGCACCTCGGTGATCAAATAGCGGTTACCATGCATTTTGGTGCCGTTCCAGCTCGAGAATGAAACCATGATGCTCTGCGCCCCGGCCTCAATCACAGCCCGGTAAGGTGGCAAGTGGATTGCGCGCAGGGTTGCTTCATCAACTTGCATATCGCCTTGATCGATCGCGTAGCCACTACTACCCGTACCCCAGACCGTGCCACCGTCGCCAACGAAATGCTTAGGTGTGCCGAGCACGGTCGACGGATCGCCCAGATCATCGCCCTGCAATCCAACCAGATACGCAGTCGCCAGCGCCGACACCGTGTCCGTATCCTGGGCGAACGCTTCGTAAGTCCGTCCCCAGCGAATATCCTGAGGAACGGCCAGTACCGGCGCATAATTCCAGTAAATACCGGTAGCGATCATCTCGCTCGCGGTTGCCTGCCCGATGCGCGTCATCAAATCGGGATCATTTGCCGCACCCAGGCCGATATTGTGCGGGAATATCACGGCCCCTTTGACGTTATTGTGCCCATGGATGGCGTCAACACCATAGAGCAAGGGAATGCCTAGGCGCGTCTGCAGCGCCGCGTCCTGGTATTCTTTGACCATGTCGCGCCAGTTTTCTGGTGTATTGCCGGTTAAGGGATAGCCTCCCCCCCCACTCAACACCGCGCCGATTGCGTGCTCGGTAACATCACTGGCCGTGATGCTGTTTTTTTCGACCAGCGTCATTTGCCCGATCTTTTCAGCGAGCGTCATCCGTGCGAGCAAGTCTTCAACGCGATCTTCTGTCGTCTGCTCATGTTGTTGTTCGTTCTCCGCTGCAAGCAAATCGGATGAACTCAGAAACGACGCGCCCAAGAGCACCATAACAGTCAGCGAAGCGATCCAGCGTTTCATGAAAACCATCTCCAGCTATTAAGCGAAATCATTTTGGACAAATACGTTGATTTGTCGAACATAACCGTCACGCAAAAAGATATGGTTGCTCAACTCTCTGCTGATGCAGTTGCCGGAGATGACCCGGATGTCGTCATTATTCAACTCAAGTGTAATGCGCGCGTCACCAGCTATTTGCACGAGGATCGGCACCTGGCAAAATGTAAAAGCGATCGCGCCAACGGGAACATCGATCAGGCGTTCCTGGTTATCAGCATCAAAATAGCACAGCGCCGACGGCTCACTCAGCATTTCTTCGACGTCCAGCAGCATCGGATCAAAGGTGATTTGTCCATGCTCAACAATGAGTCCTAACTCGCCAATTCGCGTTAGCACCTCTTCCTTGACCATCCCGGTCATCCCGGGCTGTTTTGCCCCCTGCCCGCCGGGTGTATGCGAATACGGATCGGTGGGAAATGCGCCATAGACATCTGGCGCTTTCTTGAAACCCAACCCGGCACGAATGTCACGGTATCTGTCTCTCAGGGCGGAGAGGATTGAGGTATCAGATCGGGGGGCATTGAACATTGTTTCTTGCACCGCCAACAAGAGCTTGGACACCATGTGCCAGTAGATGCTACCCAGCCCTTCGTAAGCAAAGAATGATCCGGAACGCCCGGTAAATGCGTTGTGATTAAACACCTGCTCGAACAGGGTGAGAATCGCGTTCGATTCGGCTACTGCCAGTTCGGCATAACGCGGCTCGTCCGCCAGCGTTGCGAGGATGCGCGCGACATCCTTTGCATTGCGTATGTCACCGTTGAAATGATAATCTCCATTGATATCTTTTGTGAACAGGCGCGCATCTTGCTCGGCGACCAACGTTCTCACAAGCGCTAAATCGCGCACGGCGTCATTGCCGATTCGGTTTTTCGCCAAGAAACCTGGCAGGTCACGGTCAGGATACAACATGTAACTATGCTGATCTGCACGATACAATGGACTCTGGCGTAACTGTTGCAGTAGCTGCAACGACTCTTCCGGCGTCAACAAGCCAGATGAGAGTATCGACACCTGTCCTTCCAGCATCTGATCGAGGTGTTTGATTGTGACACGGTCGCTGTCGATTTGAAGGACGTTGTAGGCATGATACAAGCCATCGCTACGGCGATTGACACGCAGCGTATGGTCAACAATTGCCTGCACCATCTCCAAGAACTCGATCAGTTTCACGGAAGGGACCGGTTCCAGATCGCCGGACAACCCGTCCTTGTAGCAACGTTCCCGATAGGCGCTGCCTGCGTGGCCGAGTTTATCCAGCACCGCTTTGCGCTGAACATCGTCGATGTCACCGGTTAGCGCCGCGCAGTGATCGGCCAGAATCCGCCGAATCGCATCGAGCAGGGCAGCGATTTCAACGCTAAGGGTCAAGGTTTCCACGCCGCTGTTCGCCAACAGGCCCCTGAAAAATACGAGATAACGCCGCATATAGCCCAGCGTCACAACCGAGATACCCTTGCCGACCAGGGCGTTATTCGCGTCGTTCCATTCAGGGCGCTGTGTGTTCATCCAGATACCGCCCTCCGGGACAAAGTTGACCAGCTTGGCAAGCAGCAAATTCAGCAGTTTTTCGGCCAGCGTCGTATGCAGCACATTCCCGCCTGCGTCCAGTACCAACCGGCCATCAGCTCCAAAGTCCTGAGTCAACGCTTCGATCCGGCGGTGCTGGTCCCAGTCAAACTCAATCGTGTCATGGGGATCGTGCAGCATCTCAGCGTAAGGTTTGATCCGGTATGGTACATTTGCATATGCATAGACACGCTTGGTGAGCAGGGCTTCCAGCTTACCAGGGTAGAACCTCGCACACGCTTCCAATAGTTTCTGCAGATAGATGATCTGATGGTCGCTCCAATATCCGATGTTGGCCCAGGGGTTGGACGGTTCGGGGACTTCCCAGTCGATGCCATTACGCGTGATGCGATAGGGATTGTAGCCATCAACTGTGGTCGCGTTCAGGAAGACCGCGATCATGCTTTCCAGAAAGTCAGGATAGGAAAAAGCCAGCGCTTCCCAGTTCTGAAAGATGTCGCGCCAATTGCCCTGATAATCGAGTTGCTGCGATCCATCTCCTTTGCGCAGATTGATCTCAAACTGGTTCCAGGGGCGGCTGGGGTCGCCATGTCTGCGGCTGAAGGTAAGCGGTAGATACGTGCTGCACAACCGTGTCAGGTCAGTAGAGCCGGTTGTCTCCACCCGCTCTTTAAGCACAGCTAAAGTCGTGGTTCGCGGTAATGCCGCGAAGAAATCAGCATAATTGCTCAGCAAAGCCGGGTGATGGTTCGCGATGAATTCACGAAGGTCCGCTGTATCGATGTCGTAATGGTTGGCAAACTTGCCACCGCGCATCACGTTGAACATCACATTGGCGAAATGGTGCACGGTGCTCAGGGGATCGTTGGTCGTTTGCAAACCGTCTGCGCTGCCCACGATGGCGGTCAGTTGGTGGGTATTAGCGGCGATATCGCGCTCAACTTGCTCGTACAGTGTATCAGACTCGCCGGTCAGCGTCTGAATCAATCCCGCCACTGCAGTGCTATCTTGATCGACCTCAGCGACTATGTGCCAACTAAGTGTTTCATCTGGCGCGACGTCGATTGTCGCACAAACAAAATACGCCCCGCGCTGCGCGCGCAAGTCTGTTTCCGGCTGAACGGTGGCCCCTGCCCGCAATGCATCAAGTTGAACACTAGACAACAAATGGGTCACATCGCTCAAGCCGACCTGCCAAACAGTATTCGCGCGGAGTGATTCGCTTGGCTCTGCCAGATCGGTCAAGCGAGAGCTTAGCGTAAACAACCCTAATCCAGTTTCCGGGTGCAGTTCGCAGCGTTTATATGCGTCGAGTAGCACGCTAAACTCATTTTGTGTCTGAGCGTTGACAAACGCGGGCAGCACATTTTGCAGTCCGTCCGCCACCACTACTTGACACGGGGTGCTGCGCTCGTTTGTTAGCCACGAGGTCTTAACAAAACCGTATTTCTCAGTTGTCCGCCATGCATAACGAAAGATGAGCTCCAAATCCCGATTGACTTCTTCAAAAACCAGCGCCGTCCCAGGAATATTCTTATACAGGTTACGTTCGATCTGGTAGAGGCCACGGTAACGATCTGAAAATGGTTCCCAGAGAAGCGTACGCTGACCATGTGTTACCAATAGCAGCGTCTTACTGCCCGTATTCTCGAAATTTTCGGCGATCCGATCTTCTGTGTAGTAGGGAAACAACGCGTGATCGGCATTTCTTCGACCCGCCGTGAGGCCGCCCGTGGTCGAGATAAAAAGCCAATGATCCGAACTGCTAACCACCGAGAGGAAAAAGGGCTGCATGGCGTCATAATGCTGGATGCGATAGAACTGCTCGTCCAGCAGCGTGATATAGCCACCCGTGACGTGGGCAATCGGGGCATGTTGCGGCGTGCCTGCAACGAACATATTTTGGTGTGCGATCATGCTTCCAGTTTCCTTTTGGGGGATGGGGCCGGTCAAACGAGATGATACTCCAGGCAATGCGTAGCTGCGCCAATCGCCCAAGCCGGTCGGCGCAGCTTCACACAATCCTTACTAACCCTTTACAGCACCACCCGTCAGGCCGGAAATAATGTAGCGTTGCAAAAACAAGAATAGAACGACCATCGGGAAAGCCATCATCATGATCGCTGCTGCCAGTACCGGCCAGTTGAAGCCGTAAACACCCTGAAACACGATCATTCCGCGCGTGATAGGGTAGTAGTCTTGGTTGGTGAGGTAGATGGTTGCCAAAATCAGCTCATTCCAGATGCCGATAGCATGCAATACCACAACCGTAGCTATCGCGGGGCGAGCCAATGGGAAGATGATCGTCAACACAAACCGGAAATATCCACAGCCGTCAATGGCAGCAGCTTCGTCCAGCTCACGCGGGATCGATTTCATCGAGTTGACCAGGATAATGATCCCGACGGGGTTGGTTACAAGCAGCAATATATAGCCAATTCGCGTGTTGTATAACCCCAGATTCAAAATAAGCTGAAATTGAGGGATCAAGGCGGGCGGCAAGAATAGAGCGATCACGAATAGCGTGAAGAGTGTATTCGATCCCTGGACATATCGGCGCGCAAGCGGAAAAGCCAAGAACACAGCGGTGATCACGTAAATGGTCGTCGCCGATCCCGCATAGATGGCGGAATTCATCAGATACTGCGAGAAATTGGCTTTTTCCCATGCCTCTGAGAAATTATCGAATTGTAGCTTGTCCGGTAGCGCTGTGGCATCTCGCATGAATTCGCGCGATGTCATGAACGATGTATTGACCATAATCAGCAAAGGGCCCAAATAGACAACCGTCAACGCCAGCAAGATGGCATATGACGCCAGATGCCACAGCGATATCCTGAAACGTGGTCTGAGGTTGACGCGGACCGGCTTTGCATAATTTTTCAGCGTGGCATTCATCCTAACAACCGCTCCTCTCTACGTCGTAGGATGTACTGGGTTGAGAGACCGATCACCAGTACGAGAGCAAACATAACCATTGAAGCCGCGGCCGCGTAGCCCTGCCGAAATACAGTCGTAACACTGCCCGACGTTTGCCCAAACCCTTGCGCGTAAATCACATAACCCAAGACCTGCGTGCCTTGCCGGTAGCCAATAAGCACCAGGAATAACTGCCACGCTTGCAGCGAGCCAATGATATTGAGGATCAAATTGGTGTTGACGCTGGGAGTTAACATCGGCCAGGTGACGTGGGCGAAGTTCTGCCAGCGGTTGGCCCCATCAATCTGTGCCGCTTCGGTCAGTTCGGCGGGAATAGCCTGCAATCCGGCGATGAAAATGACCATTGTAATGCCCATATTGGCCCAAATCTGGACGACAATGACCCACCAAAAAGCATCCTGCCCACCTAGCAGTTCGGAATACATGCCGAAATGTTCAAGCACTTTAGAAACAGGGCCGCCTAACGGGTAGAGGAAAAGAGTCCATATCAAGCCCTGGATGACCACACCCAGGATCACCGGCATAAAGAAGAGCGTGCGGAATAGACGCGTGCCCGGCAAGCCTTGCGTGAGCAAGATGGCAACCAGCAAGCCTAACGCAAACTGTACCGTCGAGACTGTGACACAGAATATTAGCGTGCGTTTGAGCGCATCAAGATTGTCTCGCGCCGCCTGACCCCGGAAAAGAAATTCGTCGTAATTGTCCAGTCCGATCCAATTCACGGGCGCGCCGGCAATCCCCCGCGCATCGGTGAAGGAGTAGATCGACGTGGCAAGAGAGGGGCCGAGCGCCACCAACACGTAAAAGAAGATTCCCGGTAGAAGTAGCATATATGGGGTCCATCGCTGCCATCCCTGACCGAATGGATATCTCATAGCGCTCTTTCTCCTTAAAACCAACTCATTGGATAGTCAACAGCCCTCGTTATATTGAGGGCTGTTGGTTCTATCAAATCGATTCGTTACTATCCATCAAACGCCGACTCGAGATCGGCCTGTGCGCGATCAGCCAGTTCCTGAACATCGTCCCATTCATTGAATGGCTTGAAGAAGGAGGCATAGGGGTAAGCCCACTGGCCTATCCCGGTTGGCGCGACCCAGTATTGTTCATAACCCACCAGGAAATTGGACAGATAAGGCGCGATTTCTTGCCCGATCTGGCTGTCCAACGTGGCCGTCGGCTGGGTTGGGATGAACCCTACGGCATCGATAAATGCCTGGTAATTTTCGGGCAGCGAGAACTCTTCGAGGAACAGCAGCGCCTCGTCGGGGTGCGGCGTGCTGGCTGCAATGGCCCAGCCCATATCGTACTTCCCGAACCAGTGCTGGTTATCTTCAACGTTATCGCTGCCGGGCCAGGGGAAGTAACCCCATTCGAAGTCCGGCTCGGCATCCTCGATTTGTGCAGCACGCCACGAACCGGCGGGATACATGGCGACTGCGCCCGCTGCGAAACGACCGGGGGCCGCGTCACCGGGAATGCCGCTCGCGCCGCGTTCCATGAATTCCTGCGCGTAGACTTTCATGCGTTCCCACATCACCAGGGATTGCTCGTCATTAAACTTGATGTCGCCGGTCCAGAGACCCTCAACATAGGCCGCTTGATCGGGGAACAATGAGCCCAGCAGGCCATACGCACCGACGAAGATCGGCCAACCATCGCCGCCCCCCTGGGTCATACAACCAATGCCCTCGCTTTTGAAGACTTCGCATGCTGCCACCAGTTCATCCCAGGTAGTCGGCACATCGACACCGAATTCGGCGAACATATCTTTGTTGTAGTAGATACCGCTGTAGATCACGCGCCCCAGGTTGATCTCGTAGACCTTGTCTAGATACGTGCCTGCGTCGCGGATGGCAACCGGGTCGTAGTATTCGAGAAACGGCTGACCCGTCAGGTCCATCAGCAAGCCCGATTCGATCATGACTTGCCAGTTGGGCGGGGTCGCGTCAGTCATGTAGGGTTGGACGCTGTTGGAGAAACCGAAGATGTCGATAATATCAACGTCTTCGGCGGTCAGACGTGTCTGGGTAACGGTTGACAAGTCGTTGGCGTTCACGACTGACAGATCAACTTCGATGTTCGGATATTTCTCGGTAAATGCATCACTGAAGTCTTCCATGTATTCCACCATGGGAGGATGCTGGTGAATCAGGATGCGCAGGGTTACGTTGTCCTGGGCCTGGGCCTGCATACCCATGATCAGGCTCACAATCAGTACGAAAACCAGCATGTAGGCGTGATACTTACGCATTTTCGATCCTTTCTTGAACTGTAATTGATTGACAAATACGGTTGGTATGGAAGCGATTTCAACAATCTATGGGTTAACTTGTACCTCCTCGAGATCTAATCTTCGCTCAACTTGTCCGGTTTCTACTGCAATGTTTCTATCCTGGAACTGAGTATTTGAGAGCGCTCACAAAACCTGCCAAAAAAACGACCGATTAAGTAGTCTATGTTCCAAGGCGCGATTTAGCATTCACAACCTGCCATCCGATCTGCTTTTGATAGGTGCTACGCTACGTGGTACGGCGGATCAATTTTACCGGTAGGATGATTTGCCTGGGCGATTGGGTTGAACCACTCAATAACTCATGCAACAACTCAACCGCTACCATTCCTAACTCCTCAATTGGCTGTTGGACGGTGGTCAGCGGTGGATCCGCCAGCGCTGCCTGGGGCAGGTCATCAAACCCCACAACTGCAATATCGTCCGGGATACGCAAGCCCGCTTGCCGGATCGCTTGTTGTGCGCCAATCGCCATCATATCTGAGGAAGCGAACACTGCATCGGGTTTGGTCGGCAGTAACTGCTGCATGGCTGCGTAGCCGCTTTCTTGCGAGAAATCACCACGTGCAACACGCTGTGGCGCAAACTCAACGTGGTAGTCATCTAGCGCCTGACGGTATCCGGCATACCGGTCATCACCTGCCGTATTGTGATCGCACATGATTATCGCTAACCGCCGCCGGTTCAATCTGATCAAGTGTTCAGTAGCTATATATGCACCCATTTGATTGGCAGCATTCACGCTGGCAAGTTGCGTTCTTAGCTCGGATCTGCCGATTACCACAAATGGAATGTCATGCTTAATGACTTGCTTTGCGAACGGGTTCTCTTTGCGGTCCGCGGTAATGATCAGTCCGTCGACCAGATTGGTGTTAAAGAGCGAGTGAGCTATCTGAACTTCATCTTCCATCGAGTGAAACAAGAACAGGGATAGCGTTAAGCCATAGTGATTAGTCTTTTGGGTTATGCCACTGATCAGATGGAGAAAATACGGATCAGACATAATTGTCTGCGCTGTGCTTGGAATGACCAAGCCAATAATGCCCGATCGATTCGAAGCCAGTGATTGAGCAAGTTTGTTGGGTTTATATCCCGTCTCCCGAATGATCTTTTGAACCCGTTCGCGAACTTCGGGTGTGATATGCGGGTAGTTGTTGATCACGCGTGATACAGTCGCACGCGAAACACCTGCCAAGTCCCCTATATCATCCAACGTCAGCTTGTTTGCTTTTTTGCTCACACACAATCCTTGAACGTGATTTTGAAAGCGCTTTCAAACAATACCTTACCTCAATTACGATTACGCTGTCAATAGCCTGAGCACTCGCAGGATCTGAAAACTTTACTAGAGGCTGTTATGCACTTTAGAGCACATGCGCCATCACCTGAACGAACTGATGCGCCATCAAGATAGCCAAGGCCAGGAAATACAAGCCTTTCAGGGTTTCCGGCAAGCGCTCGTAACCGCAAGCGAGACGGCGAAAGCGAGCTGCCCAGCCGAAGGACCGTTCAACCACCCAACGCCGCGGCAGGAGCACGAAGCCCTTCTTGGCCGCCGGCAACTTGACGACTTCGAGGCGAATATCCCGGTCAACAGCGGCCTGTTCAGCCTCCGCGCCGGTGTAGCCCTGGTCCACAAAGGCGACCTCAACGGAACGCCCATTCATCGTCATTTACGTCACCGGGGTATGCATTTCGGTCGCTCATGCTCCCAGTTTAGCGTTGTGCACTTCAAAAGTGCATAACACGCTCTAGACCAAACTTGATGCAACCGCCCTGCCCTGTGAAAAATCGGCGCGCGTGACAAACCTCACTCACCGAGGCTTGCGGCCAACAAGGTCTGGCGATCGACCAGGCCAACGGGGTTTCCCGCGTCATCAATCACCACGATGCGCTTGCGTCCCTCGCGCAGCATTAGCGTGATGGCGTCGGGAATAGTGGTCTGTTGTGGGGCGGACAGGACTTGCTCAGACATAATATCACACGCAACCACATCACCGCGCCGGATGCTCTTCCCCAAGACACGCGCGGCCAGCGCCTGCAAAATGCCCCGTCGCGCCGGCGGCGCAACCCGTGCCACCAGATCACTTTCGGTGATCACCCCCACCGCGCGTTCACGCTCGTCCAGCACAACGACATACGTGACATCCGCCTGCAGCATCTGCTGCAACACGTCTACGAGATCGTCGTTGACGTGAACGACCGGTAAATCAGTGCGCATGACCTCGCCCAAAACCTTGCCGGCGCGTGGTATTGGAGCATGCTCTTGTTCGCGTGTGCCATTTCCCTGGGTGGCGCGCAGCACATCGAGACGGCTCACCATCCCCACCAGCTTCCCCTTCGCGTCAACCACCGGAAAGCGCCTGAAGCCACGTTCGAGCATCTGCTGCACAACGTGCCCTAACGCGTCATCTTGCCGCACGGTGTGAGCGGGGCCGGTCATGATATCTTGCGCTGTCCGCTCAGCCGCAATCTGGGCCAGGAACTCCTGCAGATTGGCAGCGTCGAGCCGTCCGGCCACAGCCAGGCGCGCGGGCATGTCGGCCTTCTCCAGCAAGTCTTCCTCGGTGATGATGCCGACAACTTGCTGCTGCTCGTCGATCACCGGCAGTGCTTTGAAAAGCTGCCCCAACAGCAGTTCAACTACCTCAACAGCGGGCGTATCCGGCATCACCGTTGTCACGTGCCGGGTCATGATCTCCGCTACCGGCTTGTCGGCAGGCAATGGGTGCAGGTACCGGTGAGAGTACTTAACGATGTCGATGTCTTCAAGTGTGATCAAACCTTCGCGCACCATCGGTTTGACCAGGGCCAGCGCACGCTCGATGTTTTCGGGCGTATCCACGACGGTGATGATCATTGGCATATCGACAGACAGGCGTTCGATCCGCCAGGTGTGGATCAGGCTGTGCGCGCCGAACCCGGCCTGCCCGCGTACCACCGTCGCCCCGGCGATTCCGTTCTTGCGCAGGGTTTCAAGTATGCTCATGTAGAGCGACCGTCCGCGCCACGAATCACTCTCGCCGACGTAGACCGTTAATCGTTTGCCAGTGTCCATTCGCTTATGATGGCTCCTCTACCTACAACTGCCTGCCGACCGCCAGGCCGATGATGGCTCCCACCAGGCATACCAGGTTGGTTCCTAATATGTTGCTGACCATGCCCAGCCAATCGCCTGATTCCAGCAGCAAGATGCTCTCATTGGCGTAGGTCGAAAAGGTGGTATACGCGCCAAAAAAACCGATGGCGATCAGCATCCGCACGCGCGGATCAAGCGTCACGTGTTGGGCCGACCAGCCAATGAACACCGCCAACAGCAGCGAACCGCTCAGGTTGACCACCAGCGTCCCCCACGGGAACGTTTGCCCCATGCGCTCGGCCACCCATCCCGTCATCCAGTATCGCAGGTTAGCGCCTGCGAAGCCGCCCAATCCGATCAGTAAAAACGTCTCCATGTGTCTTGGAATCACACGCCTTTCCTTCATCATAGGTTGAAAGCACGGAATAATCCACTACCCTCAAACCAGTGTTTAAACAACAAGAAAGCCTCCACCTGCGTCTCACGACACAGGTAGAGGCTATCAGTCCAGGAAAAGACACTTCGGTCGGCCAACGCCGACACCAGCGAGCCTCATCGCTCAAGTGGTTCAATTGTCTTTTGTCTGCCAGGAATTGTCAAGAAAGCGAGGCATGGTTGATCGGCAGTGGCACCGCGCAAACGCGGGCGAACAGCCACCGCAACGCGTTTTTCTTGTCTGGAAATTGTTAGAAGTTGATAGATAGTCCTTCGTTAGTACCGTAGTATCACAGCATAGCAAATCAGGTTTATGCTAAGCTGAAAACAGCGCCCAGCCATACAGAACTCAACCGGATGGCCGGGTGAACAACGCAATGCAAATCCTGGTCGTGCGGCTGGCAAATCCGGGGTCAGGCCGAATCTATCTTTCCGGTGGGCATTATATCTTTGTGGAGGCACAACATGCGTATCTTACGGGTGGGGGTTATCCTCACAGCACTTGTGGTCATAGCGGCGCTGCCTGGCGCATCACCGGCAGTGGCCCAGGATGGTGGGCTTGAACTGGGTAGTTTCATCGTTAGCTATGGTGGCCGGACGTATGACAGCGCAGCCGATCAAACGACCTTTACATACGTCGTCTCAGGGACCGGGCAGCCGCCCGACCTGAGCCATTTCGACCTGGGACTGCCGGTCTGCGATCCGGCACTGGTGGTCGTGAGTTACAGTCCTGCCAGCGGAGTCACGTTTGGGACCGACCCCACAACCGGGGTTGACGGGATCAAGTGGGATGTCCCGCTGCTGGTAACCGATTCGCGTGCTTACTCTGTCACCTTCCAGGGCAACATTGTAGAAGACTCGGTTCCGGTGGCGGTTAAAGGGGGGAATGGGTTCGAGTCCGGGAGCATTATCGGCCCGGCCTGCAGCACCGCCGAGATTGATATCGAGAAGTCCGTCTCCACCGATGACGGCGCGACCTGGCAAGACGCCGATGCAGCCCCCGGGCCGAACGTGGAGTTGACCGCGCAGGTCAGGTTCCGTATCGTCGTGACGAACACCGGCGATCTCGACCTGGCTGAGTTTGCGCTGAGCGATAGTAGCTACGAACTCGACACATGCGCCATACCGGAAACGCTGGCGCCAGGCGCGTTTTTCGAATGCGAGGTCGGGCCGTTCGATGCCGTCGAGGGGCAGCATACCAACGTGGCGACGGTGACCGCCAGTTTTGACGGCGGGACAGTGAGCGATATGGATGCGGCCAACTATTTTGGCGGCGACCGCCCGGCGATTGACGTTGAAAAGTTCGTCGCTGTGAACGGCGGCACGCTGTGGCGCGACGCGGATGCACCCCCCGGCCCGACGGCTGTCATCGATGAGGACGTGCTGTTTAAGTTCGCGGTGACCAACGACGGCAACGTCACCCTGACGGACATCACGCTCAGCGACACGGACTTCGATCTCTCCGGCTGCGAGATTCCCGAAACGCTTGCCCCACAAGCAGGGTTCGAGTGCGTGGTCGGCCCGTTCCCGGCGGTTGAAGGTCAGCATGCCAACACCGCCACCGTGACGGCGCTGGCCGGTGACGTATCCGTCACCGATACCGACGCCGCGCACTACATGGGGGGCGAGGACGACTTGCCGGTTGTGATCGTGATTGAAGGGCCGGTCGAGGTGATTGTCGGCAATGTCATCGTCATCTTCGGCATCGAAGTTGAGCTTGATCCCGACGATCCGATGCTGGTGGTGCTTCGCGAAGGCGATGTTGTGCGGATTGAGGGCGGCATAGCCGACGACGCTGACACGATCGTGATCATCGCCGCGGTGGTGGTGATCATCGACGTCGATATTTACGTGAACGAGGGCGACTTTGGTGGCCTGCAAGTGTGGCGTGACGATGGCGAATGCAGAAACCCACCGCCGCCCTGGGCTCCGGCACATGGCTGGCGCGCCAAGTGCGAGCGGGGAGAACACCCTGGAGGACTGGGGTCCTGGGAGTCTGGACGCAATTAACGAAACGAGGGAGTGCGGACGCTGGTCCGCACTCCTGATTTTTATTAGCGGGGCATGACGCACACGGTCAGCTTGCCGGCGGCTGCCGCGGGGCAGGTGTGGCGGCGACCGTCGGTGATGCTCTCGAGCTCGAAATCCGCCGCCCAGAAGATGAGCTGCGGATTGATATCCAGGCGCGCGATCGCGTGGCAGTCTTGCGGTGGTTCTGCGATCTCCGGGCTGCTGTTGGTGAACCAGAGGCACTGGCCGGGAGCCAGGCGCGTGATGTCGGCCACCGTAGCGGCATCCGGGAACAACGCCGGGTCACCGATGACCAGGCTGGCGCCGGGCACGCTGACATCTGGGTTGTAGTTGTAGACGGTGGTTTGAGCAAGCGGCATCCATTGATCGCTGGACTGGTTGAGCACGAGCAGTTGGTCAGTGGTATAAGCGAAATATACATATGGCGTGTTATCGCCAGATGCCGCATCGGCAGGGAGATAAAACGCACACTGTTTGCGCCCGGCACCCGCGGTTGCAGCCTCGCAAGTGGCATATTCTACGCCGTCGTGGACGACCCTGAACTGGCTCACGCCGTTCAAGCCGGTCCAGAAGTGGACGTTCGCATTGACCGTGCTCAGCCAGCGTTGCACGCCCGTGCATTCTGGCGGCCTTTCGGGACCGGTTCGACGCACGGCCCAAAGTTGGACACACCGCTGCCCGCCATCCAACGCGCCCGCCCAGTTGGTGGCGGCAAAGCTGGCTGGTGTATTCCCGTCCACCGCTGTGAATTCCAGGCCACGCAGGTCCAGCGGATGATCGATCTGGTTGATCAACGTGATGGATTCCGAGTCGTAGACCAACAACATGTTCGGCGCGCGCAAGACACCAACATTGACCGCCGCGCCACGCGCCACCGCCACGCCGGGCGCGACGGATTGGGTCAGGACGGTGTTGGCAGGTTGGCCCGCGTCTTCAGACCAGGGTTCGCTGGTTTGTGTGCCAAGTGCGATGCCGTTTTGGTTCAACACGGCGGCGGCTTGTGGCACACTCAGGCCGGTGATGTCGGGGACTGTAACCTGGCCGTCCTGCGCGAAAACCACTGGCGCGGCCAGCAGCACAACAATCAGCCACACCAGGCCGACTATGTACAGGTGATCGGATGCTGCCTTCATTGCATACCTCGTTCAGGCTATCTGCCGGGTCGATTATAGTGCATCCCTATTTTCAAACTCCCTGTGCCAGAATGCAAGCTCGACGAATCTGGCCGCCACCGGCAGCGCCGTAAAAAACAACGCGGCCCACAGCCGGACCGCGTTGCATATGTTGGCGTCAGGGTCAGCTTAGCGAGGCACGTCGCAGTTGAGCGCCCGGAGCGCCGCTTCCCACTCGTCCCTGTTTTCTGGTTTGCGTGCGCGGAAATTGATCCCCAGGGTGCCGAAATTGGCGGCACTGCTGGCCTGGGGCGCGCCATCAAACACGTCGGCACGCCAGGTGATCTCAAAGTCCACAAACCCGGCGGTTACGACTGTGAGCTCCAACTCTGCTTCCAGCAGAGCACCGGCAATTCAACCGGTCCAGAGCTCAATATCGCGTTTAGCGCTTTCCGGAACCGCTTTCTGCACCAGGATGTCACCGATTTGCAGCCGGCCACCGGGCTTCAGCACGCGCGCCATTTCCTGCAAGCCGGCGTTCTTGTCGGGCATCAGGTTCAGCACGCCGTTTGAGATCACGACGTCGGCCCAACCGTCCGGTAGGGGCAGCGCTTCGCCGTAACCTTCGCGAAACTCGACCTGCTCGATCCCGGCCTCGGCTGCGCCCTGCCGGGCTTTCTGTAACATGGCCGGGGTCATATCCACCCCTACGACACGCCCTGACGGGCCGGCCATCCGGGCTGCAATGAAGCTATCAATGCCCGCCCCGCAACCGATATCGACAACGTGTTCGCCGGGGTGAATCGGGCCCAGGCTGAAGGGATTACCGGTCCCTGCGAACGATTCGATAGCCGCTTCAGGGATGCCCTCGAGCCACTCATCCTGGTACCCCAACATGTGTGCCAGTGGGCGCCCCGTGTGGAAGTGAAACCCTCGCTGCGGTTCGTGCGCAACGACTTCGTACTCCTCACGTATTGCAAAACGTAGCTCTTCCAGATCAATACCAAGGTCCTGGGTTACGTCACTCATACGTCGTCCTTTCCATAACTTCAAGGGAGTGTTTTTTCATTGTTGGGAGCGCCAGCGTAACGTGTTCTTGGGTACCAGGCACCAGAAGTGGACAGACAGCACGCTGAGCAATCCACCTCTATCGCGCCCGGTCCAAAACACCCTGGCCGGGATCGCAGCAGCACAGCAATTGCAGGTCACCGCTAGGTGTTTATCTGCCACAGGCCAACCGGCTATGCCACCGCACGTGGTAGTAGTGCTGCATTACGCCACTCTAAAGCGTGCCCTATAGCCAGCTTAGCCCGCTGCGGCTGCTGTGCGCTGTGATCACGCCGGGGAGACAACCCCACCCCAGCGCCAGTTGTGACATAAGGGACTAATCGTCGAGCGTAACTGTGACGTTCGTTGGGTTACGGATGATGTCCAGCACCGGTGAGGTTTCCTGGACATAGCCGCACAGTTCGACGATCTTTTCGCGTGGGGCGTCCGCCTCGACGCGGTACCGCACATTGATGTTTTCGTAGCCGGGTCTTGAGTCCTTCGACAGACCCAGGAAGGCGTGCAGGTCCAGATCGCCTTCCATCTCAAAGGACAGGCTCTGCACATCAATGCCTTGCGCTGCTGCGTTGTAGACGAACCCAACTGCCAGACACGAGGCCAACGCGTGGAGCACAGTCTCGACCGCGTTGGGGGCCCGGTTCTCGCCCAGCAACACGGGCGGTTCGTCCCCTTCCAGGCGGAAGGGTTGGGCGCGGGAGTTATCCTCTTGTCCAGCAGCGTAGAAGCTTTGAATCGTGGTCTGTGTGTGCGCGCCGTTGATCCACTCGGCTTCAGCACGGAACTGGCATTTAGCCAGCTCAGGCTGCGCCTGTATCATGTCAATGGTCTCGACGAGCTGATTGACGTGGACACCGTTTACCATGTGAGTTGTTTGTTGTGCCATGTTTTCCTCCTTGAGCTCCGTCTGTCAACACGCACGATGGCCTTATGTTGACCTTAACAAAACCTCCCCCCATGTTGTCAACCCCACCACGAGATAGAAGGTGACGCTCTAACAAAACACTAATGTGGCATTAATGAAAAGCGATAAGTCTGGTGCCATGTCGTTCCGGGCCAGTTACCGCCGTTGATGGGCGCATTTGATTCAAGCAGTCGGGCGCGTCGCCCTGTGATATGCAGCCGGCTGGAACCCGCACATCGGGAAGGGTGAGAGCACCAACAAAGGGATGGCGCGCACAACAGCGAAGCCATCCCTTCCCTGGCTGGTGTTTCCAGGTCTGTCAGATGGACCACACGGGCCATTCTGAGACGCCTCATTCGGGGCATTCGAGTTCAAGGCCCCACACCCACGCGAGCATCTCATCGACTGCTGGCTCACCCGCTGACAAGCCGCTGCCTGCTGCTCCGGGTGTGCCGTAACGGTCCAGAATGACGATTACGATCTCCGCGCCGGCTGGACGTTCTCCGTCGGGGAACAAGTCCAGGTAGTCCTGTCGCGTCGCGTTGTCCGGATCAGCCAGGATTGGCAGTTGAACCGGTATCGGGGCCGGGGCGGGGCTAACCGCATACACCTGTGCCCCTATCTGGGCAAACTTCTCACCGCGCGAATCGACATTGCGCAGGAGTTCCAGCGCTTGCGGCGCGCCAGGATCGTTCACGAATATCAACACCAGGGGATGCGCGTGGCGAAATTGTGAGCGGGTGACGGTCGCGCCATCCGGCGCTGTGAGCCGGAAATCGGGCGCGGGGTAGCGTCGAGCAGCGGGTCCAAATTCAGTCCAGTTCATGGTAACGCTCTCCTGGGCTACGGTGATTACTTCGGGGGTGGAGGCGGGCTGATGACGACGAGTATTGAGAGACGGTCAGTGCCACGGTTCGCGACACCGTGCGGATGTCCTGCCGGTGCCCATACGATTTCTCCCGGTCCGGCTTCATGGGTATCATCGCCGACCGTGAAATAACCGTGACCTTCCATGACGATGTACGCTTTATCCTGGTCGGCATGGTCATGCAGCGGCTGCACCTGTCCCGGTTCCAGGCAGTTGATGCCGAGCAAAATATGCTTGCCCCGAAACAGCGTGGCTTTGAAATGCTTGTCCGTTCGTGTACCGGTATGGTTGCGGTAGTCTTTGAGCCAGATATCCATATGCTTGCTCCGCCAAAAGCACAACGATTGTTCAATCCGTATGGAGATTATAGAGATAACGGCTTGGTGCTGGGGAAGGCGAATTCGATGGGCGGGATGGATTTGAGCGTTGTCCGGCAAAAACATGGTCTCTGTCGTTCATCAAGGGTCACCATTTGGCCCGGCGAATCCGGGCCCAAATAATGCTGCCGTCCCAGACGGGCTGGCGGTGTATCGACCTGCTGGCCGGTCCAACCTGATTGCTGCATTTCAAAGTTGCACAGAAGTAGGGCCCAGGGAAACAAATGGAAAAAGCAGCAGAAAGAGGGTATGCTAGGACGGGTTGATTACATGTTAAATGACGCATACGCCCGGATTGTCGTTCAGATGAGCACGCGAGAGAAACTATGGATCAAACTGGTACCGTGATGCGCGTAGCTGGGGTCGTGGTCGACGTTGCGTTCGCTTCAGGAGACTTGCCCAGCATCCATAACGCGCTACTGATTCAACGCGACTCGGAACCTGATCTCGTTGTTGAAGTCCAGGAGCATATTGACCCCCATACCGTTCGCACGATCGCGATGGCCGACACATCCGGTCTCTGGCGAGGGATGCGCGTTGTGGATACGGGCCAGCCGATCCAGGTGCCCGTAGGGCAAGCGACGCTCGGACGCCTTTTCAATGTATTGGGCGAACCAATTGATGATCAGCCCCTGCCGGAAGAGGGCCAGTTCCAGGGGATTCATGCTGCGTCGCCACTTATGACAGAACAACGTGTCGTAACGGAGCCAATCGTAACTGGCATAAAGGCGATCGATTTGCTCACGCCCTATCCACGCGGCGGCAAAATTGGCTTGTTCGGCGGGGCAGGTGTTGGCAAGACGATGCTGATGATCGAGTTGATGCGCCACACGATCCGCGAACATTCCGGCATTGTCGTCTTCGCGGGGGTAGGCGAGCGCAGCCGCGAAGGGAACGATCTCTGGTTGGAAATGCAGCGCAGTGGTGTGCTGGAGAGCACAGTGTTGGTGTTTGGGCAGATGAACGAACCTCCGGGCGCACGCTTGCGCACCCCGTTAACCGCGCTGACCATGGCGGAGTATTTCCGCGATTCAGAACGACGCCAGGTGCTGCTCTTTATCGACAACATCTTCCGTTATATTCAGGCGGGTGCAGAAGTGTCGGCTTTGCTGGGGCGTCTTCCCAGCGCAGTGGGTTACCAGCCCACCCTGGTAAGCGAGATGGGCGACCTGCAGGAACGCATCACCAGCACGGCCCAGGGCAGCGTGACCTCAATTCAGGCGGTGTATGTCCCCGCCGACGATCTGACCGATCCGGCGGTTGTGGCCGCTTTTACCCATCTGGACGCGACGACGGTCTTGTCGCGCCACCAGGCAAGCCAGGGATTTTATCCGGCCATCGATCCACTGGACTCTAACAGCACGCTGCTATCCCCAATCTATGTCGGTGCAGAGCATTACAACATTGCTTCGAGTGTGCGGGCGACGTTGGCGCGTTATCAAGAATTGCAGGATGTCATCGCGATTCTAGGTATGGACGAACTGAGCGATGACGATCGCATGACGGTGATCCGGGCGCGGCGCATCCAGCGCTTTCTAACCCAGCCCTTCTTTGTGTCAGAGCCTTTTACCGGCTTACCTGGGCGCTATGTCGCGCTAGAGCATACGCTAAAGGGCTTTTCCGAGATTCTGGAAGGGCGTCATGATGACCTGCCGGAACAGGCGTTTTATATGGTGGGTGGAATAGACGAAGCACAGGAAAAGGCAGAAGATATGGCAACGGGGACAACATGACCGGGCCGCTGCGATTCGTTATACTAACGCCAGAGAAGGATTTGTTAGAGGTCGAACAGGTTACCTGGGTTCAAGCCAATCTTGTCGACGGGAGCATTGGGATCTATCCCGGTCATGCGCCGCTACTAGGCGAAACCGCTGCCGGAGTCGTAAGATACGCCACCCCGTCAGCCGAAGACGCCATCGAGTTAGGGCCGGGCCTGTTGTGGGTGTTAGAAAATGTCGTGACTATCTACTGCTCTAATGTGAGCGGTGTTGCCGGTTCCCATGGCGAAGGCGAACAGATTTATAACCAACGCTTAGTCAGTAAGGTGTTAGCTGCTACTCAGCGCGATCAATCCGATGTCGAATGAGCCAGAGAAACCACAGCCTCAACCGCCAGCATGGCAGTCATTGTGGCGCGAGGCGCTGTTAGCAACAACGCTCGGTTGGGAACTGGCACTGCCCATTTTCGCCGGTGTGTTGGGCGGCTACTTCCTCGACCGGTGGTTGGGAACCGATTATATTTTCACTATAGGGCTGTTGTTTATGGGCATTACGCTCGGCTACTACAGCCTGATGCGGTTCATCCAGCGGCTGTCGCGGCTTGACCGCGAGCAAGCAGAGCGCGAGCGGGAAGAGCGCGAACAATGATGGACATACTCTGGATTGGCGTGGGTGGTTTGGCGGGAATGCTGTTTGTTCTTTCGCAGTGGCGAACGGTGCGCCGTTTACCGCTCAACAACGTTCACAAAGCTCGCAAGCGGGTTATAGGCAGTGCTGCTGTACGTTTGGGTTTGACCGGCGGGCTGTTCGTCAGTGCGTTGTGGCAGGGGATAACGCTTATGATCGTAGTGTTCATCGCGTGGTGGCTGGCGCGCTGGCTCACATTGTACGGCTTGCGCAATGACGGGCCGCTGACCGCGGTCTCTCTCGACATTACGAAACGCTGAGGGCTAACTTGTATGAATGACGTCTTCCCACATGTCGTTTTTACCGTCTTTGGTATTCCGGTGCGCGATACCGTCATCACCACGTGGATCGCCATGGTCCTGATCATGGTTGTGGTGCGGTTCCTGGATATGAGCGCCCTGGAACTGCTGTTCGACTTTCTCAACGATACGATCTCTGAACTCGTCGGGCGCTCAGCGCATACCTACCTGCCCTTGTTGGGGACGTTATTCATCTTCATTTCGGTCGCCAATGTAATTGGCGTCGTGCCATTCCTTAACGCGCCAACGCGGGACGTGAATCTGCCGCTGGCGCTGGCGGCGGTCGTCTTTTTTTCGGTGCACTATTTTGGCATTCGGGCCAAAGGATTACGCGACTACTTAAGCGATCTGGCGTCCCCCGTCTTCTTGCTGCCGTTGGAGATTGTCAGCCAACTGACACGCACGTTGTCACTGACTTTGCGTTTGTTCGGCAACGTCATCAGCGCCGAGCTTATTGTCGCCGTCATTTTTGCTCTGTTGCCCGTTTTTGTCCCGCTTCCCCTGGTGGGCTTTGGCATTTTCACCGGGCTGCTACAGGCCTACATTTTTACGGCCCTGAGCGCGGTATACATCGGCGCAGGGCTTGAAGTCACCGATCCTGAAAACGAAGCTGTGGCTTAGTGGAGGAATAAATACATGTCAGATGAAGCAATCATTGTATTGGCAACAACGATTGTAGCCGGCATCAGCATCACCTTAGGAACAGCGATCCCCGCCCTGGCGGAGGGACGGGCTGTTGAAAAAGCTTTAGAGAGCATCGCGCGCCAGCCGGAACAGGCGGGCAACCTGCGTACCACGCTCTTGATTGCTATGGCACTGCTGGAATCAACAGCGATTTACGTGTTGCTGGTGGTGTTGATTCTCCTGTTCGCCAATCCGTTAGTGGATCGCATCTTTTAGAAGGTACATATGCTTCTGGAAATTGATGTCGCCACGATAATCTTTGAGATTCTGAATTTCCTGGTCCTGATCTGGCTGCTCAACCGTTTCGTGTTTCGGCCCGTGACGGAAAAAGTGAAGCGCCGTGCCGATGAGAAACAGCGGCTGCTGCGCGAGATCAAAGACGACCGCGAAGCAGCCGCGGAATTGCGGAGCAATTGGGAGTCTCAGCTGGCGAATATCGAAGAGGAGATCGAAACGCTGGTCGCTGAAACGCAGGCACGGCTGGAGGACGAACGAAAAGCCTTGTTGCAGGAAACTCAGGCCGAGGCTGAGAGGATTCTCTCAGCGGCGCGCCAGGAAGCCACCAGGTTGCAGCGGCAAGCGCTAGCCGAATTTCACGATGAATTGTTGAACGCTGTGCTGGACGTGAGCAAGTACGTGATCCGAGAGGTGACGCCAGACGAGACACAGGTAACGTTTGCACAAGAGTTTATCCAGCGGATCTGGGAACTGGGGCGTCAGGAGATGGATCGCGTTGAAGCCATTCGACGATCCTTGCTTGACCGGACGACGCCTATTCGCGTACAAACGGCTCGCCCCCTCTCGGCTGAGATTCGAGGTGAGCTGGCGCGCACGATGAGCGCGCTGGTTGACCATGATGTTGAACTTGCAATTGACGTTGAACCTGACCTGGTGCTCGGGATGCATGTGCGGGTGGGCGATGTGATCATTGACAATTCGCTGGCTTCACAGCTTGACGACCTGCGCAGCACGGTTTCGCAGAAGTTGAACGAGCGGTTGACAGAGATAAGGGCCTGAGATGCCGGCTGATCCGACAGTGCGTTTACAGTCCCTGCGCAGTGAGTTGTCAGACATTACGTTGGCTGACAACTCCGAGCTTGCACTGGACGCTCAAGGCGTAGACAGCGTGTCTCTCCGAACGGAATCGCCATCGATTCCGGAATTGCTGCAAGTGCTGCGCGATCGGCTCGATACATTTCGCGTGGAGGTCCAGTTCCACGACGTGGGCACCGTGCAACATGTCGGCAACGGCGTGGCGACGCTGTCCGGCCTGGCACAGGTTCGCACTGACGAGGTGGTGACATTTCCGACCGGTGTACGTGGAATGGTCTTAAACCTGGATCGACAGTTCCTTGATGTGATTCTTCTGGGCCCTGACGAAGGCATTCGAGGCGGCGACCTGGTGACGGCAACCGGCAAGAGACTGCAGGTGCCGGTGGGGACCAAACTGCTGAATCGGATTGTGGATCCGTTGGGTGAGCCGCTGGATGAGCGTGGCCCGGTTGAGACCGCGGAACACTGGTTTATCGAGCGCGACGCACCCGGTGTTGTGTCGCGCAGCCCCGTTGACGAGCCTTTGCATACGGGGCTTAAGATTATCGATGCCCTGATTCCGATTGGGCGCGGGCAGCGCGAGCTGATTGTCGGGGACCGGCAGACCGGAAAAACAGCGTTAGCGGTAGATGCCATCCTGAACCAGCGCGACAGCGACGTAAAATGTGTCTACGTGGCTATCGGGCAGAAAAAATCTTCGACGCTGGCTGTTGTGGAAACGCTGCGTGAAAATGACGCGCTGCCTTACACGATCGTGGTTGCGTCCAGCCCTGATGACCCGCCGGCGCTGCGCTATTTAGCCCCCTATACAGGCTGCACGATGGCTGAGTATTTGATGGACGCGGGCCACGACGTGTTGATCGTGTATGATGACCTGAGCAAACACGCGGACGCTTATCGCGAGCTGAGTTTGTTGTTGCGGCGTCCCCCTGGCCGTGAGGCTTATCCGGGCGACATCTTTTATCTACATTCCCGGCTCCTGGAACGGGCGTGCCGCCTGAAGGACGAGCTTGGCGGACGCTCTCTAACGGCGCTGCCGATTGTGGAGACTCAACGCGGGAACCTGTCGGCGTATATTCCCACCAACCTGATCTCAATTACCGATGGTCAGATCATGCTTGACTCAAGGTTATTCAATCGGGGAATAAAACCTGCCGTGAACGTTGGCCAGTCGGTGTCTCGCGTCGGCGGTGCAGCACAGACCGAGTCGATGCGGTCGATCGCGGGCAACCTGCGGCTGGAACTGGCCCAGTTTGAGGAAGTGGCCCGCTTTGCTCGTTTCGGTACCGAAGTTGATGAGGCAACCAGGCGCCAGATCGATCGCGGAACCCGTATCCAGACGGCCCTTACCCAGCCTGTCCACCAGCCTTTGTCGCTGGATTCCCAGATACTGCTTTTGTTTGCGGTGGCTGAAGGGCTGGTGGATGACATTCCAGAAGACCAGTTGCCCGATTTCGAGCAGGCCCTGTTAGCCCATGTTGCGGAGGCTCAACCGGAATGGGTCCGCTTCCTGGACCATTCTGAGGGGGTGACTGATGAGGATAAAAAGAAACTCACTCGCCTGATCAGCGAATTCCTCGAAATCTGGCTGGAAGGTGAAACTGTATGAAAATGCTGATGGTTATTGTGCCGCGTGATGAAGCTGAACATGTTGTCAACGCGTTGGTTGTGGCAGGGTTTACTGCAACGATCACTGAAGGGCGGGGCGGCGTTCTGCGGCAAGCGAAACGGATTCTGTACATTGCAGTTGCGGCGGAAAAGCTGGAGGAAGTCCTGGGCCTGATACGCGCCAATTGCAGTGTACAGGTCAAAATCGAAGAAAGCGATGCCGCCTCTGATCAAGATGCTGCCCCGGTAAATGTGGGCGGGGCGGTCGTCTTTATTTGGGATATCACGCGGGTGGAGAACTACTAACAACGCCGATGGAAAACCTTGAGCGCTCCGAAGAAAGGCTGGAGAATATCCAGACTGTCGAGCCAATCATCGCGGCCTTACGTACAATATCGTTAGGCGGTTGGCGGGCTTCCCGTAAGCGCAGGCGGCACGTGCAGCAGATTCTCACCGATCTGACCCGCATGGCGTCTGCATTATCGCTTTCTGTGCATTTCCCAGAAATCCCCGCACAGCCGCCAGGTGCTGAACCCGCTCAGAGCGTGGTGCTGGTGGTTGGCAGCGAGCGTGGGCTGTGTGGCCGGTTCAATGTGACGATAGTGAATCGCTGTGAAGAGTACCTGAAGGGGCAGGAACAACCGCGCTCCCTCGTGGAGTTGGTCGCGGTTGGAAGTCGTATCAGTCACATGCTCCGCCGGCGCGGCCTGGAGATAACCGCGACGCTCTCCTTGTCGGGTGCTGCGGTGCCAACCTTTGACTTAAGCTCTGATGTCTGCCACCAGTGGTTGAAGCGTTACGAAACCGGCAGCCTGCAGCGCGTTGTGGTGATACACAACCAGGGGCGCGGCGGGACAGAATACGAGCCTGCTGTCACCCAGATAATTCCTCCCCTATGGTCAGCCGCTAATCGCAGTCAGGCTAATGAAGCCTGGCCTGCCCCCATCATTGAGACGGATCCTCTCAGATTGCTCTCGCGGATCGTTGAGCAGAGCATCGCGCTCCACTTGTATCAGGCGTTGCTTGAATCGCGCGAAGTTGAGCATTTGGCACGCTACCAGCTTACAGAAGCGGCCACTCAGAACATCGAACGGCTGATCGACGAATTGAGGACGGCTAACCAGATCGCGGCACGCCAGAGAATTACCCGTGAAATGCAGGAACTGGCTGTTGCGTCCGGCCTGTTGGGGTCGTCTTCCAAAAGGAATCCAGGCGCATCGTAACATTCCACAAGACTCACACTTCGGTTGGTTGCTGCGCAGTCAAATAAACCCCCAACTATACCGGTCGATAGAAGACAGCCCCGGTGGTTTAGGTCTATCCTGGGATCAAGAGCGCTTTCAGCACCCAGGAGGCAAGACAATGAACGGCACATTCAACCAGGCGTGGGATTACGTCGCGGAAGAACGGCAGGCGGAATATCAGCGACGCGCGGCACGGCGGCGGGTATTGCAACGGGCGCGGGATGCACAGCGCGCCACGCATGCTATGTCTTTTCCCCGGTTGTTCCGCACACTCCAGGCGCGGTTTTCTCGTGCGCGGCGTCCGAAGGCCAACCCCGTACGTGCCATCGCCCAACTGCTCGGCACGGACCGGGTAGCGGCCAGGACTCGCTAACACACGCTCGGTCATGCCCCCTCACCCTTGCCTGCGTGGCCTGGGTCACCGTGTCAAACCGCTATGCAGGCTCCAGCGGACAGCGCCGGTAATGGGGAATCTGATAACCGGGATGCGGCCAGCATGTCATGCGCTGTAAAGAGACGACGAAGGCCCTGGTTCCATTAAAACCAGGGCCTGTTCACGACTCAGATCGCGCTACAGTCAATCGGTAGCGGCGAAGTAGAGGTCAATCCACGACGGGCGGGGTGGCATATCGCCCGCTGCGACGATCTCGCGCCACTCAGCATCGGTCATGCGCTGGTCGATCGGCTGGATGAACTCGTAGTAACTGTATACACCGCCGCGTGTGAGGTGCAAGCCGTAGGGGCCGTTAACGACCACGTAGATGTAATCGACCAGGCCGATAGCCTCCTCCAGCACGATCGCTGCATTGGCGTTGCTGGCGACGTCAGCTACGAGCGCGACCGTTTCCGGCGGCTCGCTGAGCCATTCTTCGATGGTATACCGGATACTCCACAGGTCATTGCCAAAGCGTTCCTGCATCCAGTATAGATCCTCATAGCTGACCGGTTCGCCCGCGATCTCCTGGCGCGATATCTCGGCCAGACGTGCCGCCAGCATGGCGAGCGAGTTCAGCGCACGCGAGATCGCCTGGAGGTTGGTGTACGCTTGCACCCGGTAGAAGCCGCGCGCTTCCAGTCCCTGGTCCAGTGTGGCGGCGACAATCGCGATCCGGGCGAAGACCAACGGGTTAGGCTCGACATAGCTCGTGCTGGTGACCGGGGGTTCGTACCCACCACCACCGAGACCGCCCATCGGCTGTTCGGCATAGAGCAGGGTAGCGTGCTTCAGTTCGGTCCAACTCCCCAGGCTGGTGTGAATGTCCTTGCGCTTCCAGGCATCCGTCTGCATCATCGGGGGAACTGTTGCCGGATCGCGGACCAGCAAGGGCTGCAGCGCCCATAACCAGCCGCCGTAAAGGTTTTCCAGCCAGGCATCCCCGTCCATGCTGCTGATTTCCTCGCGCAACGCCGCCAGGTTTTCGGTGTAGTTGGCAAACGTAGTAGCTCCGGCTTCGTCGGCGAGCATGTAAGCGACGTCCGAGCCGAGTGCTGCCGTCACGTCAAGTCCCAGCGGCAACGCGCGGGACCTATCCCGCGTTCCAACCTCGGGATAGATCAACTGCTGCATGATGTATCCGTCGAGCGTAAAGCGCTGGCCGAACAGCCGGAACCCGCGCGTAAACTCGTCGACCTCATCCGCTTCGATACCGATTGGCAGCGGGATACTGTTAACACGCGGCCCTGGCAGCGCCTGAACCCCGGCCAGGAAGTCGGCCAGCTTCGCGGAGTCTGCGAGTGCGTCCAGGGGCATCGCCGCGCCGAATGCCTGTTCCGCCAGCGGCAGGTATTCTTCCGCGCTGTAGTCGTCCATCGGCCCGACCAGGAAGGTCAGCGTCTCGGCTACGTCGGACCAGTCCTGGTAACCGCCGGGCGCGTTAAGGAGCGCGCGCAGCGCCAACAAGCCCGACAACGTGTCCTGCTCGCTTCTGGCGCGGAATGTGATCCGGCCCAGCCACATCATGCTGCGGAAGTATGACTCCAGCAAGGGATTCCCGGCGTAGTAGCTGCGTGGTTTGTACTGGCTGAAGTCTTCTTCGTAGTCTTCGAGGATCGGCACTTCGAGACGTCCTTCGGCACCCCGGATCATGTCAACCAACGGTTGGGCCTGTTCCAGGATCGCGGGATCGGCCCCTGCCAGCACCTCAGACGGGACCAGGTCGCCCTCTCCGAAGCCCGGCACCTGGTTATAACCCACCAGGTAGAACGGCTCGCCGTCCGCCAGCAGCATCAGCGTGACGGCGTAGTACACGGCGGCATTACGCGCCGGGGTTTCGAGTGGGGTACCGGCGACTTCGGCTAACTGCGTTTCAGCCGCTTGATAACCACCTCCCACAAAGTTCACCACGCGCCCATAGAACTCGTTCATTTCCAGGAACATCAGCGCGTTTTGGTAAGTTAGAAACAGCGTGTGCAGCAGAGCGTCCGTCGTGATGAAATCGCCTTTGCCTTCGGACTGTTGCCAGCTCTCATCCCGGTACATGTCGTCAAACTGCGCGACACCACCGGGCACAACCACAAACCCGTTCTGTGCCAGCAGTGCCAGTTGGGCACGCGTTAGACCGGCGTCCTGCACGAAACGAACCGTGTCGAGGTCTACGGGCGGTTCCGGCAGATCACCGGCGTACGCATCCGGCAATCGCAGGGCCAGCGGGTCCAGCGGGCTGTACCACGCCCCCTCGATGTAAGCGGACCAGTCCCACACTGCGAAGGCCATGTTCTGCGGGTTACCGGCAGGTTCTACAGCGGGAAGTGGCACGTCAGGCTCGGAGATTACCGGCTCGACCAGCGGGACTCCCAGTGCGACAGGTGGTGCGGGGGTGAACTCGTACGGTTCCAGTACATAAACGCCATCTACCGTTTCAGGAACCCAGTGATTGTAGTACTGGTTAACGGCGATGCTCCACCACCAGGCACCGCCGCTGCATTGTGGCCCCTCGACCAGGAAGATCGCGCCATCTCGCGGGGATAAGTCCCCGGTTTTGATGCCGCTCGGCGTCTCGTGCACTGGCGCTGTCTGCCCGGCGGGAACTTGTGCGTGCCGTTCTCCGCTGAGCCGGGAAGGTGGTGCCGACCCGCATGTGCCGTCCTGTGCACGAACAGGTAATGCTGGCAGCAGCAGGGCCACGACAAGTATCAGTATGGCCAAACGTTTCATGCTATAACTCCTCCTCGCCAGAGTCGCGCTCCGGCAGTCTTTCAACACATCGGTGTTGACATTCTCGAATCTACGCGGTTCTGTCTTTTCATGCGTGATGATCGGTGTTCGGATTCTCTACGCCTGGGCGCTGCATAGCCACCTACAGTTACGGCAACTTCCAGGTGGACAGAGGACGGCAGGTGTGGACGGGGTGATCCAGGCTCACGCTTTATGCTGCCAGGCGTGAGCCTGGATGTTGCGCAATGCGGGCAGCCTAGCGACCGTCAGCGTGTGCGATATCGAAGCTAAAACGGAACCGATCGTCTGGATCATACCGCGCTTTCAAGGCGGCCAAGCGCGCGTATGCTTCCGGCGTGTACGCGTCCCTGGTACGTTTGCGTGCTTCTTCGCCGCTCAGGAAGTTCATGTATACCCCGCCGGTGAGGTGTGCCTGCAGCGCGTTCTTGAAGTCAGCAGTATAGTGTGCCACTCTCTCGCGGGCTTCGGCAGTCGGGATGGTGCTGATCAGATTCAGGATCAACTCGCTGTCGCGATGACCGTACGCGCTTGCCTGCGGATCGACGCGCGCAATCGCACCGCCCGCATGACGGATCTCGGTCTTTGTGATTGGTGAGGAGCCGTTCACCGAAACCCCGTACCGGATCAGGATGTCGATCACGTCATCGTTGAGGTCGCGCAGCCACGCACCGGTGCTGTGGGCAGACAGAGGATCAACAGGATCGTTGCTGATCGATGCCACGTCACTGAACGGCATGCTGTGGAACGTGTTGGCGATCGGGGGAAATCGATCCAGCCAGGGCTGAACCAGGGCTTCACCGGCGGCAGGATCGCCCACATAGCACCCATGCACGATGATCGCCGATTGGCCGCGTAAGAACTCAGGCACCGCCGGAATGGACGGGAAGTTCATGATCGCGATCGAGGTGGTCAGGTCGTCCGGCGCGGCAGCGATCCAGTCGCGGTAATGGTTGAAGATCGCGTTTGCCTGCGCGACCGGGTAGATCAGGCTGCCACCATAAACGGTTGTGACAGGATACAGTTGAATCTCCATGCTGGTGATGACGCCGAAATTGCCGCCCCCGCCGCGTAATCCCCAGAAGAGGTCGCTGTTTTCGGTCGCGCTGGCGCGAACGAGCGCCCCGTCGGGCGTGACAAGCTCGAAGTAGCGCACGCTATCAGTCGCGAGGCCGTATTTGCGCGCGAGCCACCCCATCCCGCCGCCGAGGGTGTAGCCAACGACTCCCACGTTGGGCGACGATCCGAGCAGCGGTGCCAGCCCCACAGCCTGCGCCTTTTCCAGCACCTGGCCCCATTTCGCGCCGGCTTCGATCCGCGCCGTTTGATCGGCGGCGTTGACGCGCACGTCCGCCATACGAGACGTGATGATCAGCAGGTTACCATCAGCGGGGCGGACGACTCCGTGACCGGTCGATTGAATACTGATTCCCAGGCCGGCCCTGCTGGCGAAACGAACCGCGGCCACGACATCTGGCGCGTGATGTGCCACGATGATCAGCGCCGGGTGCTGGTCAAGCGCACGATTCCAGGTCTTGCGGGCGTCTTCATAACGTGAGTCGCCGGGGATCAACACGTCACCCTGAATATGTGAGCGCAGGTCATCCAACGATGCCTGGGTAAGTTGAGAAACGGTTGTACGCAGCGTTCGCATTGGGCACTCCTTGTGCATATAAGTTCGACAGCGTGTCCCCAATTTAACTGCGCGAGGTTCGCTAGCGCGTCTGGAAAAAGGCTGAATTATCGCTTGCGACCTGTGACTGATCGCGCCTCCGCCAAAAGTCGGAGCAGGGATCAGCCTGAAGTCCAATTCATTACCGGGCAATAAGAACCTACAATGAACAGCTATCAACAGCCTTCGAGCGAATGAAAGGTCGAACCATGCAGCAGCGATTCGTAATACTCATGGCAGCAGCGTTCATGCTGTTGGGATGCAGCCTGACCAGCGAGGTAACACGCACGGCGACGCCCGCGCCCACGCAAATACCGTTGCCGACGGCGCTTCCTTTGCCATCCGTCACCCCGACCAGCGCGCCAACGCTCACACCGACAACCAGCGCACCGGCCACGCCGATCCCGGTTGCGAATCGGCCCTGTACAACGCGCACTGACTGGCCGGTTTATGTTGTGGTCGCGGGGGATACGCTGGCGGATATTGCGCGCCGCAGCAACAGCACGGTTACTGAGCTGGCGACCGCTAACTGCCTTGCAAACGCCAATAACATCTTTGCCGGCCAGCAGCTTCGCGTGCCGCGCATCCCGGCAACCGCAACCCCCAAACCCACCAGCACGCCGCAGCCCGTGCCAACATCGATGGACAACGACCCGCGTATTCTGTCGTTTCGTCTGGCTACGGAAGTCAACCCGCGACGCCTGGAATGGTATACCTGGAACGCCGGATCAGCGGTGTTGAGCGTCTCAGGGCCGCGCGGCGCGTACATTGGCTATGGAACACAACCTGCAAATGGCACGTTCGTGTTGCCTGATCTGGGGATGGATTTTGCACCCTACGCCACGTTCACGCTGACGATCAAGGACCTGGCAGGGCGGGACGTGTTCGGCCCGAACGGGCTGCCGATAATGGCACGCGTGGATGTTGAGATCGGGCCCGCGCCGCTTGACTGCCCCACGCTCACCGATACCGGCAGCGGCGAGATCCAGGTATCTCCTGTGCTCGGCATGGTCGAGCGGTGCAGTTACATCAGGCCGAATCAGACGATCTGGTTAACGTGGCAAGGGGCACCGGGGTTGACGTCAGCCGAGTACTATTTCCTGCCGCGCGCCGGATCGACGTGTGGCACGCCGGGGAATCCGAATGTGATCGGTGTGGATAACAACATCGCCGATGGCAACATGATCACATGGTATGTCGGCGCGGGGCCGTGTACCGGTGTGCTGTACGCGTTCGGCTACACCGGCGACACAATGGTCGAAAGCCGCCAGCATGCCCTGGTGATCTACAACCGCTAACGGGACGCGAGACGTCAGGTCAGCGGGACGCGGACGGTGATTCGCGTCCCCTGACCCGGCGCGCTTTCAAGGGTAAACGTGCAGTTCGCCCGGGCGGCGCGTTCCTGCATCGATTGCAGGCCAAGATGGCCGAGATATGTCGCGGATGGATCGAACCCTATCCCGTCATCCGCGATCACCAGGATGATAGCGTCGGTTTCACAGCTTAACTGAACATCGATGCGGCTTGCCTGGGCGTGTTTGATGGTGTTGTGTAACGCTTCGCGAGCGATACGGTACAGCGCTTCTTTGATCGTCAACGACACGTTCGGTTCCTCACACAGCTCAGCCGTCACCTGGATGTTATGCCGCGTTTCAAGCGAAAAAAGCTGGCTGGTCAGCGCCAGCGTCAGGCCCTCATTCTCCAGCAGTTCGGGACGTAGTTCGAAGATCAGGGCGCGCATCTCGGTGAGTCCGGCTTCGGCCAGCGACAGGACGTAATCCAGTGGCTCGGTTGCACTGTCCGGATCGCGTTGGAGCAGGGCCTTTGCTGTGCGCGTCCCCAGCGCGATACCGTAGAGCGACTGTGATACCGAATCGTGCAGGTCCCGCGCGAGGCGGTTACGTTCTTCAAGCGCTGCCATTTCCTGGGCCTGTTCGTTCAGCCGCGTGGCCTCTTCTTTCAGACGCATGCGTTCCACAGCCGCCGTCACCAGCTCGCCGATGCTGGTCGCTAACCGTTTTTCACGCGCGCTGAACACACGCGGTTGCTGGGTCTCGAAACCCAGCAGCCCCATGAAGCGGCCATCCAGGCACAGCGGTACCGATAGCAGCGCGTGATAACCCCGGCTCTCCGTCGTGGTGGCCGTGACGGGATCGCGCTGCGCAAGGTCGGCGGTGTCCTCAACCACGACCAGTGTGTCGCACTCAATCGACTGCACCAGCGGCACCTTGCTGGCTGCTAGGTGCGTGCCTAGCGGCCAGGCGTTGTCCTGGCTCTTGGCGACCAACTGCATGTAACCGGCGCGAGCGAAATCATAATTCTCCCAGATCCACAGCACGATACTCAGATCATCCAGTTTGAGCCGCACCAGCGCCTCGACGATCTCCTGAAACGTGCTTGCGGCATTGATGCCCTTGCTGGCGTTGTAAAGCAGCTCGCGTTCCTGCCAGGCTTCTTCGGCATCGAGATAGGCGCGGCGGCTGGCGACCACCGAAGGGAGCGTCTGCAACAACGACTGGTAAATGGTGCGTTCATGGGCGGTAAATTCGTGGGGCGTGGTCCACTCGATGCTCACGATCCCTTGCCACTTGTCGTAGCTGTACAGTGGCAGCAAGACCAGGGCGCGGATTCCGACCTGTTGCATCAAGTCCCGCGCTGCCTGATCGACGCGCGGATCGCCCTGTACGTCACTGGCAAACACCGCCTGCCCCGGTCGTGCCAGCCAGAATTGTGCAAAGCTATCACCGGAAAGTGAAAACGTCTGGCCCAGGCGCGGATGTTGTCCTACGACATGGCCGCTCTGCCACAACGCGACGATCGTCATAGCCAGGTCAACCTCAGGCCGGTTGCGGTCGAGGTACATCAGCGCCATTGAGTGTGGCGGATCGCGGTCGCTGTACTGTGCCAATGCGGCCAGAATCCCGGCCTCATCGGTCGCGCACGACAGCGCGGTGTTGACCGCGAGCAGGACCTCGGCGCGGGCCATGCGTTCCAGGTTGCGTTCGTACTGGCGCATCGAATCAACGACCGGTCCGGCCTGCTGGATGATCGCAGTGAACAGGCGGCGATCGTTTTCGGTGAAATCGATCGGATCGTTCCACCCGAAGACCAGCTCAGCCACCCAGCGCCCTTTGACATTGAGCGGCAGCACCACCATCCCGCGCAGGTCCAGCCCGGCGAACAGATCGCGCGTCTTGCCCTGGACGTAAGGGCTGTCCAGCACATCCGGGATCAGCAGCGGGCGCGCGGGGTTGGCCATAAAAGCGCGCGCGAAATCGTGATGTTCGCGGTCGAGATAGCGCGTTCCGACCGTGCCGGCCTTCGCGCCGGAACGCGTCCACACTGCCGCGATTTCGCCATAGTCTAAGCGGCCCGGTTGCTCCGCGTGCATGTGGAGATAGAGCAGCAGCCCTGAGGTAGCGCCTCTGTCACGCGCGTAATCGCTGACGGCCTCTAACCACTCCGCCGGCGTCGACGCCTGGGTGAGCTTGTTGGAGATGGTGAGCAGTACGTTGGAGTCGTCGGTCAACGTTGTTTTGGTAAGCATGGCACATCTACAGGCTGTCCACCAGCCCGATACGCACAGCATGGAGCGCAGCTTGCGTGCGGCTGGCAACGTTGAGCTTGCCCAAAATGTTGCTGACGTGGGTTTTGACGGTCTTTTCGCCAATATTAAGCGAGCGCGCAATCTCTTTGTTGGATTGGCCCTGCGCGAGCAGGCGCAGCACGTCGACCTCGCGTTCAGTGAGTTCTTCGGGGCTGTCCGGCGTGCGCACTTCGCGCATCAGGCGGGCGGCGGCCTTGGGAGAGAGCTGCACCTGGCCTTCTGCCGCCGCCTTTATCGCGTGCACGAGTGCGTCCGCCTCGGTGTCTTTCAGCAGGTAGCCAATCGCCCCCGCGCGGATCGCGCCGACGACCGAACTGTCCTCGAGCACGCTGGTGAGTGCGATGACTTCGGTATCGGGGAGCTCCTGGCGCATGCGTTCGGTCGCTGTGATGCCATCCATTTCCGGCATCAGCAGGTCCATCAGCACGACATCAGGCTGCAACTCGTGGGCCAGTTCCAGCGCCTGTATGCCAGTGCAAGCCTCGCCAATGATCTCGATCTCTGTGTCTAGCGCCAGGTACATCCGCAAGCCCTGGCGTACTACCCCGTGATCGTCAGCAATCAGAACGCGCACCGGCATCGCAATCTCCGTCATCCATGGGGGCAACGTCGTATGGAATTAACTATAGCAGTCTTTTGTTTTTTGTAAATACGCCTCTTGCAAATTCTTCAGTACCGTATTCAGGCTTTGTGATACCCTGTTTCAATTCCATAACACATGCCAAAAACAGCACGAAGCGCTATGTTAAAATTTGGTAAGCTCGAAATTTTCGGTCAACGCGTATTATAATTACCATAAACCGGGAGCAAATGGCATGATGTCCACGCTTAAGAACCCTGATCAAACAATCGAGACCCGCCCGTTGATTCTCCTGGTTGACGATGAAGCTTCTGTGATATCAACGCTCACAACATTTCTACAGTTGTCAGGTATTGAGGTAGAAGTCGCATATAACGGTGAGCAAGCACTTCAGAAACTTGAGCGTGTTTCGCCTGACCTGATCGTGCTGGATGTGTTAATGCCGCGCCTGGACGGGCGGGAGACCCTGCGCCACCTGCGCCGCCAAGGGAACTGGACACCGGTGATATTGCTAACCCAGGTTAGTGGCAGTGCGGAACGCATCATGGCCCTTGAAGAAGGGGCAGATGACTATTTGAACAAGCCGTTTGATCCCCATGAGCTTGCCGTGCGAATCAAAGCGGTATTGCGGCGAACACGTCCGGGCATGCGCGGCCTGCATTCGTTGCGCAGGCTGGCTTGTGAAGACCTGGTCATCGACCGGTCGTCACGGCGGGCCTATCTGCGCGATACTGAGATTCCCCTGACCCCTAAAGCGTTCGCGATTCTGGAATATCTGATGACCCACCCGGACGAGGTCGTAACGCGTGAGCGTTTGCTTGACTCGGTTTGGGGCTGGGAAAATATAGTCGGGAGTCGTGTGGTGGATACTCGCATCACGGAATTACGTAAAGCACTGGGAGATGATCCATCCGACCCCGCATATATTGAGACGATTCCCGGCCAGGGATACCGGTTTATTGGCGAGGTCAGAGAAGCCAATCGATGACCGCCACAAAGCGACTCTGGATCCTTCTACCACTGGGCTTAGGATTGGCCGGTGTGATGCTGGTGATCCGGGTCAGCTTTGTTGATACCACCCTGTTCTTCCCTGAAGATTTCGATGTGTTGATCATCGTGTTCGGCCTCACCCTGGCCATCTCTGCTGCAGTCATGCTGATCTTAAAGGAGCTGATGGATCGGCTGCGCCAGTACAGTGTCGCACGGGTACGCCAGGAAACCCTCGCAGAACATCATCGTTTCTTACGCAGGCTGGACCATGAACTAAAAAACCCGCTCACGGCATTACTGGCAGGGCTGGGTGCACTGGCTATGACGCTCAACGACGACAACCAGCGGCAGATTGTGCGCACGCTGGAAACAGAAGCGCAGCGCCTGAGCAAGCTGGTCGCTGATCTGCGCAAACTCGCTGAGCTTGAAACGCTGCCGCTAGAGACGCGAACGATTGATGTCTTCACCTTTTTTGCCGACGTGATGGCGATCGAGGAGGAGCGCGTTGACCTGGATGATCGCGTATTCTCACTCAAGCTGCCCGCTGCGGACGATGGCCCCTTGACGTTGATCGGTGACCAGAATCTTTTGCTGTTAGCGATCCACAACCTGCTGGACAACGCCTTTAAATACACGCGCGCCAACGACTACATTTGCCTGGAAGTAGCGCGCGATCAGGATGAGCTATTGATCGCCGTCAAGGATACAGGGGTCGGCATTGAACCTGACGAGCAACCTCTCGTGTGGGAAGAATTGTATCGTGGCCGGGATACCGAAAACATCTCAGGAAGCGGTGTTGGGCTGGCCCTGGTGAAAGCAATTGTCGATCGCCATTACGGGCGGGCAGAGCTACACAGCCAGCCGGGCCAGGGGACAACGGTTACGGTGCGCCTGCCTCTCGCCTGAGTTTCGTGTAGAATTTACCTGCCTGGATCTCGGTCACGTCAGGCACGGTCGCACATTTCAAGTTTGTCTCAATTAACAAACACGGACCTAATATATGGACTATCTTTTGCATCTTGAACCCTGGTGGCGCTTTGGTGTGGCGCTGGGAATCGGAGCGTTCATCGGGCTGGAACGAGAGTACTTCCAGCAACATAGAGATGCGCCAGATTTCGCCGGAATCCGGACGTTTTCGCTGCTCTCGCTGGCCGGCGCGGTTGCAGCTTTTCTGACCGATGACCACGGTATCGAGTTCTTCATGATGGTTTATGTGTTGCTGGGATTGCTCGTGCTCACAAGCCATCTCGGCGAAGCATACCATGTCAAAGGCGCGGGTATCACCACGGAAGTGGCGGCACTCCTGACGCCTTTGCTAGGGGCCATGGTGATCTGGTACCAGGCGGAGATAGCGGGCGCATTGGGCGTGATCACTGCTCTTTTGTTGTCGCTAAAACCGCGCCTGCATCATCTTATTCGCAACATGAAATCGGAGGACCTGCGTGCCATATTAGAGTTTGCCCTTGTGTCGGCGGTGGTGCTTCCTCTGTTACCCAACCAGTTCATGGGCCCGCTTGACCTCTTGAATCCGTTTCAAATCTGGCTGCTGGTGGTCTTTGTGTCGGGTATCAGTTTTCTGGGATACGTGCTCATGAAACTGCTGGGCGCGGACAGAGGGATCGGGTTGACGGGATTGCTGGGGGGCCTGGTAAGCAGTACAGCCACTACGCTGAGTCTGGCAGGGCGAAGCAAGGAAACCCCCGTGATGGCGCCAATGTTTGCCAACGCGATCATCTTGGCATCCAGTGTGATGTTTCCGCGCGTGATGGTCGGCATTTTGATCGTGCACCCGCCGTTGTTGAATTACGTTTTTGTCCCCATCGGCGCGATGTTGGCAACGGGGCTGGTAGCCGTAGCTTATTCCTGGCGACGGCAAGCTTCAATCCGCAAAGATAGCCAGGAATCGATTGAACTGGCCAACCCCCTCAAGTTATCTGCTGCCATCGCATTCGGGCTTTTGCTGGCCGGCGTATTGATGTTAGTGGAAGTAGCCAACGACTTTTTCGGATCAACCGGTGTCTATGGCGCAAGCGTGCTCAGCGGCCTGGTCGACGTAAACGCGATTACGCTCAGTGCGAGCGAACTGGCTTCCACGGCGCGCATCGAAGAGAAAGTGGCCTCCCTTGCGATCGTTCTGGGAACGCTGATCAACACCGGCTCCAAAGCGGTGATCGCCAGCAGCGTCGGGACGCCAGCACTTCGCAGGCACATCATCTGGGCGTTTGGCGCGATCATCCTGGTAGGGGTTGCCAGCACAGGGCTGATCCTGTTGTGGGACTTTATCTGAGTTACGGCAGCAATTTGTGTTCCAGAAAACGCCTTTTCAACGTGTGGGCGTTTCAAATCTATGACAGCTTGTTTCAATTTCTGAATACCAACACGCTACCCGCTGAACACCAGGCCTCTATGCTGGAATCAGGCTTTGGATATCCAGTCAAGAATAGAGGTGTGAAACATGCAAAACAAGAAGCTAGATTCAATCACGAAGGGTTTTCGCATTTTGATCGCGCTGGCGGTCATTGTCGGGGTAGCTTACTGGGGCTATACCTCAACACGCAGCACATCGTATGCAGGGACTGAGCTGAATTTCACCCTGGGGGGTGGTCAAACCGTGATCGAGAACCCCTCAGAAGAGCCGGTCATTGTAAGCCTGACGGCAAGAGGTAGCACGGCCAGTTTCACCGTTGCCAGCGATGAACTGAACTCCAGGACTTCCTCGACGCGTGAAGGCACTGGCTCAGCCACCGTGCATTCGGTCGAGCTTGAGCTACCGCCCGGATCAACTGACCTGTATCTGACACGTGGTTCTGATGTGACCTTGAGCTATGAAGGTGAGACGCGTCTCGAAGCTACGGTATCGCCTCAGTCAACCAACGGGGCACGCACCATCTGGTTCGTCGTGGCAGTTGTCGCTGTGGGTGGGCTGTACTACATTTCCCGCACGCTCGAACACCGGTGGATCGCGAGATTGCGGCGCGCCTTGCCGGGCCAGGATCCAGGTCAGGCGGAACGCGCATCAACGTAGTTCTGGCTGGCTTGTGTTGGGAGATCAAGCAACACTGATCTCCCAACTAAAAACTGTGGCACAATACAATAGCGGCTGGCGAATCGCTTTTGCAGGGATAGTGATCTGGGTCACATGTGATGAACCTGAAATGGACGCCTGAACAAATCCTGGAGCGTGTCATCGCGGGAAGTTTCGGCATTTTAATCATCGCTGTGATTGTGTTGTTGGTATTATCGGTGACGCGGCAGTCCGGACTTGATGACGAACTGCAAGGTAGCATTGAGGATCTTCAGCAGACAACCGCTGAGCTTGAAGAGACCGTTGAACAGCTTCGATCCACGACAGACGATCCCGAAATCCTCACCGATCTGGACACAATTGATGAACGGCTTCAGGCGGTTGACGAACGGCTTGAATTCCTTGAAGAGAACATCGAGGAGCCGCTGTTTGGTGAAACCGCGTTGGATAGCGCGAGCTCAACCGGGGGTGCTGAAGCGAATACGCAAGAAGTCCAACAGGGCTTTGATGCCGTTTTTACAACGGTTGCGTGGTTGATTGGCATCCTGAGCATTGTGACCGCCGTGGCGCTAGCTTTCGTACTGCATGAACGCAATTCCAAGAAACGTCGCCAGAAGCTGGCTGTGCATGACACGGACGGGGAAACAGCATAAGCGCTCCACGATAAAAATCGGGCCCGAAGGCAGGCCCGAAATCCAGCTTTTCAGCATAGCGCGTACGCGCTCTACGCATTAGCCCGGCTTTTCGTCGTACACATAAACGCGGGTATTCATGTTGATCCAGTTATCCCACAGCCACTTCGCATCGCTGACGGTGAGGTTTACGCAGCCGTGCGACCAGTAGTAGCCGAAGTTATCGTGCCAGTAGACGCCGTGCAGCGCCTCGCGCCAGTTGAAATACATGTGGTACGGGACCTGGTCGAGCGCGTAGAAGTCGTCGCTGCCGACAGCGCCCTCCATCGGCCCCACCTCCCAGAATAGCTCGACCTTCCATACGCCGGGATCGGTGCGCCACTTTTCCTCGTCCATATCGCCGGTAGACACCAGCGTCGCCATGACGGGGCGCTCGCCTTCGTAGGCGACGAGGTTTTGCTCGTACGTGCTCACGCCGACCCAGCGCCAGTTGAAAACGGCGGGGGGCGTGGGATGCACAATGCTGAGATTGGTCTGGATGGTCCACTGGTTCGGCCCGACCAGGTGCCAGTCCCACTCGTCGACGCGCACAGTGGCGTAGATGTTCATCAGGTCATAGCGGTCAAACGATCCCGATTGCCGGCAGTTGCGCTGGCCGCCCGGTGTGAGTGACGTGCAATGATCGTAGATCGCCCAGGCGAAGGGCATCTCCATGTGGTTGATAATCACGCCGGTGAACGTCGAGGGTTCAGCGAAGTTTGCGTTTCTGAGTGACGCCCACCGACCGGGGCGAATCTCCGCCCAATTGCCGGACGTCTGGAGCACATTGACATAGCTGCTGCGACCGGCGGTAAAGATTTCCACCACCTCGCCGCCGGGCGCGTTGTAGAGCGGCACTTTGTCGGCGTCGAAATAGATGAAGTCCTGTCCCGCGATCACGCCCATATCGTACGGTATGGGCGTCACGTTGGGATAGGGCTGTGCCGCCATAACCGCGTCACACTCCGGCGTGCGCAGGGTCTGGTGCGTGATGCCAGCGCAACGAGGGTGCCCCTGGGCGACAGCCGGGGGCGCAGCAGGGGTTACCTGGGCGGCATGGGCCGGCACCAGGCCAGCCAGAGTAGCGATCAGGGCGGCAAGTATGGCGAGTACGCGGACGTTTAGCATACCAACTCCATCAAATTCGAACATTTTACTGCGATCATACCGCAAATCGATCACATGCTGGCGCGACGTGGGGTAAGCGCCGGGCACGCGTCTGAAAACTGATTCGCGCGGAAAAGGCCATAACGCCGGTCGCGTGTGTTGCGATGTGTGGCAGGCGAGAATCCGCAACTTGACCATCCTGTCGCGTGGCCGCAGGCACACGCAAGCCATCTAAGCTGGCAGCTTGTTTGTGCGGGAATATCGCATTACAAATGTGGCGTTACAATATATTGTTAGATATGGTGAGTCGCCTGGATGCCGTGTCACACGCGCCCGGTTCGGAGATTGACAGAACCCAACATGCTGCACACACGTACGATCAAAGTCTGGCGAGACATAATGGCCCAGAAACCGCGCACCATGCTGGTTGTGTTCAGCATCTTCTGTGGCGTGCTGGGTGTGGTGTCGTTGACGACAATGGGCCAGCTCATCAGCCGCCAGCTGGAGCGCGATCTGCGCCCGTCCGAAATGGCGATGTTGCGTATGCTGGTCGAAGCACCGCCCGGCGACCCGATCGACAACGCGGCTGTGCTGCGTGCCTTGCAGAACCAGGACACCTTGACGCGCGTCGAGGGTCAGGCAGTCTATACATTTGAATGGCGCAAACCCGGCACGGATGAATTCCATAGCGGCGCATTGTTCGCGTATTCCGAACCGTTTGAAGAGGTGCAATTGGAGCCGGTGCGTCTCTTGCAGGGACGTTATCCGATCAACGGGCAGGATGAGGTCGCCATTGAGCAGCGCATGGCGGATCGTTTTGGGCTGGCGATAGGTGATGTGCTCGACGTTCGCACGGCCAGAAACGCCGTCAAGCAGATGCGGATTGTCGGCATTGTGTTTCAACCGTATCTTTACATTGGTGCCGGTGACGGGTCGACGAGCGTCTATGCCACTTATGACGACGCTCAGCAGATCGTTGGCTTCACCGGTTTCACTTCGTTTTATGCACGGTTCACGAATTTCGGTGCGGCGCTTCAGGGGTCTGGCCAGTTTCGCAACATCATCAACGCAGAGACACCTTACAACGTGGTCGTGTACGTGCGCACCGATCCGGACAGTAACCCGTTCCTGGTCAGCATGCGGCAGTTCACCCAGGTGCTGGCGGCCCTGGCGATTGTCGTGTTGATCGTTGCCTGTCTGCTGGTCGCCAACATCATCAACGTGATGATCGCCGAACAACGCAGGCAGATCGGGACAATGAAAACCTTGGGGGCGACCTACTTCGATATCCTGGCGATTTATTTGGGCCTGGCGCTGGCATACGGTTTGCTTGGCACGGTGCCGGGCATTGTCGCCGGCGTACCGCTGGGCCAGTGGGCAGCGCGACAAATCGCGCCGCTTGCCAATACGATTCTGGTGGATACAACGCCCTCGTGGCAGATTATCATCCTGAGCCTGGCCCTGGGGCTGTTGATGCCTGTGCTGGCGGCAGTGATCCCTGTGTTAAACGGTATGCATGTTTCGATCCTGGAAGCGATGACCGATCAGGGAATTGAAACACGGTACGGGCGCGGCTTGATGCCGTTTCTTGTCCGCGCGGTGCGCTTGCCCACGCTAATCAGGCACGTGCTCAACAACATTTTCCGGCACAAAGCCCGCCTGACGCTGACGTTTGGGGCGCTGACGGCAGCAGCGGGAGCGTTTATGGGTGTGGTGGTCATCGTGGATACGCTGGACGACGTGCTGGATTACGTTGAAGACCACCTTGGCTACTCCATTGAAAGCGATCTCGATACCATCGATCTTGTCAATCTGCGCGAATCGCTGTTGATGCCAGAACCCATCATGGCGATCGAGCCGGGCGTTGCCATCAAGCTGGTACTGCCGCAAATGCTCGAACCTGGCAGCGAGGATGACCGCGAGCTTTTTGAAGATGAACCGCTGGATATCACGACGCGGGATGAATACCTGTATGTGGCCGCCCTGGACCCGCGCACGGATGCCTTGCAGAACGTGTTGATCGAGGGTGCCGGGTGGGAACACAATCCTGAGCGGCGCGGGATCGTGCTCACACAAGAGGCGGCGCAGATCTACGACAAGACGCTCGGCGACACGATCCTGCTCAAGTCTCCGAATGCTGAAGAAGCGTTTGAGATCATCGGTGTTGCAGACCTGCCGTTGGAGATCGGCTTGATGGAATGGCAGCAGTTGCGCGACTTCGTCGGCGAGATCCAGGTCGCGCCCACGCCCAATGCCTACTGGGAACAAGTCCAGCTTGAGCTGGAGGTAGAAGACAGCGGCTTTGAGAATGGCAGCGTTTGGGCTGTCGGCATCGATGAGCAGGTGGGCCAGTTTCTCGTGCGCGACTTTGACCCGGCACAACCCGGTGTGATCATCAGCCGCGCGGTAGCTCAGGCAGGCGGATGGCAAGTCGGTGACATGATTGAGCTCGCGCCAGCAGATGGCGGGCTGCTCGAAACGCTGCTTTCGCCACCGAGCGCAACGTATCCCATCCTGGCGATCGTCGACATTACGCCGGCACAGCTCGCGCTGGTCAGTGACGCGATTCCGCCCGCGCTGCGCGAAGTCATGCAAGGACAGCCGGCAGCGCAGTTGCCGGTTATCGCGATGGACTGGCAAGCGTTGGCTGAGCTGGTCAGGTTAGATTACGATGCGCTCGCCCCTGCCACGATCCGCTTTGACCTGCTGCAGCCCGCGATCAACGAGACGCGGGCTGCAGCGCGTCCGGTGTTCCACAACCAGGACAGCTTCAGCGAACGAGTCGTACAGATTATGGTGGGCGTCGCCAGCGTCATGAGTTTTGCTGCCTTGCTGCTGGCTGTCGTGGGCGGTGTCGGCCTGCTGACCATCATGTCGGTCAACGTGCTTGAACGCCAGCGCGAGATCGGTGTCATGCGCTCGGTTGGTGCAACATCTACGGAGATTCTAAAGCAGTTCCTGTTAGAGGGTTTGCTGATTGGCGTGGGGGCGTGGATAGCAGGGCTGCCGCTGAGCTATGTGATCAGCCGCGTGCTGATTACGTTGACGCCGTACAACGACGTGATTGTGTTCCGTTACACTTTGGTCGCGCCGGTTGCCGGGCTGGTGGGAATGTTGCTGGTGACGACACTGGCAACGTTTTACCCGTCGATCATCGCCACACGCAAGACCGTTTCCGAAATCTTGCGCTACAAGTGAAATACCCAGCACCAGGAGGGAAAAACTCGCCCCGTTTCCGGGCAAGGCGCATCTTGCGTGATGTGCGCCGGTTGGAGGGCGCGGGCAAGCGATCAGCTATCTTCGGAATCCCCGAAGTAACGCTGGCGATGTTTCATGAACGTCCGGACCGTCTGCAGCAGGTCGTACTTGCACGGGTAGCGCATCTCACCCCAATAGGGGCGCGGCTCCCCAAGTACTTGCCAGTGGATACCCATCAGCCGATACAGCCGCAGCATCGAGGATGTCATCGCGGCGCAAACGTTACAATACCCCCGCGCGCGCATCTCTTGCCAGGCGTAACCCATAAGCCCCAGGAAAAGTTTGTGTTGTGGATCGCTGCGCTTAGGCCGCAGCAGGATCGCGCGCCCGGTGTCGACCACCTGCTGGGCCGGCGCGATCTCCAGATCATATGCAGCTTCGGTAGGGAGTGGACGTTCGGGGGATGGGAAAACCAGCCGTCCGGTGATTATCATATGCTCGCCTTCCCATCCCACCATGTGCAGCGCCTGATCGTCGTATTCATCGCACTCAACGCCATCCGGTAGATCGGCTGGCGTGGCCCACCCCTGGCGAAGCACCTCCGCGTACCGGGCGCGGTAGATCGCTTGCCGTTCTTCGGACGATTGGGCCGCAGCGAAACGGATGGTGGGATTGAGCAGGATGAACTGCCGTGTAAAGTCGTCCCATATATCGGCAGCACGGTCTACGGTCAGGTCACCAGGCATCGCTTGACTTCCTCGCGGGCTCTACCGGCGCCGGTTACTCGTTGAGCGTGCCAAAAGTCACCACGTCACCTGCCATATGATAGTCCGCAGCGAGGGGTTCAGTTGACGAGCGAAAGCCCTGCCCGAAGATGGTAAACCGGGCGATGTGGTCCAGGTGCCCGATCTGGTACGATTGGCCGTCCAGGGTGAACGGAGCAACTGCCGTCTGGGTTGTGTCCGAGTGGACGAGCAGCACGCCGATATCGGGTTCCTGGACGTTGAGCATGCTGTAAAGGCGTCCCTCAAAGGAAGCCACCCGCGCGCCGCGTGCAAATGACTCAGGGTCATCAAAGCTGATGTCGGCTGGGGATTCATTGTAGTAGATATCGAAGCGGGCGCTGGTTGTGGCGGCGAAAATATTCTGATAATTTGAGCGCCCGATGGCTGAGCCTGACGCCACGAATGTGAAGCGCGCTTCCACTTCGCTCCGGAACATGGCAGGCGTGTCCGGGGCAAACAGCAGTTCGCTCGGCAGCCCTTCCAGGTGGGTGATATAACCGTAACTGGTCAGGTCAAACATGCTTTGATTGATATGTCCGATGAACTCGATGGCAGTCTGCCCGTTGGGTGCTGTGCCGACTTCTGCGGGGGATTCCTGGGCTTGCGTCGCGCCGAGCAAAGGCATCAATGCGAACGCCATGCCGAAGGCAAAAACGGATATCCTCAACAGCTTTTTCATTAGAAGGTCTACTTTCTGCTAAACGGTCAGTGCGTGCGCCGGGCCTACCGCCTGCAAAGAGAAGCTCGTCCTCACGGATGAGCGATAAGCACTCTCAACCAGGCTGGTGAATCCGGCTGGTTGTTACTCTCCTTGTGCGATGTAACATTTTCATGACTGATGTTACACTAATAGTATAATTAAAGTTCGCCGAGATGCAAATTTCCCGACAGGATCTGCGGACAACCGATCGCAGCAGCGGCATACCACTTGTGCCCGGCTATCCTGAAACGAGCAGGTTACGCCTCGAACGCTGCGGCATTGAACCTCAAGCGTCCGGGAGTCAGCAGGTCACCAATGGCTAAAGGGCCGGGTTGCGGCCCGTTGATTGGATTGGCTTCCGTCCGAAAGGGGAAAACTAAAAGGGCTTCACAGGATTGTGAAGCCCTTCGATTTCGTCAGCGGCTGAGGTCATCACGCAGTTCCAGGTATTCCGCCCGGCTGATCTCGCCGCGCGCGTAGCGTTCTGCGAGGATGTCGAGCGCGCTTGGCGTCGTATGCCGCTGTTCGCGTCGCAGCGGCTGCTGCTCTGGGCCCGGCAGCCAGCCGAACGCGTACGCCAGCACTACTACAATCAGAATAGGGACCAGTAATCCGAAGCCCATCATTGTTATAACACCTCCTTGTGTGTTGTCCGAACTTATGTCCTGAGATCGTCACGCATCTGCTCAAATTCGGCCTTGCTGATCTCGCCGCGTGCGTAGCGTTCTTGGAGTATCTCCAGCGCACGCTGCGAGCCGCGATCACGGTTCGCCGTGCCATCATGGGCGGTGCCGCTGGTGGCACTCGGCGCAACGTAAGTGCGGAGAAGCCACACGCCCAACGCGATCAGCCCGCCCCAGAACAGGAGCATCATCAGCCCGCCAGCGATCACTGTTTCCCAGCCATAGCCGTGATGTGGATACCACATTGTTACCTCGCTTCCTCCTTCTAATCTCACGTCAGAGTCTAGCGTGTGCGTTTGAAGTTCCTGTGTCCAGAATATGAAGTTTCTGTAACATTCCGAGAAAACCATCCGTCCCGGCAGCAGCGCTGGTTCCAGGAGGGTGTGAATCACACCCCTAGCTGTACCCGCCGCAGCAACTGCGCATTGAGCGCGACAATCACCGTGCTCAGCGACATGAACAACGCGCCAACCGCAGGCGAGAGCACGATCCCGACCGGGGCCAGAACCCCCGCCGCCAGCGGCAAGGCAAAGACGTTATAACCCGTAGCCCAGATCAAGTTCTGGATCATCTTGCGGTAGGTCGCGTGGCTTAACTCAAAAATGCTGACCACGTCGCGAGGATTGCTGCGCACCAGGATGATCCCCGCCGATTCGATCGCGACATCCGTGCCGCTGCCGATGGCGATCCCGACGTCGGCCCGCGTCAGGGCCGGGGCATCATTCACGCCGTCACCGACCATCGCGACCTGTTTGCCCTGCTTCTGAAGTTCAGCCACCTTCTGTTCTTTGTGTTCCGGCAGCACCTCGGCAAAGTACGTATCGATGCCGAGGTCCTCCGCCACCGCGCGCGCGACTGCTTCGCTATCGCCTGTGAGCATGGCAACCTCGATCTCCAGCTCATGGAGGCGACGCACAACGGCGTGACTTTCCTCGCGGATCACATCTGCCAGGGCGAATGCGGCTACCGCCTGATCGTTATCGACCAGGTAAACGACAGTTTGCCCTTTCGCGCCGGCATTATCCCGGAACTGCCGCAGCCCGTCAGGTAGATCGAGTTCCAGCATTTCCAGCAGGCGCGGCCCGCCAACATAGACGGTGCGCCCATCGTAGGTGGCCTGGATGCCCCGCCCTTTGATCGCCTCGAAGTCGCTCACCTCTGGCGGCGTAAGATTGCGTTTTTCCGCTGCGCGGCGAATCCCGCGCGCGATCAGGTGTTCGGAGTCGCCTTCCACCGCCAGCGCCAGCGCCAACGCCTGTTCTTCGTCCCAACCGTTCGCCGTCGCTATGTTCACCACGCCGAATTCGCCCTCGGTCAGGGTGCCGGTCTTGTCGAAGATCACGAGGTCGATTGCACGCGCCTCTTCCAGCGCCAGCCGGTCGCGGATCAGAATGCCATTCTGTGCGCCCAGCGACGTGCTGATGGCTACCACCAGCGGGATTGCCAGCCCCAACGCATGCGGGCAGGCGATCACCAGGACCGTCACGGCACGTTCCAGGACCGCCAGCTCAAAGCCCACCGCGATCAGCCACACCACGACCGTGATCGCAGCAACTGCCAGCGCGACATAGAACAACCACCCGGCGGCTCTGTCCGCCAGAATCTGTGTGTCAGACTTGCTCTGCTGGGCTTCCTCGACCAGCCGCATGATCCCCGCCAGCGCGGTCTCGTCGCCGGTCGCCGTCACACGTATCCGCAGGCTGCCATCACCGTTGATCGTCCCGCCGATCACCTGGTCCCCCGGGTTCTTCCTGACTGGCCGGGACTCGCCGGTGATCATCGCCTCGTTGACATCAGAATGCCCTTCCTCAACTGCGCCATCGGCGGGGATACTCGCGCCAGGGCGTACTAACACCAGATCGTCTTTCTTGAGCTGGCTGACCGGCACTTCTTCCGTCTCGCCGTTGATGATGCGTTCTGCTGTGTCGGGCATCAGTTTGGCGAGCTCATTCAACGCGCCGGACGCCTGGCGCACGCTGCGCATCTCGATCCAGTGGCCGAGCAGCATCACGTCGATCAAGGTCGCCATTTCCCAAAAGAAGCCGCTGTCTGGCGAGACAAACACGGCGAACAGGCTGTAGACAAACGCCACCGAGATCGCCAGTGAGATCAACGTCATCATACCCGGACGGCGGTTCTTGACCTCCGGCACCGCCATCTGCAGGAATGGCACGCCGCCGTAAAAGAAGATCGCGATCGCGAACAGCGGGCCGACCCAGCGATCGCCGGTGAATTCCGGCATGCTGAAGCCAAACCAGTCCTGCAACATCGGGCTGAACAACAGCACCGGGATCGTCAGCAGCAGCGAGACCCAGAACCGGTTACGGAACATCATCTCGTGGCCGGTGTGGTCCACGTGTGCGCCACCGTGCCCGCCATGATCATGGTCACTTGTAGTATGCTGTTTCTCCGTGTTATTGTGTGCGTGTGCTGTGTGAGAATGTTCTGCCACTGCTGAACACCTTTCCAAACGTTGTCCTGAAACTGGTACCCACCCCCCCATGGGAGGGGTATATCAACAACTATAGATGAAACGCGCTCAACCAGCATCCGCCAAATGACCTATATCGTGATGCGTCATCATGCGCAGTAAATGCGATCTACGCGGGTTCGATGCCTGCTACAGCGGTTGCTGGCTGCTCGCCCGGCACGTACCACAGCCACCATCCAGCCCCGGCACTAACACAACACGGCCCGGGGAGACATCCCCAGGCCGCGCGATTGATATCCTGCCGGTTGTTGTGTGGCCGGGCAGTTACATACCGCCTGCGAGGTAGCCGATCACGGCTTCGCGTTCGGCCTCATTCAGATTCGCGCCATAGCCGATCATGCGGTCAACTGTCGCCACCCATTCGGCTTCTGTTTTCGTGGCGTTGTCGATGCGCTCGCGCGTGTGGCAGACCGTGCAGCGGGTCTGGACCAGCTCGGCACCGCTGATCATTGGTTCCTCGGTCATCATCATGCCATCAAACGTGAAGCGTTGAATTTCGAACGTTTCAACCGGCGGGTCGGAGCCGATGCTGCCGAATTTGGCGTGCACGACGTAGGCGGCTCCTTCACGCAGGGCCAGTGTGGTGGGGGCGAGTTCGGCCTGGGTTTCCTGGCGCGACACGATCGTCGCGCTGGCCCAGTCGTCGTCGCTACTGAGCACCACGACCTCGCGCGCCTGCGCGCCGTCCACATTGGCAACCGCGTAGAGGTTCCCATCTGCATAGAGCACCATGCCATCGATGCCGACCGGCACATCCAGTTCAACCTGGGTATAGGCTTCGGGCTCGGCGACCGGGACTTTGTAGATCGCCCCTGCGCCCGCCACCGCTACCAGCAGGAAATCGCCATCCGGGTGATAGTCGATGCCGTTGAGACCGAATCCTTCTACGGCGAACTCATCCGATTCCAGGAAGATGTCACCATTGCCTTCGGTATCCACGACATAGAGCACGCCGCTAAAGCTCGTGGTCAAATAGGCGTTGCCCTCGGCGTCCACGGTGACGTCATTGCCAAAATCGCGTCCTTCGTGGAGCGCGGTCAGGTCAACAAAAAACAGCTCTTCGCCCGTGTCCAGGTCATACGCTCCCAGGGCAGCCGTGCCAGAGGCCTCGGGGTCCTGCGTTGCGCTGAAGTCCGGCATAGCGACCAGCACGCGATTGCGTTCAGCATCAACGTGCACGCCGGTGCTGGACAACCCTTCAACGCCCTCGGCGAGTTGTGTGACGGTGCCGTCATCAGCAACCGTGAACACACCGCCTTCGGTCAGCGATCCGGTGATGAACACGCCGCGTTCAGCATCCCAGTCAATACCTTCGGGATGATAACCTGGCCGCGCCGCGAGGATCAGTTCGGGGAGTTCGTCCGCTTGGGCGTTAAGCACCAACGGTGCGGCCAACAACATGATCAATAAGCTCACGATTAGAGTACGTTTCAACATGGGTTTCTCTCCTGGGTCCTGAATTCTACGGTGTCGGGATTGCCCATTCTCGATGACCAATATGCACAAACCGGGTCACACGTTTTTAGCACTGGGCGGTCTATGGTGGACTATCTTAGATATCTAAACGACTGGTTGCTTCTAGAGAACCTCCCGTATCTGTGAGCTATTGTTCATCGCGAACGCACACCTTTCACCGAATTCGGTAACCTGATCATATCAAACGTGTTTGACTAATTGCACACTTACCGCCAAAATTCTACACGCGCGTCTCGCGTGGCACGTGGCAGGCTACGCTTCTCCGGGCCGCGCCGTGCCCTGCCCCCGGTTGGTGCGGCACGGTCTTTACGCCGACAGGTGCTCCAGCTTGCGCTGCGCGGTGTAGAGGCGATTGTACAGCCCGCCCACGGACACGAGCTCCTGATGCGTTCCGGTTTCCGCTATTTGCGTATTCTCCAGCACGATGATCTTATCCGCGTTGCGCACGGTCGAGAGCCGGTGCGCGATGATGATCGTCGTCTTGCCTTCCATCAGGCGTTCCAGCGCCTCCTGGATCAGGATTTCCGTTTCCGTATCTACGGACGATGTCGCCTCGTCCAGGATCAGGACCGGTGCATCCTTCAGCACGGCGCGCGCAATCGAGAGGCGCTGTTTCTGCCCGCCGGATAATTTGACGCCACGCTCGCCGATGAGCGTGTCGTAGCCGTCGGGCAGGTCACGGATAAACTGGTGCGCGTTAGCCACGCGTGCGGCGCGCACGATATCCGTCTCGCACGCCTCCGGGTTGCCGAACTGGATGTTCTGACGTACCGTGCCGTGAAACAGGAACACGTCCTGCAGGACGATGCTGATCTGCTGGCGCAAACTCTCCAGTTCGAAGTCGCGCGTGTCGATACCATCCAGCCGGACGGTGCCCGCCACCGGATCGTAGAAGCGTGGGATCAGGCTCACCAGTGTGGACTTGCCCACGCCGGTCGGGCCGACGAGCGCCGCCATCTCCCCCGCGCCAATCTCGACATTGATGTTCTCCAGCACCATGTCGCCCTGGCTGTAGCAGAAGCTGACGTTTTCGAACACGATCTCGCCCCGCGCGCGCGACTCCAGCCGGATCGCGTCCGGACGCTCCTTGATTTCGGGACTCTCTTGCAACAACTCATCCACGCGATCCCCGCTGGCCAACGCTTCCTGGATGCGTTCCCATGCGTCGCTCAACATGCGAATCGGCTGGTAAAGCATCTCCAGGTACAGGAAAAAGGCGACCAGATCGGCCACAGCCAGCGCGCCATCATTGACCAGCATCCCGCCGAAGTAAATCACGACCAGCATCCCCAGCGACGAAGTGAAATCTACCAGCGGCTGGAAAATCGCCATCATTTTGAGCGCGTACAGCAACGAGTGGCGGTAGTTGTCGATCCCAAGCGAGATGCGCTGCGCTTCGGCGTCTTCACGCGTGAAGGCTTTGATCTCGCGGATGCCGGAGATGTTATCGTTCAGCACGGCGTTAAGCTCGCCGAGTTCCACCTGGCGCCGCCGGAATGCCGGGCGTACTTTCTTGGCGTAACCACGCATGACCAGGATCACGAAGGGCACCGGGATCAAGCTCAGCAGGCCGAGCTTCCAGTTCATCAGCATCAGCATCGCGCTGACGCCGGCGAGGGTCAGTACGTTGACGATGATATCCGGCACGGCATGCGCGATCAGCATCTCGAACATGTCGGTATCGTTGACAACGCGGGACATCATCTGCCCGGTTTGTTTGTCCTCGTAAAAGCGCAATGACAACCGCTGCAAGTGCTGGTACAGGTGCTTGCGCATATCCGCCACCACGCCCCAACCGGCAATGTGTGCCACGTAGCTACGCAGGAATTGCAGCCCCCCTTTGACGACCAGCGCGACAGCGGCCAGGATCGTCAGTTGGGTCACGTGCACCATCGTGTCGGAGTCCAGCGGCTGTTCCGTGACGGTGGCGACGAGCGACCTGACGATCCACGGGATGAGCAGTTGTACGCCGACCAGCAAGATCATGCTGATCACCGTGATCACCAGTTCAGTTGTGTACTTGCGCGCGAAATGAAAGACGAGGTTAAAAGCTTTCATGTGCCCCTCTTGATCGGTGCTTCAACATAATATACATGCGGTGGCCCGGCCTCGCGCCACGGACATTCACGATTATACACAACCAACGCGCTGCCCGTCTGAGGCAGATTCCGGGATTTGCACTACTCGGACTATAATGAAAAAAAGCGCAAGACTCACACGATCCCCCTGGCACGTTGCACTGGGCAGGCGGGCCGTGTTGCGAACGCGCCTCATGCTCGGGGTAGATCGTGTCGTGCCCGGTTTATGGGCTAAGGTGACATAGTTCCAGGCTGGTTGTGACAAATAGCGAAGTTTTGAAGAGAACGACCATGCACACAAATAGAAAATGCCGCAACGGACCGTTATTACTGCTCGTGTGCGCGCTAGTGCTGGCCGCATGCGGGGGCAGTTCGCAGGACGATCATCGCTCCGCGACCGTCCGCTCGTTCTTGAGTCCGACAGCCGGTGCCGGGCCCCAGGACGAAGCGAATCAAATTACCCCCACACCGACGTTTCGACCGACCGAACTCGCTCCTACGCCCCCGGAACTCGATCGGCAGCTTGAGGATCCCGCCGACATGCGCCAGCGACGCGAGAATCTGGTTAACGATCGGGTGCGCAGTTTTGTTTCCGACCCGGTAGTGATTGAGGCGATGTTGAATGTGCCGCGTCACGCGTTTGTGCCGTACAACTACCGCGACCAGGCTTATCGGGACTACCCGCTCCCGATCGGTTATGGACAGACGATCTCCCAACCCTCGCTGGTGGGCATGATGACGGAGATGCTCGAGCTTGAACCCGGCGACCGGGTCCTGGAGATCGGCACCGGGTCTGGTTACCAGGCTGCAATACTGCGCGAGATAACCGATGAGGTATACACCATCGAAATCATTCCGGAGTTGGCAGGCACCGCGCGCCGCATCTTTGACGAGCTGGGCTACGACGACATCCACACGCTGCGAGCGGACGGCTATTACGGCTGGTGGCAATACGCGCCATACGACGCGATCATCGTCACCGCAGCACCGGACCATCTACCCTCGCCGCTTGTGGCACAGCTCGATCCAGATGGGGGGCGCATGGTGATCCCGATCGGGCCGCCGGGCGGGTACCAGAGCTTGTGGCTGGTGGAACGACAGGGCGAAACCGTCGACATGCAGCGCAAAATGGACGTCGCGTTCGTGCCCTTTACGCGCGAAGCGGACGAGTGAGCCACGCCAGACCGTAACATCCACTGCCGACCCACAATACCCACTCGAAACCAAATGACAGCGCCAGCAATACCGCAACGATCGCGCTCACGACCGACATGCCACCATTGATCGCCCAGGCCCAGGGGATCAGGTCCGGCACGTCGCGAATAGCGTCCAGCCCTCGTGCAAACGGGATGCCCATCAGCAAGCCCACAGGCGCGATGATCGTAACACTGAGCACCAGCCGCAGCGCCAATGGCAGGTCCAACAGCACGTTTGAAACGGCATCCAGGAACCAGGGCCATGTGATCAGCAAGACCACCAGGACCAGTAACGCACCGGCCCAGTGAATTCTCATGGACAGCGTGCTGCCGATGCCGGAAAAGAACAGCAACGTTGCCAACACAGTCGCCAGGGCCAGAGTCGGCTGGCCCAGCACCAAGATGAACTGCTGGATCATCGTCACTTCAACTAATAGAAAAGCCAGCCCGAGACTGCCGAAATACAACACGACGCGCACGTTGCGACCGCGCCGCGACCGGTATAACGCTGCCCTAAAACGACGCCGTAGCCCAATCGGAAGAACAATGAAGATGAGCGACGCTAACAAGGCGAACAGCAGAAGCGCGATCAGCACAAAATAGCCGCTGCCCCCAAAAGGCTGCCAGGTTCTTCCAAGGTTGTCAAGCACTTCGGGTGTTTGCCGCCACTTGAAGAAGTGGAAGAAAAACGGCTGGTTGTCGGTAGGAGGACGGACCTGAAAAGCGTAGTCCGCAAAAAACTGCTCGCGGTCCGCAGCATTTAGCAGCTCGACGTAGGTGTCATGGTAGACGGGCGTTTCGAGCGTCGCATAGCGATTCACTGACTGCGGCGGCACATCCGGCGGCAGGACCATGTCAAACGCCAGTTCCCCGGCCTGGGCGGTGATTCGCGCGATCTCTGCAGCAGTGAAGCCCTCTTGCTTCACCAGAAAGGTCACGGTTTGAAACGAACGAAACGCGACGATCTGGCGCGCCGGGTCACCGCCCCAACGCTCCAACGCGGCGATCAGCAGGCCCAGGGTGCGCAAGTCCTCGCTGGGTGGGTTCTGCAGCCAGCGCGTGACCACAAAGATGCCATCATCGCGCATTAAGTCGAGAAACGCCGCGACCCCTTCGACGGTCAGCACGTAGTTTTCAGTCAGCGTGAACGCCCCGGAGGTGACGGGGCGGTACGCATCATTGAGCGCAAGGTGCACCACATCAAAACGCTCGGCGGTCTGGCGTGCGTACGTGCGTAGTTCCTGGTGCATGATATCGACGCGCGGATCATCAGCCAGACCCGCCCACTGCCTCAGATCGCCGTACAGGGCTTCGACAATCAGGCTGTTCGGCTCGATTGCGGTTACCGTCGTCGCCCCCAGCGCCAGCGCGACCTGCACGTCCAGGCCGCCGCCCAGACCTAACACCAGCACATCCGCCGGGCTTTGGGACCCATCAAGCACCAGGGACAGCGGCATCGACCTGGCGAAAGCATCGGACATTGCGTCCGCCCGTGGCACCGGTAAAAGGTTGTCCCCATCGATCAAGAGGCCGATCTCGGGCGGCAACTCACCGAAGTAGGTCATGCTCAGGCCGGGCGCTGAATGGATCGTATCGCTGTAGACGATATCCAGGCGAGAATACGCGTTGTAGCGTGGCACTGCCAGCGTAGCATCGGGATTGCGCTTGAAGTGGCTCAACGGTTTGTACGGAGAGGGTTGAATGGTCAGCATGGCCGGTGGTGCGAGCGCGCCAACAATCCCCAGGACCACGATCGCCAGGCTGAGCGTCTGCATGGCGCGCGGTGTTTTGTGCGTGAATAACAGCGCCGCAACGCCAGCGAACACGCTGCACAGGAGCACAACGCGAACGTCCCCCACGTAGCCCAGCAACAACGGGGCCACGGCTGCCCCCACTGCCGACCCCGCCATGTTGGCCCCGTACACATACCCGGCGGAGCGTGCAGGATCGGCCAGCACAGCGCCGATCAACGCCCCCGCCAGCGTAAAGGGCACGGCCAATGCCAGCAAATTCCCAATCAACCGCCATACCTGGGTACGGTCCCAGGCGACGGCATAAGAGTCGAAGGCCCATTGATTGAGCACAAGATAGGCCAGTACCGTCGCAGGACCAAGACCCAACGCGTAGTACGCCTGCCATTGCGGCAGCCGCAGACGCGGCCATGCCGCCAGCAGCGACCCACTGATACCGAACCCTAACAGGGCCAGACTGACCGCAAGAAACGCAAAATGATAGAACTGTGCGACAGAAAAGAGGCGCGTCAATGTGACCTGAAACAGCAATACAATCGCGGAAATTGACGCGACCCCGGATAATGTACGCATCGTACCCTTACCCCCTTAAGCCCAGTATAGCATTACGCTGAACTCAGAACCGAATGTGACCGCCCACAAGACCATCCCCCAGCCAGCTTGCGGTCAGGCGTTCCGTGCTGCCCAGGCTTTGGATTGCCGGGGATGGGGGATATCCATCCCCGGCAAGGGCGATGTAACATGTTACATTTTTTCTCAGATGGTTGACTTTGTTACTTACCATATTGCATCATATGATCAAGTGCATTGATAGAAATTTCACCATAGCAAAATGCAAAAATCATCAAAATCCGTAGATTGTTCGGCCAGATTTCTGACATTGCTTCGCATTCACCGCTTGATCGGTCGCGCTTGAAACACTGAAGCACTAATGTAACAAGAGGTATTCCGTTACATGGCTACCATCAGGGATATTGCCAAACGTGCGCACGTTTCCACGGCCACCGTCTCCCGTGTTCTTAATAATCACCCGCGTGTGAGTGAAGAAACTCGTCGTGTGGTGTTGCAGATCGCACAGGATATGGAATATCCGATCGAGAAGCTGCGCCACACAGCTAACCAGGTCTCCCGTTCAGTATTGGTTCTGACGAGCGAAGAAGTTAATGAAAGCGCCATTGGCTCCAACACCCGCCCGTCGATCAATGAGTTTGAGCGTACCGTCTGGACCGGTGTGCATTCCGTCCTGCAAAAACGCGGCATTGCGACACGCTTGCAGCGTTCGACGATCTCTGCGGAAGAAGCACACCAGCATGCGCGTGACATCGGCGTGTCCGGCCTGATTTTACTGGGCGGTGTCCGCAATCGCGCGTTTGTCAGCAAGCTGCAGAGCCTGGATATCCCCGTGGTGATCGCGGGGGCCCACCTCTACCCGCTCCAGGTGGACTGTGTGATGGCAGACGTGGCGCATGGCATCCGCGAGGCAGTCGACCACTTGATTAACAGTGGCCGCCAACGCATCGGGTTTGTTAACGGCCCGGAAACGACAACGACAAGCGCTGAGAAACTGGACGGCTTCCGTCTGGAGCTGTGCCTGCACGGGCAACCTTTTGACGCTGACCAGGTGGTCATCAGCGACTTCAACGCGCAGGCGGGCTACGAGCAAACGCGCCAACTCCTGGAGCAATACCCCGGTCCCGACGCGGTCATCTTTGCGGACGACGTGATCGCGATGGGCGGGCTGCGCGCCATCAAGGAAGCCGGGTACAGGATTTCGGATGACATCGCCGCGATCGGTTTTGGTGACTATGACCTGGCACGCTTCACCGACCCGCCACTGACCTCGGTTCATTTTGATATGCACCTGATGGGCGAGATCGCCGCCAAGCGCCTGTGCGCACTCATGCGCGAGGCGGATTCGTCGCCATGGTTGATCCGCGTGCCGACGTCGCTGGTTCACCGTGAATCGACCTGATCTGTTGGCTGCAGCATGATGTTCGTGATGGACTGGAAAAATGAGTGATTTATCCTCAGCAAGCGTGCATACCTCCCCCCAAAGGCCGCAGTCGGGCTTTAAGCTGTCCAACTGGCAAGTGGGTGTATTGCTGGTGTTGCCGGCGCTGATATTGTTCTTTGCGATCACGATGTACCCGCTTTTCAGCTCGATGTACCAGGGTTTTTTCAAGAAGAGCCTGTTGTGGCCCGGACAGGAATACGTCGGGCTGGAGAATATCGAGTCCGTGCTTGAGGATGACTTCAAGCAAATCCTGAACACAACGCTGGTCTACTCGGTCTATTCCACGCTGTTACCGTTCCTGATCGGTTTTGGCATCGCGCTGATCCTCAACTCGTCTGTCCCGGGGCGCGGGCTGCTGCGGAGCATGTTCTTGCTGCCGTGGCTGCTCCCGGCAGTGGTTGTGTCTTTTCTGTGGATGTGGATTTTCAACGCGAATTACGGCGTGCTCAATGGCTTTCTGCGCGAGACGGGGCTGATCAGCGAAAACATCAACTGGCTGGGGCATCCACAGCGCGCTATGGGGGCCGTAATCATCGCGAAGACGTGGAACACTTTCCCCTGGATGGCGGTCATGCTGCTGGCGGGATTGCAGACCATCCCGCACGAGTTGAACGAAGCGGCGGCTATCGATGGCGCGGGACGCATCCGCACCTTCCGCCATATTACTGTGCCACAACTCCGGGGCGTGATCGGCACGGTGCTGCTCTTGAGCTTTATCTGGAACTTCCAGCATTTCGAATCCATCTACGTGATGACCTCCGGCGGGCCATCCAAAGCGACAACGACATTTTCGGTCGCCGTGTATAAAACGGCGTTTCAGAAGTTCGATCTCGGTGAAGCTGGCGCAATCGGCATCCTGTGGATGGCACTCTTGTCAGTTGTCGTCGGCGTCTATGTGTTTCTAAACCCAGAAGAGTGACGGGGCGCTACGATGAGCACGACACACGCGGTTGAAACCTCGATCATGGCGACTTCGCGCCGCCAGCGCGTTGCCGACAAGATCGCGCTGTACGGGGCATTGCTGCTGTTCGGTATCTTCGCTTTCTTCCCGATCTACTGGCTGCTGGTCACATCGCTGACTCCGACGCAGCAGGTCTTTGCGTTTCCACCAAAGTTCGTTCCGTCCAGCCTGACACTTGATCACTACAAAGCCTTCTTTGATAACACAAAACTCTTGCGTTATTTCCGCAACAGTGTGCTGGTCGCTTCAGCAACTGCCGTGGGCAGCATCATCGTCTCGGCATACGCAGCGTATTCGTTCTCCAAATTCCGGTATTTTGGACGCCGCTCGCTGATGTTTCTGATCCTGTCGGCGCAGATGTTCCCGCAAGCGCTGCTGCTGATCGCGCTGTACCTGATGTTCAGTGATCTCGACCTGCTCAACACCTACTGGGCGATGATCCTGGCGTTTACCACATTCACGCTGCCACTGTGCATCTGGATGCTGAAGAGCTACTTCGATACCGTCCCCAACGATCTGATCGAAGCGGCGAAGGTCGATGGGGCAAACCAGTTCCAGATCATCCATCGAATCCTGATGCCGATCGCGGCCCCTGCGCTGGTATCCACCGGCCTGTTTGCGTTCATTCGCGGCTGGAACGACTTCATCTACGCGCTCACGCTTGCCGGACCGGAGAAGATGACCCTGCCACCGGGACTGGTCCTGTTCTACGTGGGCGAATTCCAGACGTCATGGCCGAACCTGATGGCTTCCTCGCTGATCGTGTCGCTGCCGATCATGATCGCCTACCTGTTCATGCAGCGCTACATCGTCACTGGCCTGGGGGCCGGGGCGGTCAAAGGCTGAGTTTCGTCGTATACGGCGGGTAAACCGCCGCTAATGAAAGTTTTTCGTGTCTCTTCATGGAGGGAAAAATGCTTCACAGAACATACGTCAAGTCGATCGTTATGTTGTCAATGGTGCTGGTGTTGGCGCTGGGCCTGATCCCGGTTGCCGCGCAGGACAACGGCGGAAAGTTCACGTTCACCGGCTGGTCGCTGCAAGAAGGCGCGACGCGTGACGTGATCATGGAGGCGGTCAACGCCTATAGCGAGGAAACCGGCGCGGAGATCGATACCGTCGCGTATCCGTATAACGAGTACCTGAACCAGGTACTGCTCCAGGCACGCGGCGGTAACATCAGCGGCGCGGTGCAGCTCGACATCGCCTGGCTCGCTCCCCTGGCCGCGATGGGCGTTTTGAAGGACCTCGGGCCGGTTGCGGAAGGTGTCGATTACACGGCAGCAGCGCTCAGCAGCGGCCAGGTAGACGGCGTGCAGTACGGCCTGCCCTGGACCACCGCTTCGATCGGGATGGTTGCGAATATGTCGTTGCTTGAAGAAGCTGGCGTGACTGCGTTGCCGACGACAATCGAGGAATTCGAAACCGCGCTTGAAGCACTCAAAGCCTATGACCCGGACGTGATCCCCTACGCCGCCATGACCGATACCGCGCAGTTGAAAGATATCATGCCCTGGATCTGGACATTCGGCGGCACGATCATCAACGAAGCGGGCGAAGTCGTGCTGAATGACGAAGGCACGATCGCGGCGGTGGAATGGTACGCCGATCTCTTGGGGCGCGGCCTGATCGCGGCGGATATGGACCGCTTCGACGCGCGCCAGCTCTTCGCCCAGGGCCGCGTCGGTTTCTATGAAGACGCGATCGTCGCCCGCGCGCTGGCTGCCTCAAACGCCCCGGATACAGACCTGGCCGAGAATGTCGTGCCGGTTCCGCGTCCTGTGCTCAATGAAGGTGACGCCCCGCAAGCGCTGCTATGGGGTCACATCATCGTCGTGATCGATGATGCAAACGGCGATGACGCAGCAGAGTTCGCAAAATACATCACCTCAGACCAGGCTACCGTACTGAACTACTTCGAGCAGCTTGGGCTGCCCCCCACAACGGAGTCCGCACTGGCGAGCGACGTCGTGCAGGGTGATGAATACGTCGCAACGTGGAGCGATCAGATCACGGCTACCGCGCGCACCAACCCGTTCTGGCCGTATCCCGAGGCCGCCGCGATGGAACGCACGCTGAACGAGCAAGTCCAGAGCGTGCTAACCGGTGACGCAAGCGCCGAGGACGCAATGGAAGACGCTCACGACGCGATCGCGGACCTGGTGGACTGACCGGTAACACGGTTTGAGGCCACTCCGTAGCGGGGAGCGGCCTCAAGAAAACACAGGGGAGACATGGTCACGAAACCATGTCTCCTTGCCCACACCGACTGTAACACACCCGCCCGTGCCTCGAGTAATCCGATCCGTCATCCAGCGGACCCGTGATCCGGTGAAGAAAAGGACCCACCACCATGCTTATCGAACCGCCTGTTGAACAACGCCAACTGCTTACCAAACGACTCGACTGCGACCTCGCGGTGATTGGCGGCGGCATGGCCGGGACGTGTTGTGCCATCACAGCCGCACGGGCGGGGCTGCGCGTCACCCTGATTCAAGATCGCCCGGTGCTGGGCGGCAACGCGTCCAGTGAGGTTCGCCTCTGGATTCTTGGCGCGACGTCGCATATGGGTAACAACAATCGCTGGGCGCGTGAAGGCGGCGTGATCGATGAGCTGATGGTCGAAAATGTGTACCGCAACCCCGAGGGCAACCCGCTGATTTTCGACACGATCTTGTTGGAAAAGGTCGATCAGGAACCGAACATCACGCTGCTGCTGAACACCGTGGCCTTCGAGGTGACCAAGTCCGGGCCGGACACCATCGAATCTGTGCGCGCGTTCTGCAGCCAGAACTCGACGATGTACGAGGTCCACGCGCCGCTGTTCTGCGATGCGTCGGGCGATGGTGTCGTCGGGTTTATGAGCGGTGCTGCTTTTCGTATGGGCGCTGAAAACGCGGACGAATTCGGCGAGAAGATGGCACCGTCGAAAGATGACTACGGCGAGCTGCTCGGCCATACGATCTACTTCTATAGCAAGGACGTGGGTAAACCGGTGCGTTTCGTTCCGCCCAGCTTCGCGCTGGACGATATCACCAGGATTCCACGCTATCGCAATATCAAGTCGAACCAGCAGGGCTGCCAATTCTGGTGGATCGAGTACGGCGGGCGGCTGGACACCGTCCACGAGAGCGAAGATATCAAGTGGGAGTTGTGGCGCATCGTCTACGGCGTGTGGAACTACATCAAGAACTCCGGCGAATTTCCGGACGCGGAAACGCTCACCCTTGAATGGGTCGGGCATATTCCCGGCAAACGTGAGAGCCGCCGCTTTGAAGGGGACTACATGCTGCGCCAGCAGGACCTCGTTGAACAGCGTCTGCACGATGACGCCGTATCATTTGGTGGCTGGGCGCTTGATCTGCATCCCGCCGATGGCATTTACAGCGAAAAGCCCGGCTGTGACCAGTGGCATACGCGCGGCGTATACCAGATCCCTTACCGCTGCCTGTACAGCCGCAACATCACAAACCTGTTTCTCGCCGGGCGGATATTCAGCGCGTCACACGTAGCCTTCGGCTCAACCCGCGTCCAGGCGACGCTGGCTTCGGCAGCGCAGGCGGTCGGGATGGCGGCAGCGTTATGCACGCGCCACAACAAGCGGCCCGCCGATCTGGTCGCTGCGCCTTACATGCGCGAGCTTCAGCGTAACCTGCTGCGCGCCGGGCAGTTCATCCCTGAAGTCGCCCTGGACGATCCCGATGATCTCGCCCGCAGCGCGACGTTAGACGCGTCCAGCCGGCTGCAACTGGCTTCGCTGCCGGACGACGGCCCCCGCTTGCCGCTTGATTATTCCTGGGCCCAGATGCTGCCGGTCACACCGGGACCGGTCCCCCAGGTTTCGTTCTGGGTGGATGTGCAGGTCCCTACGACGTTAGAGGTACAACTGCGCACCAGCGACCGCGCCACCAACTACACGCCGGATGTTACCCTTGCGACGCAGTCGTTTGAGCTTCAGCCTGGCGACGGACAGCGTATCACCATGAGGGCTGATGCTGCCGTCGAAGATGCGCGCTACGTGTTCGTCTGCCTGATGCGCAATCCGGCGATCCGAGTCCACACAAGCGAGCAGCGAGTGACAGGGTTGCTGTCAGTGTCGAATGCACAGAATCCGGAAGTGTCCAATTACGGCGCGCAAGAACCCGAACACGACATCGGCGTCGAGTCCTTCGAGTTTTGGGTCCCGGTGCGGCGCCCGGGAGGACACAACTTCGCCCTTGAGATAGCGCCACCGCTCGACGTATTTCAGCCCGGTAACGTCGCCAACGGCTGGGCACGTCCAACCGCCGGCCCAAACGCATGGGTAGCGGCGTTTGACGACGACCATCCAACGCTGGTTCTCACGTGGGATAAACCCCAACAGATCGCGCAGATCGATCTCGGGTTTGACACCGACTTCGATCACGCGATGGAATCTGTGCTCATGACACACCCTGAGCGCGAGATGCCGTTCTGCGTCAAACACTATCGCGTGACCGGTGCTGGCGGGAAGGTGCTCGCGCAGTGCGAGCACAATCACCAGACGCGCAACAGCCTGATCTTCGAGACGCCGGTCGAAACTGATCGCCTGCAGCTAGAGTTGCTCGCCACGCACGGTAACGCACCCGCCAGCCTGTTTGAGATCCGGTGCTATGCTACCCGCCAGATGCGCGTGCTGTGAGAGTGGCCTTCACACCTGGTCGTTAAGCCGGCAGCGCCCCCAAACACCCCGGGCTATTCCTCCGGCAGAAAGCGGGTCGTGTAGGCCGCCGACAGGTCCGCCAACGGTTGCTCCAGCAAGCCGGTCTCCAGCAGGATAGCCTCGGTTGCCTGCCACGCCTCGGGATCGGTGGCCCCTAGTTCGTCGGACTGCCACAGGGTGATCGTATTGTCCAGTACCTGCCGCTGGATCGCGTATTGATCTTCCGGCAGGTCGGGGATGTACCCGCTAACACTCACTTCGAACGCCATGTCGGGATCGGCGAGGGTGTCTTGCAGGCCGCGCCGGATCGCGCGTACCATTCCGCGCACCAGTTCCGGCTGCTGCTGGATCGTCGCTTCGTTCGTGACCAGCCCGTTTGAGACAAGCGTGGCGTAATCCGATACGTGGATCACGTTGACCTCGGTGCACTGTTCCTCGATGACCAGTGGCTCGTTGACAACGTAGATAACGGCCGCATCCACCCGGCCTTCGCACAGGTTCTCAACCGCGGTGAAGCCGATTGTCTCCAGCTTGCCAAGATCGCTTTCGTCCAGTTCGCTTGCACGGAGTAACGCCCGCAGGCCGATGTAGCTTGCGCCATAGAGTCCCGGAACGCCAACCACCTGACCCTGCAAATCTTCTGGCGCGGTCAGCCCCAGTTCGACAGGGGAAGCAACGCCAACCGGAAACCGGTGATACCACTCGAACACATACACCACCGGGTATTCTCTGCCACGCGCGAGCAGCACCTGCTCCCCGCTCACCAGCGCGAACTGCAGATCGCCGGCGGCGAGCCGGTCGATGGCGTCAACTTCGTTTAAGCCGTGCTCCAGCGTGATCGCGATTCCTTCGTCGGCAAAATAGCCTTGTTCAGCCGCAACATAGACGGGCGCGAACTGCACATTGGGGATGAAACTCATGTACAGCGTTACGGGCGTGGCTTGCGAGGGTGACTCGGCTTCCTGGGTCAGGATGTACGTTGCCCCTAGCGCACCGGCAAGTACGAGCACGATCAATCCGATAAACAATATGCTGCGGCGTTGTTTGGAGCGGTTGTGCATCATGTCAGAATCTCCTTCGGCTAGATTCACGTAGGGTGAACGCTTCAGGGCCTGACACCAGGTAGCACAGTTGGATCACTGGCTCAACCAAACATGCCCCTGCGCGTGTTACCAGGGGCATGTGATGAGACAGCACAACAGACAGCCCAGCACAACCGGCCAGGTTGCCGTTTATATGTACCTTCTCCCATCCGGACTGTTACCGTCGGCTTTGGCTTCGCACCAAATCCACCGGCATGGCTCTATTCTGCCATGACGCGCCAGCCTGCTTTGCAGCCGTGCTGGCGACACGGGTCGCGGGCTCGGCGAATTCACTATTCGCCACACCGCCGGTCGGGAATTGCACCCTGCCCTGAAGGTTCAGCTGTTGTACAAGATAATATCCGGAACAGCGCAAAACGGCAATATGTTTTTGATGCGGGTGTCCTGCCATTCCTGGCATGCAGCCTGCTTCCACCTGCATACATCTGGTGGTATGCTATTGTCAACAACACGCAAGTGGACGTTGTAGCGCCGAGGGATTAGCATGTGCGCACAGTTTCAATACTCCCCTGCCGAACAAACACTGTTGCTTGCGCTTGCCCGGCGCACGCTCGCCGATACCGCCTATCACCGCCTGCCCCCGGAAGTCAACCTCCGGCTGTTGCCGCCCGCGTTAGCTGAAAAGCGCGCGTGCTTCGTCACGTTGCGCAGCCACGATGATGGCGCGCTGCGGGGCTGCATCGGCATCCTGGTGGCCCGCTCCCCGCTGGCGAGCGAAGTCGTAGCGATGACCGTGCAGACAGCACGCCACGATCCGCGCTTCCCGCCGGTGACCGTAAATGAACTTGATCGCTTGTGGATTGAGATCAGCGTGCTGACCCCACTAGAGCACCTCACCTATACCGACCCCCAGGAGTTGCTGCGAAAGCTTCGTCCAGGCGTGGACGGCGTGATCCTGCAGCTTGGGCATGATCGTGCCACGTTTCTGCCGCATGTGTGGAAGAGTTACCCCGAACCGGATGTTTTCCTGAACTTGCTGGCGCAGAAGATGGGGCATGCACCGGACACCTGGCGCGACGTGCAGTTACAGGTGCACACGTACCAGGTGGTGGAAATCCGCGAAGGGGCTTGACAGCGACGCTAACCGCCCCTCTTCAATAGCCTCCTCACCACAGCCACTCGCAGCGAAGACTCCCCGCCAAACCCGCGGCCACGTCGCGCGGCCTGCCTCAGTGGGGATTGCCGATCCATTTGTGTACTTGTCACAACACCTCTTTCATTTGAAACAAAACTCATTGTAGAATGATTCATAACAACTCATAACATCATTATACATAATATAACAAAGCGTATGGCAACTGATTACACGGTTTCGGTTTTGGAAGACGCAATTGGCATCTTAGGGCTTCTTGAGGACCAGCACGAGGGTCTCTCGCTGGCACAACTGACGGAGTTGTCCGGCTTCGTCAAAAACAAAGTGTTTCGCATTCTGTTCACACTGGAAAAGCATCACTTTGTGGCACGCGATACCGCCGGGCGATTCCACCTTGGACTGCGCTTGTTTGAACTGGGCCAAAACGTGCAAAGCCACAACGTCCTGATCGAGGCGTGCCAACCGGTGCTGGACCAGTTGGCGCACGAAACCGGGGAGAGCATCTTCCTGGGCATCATCAACGGCACGGAGGCGCTTTGCATCGATGCCCGTGAATCGCCGCAGTCGATTCGCCTGTTCGCTAAAGTGGGGCGGCGCGCGCCGTTGCACAGCGGCGGTGTGCCCAAGACGCTGCTTGCTCACCTCCCGGATGAACAGCGCCGCACGATACTTGAACAGTTCGCGCGTGATGCGCAGAGGGATAGTGTCGACTTCGACCTGGAGAAACTGGAAACTGCGCTGTCGTTGATCCGGCGACAGGGATACGCAGTGGTCGTCGATGAGCTGGATCGGGGCGCGGTCTCTGTAGCGGCCCCGATTCGCGATCACCGGCAACGAGTCATCGCCGCGCTCTCGATTGCGGGGCCATCGAACCGCTTTCCCGAAGACACGGTTCAACACTACATCCGGTTGGTCGTGGACGCGACAAACGAGATTTCACACACGCTTGGTTACACACCCTAAAGGAGAAAAAACCGTCATGCCAGTGCATTATGCCGCAGCACAAGCAGATTTGGAACAGCACTTACTGGAGGAGCTTTCGCCTGAGACCCCCTGGGCCTTGATCGAACGGTTCACCACACTGGTTCGCGAGTCGGGCAGTGAAGACGAGCGCATCGCCGCCGATTACATCGTGCAGCAGCTAGAGCAATTCGGCGTGCCGCACGAGGTTTATGAACCGGAATTATTCTTGAGCGTCCCCGTAAAATCGCGGTTGGTGGTCAATGGGCGGGACATTCACGCCAAGAGTCCGGCCATGTCCGCCAACACTGGACCGGACGGGCTGACGGGTACACTGGTCTCGATCCCCAGCCAGGTTTCGCCGCACAGTGTCGACCTGTTCGACGTTACGCCGGAAACCGACGTTGATGTGCGTGGCAAGATCGTCGTGGTGGATGGCTATGGCGGCCCGGCCCCTGTCCAGAAGTTCGAGAAACTAGGCGCGATCGGGCAAATCTACATTAACCCCGGTGTTGATATTCATTGGGGCATCTGCACGACGATCTGGGGCGCACCGGACCTGGACAATTATCACCGCCAGCCGCGCACCCCCGTGATCTCGATCAACCGGCCTGATGGCGAGGCACTGCTCAAACAACTTGAGGAAGCCGGTGAGCTTGAAGTCACGCTCTTTACCGAACTGAAAGAGGGCTGGTTCTGGGCGCCGATCATCGTCGCAACCATCGAAGGCACGCAGGAACCGGAACGCTTCGTGCTGGCACACGGACACTACGATTCGTGGGACGTGGGCATCGGTGATAACGCGGTTGGTGACGCAACGCTGCTTGAACTTGCGCGCGTGTTCCACAAACACCGCGACCAACTGGCGCGCAGCCTGCGGATCGCGTGGTGGCCGGGCCACTCGACCGGGCGTTACGCCGGCTCGACGTGGTACGCGGATAAGTTCGGGCTTGACCTGGCGCGTAACTGCATCGCGCAGGTTGATATCGATTCGCCGGGCTGCCGCTGGGCCACGGAGTATATCGAGATTTCATGGATGAAGGAAACGGAGGATTTTTGCACCCAGGCGATCAAGGAAGTGACCGGTAAAGATGCCCAGGGCGAGCGGCCGCACCAGGCCGGTGATTACTCGTTCAACAATATCGGCCTGTCGGGCTTCTTTATGCTGTTATCCGAAATGCCCGTCGAACTGCGCAAAGAAAAAGGCTACTACCCGGTGGGCGGCTGCGGCATGAACATCGCGTGGCACACGGAAAACGACCGGATCGAGATCGCAGACAAAGACAACCTGATGCGCGATCTGCGCGTCTACGTCGCCACACTACAGCGCGTGATCAACAACCCGCTGCACCCGTTCAACTTCCAGGCCCTGGCCGCCGAATTCAGGGAAACGCTGGACACGTACGCCGCTGCAGCGGGCGACGCGGTGGATTTCGCACCGGCATACGCGGCGCTGGATGAACTCGACGCGGCGCTGGCGGCGCTGTATGCCAGGGCGGAGAGCCTGCACCACGCCAGTGTCACAGACCCGGCGGTGCGCGCGTTTAACGATGCGATCCTGGAAATGGGCCGCGAGCTGATCCCGATCAACTTCACCCGCCAGGGACGCTTCCGCACCGAACCGGCGGTCAGCATCCCGCCGCTGCCGGACATTGAACCGGCGACGATGCTGCCGAACGTCTCCGGCCACATGCGGCACGTCACCATCACCCATGTCACGCGCGGGATCAACCGCGTGGCCTGGGCCTTTGAAACCGCTGCAAATTCCGCGCGACGGGCTGTCGCAACAATCGAAGCCTGACGTTTCCGGGGGGGGGGATTCGTCCGTCCCCCAGCTTGCACACCACGCTAGCACGTTCCGTTCATTTATTCCGTCAATTGAGTGTTTTTGGAGCTGACATCATGCGCATTTGTTATCTGGTCCCCGGCCCGATGGGCCGCAATGCCGAAGGGCGTGCCGAACTGCAACGCCGTGGCGAACTGTTCGAAAACTACGCTGGTCCGGGAACCGAAACCGGAATCGTTGACGTGCCGGAAGGCCCGGCCTCGATTGAAAGCATGTACGAAGAGTACATTTCGATCCCGGCTACGGCGCGGCGCGCGGCTGAACTGGAACAGGAAGGTTGGGACGCGATCGTCCTGGGGTGTTACGGCGATCCCGGGCTGGACGCGCTGCGTGAGTTGCTCACCATCCCGGTCATTGGCCCCGGTGAGGCCACCGCGTTGATGGCGGCATCGCTGGGGCACCGCTTCACGATCATCACCATCACCGAAAGCGTCATCGCCTCGACTGAGCGCCAGATACGCAATGTGGGCGTCGGTGAAAAGCTGGCAAGCGTGCGCGTGGTCGGCATCCCGGTGCTGGAGCTGCACCACGACCGTGATCGCACCATCGAGGCCACGGTCAGGCAGGCACGCCTGGCAATGGAACACGAACGCGCCGACACGTTCATCGTGGGCTGTATGAGCATGGGCTTCCTGGAAATTGCGGAGGCCGCCGGTGCCGAACTCGGCGTGCCGTTTCTCAACCCGGCGCGCGTAGCCTTGAAGTTTGCCGAAGCGACGGTCGGTGCCGGGCTGACCCATTCGCGCAAAGCCTACATGGTGCCGCCCAAGCTGGCGACCGGCAAAGTCAGCTCGGTGCTCGATCTCTTTCAGAGTTAGGAGGATATCGTGGACGTTGTGCTCAGCGGCGGGCTGCTGATCGACGGTCGTGGAGGCGATCCGATCGAGGACGCAGCGCTGCATATCCAAGACGGGCGGATCGCGTGGGTCGGCCCGGCCTCTGAACTCCCGGCGAGCGCGCAAGGCGCACCGCGCGAAGACGTAACGGGCAAAGTAATGATGCCGGGGTTGATCGACGCGCACTGCCACGTGTGCTGGAATGGGCGCGAGAGCGTGTTGGAGTTGATCGACCGCGATCGTGACCTCATTGTGCTGGAAGCCGTAACTACCCTGCGGCGCATCCTGGAGTCGGGCACTACCGCCGTGCGCGACATCGGTGGACACAAATATGTCGAGATGGCGCTGCGCAAGGCGATCAATGCCGGGTGGATCGCCGGGCCGCGCATGCGGACAGCGGGGATGGTCATCAGCATGACCGGTGGGCACGGTTACTTCATCGCGCGTGAAGCGGATGGGCCGGAAGAGGTGCGCAAGGCCGCCCGCGAGCAAATGAAAGCCGGCGCGGACACGATCAAGCTCATGGCGACCGGTGGCGCGGCGACACCAGGGCAGGACGTGATGGCGTCACAATTCACGGTCGAGGAGTTACGCGCAGCGGTTGAGGCCGCACACGCGATGGGTCGCACCACCGCAACGCATTGTCACGGCACAGGCGGCATCAAAGCCTCGATCGAGGCGGGCATTGACTCGATCGAGCACGGCACCTACCTGGACGAAGAAACCGCCGAGATGATGATTGCGCGTGGCACGGCGCTGGTACTCACGCTTGGTGTCGCCAAGCCGGACCCGGCCACCATCCCGCCAGGCGCGCGCGCCGAGGCTGAACGGCTCGAACCGATCTTCGAGACGCTGCGCGAGCGAACGCGCGAATCGATCCAGATCGCACGCGAGAAGGGCGTGTTCATCGGCATCGGCTCCGACGCCGGCGGTAACGCGCTGGCTCCGCATGATTTCAGCATGGCAAAGGAAGCCGAGTCGCTCGTCGAATACGGCTTTTCACCGTCCGAAGCGCTGACCATCGTCACGCGCAACAACGCGCGCGTGCTGCGCTGGGACGACGCGCTCGGCACGCTGGAGCCGGGCAAGTTCGCTGACGTGCTGGTTCTCGACGCCAACCCGCTGGACGACATCCGCAATCTGCGCGCAGTAGCAGCGGTCTATAAGGGCGGCGTGCGCGTCTAACGAAAGCTGACGACTGATGCAAGACATCTACCAGGTAATTGAAGAGCGCAAAGATATCTATCTCGACTGGCTCGTGCGCCTTTGCCGCCAGCCATCGATCGCCGCGCAAAACGTCGGCATGGCCGAAACTGCGCGGATCGTCGAAGAGCTGGCGCGCGCGGTCGGCGCGACGGTGCGCCAGGTGCCGACAAAGGGGTACCCGGTTGTATACGGTGAGGTCGGCGGGACGGGCGGGCGCACGCTGTCGTTTTACGATCATTACGACGTGCAGCCGCCGGACCCGCTTGATCTGTGGGAATCCGATCCGTTTGAACCTGACATCCGCAACGGCACGCTTTACGCACGCGGCGTGTCGGACAACAAGGGCAATCTGGTCGCACGGCTGGCGGCAGTAGACGCGTATCTGCGCGCGCGCGGCAAGTTGCCGGTCAATGTCAAGTTCATCTTTGAGGGCGAGGAAGAGATCGGCAGCCCGAACCTCGCGGACTTTGCCGATGCGCACACGGATCTGATCCGCGCCGATGGCTGCATCTGGGAAGCAGGTTACTGCGACGTGACCGGACGCCGCGAAATCTACCTGGGGCTGAAAGGCATTCTTTACGTCGAACTCAGCGTGCAGCAGGCCAACACCGACTTGCATTCACAATGGGCCGCCATCGTGCCGAGCGGTGCGTGGCGCTTGCTCAACGGGTTACAGACGCTAAAGGATGCGGACGACCGCGTCCTGATCTCCGGCTTCTATGACGACGTGCTGCCCACAACTCCCGCCGACCTGTCCGCGCTCGACTCGATGCCGTTTGACGAAGCGGGTCGCCGCGAGCAACTGGGCCTGGCTGCGTTCATCAACGGGCTGACGGGACGCGCGCTGCTCGAGAAATACGTCTTCCAACCGACGTGCAACATCTGCGGGATCGAGTCGGGATACACCGGCGACGGGTTGAAAACCGTGCTGCCCCACGCCGCAAAGTGCAAAATCGATTTTCGGCTGGTGCCGGATCAGGACCCGCAGCGGCTGTTCGAACGGCTGAAACAACATCTCGTTGACTCCGGCTTTGGTGACATCGAGGTGAAGCTGCTGGCGACGTTGAACCCGGCCCGCACCCCCACCGAGCACCCCTTCGCGCAGTTGGTCAAACAAGGCACGCGCGCGGTTTACGGGCACGATCCGATCGTCTACCCGCTTGCCCCTGGCAGCGGCCCGATGTACGACCTGTGCCAGAAACACGGCATCCCTGCCGTGTCCATCGGTGTGGGCAACGAGAACTCGCGCAATCACGCCCCGAACGAAAACATTCACGTCCGGGATTACTACGACGGCATCAAACACATCGCGTACATCATAGACCACTTCGATGCCATAACGTGAAAGGAGAAGCGTTATCGAATGGAAGCCTGCCAACATTATTACAGTTATCGATCGATTCCAGGAGCACAGAGGAGAGAAACATGAAAGCCAGATCGCTTTTCACGCTGTTTACACTGTTACTTGTTGTCGCCCTGGCGTTGCCGGGCATCGCAACCGCCCAGGAACCCGGCTCGCGCGTCCTAAAGATCGTGGTCCTGTCCGAAACGCAGGCCGCAGAACCGATTGAGTTCGAGACCACGCGCCTACTGGTGGAAAACATGCGCCAGCTTGGCCTGGATGTCGAACACCGTGCCATCCCGTGGGAACAACAGGCTGATATCGTCTGGTACAACCGCAACGATTGGCAAATGACGGCATGGCGAATGGTCGGGCGTCCGGAGCGTATGGATCCCGACGAGTTCGTCTACAACCTGTTCCACTCGTCCACGGCAGAATCGGGTTACAACTTTGTAGGTTACGTCAACCCCGAATACGATGCCCTGGCAGAAGCACAACGCGGCGAAACCGATATGGAAATGCGGCGCGAGTTGATCTACCAGGCCCAGGAGATAATCGCGCAGGACGTACCCTATATCTACGTCGCGCACCCGACTCTACCACAGCTTGTTCGCACGGACGTGTGGGACGCAGACTCCGTCGTGGATCAGCAGGGGATCGGCGTGCAGAACTTCTGGACGTGGATCGGGCTGACCCCCCTGGGTGACCAGGGGTCGATCGTGACAAACTCACCGACCGTTGTGCAGGGCATCAACCCGTTCTGGATTTCGGGCGACATCGACTCGCGCGTCACCGAACTGATCTGGGATCGCTTGATGCGCCTCGGCCCGGATGGGCTGCCGCAGCCCTGGGCGGCTGAATCTGTGGACTGGGAAGACAGCCTGAACGTGCTCGTCACCATTCGTGAAGGCATGCAATTCCACGACGGCGAGCCGGTTACGGTCGAAGACGTGAAATTCTCGTTCGAGGCCCCGATGGGCGACGAAGTGCCGATGTACAAACCGTTCGTCAGCAAGATCGCCAACATCGAGATACTCGACGACCGGACGTTACGCTTTACGCTGAGCGAGCCGTGGGTCGCGTTTGAGACCGCGTCGCTGGCGAAACTGAACATCGTCCCCAAACATATCTGGGAACCGGTCCTTGAGAACCTGGCAGGCAGCGAAGACAATGCCGAAAGCTACCAGGAAGAGGTACCGGTTGGCTCCGGGCCGTACAGGTTTGTGGCGTGGGACTTCAACGAGACGGTGATCCTGGAAGCCAACCCCGATCACTTCTCACCGCCGCAAGCTGACCAGTGGGTGCTGCGTATCATCCCGAACGCGGAATCGGCACTCGGCCAGATTCAAACAGGCGAGTTGAACTTCCTGCGCGAGTGGCCGGGCGACTCGGAAATTCTTGCACAGATTGCCGAATCTGATCCGAACATTTCGCTGTTCTCCAGCCCGGAACTCGGTTTCCGTTTCTTCGCGTTTAACGTGCGGGTCGAGCCGTTTGATGATCCGGTAGTGCGCCGGGCGGTGGCACACGTCATGCCGCGTCAGGCCGTCATCAACAACATCTTCAAAGGCTTCGCTGTACCGGCAGATTCCTACGTGTCCGTCGCGATCGACTACTGGCACAATCCCGATCTGCCGCAGTACGCGTATGACATCGAGGCGGGGCGCCAGTTGCTGGCTGACGCCGGTTACACGTGGGATGACGATGGTCGCCTGCTCTATCCGGCTGAATAACGCCTGAGCCGAATTCCGCAAGTTTACTGTACGGGGAGAGTTGCGAGACTCTCCCCAGCCGCAAACCCGGAGAGGAGTGCAACGTGCGAAGTGGTATATTGCTCTATATTGGTGGTCGATTGCTGCAAAGCCTGGTAGTGCTGTGGGCTATCGCCACGATCTTGTTCTTGCTGTTTCGCCTGGCTCCGGGCGATCCAACTGTCGCCTTTATCGATACCACCTTCAACGACGAGCAAGAGGCCTCCGTGCGCGCGCGCTTCGGTCTAGATAAATCCCTGCCGGAACAATATGTCATTTATCTGGCTAACCTGGCGCGCGGCGATCTGGGTGATTCTTTCTTCTCGTCGGGCAGAACGGTTTCCGACATGATCATCGATGTACTGCCCAATACCCTCTACCTGAGCATGACCTCGCTGGTCATCGCGTACATCATCGGTGTGATTGGCGGCGTGGTGATGGCGGCACTGCGCGGCGGCGTGCTGGAACGCGCCGGGATCACCGTCACGCTCATGACACGCGCTGCGCCGGAGTTCTGGGTCGGCATGTTTCTGCTGGCGATTTTCGCATTTGACCTGCGCTGGTTGCCTTCGTCGGGCACCAGTTCGCCGGGCGTGATCTACAGCAGTGAATGGGAAAAATTGCAGTCAAGAGATTTCTGGGAGCACATGATTCTGCCCACCATAACGCTCGCCTTCTATCTACACGGACTGCCGCTGCTGTTGATGCGCTCAAATATGCTCGAGATCCTGGACCAAGATTTCATCACGATGGGCCGGCTGGTGGGCTATGGTAAGTGGCGCCTTATGGTCCGGCATGCAGCGCGTAACGCGATGCTGCCTGTACTGACCGCCTTGACGTTGGGGATCGGGTACTCGATTGGCGGTAACGTTGTCGTCGAAAATGTCTTTGGGTGGCCGGGGATTGGACGTATGTTGGTGCGTGCCGTTACCTCGTCCGATTACCCGGTGGCGCAAGGGGCGTTTTTCGTGATCGCGCTGATCATTGTGGTTTTGAACTTCATCGCAGACGTGCTCTACAGCTTGTTCGACCCGCGCGTTGGTGCGTCCGAACAGGCGCGCACTGCCTAGGAGATGAGCCATGCAACATGAAGCGAGAGTTGAGCGTTCAATCCGGGTAGCGGACCTGCCGCAACTGCAACAGGGCGCGCTGCTGAAGCAGTTTGTGCAAACAAACCTGGAAGTGTTCCAACGCGATCTACTGGCCCTGATCGGCCTGATCATCCTGGTGGTTTTCGTCGTGGTGGCGGTGTTTGCCCCGGTCATCGCCCCGTATGATCCACTTCAAAACGTCGAAGGTGAGGGGGGCATCTGGCTTTCAAATCAGAAGCCATCGCCGGATTTCCGGCTGGGGACAACCAACCTGGGCCGCGACATTTTCTCGCAACTGGTTTATGGCACGCGCCCGGCGTTGATCGTGGGATTCAGCGCGGCGCTGGCCGTTTCAGTGATCGGCACGATCGTGGGGTTGCTGGCAGGGTATTTTGGCGGTTGGGTGGACACGATCCTGATGCGCCTGGCCGATGTCGCATTTGGCATCCCGTTCCTGCCGTTCATCATCGTTTTGTCCGCGTTCCGTGACCCGAGTCTGTGGAACGTCGTGCTGGCGATGGCAGTGCTGCTGTGGCGTGACAGCAGCCGCGTGATCCGCAGCCAGGTATTGGTGATCCGCGAGCAGGCATTTGTCAGCGCGGCGATAGTCAGCGGGGCCAGCCATTTCCGGATCGTGTTCATGTACATTGCGCCCAGCATCCTGCCCCTGACCTTTCTGTATGGGTCGCTGGCTATCGGGTGGGCGATATTGACGGAAGCCAGCGTCAGCTTCTTGGGGTTCGGCGATCCAAACGTCGTGAGTTGGGGCTATATGCTGCAGGACGCGTTCAATTCGCAGGCGATGTCGCGCGGCGCGTTTTACTGGTTTGTCCCGCCGGGCGTGGCGATCATGCTGGCCGTCATGGCAGGGTTTTTCATCGGTCGGGGATACGAAGAAGTGCTGTTCCCGCGCCTGCGACGGCAATAAAAAGGGTTTGACATCATGGCACTCCTTGAGATTCGAAATCTGAGCGTTGCATACAAAACACAGACCGGCACGGTTCAGGCGGTGGACCAGGTATCGCTGGACGTTGAGCCGGTGCAGCACCTGGGCATCATCGGCGAGTCGGGCTGCGGCAAGACGACACTGCTGCGCGCGCTGGTCCAGGTGTTGCCACGTAACGCCCATATCACCGGCGGCGAGATCTGGTTCAAAGGGCGCGATCTGCTCCGGCTCTCCCTGCGCGAGATGCGCCAACTCCGCTGGCGCGAGATCGCAACGATCCCGCAGGCGTCAATGGATTCCCTGGACCCGGTGCAGCGCGTAGGCCACCAACTGGTGGAGATCATGACGGTGCGCGGTAATTACGACCGTGCCAGCGCCAAACGGCGCGCGGTGGACTTGTTCGACCTGGTGGGGCTGGACACCGAACGCTTGCAGCACTTCCCGCACGAGTTTTCGGGCGGCATGAAGCAACGCGCGATTATCGCGGCGGCGCTGGCACTCGATCCGAGCCTGCTGATCGCCGACGAGCCGGTGACAGCGCTCGACGTCATTGTGCAACACCAGGTGCTGGAGGTCCTCAAACGCCTGGAAGACGAACTGAACCTGACCGTGTTGCTCATCACGCACGATATTTCGGTCGTGGCGCAGGTCTGCGATTCGATCGCCGTGATGTATGCCGGGAAGATCGTCGAACAGGCCAGTGCCGACACATTCTTCAACGCGCCAAACCACCCCTACAGCCTGGGCCTGCAACACGCATTCCCCAACCTGGCACAGCCCAAAGACGTGCTGATCTCCATCGAGGGTTATCCGCCCGACCTGCACGATCCGCCCCCGGCGTGCCGCTTTGCGCAGCGCTGCCCGTTCGCAATCCAGCGCTGCCATGAGGTCACACCGGTACTGAGCGAGCAGGGGCCGGACCATCTCGCGGCTTGTTTGCGCGCGGACGAGATGGATCACCTGCGCGAGCAGGCCGGCGATCCGCAGTTGTGGTTGAATACTGAGGCCGCGCAGCAGCAAGGCTTTGATAAATCGGCAGTCGCTGCATTGCTCGACCAGGACACGCCGGACAGCAGCAACGGCGACACGCTGTTGGAAGTGGACCGCCTCAGCAAGCAATATCACATCGGCGGCGGCTTGGCGGGCCTGGTGCGCGGGCAGAAAGCGCAGACCGTCTTTGCGGTTAACAACATCTCGTTTTCACTCGCGCGCGGGGAGAGCCTGGGGCTGGCCGGTGAATCGGGCTGCGGCAAGACCACGACCGGCAAGCTGCTGGTCAAGCTGTTGGAGCCAAGTCACGGCGAGATCACCTTCGCCGGTCAAACGCTATCCGCATTGCCATCGAACAAACTGCGGAATTTCCGTCGCCATGTGCAGTTCATGTTCCAGAATCCGTTTGAGGCGCTCAACCCCCGTTTTACGCTGTACCGGTCGCTTTCGGAACCGCTCGCAATTCATGGCTGGAAGGACCCGAACAAGCGCCTTGAGCGCATTATCGACACGTTGAACCGCGTCAACTTGCGGCCTGCCGAAACCTTCCTGGACAAATTCCCGCATCAACTCTCGGGCGGCCAGTTGCAGCGTGTGGTTCTGGCGCGCGCGCTGGTGCTACAACCGTACTTGCTCATTGCCGACGAGCCTGTATCCATGCTGGATGTCTCGGTTCGCGCTGGCATCTTGAATACGATGAAGGCGCTGGTCAAGGAAATGGACCTGACCACCGTCTATATTTCGCACGATCTCTCGCTGCTGCAATACACCTGTGACCGCATCGCGGTGATGTATCTGGGGCACATTGTCGAAGTGGGAGCCACGCGCGAGGTCATCCAGAACCCGCAGCATCCATACACCCAGGCGTTGATCTCAGCCGTGCCGGTCCCGGACCCGGCGCTACCCAACCCGCCGCTGCGCGTGCGCGAAGGGGTGCCGCGTCCGACGACTCAACATCCCGGCTGCCCGTTCGTGGAACGTTGTCCAGAGGCGATGGAAGCCTGCCAGCATATCTTCCCACCGCGCATTGATGTAGGCGACCAGCACCTGGTGCTGTGCCATCTTTACGGCGAACACGCTGACTCACCGAAACTGAACCAGGAGGCGACCGTATGAAAGCCGCAGTTCTGCGCCAGCACGGCGAACGCGACGCAATCCAACTCGAAGACATTCCCACCCCCGAACCCGGCTACGGCAAGGTGCGCATCAAGGTGAAAGCCAGCGCGCTTAACTGGCTGGATGTCGCTGTGCGCCAAGGGCCGAAATTCGGAGAAATTCCGCTGCCACTGATCGGGGGGAGCGACATCGCGGGCATTGTCGACAAGCTAGGCGAAGGCGTCACCGGCTGGGACGTCGGGGATGCAGTGCTGGTTTACCCGCTCGTCACGTGCGGCGTGTGTGAATTCTGCCGCCGGGGCGAACCGACCACCTGCCCGGAACACCGCATCTTCGGCGAGCACATCGACGGCGGCCTGGCGGAATATACGATCGCGCCGGTGGCGAATCTGCTGCCCAAACCGGCGCGGCTGTCCTTTGTGGAAGCGGCGGCGCTGCCGGTAGTGGCGATGACGGCATGGCACATGCTGATCACGGTTGGTCAACTGCGCCCCGGCGAGATAGCGCTCATCCTGGGGGCCGGTGGCGGCGTGGCATCACTCGGCATCCAGATCGCACGTCACACGGGGGCACGCGTCTTTGCCACCACATCCACAGCGGAGAAAATCGCGCGGGCGCGCGAACTCGGCGCTGAGCAGGTGTTCAACTACCGCGCCGAAAACTGGGTCGAACGCGTGCTAGAAGTCACGGGCGGGCGCGGCGTCGACCTGGTACAGGACAACGTCGGCGCGGCGACATGGCCCGACTCGCTGCGCGCGCTGGCACGTAATGGCCGCCTGGTCCCGTGCGGCTCGCATTCCGGCACACGCTTTGAACTGGCCATCACCCAGATTTACCACCGCCAACTGCAGATTCGCGGCTCGAACGGCGGCACGATCCACGACCTGATGCAGGCGCTGAAGCTGGTCGAAGCTGGGCACGTCAACCCGGTGATCGACACAGTGCTGCCGCTGGAGCGCATCCATACCGGCCACCAGATACTTGAGGAAGGCGATCACTTCGGCAAAGTGGTGATCGAGATATAAAAAAGCCGGTGCATCTGGAATCCCCCTGCAAACGCCGTATCACCTGCGTAGTATTGCAGCAATGAACGCGTGTTTGTCGTTTCAGAAGGTCTGCTGACGGCACCCAAAATGATCGCTGGTCCGGCGGACCGTGAACGGTTCCCGCCGCTTATCACCTCGGCTGAACGCTCAAGGTCCGGTCGTGCGCATGCGCAACAGCTACGCAGGCACGATGTTGGGTGTTAAAATCAGGCGCGGCACTGGCGGCAGCACACTACGGAACCTGACGGACACAGACTTCGAGACAGCGGCCAGGTCTGGCCCGCTTGTCCTGGATGCCGGGACACATACCCTGCACGTCACGTATGCCGGGTCGGAACCGCTGCGCCGCGTGGCGGTGGATGGCTTTCTGATCCAGCCGGTCATTGCGCAGCGCGTATTTGCCGGGCCGGATGGAGCGCAGTTGGTCTTGACCTGTAACACACAGACTGGCGTCTACACGCTAGACGAGGATTGATCGACTTCAGATGAATCTGCATGCAGCATCGGGCATCGTGTGGGAGACGATCCGCGACTGGTATTACAGCATGATCGGGCTGGCGGCCTTAAATCTGCTGTGGGTCGGGCTGAGCTTAACGGTCGTGTTGTTTCCCCCCGCGACGGCGGGCCTCTATGCCGTGACGAATAGCATCGCACATGGGAAGGGGCAGCAGTGGAACGTCTTTCTGACCAATGCCCGGCGCTACGGCTGGATCAGCGTGCGCTGGGCGCTGCTCAACGCCGTGGTGATCATCATATTCGCCGTGAATGTCACGTTTTACGGCACAGTCGAGGGACTGTTGAGCGCGATCATCCAGATCGCACTCGTCACCGGTGGGGTGCTGTGGCTCGCCATGCAGTTTTACTTCTGGCCCTTCATGCTCGAACAGGAACAGAAATCCGTGCGTGTCGCGCTGAAGAACGCCCTGTTTTTGACGCTGGCTGATCCTGTATATTCGGCTGTGATGCTCAGTACGGCGGCCCTGCTGGTCGCGTTGAGTGTCGTCCTGGTGCTGCCGGTCGCGGTCGCCACACTCAGCTTTATCTCGCTGCTTGCCAACCGGGCCGTGATCGAGCGGCTGACGGCTTACGGCAAATTGCAGTATCCTGCAAACGGAGAAAACCAACCATGACAACCCCTTTGACTTTGACCCGCTATGCGGGCAACCCGATCCTGGTGCCTTCAACCCATAACGCCTGGGAAACCGATAACGTCTTCAACGCGGCGATCGCGCGCCATCAAGAGCTGGTGTATATGCTCTACCGCGCGCAGGGCCTGGATCGTATTTCGCGTATTGGTTGCGCGATCAGTGCCGATGGTTATCGCTTCAATCGCTTACAGGAACCGGTGCTGGCCCCCGAGACCGAATACGAGCAACACGGCGTCGAAGACCCGCGCCTTACCGAACTGGACGGCGTGTTCTACATGCTCTACACCGCGTATTCACCGCATGGCGTCCGGGTATCTCTGGCCCGCAGCACGAACCTGATCACCTGGGAACGCATGGGGATCGTGCTGCCGGACGAAGACAATAAAGACGCGGTGCTGTTTCCCGAGAAGATCGGTGGGCGCTACGCCATGTTCCACCGCCGCATTCCGGATATCTGGCTCGCGTATTCTGACGACCTGCTGCATTGGACTGATCACCAGATCATCATGCGTCCGCGCCCGGGGCTGTGGGATGGCGTGCGTATCGGCGCGGGTGGTCCCGTGTTCAAAACGCCGGCGGGATGGCTGAACTTCTATCATGGCTTTGCAGAAGACCGCCACTACTGCCTGGGCGTCGCGCTGCATGACCTGGACGATCCGGCCAAGATCATCAAGCGCCAGGAAGAACCGGTCATCTGTCCCGCTACGCCCTGGGAGCACTGGGGTGACGTACCGAACGTGATCTTCACCTGTGGCGGGTTGGAAACCGAGGACGAATACCGCATCTACTACGGCGGCGGCGATCATGTCATGGCTGTGGCGTCGGTCAGCAAAGCCGACGTGCAGGCGTTCATCGCAAGTTGAGCAACCTTATGCAACTCGAACGCGCTTCAAACAACCCGATCCTGTCCCCAAACCCGGATCGTCACGGGGAAGCCGGCGCGGTGATCTTCCTTAGCGTGCTGACGGCAAGCCGATGCTGGCCTGCGACTGTATTTGGGCATTCCGGACACCTCAATCGCTTGCGTAAGCGCACCTGAAACAGCATAATATATATAGATAGGAGCTGTTGCTCGTCGCAGATAGCCACGTCGTATCGGGAAATCATCACACCAACCGCCAGCAGTCACCCCTGCTGGCACCAGCGTAATAAAAACTCTAGATAATCATCAATATGGGGAGAAAAACATGCGCCGCTTAGTAACTTTGTTGTTCATTGCCAGTTTGATTGTGGCGGTCTTCGGGACTGTCGCTGCCCAAGATGAAGAAAGGCTGTTGGTCGTTGGGCTGTCGGAAGACTACCATTCGCTTGATCCGAGCCGCGCCTATGAACCCGGCGGATCGCTGATTCATCATTCGGTGTACGATACGCTGGTCACTTTCCCGTCAGACTCGGTGAGCGAGATTCTACCCAACCTGGCCGCGGACTGGGATATCTCGGACGACGGTTTGGTGTACACGTTCTACTTGCGGGACGATGTCGTGTTCTCCAACGGCGATCCCCTGACCGCCGAGGACGTGGCTTTTAGCTTCAACCGCATGAAAAACCTGAAGGATAATCCCTCGTTCCTGGCCGATACGATCGCCAGCGTGGAGGCTGCCGACGACCTCACCGTCGTTTTGACACTTGAACGACCCGACCCCGCGATCCTTGCCAAGCTCATCTTTGACGCGTTCTCCATCCTGAACGCGGACGTCGTCCGGACGCACGGTGGTACGGATGCCGAAGATGCCGCCGAAACGGATACGGCGGAAGAATGGCTGATGGAGAACTCAGCAGGTACCGGCCCCTACATGGTCGAAAGCTACGAGCCAACCGTGCAGACGGTGCTGGTCAGGAATCCGAATTACTGGGGCGAACCGGTCTACTTCGACCGCATCATCATTCGCAACCTGCCGGAGACATCGACCCAGAAGTTAACGCTGGAAGCGGGCGATATCGATATCGCGATGGATGTTATCGCCGACCAACTGCCGTCGTTCGAGCGCAACGACGCGATCGAGGTCTTTTCGACCCAGAGCGACACCCTGATCTTTTTGCTGTGCAACCAGGACCCGGATGTTGGCGGCCCGGTGAGCAATATGCTGGTTCAGCGGGCGCTGCGCTACGCCGTTAACTACGAGGAGCTCATGTTCCTCAGCGGTGCAGGGGCTAACATCCCCGCCGCGATGGTTCCGATCGGCTTTGCGGGGGCGCTTGATCCGTCCGAAGGGCTGTCGCGCGACCTGGAGCAAGCGCGAGCGCTGCTCGCCGAGGCGGGCTATCCTGATGGCTTCGAGATCAATCTTGAATACCCGGATTTCAACTACATCGGCACCGAGTTCGGCATTGTAGCGCAAAAGGTACAGGCTGACCTGGCCGATGTCGGGATTACGGCCAACCTCGTGCCGCAGGAATTCCAGGTCTCTCTGGAGGCGTACCGCGCGGGCCGGCAGGGCTTCAGCCTGTGGCTGTGGAACCCGGACTATTACGACACCCTGGACTACGTCGAGTTCTTGCCCGGTGGCGTGGTCGGTCTGCGTGCAAACTGGACGGATGAAAACGCCGAGCAGGAGATTCTCGACCTGCGTGATGCGGTCGTCGTCGAAACGGACGCGGAGAGGCGCGCTGAGCTGTTCCGCGAGATCCAGTACTACGAGCAGCAGAACGGCCCGTTCGTGCCGCTGTTCCAGCCGGGCGTGCACTTCGCCTACAATGCCGACCTGCAAGGTTTTGCTTACAATGGGCAGTGGCGTGTTGACCTGACCAAGCTGCACTACTGAGTCCTATCATAGAGTCTGGGCGGCGAGGTCTGGTTACCGGGTCTCGCCGCCTTTTTTCACCACCTTGAGGCTTGATCATGTCGCTTCATTTCTATCTGGTACGCCGTTTAGTGTTGATGATCCCGCTGCTTATCGGCATTTCGATCGTAGCCTTTATCATTTCGAACGCGATACCCGCCGATCCGACCGCCGCCAACCTCGGCGAACGCGCGGCGGCTGATCCTGAGATCGTCGCCGCGTTTCGCGAGAAGTGGGGCCTGGACGAACCACTCCACCTACAGTACCTGACGTATATCAAGAATCTGCTGCGCGGCAACATGGGAACGTCGATTCGCAGTCACCGTCCCGTGGCGGATGAACTGCGCCGGTTCCTACCGGCGACAATTGAGCTTTCCACAGCCGGAATCCTTGTGAGTATCGTCGCCGGCGTGATCTTCGGCGTGGTTTCGGCGGTATGGCGTAACCGGCCTATCGATTTTGTTGTGCGTATCCTTTCGTTGATCGGCGTGAGCGCGCCGGTTTTCTGGCTGGCGCTGATCGGCCTGCTGGTGCTGTACCTGCGGTGGGGCGTGGTCCCCGGTCCGGGCAGGCTGGATGCCCAACTGCATCCCCCGGCTCACGTCACAGGGTTATACACGGTCGACAGCATACTGGATGGTCGTTGGGACCTGTTTCGTAATGCGGTCGCCCACCTCGTGCTGCCGGCCCTGGTGTTGGGGGCATATTCGGCGGGATTGATTACACGAATCACGCGCTCCAGCATGCTGGAAGTGCTGTCGCAAGAGTACATCATGACGGCACGCAGCAAAGGGCTGCGCGAATGGATGGTCATCCTGCGACACGGGCTGCGCAATGCGCTGATGCCGGTCGTGACGATCATCGGCCTGTCTTATAGTAGTTTGCTGTCCGGTGCTGTGCTCACCGAGACGATCTTCGCCTGGGAGGGTATCGGTCGCTACGCGTACAACGCGGCGCGAACCCTCGATTTTCCCGCGATCATGGGAGTCAGCATGTTGATAGCGGTCGTGTTTGTGGTGATGAACCTCATCGTAGATATGCTGTATTACTGGCTTGACCCACGACTGCGATATGGATAGCACTATGGATAATTTGCGTGTTGTTCGCTTGCGGATGCGCCAGAATCCGCTCATGGTTGTCGGGGTGATCATCTGTGTGATCTGGATCGCGATCTCATTGGCTGCGGGGGAAATCGCGCCCTACAACCCGTTGGATCAGAACGTGATGAACCGGCTGCAGGCACCCAGCCGGGAACACATTTTCGGGACCGATCAACTGGGGCGCGACGTGCTGTCGCGCGTGATATATGGGGGCCGGACCTCCCTGCCTGCCGGGCTGCTGGTCGTTGTCAGCGCGATGGTTGTCGGCACGGTCTTCGGTGCGGTTGCCGGTTATGTGGGCGGGCTGTGGGATGAGCTGCTCATGCGCTTCACAGAAGTGTTTATGGCGTTCCCCATCATCATTCTGGCGATGGCGATCGCGGCTGCACTGGGGCCAAATGTGACGAACGCCGTAATCGCCATGATCGTCGTGTGGTGGCCCAATTACGCCCGCATTGTGCGGAGCCTCGTGATCAGCGTCAAGTCCGATGCCTACGTCGAATCCGCGCGCGCGATCGGGTCGCCACCAGCGCGCGTGCTTGTCGTCACGATCCTGCCCAACTGTGTCGCGCCTGCGCTGGTGATGGCGACACTGGATATCGGCAACGCCATCCTCATCTTCGCGGGGTTGAGCTTCCTGGGCTTAGGGCCGGAGCCGTCCTCTCCGGAGTGGGGTCGCATGGTGTCCGATGGAATTGACTACTTCGATCAGTGGTGGCTGAGCACATTTCCCGGTCTGGCGATTTTAACGGTTGTCATGGCGCTGAATTTCGTCGGTGACGGCATGCGCGACCTGCTGGACCCTCGCAGCCGGAAGCAGATCGGTTAAGCTACCCGGTCGCGGTGCAGGATGCGCCCGGGTCGGCGCAAGCCGTAGCGCGGTATGTTCCCGGCGGCGTTTTGACCGAAGACCAGACGATGGCAAACGAAGTGATCGAGACAACAGCCGATTGGTTCGTGCTGGCGCTTGATTAGACTTGCCGGAAAACCCGCCGCCTGAATCCGAACCTGTTCGAGTCCCCTGGCTGCTGGACTCAGACTCGGGAAACGCGCATGCCTCGTTGCTTGCGCGTTTTTTGATGCGCTGGTCGCGTGCAGGACGGGGCCGGTATTCCTCATCACCAATCACCGCGCCAAACAGCGCATGAGACACCGCGGGGCCGCACTTCGTCCGCAGGTTGTCATGCTCCGCCAGATGTAGTCATGCTGCCGCAATTATGGTACTGGTGTACTTTTGCCTCAGTTTGACTCAAATTATGAGTAGACCTATACTGATCGTAGGTTCGTTCTCTTATGAGCCATACAGTTAATATAATGCTCAATGGAAAGGAACTTCTCATGCGAAGACTATCTTTGTTCTTGGTGGTTCTTATCGTCCTTTCGTTGTCTGTCAGCAGCCTGACAGTGCACGCTCAAGATGGCGGGCCTTTTGAGGGTATGTCGCCTCAAGATCTGTTCCCGAATGCCATCGACGATCAGGAACGTGAATCGGCGATGGAAGCATTGCTCGCAGCGAATCTGCCCGATGCTCGCGACCGGTTTGAAGGCGAGACGCTCACGGTTGGCGTACTTGCCAGCGGTACGCGCGGCGTGATTTCCGGCGCGCCGTACTTCTGGCGTGAGGCTTTTGAAGCGGTCACTGGCGCGGAACTCGAAATCATCGAGATTCCGTTTGACCAGATGCTTACAACATTGACCGTCGACTTCGCGACCAACCAGAACACCTACGACGCGATCATCAATGCATCGTGGTTCTACGGTGACTACATCAGCAACGAATGGATCATCCCGATTGAAGACTACCTTGGCGCTGAAGGCTATCCGGTTTGGGAGCCGGATAAAGTCGCCACACCGTTGCAGCAGTTGTTGACGTGGGAAGATACCTGGTACGGGGTTGTGAACGATGGTGACGCCCAGATGTTCTACTACCGGCGTGACATTCTGGAAGACCCCGAATGGCAGGCCGCCTATGAAGAAGAGGTTGGCGAGCCGATGCCTGTGCCGCCCCGGACGTGGCAGCAGATGCTGAAAGTCGCGCAGTTTTTCAACGGCAAGGACTGGAATGGCGACGGTGATCCCGACGACGGTGTCAGCTTACACCTCAAGGTTGGTGGGCAGGGCTTCTTCCACTATATGTCCCTGTCGGCTCCGTTCGCGATCACGCCAGCGGACGGTGATGATCCCACCGTTGTTACGAAGTACGACAACATCTACTGGTTCGACCCGGACGACATGACGCCGGTGATTAACTCGCCAGGACATGTCAGGGCGCTGGAATTCTTGAAGGAGCTGGCAGCCACCGGGTCACGGTCACAGTTCGGCTGGGAACTGGGCGAAGCCTGGGACAACTTCCTGAACGGTAACGCCGTCATGCTCTACTCATGGGGCGACGTCGGCTCGCTGGCGCAGGACCCGAACGCGTCGACGATCCAGGGCAAGCTGGGCGGCGCGCCGATCCCGTGCTCCGAAGAGTGGTACGATCGTGAAATTGGCGAGTTTGTTGTAGACCCCGAAAACCCGAACTGTGTTGGTAACCTGGTCGGTGCGTCGTGGCATGGCGTCATTTCGAGCCGCTCGGATAACCCGGACCTGGCGTACTACTTCCTGGCGATGCAAGCAACCCCACCCATCCTGTTCTGGAACGTGACCTACGGCTGGACCGGTGTTGATCCCAGCTCTACCACGCATCTGTTCCCGCCGGCGGGCGAGGCTTCGGTCGAAGACTATGTAGCGGCAGGTTATGACGCAGGGGACGTTGAATCGTACATCACGGCCTACGGCGAGAATCTGTTCGGCTTCCCGACCACCCAAACCTACCTGCGTATTCCCGGGACTCCCGAGTACTGGAACATTCTCGACATCCGCCTGGCTGAAGCGATGATCGATGAGTTGACGCCGCAAGAAGCGCTGGACCGGGTCGCCGATGCATGGGAAGAGATCACCGACGATATCGGTCGTGACTACTTGCTGGAGATCTACCAGGCTTCGATCGGTTATACCCCGTAATACAGTGGCTATCTCGGGGGTGACCTGAGGAAAGTGTTTTGGAGGGGAGAGATACGGTTCTCTCCCCTTTTCACACTGATTCGATAGGCGCTAACGTAGATTGCTTTACGCTAACGTATCGGACAGGTAATCACATGAAAAGCAGAAACCGTGCGGGACTGATATTCCTTTTGCCGGGCGTGATCTGGGTGCTGTGCTTTACGATCTTCCCGCTCCTTTATTCCTTCAGGTTGAGCTTTACCGATAAGCGCATGGGCCGGCGCAACCGCCCGGGCGAATATATCGGGTTGGATAACTACCGCGAAATCTTCCAGGATGATCGCGTGGCCGAAGTGATGGAGATGACGATCTTCATCATTGTGGCGAGCGTGCTCTTCACGGTCATAATCGGCACATTCATCGCGTGGCTGTTCAACCACGAGCTTCCGGGGCTGCGCATATTTCGCTCGATCCTGACGTTACCGATCTTTGCGGCCCCGATCGCCCTGGGACAGTTGGGCATGATCCTTTTCAACGAGCAGAGTGGGCCGATCAACCACATGATACGCGGCCTGGGCGGAGAGGGGGTGTACTGGATCACTGAACCGTGGTCCGCACGCTTTGCCGTGCTGATTGTCGACACGTGGCAATGGACGCCGTTTGTCTTCATCATTGTGCTGGCAGCGATGCAGTCCGTGCCCGATGAGCTGTACGAAGCCGCGCGACTGGATACGTCCTCAGCCTGGACGCTGTTCCGCAAGATCACACTGCCCATGATCTTGCCCGCGCTGGGCACGGTAACGATGCTGCGTCTGGTCGAGACCTTCAAAATCCTGGACATCCCATTCACGCTAACCGGCGGTGGGCCGGGCGTGTCGACACAAACGTACTCGTACTATACATATCTCGAAGGACTGCGTCATTTTGACATGGGCTATGCATCCGCCCTGGCGTATCTGCTGGTCTTTGTGGCGATAATCGCGACTTCGATCTTCTTCTTCCTCGCCCGCAAGCGTTACGAGATTGAGTGAAGGATAAGCTGATGACGTCATCTCTAGAAATCAATCTTCGGAAACGCGTACAGGCTACTCTCTTATGGTGCGCTGTGTTGTTGGTGACGTTGATCGCGCTGTACCCGTTTGTCTGGGCGATCATTACCTCGTTCAAGCCTCAGCGCGATGCGCTCCAGCCCACACTGATCCCGTTCGTGCAGTTCGAACCAATCATGGACAACTGGAACGCGGAACTTGGGCGAACAGGTAAGGAAAACATCAACGCGTTAAAGAACAGCGCCATCATCGCGTTAGGTGCGACGGCAGTTGCGCTCACGCTAGGGACCTCAGCCGGTTATGCACTGGGCCGGTTCCGGTTCGGGATCGGGAATCGCAACCTTGTGTCGTGGTTTCTGTCACAACGGTTTTTGCCCCCGGTTGCCACACTGATCCCGTTTTTTCTGCTGCTGCAGGAACTGGACCTGTACGACACGCGACTTGGTATGATCATCGTAAATGCCACCTTCGTCATGCCGTTCGCGGTCCTGATCACGCGCGACTTTTTCGCGGATTTGCCCAAAGACCTTGAAGAAGCTGCACTGGTCGATGGCGCGTCACATCTGATGGTGTTCTTTCGGATCGCGCTTCCGTTGGCTGGACCGGCGCTCGTGGCAGCCGGAATCATTTGCTTCACGTTCGCCTGGAATGAGTTCTTGTTCGCCAGCGTGCTCACCGTGCGTGATGCTCAACCGTTCACGGTGAAGATTATAAGCACGGGCACGGTGCGGGGAATCCATTTTGGATTTGTGTCAACGCGTCTGTTGATGGCGGTTCTGCCGCCTTTGGTGCTGTCGCTGTTTGTGCAGCGTTACATCGTGCGGGGCCTCACGATGGGTGCCGTCAAAGGCTAAGCTGAACCGACCGGCGCTGCCAGCCCCCCGGTTTGGCAATCCGGTGATGGGTAGGCTTTTCTGGCAGCATGCCACGTAAGCGGCAGTCGTACATTGTGCGCGCTGGCCTGAATGACGGAACGTATGCGGCAGAATGCCGTAACGGCAATCGTCCTCAACGCCAGCGCAATCTATCACCGGCTGTCCCCGAAGCCCGCTTCGCGAGCACGGATGGAGGCTTGCGTACGGTCTGCTACCTGCAATTTGTTGAAGATGTTGGAGACATGGTTACGGACTGTTTTCACGCTGATTGACAGTGCGCTCGCGATGTCAGCGTTGGTATCGCCCTGCGCAATCAGCGCGAGAATCTCGCGCTCACGCCCCGTGAGTTCGGGGAACACTTCCGGCGGTGCGGCGGGTTTCAAGCCGGCAAAGAAACGCATCAACCGTTCGGCTATTTCGGGGCTGAAAAGCGATTCGCCGTTGGCGACCGCGCGTACCGCGCGTAACATGACGTCCTGGTCGGCCCCTTTCAGGACGTAACCACGCGCGCCAGCGCGCATGGCAGCGAATACCGAGTCATCGTCCTTGAACATGGTCAGCATGATGATGCCCATGTGCGGGTAGGTGCGGAGTATCTGGCGCGTCGCGTCAATACCGTTGAGGTCTGGCATCTGGATGTCCATCAACACCACATCGGGCTGGACCTGAGCGACTTTGAGCAACGTTTCCTGGCCGCTGGCCGCCTCGCCCACAACGTCAATATCGGGCACAGACGCCAGGAGCGCGCGCAGCCCTTCCCGAAACAGTGTATGATCGTCCGCGATCACAAGTCGGATGGTTTCCACAGTTCTTCCTCTTTCATGGTACCGGTCAACAGCGGCAACTTCACCAGCACCCGGGTGCCTTTTCCGGGCTGGCTTTCGATCACACACGTCCCGCCCAGTTCTTCCGCGCGCTCGCGCATCGAAGCCATGCCCACGCCTGGACGCACATGATCCGGGATGCCGCGTCCATCGTCGCTGATCGCCAGGCATAGACTGTCACAGAGCGACAACTGCACACTACAATGCCGCGCGCCAGCGTGCCGGTTGACATTGTTGATTGCTTCAAGTGCGATGCGGTAGACGGCGACTTCAACTGCCGCTGCCAGTAAGGGCAGATTTTCGGGCGCTTCCAACGTGATACGCAGCCCTTGCGCCTGGTTGGACGCGATGTATTCGCGCAACGCGCCAACCATCCCTAACTCGTCGAGCGCGGGCGGGCGCAGATCATAAGCAATGCGCCGGATGTCATCCAGCAGCGTCCGAATCTGCGTCGTGAGTTCGGCGACTAGCGCCCGCGCAGCATCCGGATCGCGCCCGATCATATTCGAAGTGGCGGCCAGCTTAAACGACATGGCGGCCAGCGCCGGACCAAGCCCATCATGCAGGTCCCGGCGCAGGCGGCGGCGCTCCTCCTCACGCGTTGTGACCAGCCTCTCGCGCGACTGCTGCAGGTCGACCGTTAGGCGTACTGCATGGGCCACGACCCCGACCTGGCGGGCAATGTTTTCAAGCAGCGCGCGCTCGGCGGGGGTAAACGGATCGTTGGGGCTGCGCGACGCAAGGGTCAGCCGCCCGATGCTCTCCCCTTGATAAACCAGGGGAAGCACAAGCAAATTATGATCGTCAGGATCGCCCGCCATTTCGAGAAGCCATCCCGGAGGCAGCCCAAACTCCGATGCGATCGCGAACCGGTCGCCGCGTTTGAGCGCAAGCGCCACGTAAGGTAGCTTGAGCGTGTGCGCGACGGTCTCCACCAGGGTTGGCAATACTGCTGTCGGGATCAACGCCCTTTCCAGGGTTTGGCCGAGGCGGGTAAGCACCATGTAAGGATTATCACGCTCGCCGTACACCCAGCGATTCGCCCCATGTTGCAAGCGGTCGCGCAAAGGCTGAAACAACACGGCGATAATACCGGCGGCCAGCAGGGAAACCGGCAAGCTGCCTCGTGCCTGCAATATCGCCCCCAACGAACCCACAATAAGGATGTACAGGCCCACCACCAACCCCGTCAGGGATGTGTAGACGAGTGTCCGGTTTATGATCAGGTTGATGTCCCACAGGCGATAGCGCAGCACGGCGATCGTCATCGAGATCGGCAGCACGCAGAGCATCATCACCCAGATCACTTCCAGGAAGAACGAGATCCAGTTGACCCACTGCGTTCCGATGGTCCTTGGCGGGCGATTCTGCACGTAAACCCAGGGAATTGTAGACACGGTAAAGAGGGTCAGCGACACAAGAAGGCCGAATACGATCCACTTGGTTTGTTGGCGCTCAACTGAATTGGACACGTGCCGATAGCGCCAGATCTGCGCATAGACCAGCAGTACCGTCAGGCTCATGATCCACAGCAACTCGATCAGGGGCATCACCGGATGGCTGACGCTCGCGCCGAACGGATGAAAAGCCGTCAATACTGCCGCCCAGAGTACCGAAAACGGCGGCAGCCAGCGACTCCAACGCGGGGCAAAATGACCGGTAGGGAACAGACAGAAGAAAAGCACCCAGGGCACTGCTGAAAAGAACAGCAACGATTGCCCGATGCGCTCAAACGCCGGATCGTAGACCGCCAGGTGCTCTACAGGTCCCGCCGAAGCCACGCCGTAAAACAGCAAGATGAACGACGCAAACACGGCCATCCGGTCATCGCGCCGGTAGCGGAACAGAATGAAGGCCAGCACGAAACACGTCACGACACCGGACAGGGCAATCACGGTCTTCACCAGCCCCAGCGCGAACATCGGTCTTGCGGGTTGTTTCAGGGCGGGCCAATCCACTGGCTGGTTGAGGTCGATAATATAGGCGGGGATCGAGATCACGAAAACGCTTAGCGTGAGTGCCGCCATGACGATCCACGCAACTCGAACGATATACGCCCCATACGTCATGCTGACGTGTGATATCACCGTCTGATCTGCCAAGCTAACCGGAGGGGTGCGTGCGCGGTCCATCTTGTCCTTGTCTGCGCCGATACTGTTTATCTAGTTTAACATGATTTTTTCAGCCTTTTTCAGACATAAACAGCTTCATACACACGAACTGTTGGGATGCCGCTGTGAGCGCGTGTCATCCCGCTGTTGGCTTAACGGCGGAGCGTGTCTGCGCCGGTGTTGTCTCGCTTTGTGGCGCGCGCACCACGAGCCAGATCAGCACGACCAGCGTCCCCGCCACCGGGAACAGGATCATCGCCAGGACAGGGTGCAGCGCGGCTATGACCGGCGCTGACTCGCGTTGGAAGATGACAAAATCAGCCAGCAAGAAATAAATGCCGAAGTTCAGCCACGTCAGCGGCTTGATCGGGCGCGGCATGCGGCCCACATAGGCAAGCACAAGCATCACCAGTGCCAGGATGCCCAGCCCATGCCCCAGCCCGATGTGGGTGTCCCAGCTTGGCCGCCCGCCAAGCAGACTCAGGCCGACGAGAAATACCTGTACCAGAATCCCGGTGCAAAACAGGCAGGCCGTCAGCAGGTAGGTGGTGGGGGCCAGTTTGTTTCTCATCATGCTCGTTCCTTTCCTTAGGTCGTTTCCTGTTTCAAGAATGGACACGTGCGCGTCTCTTCCTCGCGCCAGAATGGCACGCCATCCAGAGCGCTATCGCGGCCTCGCCAGATCGCTTCACACACAGGCTGGCCGCTTCACCAGCGCGTTTCCCGGTCATAACATGATCATCGAACGATGAATGCCACCCAGGTTAAAGGGTAGCTGCCGCCATGAATCGCCGTGATCGGCAGAGTGCCACACAACGCCATTGCTCAGCCCGGCATAGACGTGCCCCGGCGCAGCGGGATCGGTGAGCAGCGCATACGGCATGTAAGGGATTGGTTGAGGCTGCACGCCGTTGAGTTTTTTCCAGCCCGCGCCGCCCGTTGTTCGGAAGATGCAAGCGTGGGCATGACCGTCAAAGTGGGCGATCGGGAACTTGTTGAAATGAGGGAACACAAAGACGGGCGAGGCGGAGACATACCATACTTCAGGCCGCTCCGGATCGGACGCGCACGCCCAGCCATAATGACGGTCCAGGCCTGCTTTCGGCTGCGCCCAGGTGACCCCGCCGTCGCGGCTATATGCTGCGCCTGCGCCAGTCCCCCCAGCCTGGTACACCCAATTCCCGTTCTTTGCATGAAACGCCAGCGAGTGGCAGTCACGGATCGCGCCTTTCAGGTGCCCCTGCCACGTCTGGCCGCCGTCCGCGCTGCGCAACACCGCTCCGTATTCGATCCCGACGACGATCACGCCGGGATCGGTCGGGGAGAGGGCAATCGCCTGGACGTACGGCGCACCCGGTTCTGCCGGAGTGTACCAGAACCAGCGCCGCATCTGGCGAAACGAATCGCGTTCGCTCCAGTTTGCCCCTTTATCACGTGAAACGAAGATCATCGGGGGCTTGGTCCCGGCGTAGATCACGCCCGGCTCAAGCGGGCTGGCAGCCAGGGACTTGATCACGTGCCCATCCAATCCGGCGGAATGCCACGTCTGGCCGCGATCATCCGAGCGCAGCACGCCACTGCTGCGCGTCCCTGCGTAGACCACGCCAGGGGCTAACGGATCGGCGGCCAGACACGTTATCTCACGACCCTGAAGCAGTAGCTCAACCGGCCATTCTCCGCTGGCGTTACATGCAGCCCGTGCCAACCCTTGCCCGGTGGTCGAAATAAACACGTTGGCGTTCATAGCTTCTCCTGCTCGTTAGTAGACCCGTCTCTATCACTGGCCGCCCTGGCAGGCACCGAACGATAATAGCTTGCCATTGCGACCTCATTCCTGAATTCACGCTTGCATGTTATCGGTGCGCGTGTGGAGCCGGTCATTGAAACGCGGCTCCACAGCTGGCAGCAGGGCAGCGGGTTACTGCTCCGCCATCACCGGCTCGCCCTGCAGTTCGGTGAGCGCATCAATACGCACAACTGCACCTGACCCTGGCGCGCCAACACCGTTGATGGTCACAAACGCGTTTCCTGCCTCATCGAATGCCAACCCGGTGGAAAACGGCAGGCCGCCGATCAGCAATTCGGAAGCGTCTCCTTCATGGATGCGCACCACAGCCCCTGTGTTGGGGACCGGCCCTTCTTCGGTGAACATTCCGAACTGCATCGCGTATAACGCCCCATCCGGCCCGCGTTGCAGGTCGGTGAGCATGGTTAAGCCCGTCGCGTGATCGCTGACCTGGCCGTCCGGTGTGACGCGGACGACTTTGGCCGATCCCGGCGTGAAGGGAAACCCGCTCAAGAACGAAACATAGGCGTTCCCCGCGTCATCAAAGGCAACGGCGGTGGGGACCGGATCGGCCTCCATTGCGTCATTGCGGAACGGGTTGGGGAACGGGCCGGGCAAACCGTCAAAGGTCGCCACGTTTTCGATGTCGCCCGTCACCGGGTTGACGCGTATCAGGGTGTTGGCCCCGGCATCGGCGATCCAGAGCCACCCATCCGGCCCGGCGGCAAGCCCGTAAGGATGCGACTCTAGAATCAGGCCGTCGGGGTTGTTTGCTTCTTCATGGGCCCACAGGTCGGCCACTTCCACGACTTCACCCGCTTCGACGCGGACAACTGCCCCCGCCAGGTCCGGCGGATCCCCTGCGCCACCGACCCAGCCGCCGGCGGTGGCGTACAACGTACCGTCCAGCCAGGTCAGGCGCGCGCCGCCAATCACCTCGGTTTCGGAAGCCAATAGCGACGGCAACGCCGCCACGTCGGTTTGCTCACCGTCCGGCGATACCATCACAATTCGTGCCGTCGGTCCGATCTTGGTTGGAAACAATTCACCGGTTTCGATTGAGATGAACTGGATGTCTTCGTCTCCACCGAGGCCGCTGTCAATGACCCACAGATTGCCCTCTGAATCTACCGTGATCCCTTGCGGGCCGTTGAAACCGGTGGCAACGACGGTCCCGCCTTCGATCTCTGGCGGCGGTGGCTGGGCGGTCACCAGGCCGGGGAGCGCGAAAACGACGAGTAGGGTTAGAACAAGTATCCGGTATCGCATGGAAGGTTTCTCCTGAAAGCTAACACTGCCACAATGAAAGGTATAAGCAGCAGCTTACAGGATTGCGTGTCCCGCTGTCATGAGTTCAGCATCCTGTTCAGGTCGGGAGAAATGCCTGCCCAGATCGGGCCCCTGTCCCAGGGATGAGTCCCAACACCTGGATCGCGGCTGTTTTGTATGCGAATTCCATGCCTGGCTGTGCCGACTCATATATGCGAAAATCGCAGGTAAATATCTTGTCACCGAACAGGATCGGCTGTAATGCGTCGCTTTCGTCAAGGGGTGTTAACGCTGCTTGTGGTCACGGGCGTAATTACCGCGTGCAACGCCGCCACATCACGCGAAGCGCAGGACAACGCACCACCGCCCACCGCTACGCCTTCAGCACCGGGGTTTGCGGAGGTTGACGGTTTTGTGACCGGCCTGATGGATCTCTACGACATTCCAGGAACGGGGATCGCGCTTGTCAAGGATGGGCAACTTCTCTACGTCCAGGGATACGGCGTGCGCTCTACCGCGACCGGCACCCCGGTCACGCCGGACACGTTGTTCGCGGTTGGCTCGGTCACCAAGTCGGTCACTGCGTTAGGTGTGCTGCAATTGGTGGACCAGGGATTGATCGCCCTTGACGTGCCGCTTGTCACGTATCTCCCGAACTTCGAACTAGCCGACCCCGGCGCGACACAGCAGGTTACGGTGCGCCATTTGCTGGCCCAGACGAGCGGGCTGCCGGGTGGCGATGATACGCCGTGGTACTCTGGCCGGATCACGACGCTGCGGGAAGCCGTGAATTACGCGGCGAGGTTGAGCCTTGCCGCGACTCCTGGTGCCGCCCATATCTACAGCAACTACAACTACGCCATCGCGGGCCACTTGATCGCGCAAGTGACCGGCCAGTCGTGGGCGGGCTACACGCGCGCGCACATCCTTCATCCCCTGGAGATGACCAACGCCACGCTCGATATCGACACGATACAGCAGGCCCCCGATCACGCAGTACCGCACAGGCTGGACATTCTGGAAGGCATGCAACCGCGACCGTTTGCCAGCTTGGCCGGCATTGCATCTGCAGGCGCGCTCAATGCCAGCGCCCGGGGCATGGGCAACTACGTGCTGCTTCAGCTTAATAATGGCACCTTCAACGACAAGCAACTGCTTTCAAGCACCATGCTGAACGAAATGCACACGCAGCAGGCCGCTTATCCGCCCCAACCGCCGGTCGGACCTACCGGGTTCCAGACTGACGGTTACGCGCTGGGGTGGTTCACGGCGGGCTTCAATGGCCGTCAAGTGTTGTGGCACAACGGCTCGATTGACGGGTTTTACGCCATCGTGATGTTCATCCCGGCGGAACATGTAGGCGTCGCCGTGCTATCGAACGCGGGGCTGGGCACCGGCAGCCTGTTTGCGCTGGCTGCGGGCCTGGGGTTGCTTGAGCACTTGATGGGCGTTGAACCGGCGCGTGATGTTGTGGCGGCCTTAAATCAAGAGGCGGACTTCGATCCCCTTGATCGCCAGATGAAGCTGGACGCAGCGCGCGCCTACGATGCCGATCCCGCCGACTGGACCCCGCTGCTTGGTGACTACAGTGGCGCTTCCGGGACGTTTAGAGTCGAAGCGCAAGACGGCAGCCTATACCTGGTACAACCGCCGGGGACCGGATCGCAACAACTTGAGCTGATCCCTTACGGGCCTACCGGTTTCCTGGCCCCTAACCGCTCCAGAGATGGGCTGATAACCACCTATACATTTGTGCCCGATGAAAACGGCGTGCTAATGTTGCTCAGGGATGGCGCTCCACTCGGTTATAAAGTGCCTGCCTGACGAAATACACGCCATCCACCGGCCAGGGTCAGGCTACGCTGTTTTCGATCAGGTGGCAATCCAGGTCGAACGCAGCGGCCCGTGCCGCCGGTGAATCAGTGGTTTGCCACCTCTTCGGGGTGTGTTTGCTGCACGTTGAGCATATCCAGCGCTGAAACAGCCTGTGGGATCTCTAGCGCTTCTCCTCGCTCCCAGGCTTCTGCAAAGGCTTGTGCGCCAAGCGTCTGTTCGAGATCAGAGCGCAACTGCGCGATCAGCGGCCAATTGGTCAGCCAACCAGTTGCCGAACGCGGCTGCGCGAGCGCGAGCGCCAACAGCTCGGCAGCGAGCGCCGGGTCATCGCGGCCCGCCAGGCTCGTCGCGATGACGGGCAAAACGGCTGCGATGAAGTTGGGCATTTGCCCGGCCTGGGCAACACCAATCACCGCCATGGCCTTCTCTGTGGCCGCGTCGAACTCACGCCGTGCGCATAATGCGACCGCTGCCGCCCAGTTGGTCAACATCTCCTGGTAGGGATTGGCAACGAGGGGAATGCTTGCTTCTAACTGCTGCTCTGCGGCCAGCGTGTTGCCTGTGATGGCCTCGATTAAGCTCAACGTTATGTGCGCGAGGTGCATCGCAGGCGGGAAATTGGCGCTTAGCGAGGTGCTCAGACCAAGTTCGGCATATTCGCGCCCCAGCGGCAGCTCACCTTTGAAGAAATGCGCTATAGCGAGCATCATATACGCTTGCGCCAGGGAGAAACCATCACCGGCTTGCCGGGCCGCGATGACCGCTTCTTCGGCATGGCTCTCAGCAGCGGCGTAGTCGCCAGCGTAAAACTGGAAGGTTGAAACGCCCGTCACACTATGCGCGATATCAACCTGGTTACCTGTTTGCTGAGCGATCTCGAAGCATTGCAACATGTAGTCGAGATAGCTTTGCAGGCCGTCAATCACAGCCGAACAATAAGCGATCTGGTGCAGGCAGCGCGATACATAGAACAAATCATCAAGCTCTTCGAATAATTTGCAGCTCGCCTTAAAAGATGCCATGGCACGGGGAATGTCCCGCGCAATATCCGAAGCGTGATAGCCTTGTGCCAGGTGACACATGGCGATCTCCTTGCGATTCGCCTCGGCCTGAGCCAAGGCCATCGCTTCTTCCAGCCGCGCCTCAATGTAGTCGTTCTCATAGATGAAGTGCGCTTCGAGCAATCCCTGGCGAATGATGAGGCGTACCCATGTCCACCGGGTGGCATCGCCGGTCAGGGCTGCAAATGCTTCCTGGGCGTATTTGAAAAGCTGGGCACCCTCACGATTCCGTGTTCGCAACTCGTGAAAGATGAACAGACTCTCAAGTGCCCGGTCGACGAGCGCCACATCACCGTTATCGACCGCCTGCATCCAGGCGAGCCGTATGTTTCCCAGGTCGGCGTCGATCTCATCAAGTGCGGCAAGCTGGCGCCCACCGCGAAGATCATCCTCCAGGCTGGCGATCATATCCAGGTAATACTGGCTGTGAACGGTGTGGACGGCGGTATCACTCGCTAACTCGGTTAGCTTTTCCAAGCCATACTGGCGCAGCAGTTCGTGAATCTCGTAGCGTTCGTCGGCATTGAGCGTGACGAAAGACTTGTTGATCAGTGTGCGTAAGGTCCGAAGCGTCGCGCCTGCAACGGCCTGTGCAGCCTGCCGGTCGAAGCCCCCATGAAACACGGTGAGTTTACTGAACGCATGCTGATCTTCCGGCGCCAGACGCCGCCACGAGTAGTCAAAGGCCGCGCGTATGCTGCGCTGACGCTCCGGCAGATCGCGCATTTCACCTTCGAGAAAATCAAGGCTTTGGGCGATCTCGTCCGCGATCTCTTCCAGCGAAAGCGATTCAAGCCAGGCCCCGGCCAGCACAATGGCCAGTGGCATCCCTTGAACAAGCTTGCAGATGCGCACAGCAGCCGCGAGATTGCCCGGCGTGAGCTCAAAACCGGGACGTGCTAACCGCGCGCTCTGTAACAGCAGTGTCACAGCTTCGTAGTCAAGCGCGTTGCGGGGTTTCTCCAGGCTCTGTTCCTCTGGAAAAGCGAGTCCACCCAGCGTGTAGAGCACTTCGCCGCTCTGATTCAGCCGTTCCCGCGATGTCGTCAGGATCGAAACCTGCGGGGCGGCCTCAAGGATATCCATCACAATAACCGCGTCGTCAATCAGATGCTCAAAGTTATCCAGGATCAACAGTAAGTTTTTCTCACGCAGGTAGTTGAGGAGTTGTTCTTTCGGGTCGATGCCGGCGAAGAAGCGAAACCCCAGGCTTTCGGCCAGCGCCGGCAGCATGTGCTCAGGCGAACGGATGCGTGCAAACGAGACGTAATAAACGCCATCCTCAAACGTCGTGCAGATCGCTTCTCCAACGGCCAGTGCCATCCTCGTTTTGCCGATGCCTCCCGGCCCGATAATCGTCAACAACCGGTGTGGGGGATCGGCTGACAGCAGCTTTTTGACTTCGAGCAGTTCTTTTTCCCGACCGATAAACGGGGTGAGCTGTGGAGGTAAATTATGCTGTGGCGCATCGGCGGAGGGGCTGCCGACCGGCAGTACATGTGACACTTTCTCCGCACGCGCCGGTTCGAGCTGCCGGGCTTTGATCGCCTCGTAAAGCGCGCTCGTTTCGGGCGCGGGGTCCAGGGCCAGTTCATCCCGAAGCATTTCCTTACACAGCTCATATTGGCGCAGCGCCGCCGCTTGCTGGCCCGCGCGTGCATACAGTTCCATGAGCTGGCGATGGGCGGGTTCATGCCAGGGATCGAGCGCAACCCACCGGCGGCCATATTGAATGGCGCGCTCGTGATTGTTCTGCAAGCTGTCCCACTGGATCAGGCGCTGCAATCCTTCCGCCAGGGCCTGGCGCAGCGTCTCCGTCTTATAGAATTGCCATTCATCGAACAACGGACAATCCGGCAGTGTAAAACCCGCCATGAAGTCCTCGGTATAAAGTTCGACGGCACCGGTCAGCGCGGCGTGACAGTCAGGGCAAAACTGCTTTGGTGGATGGTCATGCTGTTCGGTTGCGGCAATCGCCGCTTCGAAAGCGGCCGTATCCAACCACAACTCCCCGTCAAGAAACACCCGCGATCGGTCTGCTTCGAACACGTCACGCGTTACCTGTTTGAGTTCGGACAAGGTGCGGCGCAGGCGTGCGCGGGCGGTCGTCTCGTCCTGCTCAGGCCAGAACATGGCCGCGAGTGTATCGCGGGGCTGCGGCTGTGCGGTGACGGCTAGATAAGCTAACAAAGCGAGAGTTTTTCGCCGGGGGATCGTAACTTCCACGTCGTCGCGGGTGACTTGGGGCGCGCCAAAGAGATAGATGCATAGCTGCTGTGGCATGAGTGGCTATCCCGTTGATTATTATGTTATTGGGAATATTATATTAAAAATGTAAAGATTTGCAAACCGCCCGTGTCGGCATTCACCTGTTCGATCCGCAGAAGAACCGGCACGGGGTGATTGCCCGTGCCGGTCAAGGCCGCCTGGAAGGCAGGCCGCTGGGAATGGTGGTTCCGCTGCTTGTAGTTTATTTGGCCCCGTTTTCATCCGGGCGCACCACCGACAAACGGGACTGGGTGATGCGCTTGACATCTTGCACGATCGTCTGCATTGCTTCCCTCGGCCTGTAATCGCCGCCAAGCCATTCCAACTGGACGGCAGCGATCACGGCGCACAGTCCGGCCAGCATGTAAACCGGAGACGCTCCCAGGCTGTCCATCATGTGCCCGGCGCTCGCAAAGGTCAGGATTCCCGCTGCCCAGCCGGTCGTATTGAGCAAGGACAGGCCGCGTGCTAATTCTTGCGGCGCGAGAATATCCGTCACATATGCGGAGCCTACAGCACCGTTGACGCAGCGCGCGATCAGAAGCAGTGTTGCCGCCAACCAGAAATGCCAGATCAGGATCGCGTTGGCGAGCAGTATCACCGCGCTGCCGGTCAGCACGTAGGTGAAGACCAACAAGTGCCGGCGATCCATACGATCCGAGAGACGCCCGATCAGCAGGATGACCGGGATCGCTACCAGGCCGCTGATCGTCGCCGTGCTGGCGACCTGGCTCGGTGAAAACGTCAGCGCCTGCATCGACAGCGACGTGCCCAGTCGCCCGACGTTGACCGCCATCGTCGAGAGCAGGAACACCGGCACAAAGAGGTAGAACGGTCGCGATAATGGCCTGCTTGCCCGGCCCTGTGTGGGGCGGTCGGTCTTTCTGCCAGTATAGGTTTGTCCCGCCACCTGCGACGCGGCCAGCGGGATTACCAGCCAACTGGCACCGAGCGCCGCGAACATGACCGGGTACCCCTGCCAGGCGATCAACTGGCTGACTGTCATACCACCCAGGAGCGCGCCCAGCGGCGTGCCCATTGACATCAGGCTGAACGACTTCCCGCGATACGTGCGATCGGCCACAAGTCCGGTCAACACACTGACCACACTCAACGCGACACCACCCGTGAACCATACGATGCCCGTCAACCCAATGAGCTGCCATAACGCCGCAACGTGCCCCATCAGCACTAATGCCGGCACGCCCAGTCCGCTGGCAGCGAACAAGATCGTGCGTGGCAAGAAGTGTCCCAGCAACCAGCTCGCCAGCAGGGTGCCACACGTGATCGACGTGTAGGTCAGGGCCAGATACACGCCCACCATTGCCGGGGTTGCGCCCAATGCTGTCGCGTACAGCGGCAGGACCGGGAACAGCCCCATTCCGACGAAGAGCACAGCCGTATTGCAGGCGAAGAGATACAGCAGTTGTTTATTGACGAGTAGAGAGCGCATGATTCGCTTCCTTCACTTCTTTGTCGCGCAGCCCGGCGAAGAGATCATCCTCGACTGCCCGTCCTGCGTTAACCAGGCTCAGTGCCCGATAGAATGTTTGCGTGCCCCATAGGCTTTTGCGATGCTCGTCTGGCAGGTCGCGCAGCGCTTGATAGCCAGGGAGCTGAGATTGGTGGCAGGCGACGGCACGCCAGACTTGTTGCCAGTACATCGATGTGTCGATCATTGTCGTGGCGGACCATTCGGGCCAGCTCACAGCACGCCGCTCGACACCATCAACCGGCATGACAAGGTCGCCGAAGACCGCCTGGTACGCCTTTAGCGCCTGCTGCAACGGGACGAGGTAGTACAGCTTGGCGATCCAGTGCGAACGGTGAGAACGGTATAGCGGAAGGTGATCAAGCCCCGGATCAGTAGCTGCCAGCGCTGCTGAAGTCGCAAACTGCGATATCGCGATGTGGTCCGGGTGACCGTAGTAACCATTCGGGTCAAACGTAACGATCACGTGGGGCCGGATCTGTTGGATATATGAAGCTAGCTCGGCGATCACCTGTTGCGGATCGGCCTGATCGAGTTGGCCGTCGCCGTAATCCAACAAGCGCACGTCGCTAACCCCCAGCTCCCGGGCGGCAGCGTAAAGCTCTGCCTCGCGAATGTTGCCCAGGCGCTCCGGCCCGGGATAGTCTTCGGGTCTGCCGAACCAGCCACGCTCGCCACGTGTGGCTGTAACAAGGTATGTTGCCACGCCTTCCGCGCCGTATTTGGCGAGAATGCCGCCGGTACCGAGTGTTTCGTCATCGGGATGTGCCAGAATGCACATCATCTTGAGTTGCTGCCTCATTGTATGGACTCCTTGCGACGTGCGTTTTCAGACCGGTTTATTCCGCGTCCGGGTTCAATATCGCAGCGGACGAAACGAGACGTGCGCGGAAGACATCGATCTGCGCGCTGTGTTCGCGTTTATGACCGTAGAAGGTGTAGACGATGAAGTCTTCCAGGTCGTATTCCCGCCCATACCAGGGCAGCAGTCCGTTAAGCCGCCGCCGTCCGAGCGGGATTTGTGCGATCAGGCTGAGCGTCTGCCGGTACGCTGAGGTGTACTCCGTCCAAACCTCGGAGGCCGAAAACCGGCGACGCTTGTTGACCTGGGCCTCATTGAAGTATTGGCTCCCGGCTTTGAAGCTATCCAGAGTCGGGGTGGCGGTTTCTTCAATCAGCTCCTGAAGCACATCGACCAGCAGGAGCTCGAACGACGCAAGATGCGCGACGATATCCTTGACCGACCATACCCCGCACACTCCCGGGGTGTGCCAGTCCGTTTCCGGCAGACTCTCCACAGCGTTGACGATTGTCTTGTGACCGTACCGCAGGACATCGATTGTGTTCATTCACGTTATTCCTTTCGCCGTAGGGCTGCCCGGCGTGCATAGGACTCGCAAACGACCCGCGACGTCATTTCAGTGCATCACGAACATAGACTGGCACCAGCATACGGCAGTACCGTTCCACCGCCGATCCAGAAAGCGTCCCCTGGCGCGATTGATGGGAAACTAACCCCGGCTCATATTCATTTCGCGTGGCGTGTCAGACTTCGGATCGCCAAACAGCACACGATACAGCAGCGACATCACGCAGAAATGCTGCATTACCACATTCGTCGCGGGGATGAGCACCAAACTGAACCCCAACACGCGCCCCGACAGCCTGAAATCAGCCGTAAACAGGATTGCCGTGACGATGAGTGCCAGCGCCATCACGCCAAATGAGAAACGGCGCGGTCTTCCATTCAGCGGTAAGGGGCCTGTTCGGGTCACATAACGCAGACCGTAGTTGTAGATCAGGTCTGCGGGGTGCACGGGAAAGATCACGCCCAGTGCCGCCATCGTCGCGAGCGCCAGCAAAAACGCGGGCGAAGCCGACCATGTGGCGAGCGCGATCATCACCATGCCGACCGCGGGCGTGAAACGCAGCCAGGGGACGATTTGAACGAAAGCCGGGTCGTTGCTGCACGTGAAGCCCTGTAGTTCCAGGCGCTTACGGAGCGTGGGGGAGAGCATTGCATTCCATCCTTTCATTGTGTTGGATTAGGGTTGATCGGTCGGTATAGGACGCAAGGAGAGGCACATCTAAAGTGCCCCTCAGTTAGCAGGATACGTTCGGGATATCCGGCTGGTGCCTGGCGTCCCCAGATTGCGCCGTGCCGGACGTCATCCGCTAACCTGCCCGAACATGGCGAGTTGCACGTCCGTGCAGGGGAGCGCGTCGGCAGAGTCGCAGCCGCCGCCGAAGGTGGAAACCTGATCGGCGAAGTATTCGTCAACCGCCGGGCCGTTCGTGCGGACGACCAGGTGAATTTCGGATGTCCGAGCATCCAGCAACCCCGGGCCGAAGACAGTGCCCGGCCCGTTGCCCTCGGCCAGGCTGGCCGAAACGGTGAGCGTCCCGTCAGTGACGTAGCTACCTGACGCATGCAGGATCGAAATGTTCGCCGCTTCGATGCCCGCTGTGTTCAGGATGCGGTTGCCTGCATCGTCGCGCTTGGCAAGCCCCTTGGTGCTCCACCCGCGCGCTTCCCAGATTTCCCACATGATATTGCCGACATCGTCGCGCGGGATCCCGTCGCCTGACATGACGAAGATATCATCTTCATTGCACACGCCGTTGCTGCAATTCTCCGGCGTGTTAAAGATCACCCACCAGATCGTGTAAACCTCGCCGGGCTTAAGATCATGGGTGCTGATGGTCATCGTCACACCGTCTTCATAGCGGACGAGGCGCGCAAATGAACCTTCGACTTCCGAGTCATCATTGACGCGGTACACGCTACTGGTCTGGACGTTGGCCCCCGTCTTGCCTTCTTGTGCAAAGGCTCCGGCAGCGGTCACCAGCAGAACGATGAATGTGACTGTGGCAATGACTTTGTTACGCATGGTTAGATTCCTCCTTGATCGGACGTTGTCTGTGTGTGGTTGCAGCCTTGCACTTCTACGCCCTGGCCGGGCAATGCGGCAACACTTATTCACAAGCATACGGGGCCGTCGATCCTTTAGCGGTCCAAAAAACGTTCCAGGGGCGTGATCATTCTGGCGACGGCGCAAAATCCCGCGTGCGTTTGCCACCGCAGCATCTCAGCTTGGGTCAAACGGGACGACCGACGAGCAGTCGCCCCGCAGGTGCGTGTCAGAAGCAGATACCCATCCCTGCTGACCGCCCGCACCCAAGGGGATGATGTTGAGCGCGAACGCGTAGTTTTCCAGCACAGCGATCGGACCGGTGATTGAGATCGGGTCCGGATATACCGGCGCCGGCACGCCCTGGTTCAACGCCACCTCGAAGCGCCCGTTTTGATACTGGATGATCGGCGCGAAGTTGCCCAGGTGACCGATAATGCCCGAGCCATAGTAAACCGGCACGGTCTTCCCCGCCGGCACAACGGCGCTGCAGCCGGCAGCAGGGTCAGCGTGTTGCAGAACCCAGTCGATCACTTCAGCTTCGATGAAGGTTTCACCGTGCGCACGCGCAACGGATATGCGGTGATGTCCATCTCTGACAAAGTAGTCATCGCCCACGCGGATCAATTCAACCGGCGGCAAGGGCACACGTCGTTTGTACGCCGCCGCCACACGGACCCAGCGATCGCGCGTGTGGTCGCTGTACGGGGCGAAGGCCCGGTCAAAATCCCGGTTGCGCCCTTCACTGCCGCAGATGCGTTCAATTGGCACGATCTGCCGCCCTGCATAGTGGCGTTCATCCACGGTTATGTATTTCTGGACGTATTGAAGTGACCGCAGACCGTGCGGCTTGCGTGCCAGCCGCCAGCCCAGGCGGCGCAACATGCCGCGCAAATAGACTCGTTCAAACAACGCGGCACCCCGTTCACGAGCGTGTTCCGGCGTGCGATTTTTGAACCGGTTTTGCGCGGCGTAAGTGGCGTATGCACCAAACATGACGATTGCCCCTTGCTCGTTCGACGGCCTCAGGATATCGAGCAATCGTCCCGCTAGCGTTCCAGAATCCGTTCCTGGGTTGGGGGCGCTTTTCTTGCGGCCCGGTGCAAGGTGCGATCTTTGAGATTGTCCTGCGGATACCATGCAAGCGCGGCGCATCCACCGGACATGGCAGATGCGCCGCGTAGAAGATAGGGACAGCCGGCTAGAGCGCGGCGGCAGCGATGGCGACGCCACCGGCAACCACGAGCGCAACGGCCCAGATCAGGTCGAAGTTTACCCAACCCTGGCGCAGCACCTTCAGGCCTAGCCTGCGGTACACGATCCAGGCGATGATCGCCATCGTCAAGAACATGCTCACCATGTGGAACGCGATCCCCAACCACATATTGCCGCCAACGGTGTGCAGCATATGCGTGCTGTGATCCATCGCCATCGTGCCGACCAACACCGGCGCGATCATCAGTCCGGCCCCGTGTGCGGTCGCCATCAGGAACGACCAGAGTGCCAGCTCGTGCCACTTGACGCGCATGCCGACCCAGCGCGGATGCCGGTACCAGTTCACCAGCTTGTACACGCCAAAGGCCAACAGCAGGATCGCTGTCACCCAGGCCAGCGTGTCAAGCGAGATGACCGTCTGCAACGCGAGAATCGCGATGGCGGTCAGCGCGATCGACGCGGCGTGACCCAGCGCGATGGGGATCAGCGCAGCCCAGATCGCGCGTGCTGTCTCCTGCTGAAGCCCCCGCGCCAGGGCAAAGAGCCAGCCCATCGCCGGATTCAAGCCGTGATAGGCCCCGATCCCGATCAGGGGCAACCATACGCCCAGCGCGCTAAGCGAAGCAGAAAGAGTCAGTTGAGGCATCCCCGCCCTCCAGCCGGACTTGATGCGGGCGCGTCGCGCCAAAGTCGATGAAGAAGTCGGGATCAACGCGCAGCCCGCCATTCGGATCGACGTTGATCTTTGCCATCCAACCCGTCAGCCCTGGATAGAACTGGTCATCCCAGGAGCTGTAGAGCGAGTTGGTGAGGTAGATACGCTGGCCGTCACGGCTGTTCTCGACCATCTGCGGACCGCCGCTGAGCGGGCCAGACTTCGGATGTGCGGCCCGGCGCGTGATGCCGCCGAGATGGATGCTGCCGGTCTTGACCGGGTTGAACGGATCGGAGACATCATACTGCTGTAGCTCGCCCGTCCCCCAGCAGGATACGTAGAGGAACCGGTCATCCAGCGAGAGATTGATATCGGTGACCAACGGCGGCACCGCGCCAAACGGCTTCAGGATCTCCGGCAGGTCGTCAGGGTTGGCCGGCTCAGCCGGGATCGTGATCACCTTCCGGACTTTCCACTCGCCGTTTTCCTGGTACCAGGTCCAGATCGAGCTGGTCAGGTCGCTGGTGTTGGTCACGACGCCGACAAAGCCGTAGGTCTTGTTCGGGTTGTGGGCCGGGCGTAATTCGAGCACCATCTGGTTTTCCGCGCCCAGGTCAACTTTCTGGATGTGCTTGCGGCGGCGCAGGTCCCAGAAGTGCAGCGCATGGCCGTACCGCTGATTCACAAGCGCTTCGACGTTCAAGCCGTCTTCAAACATGTTGGGCGTGGCCCACTCACTGGTGACCATAACGTCATGGTTGATGTGCCACCAGAAATCATACGCGAATTCTTGCGGCCCGCGATCCATTTCAAACGCGCCGAGCACCTCAAAGTTGTAGTGGTCGAGCAAGAACACGCCGCCTGGCCCCTGACCGTCCGTCGTGCCGCCCAGCGCGTTCACGTAGATCGCATCCGGCCCGCAGTGCACGGTGTGCAGGCGGCTGTAGCCGGCGCGCCGGGCGACGTCGTCCGCCTCAATCGTCTTGACGATCTGGGGGCGCAGCGGGTCGGGCTTGGTGTCGATCACGTAGATGCGCGAAGAGCGCAGGGTCGGAACGATCAGGTAGCGGCGTTCGAGATGGGGATGAGCGGAAGTCGGGCACAGCGCCGAACTACACGCGTTCCAGCCGAAATGGTGCACCTCGTCGCCCCGGTTGGGGAACTCGACGGTGTTGATGACCTGGCTGTAGGTGCTGGAGTTGGGGTTCAGGTCGACTACCGCGATCCCGTCACCTTTGCCGTTACCCACATTCAGGAACCCTACGTAACCGTATGTCTCGTAGGGAGCCTCCATCGCCATTCGCGCCGATGGATAGAACGATGTGTCAGGACGTAAGTTAGCCATGATTTCCTTCCTTGTGTGAGCCTGTGCATGCAAACGGACTATGCGTGCATCCTACCTGCCGATCGTTCCGTCTTCGATCCACAAACCGTTCCACACATCAATTGTCCCTGCACAACACGCAATGACCAGCCCCTGCCCTGCAACCAGCCGCCACCGTGACAGGTAGCGTAAGCCAGGAATTGGTTCCTCAGCCGGAAAACAGTTGCTGTCAACGCCGACAACGCCGGAGGGCCTGGACGCTCTCCGGCGTGCTGTTGTGGAGCGGTTGTAGAGCGGCGATCACCGGGGTGGGCGTGGCGACGGGAGGGCTTGATTCCGCGCGAGCTTCGCACGCTTTTGTTCCAGCACGCGCTTGCTCAGCTTTAACCGGAAGTGGTCGGCGCGCTCGCGTTCGTCCAGCGTCATCTGGATATAGCGCGTTTCGTCTTTCAAACGGGGTATGAGGATGTTCTTTAAGGCGTTGGCGCGCCGGGATGTGCGCTGTATTTCGCCGAGCAGCCGTCGCAGGCGTAGCTCGCTCTCGGCCAGGTCAACGATCATATCGACTTCCGCCTCGAAGGCGGCAGCGGCTTCATCCAGCGTGGTTGACGTGCCGATGACGGAATAGCCGCGATCATATACGGGCCGCGTGACGCGTGTCTGTGCGATCTCGGTCACACGCACGCCCATGATATTGGTGCTGGTAATGCGTAGCGGCAGTATGTCGCGGCTTGCCAGGGCAGCGGACTCCACGGCTTCCTGTCCTGCCGTCGCATAGGCGCGTGCAAGAGCGTGCAGCGCGGCATCGGCAAGTTCTTTCAGCGTCTCGGATTCTTCGATCACCGTGTCCGCAACCCGCAGCAGCTCTTCCATGAGCGCCGCGCGTTTTTGTTCCAGCAGTTCCTGGCCCTGCTCGGCCAGCTCGATCTGCTCTTTGCGCGCTAGCAGCGCCGTTCGTGTGCTTGAGATGTTTCGCATGCGGACTCCACCAATAAACGGTTAGTGCGACCGGTGGTGCTGCTTGATCAGGTCTTCGGGAATGCGTTTCAGCATATGTGCCGGTATATCAGCTAACAGGTCCCAGGCGAGGTTCAACGTCTCTCCGATCGTGCGATCGGTGTTGCCCTGCCCGATGAAATGTGTTTCAAACTGTCCGGCGAACGCCAAAATGCGCTGCTCATCTGCCGATAGTGCCGCTTCTCCGATAATCGCGACCAGCCGCCGCAGGTCGCGCCCGCGCGCGTACAGAGCATAGAGCTGATCGGCGACCGAGCGGTGATCGCGGCGCGTCTTCGCTTCACCGATGCCGGCGTTCATCTGGCGCGAAAGCGAAGGCAGCACGTCAATCGGCGGGTAGATCCCTTTGCGGTGCAGGTCGCGGCTGAGCACAATCTGGCCTTCGGTTATGTAGCCGGTAAGGTCAGGGATCGGATGGGTGATATCGTCGTCCGGCATGCTCAGGATCACGAGTTGGGTAACAGAGCCGCGATTGTGCTGGATGCGCCCGGCTCGTTCATACATGCTGGCGAGGTCGGAATACATATACCCGGGGTACCCGCGCCGTCCGGGGACCTCTTCACGGGCTGCCGCGATCTCGCGCAGTGCTTCACAGTAGTTCGTCATGTCCGTCATGATAACCAGGACGTGCCGCTGGTGCTCAAACGCCAGGTATTCGGCTGCGGTGAGCGCGGAACGCGCGGTCAGCAGTCGCAGTACGGACGGATCGTCGGCACGGTTAATGAACAGCACGGTGCGTTCGGTGGCAGCACTGGCCTGGAACTGGTCAATGAAAAACGCAACTTCGCGGTGTGTCACGCCGATGGCAGCAAAGACAACCGCGAACGGTTCGGTTTCCGCGTCCTGCGCGTTGCTGACGCGGGCCTGAGCGGTGATCTGGGCAGCCAGCTCGTTTGCGGGCAGCCCGGCGCAAGAGAAGATCGGCAGTTTCTGCCCCCGTGTCAGCGTGTTCAACCCATCGATGGCGGAGACCCCGGTCTGGATAAATTCGCTGGGGTGCGTGCGGACGCTCGGATTGATCGGCGCCCCGTTGATGTCCAGCGACCTTTCGGGTGTGATCGGCGGCCCGCCATCGATGGGCTGCCCTGTCCCGTCGAGCACCCGCCCCAGCATCGCCAGCGAAACATCCAGCCGGGCGACATCGCCCCGAAAGCGAACGCGCGTCCGTTTCAGGTCAAGGCCCGCGGTGCCGATGAAGACCTGCACAACGCCGTAATCGCCGTCGACCTCCAGGACCCGGCCAATTCGAACGGTGCCATCGGGGTCGATGATCTCGACCATTTCGTGATATGCGATATCCGACGTGCGCTCAATGAAGATCAGCGGCCCTCGGATCTGCGTGAGGGTGCTGTAGTCTTTCGTGAACAGCTTGGGGCGGGGCAGTTTCTGTTCCATATCAACGCCTGTCCTGCGCATCAAAAGCAGCGCCGATGCGGTCGTGTAGATCCTTCAACGTGGCGGCTGCATCCTCCGGGAAAATCTCTTTCATACGCGCCAGACGATCAACGTCACGAACTTGTCGCAGTTGTTCGAGCGGGACACCGTCTTCCAGCGCGCGCTGGCAGTGATGGTAGTAGCCAATAAGCGTCTTTATCATCCAGTAGGTCTTATCCAGGGGGCTGAAGCGATCGGCCTCCTCAAACGAAGACTGTTGTAGAAAATCCTCCTGGATCATCTGCGCGATCATGAGCAACAAATGCTCGCTGTCGGACAGCGCTTCAGGGCCGACCAGTTGCACGATCTCCTGTAGTTCGTCGGCCCGTTGCAGCAGTGCCTTGCTTTCGCGCATTAGGTCGTTCCAGTCATCCGCGACGTGTTCGGTATACCAGCGCCGGAAGTCATATAGTGTGTAGCTCTGTGTCCAGCTTATTGCCGGAAAGTGACGCCGCCGCGACAGTTCATAGTCAAGCGCCCAGAGCGCACCGACGACGCTCATCGAACTCTGGGTGATCGGCTCGGAGAAGTCGCCGCCGGGCGGCGAAACTGCGCCGACCAGGGTCAGTGATCCCACGCGCCGCTGTGATTCCGGCAGGTCTGCGCTGCCTGCCAGGCAATTTACGCGCCCTGACCGTTCGTAGAATTCAGAAAGCCGCGCGCCCAGGTAGGCCGGATAACCTTCTTCGCCGGGGATTTCTTCCAGCCGCCCGGAGATCTCGCGCAGCGCCTCGCCCCAACGCGACGTCGAATCCGCGAGCAGCAGCACATCGTATCCCATATCGCGATAGTATTCGCCGAGCGTGATCCCGGTATAGATACTGGCTTCGCGCGCGGCTACCGGCATATTTGAAGTGTTAGCAATCAAGACCGTGCGATTCATCAGCGGCAATCCTGTATGCGGGTCCGTGATCTGCGGAAACTCTTCAAGCACGTCCGCGATCTCGTTGCCGCGCTCACCACAACCGACGTAGATCACGATATCCACATCGGCCCAGCGTGCCAGCGACTGCTCAATGACCGTCTTGCCGGTTCCAAAGCCGCCGGGAACGATGGCCGTGCCGCCTTTCGCCACCGGGTAGAATGCGTCAATCGCGCGGGTCCCGGTGATGAGCGGTTCGTGCGTTTGCAGGCGCGAATGATGCGGGCGCGGTTTTCGTACCGGCCAGGCTTGCGCGAGCTTGACTTCATAGGGCTTGCGTGTGTCCTCGTGGCTGGTTTCGATCAGCGCGACGACATCACCGGGTGTGATATCTCCTGAGTGTAACTCCACAATCTGCCCGCTTACACCGGGCGGGACCATCACGCGGTGTTCAATGGCCGGTGTTTCGGGGACCGTTCCTACGATGTCGCCGCCGCCTACAGAGTCTCCGACGCTCACATGGGGTGTGAACGGCCAGCGCTGCTGCTCCGGCAGTGGAAACGCGCTGACACCTCGCTCAATGAAATCGCCGCTGAGCGCCACCAGGTTTGTTAGCGGTCGCTGCAAGCCGTCGTAGACCTGTCCCAGCAAGCCCGGACCCAGTTGGGCGACCAGGGGCGCGCCTGTGTTGTAAACGAGCTCGCCAACGCGCAGGCCAGCGGTCTCCTCGTAGACCTGCACGGTAGTCAGATTCCCTGACAGGCGAATGACTTCGCCGATCAATCCTAACTCACCAACTTTCACGACGTCGAACAGGCGAACCGCCTCCAGGCCCACGACTCCTACGACCGGGCCGGCGATGCGAATCACATGTCCTGCCGGGTTGTCCGTCCGTCCTGTCACGTGTCCCTCCGTGCCGTTTCATTGCCGAAGGCGATATGGACGCCGATCGAGCGTCGGATCATTCGGGCGATGCGATCACTACGCGTGACACTGGTTTCTGTCGGCTCGCCACTGGGGATGCCGATCATCAGCAGGTTGTCTGAAGCGTCGATGCGTTTGATGATCGCCGGGCTGATATGCGCCAGCAAGTTATCATCGATGGCGGCCAGGCACGTTTCACCGGCATCAAGCCAGGACATGATCAATTTCTCTGCTGCCTCAACGTCTTCTGCACTATATGCCTCGACACCGGCCAACCGGAATCCGGCAACCAGACCGGGACGCACGATCGCACGTAATTTACTCATCGACAAGCACCACTTCACTCATGAGCCGATCAGAGGACAGCTCACTGTTGATCCCGTAGGTGATCCAGCGCAGGTTTCCGATCTCGTTGATCTTCAGCGCCAGATAGCCCAACAGCACCCCGATCCCCAGCGGGTCTTGGCGGATAAGTCCGGCACGCCAGTCCAGGCGGTAACGCAGCAGTTGTCGCTCCAGTTCGCTGAGGCGCTGCGAGCGCTGGAATGCTTCAAGACCACTTTCAAGAGCTTCCCGGTAAGGGGTATCCGCCAGAAAGTTCACAGCTTCATCCAGCGACGAGCGGTTCGCAGCCTGAATGAGCGTATCAAACGACAGGCGTCCCGGACCAACAAATATTTCGTGCAAGCTGGTTGCATGGAAGCGTTCCAGGTAGTACGACGTGTCCGATGGTGTGTGCGCCAGACGCAGCACGGTGAGCAGGTTGGTTATGTCTGCTTCCAGGGCGAGAGCTGCTTGCAGACAAGCGTCACGGTATGGCCCAGCGCCCAATGTTGCGAACGCCTCTTCAAAATACCAGCGCTCCAGCGCCAGTTCGAACTCGGGTATCTCGGCGTTCGGATGCTCAGCGCGCACGGCCATCAGGACGTGTGCCGGTGGCAAGCGCATGCTGGCCATCATATCGATCGCTTCACGCGGATCAGACGCCTGCGCAAGCTCGGCCAAGATGTCATCGGACAGCTCACCAACAGGCAATTGGGTGGCGCGGATTTCCTCGGGGGGGACCTTGTTTTCCAGCCCGCGCAGGATCGCCTTGATGTTGTGCACGTCATACATTCGCAGCACGATCGCGACGAGGTGACGTTGCGGGTCGTCAAAGAAGCGGCGTATCTTGCGCACTGTCGCGATCAGGTTGTGGGTGAAGGCCGCGTTGATCGCCGTCAACTCTCCCCCGCGAACCAGTGTCGCTTCAATGGATTGCGCGTAAGGTGTTCGCGTTAGCGCGGTCATCAAGCGGTTCAGTGTGCCACTGCCAGCGAGCGCGTGATAGTCCCGTGTGCCAAGCAAGCGGGATTTCATCGCGCGCAACCGGGCATTTCCGTATTCGTAACCAGCCATAGCGGCTTCTCACCTAATGCCTCGCCGTCATGCGTTTAGGATGTCCGAAGACTGCTTGCCGACTTCGTGTGCCGCTGGCCGGTATCAGGATCGCGCTTGAGCAGGGCGGGCAGGTTGCGTTGGAGATAGGGCGTTACGTAGTTCAAGCGGGCTTCCAGCGTGTTGTCAACCACGACGCGCTGATCGGCACTTGTCGCCCGGACCCCACCCCAGCTTTGAAGTTCATACGACTCGGTCACTTGTAACGGTATGCCGTCCAAAATGTCATCAAGCAACGCGCGGTCACGCGGATCAGCATGCAGGTGCGCGTGTTCGTCTTCCCGCAGCGACCCCTGCAACGCAGCCAGTGCTTCGTGCACCAGGTGCTGCAAGAGTTCCCGGTAGTCAGCCGCCGTGCGAAGCGTCGCCAGCCGCTGCCGCACGCGGCCCAACGCCTGTTCGACGATCTCCTGTTCGGCCTCGCCAACGATCCGCATCGCTTCCAGTTGGGCCTGGTGAATGATTCGTGCGCGGTCAGCAGCCATTGCACTTGAGGCTGCTTCGCGTGCCGCCTGCTGGATGCTAACTGCTTCGCGTTCCGCTTCCGCCATGATCCGGGCGATCGCTTCCTGGGCGCGGTCTTCGATCGCGCGCACCTCGGATTGCCCGACCTGGCTGATGGCTTCCAGGATGGCTTCCAGACTCACATCAGCCCCCTAATAACAGAAGGATCATTGCCGCCGTTGCAAAGCCGAGAATCACTATTGTTTCGGGAATGGCGATAAGCAAAATAATGACGCCGACCAGATCTGGCTTTTCGGCAATCGTCCCCGCGCCGGCGGCACCAATTCGTGCCTGGGCGATGCCCGTTCCAAGCGCGGCTAATCCAATTGCCAGTCCTGCTCCAATAGCTATCAGGCCGGTTTCCATTTTATTCCTCCTGAACAGAAACTCATTGTTCGTGTTGGGATAAATGTGACTGGAAAGGTTCATAAAGCCTGCCGCCACCTTCAAAAAAGTTGCGGAAGAATTCAACATAGTGCAGACGCAGACTCTGGATTGTGGGGCTGAACGTACCCAATACCAGGTTCAGCGCGTGGAGCAGCACGGCGATAATGAGTCCCAGGATAATGCTGCCAACTATCCCGGCGATCTCGCTGGCGACGAGTGCCAGGTAAACGGAAGAAAGTCCGATCGCCGCGATACGCAGGTATGACAGCACGTTGCCGACCAGGCCGATCATCTCGATTGGCGCCATAATGATGCCGATTTTCCCAAGTGAGAACGCCAGGAACACGATCCCGACAATAAGCAAAGCGATCGCCGGCGTCATAAACCCGCTAGGGAGAAAATCCACCAGGACGCCCGTCACAAAAAACAGCGCAACCAACCCAAGCAGCCGCCCCCCGCGTTCCAGCAAGTGATGGCGGTCCTTATGCTTGATCCCTTCCCATACACCGAGCAATAGCCCCAGGAAAATATGCCCTGCGCCAACAGACAGGGTTAATGCCAGCAGATCGATCAGGTGATCTGAATCCGTCCGGTCAAACAGGATTGGGTGCAGGCCGATGCTTTCCCCCAGCGTGCCAAACATCTCGCCAAAGAGAACCCCAAACACGATCGCCCAGCCCGCCCCTAGCGCGACAATATTTACCAGGTCGCGGAACATGCCTTGACTCAAGCGCCGCCGCAGGAATGCCGTAAATCCCAGCAGCAACACACCATATCCGATGTCGCCCAACATCATGCCGAAGAAAAGCGGCATGAACAGCGCCATCAATGTCGTGGGGTCGAACTCATCGTAACGCGGCGTGCTGAAGAGATTAACCAGGCTCTCAAAGGGCCGGGCTGGGCCGGGGTTGGCAAGCGCAACCGGGGCACGTCGCTTGAGTTCGTCGTTCATGGGTGTTGTCGAAACGACGATACGCCCGCCGAATGCCTGCTCCAGCGCGACTTGAACTTCGGGTACTTTGGATTCTGGAAGCCAGCCCACCAGCACAAACGTCATGTCAGTCTGCCCCAGGCGTGGTATCACCCGGTATACCTCAAGCTCATCCTGCAAGCTGGCACGACAGGCTACGAGCTTCGGTGCCCACTCGTCAGCGATGCGCTTAAGTTGCTGTTCAATCGCGGCGATCTCATCTGGGATGGCTTTCAACCGGCTGTAAAGCGACGCGATTGCCGATTCGGGCGAATCGCTGTCAAACTCCGGCGGCAAACGCAGGCGTGACACATCGTGCTGGTCAAGCATCGTGCCGATCGCGTCGGTTGCGGCGCGCGGAACCGCGATCAACATGGCCTGCGTGGTAGAATCAAGTGGGCCGATTGCGGTTTCGGCCCGTCTTTCCGTGATGTCGGCGATCTGCTTTTCGATGACGGTCAGAACGTCCGCATGGCTGCGACTGACCAGCACGCCGAACGACACGTAGTCCGGGTCGCGGAATACCGAGGAAAACAGGGGCAGCAACTTGCGCATGGTGTCCAGAAAGCGCGGCAGCAGCTCACGTTCCGACTGCAATTTCTCGCGCCGGTTTGCCAATTCTTGCACGACCGGCACAAGCTGCTCCACTTCCGGCAGCAGGCGCTCGCCGGTTTCTTCTTCGGCGTCTCCCGTGGTTGTCGCATTTTTATCGATGCCGAGGATGTCGATCAATCCATTAACCTGAAGCCGTTTCAAGCGCAGCTCTTCGCTCCTGCGAACCATCGCCGCGTCGACCGTGAGCGCCGGAATGGCGTACTCAGGCGTCTCGGTGATGTCGTCGAGATGCACGCAGCCCAGCTTGCCGAGTTCGCGGATCGTCGCCAGTAAGTCGGTCTTGAGACCAATGATCTGCAGGTGACACATTGTGCGGCTCATACATCCTCACCGCCTCGAATGATCGCGATAGCCTGTTCAACCATCATCTCGATGTAATCTTCGCTGTCATCGAAAAGACGTTTTGCTTGCGTGCGTGCCCGGTCTACGATCTGTTGTGCTTCCTGCTCGGCTGAGTCGATCCCCGCGCGGTATTCCTGCTCCCCTTGCTGCCGCCCGATGGTTGTGGCCTCTTGTTTGAGTCGGGCAGCCTGGCGTTCAGCCTGTTTCTGGCGCTCTTCTGCTTCCACGCGAGCCATGCGAACTTGTTCTGAACATTCGCTTTCGGCGTGTCGAATGTGTTCAATTGCTGTGAGATTGGACTGGAAGGTCACGGGCACCCCTCCATGTAAGAAGACAACGCGCGTCTGATGATGTTGGGCCGAACAATGCAGGCTGTCGATTGCTCTTAGCCCTGTCGGCAGCGTCCGAATACGCTCGACCCAACTGATTTAGGTTGCGACGTAGTCACTGTTCTATCCGCGAAGGGCTGGAATGAAGGGACGGGCATTCACACGAATAGTCTGTTTTCAGTATATCATACATTGTCTCGGGATCGCGTGTAACGGGGCGGTCATACCGACACACACATGATCCTTTATGACCCTTTGGCACCTGTCGTGGCCCGCAGGCTAATCAACACGAAGGGGCGGGTCTGATCACCGGAGCCGTGGGGTTTGACATCCCCTGTTGGAAGGGCTACGATTCACTTAAAGTACTGAAGTTATGCAGTTTTGAATGAAAGACGCTCTAGGGCTACGATAGGTTTG
>CAYRNY010000013.1:0-164020 GCA_964425755.1 uncultured Anaerolineaceae bacterium
GGTATCCCAATGTCCTCTTTTTTCAAACCGCTCCTATCCGTTGCGGTCTACTGAATTTCATCTGCTATCTCTGGATTCAGGATGGGCCAAGGAGCTCCTGTATCTACAATGACAGGAATAACAAACTCAGAATTCTCAAGTTGAACTGAGATCACAATGCGGTTTTGAGGTTCATCGAGATAGTGATCAGAATATCGCACAGCTCCCTGGGCAAATTGATCTAGTAATTCATTATATAGTGTCATTTGATTAACGAGATTACGATGTCAGAATTATCACCAATGTTTGAAAGTTTGTTGGCTAGTTGTTCACGGGAAGTTGCTGTTGCTAGTAGTTCACCTGATTTGACCGCCACCCAATTTCCGTAGTAATCTTTGCCATGCTTGTCAAACCATTGCATAAATTCCGATAGTCCCTTTTTCGCAGGGCGATTAGTTGCAATAACTTTCGGAGGCGCGAACACAAAAGCAGCACGTTGTAGACTTTCATCTGCTGGATGTAGTTTGTGTCCAGTACTTGCTAACTTACGAACGTGTGGCACATCTTCAAGCTCAAGTGCCATCTCTATGACTTGCTTAAAAAACTGCGCTGGCTTTGTACACCAATTAATTCCATCTACAATTTCAGCAAACTTCCTTACATCGGATTGCTCATAGGCTTTTTGAAGTTCTAATAATTCTACATCCCACAAATGATGACTGCTGCTAGTCAGTCCCTCCTCACCTGAAAAATCCATCTCGCAGTCATCTTGATTAGTCAATGGCAATGCAAGGATATCTTCCCATCCCTGAATGGAGGCTCTTGATTTCCAAGCTGAAAAAACGGGAAAAGTATCTCTCGCTTCTTCGCTTTCTGTTCCATGAGTATGCCAAATTTCCTCAAACAACGAACCAGATTGAATGGGTAACGTGTCATTTATAGGGGGAATTTGATAAGTGTGGGTCATGACAAATATCCAATGTTTTATTTCGGATCGAAAACTTGAAGCCTGTTTTCCTTGATGGACCATCGAAAAGCATTGTAGATTTCAGCGTGATATCTTGCACATCGTGCAAGCAAACTATCTACGTCTAATTCTAGCTTCTCACCGTAATAGCGGTCAAAATCTAGCAAGAAAGAAAACTGTCCGCTCTCGTCAGGTGGTTCCTGAACAATTCCAGTTCGAAAAGAGAATTCGCCGTCATTTTCTTGTCTTGCACGTATCTGGGTAAGAGCAAGATGTGGCAATTGAATTTCTTCTGTCATCAAAAGGCAAGTTAATTCGGTTCGCAATATTTCAAGTACATCTGGACTGAAGGATTTCGTTCCTGTGTTCTCAGTATTCAGTGCATTGATGTAGCGAAGTCCAATTCTTGTTGAAAATGGAACATTGTACTCCGTTAATACAGCATTAGTTATAAAGTACAAAGCATCAGCAAAAGATTGCCAACTTTCATACTGTGTAGTACTCACTGCGAAAAAATCAAAACCTAAACTGACTGTTAGTATTTCATCTTTGTCAAGAAATCGATGTACTGGAGGACTTTGCCCTACGGGTTTAATAGGTTGGCCTGGTGAGAACTGAATTTCAAGCCCTTGTTCGGTCTTGAAATTTGGGAATCTCGATCGGACCATTTCCTGAAATTTCGAGGGGGTTTCTTCAGCTATCCTAAGAATTGGAGGAAACCGAATCTGACAAACAACCTCCCGTAGGGGTGAATTGCTTAGGGGAAGATGATCGGCTTGTGGAAATTTCAATGGCATTAAGAAGTTCCTTCTGCAATTCTAATCGTGAACAATGAATATAATTGCACAAAGTCTTGAGTGGCACAAATATCAGGTGCTTAAAAATGTGGCGGGAGTTTCCTCCCGCCAACCACAATCTACAGATCAATCTCAATGTCTGCTGCCTGAACTGTATGATGGGGTGATACTTCATTCAACCGAGGCTGCCATGTCTCAGCCGAATGGATCACACGCCATTCCCCCGCCTTCACCCGCTCCAGCGCCTCCCCATCCATCACCTGCCACGTACCATCCATGCCCAGATCATCCGCAATAACGTCCGCAAGCGCCGGCCCGGTGATGGCGTCCAACTCATCACTGCCCACCAGCGACATAAAATCCTCGCGGAACTGCTGCGCGCGATCCTCAGTCTGGAACTGTGCGACTTCGAGCCACTGCGCGCGCTGCGGCGCATCCGGCGAAACCGCTTCAGCGAGATCGGCAAAGTCCACCACACACACCGCCGAATAGCCCAACGGCGCGCCTTCGGGATCATGCGCGGGCACGATGTCCAGTCGCCAGGTCGGGGCGATGTCCTGCGGCTCGAACGGCTTGAAAACGAAGTCCTGCGCCTGGAGATAGGGCGAGTCTGGCTGCGTGCTGGCCGCGACTAGCGCGTCATCGGCCAGCGGGGGTGTGGCGGTGGGCAGGTTATCAAGGATGCGCTCGGTATCGTAGATGTTTTCGGTGATAACCCGCACATGGTCGCGGTAGGCTTGCCACTCTTTCGATGTCAGCGGCTCCCAGGCTGGTTCGTGGTCGCCATCGTAGTCGGGCGGGTAGTGCCCGTCGTTCTGCTCAAGCAGATCGGTCAGCGCGGCGTCTGCTTCGGCCAGCGCGATCCGCTCAAAGATCGCCGGGTTGTCGTTGAAGCCTGCCGGTGAGAATACCGATTCACGGTCTTCGGCGACGCGGGCGAGCAGCGTCTGCTGCTGGTAGGATAGCGCTTCATCGAGTGTGTCGAACTCGCCCATCGGCAGGTAGCGCGCCGCCCACTGGCCGTTTTCGTGGTTGGCGTAGACATCGACCACGCCGACGCTGTGGCCATCATCGACACCCTGCGGTGTTGCCGATATCAGCGCGGCATCAAAGTGATACCAACCGGATTCCGGCATCGGCTGTGGGGCATCCGGTTCCTGGGGCGGCGGTTGGTCAGGAAAGTCCAGCCCATGATCACCCGCCGTGTCGCGCGCCAGCGCTTGCGCCGCCGCCAGATCACCATCTTCCAGGTGCAATTGCAGCGCGGGCAGAGGCCAGGGCGAACGGTCAGGGTTAGCCACCGGCATCACCGGCAGCGAGTCGTGCATGATGATACCCTCCTCGGTGGCGTGAGCGCGGAAATAACGCAATTCGTGCGTGACGTCTTCCGGCAGTGGGCTGTCCGACGGGCGATCAATTACCGAGAAGAAATGCACTGTATTCGCCTCATCGTGATGATGCGGCACATAACGCCCCTGCGCATCGAAGGGCGTCATGTCGTCGCCAAACGTGACCGGCAGCACCAGGGCCGCAGGCCGGGGTGTGGGGGACTGGTCCCAGGCGCTGGCGTCCGGCCAGTCGGGATGGTCTTCCCATTCAGGCGGCGTGTTCCCAGTTTCAAATGCGGGTAATGGATTTACCGTCAATTCGACTCCTTCCATAGCAAACAAGGGGGTGTTGGGAGCCAGGGTACGCGCGCGCACCGCTTCAGCCGTGGCTGCTTTGAGGAAGACGTCGGTATCGCCTTCCGCCTGGATGTCAAACAGGCGCTGCTCGATGGCGGCCATCTCCGTGACTGGACCACGTGCCACTGGGGCAATGTCCAGCTGTTCGCCATCAATCCGCAGCACGTTTAGCGTGGCGGAACCGGCATCCAGGGCAGGTGGATACAGCCCGACAAGGTACAGCGGTTCGTCAGTTTCATACAGCATGGCGGCCACCAGGCTCATCTCAGCATCCAGTCCGTCACGCCCCTGGTCCAGCAGCGTCTGCTCGACCTCGCGGACGTGTTCCTCCGCCGCCATCTGCGAGTGGTACTCGGCCAGCGTCAGGCGCTGCTGGCGTTCCTGTCCTTCCGCGTCGTGCGTCATGCGCACCAGGTCCACGCCATACGGCTCGTCGCTCAACGGGCGTGGCAGGTCAAGCTCGACACTGTAGGCCGCATCTGCCGTGTGGTATACCAACCCATCGCCTTCATCCAGCGCGGCATCGCCGTTGGGAAATTCTTTGCGGGGCATCGTCTGTTCGTCGGTCATTCTACACGCTCCATCGGAGCCTCCACCGGCTGCAATTTGAGTTGGAAGGTTTGCCCATTGGCGGCGAACTGGCCGTTACCATTATGGGTCAGGTTGGGCTGCGACTGCCGGATCATCCGCCGTAGTGCCGCACCGCGATCGCACCCCAACCGTGCAGCAAAGTCGGCCAGCGCCGCTTTGTCTTCATGGGTCAGCCGGAAAGTGAAAGAGGTATTCAGATCACTCATAGGTCCAGCTCCCATTGACGGGCGGCATACTCGCCGATGTCACGGGCCGAATCGGGTTCAAGCTCAACCCCGCGCTCATGCTGCCATTCGTCGCGCTGCTGGGATGCAATCGCCATGCCCTCAGCGGCCTCGAAAACGCGCTCGATGTCATCGCTGCGTTCGGCGATGCCGATGAGATGTTCACTGGCTTCATACGCCTTATCCCAATCGCCGACCACACACGGCGCAAGCTGCGCTTCATACGCGCCGGAATCGGGATCGCGCGTCAGCGACAGAATGCTGGCAACACAGACTTCGCGGTCATCCGGGTCGGGTTGGTAGACGCCGATCCAATAGGCGGTGTTCGTGGCCGCGTCGTAGAACGGCGGCGGATCACGGTCGGGATCAAAGCCATCGGCGGACAGCCCAACCTCTTCCATCGCCTGCGCTGCCGGGAAGTAGTCCGGATCGGCGTCCATTTCGACCGCGACACCGCCCAACTCGTAAGCCGCGCGCAGCAGCTCGTCGTGGGCATATTCAGGCGGGATGTCCGGCTCAGGATCACGGGCCAGCCCAAACTCACGCTCGAACAGCGCGTATTCACTTGGCGTCAGCGCGCGCCATTGTGGGGTGTCCAGTCTTTCACGCCCGGCGATCTTGTCCGCTGCGCGTTCAGCCAGGCCGGGCAGGTCGTGCGCTGCCATGTTTTTCTCGCTGGCGTAACCATTCAGGCGGTTGAACAGGTCTTCCGCCTGGTCGAGTTCGTCAGGACCAAACGCCTGCACGCGCAGAAACGTGCCGCCCAGATCACCGGACAAGGTGTCGGCATAGAGGTCCACACAGCCGACCTCATAACCGGTGACTTCGCCACCCGCGTCGACTTGTTCCAGCCCGACGAAGCGCGCATCCAACCACGACCACGCGTCTTGCGCGGGCGGGTCGGGCGGTGGCTCAAAGCCGGGCAGTGACTGCTGGTCCGGCGAGACCACAAACGGCTCCGGTTCATAGTCGTAGGCTTCCGGCGGCGGCTCATCCATGAAGCGCAGAGCATCCGGCGGCGGTTCGTAATCGTAGTCTGGCGGCGGTTCGGGCGGATAGTCAGCGTAAGTCATCATTCACACTCCTGCTTAGCTCGATGCGCCGCGCAGCGTGACCGGCTTGTGTTCCAGACCGCGCGTGTAACCGCAGTCGGGATAGTTCATGCAGCCGATGAACGCGCCGTGTTTGCCCTTGCGCTCGACCAGGTCGCCGCCACAGGCCGGGCAGCTTTCGCCGGTCGGTTGGGGTGTGGGGTGGCGGGCTTTGGTCTGCTGCTGGGCCGCATGACCGGCTGCGCCCAACTGCGGCGTGAAGTCAGACCAGAAGGCTTTCAACACATTGAGGCGCGTTGCTTCGCCGCGCGCGACTGCATCCAACGCTTCTTCGAGATGGGCGGTATAGGGAACCGCGAACAGGTCCGGGAAGTGCTCAACCAGGAAGTCACACAGAATCGTGCCGGTGCTGGTTGGCACCAGGCGCTTTTTCTGGAGCTTGGCGTATGCGCGCTGTTTCAGGGTCTGGACCATGCTGGCGTAGGTGGACGGACGACCGATACCCAGCCGTTCCAACTCGCGCACGAGCGACGCTTCGGTGAAACGCGGCGGTGCTTTGGTCTGGTGTTGGGCAGGCTGCCACTCGACGAGGCGCAGCGCGGCATCTTCGTGCAGCGGCGGCAGATTGGCGGTGTCTTCGGCTTCCGCATCCGGATCGGGCGGTTCCTGGTAGATCTTGAGAAAACCGTCAAAGGTCAGGTGGCGGCCTTTGGCCTGGAACGCCAGCGGGTAGGGCTGGCCGTGTGTTTTTCCGGCGAGAATCTCAGCGACCTGCACCGCATAGCGCGCCGGGGCCATCTGTGAGGCGACAAACCGCTGCCAGATCAGGGTGTAGAGCGCTGCTCCGTCCCCCTCAATTTCATCAGGAACGCGCGTCACATCGGTAGGCCGGATCGCCTCGTGCGCTTCCTGGGCGTGTTTGGCTTTGGCCTGGTAGGTGTGCGGCTGGTTGGGCACGTAGTCGCCGCCAAACGTGCGGGCGATGTGCTGCAAGGCCGCGCGCTGCGCTTCGGGCGCGACGTCCACGCCATCGGTACGGTGATATGTGATCTGCCCGGCTTCGTAGAGACGTTGGGCGATCTGCATCGTGCGTTCCGGCGATAACCCCAACGCCTGGCTCGCCGCCTGCTGCAAGGTGCTGGTGGTGAAAGGCGGGTGAGGGTTGCGGCGCTGCTCGCTCTGTTTGACGCTTCCGATCCAGAACGCGGCGTTTTGCAGGCCACCGGTGAGCGCGTCTACCTGTTCGCGGCTGAGGCGTTCGACGGTCTGCCCTCTGACCGTGTGCAGTCGCGCCGGGAAGTCGCTGGTGTCGGCTTTCAAGAGCGCGTCCAGCGTCCAATAGGCTTCAGGCGTGAAGGCGGCGATCTGCCGCTCCCGCTCGATCACCAGGCGCAAACAGGCACTCTGCACCCGCCCAGCAGAGTAACGGCCATCCAGCGCCTGACAGGCTACCGGTGAGACCAGATACCCGACCAGCCGGTCCACGATGCGGCGGGTTTGCTGCGCTTCGACCAGGTTCACGTCGAGCGGGCGCGGCTGTGCAATCGCCGCTTTGACCGCGTCTTCGGTGATGGCGGTGAAGGTGACGCGATACACCGGCTTGTCAGGTGGCAGGTCGGCCAGTTGCAGCACGTGCCACGCGATCGCCTCACCTTCGCGGTCGGGGTCAGTTGCGACGTAGACTGCTTCCGCTTCCCGGATCGCTTTCAGCAGCCGCCGGACGGTGTTCGCCTGGCGCGGCAGCACGTCGTACAACGGGCGGAAGTCAGCCTCGACGTCGACCCCCAGCCTGTCCTGGGGCAGGTCGCGGACGTGACCGCGCGTGGCTTCCACGCGCCATCCGTCGCCCAGGAAGGCGGCGATCTTTTTGGCTTTGGCAGCGGATTCCAGAATCATCAACTTACCGGTCATCGATTTCACTTCTCCTCAGGTGATTGCTCACCCGCACCAGCAGCCGAAGCTGCTCGCGGGTTCGTTTGCGGTCGATGCGCGGCCAGGTACGCCGCGAGTTCTTTCTCTCGAAGGACCAACCAGACGGGCCACTCCAGGAATGCGTGATATGCCTCTTCTTCCATGGCTTTGAACGGGCTGGTGCTGGGGTGTCTGACCATAGCTGCTCCATTACGTGGTCCCAAAGCGAGCGATTTCCGAGAGGGGGGCGCGGTTGAGCAGCCACCAGATGCCTTCGTCCTGGATGTCCAGCACGTACTGGAAACGCGGCAGGCTGGCGATGATGTCCCGGTGATGCTGGTTCAGGTGCTGAAACGCCGCATCCTCGCGGAAGACGTTCATGCCCTGGCGCTGCGAGAAGATGACGCGGATCGGGCAGTTCTCGAAGACCAGCCGCGCCTTGCCTTCGAGAAAAATGCTCATCTGCTGATCGATCACGATCAATTTCTTGCGGCGGGTGCGGAAGGTCTTGGCGGCCTCGATCAGGAAGTCCAGCATCGACGGGTGGCGCATCAGGCGGTAGACCTCATCGACCGCGATGATACGCGGCTGTTCGTCGTACAGGCTGTCGCGCCGGATGGCCGACAGCACCTGCGCGTAGGCCAGCGCAGTCATGACCGGGTCGCCTTCCAGTTCGTGGAACGAAAAGACGCGTGGTCCAATCTGCTGCCTGCCGCCGCGCCCGAAGTCCACTGTGGTGTGCCCGTTGAGGAACTTCGCCCAGGGACCGGACCCGGTACACAACCCGGCGATTTCGTCGGCCAGGTCGTGTGCGATCTGCTGGATGTGTGGTTTGTCACCCAACCCGGCCAGCACGTCACAGACGGTCTCGCAGGTGGGTGTGATGTCGGGCGAGATGGCTTCCAGGTCGCCGAAGCCCGCGTACAGGATTTCGAGCGCTTCACCGAGCAGACCACGCTCGAGGTTTTCACGCTGGCCGCCGGATAGCTGACGACCGAGCACAGTTTCGTAGATGCGGATGGTGTGTGACTTCTGCTCGATGAGCGTCGGGAACATGACGTCCTGCGGGTTGAGGCAGGTGTGTTGGGCGCTGAGCACGTACCAGGGCAGGTTGAAGGCTTCAACGATGTGGCGGCCATGTCCCATCGGTTCCAGGAAGTCAAACGGGATGCCCGCTTCGGCGTATTCGCGGGAAAGATAGCCATTCAGAAGGAACGTCTTCCCATATCCAGTTTGACCGACCCACACCTCGTGGGTGGCGCGTTTGTCGCGCCAGGAGTTGTGAAATACCGGGTAAGACGCACCGACCGCCTCGCCGCGCAAGACGCCATCGGTGGTCGAGAGCTTGCGGTAGCCCAGCGGAGCCAGCATCAGCGCCAGTTCGCGTGACGTGACCGGCCAGGTGGTGGGCGGAACACTGATCAGCTTACTCGGCGCATGAGAAAAGAACTGCACCGACCGCGACAGCAGTTCGCCTACTTCCTGTCGCAGCAGGAACCAGGGACGGGTTTCGTTGATCACTTCATGCACGCGGCGCTTGAGCGTGCCCAGGTCCGGTGCGAAGACCGCGATGCTGATCTGCACCTGGTGCAGCGCATCCCCGGCATTGATCTCCTGCAAAGTGCGGCGGCAGTCGTTGATGCGCGTGACCGAGCGGCTGTCTTCACCGGTTACACTGGCAAGATGCACCTGGTAGGCGGCGATGATGTTTTCCACCGCATCGACCGCTGCGTTGCGCTCGAAGGTTTTGGGGATGTCCACGACCAGCGCGAGCGGGATGTTCAGGCGCAAGACAGAGGCGAGGGGGCGGAAGAAGTTCCACGCCGCAGGCAGGAACTCGTAGCTGGTGAGAACAGCGATTAACGGACGCCCGCCGGGACGCCCGACCGGAGCCAGGTGCCAGAGGGATGATTCGCGCAGCTCGTAGCGCCCCTCGAATAGCGGCGGCAGCGGCGCTTCGAACACCGGGGTGTCAAAGGCGGAACCCATGCCACCCTCCAGGGCGCGCGGTGTTTCGTCCGACCACAACGCCATGCCGCACAATGTACGCTGGTAGTCGGCTTCGGCTTCCAGCAGTTCATAGTGGCGGCGGTATTCCATCAGCAGGGTGGCCCGTTGATCGTCTTTTGTTTCACGGGCGGCGCGGCTGACCTGGGCGATTTTCTCGTCCAGGCTGGCGGGCGTCTGCCAGCAGAAGAAACGCGCCGGACCGGGCAGCGTGCGCAGCCAGGTGGCGAAACGCGCCTGCAACGCCTGCACGCCTTCTTCGGTGGCGTGCAGCATGATGTCAAACGGTTCAATCAGGAAGGTGCGAACCGGGGTATGCTGGTCGGCCATCAGGTCTGTCCTTCCAGTGGTTTCTCGACAAACACCAGTCCGCTGTCGTGGTCGGCTTCGTCGGCGTGGGCGAAGGTGATCCACTCGGTCATGTCGGCTTCGACGTCACCTTCCGGCGGCGCGAAGACCACACCGGCGTCGAGCGCTACCAGGCCGGTGGGCATGTCGAATGTCGCACCCAGGCGACCGGCGATGCTTTTGGGTTTGCGTTCGGCGGCGAGCATCAGGCTGCCGCGCATCCGGTACAGCAGGCGCTGCCACAATGGCAGCCCGCCACGCGGGGCGGTCAGGGTCAGAGCCAGGATGAAGGTGAGTACGGCCAGGACAAAGGCCAGGTTGTCCACCGCAAAGCGGGCGATGATGAGCGTCATGCCGCCGCTGACGCCGCCCAGCAGCAGGCGTTTGAAGGGGATGCCCATGAACCCCTTTTCGTCGCGGCGGAGCACATGCGATTTGATGTCTGCGGCCATTACTGCTTCCTTGTCCCCTGAGCAAAAGCAGCCAGCAAGACACCGGCTGCTCTTGCAGGGGCAAATAGCGGGGCGGGTAGGGGACTAAGAGAACGAGATGAGGCTGGCGACGGTGGACGCGGCGATGACGAACAGAAGCCCTACCACCACCTGGTTGGCAGCGCGTGGGTTGTCCTGCTTCCATTGGGAGATGATCGGCCAGGACGATCCCATGTACATGATGCCGAGGCCGATCATCCCCAGAAACGCGGCCATCGGGGCGACGAGTTGGGCGACTGCTTGCGCTTCGGCGAACCACTGTTCGATCGTTTGAGACAGGGACACGGTAATAATCCTCCACGTGTGGATGGTGAACGAGTGTGCCAGGGGCGGGGTGGGAGTCGCGCGCTCAGACGCTGTTTTCCTCCTGGATGTGTGGGGTCTCGTTACGACCACGCCACCCCGCCCATCTGACAATCTCAGGATAGCAAAGCGAGGGGGTCGAACATGCGGAGGATTACCGTTTTGAGTATGTAAAATTGACCGGTTCCAGATGTAAAAATCCGATCTGGCCTGGGTCAGAAAAAACACAGCCGACCGGAAAGGCCGACTGTGAAACACCAACAATTTGTGATCAATGCAAGGTTGTCATGTTCCAAGCTGCAAGGCATAACCGGTACACCCCGAACCGCAGCATGGCATAGGGTTCGTCTGCCCAGGCCCAATGCAAAGTCAGGTCTACGGCCTGACCGGGCAGCAGCGTAATCGGATCCAACCGATCAGCGGGTACCCAGGGGCCCGGGCGGCTGCGATACACCGCTGTCCACCGTGAGATGCAAGCCGATCTGTGGTATGAAGAACTTAAACCAGATGATTCGTTACAGGACAATCGGACCGGATCTCTTGATGAGCGGCGACGTATATATTGCTCTAATGCCTGTCGACAACGAGCCAAACATAACCGAGAGAAATAAGCTATAGTCCTAGATAGCCTGCCAGGGCTGTTTTTACACCCTGATGAATCGTGTTTTCTTCTCTCAGAACCGAACGATATACAATTCGGCCAGCGCAGCTGTGCCCGAAGTCTAACGCTCACCTTGTTCGATCAGGTATGAGGTGATGGTTTTGATTTTGGCGTTTTTAGCAAAACTAGTAAAAGCGTAGACATCGCAAAACCCATAGGTTGCGCCCTGAACCTCAGTCAGCGTACCGTTGACGGAAGCCACATTGCCATGCGTGATGATATTGTCGATCGTCACCGCTTCCAGGTTTCTGTCCCACAGTTCTTCCAAAACACGCTCGAATTCGGCTTTGCCCTTAATGTTTTGCTTTCCAACCCTATCCCAATGAACATCATCGGCAACACTTTCGAGAACTATGTTCAGGTCGTGGTTAGCCAGCGCGACGTAATAGTCGCGGAGAAACAATTTCTTGGGCGCATTGCCACAATCCGGTTTTACACTTACGTTGACCATCGCTAGGCCCTCATTTCGTATCGATCAATACTGGTTTGGCACATTTTCGAACATCTGCTCTAAGTATAGCAAGGTAGTGGCTAAATGGGTAATAGTAAAAATGTTTGATGGCCCTTCCATGCCTTAGCAGTCGAAGCATTACCACTAACGAATTGGTTATTCGATTTGAACCGCGTATTGATACTCACCAACACGCAGATTTGCATACGGCTCACCTGCCCAAACCCAATGCAGCGTCAGGTCCACGGCCTGGCCGGGCAGCAGCGTGAACGGATCCAACCCATCAGCGGGTACCCAGGGGCCGGGCGGCTGCGGGGCATAGCCAAACGCGATGGCGATATCTTCCGGTCCGATGTCCACCGGCTCCGGCTGGCCGTTGTAGGCACGGAGTTGAACGGTAATTCTCCCTTCCACTGTGACAACAGAGATCACGTCCAGATGCAGCAGATCACGTGCCGGGAGCGGTGTGGCGGTAGGTGGTGGCGGTGTGGGCGTCACATCGACTACCGGCAGGTCCAGCAGATCAGCCACCAACACATCATCGCGCGCGAGTTCCTGCTCCGGCGGGTAGGTGGCGAGCACCAGCAGGCGTGTGGCCGTTGGCGCGCCGCGCGCATCCCGCTCGCCGATCAGCACGAGCACCAACCCCGGCTCAATCTGGCGAAAGGCGCTGGTGTCGCTGCGGCTGACCTCGGTCTTGCTGGCAAAGTCAAACTGCTGCACCGCACCGGTGTTCAGGCGGATGCTGAACGTTGCTCCCGGTCCCAGCGATTCGAACAGCGCCGCGTTTTCCGGCGACCAGGGCACGCCTATCACCGGACGCACGCTCAAGCCCTGAATGAAGGACGCCGTGTCTGGGTTGGCGTCATATTCCCATTCGGAGACTGCGACTTTGCGCCGCTGCACGACAAAAACGCGCGGCTGCGCCTGCCCGGCAGGCAACACCTGCAAATTGACCGGATAAGCCGGGGCACGGTCGCGCACCCCGTCGCGGATGATGACATCCTGCTCTTCGAGCGCAATCGGCGTCGGCGAAGGTGTGTAACGCAGCGTCGGCGTGGCATAGGGCGAGATGGTCCCGGTATCCGTCACCGGTTCAGGATCATCTCCGCCGCGCCGCGAGAGCAGCAGGAATACAAAAAAGACGAGGAACAGCGCCGCGCCACCGAAGATCAGGAACACCTGGGTCTTGTTGGTCGCAGGCGGTGTAAACTCCGCTTCGGGTGGCGTCAGCGATTCGCCTTCCCTCACCGCCTGCTGGATACGTGCCGGGGTTTTCGCCCAACGTGCGCCAATCGGCACCAGCGCGCCATCGTCGTAGCGCTGGATGAGGGCGGTCACGACCTGCTGTTCGAGCGCGTCCGAGCCGGACGCCCCGTTAGTACGCACTTCACGCTGGTAGACACGCTGATAGCGGTGCTGGCGGTCGGTAGGTACCAGTTCCCACAGCGCGCGCAGGTCCTCGATGCTCAGCGCCCGCAGTTCTTCAATGGTGTGATACGTCAGGTGTTCACTCATGCTTCACCTCGCTGTGTTCCGGCCTGGCTGCCCACCAGCGCTGCCTGGGATTTCATCGCATCATCAAGCCCACCCGATGCAGCAGCGCCTGACCGTGGTGGGACAGGCGCATCGACCCGGACCTGCACATTAGGAGCAACGGTGACATTGGGCACTGCCGCCGTGCCCCGCGCGGTGATAGCGTTGGGCAGCATCACGGCGGCGCGTTGCAGGGCGCTGACCGCCTGCTGTGCGCCTTCCCAACCCATATTGAGCGTGCCGCGCGCCTGCTCGACCAGCATGGTGTGGGTCTGCGGGGTAAGCTGGCCGGTCGGGGAGTTCTTGACTTCGGTGATCACGGTTTGAGCCTGCTGGCCGGTCAGTCCCAGGCGCAGCGCCATATCACCGAACATACCCAACCGCGCGACATCGCCCTGGATCGGGGCGCGGTCGTCGGATTGCGGCGTGACGCCCATTGCGCGCGCGACACCCTGCGCAACGGTGAAGTGGTCCGCGCCACCGGCCACCGGCTGCCCATCCAGCGTGCGCTGGACGCGCATCTGCGAGATGAAGTCAGCCATCACCCCGGCGACATTATCCGCACCTTCAACGCGCATCAGGCCCATTACCTGTTGCGTCTGCCCGGCTTGCAGCGTCGCGCCCAGCGTGGTGATGCGGTCTTCGACTTCCTCGCCGTGCATGTCGGAGGCGTAGGCTGCGCGATCCTGGTCGATCTTAGCCTGGCCTGCCTGCGAGCGGATATCTGCACCCACCGCGCTGACCTTCTCCTCGATTTCCTCGCTGGGGTCGCCAGCGGCAGGCGGTCGAATTACGGTGGGCGGTGGCACGTCATCGATGGGCGTGAAGGTGCCGGTGCGACGCAGATGAGCACGGTGGGTTTCCGGCATTTCCGTGTTGTCGCGCTCAGCCGGTTCCGGCTCAGCAGGCAGATTCATGCTGCGCTTGCGTTTGCGCTGTTCGCTGCGGTCGCTGAGCAGGCTCGCGCCGATGACCGGCCCGGCGACGCCCCCCACCAGCGGGATGCTCTGCCCGACCTGGCGCAGCACTGAGCCTTCGGTGAACTCGTCCGCCATCTGGCCGATAGGCGTGTTGCGTGTGCCGGGTAGATATGCCAGCGTGCGCGCGGCACTCTGCAAGCGCCGCGAGCCGCCCAGCATCACACCGGCAGTCTGCGATACGGTCGCTCCGCTCTGGACAGCGGTGGCTCCGGCCAGCGCGCTGCTGCCGACATTCACCGCCGCAGCAGTAGCGCCGACACCTGCGGCGACGCCAGCCCCGGACAAACCCAGGCCCACCGTGCCGGGCGCTGCCATGACGCCGCCGGTGGTCTGTCCAATCGCGCCGAACAGCCGGTTGAAGCTGTTCCAAACCGCCTTGATGCCGCTCCACAGCAGGACCAGGATGAAGATCGTGCAGAGCAGGCTCACGCCGAGGACCACCAGCGCATTCTGGGTCGCGGCTGCGCCAAGCAGGAACGAGACGATCAATGACTGCATCAGGGCGATCACGATCGTCTGGATGATGAGTTCGATCCACATGTCAAGAATCGAACGCGCGATGACTTCCGTCTTTTTGAAAAAGGCGAAGAGTATGGCAACGCTGAAGCTAACAAAGGTCAAACCCTGGGCAATGGTTAGCAGCAGGAAGATGAGCTGCTCAACCACGCCGAAGGTGACCAGCGGCCAGGCGGAGAAGATGCGGAACTGCGCGGCTCCAGCTTTATCAATTGACTCTTTCCGCTCCTCCTCCCCAAGCGGATCGCCGAAGAACTGCGAACTGCTGCCGACGTAGAAGTACGAGTCCTCGTAGAACTGCCAGTGGGTGGGCAGAGCGGGATCGTACAGCGCGCCGCGTGGCTGGAAGCAGGCGGTCGGCACCGGCGGCGGGTAACCCATCACGTCCTGCCCGTCGGCCAGCAGGTAGGCCAGCGCGATGTCCAGCCCATCCACGCCGGAGCCGAAGGGCGTCATGGTCGCGCCGGGCAGGTACGGTCCTAGCGCATCACAGGCTTCGAGTGGTGGCAGGTCACTGCTGGTTACGGCTCCCAGCGAACTGAAGGGGCTGCCCGCGCCTTGCATACTGTCCAGCGCCACGTTGTAGAACCCCGAACTCAGGTCACGGCGGAAGTCATGCATCCCCTGGTAGAGGGTTGGCCCCAATTGGAAGAACACCACGCCCGCCAGATACCAGCCAATCGCGCTGCGCGGGCTGACCACATCCAGCTTCACAAACGCTGCCAGCAGGTAGGTGATGCCCAACACGATGAGGGCGATTACAAAGGCGAGACTGGCCGTGACACGCATCTGGCTATTGGTCTGTGTGATGAGCGGCGCGAACGCGTTTTCAGCCAGCCACAGGTTGGCGAGTTCGATGGCGTGGCCCATCATGAACAGGCCCTTTTGCAGCGTCCAACCCGCCACCGCCAGCAGGTGCAGCAGGTCGTACCACAACTTGTCGATCTGGACTTCCAGCCCGTTGAGTACGTCATCAACCCAGGGCATAAAATCTCCTACGGCTCAGCAATGTCGCCGGTGCAGATGGTGTTGACTTCGTTGATCCACGACACGATGTTCTGACCCGGCACGATGGTGGGGTTCAGGCCATCACGGGCGGTCACGTCCAGCGCATACGAGATACGGCGCGCCGTGCCCTGCGGACCGTAGGCCGCCAGCGTAAAGGTCCTGGCCTCTCCCGGCTGCACATCGGTCAATTCGTAGTTGGGCGTGAACCCGGCTTCCTCCGCCGCCGCGATACTCGCGCCCCAGACGCCCTCTCTCTCCATACCGTTTGGGAGCGTGATGGTGCTGACGTACATCTGGCCTGCCGGGAAGATGTCATATTCCACCGAGCCAACGTTCTTGACTTCGAACTCCCAGATGAAGATCGACTGTGGCTGACCACTCGCGTCGGGTTCTGCGGCTGGCAGGTCGCTGATACTTGACAGGCGGAAACGCAGGCGCAGGCCCGAAGGCTGCTCTGCGGTGTAAATGGCATCGCCGACGAAGTAGTCATTGGTGCGCACATACTGGGTTGGCGTCGGCCAGGGCGTATAGGTCGGGCGCGGGGTAGGCGTGATGCTGCCCGGCGCGCCACCCGGCGGCGGGTTGAGTGGGTTCGGGTAGATGTTATATGTTACGCGCGTCACGCCGTAGCTGCGATTTGACCCGGGCACGCCACTCGCATAAATACTGACCGAAGCGTAGGTCACGCTGGCCGGAATGGTGATGGCGTACAGGTTGGTGCGCGTCGGGCCGGGGATGGTATCGACTGCGATATAGCCGCCGCTGCCGGGCCAGTAGTACGGGTAGGTTGTCATGCTGCCGGAGTAGGACAGGTACACTGTCCCGGCATTCTGGCCGGTCCACTGCGCGTAGATCGTGTTGAAGTTGGGCGCGACCTGGTACCAGCTCAGGTTGGACGCGAAATACGGCGGCCACGATGGGCGACTGGTCGCGGGCTGCGTATGCGTCGGGCGCGGCGTGCTGGACGGGCATACATATTGCGGCAGCCCATCGATGCGCAGATTCTGCGCCGTACCTGCGCAGGCCAGCGCCGAGATGATCAGCATCGACACTGCCAGGATGAGGGCGATCCATTTACGGTTGCGCTTCATGTTCTGTACCTCTAAGGAATAAGGCCGGGCTGGTTGCCTGCGGGCAGCAGCAGCGTAAAGGTAGAATCACCGCTGCCCCACCGGCGTGAGACGTCCCACGACTGACCGAAGTACGGCACAACCAGGCTGGCCTGCGCGTTGGTCCGCAGTTGGATGCGCGCATACCCCGACTCGTCGGTGAAAGCCTGGGCCAGCGCGCGGTTGGTGGCGACATCCACCAGCCGCACGGGAATACCGCGCACGCCTTCCGCCGGGTCTACTGAGCGGTTGGCGTTTTCGTCGTAAGCGATGAGTACCGCGACCGTCACCAGTTCCGGCGGGGCGTCCGTCGCGGTCGGCTGAATGGCTGGCGGTCCCTGGATGAGTTCGACCCGGCGCGCGGGCTGTGGTTCTGCGGTTGGCGTGTATGAGGCGGCAGGTGTAAGGACTGCCGACGCACTGCTGTGATACGTCAGCACCGCGTCCAGCGCGAGCATGGTGTCCGAACTGGCCGGGTTACGTTCGCCGGTATTGCGCACCAGCAGCGTATGTGATCCGGCTTCAACGGGAAACGTATCGGTGCAGGTGAAGTGCGCTTCGGCGGAGTAGGCATCCACTGAGCCGATGACGCGACCGTCTACGACCACGTCCCAGATGCCACCGTTCCAGAAGGCGACGTAACACACGCGCACGCCTTCGCCTTCGAAGTCCAGGCGCACAACGGCGTCCGCGTCCACGCTGTAGCGGTATTCGTTTTGCCCGGCGGACCACGACCACATATCGACCCATTCGCCGCTCACATAATCCAACGTAGGGTGATCTGACTCGAAGCGCACCCACTCATCCAGTGGCAGCGCATCAGAAGTAGCTAACGGCTCTACTGCCAGATCTGCCACGCCCGGCATCACAGCCGTGACCTCCAATATGCGCACGGCCAGGGTAGGCGTAATCGTCGGTGCCGGTGACGGTGTGTGAGTGGGTGACGCGGTAGGCGTCAATGTTGGCGTAGCGGTCGGCGGGATAGTGATCTCCACCGTCGCCGTGGCAGTCATGGTGGCGGTGGCTGTGATCTCAGCCGGCGGCGAGTCATCGTCGCTGCCACCACCGCAAGCTGCCAGCCCTGCGACCAGAACACCCAGAAAAAGGATACGGGCCATACAAAAACTCCGTGAACTCGATGGACAACAACTCTCATCGTACCGGAATGGAGTGTTGGCCAGACAGTAGGATTGCACGCTGGAAGTGGCAAAATTGCCGGTCGGCAGATCAAAAGTTCCCCCCAATGAAAACGCCCGGGGTTTTACACCGGACGTCGGGGGCGAGTTGTGTCGAGAACCCAGGCACTCAGAAAAGAAATCCTTCTTCGGCAGCGCGCGCGATGAGATGAGGATTGGTCCTGGCTCCAAAGCGGCGTCGCAGCCGGGCCACGACCCGGTAAACCCGGCGCACCGGCACTTTACGCATAAAAGCCACTTCTTGGGGATGGTGGCCTTCGGCGATCAGGCGCAGCACCGTGTACGCTTCAGCGCCTAACTGCCAACCGGTATTGTCCGCATTCGCCGCCAGCAGGTAAGCGGTGCTGGCCGACGGGGACAAGTACGGTTTGCCCCGTTTGACCGTGTGAATGGCTTCCACCAGGCAGTCTTCGAGCCGGTCATAGCGGTAGAGATACCCCATCACCCCGCAGTTCAGCAGTTCATGGATCACCAATCCGTTGGTGAGATGGCCCAGGATCAGCAGCCGCGCCTGGGGTGTCGTTTCCTGGATAGTCCGGATGAGGGTCAGTACGTGGGTGTCCGGCTCAAGCCGGTCACTGAGCAAGATGACATCTGGCGAGGTAGCCGTGATCAGTTCGATGAATTCGGAGAAAACCAGCCGGGTTCCCACGACCTGGAACGCGTCGTGCCGGTCGAGTATTGACTGTATGCCGATAAGGGTGAGGTCACTGTCGTCCGCCAATGCAATCTTGATCGCCATGCTGATACCCATTGGTAAGCGAGATCGTCAAATCAAGCGTAACACAGCGGCAAGCGGAATTCAGGGAGAATTTCGGAAGTAGTAGGGGGCAAAATTACCGGAATCAGACGCAAGTCAAGCGGTCTGCGCCGATCCCAGATGAAGGGTGAATCCGGATGTTATCGGTGGAGGTCGCCGAGTCAGTTGGAGTCAAGTACCCCCGCGCGGATCGCTTTGGCGATCATCTGTGCATCGGTGGCGGCGTCGAAGATCGCGCGCAGACGCCTGCGCGCCGAATAAACCGCCCGGTCACTGATATCCAGCTCTTGCGCGATCTGCTGCACGTATAATCCCTGCTCTATCAAGATCAGAACCTGTTCCAGGCGCGGGCTGAGCGATTGGAGCGAGTCTGCGTCACGTTTGATAAACGTGGCCTCTGGCGAAAGATAGGTCTGGCCTTTGTGCACCTGCCGAATGGCGGTCGAGAGAATATCGCGCAGCGAGTCGTACTTGCAGATAAACCCGGCTGCGCCCAGTTCGGCCAGGGTTTGCATGTTCCCGGCGTTCAGTTTGCAGCCCAGGATGATCATGGCGAGATGTGGATATTCCGCCGTAAGCTGGCGGACCGCCTGGTAAACGCTGGAGAAGGGCAGGGTATCGTCCAGGATCAGGACGTCGATACGCGAACTGCCGGGATCGAGACGAAACGCCTCCAGATCGGGGAAGCCACCTATGAACCGGGCATGGTGGACAGTCGAAAGAATCTGCTGGATACCAGAACGAATCACGTCATGGTCGTCAATCACTGCTACATTGATGGTCAAGAGGTTTGTCCCTTCAAAAAGCCGCCGGAGAGACATCGGGACATGTCTCCAGGCGTTGACGCTGTGCATTATAGATTCTATTATAAACAGAAACTTTCTATAGAATAATCATGTAAATTGATAGTACCAATAGGAAAAATGTACTTTGAAATCGCGGTTGTTGAAGATATGATTATCTAGAGAGATCTAGAATTATCATGCATGTTGGCACGTTGCGCGCCAACGTTGCTGGAGGACCATGACCATGAGCCGCGATCAGGAACCGCTACCGCTCAAAGACTTGATCAACTTCCTGTTCGACAACATTCTCCATCCCGATGGGCGGCCCTACACCACGCAGGAGGTCACCGATCACGTCCGGATCAGCCATGCCACGATCAACCAGATGCGGACCGGTCGCAGTAAAAACCCCACACTGCCCACGTTGCAGGAGATATGTCGCTTCTTTGATGTTCCGCTGAGTTTTTTTGAATGCTCATCGCTGGACGAGTGTTATGCCATGTTGAACGAAAAACCGGCGGCCAAAACGGAGAGCGTGGCCGAAATCACGTTCCGGGCATCGCAGCTTTCCGAAGCGTCCCAAAAAGACTTACTGCGGGTGATCGCCTGGGTCGAAGCGGCAGAACGCGAACGGCGGGAAACAGGCCGCGTACCTGGCTTTCCTGAAGAACTGGATGAAGCACTGTAAGCACCAATAGCTTCGTGAAAGTATTCCTAGAGTACTGTTTGATGGGGCGTAATTTCAGGCTACAGTCGGCACATCATCATGGCAGGAGGCTGTAACGATTCGGGACTAAGGGGAAAAATGAATACGATGGATCAGCGCGTGCTTGAAGCCATACGGCACCTGAACTATGATTTTCGAGAATTCACACTCTCACATTTCATCACTTATTTAAGCGAACAACGACAGCGCCCGATCATCCTGCACAAGTTTCCATTCTGTGAAGCGCACGCCTTGTGGGCAAAGACCCCTGAGGCGGATTACATCCTCTACGATCAACATACGCATCGTATTCATCAAATCCACAGCATTCTGCATGAAGTCGGCCATATCGTGCTGAACCACGCCGGACGCCAGCTCTCTGATGTGCTGCCGCCGGAACTGCTGGCGCACCTGCAAACGATCATTCGGGAACCGATTTGCGGCCAATTGCGCGCTGCCCGGTGGATGGATACACCGGAAGAACAGGAAGCCGAAGCCTTCGGGCGGTTGTTGCAGAAAGAAATCGTAAGTGCGAATCGCATGGACCGGCTGATCGGACGTGCCAGTAGCATTGACGAACTGGCGCGGTTTGCGGGGAGTCTGGGGTATCATGACTGATTGGATCGCTGCCGGTGTCGTCTGGGGGCTGGTGCTGTTCAGTTTCTGGCGCGGGTATCATAAGGATCACCACGTCAACCGGTTTGTGGTCCTTACCTGGTCCATTTTCGTAAGCATTGCGCTGGTCTTCACACTGCGCATCGAATCCGTGGGGAGCATCATCGACGGTTGGGTGAATGGGCATCCGGTGACATATTTCCTGAATGCGACCTTCACCCTGACCGCAGCGGTACTTTATGCCGTGAGCTTGGGAATGGTTCAGGACGATTCCAAACCGGGTATTCCTCTACGCCCACCTCACCGGGGGCTAATCTATGCAGCGTTTGGCGTGGCGATAGCGTTGTGTTTGTTTATGGTTTGCAGTTTCAAAGCCATCATTTCCCAGGATCAGGCGTTTCACCTGATGCGGTTTGTGCTGTCAGTGTACCTGCTGGCGCTGATGTTTGGGATGCTCATCCCCTTCAACTGGTGGATGTTCCGCCGCGAGCAGGTGTTCCCGATGCGCTGCAAACACCTGGCCTTGATCGCCGGGTTGTGCGTGTATGCGTCGGGCGCCATGATCGCCGTGCTGCTGATTCCCCCGCACCTGCTGGCCGGGCAGATACATTCTGACTACGCGGCTGACCTGCGCGGGGTGTTGGGCAGCTTGTGCCTGCTGGTGATCCTGATTCCGCACCGCTGGATCGTGCTGGTCCTGCTGCCCCAAAAGTTGCGCCTGTACCGTCGCATTGCGCGCGTGGAGCGGTGGATCACGGCGCGCGTAGCCGCATCTCAGGTGGTTTTTGATTGGCGTCAGGCTTTTTCTCCCCTCTATGTAGATCACACTATCTATCTGACGGTGATCAACATCATGGACCACTATCGTGAAATACCTTCGGATGACGCGCAAGGGCAGGCAATTATCGAGCAGATCAGGACGTTGTGGCCACAAAATCCCCGCTATGACGACCTGGTGAAAGCGCTGAGTCAGGTGACATTATGACCGATCCGGTGCCGCATAATCAGAACCGATTGGGACGGATGATCGGCCTCATCTTCCATCCCCTGGTGATCTTCATTCCCACCCTGGTCATCGTGCTCAAGGATGCCGATCCACTGGCGGCGGTAGGGTGGCTGGCATTTATCTCCGTCGTCATTTTGTCGCTGGCAGCGATTGTGCTGCTGCGATTGAAACGGCAGGGCAGACACACTTACCAGCGCGAAGCGCGCCACCATATCTACTTCGCGTTCTGGGCGAGTATGGTGGTCTGTGTGGGTTTAGGGCTTGCCCTGGATGCGCCGCACCGGTTGGTATTCTCGCTGCTGTGTCTGTGCGTGTGGGTGCCCATCCAATACACCATCAACGCGCGTTACACTAAGATTTCGGTGCATGTCGCGGTCATCACCGGTATCGCCACCGCGTTGTTTGTGATGGGTGATCTGAATAATATTCTGTTGGTTTCAGGCGCGCTGGCGGCGATTCTGGCTACAGCCTGGGCGCGGCTGGTGACAGGCAACCACTCCCCTCTACAGGTCGGATTGGGCATGGTAGTCAGCGTGTTGTCAGTGCTGCTGGCGGCCGGTTTGTTCTCCCTCTGGCAGCCGCTCTAGCTTGCTTTTCCCCGGCTCTGATAAGCGTTTATCAAAACCGCGTCAATCTGGCGCGGTTCGTGTTGGTGGCAGTTGCAGCTATCGTGGTTCTCGCCTCGCGATGTTAGTTCCTTGCTAAGTCGATGTGCAAAATCGGAAGCGGAAAATGTCAAAACCGGAATCTCCAAACTTCCGAAATTGCGCATTTTGGGCCCACCCCATTTGATACGCTTGAGCCATTGACCCAATCGAGTGAAAGGCTGATGCCATGATACCCCCTCCACCAGCCAGCGTTGTGTGGATGATTTGTGGAGCCAGACCGCATGACCGACGAACAACTCCCTGAAGTGACACTCTCCGCGCAAGACACTTATGTCCTGGCCCGGGCGCTGGTTGGTCTGGACTGGCAGGAATTGCCGTGCAGTCCACCGGTGCGCCTCATTCTATCCAATACCAACATGGCGGTCCCGGATGAGGTCAGCACGCTGCGGCGGCTGCTGGGATCGGAAGGCTTGAATGCCATCATCAAGGTGGATCCCAACGGACCCGCGCCGGTCACGCAGCTCCGTTCCGGTGATGTCAACACCGTACCCGATTTACCCCCTTCTGCCCATCTCACGCCTGAACAGACCGCCCAGGCTGCCGAAGTCGGGCAGTGGCTGGACGAGTACGTCGCCTGGGCGAGTCACGCGGCCAATGAAACACCGCTGCGTTTCCATGAAGGCGCGGGCTTGTGGCTGGCGGCGCTGGCGATTGGCCGCCGCCTATACATCCACACGCCCTGGCGGCAGAAAATCCATCCTAACCTCTACGTGATGCTGGTGGCCGTATCGACCTACTACCGCAAGTCCGCCGGTTTGAATCTCGCCCATGACCTGGCCCGCGCGGCGATGCCGCACATGATCCTGCCGCAGCCGGGGTCACCGGAAGCGTTCATGAGCATGTTGGGGGGTGTGTTGCCGCCCAACTTCGAGGATATCCCGGCGCGCGATCGCGAGCGGCTGATCACAGGTAATCGGTTTGCAGCCCAGCGCGGCATCATCCGTGACGAACTCTCAGCGCTGTTCAAGTCGATGGGCCGGGACTACATGCAAGGGCTGAAAGAGCTGATCATGCAGCTCTACGACTGCCCGGATTACCTGGATTCGCACACCAACAATCGCGGGTTGGTTGTGATTCGGGATGCGGCGCTCTCCATCCTGGGAGCGGCGACTCCGGCGGAATTATCCGTCTCGTTGAGCGTCAACGACTGGTACAACGGCGCGCTGGCGCGTTTTGTGCTGCTCACGCCGGAGCCGGAGTATGCCGAACGGGAAGCCGCGCGGGAAGCGACCATGCCGGAGGGCTTGGCACGCGGATTGCGCCAGTTGCATGAAGCGCTGCCCGCGCCGCCCAAACCGGAAGCCATCGGTGAGGTGCCCAGCATCGAGTCCTGGTCGCTGGTGGCGACCGACCTTTGGGAACCAATGCACGCCTACGAACGCGCGCTGCGCGAGATGACCGCACCGAATTCGCCGTTGGATGACCGGCTGCGCACGGTCTACGGGCGGTTGCACGTCCAGGCGCTGAAGGTCGCCATCATTCTGGCCGCGCTGGATTGGGTGGCGCTGGGCGAGCGGCGGCAGGGCAAGCCGGTCGTGCGTGCGGCGCACTGGTACCGCGCCCAGCAGATCGTGGAAACGTGGCGCGCATCGGCTCACCGCCTGCTGCATGACCTGGGTGAGAGCGAAGAAGCTCGGCTGGAGATGCGGATTTTGCGCTTGCTGGCCGGTCAGCCTAATGGGCTGTCGGTGCGCAGTATTTACCGCACGCTGCGCTCGCCGCGCAAGCCGGTGATTGAAGCGCTCAAGGCGCTGGAACTGGATGGCCGGGTTGAGCAGGACTTCGTGCGCAACGGGCAGCATGGCCGTAAAGCCGAGACCTATCGTTTGATTGGATAGGGTCCGCCGACAAACTGTCGCGTGACAGAATCGCGAATGTGTCAATCTGTCACAGAGCGTGACACAAAGCCCCATTTGAGGGGGAGTGAATGTGTCACGCGGTGGTGACACAATGCCCGATTGTGTCACTGTCGCACCATCATTTTTGCGTGACACTTTGATTATCAGGGTGCAACGATGCATCGAATCGACACCAAAGCATTGAAAGAAAAGCACGATCTGCGCCGTATCGTCGAGCAGGATCTGGGACCCGCGCCGGTGCATAGTGGGCGGGCCAGCCTGTGGAAATGCCCGTTTCATGGCGAGCGTAAGGGGTACAGTCTGGCCGTGTGGGCGGATGGGTTTCGCTGTTTTGGCAAGTGCCAGATCAGCGGCGACGTCTTCGACTGGCTGCGACGCTACCGTAAGCTGGATTTCCGCGCAGCGGTCGACGTGTTGGGACAGGTGGATGTCTCGACACCGTCTGCGCCTGGTGTTCGTTCAATTCCGGCGACTGCGCCCCCGTCTGTTGACTGGCAAACGGCGGCGCGCGAGGTCGTTGACCAGGCTGAAGAATGGTTGTGGGATGCGCCGGGCGAAGCCGCTCTGACCTACCTGCTGGAAGAACGCGGATTGACCGAAAAAACCATTCGCGCGGCGCGATTAGGTGTGGTTGTCGGCGGTTATCGCGAATGGTTAACGATGGCCGGACTGAATGTGCCGTGCGGCATTACGATCCCGTGGTTCACCGGCGAGACGCTCTGGGCGGTGAAGGTGCGCCGTTTAGCGGGACGAGTCAAGTATAGCCAGATCGCAGGGGGCAGCAGCAGTGGCCTGTATCGTGGTGACGCACTTGCTAACGCACGTGCGGCGTTGTTCTGTGAAGGCGAATTCGACGCTCTGGTCGCGCACCAGGAAGCGGAGCCGCTGGTCGCGGCGGTATCGTTGGGCAGCGCCGGTAACACTTTGAGCGACCGGTGGATCGTCGATCTCGTCACCGTGCCCCTGATCCTGGTGGCCTATGATGTTGACCCGGCAGGGCTTAAAGGTGCCGCGAGGCTGCAAGCGCTCTCCGACCGGGTGTATACCGTTCAAGTGCCGAAAGGCAAGGACATTACGGAGTTCTACAAACAGAGTGAAGAAGGTGAAGTATTCACCTGGCTGTCACATGAGCTGCGGCGGGTGCGCCAGGAAGCGATTTCGCGCCAAATGAGAGGTGAGAAATGACAGACCGTTTATTCAAGAAAACCCGTCAGGCGCTTCAGGACGCGCGTGGCGGCTTGACAAACGGGCCAACATGCTATAGTTTGATGCTAGCTGAGAATAACAAGGCGAACCGTGCGGAGTGTTGCTGCACCCCACACGGCTCTAACCCGACACTGATCCAGCCAGTGACCGGGCTGCATGGCATTATACAAGATCGCGGGACTTCTGTCTTGCGTGGATTCTGCGGCCCTACTGACTCGACTGTCGGTTTGGGTCGCTTTGCTGTTCTGAGCGTCGGGAGAGTGTAGGCATGGCGAAATACACCTTCTCCCACGGCAAAGTCGGAGTGGAGGATGGCATGTACGTGCCAATCCCCCGCAAAGATCGGCGTTTAGCACGGACTGGTGTTTTGATCGTCATCCCACCGCAGTCACGTGCCAGCAAGCATCCTGAATCCACGCCAGATAAGGAGAACACGCATGGCGAACGGTAATGAATTCCCCCTTTCTCGTGTCGTAATCTGGCTTCCCGATTGTCAATCCACGGAAGCCGAAGCCTTCGAACAGTTTTGCCGCAACACAGTGATGGGCCTGAATGGCCAGGTTGTGGCGACTCTACACAACAACCCCCAAAGACTGCTGGCTGTACTTCAAGCAGGCGAAGTTGACACCATAATATACCCCAAACACGGATCGCTAGTCCGTGACTCACTCCTGGCGGGTATCGTACATGGCGTCCTTCTCGGGTTGTTTGGGGTGACGTTGTATTGTGCCGGAGAGCGTACTTTTCTGGCCGTTCCGCAAGCGTTTGTTCATCTTGTGCAAGACGCGATGACAACCCACTTGCAGACGTTTTATGCACAATCCTTGCCGTTAGTTAGTGGTGCAGTGCCGATGGGCTATCGGCGGGTGGGGGACACGGTTCAGGTCGATCCCGTTCAGGCCGAACAGGTGCGTGAAGTCTTTTCGAGTAAGGCGACTGAGCGCTAAACAGCGGTGTAGTGTGGGAACTCTCCGAATGTGGGTAAGAGTTCCCACACTTTTCTGACTGATGTGGATAACATGTTTTACGAATGGAGTATGGAACAATGGCAACCCAAAAACGAACTCGTTATGCAATTTACGCCCGGTATTCATCCGAAATGCAGAACGAAATCAGCCTGGAAGACCAGGAAGCGGTCTGCCGCCAATTCATTGCCGAAAAAGACGGCGTGGTTGTTGGCGTGTATAAGGATGGTGCGAAGAACGGTTGGAGTCTGGACCGCGATGGTTTCCAGCAGATGCGGGCGGCAGCTGAACGCGGCAAATTCGATGCCTGTGTCATGTGGAAATTCGACCGTCTGGCGCGTGATCATAATCATGCGGTTGTGATCAAATTGCTCTTGCGCCGTGAGTACGGGCTGAAGCTGTTCTGTGTGGAAGGTTTCAGCGAAGACGATGAGGACGCCGGACCATATGGGGCGATGATGGAGCAGTTGTTGGCGGTGTTTTCGGCTTTCTACTCGCGCAACCTGAGTACCGAAGCCAAGCGCGCCAAGCATCAACGCGCCATTCGTGGTGAATTCAACGGCAGTGTTCCTCCGATTGGTTACGACCTGGTACGGGTGGCCGATGCCACCGACGAGCGCCCCGCAGGGTTGTACATCAATCTGCGCCAGGCGGCGATTGTGCGGCGAGCGTTCATTCTGTATTCAACCGGTAATTACAGTGATGCCGATATAGCGGAGTGGATGAATAAGCAGCGGGTGATCCAGGAACTGCGGGCAGGCAAGCAGCCGATGAACAAACACACTGTGCGTGATATGCTGCAAAACAAGGTCTATACAGGCCGGGTGCCTTACTCAGAGACGCTTTACAATGGCACGCTGGGTGAGGGCAAGAAATCCAGTCGCCACCGCAAGACATGGTATGAAGGTAAACACCAGGGATTTATCACTGATGAGTTGTTCGAAGCGTGCGCGTTGGTCCGCGAGAGCATGGTCAGTCACCGGATGCCAACCAACCGGCGGCGGACATACGTGTTGCACGACCGCACGTTCTGTGCACGGTGCATTGTGGCCATGCCGCGCGGGTTGCAGGACGATAACTATGGCAAGATGCGCCCCATGTGGGACAAGCGGCGTGCGACGGGCTACTATCGTTGCTTGTGCAAAGAACGGGGTTATGACGATTGCGGCCAGTTGAGTATCCGTGAAGACGATCTGAATGAGCAGGTGGTTGAGATTCTGGCCGGACTTGAAGTCCCGGCGGATTTCCGTGACCGCGTGGAAGAAGCAGTGCGCAGCCGCGTCGAGAACGAAGCTGCCTTACAACGTATGGAAGAGATTCAGGCAATCATCGAGCGCATTGATTTTCGTTGGGATCATGGGTTTATTGATAAGGATGAGTATTTCGACAAGCGTGTTCAGCTTGAACGCGAAATCGAAGCACTACGCCCCATTGATTACGATGATTTGCAGGAAGCAGCGGACCTGATTAAGCACTTCCGTGCGTACTGGGACCAATGCGCTGAAATGGATGAGCCAGATGAAGCACGCCAACAACTCTTAGCCAAAATCGTTGATCAGGTATTTGTCTACGACGAACAAGTGGTAGCCATTGCACTGCACGGTGACTTTCATGTGGTGTTGGATGACAATGATGCGATGCCGGTCGAAATTGCAGAGGTTTTAGGGGAAAAAATCGACGCGCGCCATTCGGAAATGACGCGCGGTCGGTGCGGGAGCGACGGGATTCGAACCCGCGATCTCCGGCTTGACAGGCCGGCATGTTAACCGCTACACTACGCCCCCAAGTGAGCCGAATAATAGCATAGCCTCCTGTTGGCGTCAAGGGCAAAACCCGATGAGTTTCCCACGACGCAATCCTCAAGCAATGCCCCTAGCAGAGCGGTTGTGACCTTCGCCTCGAGTCTGCGTCCGGCAGGCCTTCACAGGTACTTTTGGAAGAACATGATCGTTTGTAGCATCGCCTCTTCGAAGTATGGTGAGTTAATGTCGTGCCCGCCGCCCGCGTACTGGAAAAACTGGTAGGTTTTGTTGTGTTCTACCAGTACAGCGACCAGATCAAACGAGTATTTGATGTTGACCACGCTATCGTTGACCGTATGGTGGATTTGGATGGGGCGCTCCAGGTGTTCAATGTGCTCCGTGAGCGAGACTGCTCGCCAGTACGGTTGGGTTAAACTGGGTTCCCCGTACGCTTCTCTTAACTCGCGTCCGCGCCTTCTGCTAGGCGATTCTTCGATGTTGCGCCTGCTAGACGGGTCCGAGATGCGGTACTTGGTAAAGTCATCGTAACTGTAAACCGCGCCGGCCCAGATCACACCGGCTTTGATATCCGGTTCGATCAACATCGCACGCAGTACGAGATTCCCGGCCATGCTGTGGCCCCACATCCCGATTCCGTCGGGATCGACAAAGTCGAGCGTTTGCAGGCTCTTGAGCGCGGCGATCGCATCGATGGTGTAAGCCGGCGAAAAGTAGGTGCCCGTAGGCTCCCCTTCGGAGTTACCGTGCCCGCGCATGTCAATCTTGAACACCACGAACCCATGACGGGCCAGCGTGTCGACGTAGGCCACATACCGTTCCGTTGTGCGGTAGAGGTCCGGCGGGATAAAGCCGTGATTGAACACGATCGCTTTAAAACCGTTTTCCGGCACATCGCCCAGCGGAACGGTCAGCAGGCCGTAGATGGTGTTACCTTCGGAGATGTAACTGACGATGTGCCGCGAATAGCTGGCCCCGTTGGGAAGCGTTTCCACAAACGTGATCTCGCTGCCTTCAATTTCACGTTCGAGCAGCGCCGCAATGGTTAAATCCTGCCCGATGTCAAACGCGCTATCCTGGGCTGCCAGGCGGTGTGTGGTGGCGGTTGCGCCTACCAGCACGGCGACCAGGGCGATCGTTACAAGCCACACTCGTCTGCGATGTCTGGGTCCGATGTTCATGTCGCTGTCCTCTTCGATCTTCCACTAAAACGCGGGGAGTTTCTAACCTACCGGTAAGGCTTTTCCCAACGAAACTGCCGATGTCTACAGTTATAATCATTTTGAATTGCGGTTTCCCACTTCTATCACTGATCCGGAAGGAAAGACAAAACTGGAGCCTGATTGTGGTAACCAGACTCCAGCTTGATCACTGGCGTGCAGTATGCGGGATAATGTTACCTGGCACAGGTGAGCGCCATAAGTTGCCAGTCACCGTTCGGCGCGACGGTCATCTCGACCGTTGCCAGCGCGTAAGTCGTGTAGCTATCCGGCCCGGCGGCGTACGCGCCCATGATCTGCAGGGTCGCGCTTGCGTCGGCATCAGTAGTCACCCGCTCGGCACTCACCCAGGCGGGCAGGTCTTGCGCGCAGAGGAACGGATCAGCCGGGACCGCTTCGTCACTGCGGTACGTTGCGAGCAGTTCATCGAGCACGTCCTGGCCCATGTACTGCGCCCAGGGATAGGGTGCCCAGTCCGCGATCGGCGTGCGGTCGATGCCGCGATCCATGTCGTAGCGCATGTAGCGCAGGAACTCGTTGTAGAGCAGCTCCGCGACCGTCTCCGGTGCGACCGCGCAGGCGATGTTATCGATCTGCCACTGCTCACCAGCCTTCACCAACGTGACCGTCAGTGTCTTCGGGTCCGGATTGCCCGCGAAGTATTCGCGTACCAGCATGGTCGCTTCGTCCTGTCCCACCTGCACCTCGTTGACCGCGGTCGAGATCGGCACGTCCTGCGCGCAGAGCACCGGGTCTCCGAAGCCGGGTTCGCGCTGTTCCCAGGCTTCCGCGATCCGCGCGTTGAGGTCGCCCGTCAGGAAGGGGTAGCCGGATTCCATCTCGCTATGCCGCGGTGCGCCTTCGCCCTGGCGCAGTTGGTTCAGGTACCAGTTATAGAATGACTGTGTGACTCCACGCGGGGTGATGCTCTCCTGGCAGATGACGTTTTCGATCTGCCAGGCACCGTCCACCTCGGCCAGCGCGACCACGAACCGGTACGGCTGCGGGTTCCAGGCGAAGTAGGTGCTCACCAGCGCGGCAGCGTCATATTCGGTCAGGTGATCGATCATCTCGATTTCGAAGCTCTCTGGCACATCCTGTGCGCAGATGAACGGATCGTAGTGGTAGCCACCTTCCGTTTCACGGATCGTCACGACGCGATCGATCAGGTTGGCGCTGAGTTCCTCGCGTTCCTTGTAGCTGCCATCGACGAGGGGGTTACGAAATTCCTCGATGGTTTCATCGTAGCCCGTGTAATCGATGTACCAGTTATAGAAGCTGGTGACGACATCGGCGGGATCGTCCTGCGCGGTGGCGGGCGTTACAGCAAGCGCCAGCAGCACGCAGACCAACACGAACGGTAGATATTGGCGAAGCTTGCGATACATGGTTTGCACTCCTCTTTGTGCTTCTCAAAACGTTGCCCCAATCATGCACTATGTTCGCATGATGCGCGCTGCCGGACTTGACGGTTTCTCAACCGTCCGTGAGGGGTGTTTTTGACCTACCGATCCGGGTAGGCAAACTCCCGGCTGGCCGTGTAGTGCACCGCGTTGATGCTAACAGTATAATGAGGTTGGATGCCGTGAAATGAGGCCAAAGCGAGGGCTGAAGACCAGCGCCGGGAACTTGCACCTATTGTGTGTTGGTATTTATAGACGGCTCATGAGGTCAGGACCATGCCAGAACCCATCCGTGTGCTGATCGTCGATGATCATAAGGTCGTGCGTGGCGGCTTGAAAGCGTTCTTGCTGTCGTTTGACGATTTGGAGCTTGTGGGGGAAGCGAAAAACGGCGAAGAAGCGCTGCTCAAGTGCGCGGAAACAGCGCCGGACGTGGTGCTGATGGACCTGGTGATGCCGGAGATGGATGGCCCGACGGCCACGCGTGCGATCCGCGAGAAATATCCTGACACGCGGGTGATCGCGCTGACCAGCTTTCCAGAGGAAGACCTGGTCGAGCAGGCGCTTGAAGCAGGCGCGATCGGTTATTTGCTCAAGACGGTGGAGCCGGAAGAACTGGCTCACGCGATACGCGCGGCGCGGCGCGGCCAGACCACGCTCGCGCCGGAAGCGGCCCAGGCGTTGATCCATGCACATACGCGCGCACCAAGCCCGGGGCACAACCTGACCGAACGCGAGCGCGAGGTGCTGGGCTTGATGGTCAAGGGACTGACCAACCAGGCGATCGCTCAACAGCTTGCCGTGAGCGCAAACACGGCCAAGTTTCACGTCAGTAATGTGCTCGCCAAGCTGGGGGTGTCCAGCCGTACCGAGGCGGTGGCGCTGGCCCTGGAACACGATCTGGTTGACGCATGACGATCTGGCCCCGCAGGCGCCGGCTGCGCACGACGATCATCGCCTGGGCGTTCATCCCCGCCGCGATCATCCTCGGCATCGTCGCGCTGGCGCATTTTGTCAGTTTTCAGCATCTCACAGAAGACCTGGTGGCGGATCGCAACCGTGATCTGGCGTTGCTGCTGGCGAACCAGTACGCCGGTGAGATCAGCGAACTGGCGCAGCCTTTGCGCGTGCTCGCATCTGACCCTGACATTATCTCAGGCGATCCTGCCAGACAACAGCGCATGCTCGACGCGATGCGCGACGCGCTCTGGAGCTTCGACACGGGAGTGATCGTGTTGGCCGCTGACGGGCGGGTCACCGCTGCCGATGGGCGCGTGCTGCGGCTGGTGGGGTCGGATTGGTCGGACAGGCCGGTTTTTGTGACGCTGGCGGAACGTCAGGCGCTGACCGTTTCCGATATCCACGCGGACGAGGCCTTTGATTACCCGGTGATCATGCTCGCGGTGCCGGTTCGTGACGATGAAAGCCACTTCGGGGGCGCAGTGGTGGGCGCATTTGCGGTGGGGATGGCCCAGGCGCGCATCACGGAATTTTATAGCGCGATCAAGAAACTGGCGCTCGATACAACGGGCATCACGTACCTGGTGGACGGCGCTGGCCGCGTGGTTTTTCACCCGGACAACGGGTTGATCGGGACGTCACGCGCCGGGCAGACGGTGGTCGCGCGCGTGCAACAGGGTGAAACCGGCACGCTGCGCAGCGATACGCGCACCGGGCAGGCCATTATCGCCAGTTACGCGCCCGTGCCGCAGACGCCCTGGGGTGTGATCGTCGAGGAGGACTGGCACACGCTTGCGGCGGCCAGCGTCCCGTACCAGCGGTTGCTGCTGGCGCTGCTGGTGCTGGGATTGGTCGTGCCGGTGGCCGTGATCGCCCTGGGGGTGCGGCGCATCACACGCCCGGTATACGATCTGATCCACGCCGCGCAGGCGGTGGCCGGGGGCGATTTCAGCCGGCGTATCACGTCGCGCGGCATTGACGAGATCGAGGAACTGGCCGAGCAGTTTAATCGCATGGCGGCGCAGCTTCAAGAGTCCTATGCGACGTTGGAGCAACGAGTCGCGGACCGCACGCGGGAGCTTGCCGCTTTGAACGCGATCACGGCGGTCGCCAGCCGGTCACTGGACATTGAGGAGGTGCTGCGCGCTGCGTTAGACAAAACGTTGGAGGTGACGGGCATGGCGGTCGGTGCGGCCTACCGGCTTGATGTGCAGGATCAGACGCTGCACCTGATCGCGCAGTGCGGGCTGCCGCCGGAATTCGTGGATTGTGCCGCATCCCTACCGCGCTCCGAGAGCGTGGCAGGGCGCGTAACGGGGACCGCGCGTCCCGCTCTGCTGCGGATCGAGGATTATCCCGAGGGCAGGCTCAAGCAGATACTGGAACGAGTTGGCGTGCGCCTGGCGTTGAGCATTCCGCTGGTGGCGAAAGGGCAGGTGCTGGGGTTCATCAACCTGGGCAGCCGGGTCGTCCGTGATGTGCCTGCCGACGAAGTCAAGCTAATGGCGTCGATCGGCCAGCAGGTTGGCGTTGCCGTGGAAAACGCACAGCTTTACGAGCAGTCCGAGGAGGCCGCAGCCGCTGCAGAACGGAGCCGCCTGGCGCGCGAACTGCATGATGCCGTTTCGCAGACGCTATTTTCCGCGAGCATGATCGCCGCCGTGCTGCCGCGCCTGTGGGAACGCGATCAAGCAACGGCGCGCGAGCAGCTCGCGCAGCTCCACCAACTGACCCAGGGCGCGCAGGCCGAGATGCGGATCCTGTTACTTGAACTGCGCCCGGACGCACTGGTCGAAACGGCATTGGGCGATTTGCTAAGGCAGCTTGCGCAGGCGACGAGCAGCCGGGCGATGGTGCCGGTCGAGGTGGACGTCACCGGCACATGCGATCCGCCACAGGATGTGAAGGTCGCGCTTTACCGGATCGCGCAGGAGGCGTTGAACAACGTGGTGAAACACGCCGAAGCGGAACATGTCAGCCTGTCCCTGACCTGTGAGGAAGACGCGATCACGCTGGACGTGCGTGATGACGGCTGCGGCTTCGACCCGCAGAACGTACCACGCGAGCGGCTCGGGCAGCGGGGAATGCGCGAGCGGGCGCAAGCCATCGGCGCGCATCTCAGCGTGACCAGCGCGCCGGGCCAGGGCACCCGGGTTACGTGTCGCTGGGAGCCTTGATCGCATGGGTGAGGGTGCTTCCTTCCCGGTCCGGTTGAAGGCCGCCACCCCAGCCGTTATACTTATGGTCGCTATAGTTAATGCTTTGTGTCCAGGCTATCGTTTTGAGGAGGAAATGCTAAATGGATTACCGTTTCATGGGTCGCACAGGCATGAAAGTGTCCGAGTTGTGCTTCGGGACTCAGACGTTTGGTTGGGGGGCGGACGAACCAACCGCGCACCGTATGGCCGATATATTCGTCGATGCGGGGGGGAACTTCTTCGATACGTCCAATATCTATAACGAGGGCAAATCGGAAACGATGCTGGGCAACTGGCTGGCGAAACAGCCGGATCGCTCCAAGCTGGTCATCGCCAGCAAGGTGTTTTTCCCCACCGGTGACGGCCCCAACGATACCGGGTTATCGCGCAAGCACATCATGACGCAGATCGACGAAAGCCTGCGTCGCCTGAAGACCGACTATATCGATATCTACCAGATGCACTGCTGGGATTCCTCGACCCCGATCGACGAGACGCTGAGCGCGCTGGATGATCTCGTCAAGGCGGGCAAGGTGCGCTATCTCGGCGCGTCGAACTACACGCCGTCGCAGCTCATGCACGCGATCATGCTCAGCGAGATGAAAGGCTGGGCGCGCTTTGACTGCCTGCAGCCCGAATACAGCCTGCTGGTGCGCAGCACGGAATGGGAACTGTTGCCGCTGTGCGAGGAGCAGGGCATCGGCGTGATTCCCTGGTCGCCGCTGGGGGGTGGCTGGCTGACCGGCAAATACCGCCGCGATGAAGCGCCGCCGCCGGACAGCCGCGTCGGGCGGGCCGATCGTTGGGACGACCAACCCGAGCAGCGCGAATCCGAGCGCACGTGGCGCATCATCGACGTGCTGCTGAAAATCGCTGAGGACCGCGACAAGCACCCGGCGCAGATCGCGCTCAACTGGGTCAAGAACCGTCCCGGCGTAACCGCGCCGATTTTCGGGGCGCGCACGCCCGAACAGCTTGAAAGCAACCTGGGCTGTGTCGGTTGGGCGCTCACCGAAGGCGAGATCGCGCGGCTCGACGATGCCAGCGATATCGGCATGCCGTCGCCCTATAACTTCATCGAGCGATACACACGCCGCCGCTAGGCCCGCGCGCCAGTCCTACGGCCAGTTTGCCCCGCCCTGCGAGAGCACACCGCGCCCCATGAACGCGCGTTCATCCAGATCGGTGATGCCCGCTCGCAGGGCGCTGTATACCGCGAACCACTGCAACGGCACCAGCAGCACGAACGGTGCCAGCAGCGGGTGCACGTCAGCGTAACGTGTGACGTCGTAGATCAGCGTGCGCACGCTTTCACGCTGCTGCACCAGCTCCAGCACGCGCAGCGTCATCTCGCGCGTGGCATCCGCCCCAACCAGGAACACGATATCCGCAGGCTGGCGATCCAGCATCTCGACCGGGCCGTGCCGGAACTCGTCGCTGGCGACGATCGAGCCGTGGATGCGGATATTCTCCATGAACACCGTCAGCGCGAACTTGTAAGCCAGCCCGTACAGCGGCCCCATGCCAAGCACCGTGAGCAGCGATGCATTCGCAAACTGCGCGCTGCGATCGGCGGCTTCAGCTTCGCTGTCGCGATATACGCGCCCCAGGACCGGCGGCAGGTCGTTCAGCCCGGCCAGGATGGGGTCAACAGTCGCGGTGCGCCCTTGCTGCCGCGCGACTTCCAGCGCGAAGAGCGTTGCGATCGCCAGCGGGATGATGTACAGCGCGTCCGAGTCATAGTCGAGCACGTTGTCGGCTTCTCGCGCAATCGGGCCGGGTTCGCTGCGCCTTCGCACGATGCCGATCGTCCGCGCGCCGTGCTCGCGCGCGAAGCGCAACCCGGCCACCGTGTCTTCGGTGCCGCCGGAATAGGACGCGGCCAGAACCCAGGCGTGCTCGTTGAGGCGTGGCGGCTGGCGCGTGATCAACTCGGTGCCGGTGATGACGTCCGAGGTCAGCGTCGTGAAGCGATCCAGCAAGTATTTGCCGCTGTACAGCGCGCTCCACGAGCCGCCGCTGCCCAGCCAGTAGATGTGTTGCACACCGGTCTGCACGGCTTCCGCTGCCAGCGCGCGCACGGTGCCGGCCTGCGTGGACAGGAAACGCGCGAGGTCATGTTCCAGGCGTGGCGCGGTGAACAGCTCGCTCGTTTTCGCCCGCTCGACAAGTGCTTTCAGGTCGTTGTCAGGCATATGCTCACTCACCCCGGACCCGCGCAATCAGCGCCAGCGTGTCACTGACCAGCGCCTGGAGCGCTTCGTAATCACGGTTGGCGACCAGGTCTTTCCTTACGAGCTTGCTGCCCATGCCAACACAGGCAGCCCCGGCATCGAACCATGCACGCAGGTTGTCTTCCTCCGGGCTGACGCCACCGGTAGGCATGATGCGCGTCCAGGGACGGGGACCGCGTACCGCTTTGATGAAGTCCGGGCCACCGACTGCCGCGCCGGGGAACGCCTTCACGATCTCGACGCCCCATTCTTCCGCGTGCATGACCTCGTTGACGGTGCCGCAGCCCGGCATGTAGGGGATCTTGCGGCGGTTGCACAGTCGCGCCACCTCTTCGTTGAAAGTCGGGCCGACGATGAAGTTTGCGCCGCGCATGATGTAGGCGGCGGCGGTGGGCGCATCTTCGACCGAGCCGACGCCGATGATCAGGTCGGGGTGCTGTTCAGCGCAGTGTTTCACCAGCGGGCTGAACACCTCGATCGCGAAGTCGCCGCGATTGGTGAATTCCAGCACGTGGCCGCCGCCGGCGGCCAGCGCCCCGGCGACGTTCTTGGCGACGTCCAGGTCGCCGTGATAGAACAGCGGCACCAGCCCATCGGCCAGCACGGTGTTGAGAACGGTCAAGCGATCAAAACGCGCCATTGCGGTTGCTCCTTTGGCTGTGAAAATGTGATCCGTGATTGGTTTTCAGTTTCCGGTTTGCCGTCATCACCTGGCAGGTCGCCGCGCCAGACAATATCGCTTCGTGGTTAAAGGTCGCTTCCGGCCATGCCGGGGCGACCTGCTGCCCGGCTAACTGCGCATGGCCGAAGCGGCGCGATCCAGCCGCGCGAACAACTCCGGCGTCAGCTCGATCTTGAACACCTCGCTGATCACCTGCGTCCAGCCGTGCAGGAAGTACACCCAGCCATCTTCAACATGCAGGTTGCGCGCGTTTGCCTGGGCCAGCGCCTGGTGCATGAACTTGCGCTCGCCGCGATAGTTTAGCTCCCACACCAGCCCATCCTGCGGAAAGCGGGCGGCATCGGTGAGGGGTGAGCCGGGATGGTCTTTGCCCATGCCGGTCGCGTTGATTACCACCGAACCGGGGGGCAGCGCCGCCAGCAGCGCGTCGTTTTTGGCGGCGTCCGCGTTCAGGATGTACTCAAACGTGACATCTGTCGCCAGTTTTGCGTGGATCGCTTCGAGCGCGTCCAACCGGTCCTGGTTGATGTCCACTGCCAGGAACTTACGCGGGCGATCGGCGCGGTCGGGACGCCGGGCGAGGAACAGGCTGATCGCAACCGCCGCCCCGCCCGCGCCCAGGCACAGCACATGCGCATCCGTGCGCCCGAAGTGTTCTGCCGGGACGAAGTGCTGCCACGCCAGCCCGGACGAGATCGGGTCCTTGGCGTGACCGGTCAACTGCCCGTTGTCCTTGGCGATGCACGATATCTCGCCGGCCAGTTGTGCATACGAGTCCAGCCGGTCGAACTGGTCGTGCGTGGCTGCCAGCAGGTCGATCTTGTGGGTCGTCACGAGCGCACCTTTTGCCAGCGGGTCGTGCTTGATGTGCGTCACGATGCGGCGGTAGGCTTCCGGCGGCGCACCGGGGGGCGCATCATATCCCCTGATCGTCGCGTCCAATCCGAGGATATCCGCCCAACGCGGGAAAATGTCCATGATCGACGATTTGCTCGTGGTCACGCCGATGAAGTACAGTGTCGGAACGCTGCAAGGTGCCAGTGCGGATGTCATGCGTTCTCCTCAACAGTCTGCAGGCGGTCTACAGGCCGGCTTCCGTGATCTGATCGTAAACCGGCGTCAGGGCGTGGTAGGCCGCTTCGAAGATCGGATATACCTTTTCGTACGCGGCCATCGCCTGCGGATCAGGCTCAAAAGTCTGGGCGATCGCGTTCATCTGTTCGGCCATCGAGTAATCGGGGTACAGCCCCACGCCGATGCCGCCGATCAGGGCCGCGCCCATCGAGGTAGCTTCTTCCAGGATGGCAAGGCGCTGCACGGGGATGCCGTAGATGTCGGCCATGAGCTGGTTCCAGAAGCGTCCTTTGGCCCCGCCGCCGATCACGCGGATCGTGTCGATGTGCGCACCCTGGGCGCGGAACGCGTCCAGGATCACGCGCAGGTTGAGCGTCACGCCTTCCAGCACGGCGCGGATCATGTCGTCCCGCGAGTGGCGCACGGTGAGGCCGATGAACGCGCCGCGCGCGCGCGGATTCCAGCGCGGGCTGCGCTCGCCCAGCAGATACGGCAGGAAGAGCAGGCCCTTCGCGCCCGGCGGTGAGGTTTCGGCACGCAGGTTCAGCAGCTCGTAGGCGCTCAGGTCGAGCAGCGCTGCCGCCTGTTTTTCCAGGCCGCCCAGTTGCTCGCGCGTCCACTGGTAGGAGCCGCCCGCCGTCTGCATCGTGCCGCACGGGCTGTAGGTGCGCTCGATGAAGTTGGCCCAGGTAAACGTGCGCTGGTCGGGATCGTAAATCGGCTCGTCGGTCGCCAGCGCGATCCAGGACGACGATCCCACGTAGTTGTAAGCCGCGCCCGGCTGGATAACCCCTGCACCGGCTGCCGCGCACATCCCGTCACCGCCGCCGAGGACGACCGGCGTGCCCGCCGGAACGCCGACTTCTGCTGCGGCGTCGGGCTGCACCTCGCCGACGATAGCGGTTGATTTTCTCAGGTCGGGCAGCTTGCCGGGGTCCAGTTCCGCTGCCGCGATGATCTCCGGGGACCAGTCCCAGGCTTGCAGGTCGAACAGGTTCATGCCGCTGGCGTCGGTGGGTTCGGTCGCAAACACGCCGGTCAAACGGGCCACGATCGCGTCTTTGGCGTGCACGAATTTGTGGGTTCGGGCGTAAATGTCCGGCTGGTTGTCACGCAACCAGAGGATTTTGCACAGCGAGTAGGACGCGCTCAGGCGGTGCCCGGTGATGTGATAGACTGTGCCGGGGTCGATGCGCGTGGCGAGTTGACGTTCCTGGTCCAGCGCGCGCTGATCGGCCCAGATGATCGCGTTACGCAGGGGGCGGGCGTTCTTGTCCAGTGCGACCGCGCCCATCATCTGCCCGCTGAAACTGATCACGGCGATATTGTCGCCGGCGACACCGGCCTTCTGCAGCAGATGCCGCGTCGACTCGCAGACGGCGCGCCACCAGTCTTCAGGGTTCTGTTCCGCCCAGCCGGTATGGGCGTATTCCGTACTGTAACCCGAGAATGCGCTGGCGACCAGCGCGCCGTCCTTGTCGTACAACGTCGCCTTATTGCCGGTGGTGCCCAGATCGTGCGCCAGAATGTAGTCCTTTGGCATGAGGTTTCCTCAACAATACTTGTCACATCAGGTTATGTAAGCCGCTCGCAAAACTCGACTCTTTCGCCGTCCGGCCCGCGCACGTTGAAATAGCGAATGCCGTTTTCCCAGAACGGCAAAAAGCCCGGCGCGTCTTCCAACGGGGCCAACCCGGCAGCTTTGACCGCTTCAAACGCGGCATCGATATCGCGGACATCGAGCGCCAGGTGGTCGATGTGCCCGTCGTCACGCCGCGCGATCGCGGCCCGGGCCTCGCCGGGCAGTTGGTACAACTCCAGGATGAAGCCGTTGAGGTCCATCATCTGGACCTGCAATGTGCCGCCTTCGATCTCAAGCTGCTTTTCCATCACCGGTTTGAAGCCCAACTGCGCGTAGAACGCGCGCGAACGGTCCAGGTCGGTGACCGGTAAGCCCAGGTGTTGAAAGCCCTTGATGTAGGTTTGCATCGTCTTAGCTCTGCCAGCGCGGGTTAGGGACCAGTGTCGCGCCGCCATCCCGCGCGACCATGATCTGCGCGAAGCCACGTTCCGCGATGGTCTTGTAGTCGTACCCGGCATCGGCGGGGAAAACGGCCAGGAACGCGAAATTCGTCGTGCCGGTGTTGATCGTGCGGTGGCCCCAGTAGGGTGGCACGTACGCGGCGGTGCCCGGCGTGATGCGTTGCGCGTTGACCGTGCCTTCCGGCGTCTGCAGCAGCAGGTAGCCTTCGCCCTGCAGCCCGAAGTAGACCTCGGCGCGGTCCCCTTTGGCGTGGTAGTGGCCTTTGGTCATGAAGAACTCGTCGCCCACGCGCCCGGGGCGAATCACGGTCGTGGAGTAGAGCAGTTGTCCTTCCGTGTGCGGGTTTTGCGTCGCCTCATAGACTTCGTAGATCAGCGGGTTTTCTTCCAAAAGGGCGGCTTCCGCCGCCGCGTCAGCGTACAGCCCCTGCATATCGCTCAGGCGGCGTTCGACCACCTTTGGAGCGGCGGGAATGGTGCCCTTCTGCAGGTCAACGGCGATCGAAAAGGGGAGCATATAGTCAGTCATTGCGGCGCACCTTCAGAGCCTCAGGGTTCAAGATGTGTTCGCATGGCTCGCCGCGCAGCACGGCGACGAGATTTTGGGCAGCGAGCAGCGCCATGCGTGCGACCGATTCGCGCGTCGTGCCGGCCATGTGCATCGTGGGGATGAAGTTGTCCAGCGTCAGCAACGGGTTGCCTTCCGGCGGTTCGTCGCGAAACACATCGCTCGCTGCGCCGCCGAGCTTACCGGATGTCAGCGCTTCATACAGCGCGGCCTCGTCGACCAGTTCGCCGCGCGCGGTGTTGACCAGGTAGGCCCCGTCGCGCATGTCCGAGAGGCGTTGGGCGTTGATGAAATCGCGCGTTTCGGGCGTGGCCGGTAAATGCAGCGTGATGACGTGCGCTTCGGCCAGCAGCACGTCGAGTGACACCAGTTCGGCGTGTTCGGCGGACGTGACGTAAGGGTCGTAAGCCAGCACGCGCATGCCCAGCGCGTGCGCCCGCCAGGTGACTTCGTGCCCGATCTTGCCCAGCCCGATGATGCCGAGCGTCTTTCCGGTGAGTTCCCACCCGCGCACACGCTCGAAACGTCCGTTCCAGGCGCGGTGTGCCACCTGCGGAATGCTACGCGCCAGGCTGAACATCAGCCCGAGTGCCAGCTCGGCGACGGCGACCTGGTTCACGCCGGGGGTGTTGGTCACGGCGATGCCGCGTCGTGTCGCCGCCGGGATGTCGACTCTGTCCACGCCGGTGCCGTAACGCGAGATGACCTTTAAGCTGTCCGCCGCCGCGATCACCGTAGCGCTGCAGTGATCCAGCCCCAGGATCACGCCGTCATAACCGGGGATGAGGGCCGCCAAGTCTGTTTCGGAGTAAGGATGGTCGGGGGGGCGCAGGTCGATTTCGCAGTCATTATCGCGCAGGTAGGCGTGATGCGGACCGTCGGACCTGCAAAACGAACGCGCCGTAGCCAGGATATGGTAAGCCATGATTGCCTCTCTTTGTCACCAACCGCCTCTGGGTTGAATTGACGTGACAGAAGGTTTTCTCGTATAATACCAGTAGATAAGCTGTAATGACAAGATTACAGGATGACAGATTTCGCAGTGAGTGGGACGGATCGTGAGTTTCAACGTCGACCGCGAGAGCGGTATCCCGTATTACATCCAGGTTCGCGACGCGATTCTGGCACGTGTGCGGGCCGGTGTATGGAAAAGCGGGGATCAACTGCCGAGCGAGCCTAAACTCTGCGAGTATTTCGGGGTCAGCCGTACCGTCATCCGGCACGCGCTAGATACCCTGGCTGTGCAGGGCGTGATTCGCCGCGAAAAGGGTAGCGGTACATTCATCGCCGAACCCAAGATCACCGAACGCCTGGTGCAAAAGCTGACGGGTTTCTACCATGATATGGTGGAGCAGGGATATACCCTGACCACGGATGTGCTCAAGCAGGCGGTCGTTCCGGCGGATAGCGAGATCGCGGCACAACTGCACCTGAAACCCGAGACGCCTGTGATCGAGATCGAACGACTCCGGGCGGTGGATTCAACGCCGATCCAGCACGTCACGACGTACATCCCACTCGAACTGTGTGAGGCATTGGTCGATGCCGACCTGCGCAACCAGTCGCTGTATGCGTTTCTCGACGAGCAGTGTGGGTTGATGATCGCGCGGGGACACCGTGTTATCGAGGCTGTGCCCGCCGACAAGCGCATCGCCTCAATGCTGGATATCGCGCCAGGCGCGCCGTTGATCCGCCTGGTCAGCGTCAGTTATCTGGAGGATGGCACGCCGGTGGAGTTCTATCGCGCGTTGCATCGCGGCGACCGCACGCGGTTCGAAGTCGAGTTGTTTCGAACGCGTACGTTCGCCTCTGCTGACACCGCGCTCAGCGAGATCGTGGACGAGCAGACTCCCGGCAGTGGCGGCTCGCTTCGTTTTGACAACAGCTTGACGTGATATAGTAAAGTTTAGATGAGCGATTGCATGGTCTTGGCAGTCTGTTATTTTAGTCATAAGATATGAATAGGCATTGCTTTGTCCCTTATCCATGTATCCCGTGTTGTTGTGCGTTGTTGCGCGACGCTATGACGTCAATCCTGACATTTCCGGATCGATGTTTTTTCCGTCATGTTTATAATGATTCAGTGGTTTCTGAGCAGTGAAAGGAGTGCTATGCCTACATAGCCAGAAATTCGTTCAGGTCCGTATCCGTAGATTGATACTCTCTAGCGCATCGTACGTATCGTGAGTAAATAATTTCGGAGGAACATTACAATGAAAAAGCTGTTGGTTTTGCTGCTGGTTGCAGCCCTGGCCGTTGCACTGGTGCCCGGCGCGATGGCCCAAGACGGCGACAAGCCGTTTGAAGGGATCACGGTCGTGGTCGGCACGCAGGCTGGCGCGACGATCGGTGGCCCGATCGAGACATTCGGCGCATCCTGGGTTGAAGAAACCGGGGCCGAAATCCAGCTCCAGCGTTTCGCGTTTGGCGAGTTGTTCGAGAAGCTGATCACCGCCTACGAGACCGGAGCAGGGACCTTTGATATGATCGCCATCCCGGCTGGCTGGGCGGGTGACTTCATGGCGGCTGGCTATCTTGAGCCGATGCCGGACTACGCCAAGGACCTGCTTGACTGGGACGACATCCTGCCGCTGTACCGCGAGCGCATCCTGGCCTGGGGCGACACGGTCTACGCCTACCCCTATGACGGCGACTTCCACATGCTGTACTACCGCAAAGACCTTATGAACAACGAGGAATACGCGGCGGAGTTCGAAGAACAGTACGGCTACCCGCTGGATGAGCCGGTCACGTGGGATCAGTATATGGACATCGCTGAGTACTTCAACGGCAAGGTTGTTGAAACCGCTGGTGTCGAGGCCCCGATCTACGGCACGCTGGAAGCGCAGAAACGTAATGCTCAGGCGTACTTCCTCTTCCCCACGCACGCTGCCGGTTACGCCAAGATCCCCGGCAACCCGTGCTTCTTCTTCAGCTGCGAAGACATGACCCCGCAGGTCAACAACCCGGGGTGGGTCCGCGCGCTGGAAGACTGGATCGCGATCCAGGACTATGGCCCGCCTGAGATGATCAACTACGATGTGGCGGACACGCGCGACATCTTCCCGGCGGGCGTGTCGATGTTCAACATCGACTGGGCGGACGTTGGCCCGATCTCGCAGGACCCCGAGAACTCGCTGATCACGGACAGCACAGGCTTTGCTGTACTGCCCGGCGGTTCCGAATACTGGGACTACGAGCAGGGCGAGTGGGTGACGCCTGAAGAGGGCGCGAATGTTGCCCCGTTCCTGGCCTTCGGTGGCTGGGTGATCGCCGTGTCGGCGGACAGCGACGTGAAGGAAGCCGCGATCGACCTGGCGATTCACATGACCAACAAGGACATGGTCGCGGTGCTGGCGACGACGCCACAGACCGGGATCAACCCGTCCCGCTTCAGCCAGCTTGAGTCCACCGAACTGTGGGTCCAGTCCGGGTTCGACGAGGAAAGCGCCGAGGACTACCTCGACGCGATGCTCAACACGCAGAACCACCCGAACGCGGTGCTTGACCTGCGCATTACCGGCACGGCTGCGTACCAGTCGGCGCTGGATGCCGAGCTCGCACGCGCGCTCGCCGGCGAGATCAGCGCGCAACGGGCGCTGGACAATGTCGCCGAGGAGTGGGAAAACATCACCAACCGGCTGGGCCGCGATGCACAGCTCCAGCAGTACCGTGATGCTGTTGGCTACCAGGGCGAGTAAACCCTCGCTGGTGGTGAGTTGATATAAGCTAAGCGCGACATCGCCCGCGCGGAGATGTCGCGCTTCTGCATATCGTTGCCACGAAGAACTACAGTCTAATAACTGAGGAGAATGTATCGTGGAATCCGCCCAAGCTCAGCCCGTTACACGTGTGACTGTTACGGAAACTGGCACCCGTGAAGACCGGATCATGAAACGGGTGTTCCTGTGGCCGGCCGTCATTATCATCCTGGCAATGACTTTGTTTCCGCTGTTGTGGGCGCTCGGTATCAGCTTCACCGATATTCAACGCGGCGGCTCGACGACGCAGCGTGAGGCCGCAACCCGATACGGGCCGGAAGACGCTGGCGGCCATGGTTTCCTGGGGGTTTTTAACTGGAGTCTGACAGGCGATAACTACACGCGCGTGTTTGAAGATGACCGTCTATGGAAGGTTGCGCGCAATACGCTGTATTACGTTATTGTCGGGGTTTCAGCCGAGTATGTGCTCGCTTTTATACTCGCAATCGTACTCAATCAAAGCATCGTCGGCAGACCGTTTTTTAGAGTCCTCTTTATGCTGCCGATGATGATGATGCCGGTCGCTGTCGGGTATACCGGGCGTATGTTGTTCCAGTCGTCGTTTAGCTCCCCCATTCCCGACCTGTTACGCCGGCTCGATGCGCAGCTTGAAGTGTTACCTGTGATTGGGGAACGCATTAACCTGATTATTCCCTGGATCGCTGAAGGTCAGTGGGCGCGTATCACGCTGATGATCATCAGCACGTGGCAGTGGACGCCGTTCATCATGATCGTGCTGCTGTCGGCGATGCAAGGCATTCCCGATGAAGTGTACGAGGCCGCCCGCGTGGATGGCGCGAACGCGTTCCAGATGTTCTGGCGTATCACGTTCCCGCTGATGCTGCCGGTGTCGATCACGATGGTGCTGATACGATCGCTGGAGATGTTCAAGATTATTGACTTCATCGTGGTGGTGACGGGGGGCGGGCCTGGCTCGTCAACCGAGTCCTTGACGATGTTCGTGTACGAAAAAGCACTTACCGCCGGAGACTACAGTTATGCCTCGGCGGTTGCATTTGTCTTCCTGGTGATCGTGATCGTCTACGCTACGCTGTTCCTGTCCATCACGCGCCGTTTCGCGCCGCAGATTAATTAGCGTAGAAGGGGAGAAAAACACTCATGCGACGCCCGCTATGGCAACTCATTTTCACCTACGCGATCCTGATATTCTGGAGCATCGTCGTCATATTCCCCTTTTACTGGTTGATCACGACATCGTTCAAAAGGCCCCTGGACGTGACGCGTATCCCTAAATATTACGCTTGCGAACCAACCGACCAGGCGAACGTGAACTACCTGTGGGCGGGGCCATTAACCAATGTGCTGAAAATTGAACGCACTAACCAGTATTGCTTTGAGCCGACAACACGCTGGTGGAACCAGCTTCTGACGACCGAGCGGAAAGATACGTTTCGCCATATCCGGAACAGCGCCATTGCTGCAACCGGCAGCACGATTCTGGCCGTCATTATCGGCTCGATGGCGGGCTATGGCCTGTCGCGGTTCAGCTATCGCTGGCGCTTTTTTGGCTGGCGCAACGATTCGATCGCGTTCTGGATCATCTCGCAGCGTTTTCTGCCGCCTGCGGTGTTTATCGTGCCGTATTCAATCCTGTACGTCAATCTAAATTTGATTGACACCTGGCGCGGGTTGATCCTGATCTACACCGTGTTCAACCTGCCCTTCACCACGTGGATCATGCGCGATTTCTTCGATAGCCTGCCGATCGACCTGGAAGAGAGCGCCATGGTGGACGGGGCGACACGCTGGCAAGCGTTCTTACGCATCGTCCTGCCGTTGAGCGCGCCGGGATTGGTTTCGGTCGCGATTCTGGCCTTTATCTTCGCGTGGAACGAATATCTCTACGCGCTGATGCTGACCAATTTCGACGCGATCACGCTGCCGGTGCTCATCGTGGCACAGAACACGGCGCGCGGCGTTGACTGGTGGTATATCGCGGCGCTCTCGACGATCAGCATCACGCCGGTGATGTTGCTCGGCCTGGCGCTCCAGCGTTTCGTGGTGCGCGGCCTGGTCGCCGGCGCGGTCAAGGGCTAATCAACACGCCGGATCATTCCAGGTTGGCGTGGCGGCTGAACATGCTGTCGGTGTCTTGACCCAGCTCGTGCATGAGCTGGACGATCAACAGGTCGAGCAGCAGCAGCAACGCTTGCTCAAACAGCGCTCCCATCGGCTGCACGGAAGCCGTGCGGTCGTAGCCTGTGGCGAGCTTGGGCGTCGAGGCTGCGATCTGCACTGTGCATGCGCAGCGGATATGGATCGGGGATTCTGGCGCGCCGGTGATGAGCGCCACGTATGCGCCGACCTCGTTCGCACGTGCAGCGTACTGTACAAGTGACGCGGTGCGCCCGGAGCCGGACCCGATCAACAGCAGGTCGCCCGGCGCGATGGCGGGGGTCGTCACGTCATCGACGACGTACGCCGGACGGCCCAGGTGCATCAGGCGCATGGCGAACGCACGCATCACCAGCCCGGAGCGCCCTTTGCCAGCGATGAAGATCCGGGTGGCCTGCCGCAATAACGTTCTGAGGTGGGCCAGATCGTTGCTATCGACCGGGGTCAAGGCGCGGTTCAGTTCGTCCAGCAGCGCGGCGCGCAGGGTGGCGAAATCGGGTGGTGTTGTCATGCTGTGACCTCGTCAATTCGCTGGCGTATGGCCTGCGCGCTGGCGCCGGGATCGGGCGCGTTTGCGATCGCGCCGCCGACCACGATCACCTTTGGCGCATGTGGCAGCAACGCGTCGAGCAAGTCCGGCCCGATGCCGCCGGCGACAGCCAGGGGCGCGTCCGGTAATGCGGCACGCAGGTGTGCCAGGGACGCGAGCGGATTGGCGCTGCCGCCTTGCAGATCGTATGCGGTATGCACGCACAAGAGGTGCGCGCCCATGTCGAGCAGGTGGCGCGCGCGGGACAAGGGATCGGGCACGGCCATCATGTCGACCATGACCTGCCCCCCGTGGGCTTGGGCCGCTTTCACCGCACCGTGCAGCGTGGTGTCATGCGCCACGCCCAGCGCTGTGACCCAATCGGCTCCGGCCTCGAACGCGATCGCCGCTTCCTCGTAGCCTGCGTCCATGATCTTGAGGTCCGCCAGCAGGGTGAGCGTGGGATATGCCGCGCGCAATTGCCGGACGGCGTGCATGCCCTCGCGAAAGATTAGCGGCGTGCCGACCTCGGCGATGTCGATATGGGGCTGCACCGCGTCCAAAAGCGCGCGCGCTGCGACCAGCGTGCCGTCTAATGCAAGCTGTAGTTTCATGTTAAGATAGTCTCCGAAATGTGCAGAAGGCAACGTGATTAAGTATAACATGCCGGTGAATTAATCTGTGGAGAAGACGACATTCCGATGGCAATCTATCTCGATTCTGCAAACCTGGAAGACGCGCGACGTGTCAAGGACTTGCGTTTTGTCGGCGCAGTGACGACCAACCCGTCGTTGATCGCCCAAACGGGCCGCCCGGGGTTGGATGTGCTCAGCGATCTGCTGGCGTTCTGGGACCGCCTGATCTTCTACCAGGTAACGGCACGCACGGTTGAGGGACGCATCCAGCAGGCGCGGGATGTGCACCGGCTGGCCCCGCACCAACTGGTGATCAAGATCCCGGCGATGCTGGAGAATCTGCCTGCCGCCAGACAACTCGCTGCTGAGGGCGTCACGATCACGCTGACCGCGGTCGCGTCCCCTGCCCAGGCGTACCTGGCAGCGCAGGCGGGCGCGCGGTACGTGGCACCGTATGTCAATCGTATCACGCGCACGGGTGGCGACGGTGTTGCAACCGTGCGGCGCATGGTGGACATCCTGGCCGGGACGGAAACTGAAGTTCTCGCGGCCAGCATTAAGTCAGTCGAGGAAGCGGAAGACGTGTTGCTTGCAGGTGCACAGCACATCACGGTGGGGTTGGACCTGATCGAGGCGATGGCCCGGCACCGGCTTTCGGACGAGTGGATCGCGCAATTTGATGCAGACGTGTCGGGATAGGCTGCCGCATAGCGCAGCCTGTCGCACGTTTAGTATTGTCATGGCAAGCTTAGGATAAGGGATATGGTGAAAAAAACGGTCACTTTTGGGGAGATCATGCTGCGTCTGTCACCACCGGGAATGCAGCGGTTTGTGCAGGCTCGCAGTTTCGACGTGGTGTACGGCGGCGGCGAAGCCAACGTAGCGGCGTCGCTTGCCAACTACGGCATTCCCGTCGAATTCGTCACGCGCCTGCCGGAAAACCCGATCGGCGACGCCTGCCGTAGTTATCTGCGGCAGTACGGCATCGGGACGGAGCATATCGTGCGCGGCGGCGACCGGCTGGGGATCTACTTTCTGGAGATGGGCGCGGTGCAGCGCGGCAGCAACGTGGTCTATGACCGGTCTAACTCGGCGCTGGCGACGATCGAACCCGGCATGGTCGACTGGGACGCTGCGTTTGCCGACGCGGACTGGTTCCACTGGACGGGGATCACGCCCGCGATCTCGCGGGGGGCTGCCGAGACGGTGCGCGAAGCCGTACAGGTTGCGAAGGACAAAGGGCTTACCGTCTCCTGCGACCTGAACTACCGCAAGAAGCTTTGGAAATGGGGCAAAACCCCGGCTGAAGTCATGCCGGAACTGGTGAGCTACTGCGATGTGGCGATCGGCAATGAGGAAGACGCCGAAAAGGTCTTTGGCATCAAAGCGCCGCATACCGATGTCACCGCCGGGAAGGTCGACGCGGGCGCGTATCGCACGGTCTGCGAGCAGTTGAACGAGCGCTTCGCCAACCTGCACACGATCGCGATCACGCTGCGCGGGTCGATCTCGGCCAGCCACAATACGTGGAGTGGCGTGCTCTGGCACGAGGGGGCGATGTTCACCGCGCCGACCTATGACATCACGCATATCGTGGACCGCGTCGGCGGCGGCGATAGCTTTATGGGCGGCCTGATCTACGGGCTGAAGACGTACCCGGATAAGCAGGACGCGCTCAATTTCGCCGTCGCTGCGTCGTGCTTGAAGCATTCGATCTTCGGTGATTTCAACCTGGTCAGTGTCGCGGAAGTGCAGAAACTCATGGGCGGCGACGCGTCCGGACGCGTCAGTCGCTAGGCTGTGGTGAAGGGAAAACTGACGGTGGACTCGCGGCTGGCCGAGTCCACCGTTTTGTGATCGCGTTTATTGTGTTCCGTCAGACCGGGATCGATCCTGCATGATGTACGCGTGGATGGCCTGTGCCGCGGCGATGCCATCGCGTGCAGCATAGCCGACGAGAGCCGGGCCGCGCACGGCATCCCCACCCGAATAAACGCCCGGCAGGTTGGTCGCGCCGGTCGCCTCATCCACCGTCACCAGGCCCCAGTTATGTGTCGCAAGGTCGGGGACGTGCTCGCTGATCAACGGGTCGGGCCAGTAACCCAGCGCCAGCACCGCGACATCGATTTCAAGGGTGTAGACATCGCCTTCGATCGGCACCGGGCGGCGGCGACCGCTGCTATCCGGTTCGCCCAGGCGCATACGCTGGATCACGGCGCTGTTCAGGCGGCCATCCGGTCCGGCGTGGAACTCCAGGGGTGCTTCCAGGTAAACAAACTCGACGCCCTCTTCGATCGCCAGTTTGCGCTCGCGGTGCGATGCGGGCATCTCGATATCGGTGCGCCGGTAGATCAAGGTGACGTTTGGTTCCCACCCTTGCAGCGTTTGCAGTCTTACCGCCGTGCGCACGCAGTCCATCGCGGTGTCCCCGCCGCCAAAGACCGCCACGCGTTTGCCGATGCGGGGCATGGTCATGCCAGGCGGGCGGATATCCTCCGCGACATAAACCGGCAGCAGGAACTCGGTACCCGAGTAGACTCCTGGCAGGTCGCGCCCTTCAATGTCGACCTGCGCGTCGATCATCGCGCCGACGCCCACAAACAGGGCGTCATATTGATCGCGCAGATGCTCAAAGGACACGTCGCGCCCCACACGCGTGTTGTAGACGAAGCGTGCTCCCAGGTGTTCGAGGTAGGTGATTTTTTCCTGGATAATGTCGCGGGGAAGTTTGTAGGTCGGGATCGCGTAGGTCAACCATCCACCCGCAGCGGGTAGCGCTTCGTACAGCGTGACGGCGTGCCCTTTTTCGAGCAGGCGTTGCGCGACGGATAACCCCGCCGGGCCAGCGCCGATGATGCCAATGTGTTTGCCGGTCGGTTCCGGCGGCGTAGGGGGCGGTGCGTGAATGCGCGCATAATCGAAGACGAAGCGCTCAAGCGCGCCCAACGCGACGGGATCGCCGCGCTTCCCCAGCACGCACGCCCCTTCGCACAGGTTCTCTTGCGGGCACACACGCGAGCAGATTTCAGGCATCGTGCTGGTCGCCGCGTAGACGGCGGCAGCTTCGAGAAACTTACCCTCGCTGATCAGGCGCATTGCGGATGGGATGTCATTGTGCAGCGGGCAGGCCACGACACATGCTTCTTTGGGGCAAAACAGGCAGCGCGACGCTTCGGCGACCGCCATCTTGGCATCGTAGCCAAGCTTGACCGGTTCGAAATCACGAACGCGTTCGTGCGGTGGACGGATCGGTACGGGCTGCGGGGTGAGTTTAATCTTTGATTTGCGGTCGATGGTGTCCGTAGTCATACCATGTGCCTCCAGCAAAAATATAGCTTGTGTTGGGAGTGTTTTCTCAGGCGTGAAAACGCCAGTCTCAGAACAGTTGCTTAAACAGCGGCACCGCAGCGCGATAAATCGGCGCGTCGGTGTCGATATCGATCAACGGTTTCCCGCTGAATTCGAAATCCAAAAGGGACTCGTCATGCGGCAGCGTGCCCAGCAACGGCACATCGAGCGCGGCGATGCGTTCCTGCAACGGTTGGGGGATGGTATCCCCGCGCAATTCGTTGAGGATCAGGTAAGTCTGTTCGATGTTGATGTCCAGGCTGTGGCGGAAGGCGGCGATGCGTTCGGCAGCGATGATTCCGCGCTGCGACGGGTTTGTGATCACCAGCAGCACGTCTACGTCGCGCGTGGTGCGGCGGCTGAGGTGTTCCATGCCGGCCTCGTTATCGATCACGACGTAGCGGTAATGCTTGCTGATCATGTCGACCACCTCACGCAGGTTGTGGTTCACCGCGCAGTAACAGCCCGGCCCCTCCGAACGGCCCATCGCGACCAGGTCGAAACGGTCACCTTCGGCCAGTGCGGAGCGTATCTCATAGTCCAGGTAGTCGCGTTTGGTCATGCCGCCGGGCAGCGCGCCCATCGCCGCGCCGCTGGCCGTGAGCGACTGCTGGACTTGCTCCAACAGGTCTTCGCGGATGTCGCCGACCGTCCATTCCAGCTCCAGCCCCAATAACAGGTTAAGGTTGCTGCTCGGATCGGCGTCGATGGCGAGGATCGCGCCGGGTTGTGTTTCGATCAGGTATTTGATCACCAGTGCGGCGACGGTGGTTTTGCCTGTGCCCCCTTTTCCGGCCAGTGCGATCGTTGTTGTCATGCGTGTTTTCCCTCGATTTCGGTTGTCAGTCGGGCGGCGATGGATTCGGTTGCTGTGCGCAGCGCGGGCACATGATCGTAGAGCGCGCGGCCCTGGCGATCGGCGTCCTGCACGGCCAGCGTGTGGGGCAACATGCCAAGCACGGGCAGGCCGGGGGTTTCTGCGGTCATGAACTGGGCGTCGGCATCATCGCGAATCTTGTTGCCCACCAGCCACAGCCGGGACAGGCCGATGTCCGTCGCCAGGCGTCTGATCTGTGCGGCGGTGCCAAGGCTGCGGCGCGTTGGTTCGGCGACGATGATCAGCGCATCGACGAAATCGACCGTTGCGCGGCCCAGGTGTTCCACCCCCGCGTACATATCGAAAATGATCACGTCGTCTTCGCGGAACAGCAGGTGTGTAAAGAGCGTCTTGAGCATAGCACTTTCCGGGCAGATGCAGCCGGAGCCGCCCAGGTCGACGGATCCCATCTCCAGCAGGCGCACACCGCGATGCAGCACGCTGAAACGTTCGGGCAGGTCGTCCACGCGCGGGTTGAGCGTGAAGAAGCCGCCGGTCGTACCGGGTTTCGCGCCGGTTCGTTCCTCGATCAGCGCGTCCATCTCCGCGATCGGGCTGAGCTGCGCGCGCAAGTCCTGCGGCAAGCCCAGCGCGTCACCAAGGCACGGGGCGGGATCGGCATCCACCGCCAGCACGTCGCGTCCGGCGGCGGCGTAGACCTGCGCCAGCAATGCCGCCAGCGTGGTCTTGCCCACGCCCCCTTTGCCACTAATTGCCAGTTTCATGAGTCTTGTCCTCAGGGTTCTGAGCAGGGGCACCGCGCGGTTAAGGATATGTGGATAAACGTAACCGCAACTGATGCCCCTGACTCATCCTATGTCGTGGCGGTCGGTTCCGCCGGCTCGATTTCGGGTGGTTTGAAGTCGGGCGGCAGCAGGCGGGCCTCTTCGACCAGGCGCGGCACGATCTCTTCCCAGCCGACGGCCATCAGGTGCAGGCCGTTAACGCCCTGTTTGGTACGTATGGCCTCGATCAGTTCCAGCGTGATCGCGATGCTCTCTTCCTGCACGCCGTCACCGGCAGCTTCCAGGCGGCGCATGACCGGATCGGGGATCGAGACGCCGGGAACCTCGTGGTGCATGTACTGCGCCATGCCCAGCGACTTGATCGGCGTGATCCCGATCAGGACGAACACCTTGTCGAGAATATCCCGTTTCGCCAGCTCATTGAGCCACACTTCCAGCCCGTCGGCGTCGAACACCAGGTTGGTCTGGAAGAACTGCGCGCCGGCGTTGACCTTCTTGTGTTCGCGCAGCGCCTGGAATTCGGGCCGCGAGGCAAACGGCGACGCCGCCGCGCCGAGGAACATCTTGGGCGGGAATTTGATCGGGCGTCCGTCAAGGTATTGCCCCTCGTCGCGCATGCGGCGCAGCAACCAGAGCATCTGGATCGAGTCCAGGTCGACGACATCAAGCCGGCCCATCGGCGGCGGCCCCATGCGCCCGCTGTCGCCGGACAGGCACAGCATGTTCCGCACGCCCAGCGCGGTTGCGCCGATGATCTCGGCCTGCAGGCCGGTGCGCGTGCGGTCGCGTGCCGCGATCTGCATGACGGGTTCAGCGCCCTGCTGCAACGCGTGCACGCTGCAAGCCATGCTTGACATGCGGCAGGTCGCCGAGGGGTTATCGGTGAAGTTGATCGCGGCAACGTAAGGCTTGACCATGTCGATATTGCGGCAGAGTTTGCCGGTGGCGGTGCTCATCGGCGGCGCGACTTCCGCCGTGACCACGAATTCACCTGCCCGCAGGCGGCGCTCCAGCTCGGAAACCGGCTCGTCGTAGGCCGGGGGGTGGTATTTCGCGTCACCCTGCCACCAGTCCGGCTGGCGGACCGGGTAGAAGACAGCGTCCCAGTTCTTGGCGCGTGTGGCCGGGTCGCGTGACAGCATGCCTGTGGCGAACGACCTGACGCCCACTTTGCGCATTTGCCGCCAGACGTCGCCCCAGGTTTCCGTGCCGACCTGGTCCCAGTCCAGCGGGGGCAGCACTTCGAGTAGCTTTTCCTGGCGGCCCATCTTGAAGGCGCGGTCGTAGATGTGATACCAGATGCACGGGCGGGTGTCGTCAACGTAGCATCCTTGTTCCGTCGAACCGCCGCAAGGTCCGTTACGCACGCCTTTTGGGCATTCCATCGGGCAGATGAAGGCGGTCTCTTGCAGCAAGCAGTTGCCGCACATCCGGCACCCGAACAGCGGCCCCTTCACCACGCGCTCGACCGCTGCCAGCAGGCGGCTACCCAGCGGTTCGCGTTTGAAGGGGTAGAACGGTGGCTGCCAGCGGCGGCCAGGTGTGAAGAGAGGCATAGTGATACTCCTGTTGGCGTGCTGTGATGTCAGGCTGTCGTTTCTTGCTGTAAGTACGAGTCGGCGTAGATCACTTTGTTGAGTAAGATTTGCACGGTCTTCCAGATCGCGACCTGTTCGGGGTCGCTCATGTCGACATCAGCGGCGGTCGGCTCTTCCATTGCGGCGATGCGGTCATGCAGCTTGAGATACAGCTTGCCTACCGGGGTGCTCGCGTCGCGCTCTTCGATGATGCGCACGACATGCTTCAGTTCGTCGTCCAGCGGGTCGGCGATCATCATGCGCAGCCCTGCACCCATCAGCATTGCGCAGTAGGTGCGATTGATCAAGGGTCGGTTTTCACGCGGGACCGCGTTAGACACGTTCGAGAGGCCAACCGAGATCATCGGCGGCGGGTCCCAGACCACTTGCAGCGTGCGGATCGCCTCGATCAGTTCCGGGCAGTATTCCTGGCAACCCGACACCGTCAGCACCAGCGGGTCGATGATCAGGTCGGTGATCGGGAAGTCGATCTCCAACATGCGCGGGATCAGGGTTTCGATGGCGATGGTCACGCGCTCATCGGCGCTCACCGGGATGCCGGTCTTGCCCATTGTCAGGGCGATCAACTTGGCGTTGTAGCGTTTGGCGAGCGGCGGGACGCGTTCCAACCGTTCCGGCTCGGCTGAGGTTGAATTGATGATCGGTTGGGCTTTGGTGACTTTTTTCAAGCCGGCCTCGATGCCCTGGATGTTGGTGCTGTCGAAGCTAAGCGGCACGTCGACCACGGCCTCGACCGTCTCAACCATCCAGGGAAAAACCTCGTCCCAGTCTTTTTTGCGCGGTCCGAGGTTCAGGTCCAGCGCCTGCGCGCCTGCTTCTACTTGTTTAACCGCGAGGTCCTGGAAGAATTTTGCGTCACGGTTCTTCAGCGCCTCTTTGACACGCTCTGAGATGATATGAATATTTTCACCAATGATATACATGCTCTGTTCCTTTATAAGAAACTAAAGATTATGTCAACGCTGCCTGGACTGTCGGAAAACGCGCGAGATCGGTGTGGGGCAGGAACAGCGCCGAGGTGAACGCTTCGTAAAAACGGTTATCGGCTGAAAGCTCGATATAGGTCATACGGTTGGCGATATCAGCAACCCTGCGGCGGGCTTCGCAGTCGATCAGGGCGCGATAGGCCCCTTGTACCGCCGTGTTGCCCAGGAAATGAAACTTGTCCCAGGGCATATCCGGCAGCAGTCCGATCTGGATCGCTTTTTCGATGTTGATGTACTGCCCGAACGCACCGCCGATGAAGACCTGCTCGACAGCGTCTTCGGGCACGCCGACGCTCTCCGCCAGGACTGAAAAACCGGCGTAGATCGCGGCTTTGGCGCGCAACAGATTGTCGATGTCCACGTGTGTGATGACGAGGTCGCGGTCCGTGGCGGTTTCATTGGCCCATGCCACAACGTATTCCGGGCCGTGCTCACCACGCCGCACGCGATCCGTTGGCAGATCGAGCGCGATGTTGCCGCTTTTGTCGATCACACCGGTGATGAACATCTCCGCCAGTAGCGCGATCAGACCGCTGCCGCAGAAGCCGTGCGGTTGCCCGCCGCCGATGACGCGATACGTTGGTTCGTAGGTTGACCCGTCGATCCAGACTTCTTCGATCGCGCCTGTCGTGGCGCGCATCCCGTGTACCACGCCTGCCCCTTCGAACGCCGGTCCCGCCGAACACGCGCACGTCACGAGCCAGTCACGGTTGCCCAGCACGGTCTCGCCGTTGGTGCCCACGTCCATGAACAGGGTGATCGGTTCAGTGGCATCTACCCCGGTGGCGAGCACCCCGGCGGTGATATCGGCTCCGACGTAGCTCGCCACACCCGGCAGGCAGTCGATCGTCGCCTCGGGGTGGATCGCAAAGGCGATATCGCGCGGGGTCAGTGCGGGTGGGTGGTTGATGACGGTGACGAATGGTGACAGGCGGATGCTCTCTGCCGGCAGATGCAGCAGCAGGTGAATCATGGTGCTGTTGCCCGCAAGCGCGATCTTTACGATGTTCTGGGTTGTGGTGCCTGTTTGTCTGCAGACGGTCTCAAGCAGGGTGTTGATCGTTTCCAGGACCAGCGTGCTGAGTTCGTCCGCGCCGTTCTTGGTGGCGTAGATGATGCGCGAGATCACATCTTCGCCGCGTGCGATCTGGCCGTTGTACTCGGCGGCGCGCGCGCGGGCCGCGCCGGTGTGCAGGTCGACCAGCAGCACGGTGACGGTTGTCGTCCCGATATCGACCGCAGCCCCCCAGATCGGGGCGTCTTCCGGCAGGTGACCGGCGTACAGGTCGATCACGCGCGCCGGATCGCCGGGGCGATCCGCCGTGTTGGTTTCGAGCAGTACCGTGATCTGCCAGTCACCGTCGCGCAGCACGGGACCTAACTTCCGGATCTGGGCCAGGCTGATATCAACGTGTTCGATCCCGGCCTGTTGGCGCAGCGCGGTTCTTACGCGGCTCCAGTCGTCGGTTTGATCGTCCATCGACGGCGGATCGAGTGTGAGGCGGATGTAGCGTAATGGCTGGGCGCGCAGCGGGTCGTAATCCGCCGGGCGTTTGACTTCGGCAGCCACGCGATCGGTGGTCAGGCGGCGCTCGATTTTTTCTTGCGGCGGCACGACGATCGAGACGTTTCCTTCGATCACGGACTGGCAGGCCAGCGCGTAACCGGCGCGGATATCGCCAGCCGACAGGCGTAGCGTGCTGCGGCGGCGCACGTTTCCTTGTGTGATCTGCACCGCACAGCGCCCACAGCGTCCCTGGCCGCCGCACGGCTGGGCGATGTGTTGCCCCGCCAGCGCAGCCGCTTCGATGATCAAGGTGCCGGTGGGAACATTTACAGTTCGTGTCCCGACAAACGTGACGATATGGCGTCGTTCCATAGGTTCCGTCCGCTAGACTGGCAGCATAGGGTTACAATGCCTGCTTCATATATGCCGGGATGTCGACTGCTTCACGCGGGCCGACGTTGACGGTCCAACCGGGCAGCTCTTCTTCCAGCTCGCCGGACAGCACCGCGACGTGCCCCGGCAGCACGATCTGTTTGCGGGTGACTTTGTCCGCGATCTCGAACTGCTTGACCGCCTTGGCGATGCGTTCGGCGTCAAACTTGCCCGCAGCCCAGGCGGTGAGTACGCTCATGCCTTCGGCGTCCGTGACGAGCAACCACGCGGGCATTCCCGCGCTCTCGACCTCGTTGGCGACGCTGAAGTAGGTAATGCTGAAGTTCGTCGTCACCAGCACAGGGTCATCTGGCGTGGGATCGTTGATCTCGTACACGCCGGGCTGCACCTGGATCGGTTTCTGCGGGTCGGTGTAGATGTTTTCGCGCAGCACCAGCAGCGGGTAAGCGACCTCCGGCGCAAAGCGTTCGAGCACGACCACGCCGGCGTACTTGGCGATGGCCTGCGCCGCGAGCATTTCTTCTTCCGCGGGGTTGGCCGCGTCGCCAGGGAACGAGGCGATCGGGTAGCCCAGCGGGCGGAAGTTTTTCTTGAGCGCCAACCGCCTGATCTGCGTGTTGAGCGTCAACATCCCTAGCATATCCGACGCGGCAGGGGCGAGCACCAGGTCGTTCACGCCGGCGTCTTTGATCTGGGTCGTCAACTCGGCAAGCTCGTCGAGTGTCGCGCCTTTCACGGCCAGCGGGGCCTGGTGCTCTTTGGCGAGCGCGGCCATCGCCTGCCAGTTTTCCTGTGTGGCGCAGCACAACAGCGGGTGTTCGCCATCGATCGCGCGCAGCCCGGCACGCAGCACCTCAGGGTCCTCGCCGATCAGTACCAACGGGCGATCGGTTGCTGCGCGCACGGCGTTGATCGCGGCGACGAATGCCTCTGCATCACCGGATGCGGCCTGCACCGCTATACCGTCAAGTGCAAGGTCCCGGCCCACGTAGTCCACCGCGTATTTGGTTGCGGCGGCGGTCGTCGCCGTGATCGACTCGGGGGACTGTGTATCTCGCACACGGATGAAAAGCCCCGGTTTGTGGAAGAACCGCTTTTCGTGCCGGAACAACACAGTTTCGTTGCCGATCGACAGTTCGTGCCCGTTTGCGCTGAGTGTCACCAGGCGCACGGGCGGTTCGGCAGCCTCGGAGAGTTGTGCTTTCGCTTCCTCGTTAACGTGCGGGCACGCGGACAACTCAATTTGCTTGGCAGCCAGCTTCATCGCGAACGCCAGACAGGTCGGAAAACCGCAGTCTTTGCAGTTGGTCTGCGGCAGAAGCTTGTAAATCTGAATCCCTGACAGGGCCATAATGAGTAACCTCCTTTGCCGCTAGACTTTTTCCGGCACCGACATCAGCGCATCGATCGCGGCATTCACGCGTGCGATGCTTTGCGGGTGGCGCAGCACGATGATATCTGCGCCGGATTCGAGCAGCGTGATCGCGGTCAGCGTTTCCCAACTGATCGCGCGCTCTTGCCATTCGCCCCAGGTTTCGGGGACGCCTTCGCCGACTTTGGCTTCTTTTGTCTTCCAGGCTTCATAACCCGGCGTGACGATCATCGGCAACTGGGTCATCGCGTCGCCTTGCAGCGCGGCAAGGCGCAGCCGCTCCATCACGGAGTAGCCGTATTCGATGCCGTAACCGAGCGCCCCAGTGGTGGGGTCCATCAGGATACGGTCCGGCGGCAAGCCCATATCGGTAATCAGGATGTTGAGCTGTTTCGCCAGGTTGACATCCATCGGCGTACGCGCGACGACGAGATGGTTGTTTGCCAGGGCCGCCGCGACGATAGTACGGTAGTTTTTGTCCTCGCAAATACCGAGCGCGACACGCTCGCCTTTGGTTGCTTCTGCCACCGGCACGAGCAGTTCATTATCCAGATCGGCCTGTCCAGGACCGTAAACCAACAGCGGCAGGCCGCAGGCTTCCAGCACACGGCGGGTCGCATCGACCGCGGCGTCGGGCGTCAGCGGGGGGTCGGTTTGGCGCAGGTACAACACGATCAATCGTGCTCCTGCTGCCTCAGCAGCTTTGGCCCACGCTGCCGGATCGTCGATCACCTCTTGCCACGCGTCGAGCAACAAGGGCGACCAATCATCCGGGCGGGAGTTGGTGATCTCGGCGGCGACGACCGGGCGGTGGGGCATGGCGTGTTCAAAGTGCATGAAGGGCAGGGTGCGCTCGCCGCCTACGGTCACGGTCTGCGCCCGGGTGCCACCTTCGGCCTCGGTCGCGCCGAGGGTCACGGTACGTACAGCGCCAGACCATGAATCTTTCGGGATCTCGACACTCATAACTACTTTTCCCTTTCGTACAAAGCTTTTGCAGACATGTTCAGGACGCTTCTAGAAACGCTTCAGCACACACCGGGCACTGCCAGTTCGTATGACTGGGGCGCGCAGGGTGCTTCTTGTTCTCCAGCCCGACACATTCGCCACATTCGTGGAAGTCAGCACATTGCTGCTTGAACGCTTCGCGTGGGGATGCGGCGTAACGGAATGTGAACCCGTTATACTGGCCGTGAAGCTTGAGCTGGAGTTCAAGTTCCTGCCGGAGGTCCGTTGTGGCCCGTCCGACTTCGCGCGGAGTGAAGTTGCCATCCTGATCGAGGTAGCCGAGGATGAAACTGCCCGGCGATTTTTGCGTTACAAAGGCCCGGATAATGTCTAGAGTGAGCTGAAAAGGGCCTTCTCGAACCGTGCTGGTAGCCATTCTTGCCTCCTTATATCCCGTTTGCCGTAGCGAAACGGGATAAGCTATCGGCGCGTGTTGCGCCCTGGCCGGTCCCTGGGGTCGATCCGGCGTTTGGCTTCGTCGCGACGGCGGAAAAACGCGTCGAGCGGTTGCTCGCGTTCCGCGCGGATGCCCAGGTCTTTCAGAGCGTCGCGTTCCGGTGTGACGAGGTGGCGCAATAGGTGTGTGTATGACAGCATTGCTGCCGGGTAGGTTATGCCTTCCGCGTGGTGCATCATAAACAGCACACGCACGCCCTGGTCCTGCATGATCTGTGCCGCTGCTGCCAGCGGGATGTCCGGCGGGACCTGAGGGACACCTTCGGTCATCACGGCTTCTGCCGTCAGATCGCGGCAGTCGTCCCGCGTGTAGGCCCGGATCAGGTCGTCCTGGCTCACCACGCCGACCGCGTGCCCCTCAGCATCCAACACGACAACGGCTTCAACACCCTCGTCCAGCAGCCGCTGCGCGATGGTCACGACAGCTGTATCCGGCGCGCAGGTTGGAACCCCAACCGTCATGAGATCGCGCACGAGTTCGATGGGTGCCATTGGGGAGTGTCCTCCGGTCTGCGCTGCGCTAGAAGATCGGGTCCATGATCAACGCCGGATGGTTATGTTGTTCCAGCCAGGCCAGCAGGTCTTCGACCGATGTCACCTGGCGTTCGTCTGCGATCTTGCCGATCAGGTCAGGCTCGCCCTCGCGCTCCGCGACGGCCTGCAACTCGTCGGCCATCGTCTCCTTCAGGATGCTGCTCATCCACACCACGCGCTTGAACCCACCGTCGGCGGAGATGAATTTCGGGCTGATGAGGTAGAACTTGCCGACGCCCATCACGCCGGGAGTCTGCAAGCCGCCGCCTGCCATGCCCGCCAGCGTGCTGAAGGTCATCCCTGCCGGGGTCATGCTCGTGTCCTCGCGGCTGACGACCATCACGCCGTTCGCCTCAGGGATCAGCATCACGATGCACTCGAAGCAGCCGCACGCGGTCATGGGGTTTTCCATGATCGAGTACATGGCGACCTCTTGAACCGTGCCGTGCGAGCCGCTCTTGGCATAGTCGTTGATGCCCGTCCAGTATCCTTTTTCGGGGTCGAGTAGCTCGCCCAGCTTGATCGGCTGGTTGGGACCGGTGGGATTGATGTTGTAGGATGCTTTGCAGTCCAGCCAGTTGTACGCCCCGCACAGGCCCAGGCGTTCCGGGCTGACGATGCACACGTGATCCGGCGCGAAGGACTGGCACAGCGTGCAGCTATAGAACTCGTCCACCGCGTTGTCGGTCAGGTCGGCCAGGCGCTTGTTGCGGAAGTCGTAGGATTCGCGGGCCTCTTCCAGCCAGGACTGGATTTTGTCGGGTTCGGTGTAGATCGTGACCTGCACCTTATCGACAATAGCACCGAAATCGGCGTGGAAGCGGGCATGCAGAATCTTGCCGAAGTGTTCCAGGTTGAAACCTTTGTCAACGGCGGAGTTCGAGATGCGAATCCAGGTGATGTCGCGCTGGCCGATGTGCTGGATGCCGGATGCACCGTTGATGAAATAGTGAATCTGGCGCTCAAGCACCGGCTCGAAGTCCTGCTGCATCTGCCGCCCGGCGACCTCAACCACGATGCCCATATCCATGTGGCCCTGGGGGTCGATGTGTTCGAAACTGGGGCCGACAACCTCGATCTTGCCGTCGACCACGTCATCCAGGTCGGCCATGCGCAGGTATTCGAAACAGCGCGAGTGCTTGCCGCCGAACTCGACGCGCATATCCGCCCGACGCACGACTTCGCCCTCAAAGGCGGAGCCATACGGCACCGGGACCGGCACATCCGCGACGCGCACCTTCACGCCGCGCACCTCGATGCATTTTTGGACCAGCATTTCCGCCCGTTCGAGATCGTCTTCGCCCTCGATGGTGTTGAACGGCATGCTGACCACGTGTTCGTAGGTCGTCACGCCGGTGGGCAGAATCTCGGGGATGATCGTGTCGGCGATCACGGGGAAGCCGAAGTTGATCGCGCCGGCGGCAGCGGCGTACTTCAGGTCGTCCACTTCGCCCAGCGCCAGCACGAAGGCAAACACGCGCTCCTTGTTGTAGAGCAGGATATCACGCGCCATGCCACCTTTCAAGCCGCCGAACGTCAGGGCGGAGCGCACGGCAAACCCCAGCGCGTAGATCGCGCTGAGCGTGTCTGTGCCAAACGGGACCGTATAGGTGTCGTAGCCAAGCTCAACGCCTTCTTCGAGCAGTTGGTGAATGATGCTGCGCCCGTTGACGTTGCCGGACAGGAAGCACAGGATGTTGCGGCGCTGGAGTTCGCGCACGATTTTGACCGCGACCTCGTTTGACTTGGCCGCGCCGACGATCGCCGCGAAACCGGGCATACGCCCGTCCACAAGCTGAATACCCCAGGTCCGAAGCTGGATATCGTCGATCGGACCATTGAGACGCCCGTGCAGGCCGTCATCACCGCTGCCGTTATCCGGGCTGGTGAAGCTGGTTCCGGTGCCGCCAGCGAGGTGAACGCCCTCAAGCGGTTCCGGTTGCAGACCGTACACGAAGCGGATTGCCTCGATGGTCTCGGCAGCGAGCAGGGTCGCCATGCCACAGTCCAACGTTTCGCCCAGGTATGGCGTCCAGTGGTTGTCGGACGGGAGAGGGTGCAGGAGATCGCGCGCGTGTTGCAGGACCGACTCAAGTTGCCCGATGGTTTCCACTTCCCAGCCGGTCATGCCGAAGATCAGCGGCAGGTAGTACGCGGTGTTTGGGAAGGTGACCGGGGTGTCTGGCCCTTTTTCTGCCAGTGCCCGCTGCAGCATGAGTTCGGCTTCGTTAACGAGTGCGTTGGCACCGCGTATCGCGCGGGTTGCAATATAACGAGACATAAGATGCGACCTCCTATGTGTTGGCCGGGCCGTAGATCGCGGCCAGCCGTTCGTCTACCGGGAGTGCGTCCAGTTCGCGCATGCGCGCATCGCCACTACGCCCGAAGCGGTTCGGATCGTAGGCCGGCAGCCCGAGATCGGCGCGTTTCTGGTCGATGTGCGCCAGCGTGCGGCGGATCATCTCTTGCGCGTCGGCGACGAATTCCATCTTGCCGCCGTAAAGCTCTTCCCATCCCGCGCTGATGTAGTTCTGCACGATGTCGCTGTCGGATACGCGGTCGGGCATCCCGCTGACCGGCGAGGTGCCGCCGAAGATCACGTACGCGCCGGATGCGACACAGTAGGTGCCGATCGAGAGCGCTTTCTCGCTCATCCATTCGGGCGCAAGCCCGACGGCAGGCACCTGGTCGATATCATCGCCCAGGCCGCCCTCTTCGACCATCTGCGTCAGCACGGTGAGGATGCGCGTGTTGTCGACGCACGATCCCATATGTAGCACGGGCGGAATCCCGACCGTTTCGCAGATTTCGCGCAGTCCCGGCCCGACCTGGTCCAACCCCGCTTCGCCCAGCAGCAGGCCGAGCTTGGCGCTGGCGATCGCGCCGCAGCCGGTCTCGACGATCAACACGTCTTGTTTGAGCAGTTCTTGGGTCACAAACGTGTGCAGGTAGTCATGGCGGCTGCGCGGGTTGTTGCAGCCGACAATCGCCGCCACGCCGCGAATACGACCGCTCATGATCGCGTCATTCAGCGGGCGGAACGACGCCCGGTAGGTGCCGCCTAGCATGTAGTTGATGTATTCGTGTGAAAACCCGGGGACCAGATCCTCGCGGACATCGGGGATCTGCGTCTCGCCGCGATGCTTGAAGTTGTCGATCGCGTGGCGCAGAATGTCTTTGGCGATCGTCAGGGCGCGATGTTCGTCGAACTCGATGTGCGTCGCGCCCTTGATTTTGACTTTGGGCGACGTGGTGATCACCTGCGTGTGGAAGTTGCTCGCCAGGTCGACCAGCGCCTGCATGATGCACTGCACGTCGACGACCATCGCTTCAACCGCGCCGGTCAGGATCGCAAGTTCCTGTTGCAGGAAGTTACCCGCTGCCGGGATGCCCTGGCGCATGAGGATCTCGTTCGCCGTGCAGCAGATCCCTGACAGGTTGACGCCTTTCGCGCCGGCAGCTTTCGCGTATTCGATGATCTCCGGCGTCTGGGACGCGGCGACGATCATCTCGCTGAGCGTGGGTTCGTGCCCGTGAACAACGACGTTCACCATGTCCTCTTTGAGCACACCGAGATTGGCCTGGCCCAACACCGGGGCAGGGGTCCCGAACAGGATGTCGGAGACGTCAGTGGCGATCATGCTGCCACCCCAACCATCGGAGAGCGCGGTACGGATGGCGTGTTCGAGGATGTGCTCCGGGTCCTGGTCGTCGCCGATGTGGGTGCGGTGCAGGGCTTCGACGACTTCGCGGTCCACGCCGCGCGGGACAACGCCGTGCTGTGCCCAGCGTTCCTGGCGTTTCTTGGGCGCGCGGATCACGGGGGCGACGGTGCCTTTCTGCTGCCCGAATTGGGCCATATACAGGTCGGCGAGGTCGTTGGCGATCTCTTCGGGTGCGCGGCCTTCGATTGGGATGTCGTAATAGCGGGCCACCGTGCGGAGCTTGGCGATATCGCGGATCACATACCCTTCCGCCTCGCCATTAGCAACCGCCTTGAGCGTGAACGCCATGTCGCGGCCATGATCGGAGTGTGCGGCAGCCCCGGCTGCGATCGCGCGGATGAGGTTGCGGGCCTGGATGGTGTCGATGGTCGCGCCGCAGATGCCGGTTTGACCGTCCTTAGTGAGCCGGCAGGGGCCCATGCCACAGAGTTTGCAGCACATTCCCGCGGAACCGATGTTGCAGGGGGTGAGGTCATCTGCCCGTGTGAATGCGGTTGTCAGGCCCAGTTTATTGGCCCGAGCCAGCATTTCCTGGGCAGCGGGGTCGACAGAGTATTCTTCAGGGGTACGTTGTTTTTTAGCCATCGTCTGCGTCATCCTCGACTCTTGGTGATTGAAGGACACCCATGCCGGGACATGGCCACAGCGCGCGCCCGGCAGTTGTGATCGTCTGCGCGAAACTGACAACAGATTGCGTGTGTTCGTAAACGGCAGTATGGCGGGCAAACGGCTGCATGATAGTATCTGGTTGGTAGGCTGAGGGTTCTACGGGAATGGCGGGCTCGCCGGTGTATCCGGCGTCCTCGAGCGCAGCACGGATCGTGTCCGCATCGGTCACGGCGGGATCGAAAGTGACCAGCACGCGGTACAGGCTGCTGCTGGCGACGACGTCTTCAACCCCCGGCAGTTGCAGAAGGATTCTGCGAACTTCGGCCACATGATGATCGGCGTACATGGCAGGCAGCGTTAAATCCAATTGACTCATAAAAAACACTCCTTCACTATTGAATGTGCAATACATCAATTGAGATTTCAACAACACATCTGATTATAAAAGCGTATTAACGCGCTTGGTAAAATTCGAATACTGTTCAGCTTATTGATACGATCAAGCATCTTAGGCCTTTAGCGCAAGTGAATTTGAGCACTAATGATGTATTCAATTGTCACTTGTTGTCTGCGTTGAGGACTGCAATGGGGAGCATGTGGGTTAGCAGCACGGTCTTGAAACTGCTGTGTCCAACGGCGCGTTCCTGGCTGCGCACTTGAAATCGAAAGGGTTTGAACTTAACCTATAAACACCTGCAATATATAACGCATTTTACCATGATTCGCGCTATCATACGCGGGCGCGGAAGCCAGAGCCGCGCTCGTTACCTTGCTCGCGGAGAAAATGAGGAGTTCATGTACGTCACTACCGTTCAAACGCCGGTTATCGAGAGCGGACAAGACCTGTTCCCCGTTTTTGTCGATAGTCTGGGCGGTGCGCTTGAAGAACGAACGATTGTCTGTGTAACGTCGAAAGTTGTGGCGGTCGAACAGGGCCGCGTCGTCAAGCTGGCGGACGTCCAACCGTCGGCGCAGGCGTTCGAACTCAAATCTGAGCGGATCACCGATGACCCGGAACACGCGGCTCAATTTGCCGAGCTGGTCTTGCGCGAAGCGGATCGCGTGTTCGACCATTTGAGCGAACCGGGATACGTCTTTTTGACGTTGAAAGACAACATCCTGCTGGCGAACTCAGGGATCGATCTGTCGAACATCCCCCAGGGCTACGCGGTACTGTGGCCTGAGCAGCCCTGGGCGTGGGCTGAGCGGTTCCGGCAGCGTCTGCGCGCGCAGTACCAGGTCGACGAACTGGGTGTGCTGCTGACCGATTCGCACGTCAAACCGCTGCGGCGCGGCGTGACCGGGGTCGCGGTCGCTTACGCCGGTTTTGTCGGTGTGGAGAGCGCGATCGGCGAGCAAGACCTCTACGGAAACATCCTCAAGTTCACCGAGCGCGCGGTCGCGGACTCGCTGGCGGCGACGGCGGTCTTCATGATCGGTGAGTCGGCGGAGCGCACGCCGTTCGCCCTGATTCAGGACCCCCCGGTGACGTTTACCGATACCCCGCCCGATCCGGCTGATTTGTATTTCGCACCGAAGTATGACCTCTATGCCGGGATTTATAATTCGAGTTTTGGTAAAGCAGAATGATGAGCCTCGAAAGTTGGACGGGATGATGTGGTGATGGCAGGACTGACAGCCGCGATTCTGGCGGGGGGCAAGAGCACGCGCATGGGGACCGACAAGGCGTTCGTGATGCTAGCCGGGCGGCCCCTGATCCGGCACGTGCTCGACCGGCTAGCCCAGGTGGACGCGGTCCGCGAAACGCTGGTGATCACCAATCGCCCCGACGATTACGCGTTTCTGGGGCTGCCGTGTGTCACCGACCGCGTCCCCGGTAAGGGCACGCTGGGCGGCATCTACACCGCGCTGGATGCCAGCCGCCACGATTACGTGTTGGTGGTGGCGTGTGATATGCCGCTGATCAGCCCGCCGTTGCTGGCGCATATGGCAGGGTTGTGCGAGGCGACGCCGCCGCATGACGTCATCGTGCCGCGTGTCGCGGGGTTCCCGCAAGGCGTCCACGCGATTTACAGCGCGCGCTGCAAGACCGCGATCAACGAGGCGATCGCAGCCGACCGGCTCAAGGTGATTGGGTTTTACGACCGGGTTCGCGTGCGGTATCTTGATGAGGCAGAATATGCGCCCTTTGACCCGCACGGACGCTCGTTTTTTAACGTCAACACGCCGGACGATCTCGACATGGCGCGCCAGTTGCTCGGCGAGGAATAGCGGGCGTTCCCGGCTGCATGATGCGCGTCTTCAAGGTAGCACGTGATGTGTTTCCCGCAGCGCCTGCTTCGTCCACATCCTGGATTTCGATCGAGCGAGATATAGATCAATGACATGGATACCGACAATGATCCCACCATCGCGGCCCGTCTCTTTAAACTCGCGTGAAGGCATCGCGCCCCAGCGCTACTGGACCGTTAACTTCCTGCGATCCGGCCCGGACCGGGTGCAGGCTGTGGATGCCGGTGTGATCGAGGAAAGCTCGGTCAGCATCTACGTCAATGCCCAAGAGGTCGCCACGCTGATGTGCAGCCCGGTGGAGCTGGAGACACTCGCGCTGGGTTATCTGTTTAACGAAAACGTGATCACAACGCTGGACGACGTGCGCCTGATCAAGACGAACGCCAGCGCCACGTCGATCGATGTGTATTTGCACCACGCGCAGTTTGACCTGCCGCGACGGATGCTGCTCACGACGGGGTGCGGGCGAAACGCCATCTACGAGGTGCTGCACGATTCGCTGCCGGCGTTGGATACCGCTTTTGCCATCACGCCGGATGACCTGCTCGCGCGGATGCTGGATTTACGTCGCGCCGCGCAGTTGTACCGGCGTGCCGGCGGCGTGCATACGTCGCTGCTGTGCACGGCGGATGACGTGTTGCTCAGCGCGGAAGACGTGAGCCGTCACAATACGCTCGACCGGCTGGCGGGAAAGGTCCTGCAACAGCGACACAGCACTCGCGACCGTATCTTGCTCACCAGCGGGCGTATCAGCTCGGAAATGGTGGTCAAGGCGCGGCGCATGGAAGTGCCGATCGTCGCGAGCCGGTCGTCGCCGACCAGCCTGGCGGTTACGTATGCGCAGCACTGGCAGATCAGCGTGATCGGCTACGTGCGGCGGCATCACCTGCGCGTCTACACGCACCCGCAGCGCCTGGGGATTGGCTCATAGGCAGGGACAGGCTTACAATCGCTGAAGCTGGACGATGTGATAAGGCAGCGTATACAGCGGGGTCGGGCGCGGGTTGAGGGGCTGCCGGAATGTGAAACGTACCGGGTGGCAAGGGGTGCACATGTGTATGTGTAGTCGTCCACGGGTTCTTTGATCACCTGGTGTTGTGGTTTTCGCGCGGGTAGATCACCATCCCCCTGCACATAGCCTATGCTGCAGGGGCTTATCGTTGGTCGCGCGGGACGTGGCACGATTTGAGGCTGCAAAATCCGCTGCGGTTGGGTAGACTGTAGCGACTTATCTGTATACAGTAGTGTAGGAACTATGGCTGCTGAATTTGTCATCCAAAATGCTGAGTCCACAGATCGCAGCAGTCCGCTGCGATACATTTTGTCGCATGTGCGGCGACATCCGATTTACTTGCTGTTGCTGGTAATCGGTGCATTTAGTAATGCTGCGCTGGCGTCGGTTGTGCCGATTCTGACCGGGCGCGGAGTGGATGCGATCATCGAGCGTTCCGATCTGGCGTATGTCGGCGTGATCGCGCTGACGATCATCGGTACGCAGTTGGTACGCGGCGTGGTGCAGTTCGTGCGCAACTTCGCTTCGGAGACGTTCGCGCAGCGCATCGAGCGCGACGTGCGCGACGAGCTGTACGTTAACCTGTTGGGCAAGAGTATGTCGTTTCATGACTTTCAGCCGGTGGGGGAGATCATGGCGCGCGTCACAAATGACGTGCGCGAGATCAACCTGATGATGAATCCCGGCGTCAACCTGATCATCGGATCGGGCATGTTTTTGCTGCTGCCGCTGCTTTCCGCGCCGACCATTTATCCCTCGCTGGTCCTGACGCCTGCCGTGTTTATTCTGGCGTACGTGGTGGCACAGTACTATTACGTGCGCGCGCTGCATCGCGTGGCCCAGGAGGTACGCGCCAGCTTCGGCCAGATGAACGCCCGTTTAGCGGAAATTCTCGACGGCATCGAAGTGGTCAAGGGCACGGCCCAGGAGCAGGGCGAGATCAACCGCTTCAACACGCTGGTGGATCGCGTGCGTGGGTGGTTTGTGATGCAAGGCGATATCGAGGCGCGCTACCTGCCGATCCTGCTGATGGGGCTGGCATTTGTGGGCGGCTTCACCCACGCGGCGTATCTCTACCGGGCCGGCACGATCCGCGCCGGGGATGTGGTCGCGTTTATGGGACAGCTTTACCTGTTCACGTTCCCGGTCTTCACGTCGATCTTTTCCTTCACGCGCGTGGCGTCGGGGGTCGCCAGCGCCGAGCGCATCTTGAAGATTCTGGTGGCGCGCACGGACCTTGATCGCAACGAGGCGGGACGTGACGGGCCGCTCGACGGCACGGTGACTTTCGAGCATGTAGATTTCAGCTATCTGGATGGACGCCCGGTGCTGCGTGATGTGTCGTTTTCCATCAAGCCGGGACAGACGGTCGCGATTGTCGGGCAGACCGGGTCCGGCAAAAGCACGCTGACCAAGCTGATCAACCGCACGTATGACGTCGACGCGGGGCGCGTACTTGTAGACGGTGTGGACGTGCGCGAGTGGAGTCTGGCCGCGCTGCGCTCGCAGATCAGCATCATCGAGCAGGAAGTGTTCCTGTTCAGCCGCACGATCGCGGAGAATATCAGCTTCGGCAGGCCGGACGCCACGCGAGAGGAGATCGAGGACGCGGCGAAAAAAGCGCAGGCGCACGAGTTCATCATGAGCTTCCCCGGTGGCTACGACACGCGGATCGGGCAGCGCGGCGTAACGCTCAGCGGCGGGCAGCGCCAACGCCTGGCGATCGCGCGTGCGTTCCTGGCTAATCCGCGCGTGCTGATCCTGGACGACAGTACCAGCGCGATCGACAGCGCGACCGAGGACCGCATCCAGAAGGCGATCTGGGCCGCGGCAAAAGGGCGCACGACGATCTTGATCACGCACCGCCTGTCTCAGATCCGTTGGGCCGACCACATCCTGGTGATGCGCCAGGGGCGCATCGCCGCGCAGGGGACGCATGAGAAGTTGCTGCGCGAGTCGGAGCCGTATCGCCGCATTTTCGCGCGGTTTGATGACGATGAAGACGATCCGGTGCAGGATGAGCACGTGCCGACGGCAGACGACGGACGCATGCACGGACGCACGCTGAAGGACTGAGGGTTATGGGTTTATTTGGTGGCCTGCAAGAGGATCGCTACGACCGGCAGTACAGCGATGTGTATTTGTTCCGCCGCCTGGGGACGTACCTCCGCCCGCAGTTGAGACGGCTGGTGATCCTGTCCATCACCGGGATCGGCGTGTCGGTTATGCAGTCGTTGCTCCCGATCCTGATCGCGGAAGGCGTGGACGCACTGGAGAACAACAAACCGTCGGATCAGATCGTGCTGCTGGTGGGCGCGTTGTTTCTGACGATCGTGCTGCAATTTGGCATGAACTGGGGCCGGCGTACCTTCACCGTGCGCGTTGTAGCGGACCTGGTCAGCCAACTGCGCAAGGATGCGCTGGCGGCTGCCGTTTACCGCGACATGGCGTTTTATGACGAGAACAAGACCGGGAAAATCCTCAGCCGTATCACCAACGATACTGAAGACTTCGGCCAGATTCTGATCGTGACCTCGGATATCATCGCGCAGTTGATCCAGGTGTTCATCCTGACCGCCGTGCTGATCAATCGCGACGTGTTGCTGACGTTGCTGCTGTTTGTGTTGATGGTGCCGATCGTTGGCGCGGTGATCTGGTTCCGCAAGATCGCGCGCAAGGTGACGCGGCAGGGCGCGCGCGCGATGGCGATAGTCAACGACACGATTCAGGAGACCGTTACCGGCATTTCGGTCGCCAAGAACTTCCGCCAGGAAGCCGCGATCTATGACGAGTTTGTCAAGGTCAACGAGCAATCGTACCGCATTAACTGGCGGCGCGGCATGACGCTGGCGAGTGTGTTCCCGGCGCTCAACGCGATGTCGGGGTTTGGCACGGCGGTGATCGTGTATCTCGGCGCGCAGGCAGTGACCAACGGCGCGATCGATTTGGGCATCTGGTACCTGTACATCCAGACGGTGGACCGCTTCTGGTTCCCGCTGATCAACATCGCTTCGTATTGGAGCCAGTTCCAGCAGGCGATGAGCGCGATCGAACGACTCTTCTCCTTGATCGACACGGAAAACACCGTCCAGCAGACCGGCAACGCCCGGGCGGACGATCTGGCGGGACGGATTGAGTTCGACGACGTGGTGTTCGAATACGATCGCGGCGTGCGCGTGCTGGATCACTTCGACCTGACGATCGAACCCGGCGAGAATGTGGCCTTCGTGGGGCATACCGGCGCGGGGAAGAGCACGCTCGCCAAGCTGATCATGCGTTTCTACGAATTCCAGGGTGGCACGATCCGCATTGACGGGCATGATATCCGCAGCTTTGACCTGGCATCGTACCGCAGCCGGTTAGGGTTTGTGCCGCAAGCGCCGTTTTTGTTCAGCGGCACGATCATGGATAACGTGCGCTTCGGGCGTCCGGACGCCACCGACGCGGAGATCGAGGCGCTGGCGCACAGCATCGGAAACGGCGAGTGGCTGGAGACGCTGCCGGACGGGTTGCAGAGCAGCGTCGGCGAGCGCGGGTCGCGGTTGAGCATCGGGCAGCGCCAGTTGGTAAGCCTGCTGCGCGTGTTGATCCAGAAGCCGGCGGTGTTTATTCTGGACGAGGCGACGGCGAGCATCGACACGTTTACCGAAACGCAAATTCAAGAGGCGCTGGAGATGATCCTCGCGCAGTCCACCTCGATCCTGATCGCGCACCGGCTCAGCACCGTGCGCAGCGCGGACCGCATCATCGTGCTGCGTGAAGGCTCGATCATCGAGGAAGGCAACCACCGCGAGTTGATGCGCCAGGGCGGGCATTATGCCGAGTTGTACAGCACGTATTTCCGGCACCAGTCGCTTAGCTACGTGGAAAAGGCCCGCGAACACCTGGGGGGCGGCGTCTAGTAGCTCGTTTCCAGCCAGGTCTTGAAGGCGGTGTCGAGCGCGTCAAACGGCAGGTCAAACGTGGCCTGGGTCGCCGCGTCAAGGTCCATGTCGCGCGCCAGCGCCGTGATCCAGGCGTTGCGCGCCGCGCTGCCGTATTCCTCGGTGACGAAGCGCACGAAAGCATAGCTCTGCGGGTAAACGTAGCGCCAGAGTTCGTGGGGCGTCTCTTCGAAGTCAGCGATCGCGTCCCAGGGGGCCAGCCGGTCGGTCGCAGCCCACAAGGCGACGGTGTTCATGCGTTGCACGCGGTACGGTTCCGGCCAGTATTCCGACGCGACATATTCTGAGATGCCTTCCGTCAACCACCAGGGATAATTGCCCCGCGTCGTGCCAGCCATCTCAAACGTCAGGAAGTGCGCCAGTTCGTGGGCCAGCACTGCTGCTGAAGGCGTCTCCCCCGGCAGCACGAGCATTTTCAACGCTTCGCCGGGTTCGTTCCACCCGCTGAACGGGGGCAGGCTGAGCGCGGTCAGGGCGGCGATATCGTCGGGGTGGTCGTAGAGCTTGATATGCATCACCGTATCCGGCACATAGTCCAGGCTGCCGGTGGCGTGATCGTAAATCTCCGGCAGCATGGCGATCACGGCCTCTGCTACCGGCTCCATGCCGGGGAAGACGTGGATCAGGAAATGCTCGGTTGTCAGCGTCTCCCACGCGCCGCCTGCGAAACGCCACTGTCCCTCAGCATCCCGCACGAATAATGCCGGAAATTCAGCCTGCCGGTAGCTGACGTCCGGCGCGTGCGCCCAGAGCAGCGTCAGGGTGCCGGTGGCCGTGTCGCCCGTGACGCGGATGTAGTCCACCTGTAGCTTGAAGCGATCCAGCGCCGCGCCGGTCGCCCAATCCGCGATCCAGTACGTATGCTCGCGCCGGAACAACGGGTTGCTGAGATCGACATATTCGAGGTAGGTGGCGCGGTCCTGCGCCAGGATCGCGTCGCGCATCGCTGCAACAAGCGTCTCGATGGCGGGAACGTCGCCGGGATCGCCGGGCTGGGCAGCGGCGGGTGAAGCGAGCATCGCCAGCGCCAGCAGCGCGATCAGGAGTGCGGAGAGGACCAACCAGAACCAGACAAAGCGCCGAGGGTGCATCATGTCTTGCTCCATGCGATCATGCGGGGCGGTGTGATTCTGATATACGCAGGTACCCACGATTGTTTACAAATCTTCGAACAGATTTGCTGTCCGTACATTTATTAATACGTACCCGGTCGCGTGAAAGTTCCACGTTGTGCGCTGACGCGGGAGCGGGCTGGTGGCGAACGTTTGCAGCGGGGCGCGTAAAACAATTGTGGCCTGCTCTGGACGAACAAGGGGCACGCACGTAGAATAGCCGGGGCCAGACTGTCTACCAGGAGAGGTTGCACATGCCCGAGGCCGTAGCCGTTCAAGCGGCTGAACTCTCGTCCGTCGAACGCGAGCGCGTTTACCGGCGGAATTACGTCTTTTTCCTGAGCGACTTTGTGTTGTTCACGATCGCGTTGCAGTTAATCGGTCCGACCACTGTCATCCCGGACTTCGTGCGCAAGCTGACCAGTTCGGAGATTCTGATCGGCGTATCCAGCCAGATGTTTGAAGTCGGCTGGTTGATGCCGCAGTTGTTCGTGGCGCGGCAACTGGTGCGCGTGGAGCGCAAAAAGTGGTGGTTTGTCGGGCCGAATATTCCCGTGCGGTTGTTGATGTTGGCCTTTGCAGGGGTGGTTGTGTTGCTGGGGCCGGAGCGCAGAGCCGCGATGCTGGCGCTGTTCCTGGTTTTCTACGCGCTGGCCGCGCTGGGCGATGGGCTGGTCGGTGTGCCCTGGATGGACCTGATTGGCAGCAGCCTGGATAACACGCGCCGCACGCGCATGTTTGGTTATGGTACGGCGATCGTCGGCGTCGGGCTGCTGGGGCTTGCGCCACTGGTGCGGTATATCCTGGGGGATAGCGGGCTGGCGTTTCCAAACAACTACGCGTTGTTGTTCGCAATGTCTGGCGCGATCTTTCTGATTACGATCCCGATCACAATGTTGATCCGCGAGCTGCCCGGCGGCAAGGCGCAAGCGTCCGTGCCGACATTGCGCGACTACTTGCCGCTGTTGGGGCAGGTGCTGCGCACGGACCGCCCGTACCGCGCGATGATCACGGCGCGGGTGCTGGCGACGTTATACGCGCTGGCGGGGCCGTTTTACATCGGGTTTGCTACCGAACGGCTTGGTCTGTCCAGCGATGTGGCAGTCAGCAATTTGCTGTTCATGCAGACGCTGGGCAGCGTGAGCAGCGCGTTGCTGTTCTCGTGGTTGGGGGACCGGCGCAGCCTGCAGTTTATCCGCGCGGCGCTGCTGGTCGGGGTGGCACAGCCGGTGCTGGCGCTGGTGGCGAGCGCGGCGGGACCGGTGCCGTTGTATGGCGCTTTTTTTGCGGGCGGCGTGGTGTCGGGTATGCTGGGGGTGAGCTTCATCAACTGGGTGATCGGCTACGCGACGCCGGATCAGCGCCCGGTCTATTCGGGCCTGTTTAACACGCTGTCAGCAGTGGGTTTCATCACCGCGCCGCTGGTGGGTGGTTTGCTGGTGGAGTTGTTCGGATACGAGGCGGCGTTTATCGCGGCGCTGGTGATGATCGGCAGCGCGCTGTATGTCGCTGTACGTTATGTCCCGGCTCCCCGTCGCGCACCTGAACCGGCGTGATTCCGCTATACTCTACAAGGACGACATAGCAGTATGATGAGGCAACGATAAGTCGTGACAGAACGATTGCAAAAACTGATCTCGCAGGCGGGCATTGCATCGCGCCGCGCTGCCGAAGATATGATTCGCCAGGGACGCGTGATGCTCAATGGCCGGCCTGCGCAGTTGGGTGACAAGGCCGATCTCAGCCGCGATACGGTGACGGTGGACGGCAAACCGCTTCCAGCCCCGGAATTCGTGTACTACCTGCTGAACAAGCCGCGCGGCGTGCTCTGCTCCAACCGGCGACAGCGCCAGGATAAACGGCGCCTGGTGGTGGAGTTGGTCCCGCACGAGGGGCACATCTATTCCGTCGGGCGGCTGGATGCGGACAGCGAAGGCTTGATCTTGCTGACCAACGACGGCGAGCTTGCCGACAGGCTGATGCACCCGCGTTACGAGCACAGCAAGACGTATCACGTGCTGGTCGAGGGCACGCCGTCGCCGCATGTGTTGGACCAGTGGCGTGACGGCGTAGACCTGGACGGCAAGCGTACCGCGCCGGCGAAAGTGCGTGTGCTGTCCGAGAAGCCCGATTCGACATGGCTGCAGGTGGTGCTGCGCGAGGGCCGCAAGCGCCAGATCCGGCGCGTGGCGGCATTGCTGGGGCATCCGGTGCGGCGGTTAGTCCGCGAGAAGATCGATTTCTTGGAACTCGGCCATTTGAAGCCGGGCGAGTGGCGTGAGCTCACGCCGAAGGAAGTTCGCCGGTTGAAGCAAGGATGACCAACGCGGGAGCAGGACACAGAGGACAGGACAGCATGAGCACAAGCGAGGCGACAGGCCAGATTCACCCGGTGGTATACCGGCAAGATCAACTCGACCGGCGGCGGCGCTGGTTGCGCGATATCCTGCTGCGTGGGATCGGGTTCCGGTTGTTGGTAAAGGTGGACGCCAGCGGGACGGAGCACATCCCTGTTAGCGGTCCCACGATCGTCGTCATGAACCACATCGCCGCGATCGACCCGTTTGTCGTGGCGGGCGTGATCACGAAGCGCTTTTTGGTCCCGATGTCGAAGGTGGAGAATCTGAAACACCCGCTGGTCGGCGTGATCGGGCGTGTCTGGGGTGTGTACCCGGTGCGGCGCGGCGCGGTTGACCGGCAGGCGCTTGCCAGCACGCTCGAACTGCTGCGCCAGGGTCGGCTGGTGTTGATCGCCCCGGAAGGCACGCGCAGCCCCGCGATGCAAGAAGCGAAAGATGGCACGACGTATCTTGCCACGAAGGGCGACGCGACGATCGTGCCGATTGGACTGGAAGGGACCGACGAGTTCCCCGGTTCGCTGAAGCGACTGCGGCGCGCGCAGGTCACGGTGCGCGTCGGCCCGGCGTTCCGCTTCCGCACCGAAGGAAGGCGGCGCATCCCGCGTGACGAGCTGCGCCAGATGACGCGCGAGATGATGTGGCAAGTCGCGCAGTTGGTGCCCGAAGCGCGCCGGGGTGTGTACGGCGACCTGCACAATCTGACGACCAGCACGCTGGAGTTCGTCGATCCCTGAGCGGGGTGTCTTGGCTGCGCTTGGAATTACTTGGTGTTAGGTCGTTGGGGCGGGACGGTCTATAATGGGCGTTACGTATCCTGCAACTATATTAAGGAGTTTGATTAATGACGACTGGACCAAAATATGCCTATTTTGAGGGGGCGATTGTTCCCATCGAGCAGGCAAAAGTCAGCGTGATGACGCACGCGCTGAACTATGGGACCGGGGCGTTTGGCGGCGTGCGCGCGTACTGGAACGACGAAGAAGCGAACCTGTTCATCTTTCGCCCGCTGGATCACTTCAAGCGGGTGTTGAACAGCGGCAAGTTCTTGATGATGGACCTGCCGTACACGCCGGAGTCGATGCTGGCGATATTGATCGACTTGTTGCGCAAAGAGAATTATCGCGGGCAGGATGTATACATCCGCCCGCTGATTTACAAATCGTCGGAGGGGATCGGCGTGCGGCTGCACGACCTGGAGTCTGAGTTCACGATGTTCGCGCTGCCGTTCGGCAGCTACATTCAGAACGAAGAGGGCTCGACCGCGACGTTTTCGGCGTGGCGGCGCATTGACGACAACATGATCCCCGCGCGCGGCAAGATCACCGGGGCGTATGCGAATTCGGCCCTGATCAAGACCGACGCTGTGCTGTCGGGCTTCGATGAAGGGATCGTGTTAGACCACAACGGTCACATCTCCGAAGGCAGTGCCGAAAACTTCTTCATGGTGCGCGATGGCGTGGTGATCACCCCGCCGCTGACGGCCAACGTCCTGGAAGGTATCACGCGGCGCACGATCATGCAGGTGCTGCGCGAAGAGATGAACCTTGAAGTGGTCGAGCGCGAGATCGACCGCACCGAAGTGTTCATCGCCGAAGAGGCCTTCTTCTGCGGGACGGGCGTGCAGGTGGTTGCGATCACCGAGGTCGATCACCGCAAGGTTGGTGACGGCAAGATGGGGCCGATAGTCGGACAGTTGCGCAAGATATACTTTGACATCGTGCGCGCCAAAAACCCCAAGTACCGCGATTGGAACGTGCCTGTTTATGACGCTTGATGCGCGACGGCAGTGAGCCATCGCTTGCGGCGTAAGGTCGCGTAGGCCAGCGTGAGGATCATGCCTGCGTGCTGCGCGACCACGCCGGTGTTCATGCAGGTGATTTCTGGCGTGTCCACCTCGCGCTGATCAATGTACCACCGCCCCAGGATATAACCGATCGCGATCAAGCCCAGCAGAATCCCCAGCGCGCGGACTTTATCCTCGTCGGTGGAACCGGCGATGATCAAAGGCACAACGAACATGGCGGCGCGAATGATGTATGTTCCGATGAATATCTTCGCGTGGCACGTTTCGGGCGTGTAACGACCGGAATTCATGAAGTGCCCGAACGCGTAGGTCTTGTCGATGAAGACCGCCAGCAGCACCAGAATGGTCAGCATGGTGTGCAGGGTCGCGCCGTCCGGCAGCATGATCAACAACACAAGATTCAAGAAAAACAGCACGTACAATATGATATCCCAATGAAGCTGGTCGCTTGGGCCTAAGGCATTGATGATCTCTTGAACGTTCTCCATCCGATCCCTCCGCGAGGCAACATGCGCCCGGTGTGATTAGGTTGTACCGGGATGATAACAGGGCCGCTGTGTTTGCGGACACACGCTATGTGCTATTGTATTCAATCTGTGGCGGAACGCGAACGGTGTGGTGAGGGCTGCGGACCGGCATGAGGCGGCGTTCGCCGTACGCGGTCAGTGCGTGCGTCCGGCAGTGGCCGGATGCCGGGGATTCTTACATCGTTTTGGTGTATGGCGGGGGGCCGATATGTTAATATGAAGATGATAGGAGCGATCGAATTAAACGGCAGATGATGCCTCTTTCGTAGCGTGAGACGCGCGTGGATAGGCAGAGGAGAACGAAAGATCATGCCTGAAGCTTTGAAGTTGCTGGAACGACCGGAAACGCGTCCGATGGTCATGCTGGCCGGGTGGCGGCAGTGGGCGGATGCCGGGTCCATCTCATCGCGTTTGCCGGAATATCTGGTCCAGCAGTCGGATGCGCGCAAAATCGGGACGCTCGATCCGGATGGATTCTACCTGTTCCAGATTCCCGGCACGCACGACCTGGTGCGCCCGGTGGTGCAGTTCGAGGACGGATATCCTGCCAGGCTGGAGACTCCGCGCAACGAGTTTTACTACACCGAATCGAACGGGCGCGGCGTGGTGATCTTCGTGGGCGACGAGCCGCATTTTGATGTTGAGCGTTACGTCGGTGCGCTGCTTGATGCCGTCGAAGAACTCGGTGTTGAGCGCCTTGTGACGTTCGGCGGCGTATACGGCGAGCTGCCTTACGATAAGGAGCGCACGGTTTCGGCAGTCTACAGCCTGCCGGCGATGAAAACGGAGATCGAAGAGTTGGCCGTGAGCCTGTCGGACTACGGCGGCGGCGCGGCGATCGAGTCGGTGATCTGCAAGCGGGCCGGCGAGCGCGATATCGCGCATGTCGGATTTTACGCGTTTGTGCCGACGTATAACTTCTCGAACCTGTCGCAGATCGGCAATACGATCCAGATCGAGAACGACTTTTCCGCGTGGCTGGGCGTGATGCGCCGCGTGAATTACATGCTCAAGACGCGGTTTGATCTCTCTGAACTGGAACAGAAGAGCCAGGAATTGCTCGACGCGATGAACGCCAAGGTCGAGCAGTTGGAGAGCGTCGCGCCGCAGTTGGAGATCCGGGAGTATCTCGCGGAGATCGCCAAGGACTTCAACGAGGTGATCTTCGATCCGCTGGATGATGTGTGGCAGGACGAGATCCGTCGCATTTTTGACGATCCGGACACGCCCGGCGGCGAAGGCGACGAGGACGACGCCTGATACGGCACAACCGGCATGGTAACGCGGGAGCGCGCGACTCCCGCGTTTTTGGTTTGGGCGGTCGCCAGCCTAGCAAATGCGCGGCAGAATTTCGCCCAATGGCATATCGACCACGCGCCGCCCGCCGATGGCCGTCTGCGCGACGACCATCCCCGGATGTTCGACGACGGCTTCGCCAATGATCGCGGCGTCCTGTCCCAGGGGGTGCGCGTGCATGGCCTGAAGCACCGCGCCGGCGTGCTCGCGCGGCACGATAGCGATAAGTTTCCCTTCGTTCGCCACGTATAACGGGTCCATACCAAGCATCTCGCAGGCAGCCTGTACCGCCGGGCGCACCGGGATCGCTTGTTCGTCCAGTGAAAACCCGACCTGTGATCGTTCTGCCAGTTCGTTTAGCACGGCGGCCACGCCGCCGCGCGTTGCATCCCGCAGGCAGTGAATGTCGCGCGTGACATCGAGCATCGCGGCGACCAAGGTATGCAGCGCGGCGCTATCGCTGACCAGCTCGGTCTCAAACGTCAGCCCTTCGCGCACGGACATGATCGCCATGCCGTGATCGCCGATCGTGCCGCTGACGATGATCACGTCACCGGGGCGAGCACCGTCCGCTGTGATCGACACGCCATCCGGCACGAGCCCGATCCCGGCGGTGTTGATGAACAGGCCGTCGCCGTGCCCCTTATTGACGACTTTGGTGTCGCCGGTCACGAGTTGGACGCCGGCGGCTTTGCAGGCGTCCGCCATCGCGGTGACGATAGTGCCGAGGTCGTCCATCGCCAGCCCTTCTTCCAGGATGAAGCCTGCCGAGAGAAACAGCGGTTGCGCACCGCTCACCGCCAGGTCGTTGATCGTGCCGTGTACGGCAAGACTGCCGATATTCCCGCCGGGGAAGAACAACGGATTGACGACGAACGAATCCGTCGTGAATGCCAGGCGCGTGCCGTTCAGGTCCAACACGGCCTGGTCGTTTAGCTGGTTCAGCGCAGGGTTGTCGAACAGGGGCACAAAGAGGTGCTGGACAAGGTCGGCGGAGAGCCGCCCGCCGCTGCCGTGCCCCAGTACAATCTGTGGGTAATCGCGCAACGGGATCGGGCACACGAACCCGCTAAACGTCGGCTGATCGCTATCGCTCATGAGCATTTCCTCTGCATCCGTGTTTGGGCATATGAACTCCCGTACTGTACTTCGAACCAGATGCAGAATCAATATCGAGCGCGAATCCCGAGAGTGCATTACGCTGCGGTGATCTTTTCCGGGGGAACTCGAACTTGAAATCGCGCGCAGGCACGGGTAAACTGGTGCCGCACGCCCCCGTAGCTCAGAGGATAGAGCGCAGGTTTCCTAAACCTGGCGTCGGCGGTTCGAGTCCGTCCGGGGGTATTTTGCATCTAACTTGTTATGGGAATGCTAAAGGGCGGGGGCTGGCAGGCTGCCGCCTTTGCGTTTGCGAACGTTAGCGAGGAGTGATGGCATTGATGCGGCGATGGGCGATCATGTTAGGTGTGCTGGTGTTGGGCGTGGTTGTGTTGGCTGCGTGCGGCAGCGATGATCCCGACCGGGGCGTGACGGCGGGCGATACACTACTACGGGTGACGTTTGATGACGCGGCGGATTGGGAAACCGGGCGCTACCCGGCGGGCGCGGACGATCCGGATATGGCGTTGGTGATCGAGGACGGGCGCTATCGTATCGATTTTCGCGCTGGGCGCAACGCCGCGCTGACATGGGGTACGGGCGGTGATGCGCGCGAGGATGTGATCGTCGAGGTGGTTGCAGAACAGCTCAGCGGCAGCGACGATAACCTGTACGGCGTGGGGTGTCGCATGGTTGAAAGCGAGGACGGCGGCATGTCCGGTTACGTGCTGCTGGTCAGCGGGGATGGGCATTACGGCATTGCGGAACTGTCACGTAACAGCCTCGATTTTCTCCTGGAGTGGCACCAGAGCGACGCGATCAACACCGGGAACGCGCAGAACGCGATCCGCGCGGTGTGCGTGGACGATTACCTCGCGGTCTACGCAAACGGCACATTTCTGGGCGACGTGACGGACCGCCGCTATGTCCGGCCTGGGCAGGTCGCGTTGGTGGCGGGCGTCACGTCTGAGGGGCGTGTCAGTGTCGCATTTGACGATCTGGTGGTGTCCGAAGGCCGCCTGAATGGCGATTAGCACGTGTATACCTTCCGGGCATCAGGCAGGCCCGCCGCAGCCCGGCGGGCTTTTTGCTGCGTGGTGTGCCCTCCCGCAGCGAAAATCATGATCAACAGTACACACATCGTTGTGACCCCGGCGCTACACTGGGGGTGTTCGTACACGGTTGGTAGAGGGCTGGCACGCGGCCTGATCGAGATGTTGTGGAAAGGACACCATGAGAGAGTTCATTAACGGTGCGGACGCCATCGCGCGCGGCGCGCTGGATGCCGGGTGTAATTTCTTCGCCGGGTATCCGATCACACCCGCGACGCCGATTCTGCTGCACATGATCGAGGAACTGCCGAAGGTCGGCGGGGTGGCGATCCAGGGCGAGGACGAGATCGCATCGATCGGGTTTTGCGTCGGCGCAGCGATGACCGGCGCGTGCGCCATGACCGCGACCAGCGGGCCGGGGATCAGCCTGTACAGCGAGACGATCGGCCTGGCGATCATGGGTGAGGTGCCGCTGGTGATCGTCAACGTGCAGCGCATGGGGCCGGCGACCGGCGGCGCGACGACGGTCGCGCAGGGCGATGTCCAGTTTATGCGCTGGGGAATGTCAGGCGGGTACCCGGTGATCGTGCTGGCCCCCAGTAACGTCGCGGAATGTTACAACCTCACGCGGCGCGCGTTCGACCTTGCCGAACGGTTCCGCGTGCCCGTATTCCTGGCGACGGACAAAGAGACGGTCGCTTCCAGCGCGACGGTTGACCTGGCGGAATATGCGGATGTGCCGGTGCGCGAGCGCGCCGTTGCCACCGGCAACGGGGATTACACGCCGTATCGCTACCGGCCCGCGGACGCGGTGCCACCGCTGGCGCATTTCGGCGGGCCGCATAGCGTGCGCTTCACCGGCTCGTCGCACGACGAGCGCGGCTATCTGACCAAAGACCCGGCGGCTGTGGGCGCGTTGAACACGCATCTTATCGCGAAGATCGAGGCGCACGTGGACGAGATCGCGCAGGTGGATTTCGATCCGCAGCCCGGCGCAGAGGTGCTGATCGTCAGTTACGGCATCGCCGCGCGGTCTGCCAAGGAAGCGGCACGCATCGCGCGCGGGAACGGATTTGCTGTGTCGCTGCTGACCGTGTATTCGCTCTGGCCGGTGCCGGAAAAACAGATCGTGGCCGCGTTGGACGGGATCACGCGCGTGGTGGTCGCGGAGCTCAATCACGGCTTGTACCGGCGCGAGATCGAACGCCTGGCGCGGGGCGCGGTCGAGGTGACCGGTGCGCACCGGATCGACGGCGAGTTGCTCACACCTGGCGCGATCCTGGCGCAAGGGGAGCTGCAATGACGTTCGAGGGACGCACGACGTATATTGACGAGCGCATGCTGCCGTTCCCGTTCTGTCCCGGCTGCGGTCACGGGCTGATCCTCAAGGCGCTGGATGACGCACTGGTGACGCTGCAGATCGACCCGCGCAGGCTGGTGCTTGTGACGGATATCGGCTGCCAGGGGCTTTCGGACAAGTATTTTGACACCAACGCGTTTCACGGGCTGCACGGGCGCTCGGTGACCTATGCCAGCGGGATCAAGCTGGTGGATCCCGACCTGCACGTGATCGTGCTGATCGGTGACGGCGGCTGTGGGATCGGCGGCCACCACCTGCTGAATGCGGCACGGCGTAACATCGGCCTGACTGTGCTGGTGTTCAACAACCTGAACTTCGGCATGACGGGCGGGGAGCATTCGGTCACCACGCCGCCGGACGCGCGTACCAGCACCACGCGCAGCGGCAACCTGGAACAGCCGCTTGATATCTGCTCGACGGTGGCGGTTAACGGGGCGGGGTTTGTCGCGCGGTCGACGGTATTCGACAGGTCTCTACCTGACCTGCTGGCGGACGCGATCCGGCATGACGGGTTTTCGCTGGTCGATATCTGGGAGTTGTGCACGGCCTATTTTGCGCCGGCGAATCAGTTCAAGAAAACGTCGATCGACGCGACGCTGGAACGCCTGGGCTTCACCACCGGCATCTTGCAGCGCACGGAGCGCGTTGAATACACGCGTGCCTACCGCGCGGCGGTGGCGGATCAGGCAGGGCAACCGACGCTGTCGCCGCGTCCCCTGGCGGCGCACTACACCAGCGATCTCGCAGTACGGCAAGGCTGGGTCATCGCGGGATCGGCGGGGCAGAAGATCGGCTCAGCGGCGGCGGCGTTTTGCCGGGGCGCGATCCTGTCCGGGTTGTGGGCCACGCAGCACAATGATTACCCGGTCACGGTTAAGAGCGGGCACTCGGTCGCGGAGATGATCCTCAGCCCGGAGCCGATCCTGCACCTGGGCATCACGCAGCCCGACGTGATGGTCGTGCTGTTTGAGGAAGGGCTAGCCAAGGAGCGAAAGCGCATCGCGCGGTTGGGCCCGGATGCGACGCTGTACATCACTGCCGATTTGCTGCCGGTCGAGACCGGCGCGCGCGTTATGGCGCTGGACTTCGGCCAGACGCGGCAGCACAAGAACTATTGGGCGTTGATGGCGCTGGCGCGTATTCTGGACGAGGCCGGAACGTACCCGCGCGCGGCGTTCCACGAGGCGGTGGGCCAAGCGAAGGCGTATGCCGAGCAGAATCTCGCCGCACTGGATGCCGCTGGTAAGATTGTGCTTGATCCGATGGCGTGAGCCTGCGGATCGCGAAGCGGAATGATCAAAAATCCCCCGTGATCGCTGGTCACGGGGGACTGTGTTATCCACTAGGGCTACGCGGCATCATTCCGCGTCGGCGTGGGCGTCGATGTTCTCCTCGACGTAATCATCTTCGGCGGTCGGGGGCAAGTGCCCGCCCTCAATGCGCCGGAAGCTGATCTCGTCGTCTTCGCTCACGTAGACTTCGACCAGGTCGCCGGGCTGGTATTCGCCCTTCAGCAGACGCACACTCAGCGGGCTTTCGATGTAACGCTGCAAGGCGCGGCGCAACGGGCGCGCGCCAAACTGCGGATCGTAACCAAGCTGCGCGAGCTTCGCGCGGGCGTCTTCGGTCAGTGCCACGTAGAGGCCCTGTTCCTCCAGCCGCGAGGCGATGTCCTTCATCTGCAGGTCCACGATGCGCTGCACGTCATCAAGTGCCAGCGGCTCGAAGATGATGATCTCATCGATACGGTTCAGGAATTCCGGGCGGAATGTCTTGCGCATCGCCTCTTCGATCTTCTTGTGATCGGCGATCAGGTCCAGGTCACCGCTGGGCACGAAGCCCAACGCGCCGCCCCGGTTCACGTATTCTGTGCCGAGGTTGCTGGTCATGATGATCACGGCGTTGCGAAAGTCGACCGTGCGCCCCTGGCCGTCGGTCATGCGCCCGTCTTCGAGAATCTGCATCAGCGCGTTCCACACTTCGGGGTGCGCCTTTTCGATTTCGTCGAACAGGATCACACGGTACGGGCGGCGGCGAACCGCTTCGGTCAACTGCCCGCCTTGCTCGTAGCCCACGTATCCAGGCGGCGCGCCGAACAGGCGGCTGACGGTGTGCTGCTCGCGGTACTCGCTCATGTCCACGCGGAGCAGTGCGTCCTCGTCATCGAACATGAACTCCGCCAGCGCTTTTGCCAGCTCGGTCTTGCCGACGCCGCTGCTGCCCAGGAAGATGAACGACCCGATCGGGCGGCGCGGGTCTTTCATGCCGCTGCGCGCGCGCCGGATCGCGTCCGAGATCGCCGCGACGGCGGAGTCCTGGCCGATGATACGCTCGTGGAGCACCTCTTCCATGCGCAGCAATTTCTGCGCTTCGGTCTCCATCATCTGGCTGACGGGGATGCCGGTCCACTGCGCGACGACTTCGGCGATATCGTTCGTATCGACAACTTCATCGAGGGTGTGTTCTTGTTGCCAACGCTCGCGTTCTGTCTCGAAGTCTTGTTCGAGCTGCAGGCGGCGCTGCTTGAGGATCGCGGCGCGTTCGTATTCCGTCTTGAGGCTGGCCTCTTCTTCTTCCGCGATCAGGCGGTCGAGTTCTTGCTTCATCTGCTTGAGGTCTTCGGGCATCGAGTACAACGCGACGCGCAGCTTCGATGCCGCCTCGTCCATCAGGTCGATCGCCTTGTCAGGCAACTTGCGCTCGGTCACATAGCGGTGACTGAGTCGCGCCGCCGCGATTAGCGCCCCTTCGGAGTAGGTGATCTTGTGATGCGCTTCGTAGCGGTCGCGCAAACCGCGCAGCATCTCGATCGTCTCTTCGACAGAGGGTTCTTCCACGAACACGGGCGCGAAACGCCGGTCGAGCGCCGAGTCGCGCTCGATGTACTGGCGATATTCGTCGAGCGTAGTCGCGCCGATGCAGTTGAGCTCGCCGCGTGCCAACGCCGGTTTCAGCATGTTTCCAGCGTCCATCGCGCCGGATGCTGCGCCCGCCCCGACGACCTGGTGTAGTTCGTCAATGAACAGGATGATCTCGCCCTCAGAGCGCTGGATTTCTTCGATGGCGGCCTTAAGCCGTTCCTCGAACTCGCCCCGAAAGCGGCTGCCGGCGATCATCGCGCTGAGGTCCAGGCTGACCACACGCTTGCCCATCAGGATCTCGGGCACGTCGTCGTCGGCGATCTTCTGCGCCAGACCTTCCACGATCGCGGTCTTGCCGACCCCGGCCTCGCCGATCAGCACCGGGTTATTCTTGGTGCGGCGGCTGAGAATCTGGATCACGCGCAGGATTTCCTCGTCACGCCCGATCACCGGATCGAGTTTGCCGCTTTCTGCCATGCCGGTGAGGTCGCGGCTGTATTTTTCCAGCGTGCGGTAGCGCGTCTCTGCCTGCGGATCGGTCACGCGTTGCCCGCCGCGAATGTCTTTGATCACCTCGTAGACCCGTTCCTTGTTGATCCCGGCTTCCGTCAGGATACGCGCGACCGCCGTACGGCGCTCGCTCAGGATTGCCAGGAACAGGTGCTCGGTGCTGATGTAGTCGTCTTTGAGACGGTTGGCTTCTTCGTTCGCCACGTCAACCACGCGCTTGACGCGCGGCGTGATGAAGACCTGCCCCGCGCCGCCACCGTAGATCGCGGCTTTCGGGCTGGCCTTGAGGACGTCGTCCAGTCGCTGGCGAATCGCCTCCAGGTCGACGTTCATCTTCTCCAGCATCTGCGGGATCACACCGTCGGGCTGCTCCAGCAATGCCAGCAGCATGTGTTCGGTATCTACTTGATTGTGACCGTAGCGCTGCAAGATTTCGTACGCACGGACGGCGGCATCTTGCGCACGCTCGGTGAATCGGTCAAAACGCATCATGGTTGTATCGTCCTCGGACGTTCACCGCGTGGCGAATATCCCGGCGCGGTGAGTCTATGTATGTGCTGCGGTGTGCGGTCCGGCGGCAGGTGCTCAAGGTCCTGCCCGCCATGACTGTAACTCGTCTGATAAAAGTTTACACTGAAAGTCACGCACGGGCTATCAGAAACATGTTTGAAGCCAGACTAGAGAGTTTATGAAACATTAATGTTTAAGGGCACTGATTACAACTCCGCTACTAAGGTTACTATCTGCCCGGCGGTTTTTAGCGCCTCGCAGTGAAGCCGCATGAGCGGTGACCCGAACGCATCACCCGACGCGTCCCGTTGCGGCATTGCGCGCTGCATCGACGAAAGAAACCTTAGCTTGTATAGCAAGCAAACGCGATTTGCACAAATCACACCACATGTTGACGTTGCCAGGCTGCGGGCAGTCGCGTACGCGTGGTTTTCGTGCGCTGAACGACCGGGTCGGTGCGGTTTACTGGGTTGGCTAATGCGCGAGTCGTCCGGGCAGGCAGCCGCGTTTCGCATGTGGGTAAGTGGGTTAATGCGGGATAATGTGGGAAAACGCGAGCGTTCAGTCACGCGGCTGGTCCGGATCGTAACCCGGCAGCATGACCGTGAAGGTCGTGCCATAGCCCACTTTGCTATCGACCCAGATACGTCCGTTGTGCGCGTCGACGATGCTCTTGACGATTGAAAGCCCCAACCCTGTACCCTCGTAATGATCGATCGCCTCTTCCGTGCGGTAGAACTTGTCGAAAATGTAGGGCTGGTCCTTCGCCGGGATGCCGATCCCGGTATCCTGCACCTGCAAGATCACGAACTCGCCGTCGGTGGTCAGCGCGACGTATACCAGGCCGTGTTCCGGCGTATATTTCACCGCGTTTTCGATCAGATTTGTGGCTAACTGCCGCAGCCGCAGCGGGTTACCCAGCACCGGCGGCACGTTACTGTCCAGTTCGACCCGCATGTTTTGCTGCTTGGTTTCCCAGCGATGGCGGCTGGTTTCGACCGCGTGCTGGATGATCGGCGGCAGGTAGACCGGCTCGCGGTCGTCATCGAAGCCGGCTTCGATCTTGCCCAGCTCCAGCAGGTCCGAGATCAACGTCGTGATCGAGCGCACGCTGAAGACGATGCGATCCAGGAAGGCCTGTTGTGTGTCATTGAGGTCGCCGCTGCGCTGTACCATCTCGACATAGCCCAGGATCGCGGTCAGCGGCGAGCGCAGATCGTGGGACACGGTGGTGACAAACTCGCTCTTGATGCGGTCCAGTTCTTTCAGGTGCGTGATATCCTGCATCACAGCCACGCGCCCGACGCCGTGCACGACGGTCAACTGCGCGTTGAGCGTGCGCGTGCCTTCGTCGAGAATGATCTCGCTGCGGCGGCTGTGCCGCGAACGCGGGTCATTGGTGAACAGGTCGATCACCTGTTCGTGGGCGATCGCTTCGGTGATGGGTTTTCCCTGGTACGTTTCACCGTCGATGCCGAACGTTTTTCGTGCTGCCGGGTTACAGAACAGGACGTTGTTGCCCGGGTCCGTCACGATGATCGCGTCTTCGGTGTCGCGCAGGATCGTGTTCAGCGTGTTGCGTTCCTGGCGGGTCGCGCTGTAAAGACGCGCGTTTTCGATCGCGATGGCGGCAAAATCCGAGAGCAGGCTGAGCAGTTGCAGCGCCTGTGCGTTGAAACCGCTGCTGGTGTTGCGGTTCAGCACGCCCAACACGCCGATGGCGCGCTCTTTGATCAGCAGCGGCACGTAGGCCAGGTCGCGGAAATAGTAGTGTGTCTTTATTTTACGCAGATCGTCGCCGGTTATGACCAGCGGCTTGCACGTCTGGACGACACGCCCGGCGAGGCTATCGGACACGGGAAGCCGGAAGTTTTCGGCGGTTGAGACGTCGCGTTCGGTGGAAGCATACAGGTACAGTTCTCCGGACGCATGGTCCACCAGCAGCAGCGATCCCTCTTCAGCAGCGGAGACGCGTACCGCTGCGGTGACGACTTCATGCAGTACTTCTTGCAGGTTCAACTGCCCGGTGACACGCTTGCCGATCTTGACCAGCGTGTCAAGTTCGTGCACGCGCTGCTCGAGTTGCAGGTTGGCTTCCATCAACTGCGCGGGTATCTGCGCGACGATCTGGCGTTTCCAGTGCAGGCGTAATACGCGTTCCAGCGCGTCCAGCAAGTCGGTCGCTTCAAACGGTTTGATCAGGTAATCGCGCACGCCCGCCCGCAGCGCCTCAACGGCCAGTTGTTCAGAGCCTTCCGCCGTGATCAGGATCATCGGGATGTCAATGTCGTCGTTGTTCAGGTCGCGCAATAAGGCGAGTGCATCGCGGCCCGGCAGTTGGTAGTCGGCGATGATCAGGTCAGGAAGTAGATCGCGCGCCAGCGTCAAGCCTTCGTCGCCGTCGGCTGCTGTGAGCACGTCGTAACCGTTTGGGCGCAGCACAGAATCGGCCAGAAAGTGCCGCACGTCCGCTGTGTCTTCGATTAACAGTATCCGTTCATTCGCCACGATTGCCTTGCCTCAAAACGTTTTGTTGGCTTAGTGCCAACCCTCACGGGGACGCTGATCACACTGACGGCAACGGCCAGCACGCGGGTGATACAAACAAACGCTGGCGCTGCGCGGCAAGCCTGGATAACGACTGGGACCCGCCGGCCATGTGCGCGTGGCTTGAATATGTGTTTCCGCGTGCAGGCGTTACATGCTCTCGGACACGTTATATCGGGAGATCGAACATCATGCAAGCGAAACACGGCGCTGAATGTCAGCTTTCGCGCACGTCGTTCCACACATCCGGGCGATTGGTGGTGATGCCGTCCGCCCCCAGCCCTAACAGCACGCGCATCAGGGTAGAGTTATCGACGGTCCACACCATCACGCGCCGGTCAGCGCGGTGCGCGCGCCAGATCAGCGTCGGGTCGAGCAGCACATTGGTCCAGTGGACGTCAATAAACTGTGTGTCCGGCACCGGCGCGACCGCGCCCGTGATGATATGCAATGTGCCGGTGGGCGTCTGCGGGCTGATGCGGCGGAAACGTTCCAGCCAGGCATGGTCGAACGTGATCACGACCACGCGCGTGTGGGCGTTGTATTCGTCCAGCAGCGCCGCGAGATCGTCCGCGATCCCCGGGTAGCGGTCCGGGTCTTTGACTTCGATCACCAGCGTGACCGGCTCGTCACGCAGCAGGTCGAGCACATCGCGTAGGGTGGGCACCGGTTCGCCGGCAAATTCGGCGGCGAAGTGCGCGCCTGCGTCCAGCGCCGCGATAGCGCCGGCGGTTAGCTCATGGATCGCCCCGGAACCGTTGGTGGTCCGGTCAACGGTATCATCGTGCATCAGGATGAGCACGCCGTCTGCGGTGCGCCGGATGTCGATCTCGATCAGGGTGGCGTTCTCGGCCAGCCCTGCGCGAACCGCGGCGAGCGTGTTTTCAGGGGCCAGCCCTGCGGCCCCGCGATGCGCGATCACGACTGGGTCCGAGGCCAGTGTGCTGTGAAATAGCAGGTGCAGCACGATCCACAGGGCGACAATAACAAGGATGAGCACGGCAATTTTCTGTAAACGTGTGCGTGGAACGATGGCGCGAAGCATAACACAATTCTTTCCGTGGTTAGTATGGTGGATGGCGGCGGCTAACGGTCCGAAAACCGGCAGTAAGCGCACACGATATCAATTGCGAACACTCCATACACGATTATACCGGGATCGCCAGACAATGCGCGACCTTCACCGGCAAAGAAAAACAGCCGGACAGGCGTCCCGGCTGTGAATGAGTCCATGAGTCGCCCGCTCGCTTGGCGGCGAGGCCCATGCACCCCGGGTCAGGGGGTGTCATCGTGCGGGGCCAGCACTGCCGACTTGAGTGCTTCAAGGTCTTTGAACGGGCCGTGTGCGTGATCGATCTGGTCGATCGCGAGTCGAAGGCGGTTTTCCTGCATGGCTTGCCAGGCTTTGCCCCGGTCCTTGAGCGGATAGAAGTACTCCATCGATTGCTGCAGGCGGGCTTCGATACGCGCCCGGATCGCCTTCAGCCGGGTCGTGTCCGTAACGATGATGAATGCGTGCGGGGCGAGATGCCCGATAAAGTCGTTCTCGGTGCCGAGTTCACGGATGGCGTTGTTCATCATCAGGCTGACTGCACGCAACACGTCATCCGAGGCGACGAAACCGTAAAGCTCGCGAAAACGCTCCAGTCCCTCGATGCTCAGGCGCATCATCGCCCACTGGCTGTCGCCGAGCAGGACCTGGTTCAACCGCTCGTCGACGATCACGCCTTCCGGCAGGTTGGTGACGCGATTGGTGAGCGTGGTCATCTGCGCGCGCTGGAGCGCGTTACGCACGCGCAGGCGAAGTTCTTGAATATCGAACGGTTTGGTGATGTAGTCTACGACGCCAAGCTCAAGCCCGGACAGCTTGTCGACACGGTCGCGCTTTTCGGTCAGAAAGATGACCGGTATGTTCTGCGTGCGGCGATGATTGCGCAGCCGGCGACAGACTTCATACCCGTCGATATCTGGCAGCCGGATATCTAGCACGACCAGATCGGGTTGGTTTTCGAGCGTTGCGCGGACAGCCTCTTCGCCCCAGGCTGCGGTATGAACCTCATATCCCTGCACGCGAAAATAGGCGTCGAGCATGTCGGATAGGTCGAGATCGTCTTCCACGATCAAGATATGGGCCTTGTCGGTCACGGCAGTACCTTTACCTTTCGTGGGCACGCGATGTGACTGCACTCATCCGCGCATAACCACCCGGCAGCATATACGCGGTGCGCCGGTCGAGCACGCCCGGCATAGAACACACGCCGCCTGCCACAGGATGGGTTGCTTCCGGCGCGAACGCAGTCCGCAGGGTAACGCTAGAGCAGTCCCTCAAGTTCTTTGACGGCACGCGACATGTCCAGGAAGATCAACCCGAGTTTGGCCTTTTCGCGAGCCAGGACGGTTAGCACGGCTTCTTCGCCGATCGCGCTCAAGAGCACGTAACCGTTTTGTCCCCTGACGTAGACCTGTTCCAGGTCGCCGCGCCCTAACTCCGAGGCGATGCGTTCACCCAGCGAGAGCATCGCTGCCGACATCGCGGACACGCGGTCTTCTTCGATGTTGCCGGGCAAAGAAGACGCCATATTCAGGCCATCCACACTCACAATCGCTGCGGCTTCAACATCGGGGGAGCTAACCTGTAGATCGCGCAGGCGTTCTTGGAGTTGATCGGTACGTGATTTTGCCAACGTCGTTCTCCTGTGGGTATGGCAGTCGAGTTGCCTTTCGAGGCGCTACCTTATGTTTTAATTAAGGGTTTGGCTGAGGTTCGGCGCTGTTTCACGCCTATATTGGCGTACTGTAGCACAGCGGCGATCCCTTGTCAAGCAAGGCTGCCGGCGCGCCAAACGGGTTTGCCTTAACACAATTTCAACTTTTCGATACCCCCTATAGTAGCACAGATTTTGGGACCGGGCGCATGCGGCAGTGCGCCCCTTACGATGGCATAATCTGAGCAATTTGAACCGGGTAGTATACACAGCGACAGTTCGGGCGAGATAGCAGTTCGATGCTCTGTAACATGCGATTCAGTGTTGCCCGGCGCGGGGGGGCTGTGCTATAATGCTTCGCGCAATGGGGAGTTGCCAAGTGGCCTAAGGCAGCGGCCTTTGGAGCCGCCATTCGCTGGTTCGAATCCAGCCTCCCCAGCTCTAGCAGCCCCGTCATCATGACGGGGCTGTTTGTGTTCCGGGCGCGATGTGAGCCGTTCATAAACAGTTGGTTGACCAAACAATTTTTTGTGACACCCCGCGTCAACGCTGGTGAATGTTGCCACTTGGCGCAGCGAGGCCCTTCACCTATAGTTAGGGTGCGAGGGCTAAGATAGTTAAAAGATTGGCCCCTAAAAGATTTATTTCAGACAGGAGCAAGGATATTACGCATGAGCATCGTGTGGGAAGCGCGGTATGCCCTGCGAACGAAGGGCATGACTAGCTCGATGATACGCGAGCTGTTGAAATTAACCCAGCGGCCCGAGGTTATTTCGTTTGCCGGCGGGCTGCCCGCAGCCGAATATTTTCCCGTCGAGCGGTTCCAGGAAGCCTGCCAGCGCGTGCTGGGGGAAAAGGCTCACCAGGCGCTGCAATACAGCACCACGGAGGGGTACCTGCCTTTACGCGAGTTTATAGCGGAACGACTTAGCAGGCACGGCATATGCGTGACTGCAGATAACGTGCTGATCACGTCGGGGTCCCAGCAAGCCCTCTCGCTGATCGGCGCGTTATTTGTTAATCCGGGGGATCGTATCCTGGTTGAGCAGCCGACATATCTCGGCGCGATCCAGGCGTTCACGACCTACCAGGCCGAGTACGTGGGCGTGCCGACCGACGATGACGGCATCATCACCGCCCGGATGAAAGCTGCGCTCCGGCAGGGGCCGAAGTTCATGTACATCTTGCCGAACTTCCACAATCCTGCTGGCGTGACGATCAGCAAGGAACGCCGGTACGAGCTAGTGCGCGAATCCCGCGCACACGGCATCCCGATCGTGGAAGACGATCCTTACGGCGAATTACGCTTTGAGGGTAAGCCGCTTAAGCCGCTGATGGTGGTGGATGCCGAACTCGCAGGGGGCAACAACGGCGAGTGTTATACCGGCAACGTGATTTACCTCAGCACGTTCTCCAAAACGCTCGCGCCTGGCCTGCGCATTGCGTGGGTCGTAGCCGCACCGGAGGTGATCGGCAAGCTGGTGCAGCTCAAACAGGGCGCGGACCTGCACACCGCGACAATGAACCAGATGGTGATTCACGACGTTGCAAAGGACGGTTTCATCGACGCGCACATTGATCGCCTGCGCGAGGTCTATCGCGAGCGCCGCAACGCGATGTTGGGTGCGCTGAATCGCTACATGCCGCCGGGCGTGCGCTGGACGCACCCGCAGGGCGGGTTGTTCCTGTGGCTGCACCTGCCGGAAGGCATGCAGGCGATGGACCTGTTTGATGAGGCCATCAAGCGCGATGTCGCGTTTGTGCCGGGCAACGCGTTCTACACGATCGATTCCCCGCCGCCCCGCGCGCGCATCAACTTCTCGACCGTCAACGAGGAACGCATCGTGGAGGGCATCAGCCGGCTGGCCGAAGCGGTGCAGGCGGTCCAGGCGCGGCAGGCATCGGCGACGATCCCCTAGCGTGTCTACGCGTATAACCATACAGCAAAAACGCACACCATTATGGAGATACCTTATCGATGGATTGGTTGAGCCAGTACGAACCCAAGATCGTCAGCGCAGCAGAATCGATGCGCGTGCTGCGCGACGGCTACCGCATCTTCATGACCGGCAACTGCTCGGTGCCGCAGGAGGTGATGGAGGCGTTATACCAGCGTGCGTATGACCTGAAGAATCTCTCGCTGATCCAGGTCTTGACGATCGGCAAGGCGGACTATGTCGATCCGGCGCTCGAAGGGCACATTCGCGTGAATTCGATGTTCATCAGCGATAATGTCCGCGAGGCTGTGAACGATGGCCGGGCCGACTTCACGCCGGTCTTTTTGTCCGAAATCCCGAAGATGTTCAGTTCCGGGCGCGTGCCGCTGGACGTGGCCTTGATCCAGGTGTCGCCGCCGGACAAGAACGGGTATTGCTCGTACGGCGTCGAAGTCGGTGTGACCAAAACCGCCGCCGAAAGCGCGAAGATCGTGATCGCGGAAGTCAACCCGAACATGCCGCGCACGCTCGGCGACAGCTTCATTCATGTCTCCAAGCTGGATTACGTGGTTGAGGTGGATTACGAGCTGCCGGAAGTCCAGATGGCGGTATCGTCGCCGGAACAAGAGGCCATCGCAGAGCATCTCGCGGCGATCATCCCGGACGGGGCGACGCTGCAAATGGGCATCGGCGGCATCCCGGACGCGGTACTGCGCAAGCTGCACAAGCACAAACACCTCGGTGTGCATACCGAGTTGTTTTCGGATGGGGTTGTCGATCTGGTCGAGGCGGGTGTGATCACCAACGAGCGTAAATCGTTCCATCCCGGCAAGATCATCGCCGGGTTCCTGCTCGGCACCCAGCGGCTTTACGAATTCGTGGATGACAACCCGATCGTGGAGCTGCACCCGACCGAATACATCAACGATCCGTTTAATATCGCCAAGAACGATCGCATGGTGTCGATCAACTCCGCGATTCAGGTCGATCTGACCGGCCAGGTGTGCGCGGACAGCATCGGCACGCGCCTTTATTCCGGCGTCGGCGGGCAGGTGGATTTCGTGCGTGGTGCGGCCCGTAGCAAGGGCGGCATGCCGATCATCGCGATGCTGAGCACAGCAAAGGGCGGTGAGATCAGCCGCATTGTGCCGACGCTGGCTCCCGGCGCGGGCGTGGTCACCACGCGCAACGATGTGCATTATGTCGCCACAGAGTACGGCGTGGCGGACCTGTACGGGCGCACAATCCGCGATCGGGCGCGGGCGCTGGTCGAGATCGCGCACCCGAAATTCCGCGCCGAGCTTGCCGAGGCAGCCGAAAAACTGTATCACGTGCCGGTGTGGTCCGTGCCGGGAGTGCCCGCAAAGAATTAGCGTGTAAAAGAAAAGACCTAATAGTAACCGTTAGTAGAGTAGGAGTACGTTCAATGGCGGCAAAGGGACGGATTGAAATCAACCAAGCAACCTGTAAGGGCTGTTCCCTGTGTGTGGTTGCCTGCCCTCAGGACGTCATCCAGATGTCCACCGACCAGCCGAATGCCAGGGGCTACTACCCCGCGCAGTTGGTCGATCCAGAGGGTAATTGCACGGGGTGTGCGCTGTGTGCGGTTGCCTGTCCCGATGTATGTATAACTGTTTATCGTCAGGTCCCCGCGAAGCAGCGTCGCGCCGGGGCAGCCGCGTGATGCCTGTAGCGGTGGAGGAGAATTAGACTTATGGCTCAAGAATTGATGAAAGGGAACGTGGCGTTAGCCGAAGCCGCGATTCGCGCTGGCGTGCAAGCGTACTTTGGCTATCCCATCACCCCCCAAACTGAGTTACTCGAACATATGGCGAAACGGATGCCGGAGCTTGGGCGCGCGTTCGTCCAGGCGGAAAGCGAAGTCGCCGCGATCAACATGGTTTACGGTGCGGCGTGCTCGGGCGTGCGCGTGATGACCTCGTCATCCAGCCCCGGCATCAGCCTGATGCAGGAAGGATTTTCGTATATCGCCGGGTCGGAAGTGCCCGCCGTTGTGGTGGACATCATGCGCGGCGGCCCGGGTTTGGGGAACATCCAGCCGTCCCAGTCGGACTACTTCCAGGTGACGCGTTCCGCCGGGCACGGGGACTATCACGCGATCGTGCTGGCCCCGGCCTCGGTGCAGGAAGCGATCGACCTGATGCTGCTGGCGTTTGACCTGGCAGAGCAGTATCGCCACCTGGTGTTTGTGGTCGCGGACGGCTTGATTGGGCAGATGATGGAACCGGCTGAGCTTCCGCCGATGCAGGAGGTACGCCAGGCGCGTCCTGACTGGGCGCTGACCGGCGCGGATGGGCGCGAACCGAACATCATCACCTCGCTGGAACTGGACGCCGAAGGGCTGGAAAAGGTCAACCTGCGGCTGCAAGAACGGCTGAAGGTGATCCGCGCAAAGGAACAGCGTTACACCGAGATGTTGACGGATGACGCAGACCTGATCGTGGTGGGCTATGGCACAGCCGGGCGCATCGCGCAGACCGCTGTCAAGCAGGCCCGCGCTGAAGGCATGAAGGTCGGCTTGTTCCGCCCGATCACACTCTGGCCGTTTCCTGAGAAGCGGCTTTCGGCGCTGGCAGACCAGGTCGATGCCTTCCTGGTGGTGGAGATGAACGCTGGGCAGATGCTGGACGATGTGCGACTGAGCGCGGGCGGCCAGGTGCCGGTCTCGTTCTACGGGCGGACGGGCGGCGTGGTGCCGGTTCCTGAGGAGATCTATACATCCATTGTCGAACTCTACGCGAAAATCGCGGCCCAGGCTGGATAGGAGCGCGTTATGGTTACAGCAACAGTCGAAGAACAAGTCGTATACCAGCGACCTGAGTCGCTGCGAGATGTCCCGACGCATTACTGCCCCGGCTGCACGCACGGGGTGGCGCACCGCTTGGTGGCGGAAGTGCTGGACGAGCTCGGCGTGCGCGGGCGCACGATCGGCGTGTCGCCGGTGGGCTGCGCGGTGTTTGCCTACAAGTATTTCAACACGGACGGCGCGGAGGCGGCGCACGGGCGCGCGCCCGCGATGGCGACCGGCCTCAAGCGCGTGATGCCCGATCGCGTGGTGTTCACGTACCAGGGGGATGGCGATCTCGCGGCGATCGGCACGGCGGAGATCATCCACGCGGCGACACGCGGCGAGAACATCACGACGATCTTCATCAACAACGCGATCTACGGTATGACCGGCGGGCAGATGGCCCCGACCACGCTGCCGGGCCAGCAGACGACCTCGTCACCAACCGGGCGCGACGTGGCGTTGACCGGTTCCCCGATCATGATGTCGGAGTTGCTGGCTGGCACGACCGGCGCGGCGTATATCGCGCGGCGCTCGCTGCACAACGTCAAGGAGATCAACCGGGCGAAGAAAGCGATCAAACTGGCGTTCCAGACGCAGTTGGCGAGGTTGGGTTTCTCGATGGTCGAGTTGATCTCAGCCTGCCCGACCGGTTGGAAGATGACACCGCCGGAGGCGATGGAGTGGATTGAGCAGGAGATGATCCCGTACTATCCGCTGGGTGACTACAAGATCACCGACGAAGTCGAAGCGCTGTCCAGGCGACGCTAGGAGGCCACCATGCACGAAGAACTGGTATTTGCAGGGTTTGGCGGGCAGGGGGTTCTGTTCGCGGGCCAGTTGCTCGCGTATGTCGCCCTGGAAGAGCAGAAACACGTCACGTGGATTCCGTCTTACGGGCCGGAGATGCGCGGCGGCACGGCGAACTGTACGGTTGTAGTGAGCGACGAGCCGATCGGATCGCCGGTATGCCGCAACCCGAGCATCGCGGTGGTGTTCAACAACCCGTCGCTGGAGAAGTACGAGCCGCTGATGAAGCCCGGCGGGTTGCTGATCGTCAACCAGTCGTTGATTGTAAACCCACCGGCGCGTGACGACTTAGAGATCGTGCAGGTTCCGGCGACAACGTTGGCATCAGAGCTGGGCGAGGTGCGCGTTGCGAACATGATCCTGTTCGGCGCGCTGCTGGCACGCCGCCCGATCGTGCAGCTTGAGACGACGGAGCGCGTCTTGACGGAGAAGTTAGGCCAGCGCAAAGCGCACATGCACGAGATCAACTTCGCGGCGCTCAAACGCGGTGCGGAACTGGCGCGCTCCCAGCCGGAGAACGCCTGAGCATTTGCCTGATGCTCGCAGACAAATCGCCTGCCGTAGCGCGGCAATCCGATGGTTGCTGGCTGCGTCACACAAAAAATCGCCGGGGCACCGCGCCCCGGCGATCTAGTGTATGGCTTTTGTCGTTCCCTGACAGGGACTTTCGGCTATTTCTTCTTGCCCGCTTTGATCGTGATCTGTTTCGGCTGCGCCTGCGGCAGCTTAGGCAGCACGATGTTCAGCACGCCGCTTTCGAAGTTGGCGTCGATATGCTCGGTATCCACCGTGTTCGGCAGGCGCACGCTGCGCTGGAACGCGCCATAGTAACGCTCGCGGTAGTGGTACCGGTCGCCTTCGTGCTCCACGGTGTCACCGATCTGGCCGCTGACCGTCAGCGTATGGTCTTCGATCTCGACCTTCACGTCGTCCGGATCGACACCCGGCAGATCGATACGCACGGTATAGTCGTTGTCATTCTCGACCACGTCCATCGCCGGGCGCAGCATCGGGTATGACGTGTCCGACTGGAGACGACGCGGCCCCCAACGCCACAACTCATCGAACATCTCTTCGAAAGCACGGAACGGATCGCTCACTTGCATTTCGCTACGCGGATTCCAACGAGTCAGGTTGCGCATAGTCTCACCTCCATGAAAGCCGTATGTTTCCAACAAGGGGTATTCAGTTATTCCAACTCAATTCGCCTATATAATCGGATAGCTGTGTAAAAATAACATCAACACAATTTCAGAAAATGATCGGCGTTTGGTAAAAAGTGCGTAAGAGACTGCGCGGTGTGCCGGTTTTGGGCTAAATGATCGTGTGCAGGGCCGTATACAGCGGTTGCAGCCGCTTGTACATGCGTTTATAGACATCGTGGTACAGGCGCTCGTAAATCTCGGTTGTCTCTGGGTCGGGTTCAAAAACGCGCCCGATGTGTGTCATTTCCTGTACGGCAGTGGCGAAGTCCGTGTGCAGCCCCAGCCCGACCGCCGCGTCGATCGCGGCCCCCAGCCCGGAGGTTTCGTAAGTGTGGGGGCGGATCGCGGGGAGGTTGAAGACGTCGGCGGTGAGCTGTAGCGAGGCGTCGCTTTGCGAGCCGCCGCCGGAGACGCGCAGCTCGGTGACCGGCACGCCGCTACGCCGTTCGGTGCGCTCTTTGCCTTCGCGCAGAGCGTAGGCCAGCCCTTCGAGGATCGCGCGGTAGAGATGGGCGCGCGTGTGCCGGTCGCTAAACCCGATGATCGCGCCTTTTGCTTCGGGACCGGGCACTTTGACGCCGGGGGACCAGTAGGGCTGCAGCATCAGGCCGTCCGATCCCGGTGGGGCCTGTTTCACCAGACCGTCGAACAGGTCTTCCGGCTCGATGTTACGCCGGTGGGCTTCTTCGACCTCCGGGTAACCGAATTCCTCTTTGAACCAGTGCACCAGCCAGTAGCCCCGGTAGATTTGTATCTCCAGGTTGTAGGCCCCTGGCACAGCTGCCGGGTACGGGGGGATCAGCGGGATTGCTTCAATGTAGCGGCGGTGGGTGGTGTTGATCGTCGCGGTGGTGCCGTAGCTCAGCCCGGCGATGTGCGGTTCCAGGCAGCCCGATCCCAGCACTTCGCACGCTTTATCCGCCGCCGCCGCGATCAATGGCAGCCCGGCGGGCAGGCCGGTGGCTGTGGCGGCTTGCGGTGTGATCACGCCTAGTTGTTCGGTCGGGGGCACGAGATCGGGCAGGGTTTCCGGCTTGACGGCGAGGGCCTGCCAGCGCCAGCTATGCCGTCCGGCCCAGGTCAGGCGTTTGTAATCGAAGGGGATGTAGCCCACCTGCGCGCCGACCGAATCGACAAAATGCCCGGTCAGCCGGTAGGTGAGGTAGCCCGACAGCAGCAGGTATTTGTGCGTGCGCTCCCAGATGTCACGCTGGTGATGGTAAATCCAGTTCGCTTCGGCTTCCGCTTGCAGGTAGGCGACGGTGTCGGCCATGCCGACCAAGCGGAACGCCAGGCCCCACACCCCGCCAACGGGTTTAACGCCGGCGGTGCGGCGCTGGTCCAGCCACACGATCGCCGGGCGCAGCGGTTTGCCGTCGCGGTCCAGGTTGACAACGGTGGCGCGTTGCGTGGTGAGCGTCACGCCCTGGATCGCGGATTTGTCGACCGCCGTGTCCGTCCAAAGCTTCTGGCACGCCTGGCACAACGCGTCCCAGAAGTAGCCGGGCTCCTGTTCCGCCCAGCCGGGCCGCTTGGAGAAATACGGTTCGATCGGCACGCGTGACTTGGCAACCAGACGGCCTTGCAGATCGAAGACCAGTCCGCGCACACTTTGCGTCCCGTTGTCGATGGCCAGGATTAGTGGTTCGGACACGGTGTTAAGCTCGTTTCACTGAAACTGTACGGGCGCCTGGTTGGCCTTCGCCGGGCAAGCGCCACGCCCGGCGATCGCGGATATGTATTGTACAGATGAGCCGCGCATAGGAGAAGTTCTGTTTTGTGGAAGGTGCATGTCGCTCCCATTCGCGCTGTGAACGGAATTGCGGCATGCACCCTGCATGAGAGACGCAATCTGGCCGGGGAAATAACCGATGCTCACCGTCTATTCCGCGTGTTCTGGGTGTGGTTGTTTCAGGCGGACGGCGCAGACCTTGTATTCCGGAATCTTGGCGACAGGGTCGAGCGCGAAGTCCTGCGTTAGCATGTTGGCCGGGGCCTCGCGCCAGTGGAAGGCCAGGAACACCGTTCCAGGTGGCACGCCCTCGCTGATCTGCACGCGCGAGTCCACATGCCCGCGCCGGCTTTCGATCACGACCGGCATGCCGTCTTCCAGGTTTGCGGCGGCAGCATCCGCCGGGTTGATCTCAACATACCCACCCGGATCGCGCCAGTCCAGCGGTTCGCTGCGGCGCGTCATGGTGCCGGAATGGTAGTGGTATAGCACGCGCCCGGTGCTCAAGATCAGCGGGTACTCGTCGTCAGGCAGTTCGGCGGGATCGCGAGCCGTAACCGGGTTGAACAGGCCGCGCCCGCGCGAGAAGCGCTCGGTATGCAAGATCGGCGTGCCGGGGTGGTCGGGCGCGGGGCACGGCCACTTTAGTCCCGCGCCGGTCAGCCGGTCGTAGCGCATGCCCCCGTAGATCGGCGTTACGGCGGCCAGCTCGTCGAAAATGGCGGCTGCGGTGTCGTAGCGCCAGTATGTCTGCGCGCGGGGACGGCCCATGCTCTCGTCAAAGCGGGCGGCCAGTGCGGCGGTGATCTGCCAGTCAGGGCGTGACGTCCCCGGCGCGTCGAGCACGGGATAAAGGCGCTGCACGCGGCGTTCGGTGTTGGTGAACGTCCCGTCTTTTTCCAGCGAGGCAGCGGCGGGCAAGATCACATGTGCCAGTTGGGCCGTTTCGCTGGGGAAGATATCCTGGACCACGAGCAAATCCAGCCCGCGCAATGCCTGCTCGACGTGCGAGGTGTTCGGATCGCTCATCATCGGGTTCTCGCCCATGACGTAGAACGCGCGCACTTTGCCCTCTGCGGCGGCGCGTGTCCCTTCCACGACGGTCAGGCCCACCTCTCCGGGCAGCCGGTCGACGGACCAGGCTTGCGCCAACTGCGCTCGTTTTTCCGCGTCGGTGACGGCCTGGTAGCCCGGAAAGACGTTGACCAGGCAGCCCACGTCGCACGCGCCCTGCACGTTCGACTGGCCGCGCAGCGGATTGACGCCGGTGGACGGTTTGCCGATCTGCCCGGTCAGCATGGCGAGGTTCGCCAGCGTCATCACCATGTCGGTGCCGTTGCTGCGCTGGGTGATGCCCATCGCGTAGAGGATGGTGCTGTGGCCGCGCTCGCCGGTTTCGGGGGCTGCATCGTCATAGATCGAGGTGCCAGCGGCGCGCTCGCCCAATGCGTAGATGCGCGCGGCAGCTTCGATCTGTTCGACGGGCACGCCGGATACCAGCGCGGCGCGTTCAGGCGGGTATTCTTCGAGCACCGCCTGGAACGCGTCGTAACCTTCCGTGCGTTCGGCGATGAACGTTTCGTCGGCCCATCCTTCACGGATGATGGTGTGCATGATCGCCAGGAACACGTAAATGTCGGTCCCCGGCTTGATCTGCAGGAACAGCGTCGCGTGTTCCACCAGCGGAATCCGCCGCGGATCGACGATGATAACATGCGCGCCCCGGCGTGCGGCCCGCACGACTTCATAACCGATGACCGGGTGCGACTCAGCCGTATTTGAACCGGTGATGAACACGCAATCCGCGTCGCGAATCTCGCGGATCGAGTTGGTCATTGCGCCACTTCCGAAGGCCTGCACGAGGCCTGCAACGGTTGAGCTGTGTCAAAGTCGGGCGCAGTGATCGACGTTGTTCGTGCCGATCCCTGCGCGCATGAATTTCTGGAACAGGTAATTTTCCTCGTTGGTACAGCGGGCCGAGGAAAGCCCCATCACCGCGTCGGGACCGTGCTGCTGCACGACGCCCGCCAGCCGTTCCGCCGTCACGCTGAGCGCGGTGTCCCAATCGACCGGGATGAAGCGGTCTTCGAGCGTCGTGTCGTCGTCCTCAAGCGGGGACCGGTCGGGCAGTTGCCAGGGTTCGTCGGTCAGGCCGAGTTCGTAGGCCAGGTCGCGGCGGATCATCGGGCTGGTCAGCCGGTCAGGGTGCGCGGCGAAGTCCCAGCCATAGCGTCCCTTGGAGCACAGAAACTCGCCGTTAACCGGCGCTTCGGGCGTCGATTGCGCGTACAGGATGTCGCCATCGCGCAGCGCGTACTCGATCTCGCAGCCCACGCCGCAGTAGCCGCAGATCGTCTTGACGCGGTCGAGTTCCCATTCGCGTCCTTTGTGCATGCGCGAAACGGGCATCAGGGCTGCGGTGGGGCATACCTGCACGCAGCTTCCGCAGAAGACACAGGTCGAGTCGATCATTGGTCCATCGAACGGGGTGGCGACGTGGCTTTCGAACCCGCGCCCGACGATCTCGATCGCGTTTGCGCCGATGACCTCTTCACAAACGCGCGTGCAGCGCCCGCACAAAATGCAATATTGGTGGTCGCGAATGAAGAACGGGTTATCGTCCTGGTACAGCGACCGCGCGATCTGTTTTTCGTAACTGGTCTCTGAAACACCGTATTCGTAAGCGTATTTTTGCAGCAGGCACGCGCCCGACTTGTCGCACACCACGCAGTCCAGCGGGTGATCGGACACGAACAGGTCGATCACATCGCGGCGCAGCGCGGTGAGCTGCTCGCTTTGGGTGCGGATGGCCATGCCATCCTCACAGGCCAGCCCGCAGCCTGGCACCGGATCGGCTCGCCCTTCCACTTCGACCAGACACAACCGGCATCCGCCCGATACACTCAGTTCGGGATGGTAGCATAGATGGGGAATGTCGATGCCGTTGGCAAGTGCTGCCTCCAGCACATTCATCCCCGGTTGGGCGTATACCGTCCGCCCGTCAAAAGTCAGTTCAAGCATGTATCGCTCCTCAATCAGTCTCCATCAGATCCAGGCCCGGTCTATCACCGATCTGGCCTAATCAGTACCGGCCTCTGCCACGTGATCCGCTTGCACCAACGCTTCGTATTCGTGCCGGAAATATTCAAGCGTGCTGACGACAGGATTCGGGGCCGACTGTCCCAGCCCGCACAGGCTGGTTCTCTGGACGAAGGTGCAGAGTCTTTCCAGCTTCTCCAGATCCTCCAGCGCGCCTTGCCCACCGATCACCTTATCCAACAGGGCGCGAATCTGGACCGTGCCAACCCGGCAGGGCAAACACTTGCCACAGCTTTCATCCACGCAAAAATCGATGAAGAAGCGCGCGAAATCCGGCATGCGAGTCGTGTCGTCAATGATCACCAGGCCGCCAGAGCCCATAATCGACCCCAAAGCTTTCAGGCTCTCGTAATCGACCGGCGCGTCCAGGTACTCGCTTGGGATGCACCCACCACTCGGCCCGCCGGTTTGGGCCGCCTTAAACTCGCGGTCACCTGGTATCCCGCCGCCGATCTCGTAGACAATTTCGCGCAAGGTGATCCCCATTGGGACTTCGATCAGCCCCGTGTTGCGGAGCTGCCCGGCCAACGCAAAAACTTTCGTCCCCTTGCTTTTCTCGGTTCCGATCGAGGCAAACCACGCCGCGCCCTTATTGATGATCGAGGGGATATTGCCCATTGTCTCGACATTGTTAATCACGGTTGGTGCGCCCCACAGCCCGGACGTCGAAGGGTAGGGCGGGCGCATGCGCGGCAATCCCCGCTTGCCCTCAACCGAGTGGATCAGCGCCGTCTCTTCACCACAGACAAAAGCCCCCGCGCCAATGCGCACATCCGCATCGAAGCTGAAATCGGTACCCAGCACCGATTTGCCCAAGATGCCGCGCCGCCGCGCCGCGCGAATCGCGCGCTGGATACGCTTGATGGCGACGGGATACTCGCCACGGATATAGAGGTAGCCGGAGGTTGCGCCCACCGCGTACGCGCAGATGATCATCCCCTCCAGCACCCGGTGGGGGTCGTCTTCCATCACCGTACGATCCATATACGCGCCGGGATCGCCCTCGTCCCCGTTGACGATCACATATTTTTCGGGCGCATCTTCGCGCAGCGTGAATTTCCACTTCAAGCCGGTGGGGAACCCAGCCCCGCCGCGCCCGCGCAGCCCGCTCTGCAATATCTCTTCGCACACCTGCGCCGGGGTCATCTCGCTGAGGACTTTAGCCAGTGCTTGATAGCCGCCGTGCGCCAGATAATCTTCCAGCTTCTCAGGATCGATACGCCCGGTTTCGTTCAACACAACCTTGACTTGCTTGGTGAAGAAGGGCAGGTCGACCGGGATAATGTGCTGATCGGGTCCTTTTTTCTGCTTGGCCCGGCGCAGACTGGCCCGGTAGTGCATGAAATCGTGGGGCGAGCCACCAACATCTGTATCGTCGGGGTCCTCGGTATCCTCGCCCTGCAACGGCACATACTGCGCCACGATTTGCTGGGCGACCTCGGGCGTGACATCCCCATAGAGCACGGGCGTTTCGTCTTTTGTCTCAACCCGGACCAGCGGCCCGCGGCTGCAGAGTCCCATGCAGCCGGTGGTGACTACCTCGACTTCATGTTCGTCGCATTGACAGGCGGCCACGCTCTGTTCTAGCGCTTGATGTGTCAGCCCCGCCCCGGCGGAAAGGCACGCGGTGCTGGTACAGCAGAAAATGCGTTGATGATACTGGGCCTGTCTGTCGCGCTCCTCTTGTGCAAGCTGCTCCAGAAGTTGGTTATCCATGCTGCCCCCCGTATTTTTCCTTGGAAGAAGCGACTATCTCTTTGACGCGCGCGGTAATACCTTCCGGGGTTTCTTTGCCGCGCACCGTGCCATCCAGAACAACCACCGGGGCTAGGCCACAGCTTCCGAGGCAGCGTGCCATCGTCAGGCTGAACAGGCCATCGGACGTTGTCCCTCCTTCCGCGACATTGAACTCTTCAGCGAGCGCCTGGGCGATGCGTTCGGCCCCTTTCACATAGCACGCTGTCCCGGCGCAGACGATGCAGTTATGCTCGCCCAGCGGCTCGAAGGTGAACATATGGTAGAACGTCGCCACGCCATACACGCGGACAAACGGCACGTTTAGCTGTTCGGAGACATAATGCAACAGTTCTTCAGACAGGTAACCAAATGTTTCTTGGGCTGTGTTGAGGACTTCCAAAAGCGCGTCTTTTTCATAGTTGTAGCGTTTCATGGTGCGTTCAATCGCTTTGTAGCGATTGTCACCGCCGGGAAAATGTGCCAATTTTTGTTGTCTGGACATCTCACTATCTCTTTAAAGGCTATGCATTCAATAGTATCGTGTGCATCGCCACTCGCGATGCCACCTATCAAGAATCTCCTTCCTGCTGGATACGTTAGCAAGCGGTGTGCGCCCTAAAAAAAACGCACGGCTTACGTCACCCGTTATTATAGTCCTAAATCCAATTGCCGTCACACAAGGCTGGTGCCACAGAAACAGCCCGCGATATGCACGCGAAATGCTTGACAATCCGCGCCAACGTTGCTACTGTATGGAGCATATAACGCGATATTCAAAAGGCGTTGATCTGGAAGAGTACACACCGTGGCGGTGTGCAGAGAGTCGCCGGGTGCTGCAAAGGCGATACATGCGCCGGTGTGGAATGGCCCAGGGAGCCGCCGGTCGAAAGCGCGACCAAACGCGCGAGTAGCCCGTGCCGGAGACACCACCGTTACCAGGGTGACGGGTATCGAAACGGTTATGCACGGTCGCTGCGTGTGAGCTTTTTCTGTACCTCAAATGAGTGAAGCTGGCTTGCCTGACCAATCCAGGGGCGTCACCCCTGGATTTTTGTTTTCCGGTGCCTGGTTTGGGCAGGACGGCTTAACCAAGGTGGCACCACGGGAATCTCTCCTCTCGTCCTTGACCGGCGGGGAGAGATTTTTTGTTCTGGTTAAGGAGCACACAGCATCATGACAGCACAAATCGACATCCAACGCGCGATTGACATCATCAGCCGCTACGGCCAGCTTCGCCCGGAAGAAGCCGAGTCCGTGATGAACCAGATCATGCGTGGCGAGGCTTCAGAAGCGCAGGTCGGCGCGTACCTGATGGGGCTGCGCATGAAGGGCGAGACGCAGGCCGAGATCCTCGGCAGCGCGCGCGCCATGCGGGCCAACGCGATCCGCGTGCCGACGCGCGCCAACGGCGATCTGCTGGACACCTGCGGGACCGGTGGCGACAAGTCCGGCACGTTCAACATCAGCACGACGGTGGCGTTTGTCGCGGCGGGGGCGGGCGTGCGCATCGCCAAGCACGGCAATCGCGCCTCGACCAGCAAGTGCGGCAGCGCGGACGTGCTGGCGGAGTTGGGCGTCAACCTGGACCTGACGCCGGAACAGGTCGGGCGCTGCATTGACGAGATCGGGATCGGGTTTATGTACGCGCCGAAGCTGCATCCCGCGATGAAGCACGCGATTGGCCCGCGCCGGCAACTGAAGGTGCGCACGATCTTTAACATCCTCGGCCCGCTGACCAACCCGGCGGGCGCGCGGCGGCAGTTGATGGGCGTCTTCGCGCCGGACCTGACCGACTACATCGCGAACGTGCTGGGTGACCTGGGCGCGGAGTCCGCGATCGTGGTGTGCGGTTACGGCAACGTGGACGAACTCACGACCACCGGCCCGAACCAGGTCAGTCATTACCATAACGGCGAGGTACGTACTTACGTGCTCGACCCGCTTGATCTCGACCTGGAACCGGCGCATATCTGGGACCTGTTGGGCGGTGACGTACAGGAGAACGCGCGCATCCTGCGCGGTATTCTCAGCGGCGAGATCAACAGCGCCAAGCGTGACGTTGTGTTACTGAACGCGGCGGCTGCGCTGCTGGCAGCGGAGATGGTCAGTGATTATGCCGAGGGCATCGCGCTGGCACGTGACGTGATCAACAGCGGCAAAGCGCTTGAAAAACTCGACGCGTTGATCGCGTATTCGCAGGAGTTGGCGGCTGATGGCGCGTAAGTTTGTGCGCACGCAGACCGTGCTGGACCGGATTCTCGACGCCAAGGTCCGCGAAGTCGCCGCGCACAAGGCGCACGTGTCGCTGGCGGAGATGCGCGCGCAGGCCGAGGGGGCGTTCCCGTGTCGCGACATGATTACGGCGCTGCGACGGGACACGGTCGCGTTGATCGCGGAAGTCAAGCATGCCTCACCTTCGCGGGGCGTGCTGGTCGACCCGTTCGATCCGGTGGCGCTGGGCAAGACCTATGCCGAACACGGCGCGGCGGCAGTCTCTGTGCTGACGGATGCGCCGTTCTTCCAGGGGGCGCTGGAACACCTCACTGCGGTGCGTGAAGCGGTAGACGTGCCGGTGCTGCGCAAAGACTTTGTGATCGACCCGTACCAGGTGTACGAGGGACGCGCAGCAGGTGCGGACGCGATCCTGCTGATCGTCGCGGCGCTGGACGACGCGCAGCTTGCCGATCTGCACGCGCTGGCGAACGCGCTCGGCATGGCGGCGCTGGTGGAGGTGCATCAGGCGCGCGAACTCGAACGCGCGCTGGCGCTCGATCCGCTGTTGGTGGGCATCAATAACCGCGACCTGCACACGTTTGATGTCAGCCTTGAGACGGCGGCTCGCCTGGCGCGGCAGGTCCCTGCCGGTGTGACGTTGGTCGCGGAAAGCGGTATTTTCAACGCGGCGGACGTGCAGCGTATGGGGCAGATCGGCGCGCATGCGGTGCTTGTCGGCGAGGCATTGGTCACCGCGCCGGACGTGGCCGCCAAAGTGCGCGAACTTGCCGGGCAGAGACGACGCGAGGTGCAGGCATGACAGGATACACGCGCATCAAAATCTGCGGGATCACGTCGCTGGAAAATGCGCTGATGTGCGCCCAGGCGGGCGCGGACTTGCTGGGCTTAAACTTCTACCCGCCCAGCCCGCGTTACATCGATCCGGCTGCCGCCCGTGTGCTCACGGGCGGGCTGCGTGCGGCGTTGGGCGACCGGTGCCCGGTGCTGGTGGGCGTGTTCGTTAACGCGGGTGTGGATGACTTGGCGCATGTGATGCAAGTCGCCGGGCTGGACGCGGTCCAGCTCAGCGGGGATGAACCCCTGGCGACGGTACAGGCGTTACAGGGACGCGTGATCAAGGCGCTTCGTCCGCGCCACGTGGACGACGCGCGCGCGCTGTCCGCCCAGTTTGCGCCGCACGGCGCGCTAGACGGGCGTCTGCCGTCGCTGTTGGTTGACGCGTATCACAAGGCGCTGTACGGTGGTACGGGCGAAGAAGCGAGCATCGAGGTCGCGCTAGCGGTGCGGGAGCGTGTCCCGCGCTTGATGCTGGCGGGCGGGCTGAAGCCGGCGAACGTCGCGGCACGCGTGCGTGCGATCCGGCCCTGGGGGGTGGATGTCGCCAGCGGCGTTGAGGCGGGCACACCGGGGATCAAAGACCCGGCACTGGTAAAGGCGCTGGTTGACGCGGTACGGGAGGCGGACCGCGCATGACGAGACGCATCGCCATCGACAATATGATCATTGCGGCCATGCATCCTGGCGACTGGCCGCAGGTCGAGGCGATCTACCGCGAGGGGATCGCCACCGGCAACGCCACATTTGAGACCGAAACGCCAACCTGGGACGTCTGGGACGCCACGCATCTTACCGCGTGCAGGTTGGTGGCGCGCGACGGGGAACGCGTGCTTGGCTGGGCAGCGCTCTCGCCCGTGTCGGGGCGCTGCGTTTACGGTGGCGTCGCGGAGGTCAGCGTATATGTCGCAGCGGCGGCACGCGGGCGCGGCGTGGGCAAGGCGCTGCTGCAGGCGCTGGTCGCCGCCTCGGAAGAAGCCGGTCTCTGGACGCTCCAGGCGGGCATCCTGCGCGAGAACGCCGCCAGCATCGCGCTGCACGAAAGGTGCGGGTTCCGCGTGGTGGGCGTGCGCGAGAAGTTGGGACAGTTACACGGCACGTGGCGCGATGTGGTCTTGATGGAACGTCGCAGCATGGTAGTTGGGAGATAGGGAAACGCTAAACCGATGATGGATACAGCAGATACGACAGATACCACGATTGACGAGAACACAAGCCGCCAACAGGTCCCTGACGCGCGTGGCTATTATGGCGAGTTTGGCGGGCGTTTCGTGCCGGAGACGGTGGTCCCCGCGCTGGATGAACTGACCGCTGCTTTTCACGCTGCGCTTGACGACCCTGCTTTACAACGAGAATTCGCGGACTTGCAGGCTACCTACACCGGGCGGCCCACACCGATCACGTATGCACGGCGGCTGAGCGAGCAGCTTGGCGGTGCGCGGATCTACCTGAAACGCGAAGACCTGGCGCATACCGGCGCGCACAAGATCAACAACGCGCTCGGGCAGGCGCTGCTCGCGGTGCGCATGGGCAAGCGGCGCATCGTCGCGGAGACCGGCGCGGGGCAACACGGCGTCGCGACGGCGACCGCGTGCGCGCTGCTGGGGCTGGAGTGCCACGTGTATATGGGCAGTGTGGACATGGCTCGCCAGCGTCCGAACGTGTTTCGCATGAAGCTGCTCGGCGCGGACGTGATCCCGGTGGAGAGCGGCAGCAAGACGCTGAAGGACGCGATCAATGAAGCGATCCGCGACTGGGTGACGAACGTGCAGGACACGCATTACCTGCTCGGATCAGCGCTGGGGCCGCATCCTTACCCGCTGATCGTGCGCCACTTCCAGAGCGTGATCGGCTTTGAGGCGCGGGAGCAAATGCAGCGGCTGGTCGGGCGGCAGCCGGATATGTGCATCGCGTGCGTGGGCGGTGGCAGCAACGCGATCGGGTTGTTTCACGCGTATCGCGATGATGAGGATGTCGACCTGATCGGCGTCGAAGCGGGGGGACGTGGCATCGCCAGCGGCGCGCATGCCGCCCGTTTTGCCGACCCGGCCATCGGGCGGCCCGGCGTGCTGCATGGCACGCGTTCGTTTGTGCTGCAGGACGCGGACGGCCAGATCATGCAGACGCACAGCGTCTCGGCAGGGCTGGATTACGCCTCGGTCGGCCCGGAACACGCATACCTGCGTGCGTTGGAGCGCGCGTTCTACACCACCGCGACGGATGAAGAGGCGCTGGCGGCGTTCCAGATGTTGAGCGAGTACGAGGGGATCATCCCGGCGCTGGAAAGCGCGCACGCGGTCGCGGAGGCGATCAAGCGCGCGCCGGGGATGGCGCAAGACGCGATCATCCTGGTGAACCTCTCCGGGCGTGGCGACAAGGACCTGGACACGGTAATGAGCGAACTGGAGAAAAACGCATGACCGGCATGGCGGGCACACGGACCGGCCTCGATGCGCTCGCGGCGATGTTTGCCCGGGCGGACCGCGAGCAGCGCGCGGCATTCTTGCCGTATTTCCCGATCGGCTATCCGGGCTACGCGGAATCGCTGGACGTGCTCGCGGCGCTGGCGGCGGCAGGGGTGGATGGGTTCGAGATCGGGATGCCGTTCAGCGACCCGCTGGCAGATGGCCCGACGATCCAGGCCGCGACCCAGGTCGCGCTGGAGAACGGGATCACGGTAGCGCGCTGCTTGCAGGCTGTGCGCGATCTGCGGGCGCGCGGCATCGCACAGCCGATGCTGTTGATGGGGTATCTCAACCCGCTGTTGGCTTACGGGCCGGAACGCTTCGTTACAGACGCTAAGGCCGCCGGGGCGGATGGCCTGATCATCCCCGACCTGCCGCCGGAAGAAGCGGATTTGTTCAGTGCGGCGTGTGCGCGGGAAGGGTTAGCGCTGGTATTTTTCCTCGCGCCGACGAGCAATGCGGACCGCATCGCATATGTGGCAGCACAGGCCAGCGGGTTTATCTACGTGGTGTCGGTCACCGGGGTGACCGGCGCGCGGGCTACGCTGCCGCCCGGGCTTGCGGACTTCATCGCGCAGGTGCGCGCGCAAACCGACCAGCGCTTGGTGTTGGGGTTCGGCATCAGCCAGCCGGAACAGGCACGGTTGATGAACGGGTTGGTGGATGGCTTTATTGTTGGCAGCGCGTTGGTCCGCGCGGCGGGCGATGGCGCGGATACGGCACGCGCGCTGGCGGCATCACTGCGCGCGGCGCTGGATGTGGCTGCCGGTGGCACCTGATCGCCCGATCGACCAACTCGCCTCGACACGACCTCACAGGCGGTAGGCGCGTTTTGCCAGCCCGTACGCCAGGTCGTGCAACATCTCGCTTGCTGTGAGTTCGTCGACCACGTGCCGGACCGCGAGTCCCGCGAGCCAGTTTGCGCTGGCGCGCCGCCACACATCGTGTCGCGCCGGGATTGAAGGGAAGGCGCGCGTGTCGTCGTTGAATCCGGCGGTATTGTACAGCCCCGCCGTCTCCATCACCTGCTCGAAGTAGCGCTGCATACCGTTCATGCTGTCGTGGAACCACCAAGGCGGCCCCACTAGCAGCGCCGGGTAATGCCCCGCCAGCGGCGCGAGTTCGCGCGCGTAGGTCGTTTCGTCCAGCGTGAACAGGATCAGCCGGAAGCGCGGATCGTTGCCGTATGCGTCCAGCAGCGGTTTCAGATTGCGCGTGAACTCGGTTTTTAGCGGGATGTCCGCGCCCATATCCGGCCCGAACTGGTTGAAGAGCACCGGGTTGTGGTTGCGCATTGAGCCGGCGTGAAGCTGCATCACCAGCCCGTCCTCGGTGCTCATGCGGGCCATCTCGATCAACATGTGGCCGGTGAACAGCCTTGCGTCGTCCCCGCTTGCGTCGCCTGCCAGCGCCCGCGCGAAGATCGCGGTGGCTTCGGCCTCGCTCAAGCGCCCGGTGTAAGGTGTGGGGACAGCGTGATCGGTCGCGGTCGCGCCCATTTGTTTGAAGAACGCGCGCCGCTGTTCCAGCGCCTCGATGAACGGCGCGTAGCCGTTGATCGTGATGCCCGATACCGCGCTCAACCGGTCGATGTGCTCGTGCCAGCCCGGCGTGTCGAGGTTGACCATCGCGTCGGGGCGGAAGGTCGGGCGGATGGTCGCATCCCAGCCGGAGTCGCGGATCGCCTGATGATGTGCCAGCGTGTCGGTCGCGGCATCGGTCGTGCATAACACCTCGATGTTGAAGCGCTCGAACAGGCGGCGCGGCTGCATCTCCGGCGCAGCCAGCTTTTCCGCGATCTGGTTGTAGACCTCTTGCGCGTTGTCGCCGTCAAGCTGCTGGCGCACGCCAAAGACTTCATAGAATTCCTGGTTGAGCCAGACGCCGGTCGGCGTGCCGCGAAACAGGTAGAAGTGCTCGGCAAAGGTCTGCCAGATGTTCCGGTGATCGGTTTCGACCGGCGCGCCATCCAGCCGGGGAATGCCCAGGTTCTCCAAGCGGATGCCCTGCGAATACAGCATCCGGAAGACGTAGTGATCGGGGATCAGCAACAGATCGACGGGTGTGCCGAACCGGTAATTGGCGTCCGCAAACAGGCGCGGATCAACGTGCCCATGCGGGCAGATCAGCGGCAGGTCGCGGATCGTGGCATACAGCCGCTGGGCGATGGCTTTTTGCGCTGCGTCGGGACCGAAGAAGCGGTCATCGGGCAGCGTTAACGTCTTCGAGACGGTCATCTCTGCACCTCAAAAAGTTGGCAGGGGTACGTTTACAGTCCAGCATATTCGGGCGGTACTATAACACGTCTTGTTGGGGTGGGCTTTTTTCAAGCGCGCGCGTGGTGGGGAATGTCTGGGCGATGTTCCACAGCGCGAACGTAATAAACGCGATTGCCTGCGTCGCCATGTAGGGCACGAAAACCGGCAGCGTTGTCGCCGCCAGATACAGCCCGGCCAGCGCGTAACCGCCTAAGGCGATCTCGCCCCACGTCACCCCGTCGATGCGCAAGGCGTACACGCTATCGTGCCACGACTGCCCCCGCTTGGACAGGTCGAATTTCGGGGTGCGCTTGAACTCGCGTTCCACGTGCGCGGGATGAATGCCCGCCAGCACGCCCAAAGTGTTGTTGACGATGATCGCTGCCCCGACCAGTCCCTGCACCGGCATGTAAAGCAGGCGGCGCGGCCAGTCCGGGTGCAGTGCCGCTTGCCCCCACGCGATCATCAGGGGCGGGATCACGCCGACTGCCCCGGTCAGGCGCAGGTCCGGCAGCCGGGCGAACATGTCGCCCCAAAGCAGCAGCGGCGTCAGCAAAAACAGGAGCAGCATCACCGGCTGGACCGCGTAACTGGACAGGTGCATCAGGCCCATGAATTTTTTGAGCGGGCCGATGTGTTTGGCGCGGAGCAAGGCCGGGCCATTGCGGAGCAATGATTCGGTGAACCCGGTGGCCCAGCGCGCTTGCTGGCGTTTGTAAGCCTGCACCTGCGGCGTGACCTCGCCAGGCACCGCGACATCCACCAGGTATACAAACTCCCAACCCCGCACAAGCGCGCGGTATGACAGGTCCAGGTCTTCAGTCACGGTGGCCGGTGACCAGCCCCCGGCGTCCTTCAAGGCTTCGACACGCCAGACCCCGCCCGTGCCGTTCATTGCCATCGGCAGGCGGCCCCGGCTGCGCGCGACCTGCTCGATGGCGAAGTGGCTGTCGATGGTCAGGACTTGCGCGCGCGTCAGCAGATTGTAGTCCGCGTTGAGATGATCCCAGCGCGTCTGGACGAGCGCCACGCGCGGTTGAGCGGTGAGGTACGGCATGGTGCGGCGCAAAAAGTCGCGCGGGGGGATGAAGTCGGCGTCGAACACGGCCACACAGTCAGTTTGGGCGCGTGCCAGGCCGTATGCCAGCGCGCCTGCCTTGTAGCCGCTGCGCTGCGGGCGGCGCAGCAGCGTGATGTTGGTGTGCCCCCGCGCACGCCAAAACGCGATTCGCCGGGCGGCACGCGCGGTTGTGTCGTCGGTCGAGTCGTCGATCACCTGGATGTGCAGCTTGCCCGCCGGGTAGTCGAGTTGGGCACAGGCATCGATCAGGCGCTCGATCACCAGCGCTTCATTATAGACCGGCAATTGGACCGTGACCGAGAGCAGATCGCGATCGGGGACTGGCGGCACCTGCGGTGCGTCGTGACGCTTGAGCGCATAAATGGTCAGCAGCACGCCGAAGCTGGCGACGAAAACCGCCAGCGCGAGCGCCGCGACAATGTACAGCGCTGCCGCCGCGCACAAGAGTAGATCGAGCATGATTTCGTCCTTGCAGGCGGACTGTGACGCCCGGTGATCAACATCCAACCGCGCAGTAACTTAGCAGGTTGCGCGGCGCTGCGCAATAGAAAACCGGTCTCCCAGCGCGATGAGAAACCGGAAACTGCGGGACGTTATACGATACAGTTGTGTGGGGCGTCAGGTCGGGCGGTGATGTGTCCGGCTCTTTCACCGGCGTTGGTTTCTGTGTTCCTGTTCGCCGGTTGCAGCGGATAGGGATGTTACTGGTTGGTTTGCTTGAATCCGGCTGTCGCCTGCGACACGGCGTTCTGCAGGCCGTTGATCGCGGCATCGACACCTTGCCGGACGTCCTGCCACTTGTCTGTGCTGGCTTGTTGCAGTGCCTGGATCTTTTCCTCAAGCTGTTCGCGCCTGGCGTCCAGCTCATTGATCTGGTCGGCGGCTTCAAGCCTGGCATCGGCTTTCATCTCTTTGGCCTGCGCCTTGAGCTTGGCGATCTCCGCGTCCAGTTGGCCGAGCTGTGCTTCAAGCTTTTCCTGATACGCCTGTCTTTCTTGCTGCAGCATGGTGTTTTCTCCTTAGCGCTCGCTTATGAAGGTTGCGCGATATGGTTCAGGACGATACCTGCCTGTTGGCGATTCGATGTGGGTTCGTATCCCACTCTACTGCATTCCTGTACGCTGTGAATGGTGCACGCTGCCGATATGCTGATCGCTCATATGGCGGAGCCTGCCATAGGCCATGTGGGCGGACATGCGACCAGACAAGGCGACGCTACAGGTCATCCAGCCGCTCACGCATGGCGTCGAGCGATTGGGCGTGTTGCGCGATATTCTGCCAGGGATCGGGTTTCTGGCCCAGCCGCCGGAAGATGTTCTCGACCGTGTAATGCTGGGGCCGGATATCCTCGCGGGCGAGTTCGTCCCATTCGAGCGGGGTTGCGACCGGCGCGCTCGCTCTGGCGCGGATGGCGTAAGGAGCGACGCTGGTTTGCCCGTAGGAGTTGCGCACGGTGTCCAGAAAAACGCGGTCGCCACGCCTGTCTTTGCGGTGCTCGGTGGTGAAGCGATCAGGCTCGCGCGCGGCCAGGGCCGCAGCGAACGCCTGGGCCACATCGCGTACCGCGTCAAATTCCAGGCTGCGATCCAGCGGCAAGACGATGTGATAGCCTGCCGATCCGCTGGTCATGACGAACGAGGTCAGGCCGAGATCGTCCAGCGCCTCGCCCACGCGCAGCGCGGCAGCCCGGATGGTGTCCTGAGCCGCGCCGGACGGGTCCAGGTCGATCACCAAGCGGTCGGGATGGTGCAGTTTGTCGGTGCGGCTTAACCAGACGTGCGGGGTGAGACACGCCTGATTCGCAAGGTAGACCAGCGTTGCCGCATTGTCGCACACAACATGCGTGATCTGGCTTCCGTCACTTTTTTCGACGGTGGCGCGCGATATCCAGCCGGGGAAGTAATCCGAAATCTGCTGCTGGTAGAAGTCCTCGCCGGCGATGCCATCAGGGAAACGGTGCATCGTGATTGGGCGCGCGGCGATGTGCGGCAGCACCGTGTCCGCGATGCGGAAGTAGTAGTCGATCACGTCCCCTTTGGTCAAGCCGGCATCGGGGAAGAACAGCTTGTCGAGATTCGACAGTTCGACGGTGTGCGGGCCGAATGTGAGCGTGTCGGTCATGGTTGCGGCATATCCTTTATCAGTCCTGGTCGTCTGAGTCTGCCCCGGCGATGTCATCCAGCGTGCGGTTGCTCAGCACGGAGCGCGGCTCGGTGCTGGTAGGGTTGCGGCGGGCGTCGGCGGCATCGTCGTCCATCTTGATCAACAGCCAGCGCGCGTCGTCGCCCGACCCGGTGCGGATCAACACGTAGCCGCCGGTCAATTTGTGCCCTTCCAGCCAAACCTCAACTTTGCCATCCGCGATCGCCTGCTCCAGGGAGTCGTCCTTAAGGTTGCGGTAGGTCCCGGTGTCCCAGACGAGCACGGTCCCTGCACCGTATTCACCTTCGGGGATCGTGCCCTCAAAGTCGATGTAGTCCAGCGGGTGATCTTCGGTGGGGATGGCGAGCCGTTTCTCACTGGGATCGGTGGATGGGCCTTTGGGCACGGCCCAGGATTTGAGCACGCCGTCGGCCTCCAGGCGGAAGTCGTAGTGCAGCTGGCTGGCCGCGTGTTTCTGGATCACAAAGCGCGGTTTGTCACCGGGTGTGCGTGATGTGCTGCCGTCGGGTTCGGATGTGCGCTTGAAGTCGCGTTTTTCGCGGTAGGTTTTTAGCCGATCATCGTTTGTCATGTGCAATCACCTCGTGTCGATCACGTTCGTTCGGGTTGGCAGTCAGGGCAGCGGGTTGAAGTCTGCTCCATCAGGGCGTTCAGGATCGCATTCCTTTTGAACGAGGATACCCATTGTTGCGCACCAGCGCATCGACCAGGTGCAGGGGGTAGCGTCAACCAGATGGCCTATTTATGGCTGGTCAGGTGTTCTGGTGGGGGAATGCTGCCCGGGTTTGCACTGGAGAAGCGCCGTCCGTACAATTAGCCTGCTCTCGTCTTAACTGACGCCTCACATGATATCCATGCGACTTTGCTGTTTACTGCACGCGGGCTGAGAGCAGGATCACTGCAGACGGGTGTATCGTTTTTTCACGATACGGTACCGTATTGGTCCCGGTGCACCCCGGGGTCGTGGTATGCGGCTGCGCACGGCGGGATGGTGCGCGGTGCGGATTGTCTGGGGGATCACTTTCAAAAGGACGTGCGTTCAGACTATGGATCAAACGACATTAATTATTAATCGCGTGCTGCCCATTCTGTTTTTGATCGGGCTGGGGTATTGGATTCGGCGCACCCGGTTTCTGGCCGAATCGACCATTGAGGACTTGCGGAAAGTTGTTGTGAACCTTGCCTTGCCGGCGGTGCTGTTTATCTCATTTCTTCAGATCGCGCTTGAGCTGAAGTATGCCGTGATCTTTGTGGTGCTGTATGTGCTGTGCGCAGCGCTGTTCGGCTTCGGACGTTACCTCAAGCGGCGGCTGGATGTGCCGTATGAGTATTTCCCGTTCCTGATGACCGGGTTTGAGTACGGGATGCTCGGTGTCAGCCTGTTCGGGAGCGCGTACGGGCTGGACAAGATCGGCTACATCGCGGTGGTCGACCTGGGGCACGAGGTGTTCATCTGGTCGTTTTTCCTGGCGTTGCTGCTGATGAAACGTGACGGCGTCACCCAACCGGGCCAACTGCTGTTCCAGGTATTCCGGTCGCCGGTGATGGTGGCGATCATGGCGGGGGTGCTGTTCAACATATTGGGCGCGCAGGACTTCCTGTACGACACTGCCGTGACAGGCGCGTTTATGCGCACGTTTGAATTTCTGGCTAACCTCACGATCCCGTTGATCCTGGTGATTGTCGGGTACGGCATCCGCATTGACATTGACGGATCGCGGGACATGCTGCGCGTGATCGCGATCCGGCTGGTGATACTGATCCCGCTGGCCCTGGTGCTGAACGTGGTGCTGGTCCGCGAATTGCTAGGGCTGGAGAAGGCGTTCGAGGCGGCGTTGTTCACGCTGCTGATCCTGCCGCCACCGTTCATCATACCGTTGTTTATGCGGGCGGGGATCGAGGACGAGCGGCGTTACATCAACAACGTGCTGACGCTGTATACCGTCGTGACGATCGTGATCTTCACGATCTATTTCAGCTTCAACCCGCAGTTGTGACCGGTGTGGAAAGATAGGGGCGCGTCGCGCGCCCCTGCAATGCCCCTACAATGCTCGATCGACACCTCAACCGGTACTGACATCCCCACAGAGATGCACGTTCAGGCCCAGCGTGGCGAACATGGCAGCTTTGGCGGCTAACGCCCTGTCGGCGGCTTCATCCGAAGGGGCGTAGGCGATGTTCAGGTGATTCGCTTTGTGGCGCGCCATCATCTGATCGCGCGTGACGCCGTGTAACACCGTGTGCATGATCGGCCACTGCGGCGTGGTCGACTGCCAGCGGCGCTCGGTTTCTTCGCGCGGTAGGTGTACCACGCTTGCGCGGCCCAGATCCATGTGCAACGCGTCGCCCATGACATACACGCGGCTCCACACGATCGCGCCCGGCTTGCTGATGCCCTTCATCGTGCTGCCGCCCAGCGGGAAGTACATCGGCGGCTGGCGCTCGCCGACCGTCCCGGCGTAGCCGTCGATGAAATGGGAGGCGGGAGCCGCGCCGGAGATCTCAAAGACCCACACGAAATCGTCGACCGTACCACCGAGTCCGTCCGGGCCGCTGTAGTGTTCGCCCCAGCGCAGATCGTGCAGGGTTGTCGCGGGATCGAAGCCCATCGCGTTCCACACGCGGTTGGTCACCAGCGCGTCGAGTCCGGCGCACTCGTCCACTTCGTTGAAGTGCGGCAAGGCCGCATCCGGGTATAACTCCGCGCCGGTTTGCGCGTGATAGGCCGGCGGGCGCTCAACGTTGTTGAGCAACCCTTCAACCAGGTCCGAGGCTGGGACCATGTCTTTAAGCCCCTGCTGGTACTGGATGCCGATCGTCGCGCAGCCGAAGTCGTCCGCGATGCGCAGCGCAGCGATGTACATCTTGCACTGCTGCAGAATCTGCGCCTCGGTGAGATCGGTGGCTTCGTCCGGGCCGGTCTTGAACGTCATGCCCCGGGCGACCAGCCAGTCGTAGACCGCCTGCGCTTCCGCGTCGGTGACCTCGCGCATCGTTGCGACCAGCGCGGACTGACTCAGGCGTTCCTTATACACGCCGGTGGGGTTGAGCAGTTCGTCGTCGATGATAGCGTTGTACATGCCCATGCAGCCTTCATCGAAGACGCCCATGATCGCCTTTTCGTGACGGAGCTGGGCCGCGAGCGCCTCACCGAGCGCGCGTTCGTTGGCGGGCAGCCTGTCCGGTACCAGGTCGCGCACGTGGGCGCTGTCGTGGTCGATCCGGCCTTCGCGGATCCATTGGCGGATGCCGTTGAGGAAGAAATCGTCGTCGAAATCTTTGCTCCAGATCGTGCTGTACTTGACGCCCATTTTAGTCAGCGAACCGTTGAGGTTGAGCATCCCCACCAGGCCGGGCCACTGGCCGGACCAGTTGGCAACCGTCAGGATCGGGCCGCGATGGTCGCGCAGGCCGTGCAGGACGTGGTGGCTGTATTGCCACACGGCCTCGGCGACGATCAACTTGGCATCGCGGGGGATGGATTTGAAGACCTCCATGCCGTGTTTCTGGCTCTTGATGAAGCCGTGTTTCTCGACCGGATCGTAGGCATGGCCGCGCTTGACGGTGATCCCTTCACGCGCGAAAGCCGCGATCACGGCTTGCTCCATCGCTTCCTGGGCGGGCCAGCACATCTGGTTCGCCGATAGGCGGAGATCGCCGCTGGCGATCAAGATCGCTTCGTTGTCAGCGATCGGTTCGGGTGATGTTGGGGTGGGTAATGTGTATGGGGACATAAGAATCTTCCTCCAAAATGCGACATAAAACACGTGGCAAAAGGATGATGCACTACGCTGATCATAGCGTAACATGTTTTCGGGCGCTGCAGTACAGGGGCGAGGGGCGATGGGTGCGGGGGAAGGGGCTGTAGATGCCGACCGCACCGGGACTGTGATCCGCCGGTGCGGCTGGCGTGCCCGGTTCATGCGAGCGAGAAAGCGGCTTCCAGATCGCGGATCTCGTCCGGCCCGATGGGTATCAGCGAGCCGATGTCGCCGGTATCGATGAGCGACTTTGCGGTGAATTCCGCCACTTCCAGCCGGTCAAATGCCTGCAGAATATGGTGCCCCACGGTGATGATGCAGTCGTTCTGAATCAGCGCCACCGGGACCCGTTCGGAGACGGTCTCCGCGATGCGCTCCGGGTCGGTGTACTGCATTCCGTGCGGGACCAGGGGGATGTCGCGCAGCATGATGTAGCTTTCAGGGATCGTTTTGGTGTCGAAGGGTGTTGTGGTGATCGCGTAGGCCGAAGCACAGGGCGATTGGGCCATGATCACGCAGTTGATATCCGGGTGGCGGTCATAGATCGCGCGGTGGAGACGGAAGGACCGGCTAGGGAGTTTGCCCTTCTCGCGCTGGTTATCGCGCACCAGCACGATATCTTCGATCGCCAGGGAACGGCGATCCATCCCGGTCGGCGTGATCAAGAAACTGGCGTCATCCACACGTGTGGAGACCACGCCTTCCGTGCTGATCATCAACTGGCGGTCATAGGCGCGGTGCACGATCGCGACAATTTGCCGGCGCAGTTCGCGCTCGTGGCTGGAGTGGGCGTCAGGCGTGAACTCCGGCAGAAAATGGTGCTTGCGGTCGAACGGCGCGAGCTGTTCGTCGGTCAAGACGTTCACCGTGCCCATACGCTTGGCGCGCAGCAGCGTGCGGGCGCAGAAGTCCAGCGTTTCGAGACGCTGGAACGCTTCGAGCAGGTCCTCGCCGCCGGTGGCGATGCCGTGATTTTCCAGCAGCACGACGTTGAAGCCTTGCGCGAAGGTCGCCGCGATGTTCTCGCCGAGTTGCTCGCTGCCCGGTAGTGCATAGGGCGCGTAGCCGACCGGCCCGCAAACGCGCTGTGCCTGCGGGATGATGTGGGTGTTCGGCACGATGCGCGCAATGCTGAACGACACCAGCGCCGGCGGATGCGCGTGCACGATGGCTTTCAGGTCGGGCCGCTGGCGATAGATCGCCTGGTGGAACGGGAGTTCCGACGATGGGCGATGCGGTCCGCTGGCCGTGCCGTCAGGCGCGACACGGATGATATCCTGCGCGGTTAGTGTCCCTTTGTCGATGCCTGCCGGTGTGATCCAGATATCGCCGTTGGTGTCTTTGATCGAGAGATTGCCGCCGGACAGCGTCGTCATGCCGTTATCGTAGATGCGCTTCATGATCGTGACGAGTTGCTGGCGTGGGGGTAACAGGTGAAATTGCATGGTTCCACAGCGCGGTTGTCCGCGTTCTCCTTGTCTCATTGCGCACCGGTTGTGCGATGGGCGCGATACATGGTGAGGGGGCGCAGCGTGTCGCCCCCCATGGTAGTCTATTTTGATTGTATCCAGCCGGGCGTCGAATGCCCACTTGATCACGGGTGAGACGTTAGCGGTCAGCCGCCGTACGTCGGCGGGATCAGGAACACGTCGTTCGCCTGGTCAACTGGTGTATCGACCCCTTGCAGGAAGTCAATGTGCCGCCCGTCAATGAGCATCTGAATCCCCGGGGCGAGGTCGCCGTCTTCGGTCACAATGCGCGCGCCGAGTTCGGGCGCGGCCTGCTGGATGGCGCGGAAGAGATCGCGTACCGTCGCGCCGTGCGGCACGTCAACCGTGATCGCGCTACTTCCGGCGATCTGCCGAAGTTGCGCCGAAAGCCTGATCGTTTTCGTTGTCGCGTCCATGTCCGGCCTCGTGCTGGTTGCTGCTGGTGGCCTAGCCTACCAGTTGGTGTACGATTCACTCATGCGGCGATATTCGATCATCTCTTCACCGAGTTCCTTGGCGTAGAAGATGATCTCGCTGGCCTCTTCCAGCGCGTCCGTCCACTGGAACGCCTCGTCGAGTGTCTGGCCGATCGCAAAGCTGCCGTGCCCGCGCAGGAACACGATCTTGTACGACACCAGCGCTTCGGCGATCGCGTTCGCCATCTGCTTGGTGCCCGACGCAAACTCGACCGACACGACCGGCACCTTCTTCAGCAGGTACGATCCCTCGTTGTCGATCGGCACGATCTCGTCACGCGCCAGCGAGAGCGCGATCGACCGGCGGGGATGCGCGTGCACCACGGCCAGGGCCGGGGTCGCCTTGTAGATCGCGCGGTGCACAATCAGTTCGGTCGAGGCCAGCGCCACGCCGCTGTCGTTCTTGTCCAGCCCGGTCTCGATGATGTCGTGCGGCTTGAGCCGCCCCAGCATTGCGCCGCGCCGCTTGATCAGAATCCGGTCGCCGAAGCGCACGCTGATATTGCCCCCGTGCGACGACACCAGATTGTGCACATACATATCGCGCCCGATATCACGGAACATCTCATAAACGCGTTCGTCAACCATCAGACTACCTCGCCAATGAACTCAGCCATACCCAGGTCTTCGAGCTTCTCGCGCCTGGGGACGCCGTTTTCGTCCCAGCCCCGGCCCCGGTAATACTCTTGCAGCATCGGTTCCAGGTGCACAACCCAGCCCTCACTCGCGCCGGTGGCGGGATCGTTGAGCAGGCGCGGCGGCAACGTGTCGTCGTCTTTGGTGAAGCCCTCACGTAAATTATACAACCGTTCCATGTTCCAGATGCGCTCGCCGGCCCTGAGTAGTTCTCCGGTGGGGTAATTGATGCCGGTGAGCGCGGTCAGTGCGCGGGCGAAGTATTCGTCGGCGATGGCAATGTTGGCGAACTTGCACGCGACGATCGAGTCCAGCATGGCCGAGCCGTGCTGGTTCAGGATCACGTAGCTGGCTTTGCCCTGGATCTGCAGCCGGTCGATCAATTTCGGCAGGCCGAGCGCTTCTTGGCCGAGCATGTTGCCGCGCATGTGGCACGCGCCCCGGTTACTGGTGGCGAAAAGTAACCCCTGACCCTGCATGCCGCGCGGGTCGTAGGCCGGCATCTCAAGCCCTTTGACGCTCATCGACAGTTCGGGCGCGCCGTACTTGGCCGCCAGCCGTGCGCTACCTTCGGCCAGTTCATCGCCCACATCACGGCGATAGCCGATATCCTCAACCGTCTTAACCAGCAGGTCCGCGCGCCCGAAGCGCAGGTCACTGTCGAGCAGGCCGCGCTCGGTCAGTTCCATCGCGCAGGCGATCGTCGATCCAGCGGAGATCGTGTCCAGGCCGAGGTCGTTGCACATGTAGTTCGCTTCGGCGATAGCTTCGAGGTCGTCCACGCCGCAACTCGCGCCGAAAGCCCAGGCGGTTTCGTATTCCGGTCCCTCGCCTTCCTTGTTGCGCGTTTTGGTCACACGGGTGCAGGCGATCGGACAGGCCCAGCAGGCATCGTTGCTGACGAGAATCTGCTCGGTGATCGCCTCGCCGCTGATCGCTTCGGCGTGCTCAAAGTGTGTCTGCTGGAAGTTAAACGTCGGCAGCACGCCCATGCTGTTGAGGATGTTCATTACCACCGGCGTGCCAAACTCCGGCAGCGCCTGCGATGTGACGGGGTTGGCTTTGAGCATCTTGGTGGCTTCGTACTGCACGAACTTGAAGCGCTCGCGGTCGTCGAACGCGACGCGCTGGTTACCCTCGACCACGATCGCTTTCAGGTTCTTGCTGCCCATCACCGCGCCGGGACCGCCCCGCGCCGCAGCGCGCGAGACGTCGTTCATGATCGCGGCGAAGCGGACCAGGTTTTCTCCCGCCGGGCCGATGCACAAGACATTACGCTTGTTTTTGTTCTGGCCCAATGCCTCGGATGCTTCCGAGACGGTCATGCCCCACAGGTGCGTGGCGTCTTTGATCGCGACATCGTCCGGGGTAAGTTCGATGTAGACCGGTTTCGGGGCTTTGCCCTTGATGATCATCAGGTCGTACCCGGCACGTTTGAAACGCATGCCCCAGGTGCCGCCGGAATTGGCGTCCAGCACTGTGCCGGTGAGGGGGGACTTGGTGCTGATCGAAAAGCGGTTGCTGGTTTGGAAGCCGGTTCCCGTCAGGGGGCCGGTCGCGATGATCAGCACGTTTTCCGGTGCCAGCGGGTCGACCTCCGGGCCGACAAGATCCCACAGCAGCCGCGCGCCCAGCCCGCGCCCGCCCAGGTATTGCCGGGCGAGTTCCATGTCCAACGTGCCGGTTTCGATCTGCCCGGTAGGGAGATCAATGGTCAGGGTTTTGCCCATCCAGCCGTTCATGTAGCATTCCTCTCGGTAAACTCAAGCAGTCTTGCGCGTTATAAAAATGAAATATCCCGTACAGCATGCACACGCCGGGATATCGTAACGGGGTAATTGGCAGATTGTTTCACGTACTTGCCGTCGCCGCGTCCATCGGTCGCCCATCCGGGCTTGCGGCCCGGTTCGGCGGCCAGCATGCCACACTTGAACATAACAGGTTTGCTTTCCCTAAAACACGTGACAAAGAATATAATTTACTTTCGTTTGCTTTTGTTTTACTTCAGAATACATCAGCGACAAAAGGATGTCAATCACGCATGACATAAAGAAGCCGAAATGGTGTTGTTCGGCAGGGTGACACAACCAGAACGGGATTCATGACGTGGTGGGGACCGTGTCGACCTGTATCCCTTGCGCGCGGCATAGCGCGAGGGCTTCTTCAGGCGCATGCGTGGTCGTGATGATATGCTGGAGTTCCGCCGCCGGTATGATCGTATACGGCGCGACATTGTCCCATTTGCTGCTGTCGACGAGCAGCACGATCGTCAGGCAGCGGGAAAGTAACGCCTGTTTCATCTTCATTTCATCGGGATCGACTTCGGTCGCACCGATGGTACCGGTGATCCCGCGGCTGCTGAAGAACCCGATATTCAAGTTTACGTCAGGCAGGTTATCCGGCGGCCCGACGACCGAGATCGAGTCACGGCGCAGCCGCCCGCCGGGCAGCAAAACGCGGACTTGCCGCGTGCCGGTGTTTAAGAAACTCTGCGCCACCATCAGCCCGTTTGTGACGACGGTGAGTTTATCAAACGCCTTGAGGTAAGGGGCCAACGCGTAGACGGTGGTGCTCGAATCCAGCGCGATGCTGTACCCATCCTGAACCAGCGCTGCGGCGTACTCCGCGATGGCGTTTTTCTCGCGGCGTTTTTTCATCAGCCGCGTGTTGAACGAAAGCTCAGGCAAGCTGGCCGGACCGCCCCGGTACACCGCGCCGCCATACGTGCGTTCGATCACGCCGCGTGCCTCTAGCGCGCGCAAATCCTGGCGGATCGTCACCTCGCTGACGTGCATCAGCTCGCTCAGTGTTTTGACGGTCACACGCCCGTTTTGTTGCAGTCGTTCGAGGATCGCGCGCCGGCGTTCTTCCAGAAACAAGCTGTCACCCATACCCGTGCTCCAGCGTGTGCAATACGTGTCATGTAGGCGCGCGAGCGCAGCGCGCCACGTAACTCTACTGCATTTTGCAGTCTCCTGCACATTTCGCGGGGGTGATGGCAGGGCAAACGCATCAAACCAGGGCGTGTGTTGGGGCGCGGGGGAGCGTCCCCGCCGGTGGCGGCGGCACCTCACCCCCGTTTCGCTTCGCTCAACTTCCCCCTCTCCATTCAAAATGGAGCGGGGGTCAGGGGGTGAGGCTCTGAGCGAAAAAGCGCACTAGCAAGCAAGGTTTTGGAACCATCCGTGCCTGGGTGGGCTGTGTTGGATAACGCCTGGATTTTGATGCAGTCGCCCTGGGGATGATGGTCTTTTCGCGTGTGCGATTTTGACACCCCTGTTTTTTGCAGTAGAATGAAATGAAATTAAACGCAAGACGCGCGTATCTTTTTCGCCTCCATAAATAACTGCTTGAGCAGGCCGTGTGATGTCTTTACCAGAACGCCTCCCACCTGCCGGAAAACCGGTGTCTCTTTTCGTGACGTGCATGGTCGATGTGCTCTACCCGCAGACGGGTATGGCGGTCGTCAGGCTGCTGGAACACCTCGACATCACGGTCGATTTTCCCTACCAACAGACGTGCTGCGGCCAGCCAGGCTACAATGGCGGGTTTCGCGCCGATGCCAAACGCGTCGCCGAACAGTTTCTGCGCACGTTCGCCGAATCCGACGTGATCGTCGTCCCGTCCGGATCGTGTACGGCGATGATCCGGCACGAGTACCCGCGCCTGTTTGCCGATGATCCCGCGTGGCTGCCGCTGGCCGAGCAGGTCGCGTCGCGTACGTGGGAGTTCACCGAGTTTCTCGTGGACGGCCTCGGCGTGGCGGACCTGGGCCTCACGCTGCCGGAAGCGCACACGTTCGCGTGCCACGATTCGTGTCACGGGCTGCGCATGCTGGGGTTAGGCCGCCAGATGCGGGCCTTGTTGGGGCACCTGGGCAACGCGACGCTCGCCGTGCTGGAGGACCACAGCGAGTGCTGCGGGTTTGGCGGGCTGTTCAGCGTCAAAATGCCGGACGTGAGCAGTGCCATGCTGGACAAGAAACTCGCGCATATTGACGCGTGCGCTGCGGGGACGATTGTCGTGGGGGATGTGAGCTGTCTCACCCACATGAACGGCGGGCTTTCCCGGCAGCGCTCGCCCAAGCGTGTCCGGCACGTTGCCGACGTGCTGGCGGAAGGGCTGCCCGCATGACATCCCGCGCGAATGATTTTATTGCCACAGCCCGCCGCGCGATCGCTGACCCCGAATTGCAGGTGTCCGTTGCCCAGGCGACGAATACCGCATACCAGAAGCGCATTGCAGCCATGTACGCGCATGGCTTCGAGCATGGCGAGATGTTACGCCAACAGGCCGCTGAAGCGAGGCGTCGCGCGTTGCGCAAGCTTCCAGAACTGCTCGAACAGCTTGAGACGACCATGCAGGCGAACGGGTTCCAGGTACGCTGGGCGGCGGATGCTGCCAGCGCACGCCGGATCGTGCTCGATATCGCCGCGCAGCACGGCGCGACACGCGCGGTAAAAAGTAAGAGCATGGTCAGCGAGGAGATCGAACTCAACGCCACGCTGGAAGCGCGTGGGATCGCCGTCACCGAGACGGACCTGGGGGAGTTCATCATCCAACTGGCCGGCGAACCACCAAGCCACATCGTTACGCCCGTTATCCACAAGAGCAAGACCGCGATCCGCGACCTGTTCGTGGAACGGCTCGGTATGCCGCCCACACTCGACGCGCAGGAGATGACGACATTTGCACGGCAATACCTGCGCGAGATCTTCCTGAACGCGGACCTGGGCATCTCCGGCGGCAACTTTCTGATCGCGGAAACCGGCACGCTGGCCCTGGTGACGAATGAGGGCAACGGGCGCATGGTCACGACGCTGCCCCCGGTGCATGTGGCGCTGGTGGGGATCGAAAAGGTGGTCGAGACGTTCGCGGATTACACCACGTTGACCCAGGTGCTCTCGCGCAGCGCTACCGGGCAGATCATGCCCGTGTACACACACATGATCAACGGTCCCCGGCGCGACGGGGATGGCGGCGGCCCAGAACACGTCTACGTGATCCTGGTGGATAATGGGCGCAGCGCAATTTACACGTCCAAGTATGCTGAGGTGCTGGCGTGCATTCGCTGCGGAAGTTGCATCAACGCCTGCCCGGTCTACGAGGCGGTGGGCGGGCATTCCTACGGCTGGGTGTATCCCGGGCCGATCGGGGCAGTGATCACGCCGCTGCTCACCGGGCTGGATAACGCGTCCCCGTTGCCCCACGCGAGCAGCTTATGCGGGGAGTGCAAGGCTGTGTGCCCGGTCGACATCGACCTGCCGCGCTTGCTGCTGGACCTGCGGCACGATCTGGTCACGCAGGGACACACACCCGTGACGTGGCGCGCCGGGTTGCGTGGGTGGGCGTGGATCAGTTCGTCCCTGCGGCGCTTTATGCTGGCGAGCAAGCTAATGCGTTGGGGCAGCCGGTTGCTGCCACGCCGCCGCAAGATTCCGCTGGGGCCGCTGGGAGCGTGGACGCAGTCGCGCGATATTCCCCGGCTGCCGTCCCGGTCGTTCCACGAATTGTGGCAGACGCGCGAGAAAGGTGATCCGCATGAATGACCGCGACACGATCTTAGCCCGGCTGCGGGCGGGACGCGGCGATCTCGGCGCGATCCCGGCGCGTGATGAGCACCTGCCGGTCGCGGTGGTCGAGGATGATTCACTGCAAGGCTTGCTCGATCTGTTCGTGGCACAGGCCGAGGCGTTACAGTGCAAGGTAACGGTATGCGCGACGGTGGGCGACGGTCTGCAGGCGGTGCTGGACGCGATCGGTGCTGACACGGCGATCGTAAGCTGGGACCTGGACCTGATCCCGCTGCCCGGCTTGAGCGCGGCGCTGGCGGACGCGGGCATCACGGTTACGCAGGCGCAAGACGCGGCGATCCGGGTTGGCCTGACGGGAGCGGATGCAGCGATCGCGGCCACCGGCAGCCTGGTCCTGACGTCTGGGCTGAGCAAGCCACAGCATGTTTCGCTGCTGCCGGAGGTACATCTCGCGGTGATTCGCCGGTCGCAGATCGTCGCCACGATGGAAGCATGGCAGGTGGAGGCATTGGCCGGTGGAGCGGCGTCGTTCGCGGCGCTCAGCACCGTGCTCGTAATCAGTGGGGCCAGTCGCACCGCCGATATCGGGATGGAGCTGGTGCTCGGCGCGCATGGCCCACGCGAACTCCAGATTGTGATCGTGCCGTGACCGTGTCGCTACACGGTCAGGCCGGAATCAGGCACGCCCTAGGATACGACACCCGTTCGCGCTGTTTATTTTTTTGAGCCGAGCGCTACGTTTTCTTTCGCTTGCCCCGAACCGCTGAGGCGAACATCCGCCAGGTTGACCGTCACACTGTACAGCCAACCGGCAAACGTCGCCAGCCACGCGCCTAACGCCACGTAGACAAAATACTCCGGGATCGTCTTCAGAAACGCCAGTTCAGTCGCGCGCGATAGCTGGTAGGTGCACGTGGTGTACATGCCCAACGGGAACACCATGCCCCAATACAGCGGGTGATAGGTTAAGGGGTAGCGCTTGTAGACGTGCCGCCAGAAGCCCAGAATAACCAGCAGCGGAATCCACCACGTCCCTGTGGCCCAGAAAAACAACGTGAACCCTTTGAGGAACGGCATGATCTCCGGCAGGAAGGCCGAGCGGTCCGCGTTGAGCATCAGCGTCGCCCCGGCGAGCGTGGTGATCGCGACCGCGCCCATGTTGATCCAGTACGGCGGCGTTAAGTCTTCCGGCGTCAGCTCGAAAAACAAAAAGCGGTAGAAGATCAACGCGATGATCATGATGTAAAGCATGCAGCCGAGCAAATACATGCTCAGCGTGAAGAACAACACGCGCTCAGGATCACCGCCGAATTCCGGCGCGACCAGGGTCCCGAGGATGGACACGGCCTGTGTTGCCACGACGGCGATCAGCCACGCCCCGTTGATGCCTTTGGCGAGGTTTGGCTTTTGCTCGCGCAGCGTCGCCGCCCCGAAAAACGCGTAAATCAGCACAACCCACGTCACAAGGCAGATGTACCAGAGCCACAAGGCTGTGGTGCGGTCACCGGCAATGATCACGAACTGGCTGCCGAGAACACCAGTCCCCGCGACGATCGTAAAGAAGCCAGGGCCCTTGCCGTGACTGGTCAAATCAGCGATGAACAGCCGCCCATGGCGCGTGATGCGTGCCAGCGTCAACAACCACAGCACCACATATGCGATGGCGTTGAAACGGAACAGCCACCAGGCGATGGTCTCCATCTCCAGTAAATACGCAGCGATCGAGACGATTCCGGTCGCCATCACCAGCGCGAAATATCCCGGAAACAGGTGCTTGATGCCATCCTTGATAGGTTCGATCATGGCAGCTTACCTCGCATTGGCAGAAGCGTGCTTTCCGTAACCTGGCGGTAATAACGTTCGCCTGCACAGGCACGGCATAAAACTGTGCCTTCATGTACCACTTCACGCTCGTTGATGATCTCCTCCCCGCAAACCTGGCAGTTTACACGGTAACCGGGTTTGCTGAGTAGTTTCTCCAGCGAAACGGTCAGCACCACGTGCTGCGCGACAAACAATTCGCCGTCCGGCATGTGCTGGTAACCGATCAGATTGGCCTGCCACCTGTTCTTCGCGTCCGGGGCGTAGTCCCATGCCTGCGTGCGGCTGTCCGGCGCGGGGACGATCCGCACGGCGCGACCAGTTCGCGTGTCGACGAATGTCGCCGCGACCTTGCCGAAGTCGATCACGCGCAGCGTGCGCCCGCCGACCCGGCAGCCGGTCGCCGCCGACACGCCATCGGCAGCGCAGCCGTCCGTTTCGACGAACGTCAGCAGGCGCTTGTCATTGCGCGGGACGTCCAGCCCCAGCCAGCGCCCGGCCAGCAGGCCCATGCGCACGCCCAGCACCTGGCGCGGGCACAGATGCCGGTGAAGAGCAGCCGATGCCTGCAAGAGTTCATCCAGTGTCGGCATAGCGGTCTCCTATTTCCGTAGCGGCTGCCGCCGGTTCCAGATGACGATCCGGTAAGGCCGCCACAGGTATTCGATGGGAATGACCAGCGCGTGAACCAGCCGCGTGAAGGGCAGCAGCGCGAGGATCACGAAGCCGCCCACAAAATGCAGCTTGATCGGCCAGGGCAGCATCGCCACGTAACTCGTGTCCGGCTCCAGCCGGACCAGCGATTCCAGCCAGGGCGTAGCCGTGTGCAGGTACCACAGCGCCCCCCAGCGATAGGCGAACGCGGTCACGAAACCCAGCACGACCTGTGCCAGCAGCGCGACCAGCAGCACCCAGTCGCCGGCGCTGGTGTTTACGCGCACGCGTGGATTGGTCAGCCGCCGCCCGATGAACAGCACGATCCCGACGATCGCGAGCAGGGCCAGCCCCATACCGGTGATCTCGATCACATACAGCCGGAGCTGGCCGCCAAGCAGCGCCGCCCACGCGCCGGGGAACAACGCCGCCAGCACGTGCGCCGCCAGGATCAGCAGGATCGCGTAATGCCAGGCCACCGACGCCCACGACAGCACGCTGTTCTCTAACAACTGCGACGACATACTCGAATAAGTGAACCGGTTATTTCTGTAGCGATAGACGGTCATCACAACGGCCACAATCACCGCTGCATAAGGAATTGCTACGAAAAGCATTTGATCGGCCATAACTCATCACGCTCCCGAATTCATTGTTGTTCTTGTACCGTCGCCAGGATCGCCCGCACCAGGTCGCGGTAAGGGTTGCCTGCGAGTTGCTCGACCATGCGCTCCAACGAGGGGATCACACCTTCCGTGACCAGATCGGCGTCCCACGTGCGGGCCAGATACTCCAGGACGACTGCCAGGTGATCCGGCAGCTCGCCTTGCACCACGAATCCGCTTTCGCGGTAGCGCGCGTTTAACCGTGCCAGGAATTCGCCGCGCTTGTAGGTGTCGCCGAAGAGTTGGTAGCCGATGTAGGGATAACACACCGGTTTGAGGTCGAACGTGGCGGTATATAGTTCTTCCAACCCGCCCGGCTCGCTTTGTTCCACGAAATCGCGGAAGTGTGCCAATGGCCGCGTCGCACGCGAATGCTGTGCTCTTAGCGCGGCGGCGCACTCGCGCACCTGGGCGGGCAGGTCCGGTGTTGGGTAGTCGAGCAAAACGGCCAGCCGTTCGTAGACCGCTGTGGTCGTTGGTGTCGTGATCATCACTGCCCTCGCTTTGCGTCACGCCGGAAGCCGAAACCAGCTTCCGTCTTGTGGGTGAAGGGGTCGCTCACGGAATCGATATCGACTTCACGCGCCAGGGGTGGCATTACGAAACGCTCGTCGAAGGTAGGCTTGGCGGTCAGCTCAAAGATCGCCTGGGCTTCCTCGGCGGTGATCCCGGCGGCGTCCAGCGCCTGCTGCACATCCTCGTTCGTTTCGCCGGCGGCATTGTGCGCCCGGCGGAAGATGCGCACCGCGATCAGCTTGCGGTAGACACGCGCGACCTCGTCCTCATTGCCCGCCGCGAACAGCCGCGCCATGTAGCGCAACGGTAGCCGTGCCTGTTCCAGCGTGCCGAAGTACGCGGACGGGTCTTCGTTGCCCTGCGTCACCTCGATGTTTCCGTCGTTCACCAGCGCCTGGATCGGCAGCATCGGCGGCACGTAGAACAGCATCGGCAGCGTGCGGAACTCCGGGTGCAGCGGGAGTGCCAGCTCCCATTGCTTTACGAACTTGTATACCGGCGATTCTTGCGCCGCGTCGATCATGGCTTGCGGCACGCCGTTAGCTTTAGCCGCTGCGATCACCGCCGGGTCGTGCGGGTCCATGATGATCGCGCGCTGTGCTGCTACCAGGTCGCCATCATCCACCGCGACCGCTTCCTCAAGGCGCTCCGCGTCGTAGAGCAGCACGCCGAGATAGCGAATACGCCCCACGCAGGAATGGAAGCAGGCCGGGGCCTGGCCTGTCTCCAGGCGCGGGTAACACAGGATGCACTTCTCGGATTTGCCGGTTGACCAGTTGTAATACACTTTTTTGTACGGGCAGGCGGTGACGCACATCCGCCAGCCCCGGCATTTATCCTGGTCGACCAGGACGATGCCATCCTCGCCGCGCTTGTAGATCGCTCCAGAGGGGCAGGCTGCCGCGCAGCCCGCGTTCAGGCAGTGGTTGCAGATACGCGGCAGGTAGAAGAACACCAACCGTTCGATCTCAAACATCATGCGGCGTTCGTCGTCGCTCAGATCGTCCAGGTTCGGATCGTTGGCGGCGTAGACCTCCGAACCGCTTAGGTCGTCGTCCCAGTTGGGGCCACGCTCGATCTCCAGCGGCTGCCCGGTGATCATCGAGATCGGGCGGGCGTTGGGCTGGTCATCTCCGGCGGGGGCGTTGGTGAGGTTTTCGTATTCGTACGTCCAGGGTTCGTAATAGTCGTCCAGCGCCGGGAGGTTCGGGTTGTAGAAGATGTTGCCCAGCATCCCCAGCCGCCCGTTCATCTTCAGGTTGAGCTTGCCGTTTTCCGGTTTCTTTTCCCAGCCACCCTTGTATTTATCCTGGTCTTCCCACTGGACGGGATAGCCTGTGCCGGGCTTGGTTTCTACGTTGTTCCACCACATGTAATCCGCACCTTTGCGGTCGGTCCAGATGTTTTTGCAGGCGACACTGCACGTGTGGCAGCCGATACATTTATCCAGGTGAAACACCATCGATACTTGAGCTTGAATCTTCACTGTGGTTGTCCTTTCCGGGTATTACCAGCGCGGCTCGCCGTCGAGCTTGCGCACCAGTACAAACGTGTCACGGTTGACGCCGGTCGGTCCCCAGTAGTTGAAGGCATACGTAAACTGGCCGTAGCCCCCCAGCATCAGGTTCGGTTTCAGTCGCGTGCGGGTCAGGCTGTTGTGGCCCCCGGCGCGCCGGTTGCCGCGCTGTGGCGATTTTGGGACAGAGAGCGTGCGCTCGGTGCCGTGGTAGATGAAGCAGATGCCGCGCGGGATGCGCGCCGTGACGATCGCGCGCGTCACCATCACGCCGTGATCGTTGAACACTTCCACCCAGTCGTTGTCCTCTATTCCGATCGCGGCGGCATCTTCGGTGTTGATCCAGAATGGCTCCACCCCGCGCGAGAGCGTGCGCATGCGCAGGTTGTCGGAGTACGTGCTGTGAATCTGCCATTTGCCGTGTGGAGTCAGGTAGTTGAGCATAATCGAACCTTCCACCGCCTCGGTTTTGAGGATATCACCGTGTGCGTGCGGGTCGATCTTGGGTTTGTAGGTTGGCAGGTGCTCGCCGAAGGCGATGTAACCTTCGTGGTCCAGGTAGAAATGCTGGCGTCCAGTCAGGGTGCGCCAGGGGACCAGCCGTTCCACGTTCAGACAGTAAGCAGAATAGGCGCGTCCCTCGTTGACGATGCCCGACCACACGGGCGTGGTCAGCAGGCGGCGCGGCTGTTTGGTGAGGTCTTCGAAGGTGTAGCGAACGCCGCGCGTTTTCTCCGCCAGGTCCGCCAGGGGCAGGCCGACCTTTTGCTCTTCGGCTTTGAAGGCGCGGTAGGCACTTTCGCCGTTGGTTTCGGGTGCCAGGTGCAGGATCGCGTTGGCGGCGTCTTTCGCCTCTTCGAGCGACGGATAGCGCGCGCCGTTCCATTGTACGGCGTGACGACTGCCGGCCAGTTCGTCGTACAGGTCGTCTACCGGCCAGCGAATACCGTGTGCGCCGATACCGCCCGCACGTACGCCCGGCCCCAACGCGATGAAGCGGTTGTACAGGTTGGCGTAGTCGCGCTCCACCACGACGAAATCGGGCATGGTTTTGCCGGGGACGGGATCGCACTCGCCCGCCGCCCAGTCCTTGAGCGTCGGCTGGGCGAGTTCGGCGGGAGTGTCGTGCTGCAGCGGCACGGCTACGACGTCGCGCACGGGTCCGGGGAAATGTTGCGCGGCCAGCTCGCTTACCTTTTTGGCAAACGCTTTGAAGATGTCCCAGTCGCTGCGCGATTCCCAGCACGGCGGCACGACTTCTGCCAGCGGATGGATGTACGAGTGCAGGTCTGTTGAGTTCAGGTCGTCTTTTTCGTACCAGGTAGCGGTCGGCAGCACGATATCCGAATACAGCGCCGAGGTATCCATGCGGAAGTTGATATCAACCACCAGGTCAAGTTTGCCTTCCGGTCCCTGCCCGTCTCCAGCGACATCCTCAGCGACTGCGTTGGTGTGCGTGCCCAGGTAGTGCTTGAGGAAATATTCGTGGCCCTTCGCGCTGGATTGCAGCGCATTACCGCGCCAGATGAACCACGTGCGCGGCCAGTTTTCCGGCGCGTCCGGATCGTCGACTGCGAATTGCAGGTCACCGCTTTGCAGGCGTTCAACGATCCACTGCTTGATCGCGTCCGGGGTCGTTGCCCCGGCAGCTTCAGCTTCGCGCACCAGTTCGAGTGTGCTCCGGTTGAACTGCGGGAAGAACGGCAACCACCCGGAACGCACGGCGCGGCGCTGCATGTCCATCGTGTGGCCCTGTGTGATCGGGTGATCGGCCTGTCCGACCGGGGCCAGCGGTCTGAAGTCGCCTTCATAACGCCACTGGTCAGAGTGTACGTAGTGGAACGATGGTGAGTTCTGCAGGCGCGGCGGCTTGACCCAATCCAGCGCCATCGCGACCGGCAGCCAGGACGCCATCGGTGCGATCTTTTCCTGTCCCACATAGTGATTCAGCCCACCGCCGTTACGTCCCACGCAGCCGGTCAGCATCAGGCCGGTGATCGCGGCGCGGTAGAGCAAGTTGTTGTGATACCAGTGATTGACCCCCGCGCCGATGATAATCGAGCACTGGCCCTGGGTCTGTTCCGCCGTAGTGGACCATTCGCGCGCGAAACGGATCACGGTCTGGCGGTCGATGCCGGTGAAGCGTTCCTGCCAGGCGGGGGTGTAGGGGCTGTCTTCGTCGTCATAGTCGCGTGGGTAGTCGCCATCCAGCCCGCGCCCCACGCCAAACTGTGCCATCAGCAGGTCGTAGATCGTGGCGACCTGCACCGGCCCGTCGACGGTTTCGACCGTGCGCACCGGCACGCCACGCGTGTGGCGGCGGTCGAACGCAAAATCATGAAACGCAACCGGCAAAACCGCGTCGTGTTGGTCGAGTAGTGTCAGCGTGGGGTCGATTTCCGAACCGTCGTGCCCGTCCTTCAGATCGAGATTCCACTGCCCTTTTTGTGACTGCCAGCGGAAGCCGAGCGTGCCCTGGGGTAGCTTGATCGTGCCGGTGGCCGCATCGAACACCAGGAATTTCGTCTCGGCGTTTTCTTCATCGTCGTACTGCGCCAGCTGCCCGGCGTGCAGCATGCGGCCCGGCGTGTAGCTGTCGCCGTCCTGATCCAGCACCACCAGGAACGGGCTGTCGGTGTAACGCTTGGCATAGTCCGCAAAATACGGCGTCTGTCGCTTGGCGTGGAACTCGTTGAGGATGACATGATTGACGGCCATCCAGAACGCGCCGTCCTGCCCGGCGTTGATCGGGACCCACCAGTCCGCGTGTTTGGCGACCTGGCTGAAGTCCGGCGCGAGCACGACCAGCTTGGAACCGTCACAGCGCGCCTCGGAGAGGAAGTGCGCGTCCGGCGTGCGCGTCATGGCGACATTGGACCCCATCGCGACGATGTATTTGCTGTTGAACCAGTCTGCGCTTTCGGCCACGTCGGTCTGCTCGCCCCACACTTCCGGCGACGCTGGCGGCAGGTCGCAGTACCAGTCGTAGAAGCTCATCACCACGCCGCCGAGCAATTGCAAAAACCGGCTGCCCCCCGCGTAGCTGAGCATCGACATAGCCGGGATGGGCGAGAAGCCGATCACGCGGTCCGGCCCGTACTGTTTGATCGTGTGCAGCGTCGAGGCAGCGATGATCTCCAATGCTTCATCCCAGGTGATGCGCCGCAGACCACCTTTGCCGCGCGCCTGCTGGTATTCGCGACGTTTACCTGCATCGGCCATGATGTCAGCCCAGGCCGTGACTGGGTCGCTGTGTCGGGCTTTGGCCCGCCGCCACAGGTCGAACAGGACGCCGCGCGCGTATGGGTATTTCACGCGGATCGGGCTGTAGATGTACCACGAAAAACTGATCCCGCGCTGGCACCCGCGTGGCTCGTATGGCGGCAGGTCGCCGTTCAACTGCGGATAATCAGTCGCCTGCATCTCCCAGGTGACGATGCCATCCTTGACGTAGACGTTCCACGAGCAGCCCCCGGTGCAGTTCACGCCGTGCGTGCTGCGCACGACCTTATCGTGCTGCCACCGGTTGCGGTACAGTTCTTCCCAGCGGCGTGCCTGTGGATCGACGATTTCCTTTACCCAGCCCATAACTATCTTCCTCCGTTTTGAAAAGCGACTCTTCTAGCGCCGCGAGCGTAACTGGCGCGTATGCTGCGGTAGGCGGCGGTGCCACACAAACAGCAACACCAGGAACAGGTCCAATGCACCAAACGCCAGGATGTACAGTGAGACATGCCGCCAGCCCTGGCTGGGGGCGTTTTGGTCAGCCGACTGCTGCATGAACGCGGTGAGGTCCGCCTGCTCTTGCGGGGTGAGCGGGCGGGTTTGATACACCGGTACCATCGAGGGGAACGGGATATTGTCCAGCACGGCGCTGAGTCCCGTTGCACCACCATACCGCTCGACCGCACGTGTGAGGTCCGGGCCGAGCAGGCCGCCGCCCGGTACGCCCAGCGCGCCCGAGTCGTGGCAGGCGATGCACGCGGTCCCGCCGTTGCTCAGACGTTGCGCCCCGGTGAACAGGTCACGCCCGGTATCAGGATTTCCGGTTACTGCCTGGACCTGATCCTGGGGCGGCGGGGTGTCCGCTGCGCCGTCCGCGCTTGCCGCGCCGAGATAGGCCAGCAGCGCGTCGATCTCAGCGGCACTCAGGTTCTGGTTGGGCATCGGGACGTTGTTGTACTGGCGCAGCAATTCGGTGGCGATGGGATCGCCCTCGGCCAGCATGACGTCCGGCTCTTCGAGCCAGCGCCGCAGCCAGGCGGGATCGCGTTGCTCGGCTACACCCTGCAAGTCCGGCCCGGACAGGTCGCCGCCGCCGATGGTGTGGCACGACGTGCAGTACTGCTCGAACACCGCGCGCCCTTCCTCGGCGGGTTGGCCGTTTGGCGCGGCATGCGCGAGCCAGACCGTTTGCAGCAGCACGATGCCGCACATCACCAGCGCGAGCGCTAACCATTTGTGCGTATAACGTGAGGTATTTTGCATGAGTACTATTCCTCAAATTTCGTTTTCCTGTGCTGTATTGCCCGGTTTCTGGAGTGAAAGCTTACGGATCGTTTCGATCAAGTCGGCGCTGCGTGCGGGCAATGTATGCGACGTGTAAACCCGAACGATGTTCTTGCCCGACAGGTCGACCTGGATCACGGGTAGGTCAGGCACATGTTGCAAGATCTGAAATACGAGCGCGTTCGTGATGGCATCATCGATTTCCTGTGCGGCGAACAGCACGATATCGGGAGCGTATTTGCTCAAATCCGGCAGGGCAAAACCGGATATGGCGCGCGGCCCGATGAGGGCTATGTCATCCGTCGCGCCCAGCAAGTTCGCCAGCCCTTCACTTAACAATGGATGAGCGCTTAACAGCAGCACACGATGCGTTTGCATAATCAACTCTCGTGGGTGTTTCCGGCGTACTTGTTGAATGTGCCGAATGAAAAGGCTGCCTGAGCTTCGGAAGCAGCATCAGCGCAGCCTTTCCGCCACGCAGCGCGAACACATGTGCCCGGACTGGTTCGCGTCCCCGGTGGGTGTCACATATACCGCGCTGCTGCCATCCCGATCACTGCCACAGTCGTCATTACCAAACTGGCTGGATCGGCCCACCTCATACGTGTCTGCAGCCCGCGCAGTTGCGCCAACTGGTCTTGCGACGGGGGCTGGCCTTGACTCTCCAGTGCGTCCGCCAACTTACTGATCTTCTCCATCGTTGGGCCGATGACAACACCACCAAACACGAACTCAACTATCCCGGCTGCGCTGCCGATTGACAGCACAACCCCGGCTGTGGAGCTCATCCAGTCGCTGTTGAAGTGATCCGAAATCCGGTAATAGAGCAGCAGACCGGACACAACCGTCAGCAGCGAGGCAAGCGGCATGACAGAGACAACCGGGCTGTGTTTCATCAGCCCCCGCATAAACGCCTGCTCCTCTTTCCCTAGCGCCTGCACCGCCGGGCGCAGCATGAACGTTATGAACCAGGCGAAGCCCACCCAGACAATGCCGGCGAAGATGTGTACCAGGCGAAGGCCCACCATATACTCGTCCATGTGATCGATCTCCTTTTGCGCGTCACTACATGGTCAATAGAAAAGCGATCAGATCAGCGATCACCTGCCGGGAGAGCTTCTGGTCATAATCCCCGGGCATGGTGTTGGAGTATCCTTGCACGATGTGCTTGGAGGGCCGCAAGATGCTGTAAAACGTGTAGTCTTCGGCAGATTGCCGCTTGACACGTGTGCCTGCCGCTGCACCGTATCCCTGGAGCGCAGGTCCTGCGCTCCGCCCGTCGCCAAGCGCATGGCAGTTCAGACACGACGCCCCGCCGTCAATCGGCTGACTGAATAATTCTGCGCCGCGTGCCGCATCCCCTGGTGGCAGGTCACTGTACGAGAACTCCAGTTCGTCAGGCGCGCAGGCCGCCAGCAGCGCAACGCTCAACAGTGTCAACAGTACGCAACATGCTTTCATGCCCCAGTCCTCACAACCTGATTCCAGCTTAGCGACGGCATGCGAAAAATGGAACGTTCGCAGGGCATGATCACGCATGAAAAAAGAGCGATCCGTCGATCGCTCTCCGGTGCAGAAGAACTAGTTCTTTTTGGAAGCCATTTGAGAGGTAAGGGGAATCCCCGTGTCCACCCAGGGAGCACACGGAGATGCTCCCCTACACAAATCCTTTTCAAACGGCCCGTGAGCAAATGGGTTGACCGTTTCAGTCGTTGTGTGCATAATTTAGTCGTTGGCTTAGGGCCATATCTGTAGGTTGAGTCTAAGAAAACGAGATGAACGACGATTATCCCTCTCCTAGTCCTGGGCAAGCATCCCAGGAATTAGGCTCCTACAATCGAATCGTCCGTGTCCCTCAGGGGTCCGGTCTCGTGCGTTTGTTGTTCTGCTGACGTAACCCCCGTGACCTCCGAGGGCCAGGCTTGTGCTCGGAGGTCCGTATGGAAGCTCCCATTCTGGATGACATCTTGGCGCGCGTGCGTGCTGCGTTGGAGCGCGATGATATCGGCGCGGCAACCGCCATTATTGAAGACTTGCGTCCGCATGATCAGGCCGAGGTCTTTTCCGAACTGGCTGACGAAGACCAGATCACGTTGCTGCCTGAACTCAATCCGCCCGACTCGGCGGACATCCTGGAAAAGCTCGCCGATCAAGATGCCGCCGATATCGTCGCCCACCTGCCGACCGCGACGCTGATTCGCATCGTTGAAGCGATGGAACCCGATGAAGCTGCTGACCTGCTGGGCGACATTGCCCCAGAGCAGGCGCAAACGGTGTTATCCGGCTTAACCAATGCGGAGGAAATTCAGCCGCTCCTGCTGCACCCGGATCACACCGCCGGCGGATTAATGACTTCCGAGTTCCTGGCGCTGCGCGTTCGGACGTCGGCTGCCGAAGCGCTGGCGGCTATTCGTGCCTGGAAGCCTGAAGCCGAGAATATTTACTATCTCTTCGTGGTGGATGCACTGTCCCGGCTGGTGGGTGTGGTTAATTTGCGGCAGATCATTATCGCCAGCCCGGATACGGTCATGCAGGATATCATGGACCCTGAAGTCATCAGCGTGAATGCCGACGCCGACCAGGAGGAGTGCGCCCGGTTGATGTCCCGGTATGACTTGCTGACACTTCCCGTGATCGACGCTGAGCGAAAACTGCTGGGCGTGGTCACGATTGACGACGTGGTCGATGTGCTGGTTGAGGAAGCGACGGAAGATTTCCAGCGCATGGGCGGTGCTTCGCCGCTTGAACGTTCGTACCTGGACAGCAGCGTGTTTCGCGTGATGCGGAGTCGAGTCAACTGGCTGCTGCTGCTGTTCCTGACCGAGAGCCTGACCGGTTCCGTGCTGCGCATGTTCGAGGCTGAGCTGGAAGCGGCGGTCGCGCTCACGTTCTTCATCCCGTTGTTGATCGGCACGGGCGGCAACGCCGGGACTCAGACGACCAGCACGATCATTCGCGCCCTGGCGGTGGACGATATCGATTGGTCCGACGCGCTGCGTTCGTTGTGGCACGAATTCCGGGTAGGGATTCTGCTGGGGCTGGCGATGGCCGTGGCGGCTTTCATCCGTGCCCTGACCTGGGGGACCTCGGACGAATTGGCGATTTCTGTTGCGTTGGCTATTTTGGCAATTGTCATGTGGGCAAATATACTTGGGTCTTTGCTGCCCCTGTTTGCCGTGCGGTTGAAGATCGATCCGACCGTGATGTCGGGGCCGGTGATGGCGACCCTGGTAGACGCTACCGGCCTGTTCATCTATCTCACTGTCGCCCGTATCGTGATGGGATTATAAGGGATAACTGTATGCCCAAAGAAGTGAAGATTATAGCCAACCGGTTGTTGGGCAAAGCGTGGGCGGATTTTGAGCAGCAGGTAGCTCAATACCTGAGTGCGGGCTGGGTTGTGATCGGATTTTCAACCAACCGGGACATGGAGTCTGGCGACATTGTGTACGTGATGTTACAGCGCGATGAACCCGAAGCTCACTCCAACTCTCAACAGGTTGGCCAGCAGCCGTCTGCTGAGTAACCTTGGGTGAAAACGGAGCTACGAACGCATGCTGAATCTTTTTCACGGTATCTTCAAGGTCCAGCAACCCACCCAGCGCGCCTTCGGCTGGGCCGACGTGATCGTAATCGTGATGGTCGTGGTGGTGATCTATGCGGGCGTGCGGCTGGCACTTGACACTCCGACAGAAATCGAAGGGCCCCCTATCTCCCTGGCGCCCGAGGTGCTGCCATACTACGCGATCCGGTCGGTGGGGCGTATGACAGCGGCTTACGCGCTATCGATTGTTTTTGCGCTGATCTACGGGCGAATCGCCGCATATAACCGGTTAGCCGAACAGGTGTTAATGCCGCTGCTGGATGTGCTGCAAAGCGTGCCGATCCTGTCGTTCCTACCCGTTGTGCTGCTCAGCCTGAGCGCAGTGCTACCCCAGGCTACAGCGGCGGAGTTGGCTTCCATCGTCCTCATCTTCACCAGTCAGGTCTGGAACCTGGTCTTTGTCTGGTACCAATCGCTGACGACCATCCCTGGCGAACTCAACGAAGCTTCGGCTATCTTCCGTTTTAACACCTGGATGCGCCTCCGGACGTTAGAACTGCCGTTTGCCGCCATTGGCCTGCTGTGGAACAGCATGATGAGTTGGGCTGGGGGTTGGTTTTTCCTGATGGCCGCTGAAATCTTCACCGTCGGCGAGAAGGACTTCCGCCTGTTGGGGCTGGGCGCCTACCTGCAAGAAGCCGCCAATCAGGAAGACTATCGCGCGATTGGATTGGGCATCGCGACGCTGGTGTTGGTCATCGTGTTGCTGGATCAGTTGGTCTGGCGACCGCTGCTGGCCTGGGCCGACCGGTTCAAGCTGGAAATGACCGAAAGCGACAACCCGCCTACCTCGTGGTTCTATGATGTACTGCGCGCGGCACGTCTCACCCATTGGCTGGACCGACGTGTGCGTCAGCCGTTAGCGCGGGCACTGGACGCACTGTTTGTCCGTTCCCGCCTGGTCACTTTCTCGCTCAATGGTGCCAAGCGCCAGTCAAGACGCCCCTGGGTGGGGTACATCATCATGATTGTCGTGGGGCCGGGGCTGGTCTACGGCCTGATCCAGACCGGGCAGATGCTGGTTGAGGTTCCGGCGGATCAATGGGCTGACATCGGCATGGGGACGGTTGTGACTCTGCTGCGGGTCATGATCGCGTTGCTGATCGCCCTGGGCTGGACGATCCCGGTCGGGGTGCTCATCGGCACCAATCCGCGTATCTCAACGGTGTTGCAGCCGGTCGTCCAGATCACAGCGTCGATTCCGGCTACCGCGTTATTTCCAGTGATGCTGCTGGTTGTCTTGCCCTTACCTGCCGGGACGAATATTGCCGCGGTGCTGCTGATGCTCACCGGTACGCAGTGGTATTTGCTGTTCAACGTCATCGCCGGGGCATCCGCGATACCGCAAGACCTCAAGTTTACCAGCACGCTGCTCCGGCTGGGTCGATGGGAGCGGTGGCGAACGCTGATCTTGCCTGCCCTGTTCCCCTACATCATCACCGGAGCGATCACGGCCAGCGGTGGGGCATGGAACGCCAGCATCGTGGCCGAGTATTTTCGGCTCGGCGGCACCACCTACCAGTTGACGGGGGTTGGGGCGGTGATTGCCGATGCCACTGCCATGGGGGATTTTCACCTGCTGCTGGCTTCGACGTTGAGCATGATCCTGACCGTAGTACTGATCAATCGCCTGTTCTGGCGGCGGCTGTACCGCCGGGCCGAAGAGCAGTTTCGAATGGAGTAGGCCATGACCGGACACTTGTTGGAACTCAAAAGCATTACACAGAAATACGGGCGTGGCGAGCGTCGTTTCACGGCAGTTGACAATGTGAATCTCACCATCGACGAGGGCGAATTCGTGGCGCTGCTCGGCCCGTCCGGGTGTGGCAAAAGCACGCTGCTGCGCATCATCACCGGCCTCAACCGGCCTGTGGAAGGCCAGGTCTTGTATCGTGGCAAGCCGCTCGAAGGGGTGAATCCGCACGCGACCATCGTCTTTCAGACCTTCGCCCTGTTCCCGTGGCTGACGGTGCAGCAGAACGTTGAAGTGGCCCTCAAGGCGCGCGGTGTGCCACCCAACGTGCGGTCAGTGCGTTCCATCGATCTGTTGGACATGGTGGGTCTGGACGGGTTTGAAACGGCGTTCCCGCGCGAGCTGTCGGGCGGGATGCGGCAGAAGGTTGGCTTTGCGCGAGCGATGGCGGTGGAGCCGGAGCTGCTGTGTCTGGATGAAGCGTTTTCGGCCCTGGACGTGCTCAGCGCCGAGTCGCTGCGCGGTGAGTTGCTCGAATTGTGGACCGGTGGGGCGATCCCGACTAAGGCGATCCTGATGGTCACACACAATATCGAAGAGGCGGTTTTGATGGCTGACCGCGTGGTGGTGATGGATAAGCAGCCGGGGCGGGTGATCGCCGACCAGAAGATCTCGCTAACCCACCCACGCCAGCGCAAATCACCCGAATTCCTGGACGTGCTCGACCGCGTCTACGCGCTGCTGGCCGGTCAGACCCAGCCGGAGCACATCGAACTGGGAACCGCACCCGGCGAAGCCGGGCGCACGCGCGCGCTGCCGGACATCTCGGTAGGTGAACTGGCGGGTCTGCTGGAATTCCTGGACGAAATGCCCAACGACCGGATGGACGTCTACCGGCTGGAGCAGGAACTCAATTTGGGGACCACCGCCGTGCTGCAATTGACGGAGGCAGCGGAGCTGCTGGGCTTTGCGACGATTGCCAAAGGCGACATCACCCTGACGCCGCTGGGGGAGACTTTCGCCGAAGCCCGAATTCTGGCGCGTAAGGAAATTTTTGCGACCCGCATCCGGCGCCTGCCGATGTTCAAGTGGCTACTCGCTATGTTGGACGCTGCCGACAAAGGACAGTTGGACCGGGACGTGATCCGGTTGGCGCTGGAGCTCGAGTTCTCCCCGGAAGACGCCGCACGCCAGGTCGAGCTGGCGATCAACTGGGGACGGTACGCCGAGTTGCTCGCCTATGACGACAGCACGGAGACGATTTACCGGGAAACGGCAGAAGTCGCAGCCGCGCCGCCCGCGATGTGAGGGTGTCATTGTTCCTATCGGTACGGAGAAAGAGTTGTTTACAGCAAGCCTTTATAGCGCGCATATCTGGCGGCCTCGTGGCGGCTGTTGACGTGCAGCTTGGCGAGGATGTTCCGCATGTGGCTTTTGACGGTATGCACACTGATGCTGAGCCGGTCGGCGATCTCTTTGTCGCTCGCGCCGGTGGCGACCTGTGACAAGACTTCCTGCTCGCGGAACGTCAGCGCCTCGACCGGGTTGCCGTCCTCATCAGGAAGATTGCGGCTCAGCCGGCGGAATTCTTCGAGCATATACCCGGCCAGCACCGGCGTGATAGCCGCTTCGCCGCGCAGCGCGCCGCGTATCAAATGCAGCATCGTCTCGGAGCGAATGTTCTTGAGCAAGTAGCCCTGCGCGCCGCTTTTGATCGCCTCGAACAACTTCTCCTCGTCATTGTGAACCGTGAGCACCACGATCACGGCCTCAGGCAGGGCTTCCCTGATCTTACGCGTCGCTTCCAGCCCGTCACCGCCGGGCATGGTGATGTCCATCAGGATCAGGTCCGGTTTCAGTTCTTGCGCCTTGACCAATGCTTCCAGGCCGTCATCGGCCTGCCCAACAATGACCATGTCAGGCTGGCCCGCGATGATACTCGCTAGCCCTTCGCGAAACAGGGCATGATCGTCGGCTAACAGAACGCGAATAGGGTCCATTTTCAAAACTCCATTGGCTACCTGGGTATTGGTTGCATGGACCACGCCAGGATCACGCGCGTGCCCCGTCCCGGCGCGGAATCGATGGTGAGCTCGCCGCCGATGCGGGCGGCACGCGCTTGCATGATGCTCAGCCCGAAGTGTTCTTTGCCGTTCACCTGGGCCGCATCGAACCCGCTGCCGTCATCTTGAATCATAACACAGCAAGTCGTTCCCTGGCGTTCAAGTCGAACGGTGACGCAGGTCGCGCTGGCGTGGCGGCGCGCATTCTGTAGCGCTTCCTGCACTACCCGCAGCACCTGGGCGGTTGTGTCACTTTCCAGGACGGTGCCTTGCTCGTCTGCCACCTGAAGATCGACTGAGATGCCGGGAGCGGATTCGGCAAACGTCGTGACAACCTCCGCGAGATGCTCCTGCAAGGCACGGTCCAGAACGGGGGCAGCCCGCAGGCTGGCGATGGATTGGCGCACTTCGTGTCCTGCCTGCTCAATCGCCGTGCCGATCAGCGCGACTTCTTGGGCGGCCTGCTCGACGGAGTCCCGCGCGATAAGGTCTGCTACCTGCGTGTTTTTGAGCTTGACATAACTCAGCGTCTGCGCCAGCCCGTCATGCATATCAGCCGCGATGCGCTGGCGTTCTTCCAGGGCTGCCACACGCTCGGTCTGTTCGTAGAGCCGGGCATTTTCCAGTGCGATCGCCGTCGAGTTCGCCAGTTCGGTCAGCAGCCGAACCTGTTCCTGGGCGTACGTGGCTTCCCGCGTGCTGCCGACACACAGCGCCCCGATGACGCGTTCACCCACGCGCAGCGGCGCGGCCATGTGGCTGGCACGGTAATCCGGCGCGATGGTCTGGCAGCCGCCCACTTCGCAGATCATCGCGTCCCGGCGGCCCAAGATCTGCCCGGCAACGGCGCGATGTGCCAACACACACTGCCCGCATACGGCATCTTCAGGGCCGTTGTACGCCTTGAGTGTCAGGGTCTCACCTGTCTCGTCAAGCAAACACAGGAAAGCGACATCGCTATCAAGTAGATCGCGAGCTTTGCCGGTCACAGATTCCAGGACGCGTTCGATCGCCAGATGTGACGAAATATCGCGGATCACATCGTACAGCGCGGTCAACTCGCGCGTGCGCTGTTGGACGCGCGCCTCAAGCCCTGCGGTCAATGTGTTGAGCTGCGCGCGCATGGTATCAATACTGCTCGCCAGCGCGGACAGTTCTGGCGGGCTGGCGAGCCGCACGCGGCTGCTGAGATCGCCGCGCCCGATCCGTTCCGCCGCGTTTTTCAGCGTCTGCAAGGGGACGATGATCGCGCGTCGGATCATCAGCACGCCGAATACCAGGAGTCCCACCGCGCACAAGAAGAAACCGGCCTGAATCCATTGCAGCCGCGCCAGTTTGCGCTCGGAGTCCGTCTCGTACAAACGGACGATTTCATCCGCTTGTTGGACGAGTTGCGGTGACAGGTCCTGGACGGACCGGATCGCCGCGTCGAAGCTGGCGCTGCCGGGGGAAGCGGTTTCGATGATCCGCAGGTTAGCCTGGAACACGGTCCAGCGTTGCTGGAGTTCGCGTAATTCGGCGCGGATGGTACCGGAGCCGGTCGCGGGGACGTAAACCGTCTGGCCCGGCAGATACGGTGTCTCGCCGCCGGCCATCAGCGCCGCGAGTGTCCGGTCAAAAGTGGTTTCGGCATCGCGCAGAATTTGCCCGTGCATGTCCCGGTCTTGCCCCGCCTGGATTTGCAGCGCCTGGCCGGTGATCTGTTGGATGAGCATGCGTTGGCGTCCGGCGAGGTTGATCACGAGCGCATCCCGGCCCTGATCGCGTACCATCCACGCGGTTGCCCCAACCGAGATCGTCACTAGAATCAAGAAAGCTAGAAAAAGCAGGCCCAGTCTGTTACGTAGAGTCACGACGCACCATAGTTAAGCTCATATTCTTCTTCAGTATAGAGCTTAACCGGCCTGCGAACAACATCAGCCGGTCGGTGTATTGACACGGTAGGGGAGCCGCCATGCCCGATTCAAATGCCATGCAAGCGCTCGTAGAGCTTCTGGCGTCCGTTGCATATCTGGAGAACCTGGACCCTGTGACGCTTGCAGCGGTGGCCCGCACCGCTTCCAGGCGCGTTTTTGCTGCCGACCAGGTCGTGTTTCTTGAAGGTGAGTCCAGCGGCGGGCTATGCGTTGTGCAAGAGGGCTGGCTGAAGGCGATCAAGATCGCGCCAGATGGCCGCGAGCAGATCCTGCAGTTGCTCGGCCCCGGCGAAGTGTTCAATGCGGTTGGCGTGTTTGCCAGCGCTTCCAATCCGGCCACCGTGATTGCCCTGGAACCATCCACGATCTGGGTTGTCGAGCGCGGCACGATGCTCCGGTTGCTGGAGGACCATCCCCGCCTGGCGCGCGCTGTCATTCAAGATTTGGCCGGGCATATTTTGCACCTGATCCAACTGGTGGAAGACCTGTCGTTGCGGTCTGTTGAGGCGCGATTGGCGCGGTTGCTGCTGGAGCAGGCGCAAGCCGGTGTCCTGTCACGCCAGCGCTGGGCGACGCAGGCTGAGATGGCCGCGCGCCTGGGCACTGTGCCCGATGTCATCAACCGCGCGTTGCGTGCCCTGGCTCAAGACGGCCTGATTAACGTCGAACGGCACCAGATACAGATTCTGGACAAAGCGGGACTGGAAAGAAAGGCCGGTATCGACATCTGATCGATCCTGTGCGATTCGACTAAAGTCGAAGACGCGCCAGCGCCGACATTGTATGCTACGGCAGCAATGTGGGCGCTTTATCTTTCATGGAGCGAGTACGATGCAGCCAGCGCGACACCCGCCGGTTCCCGTTATTGACCACGACCGGTGTACCGCGTGCGGACTGTGTGTGGACGTGTGCCCAAATGAAGCGCTGGCGCTCAGCGACCAGAAAGCGGTTGTGGCCCGTCCCGATCAATGTGACTATACCGGTCACTGCGAGCGTATCTGTCCCCTGCAAGCTATTGCACGCCCCTTTCAGATTGTCATGGCCGTAGGGAAAGGACATACCACCATGCAGCAGGCAAGATTCCACTGGGATCAAAGGGTCGCCTTTGGGATAGATGGGCCGCACCCACAGCCGCTATTGGACAACGACAGCGTCAAAATGGTGCTCGTCGGGCTGGAACCCAAACAGCAGATTCCACCACACCCGGCACCGTCTGCGGTGTACTACTTCATCGAGGGCAGTGGGTGGATGACGATCAACGAGGACCGCTTTGAAATCGGCCCTGGTGTGATTGTGCGCACGCCTGACGGCGCAAAGCGGGGTATTGAAGCCAGGTCCCGGCTCGTCTTCCTGGGCACGCACGGCAAAGATGACATGAAGCGCTTTGCTATTCCTGCCGGACAGGTACCCTGATGTCGGTAGGGATTGAACTACAGGATAACGCGATGCAGCGCGTGCTCTTGGTGACGGACGGTTCGCCGAATGCTTCGCGCGCGGCCCGTACCGCTGTACAGCTTGTTCAACGGACGCGTGGTGAGGTAGTGGTCATTTACGTGATTCCCCCCGTACCGATGCTTGCGAAGAACACCGTCAGTAAGGGCGGGGCCGGATTGAACGATATTGTGGGTGCCCTGCGTGGCGCGATGCAAGCAGGCCAGGCCGCCCTGGGACGGGCAACGACCATCTTGTCCCAGGCCGGGATTCCCTATACGGCCCGGCTGGAACAAGGTATCCCGGCAACGGTGATCTGCCAGGTGGCTGAAAGCGAACAGTGCGATGCCATCGTGATCGGCAACAGCGGCCTGGATCGCACAACGACGTTGGCGCTTGGCGAAGCGAGCAAACGACAGGGGCCCTGCGATTCACGTGTGGTGATCATTGTGAGTTGATCGACTGTGAGCAAACCACCGGCCAGTTCATGCTCCTGACACACGAAAACCCGACTTTTGTCGATGACTGCACGGTGCAGGCCCGTTACAGTGAAGCCTGTGCACGAATCGGCCACTGGTCGCCTGTCCCGTTAAGCCATTTGGCAGTAAGGAGATCCATTATGTTTAACCAGCCCAGCCCGAGTCTCAACATTTCCACCGTCATCCACGTTATGCTCGCCGAAGAACGAGAACTGCTGACTGTACTGGGGCAAGACTTCTTGGCCGAACACCTCGAACATGTTGAAAACCGCCTCAAGCGGTGGCAGCGTTTTCTTGCGAACCATTATGAGGACGTTGACCGTCCCCCGCGCGGTGACGCCGACAGGCTGCGTGCCTACCAGATTGAGCACGCATTGATCGCAGGATTAGCAGCGCAATCGCAAACGGAGCCTTTCCCGGTCGTGCACCAACGTGTGCTGAGACAGGCACGGCAACGGGTGCGCGTGCCGGTCAGTAGACAGGACTTCACGAATCCTTCGCTCAGGACCGCGCGTTTTAAGGCCCACCTGGAGCATGAACTGCTGGTTGAAATGTGGGCTAAGTGGCGTGCGTGGCTCAATCCTCGAAAGCTGTAACACGACCCGCCAGGAACCGGCCAGCAGCTTCCGTCAAAATCCGACAAAAGTCGAAGAATCGTTCACTGACCTGTGAGATGATCGGCGCTGGTCACTTACAGGATACGTCGCCCTGTCGCCAGAAATGAGGGGGTTCTATGTCTAACAAGGATATCGTGTTTGCGCTTATCGTATTCCTGCATGACCTGTTCACTGCCGTGTGGATCGGTGGTCTGCTGACGCTGGCGCTCAGCGTCTTGCCGTCTGTGAAAGCCGCGATGGGCACGGGGCCTCAAACCAAAGCGCTCATGGAGGCGATCCAAAACCGCTTGAGCATCCTGGTGTATGTGAGCATCATCGGGCTGATCGTGACCGGCGTGCTGCAAGCTAACCGGGTTGATGATTTCAACGGGTTGTTCAAGGTGGATAACGACTATTCGCTCGTGTTGACGCTCAAACACGTGCTGGTGATCGCGATGATCGTTATTGCGCTAACCCGCAGCCTGGGCCTGAAACGCTTGAATCTTGCGGCTCCTGCGAAGGAGAAACTCAGTGTCCGGCTGCTGTTCAGCAATCTTGCGTTGGGCGTCGGCGTGCTCTTGTTAAGCGGCTTTTCAGCGGCACTCGCCACGTGACAGTGATGGAACGGCAGGCGATTCGCGCGAACCGCCGTGACAACATCACCGAGATCGCGTCTCGGTCATGTCTCATTGCATCGTGTGGGCGAACTGGATTTCGATGGCGGCTTTTCGCCTGATCGTTGCGCTAACATGCCCGAAGTCTTGCTCGCCGGAATACCTCATCCCGTGAAGCGGGCGAACGTTCAGTAACCATACTCAAGGAGGAACATCACACATGTCTACGGAAACACGCCAGAACTTGCCCGGTTATTCGACACGTTGGATTGGCCTGCTGTTTATCGGCATTTCGCTGCTGGTCATCAGCCTGGACAACACCATCCTCAACGTAGCTTTACCTTCGATCTCAAACGATCTCGGCGCATCGGCCAGTGATTTGCAGTGGATCGTGGATGCATACGTGTTGGTCTTTGCCGCACTCTTGCTGACGATGGGGTCCATTGGCGACAAGATCGGGCGCAAGCGGGCGCTGCAATTCGGGCTGGTCATGTTCGGGATCGGCTCGCTGTGGGCGGCGCTGTCCACCTCGACCGAGATGCTGATCGCCGCGCGTGCTTTTCTGGGGATTGGCGGCGCGACGATTATGCCCGCGACGCTCTCGATCATCAGCGCGACGTTCCCGCGCGAGGAACGCTCGCAGGCGATCGCGATCTGGGCGGCGATCTTTGGGCTTGGCGTCGGCGTCGGGCCGGTCGCTGGCGGGTTGTTGCTGGAGTACTACGACTGGAACGCGGTCTTTTTTGTGAATCTGCCGGTTGTCACCATTGCATTGATCGGCGGGGCGTTCTTCCTGGCCGACTCCAAAGACGAGCACGCGCCTAAACCTGATGTCATAGGTGTTCTGCTCTCCGTGCCGGGCCTGTTCGCCTTGATCTATGGCATCATCGAGGCAGGCATGAATGATTGGACCGATCCGCACGTGCTGACGGCGTTCGGCATTTCCGCCGTGCTGCTGACGATCTTCACCTGGTGGGAAAGTCGCGTCCCAAACCCCATGCTGCCGCTGCATTTCTTCAAGAACATGTCGTTCACCGGGGCCAACATCGCCATGACGTTCATCATGTTCAGCATGTTCGGCTCGATCTTCTTCCTCAGCCAGTATTTGCAGACCGTGCAGGGCTATTCGGCGCTGGATGCTGGGCTCCGTATGGTTCCGTTGGCGGTGACGCTGGCTGTCGTATCGGCGTCGTCGGCGCGCATGACTGCGCGACTCGGGACGAAACGCACCGTCGCGCTCGGCATCGCGATCGCGGCGGGCGGGTTGCTGTTCATGTCCCGGATGTATGATGTCGACACGGCCTATTCAACGGTGGTACTGGGCGAAATCATCCTGGCGAGCGGCATGGGCTTTGCGATGAGCCCGGCGACGGACTCGATCATGGGTTCTGTGCCGGTGAGCAAAGCCGGGGTCGGCTCGGCGATGAACGATACCACGCGTCAACTCGGCGGCGCGTTAGGTGTAGCAGTCCTGGGCACGATCATGAACGGGCGCTACCTGGATGGCATCGAAGCGCTCAAAGCAGAACTGCCCCAACTGCGTCCCGATATGTTCGATGGCATCAGCAGCAGCATCCAGGCCGCGCATATGATCGCCGGTCAGCCACAGGTGCCGGAGCCGTTCGCTAATGCCATCATCAGCATCGCGGACCGGGCGTTTGTGGCTGGGATGAACGACGCCATGCTGTTTGGGGCCGCTGTGATGCTGGTTAACGCGCTGCTGGTGCTCATGATCTTGCCGTCGCGCGTTCGCGCGCCGCGCGAGGAGTCCGGCCCGGTTGAACAACGCGAGCGTGACATGCACGGTGTGGCTGTCGCCGGGGACTGACTCGCGCCGGGGGCTTGGGCTGTACCGGCAGACAAATGACATTGACGGATCTGGCTTGGTCCTGCCGGGGGCGAGTGCGGTCGCTACCCGGCAGGATGGCTGTGGAGCCGGGTGCCAATTTCGACTACTATGTGCCTTGTCACGACGCCCGCGCGGGCGTCGTGCGATGTATGTTACGGGCAACTGGTATAAAATCGAAGTATCTTCGCACAAGACACAGGAATAAGCACTATGTCCTTTCAATCGTTTCTTGACCAACCCGTTGTCTGGCAGCCTAATGACGCATACATTCAGCGCTCGCGCCTTAAACGCTTCATGGATCGGCATGGCATAGCGACGTTTGACGAACTGATGCAGCGTTCGACCAGCGATATTCGGTGGTTTTGGGACGCCGTTATCGACGATCTCCAGTTGGAATTCTACGAGCCTTATACAGAAGTGGTCGACGTCTCGCGCGGGATTCAATGGCCGGAGTGGTGTGTTGGGGCCAAACTGAACATCATCCACAATTGCCTTGATAAGCGGATCGGCACGCCTGCCGAAGGGCGTGTTGCGCTCCGGTGGGAAGGCGAAGAGGGACAGACGCTCACCCTTACCTATGGCGAGCTGTTCCGAGAGGTTAACCGGGTGGCCGGGGCAATGCGCGCTCGAGGGCTGAGAAAGGGCGATGTGGTCGGACTCTTCATGCCGATGGTACCGCAGGTCGTGATAGCGTTCCTCGCGATTGCCAAGATCGGCGGCATTATTCTGCCCCTCTTTTCCGGTTATGGGGCCAGCGCGATTGCATCTCGGTTGGCGGATGCGGACGCAAAAGCCCTGTTTGTCACGGATGGGCAGTTTCGGCGCGGCAAAGCAATCAATATGAAGGCGATTGCCGATGAAGCATTGGCCGGTGTCGATTCGGTGCACACCGTGATCGTTGTCCCGCGTACGGGGCAGGCCGTGCCGCTGCAGTCGGGCCGCGACATATGGTGGGATGACGTCCTCGCCGGGCAGCCGTTTGAAGCACCCACCGAACGCACCGCCGCCGAAGACCCGGTAATGATCATCTACACCAGCGGCACTACAGGGCGGCCCAAAGGCACCGTGCATACGCACTGCGGCTTTCCGGTCAAAGCAGCGCAAGATATGGCGCACGGCTTCGATATCCAGCCGCCGGACACGATGTACTGGATGTCCGATATGGGCTGGATGATGGGCCCGTGGGAGGTGTTCGGGGCGCTGCTGCTGGGTGCGAGCATGCTGCTGTACGACGGTGCGCCTGATTATCCCGCCGTGGACCGCGTCTGGGCGCTGGTCGAACGGCACCGCGTGACCTGCCTGGGGATTGCGCCGACGTTCGTTAGGGCCATGATGACACACGGCGATGAACCGGTCAGGCGGCATGATCTAGGCTCGCTGCGCATTCTCGGATCGACGGGCGAGGCGTGGAATCCAGGCCCGTGGCGCTGGTTGTTTGAAACGGTCGGGCGTGGTGAAATCCCGATCATCAACTATTCGGGCGGCACGGAGATCAGCGGCGGGATCGTCATGGGCAATGTGTTGTTGCCGCTCAAGCCATGTGCGTTTTCCGGCCCCGCGCCGGGTATGGCCGTCGATGTCGTGGACGAGGACGGCCATCCGGTACGGGGCGAAACGGGCGAACTGGTCATTCGCCAACCCTGGATCGGCATGACGCGCGGCTTCTGGAAAGACCCCGAGCGCTATATCGAAACCTACTGGAGCCGTTGGCCGGACGTATGGGTACATGGCGACTATGCCCTCGTTGACGACGATGGACTGTACTACATCCTGGGACGGTCGGACGACACGCTCAAGGTCGCGGGCAAGCGCGTCGGCCCTGCCGAAGTCGAGAGCATCCTGGTGAATCATGACGCCGTGACCGAAGCAGCGGTGATCGGCGTGCCGGATGCGATCAAGGGGCAGGCGATCGTCGCGTTTGTGGTGTTACGCGCGCCGGATGACGCAAACGAAACGCTGCGCCGCGACCTGGTGGCGTGGGTGGCGCAGGCGCTGGGTAAATCGCTCGCGCCGAAAACCGTGCATTTCGTCGAGGACATCCCCAAAACTCGCAACGCTAAAGTGATGCGCCGCGTGATTCGCGCGGCCTACGTGGGCGAACCGCTGGGCAATCTCGCCGCGCTGGTGAATCCCGACGCCGTAGACGCGATTCAACGCCTGCGCGATCCCCGGCCCCCTGATGCGGGCTGATCGTATATACTTCACACAAGTACCGGAACTCCCCATCGTATAATTATTCAGGCAGGAGTACGTTTTATGCGCAAAGTTTATGTTGTTTCGGGAGGCGTTTCGAAGTTCACCAAGGCACGACCCGATAAGACATTTCAGGCCGTGATCAAGGAAGCGTATGATTACGCCATTCACGATCTCGGCCTGACCTTCCCGCAGTTCACCGAACTGGTGGACGGCTCGGTAGCCTCGTATTTTTCCGATCACTTCACGCGCCAGCTTATGGCCGGCATCATGGCCCAGGACTACCTCGGATTATGCCCGAAGCCGTCACATCGTGTTGAGGGCGGCGGTGCAACCGGCGGCTTGTGCTTTCAGGAAGCCTGGAAGAACATCGCCAGCGGTTACATGGACGTGTGCGTGGCGTATGGTTTCGAGACCATGAGTCATGTCAACACCTGGAAAGGCAACGAGTTCATCGCGCTGGCCTCGGATGTGAGTTTTGATTACCCGGTAGGCGGGTTTTATTCCGGCTACTACGCGATGATGGTCACGCGCCACATGAAGGAATTCGGCACCACCGTCGAGCAACTGGCGCACGTTTCGGTGAAGAACCACATCAACGCCTATCACAACCCCTACGCGCAAAAACGCAATCGTTACACCGTTGACGATGTGCGTAATGCGCCGATGGTGGCATGGCCGCTCACGCGGCTGGACATTTGCGTGATGAGCGACGGCGCGGCGGCGGTCATTCTCTGCTCTGAGGAAGGGTTGGAGAAGCTGGAAAACGCCAGCGGTAGACGGTATCCGCGCGTGGTCGTGGAGAGCATCGGGCGCGGTACGGACGCGATGCGCATGGCAGACCGCCCCCACCAGTCATTTGACGCGTTTATGAAGCACAACGCGCTGCAAATTGAGCGCGACAGCGACGAGACCCGCGCCTACTATAAAAACCTGTGGGACAACGGTTTCCGTTATCCAGGGGTGCATTCGTTCCGTGCCGGACGCATGGCCAGCAAACAGGCCTACGAACGCGCGGGCATCACCGACCCGCTGAACGAAATCGACTTCGTGGAACTGCACGACGCCTACACCTCTTCGGAGATTCAGACCTACGAGGATATGGGCTTGTGCCGCTATGGGGAAGGTGGTCCTTTCGCGGTGAGCGGGAAGGCGTTCATGCCCGGTCTGGATTACGGGCTTGGTCTGCCCGACGACCCGGTTTGCCCGGTGAATCCATCGGGGGGACTGATTGCGTGCGGGCATCCGGTGGGCGCGACGGGCCTGATGCAGGGTGTGTTTGCGCTGTGGCAGCTTCAGGGCACCATCAGCAAACACTTCAACGATGACAGATTGCAGCTTGCCAATCCCCGGCGCGGCGCGATCCACAGCCACGCCGGGACCGGCACTTACGTGACCGTTTCGATCCTGGGGACGGAGGAGTAGCCATGCCTGACCATAAACTCCCGCGCAAAATAGAAGAAACTGACGATGGTCAAATTCTGTTCAACGTGCCGTTCCCGCAGACACTTGATGAGGATGCGCTGCGGTCACTCAAGGCGATGGGGCCGATCGTCATCAAACAGCCCTACCAGATCGACTACATTCATTCCTACGGGCAGGATTCGCCGTTCTTCGCGGGTCTGTCCAACGGTGTGTTTTTGGGCAGCCGCGATCCGGAAACCGGTTATACCTACGCGACTCCGCGCGGGCATGATATGGCGAGCGGCGCAGAAACCGACTGGGTTGTGCTGCCGGATGAAGGTACCGTGCACGCGTTCACCGTCTGTCATTTTGGCTCCGAGGAATTCCTGCCGCAGACGCCGTTTGTGTTGATCCTGGTTGATCTCGAAGGCGCGGACACGTTGTTCCTGGCGCGACTGGTCGGCGTTGATCCCGACGCCGCCTCGCTCGACTGGATCGGGATGCGGGTGAAGGCGCGCTATCTGCGCAACAGCAAGTTTAAGCCGACGGACGTGTATTTCGTCCCGGCAGAAGACTAGGGAACCGCGCGCAGGGCAGCCACACAGTACGGCTGCCCTGTTGTGTTCCAGGGAGCGAATACGATGGATTTTTCCCTCAATGACGAACAACGCATGTACCGGGACGCGGTGCGGACCTTTTGCGAACGCGAGATCAAACCGTATGCCGCCGAGATCGATAGAACTGGACGGTTACGCATGGAGGCGGTCGCCAAAATGCCGGACTTGGGTTTGACCGGGCTGCAGGTGCCGGAAGACTACGGCGGCGCGAATCTGGACAGCATCAGTGCTGCGATTGCGATGGAGGAATTGGGGCGTGTCTGTGGCTCGACCGGCTTGAGCGTCGAAGCGCACAACGAACTGTGCTGCTTGCCGATTGTCCGCTGGGGCACGGCGGCGCAGAAGGCGCGTTTTTTGCCCATCCTGACCGGCGGTGACGTCCTGGGCAGCCTGGCGCTCACCGAGCCCGATGCCGGGTCGGACCTGATGGGCATCCAGACGCGCGCGGTCAAGGTGGGCGATGAATGGGTGATCAACGGCAGCAAAGCCTGGATCACCAATGCCAGCCTTGCACCTGTGATCATCACCCTTGTCAAAACTGATCCGGATGCAGGCAGCGCGGCCTTCAGCCTGATCTTGATCGAAACGGACCGCGACGGGCTGGATATTGCGCCCCCGGAGAAAAAGATGGGCACGTCTGGCTCGCCAGCCCACGCGCTGACGTTCAACGATGTGCGCGTGCCGTTGGATAATCTGCTGGGCACACAGGGGCGCGGCCTGCACCAGACGCTCGCCACGCTGGACAGTGGCCGTATCGCGGTGGGGGCGCTGTGTGTCGGGCTGGCGCAGGCGGCGTTTGAAGCGTCGCTGGCTTATGCCGAGCAGCGGCGTGCGTTCGGGCAGCGCCTTGCCGATCACCAGGCGATCCAGTTCAAGCTGGCGGACGCGGCAACGCAGATCGAAGCAGCGCGGCTGCTGGTTTATCGTGCGGCCTGGGCTAAAGACCAGGGCGAAAGCTACACCAAGCTGGCGTCGATGGCGAAGCTGTTTGCGTCTGAAGTGGTCGAGCGGATCGCGTTTGAAGCGATTCAAATTCACGGCGGATACGGGTACAGCCGCGAGTATCCACTTGAGCGCATTTACCGCGATCAGCGCATCATGGCGATTGGCGAGGGGACCAGCGAGATCAACCGGATGATCATCGCGCGGCGTTTGCTGGCGGGATGATCATTGTACGTGCACAGCCCGGCGGTTGATCTGCGGGGTGGCAAAACCCGCTGGTCGCAGCCCGAATTGAGCGCGCCTACACAGCGATCTGTTCCACCTGAGCAAGCGCGCCAGGCAACACCACATTGCCTGGCGCGCTTCGTATTGTGTGTGCGATGGCGTTTTACCGTGCGGTTCGCACGCCGCGTTTGCTCATATGCGAGGGCTGCCAGAGTTGTAAGCAAGCTGTTTTGTGTGGTATGATTATCATTGAATGAGAATATAGTTTTATCCAGTGATAATTGTGAACAAAGGTACCAGCAAGAACTCGGCTATTCATAAAGTCCTCGATATTTTGTTGCTGTTCCAGGATCAGCGGCATCTGTTTTCGGTCGAAGACATCAGCCAGGAACTCGATATTCCCCGGAGCACGGTTTACCGGTACATCCGCATTCTGTGTGAGAAAGGGTTGTTGGAACGGACTGAGACTGCTGATTATCGTCCGGGCATCGCGTTTATTGAACTGGGGCGCAGCGCGATCGCCAGCAACCGCGAACTACGATTGATCGCGTTGCCCAACATGCAGCGGATCGCAGAGGCTGTCGGGGAGTCGGTATCCCTGATGCGGCTGTATAACCGGCGGGCCGTGTGCATCGAGAGTATTGAAGGCCAGCAAGCGTTGCGCGTCACCATCGAGCGCGGGCGCACGCAACCCCTGCATGCTGGCGCATCGTCAAAAATACTGCTGGCGTACCTGCCTGAGGATCAGTGGGAGGAACAACTGGAGTTCCCCCTGGCGCGGTTTACGCATACGACGATCACCGACTTTGACGCCTTGCGAACCCAACTCCATGCCGTGCGCGACGCCGGATACTGCATATCCAACGGCGAGATCGATGTCGGCGCGCGGGCGCTGGCGGTGCCGTTGTTTGATGGACGGGACGAGATAGTCGCGGCGTTGAGCATTGAAGCACCGGCTTCGCGCATGGACGATGCGATCATTGGCGACTATCTGGTGCTGTTGCAGCGCGAAGCGGAACACATTTATCGCGAACTGAGTTAGGTTTCGGTGCACACCGGTCCGGCTGCACCTGTGCGTTCTACCAGGACCGGCGGTGTTTTTTGAAACACGATTGTTTATGTCAGCAAGATATCTGGGAGGAAAACCATGAAAAGACTATTGATCGTCGCCGTGCTGGTGAGCCTGTTGGTGACCGGTACGGCTATTGCACAGGACCCGGAACCCAAGCGGGGCGGTACACTGCGCGCCGCCTGGCAAGCCAGGTGGGAAAGCCTCGATCCGCATTTTGCCAGCTCCGAGGCGAGCTTCCAGGTGTTGAATAACGTACTGGAAACACTCACGTTCTTCGATGACGACATGAACCTGGTCCCGTGGCTGGCGGCAGACTGGGATCGCAGCGAGGATGGGCTGACCTGGACGTTCTATCTGCGTGAAGGTGCCACCTTCAGCAACGGGCGCGAGATGACCGCCGAGGATGTGAAGTGGTCCTTTGACCGCCTGATCGATCCGGAGGTCGGGTCCGGCAATGCGTGGCGTATTGGCGGTTCGGGCACGGTGATCGAAGTTGTTGACGACTACACGGTGAGTGTTACAACCGAAAGCCCGATCGCGAACCTGCCTGCGTCGCTGGCAGCGAACAAGTCAACCGCTGTGCTGGCCTCAGAGAGCCTCGAGGAAGACGGCACGGTCCAGGTGCCGATCGGCACCGGTCCGTTTGTGATCGACGAGATCGAGGGGACCACCCGCCTGGTGCTGGCCGCGCGCGACGATTACTGGCAGGAAGAATACCCCTACCTGGACGAAGTGGTAATCAGGCCGGTCACCGACGACACCGCCCGCGATCTCGCGCTGCAGGGGGGTGAGGTCGACTGGATCTTCACCATTTCCCCGCAGAACTACGAGACGTTGCAGGAAGACGATGACGTGATCGTGGATACCGCGCCGCGCCTGTCTTACGACTACTTCGGGCTGAACCTGAACCGCGCGCCGTTTGATGATGTGCGCGTGCGACAGGCGATCGCTTACGCGATCGACCGCGAGGTGATCTGCCAGTTCGCGTTCTTCGGTCTGTGCGAGCCGACACACGGCCCGACGGGTTCCGGCACGCCCTGGTATTTCCCCTATGCGCCTTACGAGCGCGACCTGGCTATGGCCCGCGAATTGCTGGCCGAAGCCGGGTATGAGGACGGCTTCGAGATGGAGATCATGACCGCGATCGGTTTCGACGAGACTCTGCGCGGCGCGCAGGTCGTGCAGCAGCAGCTTGCGGAGGTCGGTATCGAGGTTGAGATCGCCAACATCGAGTTTAGCGAATGGTTGGAGCGCCAGTCAGCGGGCGACTTTGACGCGTTCATGCTGAGCTGGCTCGGCTTGACGGATGTCGAAGACTACTTCTACCTGCAGCACCGCACCGGCAATACCTTCAACTTCACCGGCTACAGCAACCCTGAGTTTGACGCGCTGGTCGACGAAGGGCGCACGGTCGAGGATTTCGAAGAACGCTATGAAATCTACCAGCAGGCGAACAGGATCCTGGTTGACGACGCACCGTACATCTACATGTACGTCAAACAGGAGGTCAAGGCTTACGCGCCGTATGTGAAGGGCTTCAGCGCGCGCCCGGACTCAGCGGTCAACTTCTGGACGACCTGGCTCGACAGGTAAGCCGGCATCGTACAGCGGCCAGGGGATGGGCGAGAGTCCGTCCCCTGGTTTGGTCATGCCCCGGCGGGATATCCGGTTTGTAGTGAAGGTGTCCCTGTATGAATATTCGTTTTATTATGCAACGTTTGCTGCTGGCGACCCTGGTCGTGTTCGGGGTATCGGTCGCCGTGTTCTTGATCATCCAGCTTGTGCCGGGCGACCCGGCGCGTGTCTCGCTGGGCATGCAGGCTACCGAAGAGAACGTCCAGGCGCGGCGCGAGCGCCTGGGCCTGAATCGGCCCCTGCACGAGCAGTACCTCACATGGATCGGGGACGCGGTGCGCGGTGATCTCGGCAATAGCTTGATCACCGGGCAGGAGATCACGCCGCAGATCGCCAAGCGGTTGCCGACCACGCTGCAGCTTGCGCTGCTGGCGTTGTTGATCGGCATGGTGATCGCGTTTCCGTTGGGCATCATATCCGCCGTGAAGCCCGGCAGCGGGATCGATACGCTCGCCACCATCGTCGGCCAGCTTGGCGTGGCGGTCCCTGATTTCTGGATGGCGATCCTGCTGGTGCTGTTGTTCTCGACCTCGCTGGAATGGCTGCCACCCAGCGGTTACACTGCGATCACCGACGACTTCACCGATTGGCTGGAGCACATAATTTTGCCGGCGATGACGGCGGGGTTCATCAGCGCGTCGATCCAAACGCGTTTCATTCGCAGCGCGATGCTGGAAGTGATGAGCCAGAATTACGTCATGACGGCGCGGGCAAAAGGGCTGCGCGAGCGTACGGTCGTGCTGACGCACGGGCTGCGCAACGCGCTGATCACCGTCATCACGATCATCGGCCTGCAAATGACGGCGCTTTTGAGCGCGGTCGTCGTGATCGAGATCGTGTTTTCCCTGCCCGGCCTGGGCAGCCTGACGCTGGATGCCGTGCTGGACCGCGATTACCCGCTGGTGCAGGGATCGATCCTGGTCATGGCGATCATGGTGACGGGCATTAATTTGCTGGTTGACATCATTTACTTTTTGCTGGACCCGCGCATTGCACATATGGAATCATGAACTCACAACACACCTCACCGGCTGATGAAGGAACGGAATCCGGCATCATCAGCCTGCAAACCGGCACCGACCAAAGCGCCCAGATCGAGCGTGCGCACGGGCTGTGGTACGTTGCGTTGCGGCGCTTCCTGCGCCACCGGGTCGGCATATTGGGCCTGGTGATCATCACGGTGCTGGTGGTCATGGCTATTTTTGGGCCATCCCTGGCTCCCTACGATCCGAACAAAATGCACTTTGCAGACCCTTTCGCTGAACCGAGCGGTACGTACCTGCTGGGGACCGACGACTACGGGCGCGACACGCTGAGCCGCATCATGTACGGCGCGCGCGTGTCATTGATGGTCGGCGCGATTGCGGTGTCGCTCGCGGCATCCGTCGGGACCACGTTGGGCATGATCGCGGGCTATTCGCGCCGGCTGATCGACGAGAGCATCATGCGCCTGATGGACGTGCTGATGGCGTTTCCCACGATTCTGCTGGCGATCGCGATTATGGCGATACTGGGGAAGGGGGTCACCAACGCGATGGTCGCGATCGGCGTGGTGTATATCCCGATCTTCGCCCGTATCGCGCGTGGCGAAGTGCTGTCGATCAAGAATGAGGAATACGTCCAGGCCGCGCGAGCGCTCGGCGCGCGGGACTCCGAAATCCTGCTGCGCCACATGCTGCCCAACATCCTGCCGCCGATCATTGTCGAGATCTCGCTGAGCCTGTCGTTTGCGATCCTGGCGGAAGCGGCGCTGAGTTTCTTCGGGCTGGGCACGCAGCCGCCCGATCCAAGCTGGGGCCGCATGCTCTCCGAGAGCCGCGACTTCTTCAACCGCTCGATATGGATGGGTATCTTCCCCGGCCTGGCGATCATGCTCACGGTGATGGGCTTCAATTTCCTGGGCGACGGCTTGCGCGATGTGCTCGATCCGCGCCTGAAAAACGCCTAGAGCCGGATTTGAGCACAGCGGCAAGCCTCGTGCCCTGACTGGGCCAGCTTGGGCGAACGTTTTTCAGCGCGGCTGGAGCGTCACATCGATGGCGTCGTTTTGGCCCGCCGAACGGAACATCGCGTCCAGGATCGCGATTGTCGCTTCGGCTTCGGTCAGCCAGGCGTCGTTGTTTGTGTCCCACCGGCGCACCCGGTCGAGCATGGCGTCCATCTCGCGCCGGTAGTTGTCATCCACGACCAGCGAGTTACCCACGCCGGGATTTTGCAGGTCGCTCCAGGTGTGCCAGCCTGCCTGGTACCTCACGGACGGATTGCGCACATATAGACGGTACCAGGCGGGTGTAAGTCCCGCGTGCAAGGTGCCATCCGTGCCGTAAAGCTCGATCCGCCACGCTTCAACCCAGGGGTGGGCTTCCCAGCCGGTCACGTCGAAGACCGCGAGCTTGTCGTCGTAGGTCAGCAGCGCGATCCCGCCGTCTTCGTACATCAGGTCACCGAGCGGCATCTGCACGGTGGCATCCAGCTCGGACAGGGTGTGCGTTTTGAAGCCGTGCGCGGTCACCGTGCGCCCCTGCGGGAGCTTGAGCAGCGTCCCTTTCACCGAGCGCGGCACGCCCAGCAGGTGCACGATGATATCGACCATGTGACAGCCATCGGTGAAGACCACGCCACCCATATCCCCCGGCACGCTCTGCCAGACTTCCGCCGCCCCGCCGACAGGTGAGGCTGCGTGAAAGCGAGCGAGCGTGATCGCGCCCAGGACATCGGCTTCCAGAATGCGCCGGATGTGATCCACAACGGACGAGAAACGCAGCATATAGCCCACCTGGAAGGGGACTTCAACATCCCGCACGGCCTGCACGAGTTCCTGCATTTGTGCCAGGTTCGGCGCGCCCGGCTTTTCGACCAGCACCGCCTGTTTGCGTTGGAGCGCCGCTTGTACGTAGGCGGGATTGTCGGTATCCCACCCTTCGATGATCACGAAATTGACGCCCGGCTGGTCCAACAGCGCCGGAAGCGAATCGTAAGCCGTGATGTTGCAGCGCGCCGCCACGCCCGCCGCCAGTGCCGGGTCCGGGTCATAACAGCCGGCAATGCTGACATCTTCTTGTTCAGCGAGAAGTTGAACGCGTGGGAAAATGTGCGGGTGCGCCAGGCCAACGAAAGCGACGTTAATGGCATGTGTCATGATTCAGACTCCAGCAGGACTATAAGCGTTATTGATGGTCAGGATAGATTGTGATAATCCGGTGTGATGCACGCCCCTTTGATCTCAAGCGACGGGTGGTTTGAGGTCAGGTCGGTGCGAAAACGACACATGTCGCCCCGGATGTAGTTTTCGCCAACATGCAGGATCGTGCCGCCGGTCGTGAACGCGATACGCTCCACGTACATCACGGGGGCGTGGCGCGAGATATGCAAGAAGGATGCCAGCAGCGAATCGGCAGCGGTCGCTTCAAACCGATCGACCGCGCGCAGTACCGGCAGGTGATACTTGTTTGTGAGCAGACGGTAGAGTGACGTGTCAAACTGCTCGTGTACCAGGTCCGGGCACAGGTTATAGGGCAGGTACGCGACGTTCAGCATCAGCGGTGTCTCCTTCAAGTGCCGCAGCCGCTTGAGGTGGATCACAGGGTCGCCTTTGGCGAGTTGGAGGCGTTCGGCAAGCTCGTCTGAGGCGTCGATCACCTCGCGGGCGAGCACCTCGTCGCGCAGGCGCAGCCCGATCGCGTTCAATTGCTCGTAGAAGCTGTACACAATGTCGAGCGGCTGCTCGAGCATCGGAAGCTTGACGAATGTGCCCCGGCCCTGGATTTTTTCAAGCAATGATTTGCGAACCAGCGTGTCGAGCGCCTGCCGCACGGTGGCCCGGCTGATGTTCGCCAACTCCATCAACTCGCGCTCAGCAGGGATCCGTTCGCCCGGTTTCCACTCACCGGCACGGATTTTTTCGATAATCAGTTGCTCGAACTGAGTGTGCAGTGGAACCTCGCTTTGAGGGTCCAGGTGCCACGTTGAAGCTTGATGATCGTTCATGTATCTGCCAATACCTTCGCCAAAAAATGAGGGTATGTAGGGCTTTTGAGGTAGAGTTATTG
>CAYRNY010000014.1:0-63225 GCA_964425755.1 uncultured Anaerolineaceae bacterium
GTCCATCGCGGCGATGATCCTGACCACCGAAGCGCTGATCACCGATATCCCGGAAAAAGAACCGGCGACCCCACCCATGCCCGAGTATTAAGCCGGCAGCCTGAACGTAGGCTAATTGCAGGCGGCTTCCAGCCATATGGAGGCCGCTTGTTTGTTTTTTTGGCACCGGGTGATAATGTTGACCTCAGGGGATATGTGGTATAAACGGGCACGACGAATGAACAGGGGCATCGGAGAGACGCGCTAAGATCAGGAAACCGGCATCTTATGAGCGATATCGCAATTGGCACGGTTATTGGCGGTTATCAGATACTTGAGGCGATCGGACAGGGCGGTATGGCGACAGTATACCGCGCGCACCAGTTGTCGATGAAGCGCGATGTCGCGATCAAGATGCTGCCGCGCCAGTTTTTGAGCCAGTCAAACTCGCTGGATCGGTTTAAGCAGGAAGCAAATATCGTCGCCCGCCTGGAACATCGCGCGATTGTGCCGGTCCATGATTACGGCGAGTACGAGGGCGTGCCGTATCTCGTGATGCGTTACATGGACGGCGGTTCAGTCGATGATCTGATCTATCGAGGCCCCGTTGCGCCGGATCGCACCCTGGATATTCTGCTGCAGATCGCGCCGGCGCTGGATTATGCCCATCAGAATGGCGTGTTGCACCGCGATCTCAAACCGAGCAATATCCTGATGGATACTAATGGTGATGCGTATCTTACGGATTTTGGAATCGCACGGCTTTTGGGGGAAGGCAGTACATCGCTGACGACTACCGGTGTGGTCGGCACCCCATCGTATATGTCACCTGAACAGGCCCAGGGGCATGACCTGGACGGGCGCAGTGATGTGTATGCGTTGGGCGTGGTGTTGTTCGAGATGCTGGTTGGCTCGCGACCATTTGAGGGCGAGACTCCTTACAGCGTGGCCGTGAAGCATGTGACGCAGGCTCCACCATCTGCCCGCGAAAAGAATCCCAACCTAACGACCGCAATTGAGCAGGTGTTATTTAAGGCGCTGGCAAAAGATCCTGACCAGCGTTACCAGACTGCGGGCGAACTGGCTACGGCTCTTCAGGCCGCAATTACAGAGGATGTAGGGCCGTCCCCTCCTGCGACGAGCATGCAGCAACTCCCCGAATCGATGATCGAAACCGAGCCGTCCCTTGAACAGGCCCTGCGCGAAGGGGAAGCGCGGCAGCGCGTGGACACCTCACGCGCATTGCTGACGAATCCGGCCCCGCGTGCCGATTCACCGGCTCAATCCGTCGACTCGCGCCCTGCATCGCCGCAGCTTCAGGTGTTGTCGCCATATGTCGCGCCGCCGGCATCGGGAGCATATCCGCGATCGGCGCGCCAGCCCCAGTCGCGTCGCCTGCGCTCGCGTACTGGCACGGGTGAACTAGGCTGGATGGTGTGGGCGCTCAGTGGGTTGTTGCTCGCGGGGATTCTGCTGGCGTTCGTGATCGGTGGCGTGTACTATTTGATGAACGATGGGACACCAAGCCCGTCGCATAGTGGGCTGCCAGCGACGGCGATCTACAAAATGACCGCGACCAAACGTGCGATCCTTGATGACCTTGCCATGCGCACGCCGCCCTTGACTGCTACTGCGCCATTCGAAACACCGCCGCCCACGGTCCCGCCGACGAACACGCGGCAGGTTATGCCATCGCTGACGCCCGTGCCAGATGATGTCTTGCCCCTCGATATCACTGAGGACGCCACAGAGTGACGTCCTCTTGCTGTGACCGGTGTCGGATTGTGCAGGCGTGCGTGGAGATCACCAGCCGCGTTTCTTCGCTGCTGCCATTTTGATCGCCCCCAGGAAGCGCTCCAGGCCAGCGGAAACGCTGCCTTCCGGCAGGTGGAACCGCACGACGCGCCGTTTCTTGCTCTGTAACGCCTCCAAATCCCCTTGAGCCTGCGCGCGCTTGAGTTGCATGAAATCGTAGGGCTCGCCTGGTATCGGGATCTGTTCGTTATTCTCGACCGTGATCTGAATGAACACGCCGCTGTTCGGGCCACCTTTGTGAAGCTGCCCGGTCGAGTGCAAAAAGCGCGGGCCGTAGCCCAGTGTGACCGCGCGGGTTGTCGCGTGTCGCAGCTCTTGCCGGATCTCTTCGAGCAGTTGGTTGTGGCGTTCAGTGGCTGCAAGATAGGCCATCAATGCGATGTAGTCACCAGAGCGAGCAAGGCTCATGTGGGCCAGCAGCAGGTTAATCAGAGCGCCATAGTCAAAGCCACGTTGTGCCACGATGGCGCGCAGCGTTTCAGCGGTTTTGTCGTCCGCGTAAAGTGTCAGTCCGCTTTCTTCTAGCACAGGTTCATCTTTTGGCAAGCTGCCGTGTTCGCTCAGGTATTCGAGCAAGCGTTTGGTGTTGGATTTGGTCGCCTGCACGTCGGGTTGATCAAACGGATTGATCGCCAGCAAGTGTCCGGCTACAGCGGTAGCGAACTCCCAACGAAAGAACTCACCACCCAGATCATACGGATCGTCCAGGTGCAGGGTCACGACGGGATGTCCTGCTGCAACCAGTTCTTTGATCTGTTCGTCCAACGGATCGTATGCACTGTCGAGACGCAGGTGAACAAACAACCGGTCGTCGTCAAAATCGCGCGCGTCGGTCGGGATTACGCCCGCTACCGGCACGATCCCCTTTCCTTCTTTGCCGGTGCTCTCCGCGATCAACTGTTCGACCCATAACCCGAAACTGTCGATTTGCGGCGTAGCGACGAGGCACACCTTGTCGCGGCCCTGTTGTGCCAGGTATGCCATTGTCACGCCGAGCCAGGCCCCAGGATTACCGGCGACAGGGACGTTACGGTCGCACGCCCGTGCCATATTTCGCGCACTGGCAAGCAGCTTTTTGACGTCGAGGCCCATGATCGCTGCCGGGACCAGCCCAAAATAGCTCAGCACGCTGTAGCGCCCCCCGATGTCTTCCGGATTCAGGAAGATGCGTTGGAATTTTCGTTCGCGCGCGATCTGTTCCAGCGGCGAGCCTGCGTCCGTGATAGCGATGAACTGGTCGCCGGCCTTGTCGCCGCGTGTTTGTTCGATCAGGTGGTAGAAGTACTTGAAGAGCGACAGTGTCTCGGTCGTGCTGCCGGACTTGGTCGAGACGAGGAACAAGGTGTTGGCGCGGTCAATGGTTTCGGTTGCCAGCCGGATCGCCTGGGGATCGGTTGTGTCCAGCACCTGCAGGTCGGGGTATCCCTTCATCACGCCGAACGTCTGCCGCATGACTTCGGCGGCCAGGCTGCTGCCACCCATGCCTAGCAGCAAGGCGTGCGAATAACCGCGCTGTTTGACGTGCGCTTGCAGGTCAAAGACTGGCTGGTAGAACTCTTCCGGGGCATTGACGATATCGAGCCAGCCCAACCGGGCGCTGATCGTCTGTTGGTGGAACGACTCGTTGCGCCACACCGACGGGTCTTTGTCCCAGATACGGCGCGTGATGTGCGCCTGTTCCATCGCATCCAGCACCTCACGGATATCGTGCTGGTAGGCCGCGATCGTGTATTCCTGGCGCGTCATTACGCCGGTTAGCAGGACCTGCCGTTTGCCTTCGACAGCTTCCAACAACCGCCGGAAATCGTTAGCAAATGCTTCAACGCCGTCCCCCTGGAGTTGCTGCACCACCTTATCCATGCGCACGCCAACTTCGGTTAGCTGGCTCATGACATCGCGCGCCTGGTCGAGGTCTTGTTCGAGCGTAGCCGCAACCGTGCCGTGATCGCGGAACGCGTCGATTGTTTTGGGCGGCAACGTGTTGATCGTGTGTGCTCCGATCAGGTTGTCGACATAATACGTATCGGGATAGTTGGGGTTCTTGGTGCCCGTGCTGGCCCACAGCAAACGCTGGACTTGTGCTCCCGCCTCTTGGAGTCTGGCGAAGCGCTCGCTTTCAAAAAGGTCTTTGAATTTCGCATATGCGATCCTGGCGCTGGCGATGGCGGCTTGTCCCAGTAATTCGCGGTTTTGTTGCACGCGTTCAAACCCGCCCCGCAGCCGCCCGGCGCGGATGTTGTTTTCGAGGATATTGTCAACGACCGTATCGATCCGGCTGAGGAAGAAGCTTGCCACCGACGCGACGCGCGAGAGGTCTGCCCCGGCCTCTTTGCGGCGTTCCAACCCCCGGATGTAACGGTTTGCGACTTCGATGTAGTTTGGTACGGAAAACAAGAGCGTCACGTTGACGTTGATTCCGGCGGCGATGGCTTCCTCGATCGCGGGTAACCCCTGCGGTGTGGCGGGGATTTTGATCATGACGTTGGGCCGGTTCACGGCGCTGAACAGGCGTTTGGCTTCGCTCACTGTCTGGTCGGTGTCGTAGGCCAGCAGCGGCGAGACCTCCAGGCTGACGTAACCGTCGATCCCGTTGGTTGCATCATACACCGGTCGCAGCACATCAGCGGCAGCCTGGATGTCGGCGATTGCCAGCGTCTCATATATTTCTTCAGTGTCCAGGTCAAGCAGGGCGGCGATAGCATCATCGTATTCTTCTGTGTCCGCGATTGCCCCGGCAAAAATGGTCGGGTTTGATGTCATGCCAGTGATGCCCTGTTTGACCAGTTGTTCCAGTTTGCCGGATGTAATCAGGCTGCGGCGGATGAAATCGATCCAGATGCTTTGTCCGTGCTGCTGCACTTTGACTAACGGGTTAGTTGCCATCTAAAAACCTCCTCGGTGGTGTGATACACGGCACAATAAAAGTGCAACCTGCCGGCTACACTTTTGCGTCGCGTGAAGATAACCTATCGGATCACCGCGATTGGCTCGCTTGTTCAATCGCTTTGACCTTGTTGTGGCGACGCACATGGCGTTCAGCGTCCGTTTCAAACCGCGCGTTGATAAACGCATTAACCAGTTCTTCGGCCAGCGCCTGACCGATAATGCGGCTGCCGAGGCATAACACGTTCATGTTATCGTGCTCGACACCCTGATGGGCTGAATAGGTGTCATGGCATACCGCAGCATAGATGCCGGGGACTTTGTTGGCGGCAATGCTTGCTCCGACGCCGCTGCCGCAGATCAGCAATCCGCGTTCGACTTCTCCTGCAGCGACTTTATCGGTTACCGCCTTCGCAAAATCAGGATAATCGACAGAGTGCGTGGCGTTGTCCGTTCCCAGATCGACAATAGTATGACCTTGCTCGCGCAAGTACTCGGCAATGTGTGCTTTCAGTGGATAACCGGCGTGGTCCGCTCCAACTGCGATTTTCATTCGTACGCATCCTTTGGGTTGCGGGCTTCTAATTCACGAGCACCTGTCACTGGTGCTGGCGCTCAAGAACGCCGCGTTACAGGCGTAAGAGCTTGCCGCCTAGATTATAGCGCATGCAAATGCAAAAAAAAGTCGGCTCCACAACTGTTTCGTTCGTGTGGAGCCGGGCCACGCATGGGATGTGTGCGGCAAGAGTCGCGGTTTAGCCGGGGGCCAGTGTTGCGGTTGGACCGGCGGTAACTGTTGGGGTCGGGGCCGGTGGCCGGGTTGGCGCGGGGGCCAGAGTCGGCGCGCCACCGGGCGCGGTATCCTCGCTAGCCGTGCCGGATTGCGTTGTCGTGTCAGGTGCGGTCAAGGGGGAGTTGCTTGTGATGTCCGCCACGCAGCGGAAGCCGATTGAGGCGATTGGCTCGTCAGGTCGCTGGCTCATGCGATGCACCGCGCGCAGAAACAGCGGTATTGTGTCCCAACTGCCACCGCGAATGACTTTTTCGGTTCCGGCTGCCGGACCGCGTGGATTCGGCTCGGGGTTGTTCGCCATTTGCGTATAGTAATCGACCTGGTACCAGTCGAACACCCACTCAGAGACATTGCCTGCCATGTTGAATATCCCGTACGGGCTGGCCCCTGAGGCGAAGCTGTCGATCGGCATCGTCCCAACCTCGTCGGATAGTGACGAGCGCGCAAGTTGGGGATTATATTCAAAGCCCCAGGGGTAGATGTAATTCTGCGGACCCCGTGCTGCGCGTTCCCATTCGGCCTCGGTAGGCAGGCGGCGATTGAGCGTCTGGCAGTATTCGCGCGCGCCCCACCATGTCACATTTGTCACCGGGTGATTGGCGTAGAAGTCGGGATTGCGTATGCTGTAGGTTTCGCCGTCGAAATTTACCAGACTGTTCGGTTCTTCCTGCGTGGTTTTGATGCACGGATTGCCGCCACAGCCGGTTCTGTGCTCGTTCGGCCCCAGCCAGTTCAGGAACGTCACGTATTGCTGCAACGAGACTTCATAGATCTCCATTTCGAAGCTGTCGACAGTTGTCTGGTGGGGTGGGATGGAGTCCGATATCCAGTTTGGGTCGTCGCAGACTTTGCCATAGGTTGCGCACTCGTCCATGGCTTGCATGCCTTCTTCGAGCGTCGTGCCCATCTGGAACGTGCCACCTGTCACCTCTACCATCTCGGTTTTGATCGCGTCGAGTTCCGGTGGTATGGCCGGTGCCTCGGGAAGGCTGAGCGCTTGTGCGGATTCGCCGCCCGGGGGCGTTCCCACAACAGGGGTTTCTTGGCCCAGCGATTCGGTTTGCGCGGCTGGCTGGTCAGCCTGCAACGTCGCGGTAGGGTTCAGCACGGCAGGTGGGTTTTGGTCTTCGGCTGTTACACTGGCGCCTTCCTGGCCGCCTGTCGCCATATCATCGTTCCCGTCCGGCAAGGGCGAGGCTGTCATCGCGGCTGGCGTGTCGTCAGCAGGCGTTTCGGCAGGTGTTGAAGTGTCGGTTTCTGTATCCGCCGGTTCATCTATGTTCAGAGCGTCACTGGCTGCTTCAAGCGTTTGCTGTGCCGCCAATGCCTGCAGCGCGACTTCGGTTTCGTTCGGTGCGATGCGTACCTGGGGTGTGGCGGTGTTATCTTCAAGCAGCGGGAAGCTAAGTGCCCCCAGCGCATATCCACCGACGCAGGCCACGAGGGCAAAGCCCAGGCCGAGAATTGTGCCCATCAACAGCCATTGCCAGCTTGCGTCACTGGTACGCCGTCGCAGGCTGCCATAATCATTCTGCATAACACTGGCTCCTTACGTTCATCTCTGCGATCCGTGTTCAGGGCCACAGTGTCACCAATGATACCGCCCTCGCCGGGAACGACCAAACGCTCGCCCTACGATTGGGCGATGTTCTAAGCGAACTCTCATGCTTTGTCACTTGTGCCCAGATCGTGCAGGCGGCGATAGGTCGACTGGAGTGTCAGAGCATCGGCATCGTGGAAGGGTTCAGGCGCTTCCACCGCGATGATGCCGCGCACCTCGAAATCGATCAGGGCTTGCAGCAAATCACGATACTGGAAGTCGGCCTCGTTCAGCGGCAGGTGCTGTTTCTCTCCGTTTGGCCCGTATTCAATGCCGGACATGTGCGCGTGCAACTGGTGGAGTCCGTCGCGGCCCAGCGCGGCCTCGACCGCTTTGAATATGCCAGCGAATTCGTCGTAGGAGTTCATGCGACCCGTGCGGGCGTGTAAATGCGCGAAGTCGATGCAGGGTAACACGCCGGGGATGTCACGGCTAAGCTGCAGTATTTCGTCGAGTGTCCCGAACACGGCGGGTTTGCCCATCGTCTCCGGGCGCAGGATCACGTCAACGCCTTCTTCGTCGAGAATCTCCCGGATTTCGAGCAACTTCTCTTTCACACGTTCGTAAACTTGTTCAGGGGGTTGCTCGTGGTACGATCCGGGATGGAAGACGATATCACGCGCGCCAGATCTGTACCCCTTGCGGGCAGCCGCGAGCAGCCGTTCGTCGCTTTTCGCCATCAATTCGCTGGTCTGGCTGTTGAGGTTGATGTAATACGGCGCGTGGACGCTAAGCGTGATCGCAAAGGCTTCGGCTGTAGCGTTGATCTCAGCGCAGGTTTTGTCCGAAACGCGCACGCTGCGCACCCATGCGATTTCCAGGTGGTGCAGGCCCAGCCGGTGGATTTGCTCGATGGCGGTGACGGTGCCAGATTTCGGCGTGGTTTGCGGGCTGCCGACGGTCCCAAAACGAAGCGCCTCCGGTGATGTCATAATGTAACGTCGTATCCTTTCGATATGCTGGCCGGACAGACTGTGCGTCATAGCCAGAAGGAGTCAAGAGTGTGACAGACTATCGCGAGAGTGCAAAGCCTGAACGCGATTTATTGCTCGCGGCAATTGCCTTCATGATCGCACTGATTTTGTGGCAGGTGCAAGGGTTATTTTTCGTGACTTACCCGTTGCGGCTATTCGTGACCATGATCCACGAACTTGGTCATGGCGTGGCCGCGATAGTGACGGGCGGCGAATTCATTGAGTTTCAGGTCATGTCGCGCGGTGCGGGGATGGCGTACACGCGCGGCGGTATGCGCTTCATCGTGATTCAGGCGGGTTATCTGGGGACGGCGCTGTTTGGAGCAGGTTTGCTCTTGCTCACGCATCGCAGCGGTCACCCGCGCCGGGTAGCGATCGGTGTCGGCGTGTTTATCGGCGTGCTGAGCCTGCTTTTTTCCGGCATAGCGCTGGCAAACATCGATCTGCTGGAACTCGTTCTTTCCGGTGCCCTGTTGGTGGCGGGGCTGGCGCTTTTTTTGCTGCGCGACGCTGACCGCGGCCAACATCGGCTGGGCGGCATCATAGCGGCGCTGGGTGTGGGACTACTGCTCGTGTTTGCGACCGGCGGCAACACGCTGACCGTCCTGGTAGGATTGGGCACGATGCTGCTGCTGGTGCTGGTGGGTTGGCGCGCGAGCCGCGACGTTGTGCTGGTGACGCTGACATTTCTGGCGTTGATCACGGGGCTGCAGGCCATCACCGACGCGTGGATTCTGTTCAAAATCGTCACGCTGCCGGATTCAATGGTTCCCATGAACGACGCGAGTTCGATGGCACGCGAAATTGGCGGGGCGGCGGCGCTGTGGGCGTTGGTGTGGATCGCGCTTGATCTGGTGATCTTCGGTGCAGCGACATACGTTGCGCTGATCCGGCCCAGTAACCGGCGCACAGCATGAGCGGCGCGTCCCTGTTCAGCGAGCATCGGGCAGCGCGGCGTTGTCCCCATTGCCGTTCTCGTCCGAAGGCCCAAACAGCGTGAAGACCACCACGCCAGACGAGGCCAGCAGAATCCCGCCGATGAAGAATAACGCCTGCAACTGCCCTAATAAGGGCCGGTCGTATGTATCAGAGATATGGGTCCCGAACCCCAGTACGTCTGCGAGGCCGGCAGCGGCGGCAATCAGCAGGCCGGTCATGGTCAGGCGCGTGCCGATATCCTGCGCCAGCGTGGTGGGCTGGCCCGGATAAAAGGCCTGTTTGACAAACAGGTAGGCGGCGGTGAAGAAAATACTGAAGCCCAGCAGAATTACAAGTACCTGCAACACGCCAATACCTTCGGCAGCCTCCAGACCGATGATGCCCGGAAACAGTCCAATCAGCGTGATCACCACACCTAACGTGCCTAACGTAATGCTTATCTGCCCGTAATTTTCCATTGCACTGATTATTGCCTCCTGTGCTAATCAGGCAGCCCGGCGTGCAGCACGCGCAGGAAGTTCTCGCTCAGGATCGCCTTGATATCGTTCGGTTCGTACCCTATCGATGCGAGCGCCGGGCCGACAGCGAGCAGGTCGGTGGACGTCTCAAACCCTACCGGTGCGGACTCCGCCCCGAAGCCGCCGTCGAAATCGCTGCCGATCCCGACATGCTGTGCGCTGCCGGTGACCTGGCAGATGTGGTCAATAGCCGCAATGTAGGTGTCCATAGTCGCCGCGTCTTTGCGGTCGCCCATTTGCCACCCCTCGACCAGGAAAAGGTTAAACGGCAGCGCGCCGATCACACCACCGCGCTCCGCGATGCGCCGGATCGCGTCGTCGGACAGATTGCGATCGGGGCGATCGCGGCGGAATTTCAGCGGGTTGCTGTGGCTGGCGATCACCGGGCCTTGGTAACGGTCGAGCGCTTCGAGCGTGGCTTCTGGGTCCATGTGCGAGACGTCAAGTGCCATTCCGTAATCCCCCATCACGTCAAGCAATTCGCGACCGAGGTCGGTCAGCGGGCCGGGGGCTTTCGTCCCGCCGCTATAGCGTGTTTGCGACCATGCCGGGCCGACCACGCGCAGCCCATGCGCGTACCATTCTTCGAGTTGCGCCGGTTCGATGATCGGGTCGGCACCTTCCATCAGCATGATTAACCCCAGGCGGTGATCGGCGAATTCGGTGCCGCTGGCCCACGTCGCCAGCACCGCGTCAAGGTCGCGCTTGGTCTGCACCAGCACAATCCGCTCCTGTTCGTCGGCGAGGCGCTGGTAATAGGTTACTTGCTGCATCCCCAAGCGGTACGCTTCATCTGGCGTGTCGTACAGCAGTTTCTCGTCAGGATACATTTTCGTCCAGCGCGGCGATACGAAGATCGTGCCGCACACAAGGGCGATCCGGCCCAGCAAGTGGTCCGGCAGCCCGACCATGCTTCGCCCGTAACGGCTGAGGAACACAGGATCGGTCTCACGACGGCGACGGCTGAGGGCGCTTTCTGGAAAGTCACGTTTGTTATTGAAATAGTTCCATGCGATATCCTCGTGCGCGTCAACAACGATAGGGTCATGTGCCGCTTGCATCGCTAGCTTTCACCTGTAGTGTTCGGCTAACCGCCGATTTGCTCAAATTCCCGGTAGTCCTTCACTCGTTCCCCGTTGATGAACAGGGTTGGTGTGCCGGTGATCCCGCGCCGCCGCACTTCAGCACGTACCGCTTCCAGCACAGTTTCGGTGCGTTCCGCATCAAGGCACGTTTCAAACGCGTCTGTGTCGAGTCCCAGGGTTGTTGCAGCCTCGCGCAGGCGCTTGATGTCGAAGGTGCGCGTCAAGAAGCGTTCCTGCCAATAAAACAGAACATCATGCATGGTCCAGAGTTTACCTTGTTCCCCGGCACAAAGCAGGCCAGCCGCGGCGGTTTTGGCCCCAGGGCCGACATTGGGCACCGGGATGAACACGAACTGGACCTGACCCGCGGCGATCTCGTCCAGCATTTCCCGGAATTGCTCGCGGTGAAAATCGAGACAGTGCGGGCAGGCATAGCTTGAGAAATCTTCGACCAGGACCGGCGCGTTGGCGCTGCCCAGGCGCGGGAATCCCTGGTCAGTGTATCCCTGTTCAAGTCCGGCATACTGCGCGCCGGCATCTTCGGGAACAGGCCCCTCAAGCGCGATAAACTGGTAATACACCAGTCCGGTTGTTGCCAGCAGCACCGCGACGATCGCGCCGATCATCCACATAGGCACTTTGCGACGTTGTGGTGTTTTGCGTGTCATATTGTACTTCCTTGTGTTTTCGCTGATTTTAGGCGTCGTTGTCGTCGCCGTTGCGCCAGGTTTCGATGACGTCCAACAGGTCTGGCAGATGCCGGATCGTCGCGTCCGGCGTGACGTCGATTCCCTCGGGTAGCCAGCGCTGCGATTGTTCGATCCAGACGCCGCGCAGTCCGGCTTGCTGCGCGCCCCATACGTCGAAGTACAGGCTGTCACCGACATAAACGGCCTCGTCGGGTTGCAGGTCCAGCGCGTCCAACCCGTGCCGGAAAATATCCGGTTGGGGTTTCCACGCTTCGATATCAGCCGAAAAGATCAGGTGATCCAGATACGGCGTGAGACCGTAACGGTCCAGGTCATGCCGGTGATAAACGCCGGGCCACAGCGTATTCGAGATCAGGCCCAGCCGCAAGCCGCGTGCTTGCAGGGCGCGCAGGGTATGAGCGGCGCCTTCCAGCGGGACGACGTGTTGCTGGATCGCCGTCATGTAGGCTTCGGCAGCCGCGGCGATCAACGTTTGTGGTGCGTCTTCAACGCCCCATTTCCGCAGCAGTTCCCGGATCATCCAGTCCAGCTTTAAGTCCGCTGGTTCGTAAGCGTCGAGCTGGCGCCATATCGCGAGATTGTGCTCCCACGCGAGTTGCAGCGCGGCATTGCGCGGGGGTAGTGCGATGTCCCCGGCCTGTAGCCGGGCGTAGATGCCTTGCGCGCCGCTCTTTTCCATATCTTCCCAGGACGTCCCCGGTGCCCTATAGTGCAGCAACGTCCCGCCCATGTCAAAGATTACGCCCCGCAGCGTCATACTGTGCGACTCCTCAGCCGATCAATCCGACAACATGAAACGTGCGATCAACTCTGCAGTGTGGATGATGCTATCGGTATGCGTGCGCTCGTAAGCGTGCGACGCATCAACCCCTGGGCCGATCAATGCGACGCGGGCCGCGCCACCGGCCCGCCAGTACGCTTCACCATCCGATGCATAGTGGGGATAGATATCCATTTTGAATGGAATCTCTGCGGCCTCGGTCAGTTGGCGCAGTTTGCGGGTGAGATCGATGTGGTATGGTCCGCCCGCATCTTTGACGCAAATGCCAACGGAAAATTCATCCGAGTTCTGCCCGTTGCCGACCGCGGCCATATCGACCGCGACCAGATCGTAAAGATGCGGCGGGAACCCCGTCGCGCCGCCATGACCGGCTTCTTCATAGGTCGTGAACACGGTGATCACGGTCTGTGCAGGGCGTTGCCCGGCAGCACGGAGTGCCTGAAATGCGCCATAGATCGCGGCGACGGCGGCCTTGTCATCCAGATGACGCGAGCGGATGAAGCCGGTTTCGGTCACTTCCACTCGCGGATCGATGAAGACAAAATCCCCTACCTCGATGCCAAGCGCGCGCGTATCTTCAGCGCTGCTGGTACGCGCGTCGATACGGACCTCCATCGTGTCGGCGTTGCGAGGGGCGTCTTTCGCGTCACGGTGCACGTGAACGCTGGCCTTCACCGGCACAACCGTGCCCCGGAAGCGCGTGCCGTCCTGTGTGTGGATCGTTACGCCCTCAAACTCAACGGCGTTCCACATGAAGCCGCCAAGCATGCTAAGTTTCAGACGTCCATTGCTTTTAATGTCTTTGACCATCAGGCCCAGCGTGTCAACATGCGCGGTCAGCCCACGCGGGGCCGTATTCTGAGTGCCGGGCCAGGTGATGATCAATGCCCCTTTTGGATCGCGATCGAGGCGCAGGTCGTCAATCGCCAGCGCCTCAAAGGCGTTTTGAACGGCGGCGATTGCTTCGGTATGATAACCGGTCGGGCTGGGGGTGTTTAGCAGATCGGTGAGAAAACCGAGCACGCCGGCGGCATCGATGTGTAATTCGGACATCCGGTAAACGCTCCTTGCGTTGAGGTTGTGCGTTATGCGCGCTGAAGTATAACCTGACCGCGCATGTCTGACGAGGCATTATTGCGTCACGTAGTGTCCAGCACGGGCTCAGTTGACGATTTCGATCGTTTCCAGCACCAGGTGATCGCCAATCGGGTCGCCGTTCCTGGTGGTGACTGGCAATCGCCTGGAAGGTTCCTGCCACCAGTACAGCGCGAGCCATAGCTCGTAATCGCCGGGCGGGAGATCGGGCGGCAGCGCGACCCCGTGATTGTCCCGATGAAGCGACCCGGCCCGCCACGCAGATGTAAATTCAAAATGGTTTGCCGGGAACGAGTCGCGCTGTGCAACCAGTTGCTCATCGCGCACCAATAGCAGCGCGATGGTGTAGTTTTCTTGTGGCCGCACGATGGTTTCCCACAGCAGCGACACGGGCAAGATGTCCCCCGCGTTGCGCGTTGTGCCATCTGGAATATCGTAGCCGCTGAGGTGCAGTTGTCCGCCGAAGACCGCGTCGGTTCGTTGCTCCGGCCAGGCGGGGGCGGGTTGGGGTGGTGCGGACGTGGTGTCGAACACCACCGCGCGCGCGTAGTCGGTGGACTTCCGCTCAGTCACGGCGAAGTAATGGCGCGCGAGATACTGTTCAACCGGACGTGTCGACCATCCGATAAACGGGCTGCTGTTGATCACCAGCCACAGTCGCTCATGCTGTTGGGTCAGCCGGTTCAGGATGGCGGTGTTGCCGAGATGAATCAGCTCGTCACTGAACACCGACTCGACCGCAGGCACCTGTTCCGGGCTGGGGCGTTCGCCGGGGGATTGCGGCAAGGTATACACCGGGACGTCTGGGTGTTTGAAATAATTCATGAAGAATTCGGAATAGGTGTAATCGTTGAGCACCACGACATCACCGGTCCGCAGCTCGGATTCCAGCAGGTCGAGCAAGTCGTGTGCCGGCGCGAAATCGCCGAAATAGCGCGGGTCCTGGCGGATGGCGTACAGGCTGCCGAACAGCGCGACCGCGGTCGCCACCGTGAGCGTGCTGAACGTCACCCCAACTGTGCGCGGTCCTGTGCTGTGGTGCGCGGTGTCCCGGTGCCATGCCCACCACACCAGCCAGCCGCCGGCAAGGAGCGCGAGCCCCGCTGCCAGGGCCGGCAACAACCACACAGGACCATCCGCGTGCCGCCAGGCGATATCGAGGGGATGGTCGCCGATCTGTTGGGCGTAGACATAAAGCGGCGACCAGCGCAGCGACCATGCGCCTTCCAGCCAGGGGACGACCGGCGGTTCCTGCGCCGCGAGGGTGCCGTAGTAGGCATTGATGGGTACGAGCGCCGCCAGAATCTGAATCCCCATGCTGAGCAGCGCAACGATGCCTGCGCCGAGGCGCTTCCACCATGCCGCGCTGCGTTCGAGCAACACCTGGGCAACCGGCAGCAGCCACAGGGCGACAAAGGGTGTCACCGGCACGAGATAGCGCGGTCCCCAGCCCAAGCCGCCGTACCAACTCGCGGGGCCGCGCACAGCCGCGTATCCTGCGATGAACGTCACGACCGTTACCAGTGGCACCGCGATCTCGCGCCATCGCCGGGCGCGAACTAAGCCGGGCCACCCGAAGAACCCCAGCAGCAGCACCGGCGAAAACAACCACATGCTCCGCGCGGGGCTGTACAGATACCCGCGCACGCCTTCCGACATGTCATAGATGTTGCTACGCGCCTGTTGCAGCCGGTCCGTCAGATTCCAGCGTGTGATGGCGATATCGAACCATGTATCGAGATTGAGCACGACCACCAGCAGCACGACGCCGACAAGCGCCAGAACACCGAGCGCGATCGCCGTGCTGCGTGTCTGGCGGCGTGCGGGGATCGCAGCCGTGATGATGGCCGGGATGATGAGCAGTGACGCTTCCTTCGCTAGAAGCGTCCCGGCAAATGCGGCCACAAGGGCTAGGCCCAGCAGGAGCGGGTATCGTCCGGCCACGAGGTGTTGGCGGATGCGCTCAACCAGGTAAACGCTCAGGAGTGCGAGCAGCGTGAACAGCGGCTCGCGGAAGAATGTACGGCTGTAGGGCCACGCGATTGTACCCAGCCCGAACGCCAGCCCTACAAGCGCCGCCGTTCGCGCGCGATATCCCAGCGCTAGGCCGTAGGCATAAAGTGTCGCGGCAGTCAGCGCAGTGATCACAATGTTAAACAGCCAGACAGTGTGCGCTAACCCGATCGCGGGCAGGAATTGTGCTGCCAGCAAGAACGGCGCAGCGAGAATTGGCTGCAGAGGTTCGATGTCGGCGGGGGGAGGGAGCGCCTGGCTGGCGTTTCGAGGGGGAAAGGCGTCGAACTCGAAGTTCTGGCGCAGGTCTCCGCGCCGGGCTATGCTCTCCGTAGCGTCAAACAGAAACCATTCGTCGCGGCTGATCGCGTAACCGCTGTACGTGGTGAGATACACCGCGATCAATAAGACAACCAGGCTTGCGCCAATCGCATAGCGACGTAAGAGTGTGGCAGGGGTTGGCATGGGATCGTTCATATGCGGTGTGTGCTCCGTTTGTTTACCAGCAGTTCGCGGTACAGCGCGGCCAGATCACGTACCAGGCGGCTGATGTCGTATTGGGCGATGATTGCGGCCTGAATCGCGCGCTGATCGGTCGTAGCGTCATCCAGCGCGGCCAGCACCGCATCCGCCAGTCCTTCAGCGTCTCCGGAGGGACACATACGCCCGTAATCACCGTGATGCAGCAGGTCCGGCACACCGCCGACCGCTGTCGAGACGACCGGCACACCTGCTGCCAGCGCCTCAATGATCGAGACAGGCGTCCCTTCATTATCGGATGTGATCACCAGCGCGTCGAGATCGCTGTACACGGGCCTCAGGTCGGACAGAAACCCCGTGAAGATCACCGCTTCGCGCAGATGAAGCGCCTCAACTTGTGCTTCGAGTGCACCGCGTAACTCGCCATCGCCCACGATCACAAAGCGTGCATCCGGACGTTGCTGGAGCACGCGCGCCGCCGTTTGCAGGAACAACGCGTGATTCTTGATCGGGACCAGCCGCCCGATGATGCCGATCAGCGGTGCGTGAGCGGGAATATCAAACTGGGCGCGAAAATCCCCCTGGTGGCGCGGCATTTCGGCATAGGGCTGCAGTTCCAGCCCCAGCGGGATATTCGTGAACTTCTCAGCCGGGGCGACGCGGTAGACATTGGCGAGTTCATCGATCAGGCCGGGACTGATTGTGATCAGGCGGTCGGACAGCCGCGCTGTGAGGCGCTCCAGCCACAGAAAGAGGGTCGTTTTGTAGCGCCCGAAATAGCCGCGAAAAATATGCCCGTGAAACGTATGCACCCGCACCGGCACGCCTGCCAGCGCTGCCGCCAGTCGCCCGACGAACCCGGCTTTGGCCGTGTGTGTGTGGACGATGTCAGGACGGATACGACGCATAAGCCGCCACAGTTTGAACAGCGTCACCACATCCCGCAGTGGCGAGAGCGCGCGTCCCAGTTCCGCGACATATAGCGGCGCGACCCCATGCTGCTCGGCCAGATAGGCCATGTCGCCCTCGTGCAGTTCGATATGGCCGCACACCAGCGTGCATTCAAAATCCGGCGGGCGCAGGCGTTCGGTCAGCAGCGTGACATGAATCGCCGGGCCGCCAATGTTTAAGCGGGCGATGATGCGCATCACGCGGATTGGACGGTCAGGAAGCATCGTGTCCTCACGGGGCGGTCGGGTTGGGCGGATCGATGAACAGGCGGTGCCACCACTCGAATGTGAGCAGCGTCCAGATGCGCTGCCCGTGATTGCGCTGTCCGCTGGCGTGTTCGTCGAGCAGGTGTTGCAGTGCGGGCGCGTCGAAATAGCCGCGCGCTGCTGTCGCCGGATCGAGCAGGATGTCGCGGGCATAATCGCGCAGGTCTTCGCGGAACCAGCGCCCGACCGGTACTCCGAACCCGTGCTTCTTGCGGTGGATGATATCGTCCGGCAGCAGGCCGGTGGCAGCTTGTTTGAGAATATGCTTGGTTTCGCCGCCACGCAGCTTGAGACTGGACGGAATCCGCGCGGTTAGCTCAACCAGTTTGTGATCAAGGAACGGCGCGCGGGCTTCCAGCGATGGAGCCATGCTGGACCGGTCCGTCTTGATCAGCAGGTCGTCGGGCAGGTACGTGATCAGGTTGGTGTCGAGCAACTGCGCCGTGAGATCGCGCGCGCCAACGGAATCGAACAATGCGGCGAAGTGCGCCGTTGGCGCGGGGTCGTGCGTGCCATCCACGAGCGCGCCTAGCAGATCGTCATCGAACACGCGGACCCACGAAAAGTAGGCGGTGGCAGGTGCCAGGGCTGCGCCTTCTACGAAACGACGCGCGCGCTGTACCACGCCCCGGTAGGACGTGGCTTCGGGCAACGATCCGACCAGCGACGCGATCCCCGTGCGCACAAATGCTGGCAGGCGACGATAGCGCGCGGCGAGAGTCGCCGCGTGGAAGCGTTCGTATCCAGCGAACAGTTCGTCGCCGCCGTCCCCCGTCAACGCGACCGTGACATGCTCGCGGGTGTGTTTGCTCACGAGATAGGTTGGGATGGCCGATGAATCTGCGAACGGCTGGTCATGGTGCCACACCAAAAACGGCAGCAGCGCGATCGTGTCCGGTTCGACGATGAACTCGCGGTGATCGGTCTGCAGGTGCTCGGCGACGCGGCGGGCGTGCGTGGTCTCGTCGTAGGATGGCTCGCCCGTAAAGCCGACAGCGAACGTTTTGACCGGTTCAGTCATGTGACGCTGCATGTACGCCACGATCAAGCTGCTATCCAGCCCGCCACTGAGAAACGCCCCCAACGGCACATCGCTGAGCAGGCGCAGCGTGACCGCTTCTTCCAGCGTGGCACGTAGTTCGTCCAGGTAATCTGCCACACGCGCATGCGGATCGGCCCCGGCAAAAGGCGGTGGCGTCCAGTAAGGGTGGATGTCGGTTGTACCGCCACGCCAGATCAGGACATGCCCCGGAAGCAGCATCCGAATCCCCTCAAAAAACGTCAGTGGGGCCGGGACGTAGCCATACGCCAGCAGCAGCGGCGTGAGATGGCGGGCCGGTTGGCGTGGGACGTCGGGATGCTGGAGCAGTGCCTTGATCTCAGAACCGAAAACCAGCCGGGTGTCGTTTTGGTAGTAGTACAGTGGTTTCTGGCCCAGGCGGTCGCGTGCCAGCACCAACGTGTGGTTTGGTGCGTCCCACAGCGCCAGCGCGAACATTCCGCGCAAGTGATCCAGAAAGTCCAGCCCGTGCCGTTCATAAAGTGCGATCACGACTTCGGCATCTGACCGGGAGCGGAACGTATAGCCCTGCGCTTCAAGCGCACGTCGCAATGCCGGGAAGTTGTACACTTCCCCGTTATACGCCATCGTGATCGAGCCGCTGGCGTTTTGCATCGGCAGCGCGCCACTGGGCGACAGATCGAGGATCGCGAGGCGGCGATTTGCCAGCCCGCAGGGCTGTTTGATAATCGCTGCGCCCTGGTCAGGTCCACGATGTACCAGCGTGGCGTTCATCGCATCCAGCACGAGAGAATCCACCGGCGCGCCGTCCATGTTCAGAATGCCACAGATTCCACACATCAGCCGCTGGCCTCCAGGCTGTCGTACACGGCCAGCGTGCGCGACACCATCGCGTCCACACTGAAATGCGATTCCAGCCGTGCGCGACCGGCAGCGCCGCGTTTGCGGCGTTCCTCTGGCTGTGTGAGTGCGCCGCGCAAGGCAGCAGCGATGGCGTCCGCATCACGCGGCGGGACCAGCCAGCCGGTCTCACCATCGACAACGACTTCAGGGATCGCGCTCACGCGGGTGGCGATCACAGGGATGCCGAGGGCCATCGCCTCCAGAAACACGAGTCCAAAACCTTCCCACAACGACGGGGCGAGCAAAACATCCAGCGCGGCGAAAACCGCGTGCGCATCACTGCGCCAGCCGAGGAAGTGCACGCGATCGGTCAAATTGAGCGATCGCGCCGTGGACTCCAGCGCGGCGCGCTGGCCGCCTTCTCCGGCGATGACGTAATGGGCGTCGGGTATCTGTTCCGCGATCTGGGCGAATCCACGCAGGCCGTAGATCAATCCCTTCTGCTCGATCAGACGGCAGACTGACCCAACCAGCAGCGTTTCGGCGGGTAGGCGGAGTTGGCGGCGCAACGCGTCGCGCGCGTTGGTGGGTGCGCTGATGCGAGCCGGGTCCAGGCCGTAATGCACTGTCCGGATGCGGTCCGGTGGTGCGCCTTCAACGCGGATTGAAAATTGCCGGATCGCGTCGGAGATCGCGATCCCGCGATCGGTGCGCGCCCACAGCCAGCGATTCAGCAGCCGCAATGGAAGCCTGCGCCGGAACTTGTCGTCATTGTGCCGCGAGCTGACCACGTAGGGGACGCCTGCGCGCCGCGCTGCCGGGATGCCGTACAGATCGGCGTGAATCAGGTGCGTGTGGACTACGTCCGGCGCGGCATGGCGCAGACGCTTTGCCAGCCGGTTCCACAACCCTGGGTCGAAATGGCCCCGAATTACGACACGTTCGACCGGGACATCGCGCGCGCGTGCGCGATCCACGATCGCATCAACCAGGTTATCTGGCTCAACAAGAATCCATAACTGCGCATCCACGCCACGCGCGCACAGGCCCGGCAACAGTACCAGAAGGTGTCCTTCTGAGCCTGCCGTGCCCGTCATTTTTGACAGATGGATGACCCGCTTGGCTGTCATTGGTCAACCGATGCCGGACGTTTGATACCATTCCAGCGTGCGTGCCAAACCGTCGTCGAAAGAAACGATCGGCTCGTAGTTGAGCAGTTCGCGTGCTTTGTCGATGTCGGCGCGTGAATGGCGCACGTCACCGGGACGCGGATCGGTGAACTCTGGCGCAATGTTTTCGCCCAGCAACGCGTTAAGCCGGTCGATCATCTGCAACAGATTGATGCTGCCCCCCAGCGCGATATTGAAGACCTGGCCGGAGACACCCGGCGTATGGCATGCCAGCAGATTGCCATGGACGACGTTGGCGATGTAAGTGAAATCGCGGGACTGCAGGCCGTCACCTTCGACGACCGGCGGCTGTCCGTCCAGCATGCGCGTGATGAACTTGGGAATCACAGCGGCGTAGGCGGATTGCGGGTCCTGGCGCGGGCCAAAGACATTAAAATACCGGTTAGTGACGGTTTCCAGCCCGTAGACATGGGTGAATGCCTGGCAATAGTACTCCCCGGCCAACTTGGCGACGCCGTAAGGGGACATGGGCTGTGGCATCATGTCTTCGGACGCGGAACCATCGGTCACGCCGCCGTATGCCGACGATGAACCCGCGTAAACCACGCGCCTGACGCCTGCATCACGCGCCGTCATCAAGACATTGAGCGTCCCGGTGATGTTGTTCTCGTTGCTCGAGAGCGGGTCCTTGACCGAGCGCGGGACGGATGCCAGCGCGGCAAGATGGAAGACGTAGTCGACCCCCTGCATCGCTTCTGCCAGCCGGTCACGGTCGGTGATGCTGATTTCATGCAGTTCGATGTGGTCCGCGACGTGGGCCAGATTCTCGCGCTTGCCGGTCACAAAATTGTCAACGACGCGCACAGTGTGGCCGGCATCCAAAAGTACATCAACCATGTGGGACCCGATGAAACCAGCGCCGCCGGTTACAAGGTATGTGAATGTCTCTGTCGGTTGCATATTACTATCCAGACGTGCGTGATGCGCCCTGTTTCTGGCGTACGTAAATATTTTCAAGCCAGATGAATGCGATAAGCGCTATGACTGCCAGCCCCGCGCCGATCGTCAGCCCGGTGCTCACGCTGGCGTGCGAGAGCGTGATCGCGACAAACCCCAGCGCAGCACACACGGCGTAAAGTATTATAACAACGATACGATGCGATAGTCCCAGGCTGGCGATGCGGTGCGATGTGTGATCTTTGCCCCCCTGAAAAGGCGATCGACCCTCGCGCAGACGCGTGAAGGTGACCAGCACCGTATCAAAGATCGGCAGTCCTAACACCGCCACCGGCACCATCCAGGTGACTACTTGGCGTTCGGCAGGCACGTTGAAATCCAGTTTGATCGCCAGCACTGCCAGCACGAACCCGAGCACCATACTGCCCATGTCGCCCATGAAGGTCGACGCGGGGCTGAAATTGTAGACCAGGAAGCCCACCGACGTGCCTGCCATCGCTGCCGCCAGACTGCTGACGAGACGCAATTCCTCGCGTACGGCCATCGCAAAAAAGAAGATCGACGCGATCGCGGTGACTCCGGCTGCCAGACCGTCCATGTTGTCCTGGAAATTGATCGCGTTGGTGATGCCGACGATCCAGAGCTGTGTGAACACGATGTTCAGCACATTGCTCTCGAAGATGCGCACCTGAATCCCCGCCGCGATCAGCACGCCACCCGCGATGATCTGCGCGCCCATCTTGATCCACGGCTTCATACCGTTGCGATCGTCGATGAATCCGACCAGGGTAAGCCATGTCGTGCCGGCCAGCACAGCCCCAAACTCGACCAGGTACAGCGGTGGGCTGAACAGGATCAGCGCTATGATAAACGCGCCAAAGATCGCCAGCCCGCCCAATAACGGGGTAGGCGTGCTGTGCACTTTGCGGGTGCTGGGTTGGTCCAGCACGCCAAGCCGGACGGCCAAGTGGCGTGTGATTGGCGTAAAGCCGACAGCGGCAACGAAACCGGCAAGCATAACCGGGAAAAACTGTGTCATGTTCATCGCGTCACTACACTTGCTCGCGTTGGATGGGTATATGCCGCCCACTTATTCCAACGCTGTGAGCACCTGAAAACCGGGCGAAGTATACCGTATCTACCGTGCCGCACAAAACAACGCCGGGTAGATGGACCGGCGCTGTAGGGGGAGCGTTGGGCAACCGGTGTTGGCAGCCCCGGTTAGAACAAACTCAGTTGCCTAAGCTCTGGCGGTTCATCATCCATCTTGCCGCCAGTCTCTTCGATCTCTGCTAGCAAGTCGCGCATACGCTTAAAATCACTTTCCATCACGGGGCGCAGATTCGGGTTGCGCAGCACCGCTGCCGGGTGGAACAACGGGTAATAAATCCGTCCGTCTGCGCGTTGAGGCTGGCCGTGAATCTTGGAAATACGTACATTCTTCGGGAAGAATAACGCCATGCTGAAACGTCCCAGCGTAGCAATAATCTTGGGCTGGATCGCTTCGATCTGCTTTTCCAGGTAAGTCGGCACGCAGATGTCCATCTCGTCCTTCAAGGGATCGCGGTTGCCTGGCGGGCGACATTTGACCACGTTGGTGATGAATACATCATTGCGCGTCAACCCGATCATGCCCAGCAGTTCGCCCAGGTATTGGCCGGACGCACCCACAAACGGCAGGCCCTGTTGATCTTCGTAATAACCAGGTGCTTCACCGATGAACATGATATCAGCGTCGGCCCGTCCTGCGCCCGGAACGGCCTTCGTGCGCGCGCCGGATAACGGACATTTTTCGCAGGTCCGGATTTGTTGTGCGAGGGTGTCCAGTGTTTCGCGGCGTTCGTCTCCGCTTTTTCCTTCCGTCACCTTGTCTCTCCTTCACGTTCAGTCAGGGTCTGTAAACAGGTCCACATAGGTGATGCGCTGTGCCAGAGCGTCGACACGCGCCTCAAGCCGCCGGCGATAGGCGGCATCCAGCGGGCGCGCGACCATCAACAACGCGTCCTCACTGTTATCCCGGTAATATCCTCTGCGCCGGCCTTCGACGCGGTATTCATATTTTTCATAAAGCGCTTGAGCGGTCAAGTTGCTCTCGCGCACCTCTAATACGGAGTATTCAGCCCCCAGATTGATCGTTCGCTGTAACATCGCTGCCAGCAGCAGTTCTCCCAGGCTGTTTCCCCGATATTCGGGGTGAACCGCGATCGTGCTGATATGCGCTTCTCCGGCGATCAGCCAGCATCCCCCATAGCCAACAATGGTTCCTCTTGCCGGCGTGCGTCCAAGGACGCGCTGCATTATGCGCTGCACGCCGGATAGTGGTGAGTTGCCCTGATCGTGCCGCTCCAATACGACCAAATGCGAGGTGTCCCGGTTCTTGAGTTCAAAGCGGTATGTCTTTTCTGACCAGGGGACAGGGAATGAGACCCGGTCAATGGCCAGAACGTGTTCCAAATCCTCCGGCTGCATGTGGCGGAGAACGTAAAGCGCCGTCATGGATGGGGCACTCCCGGTTGGTGCAGGTAAATGGGCGTCAGTGTATGCGGATCGTCGGTTTGCCCGGCATTTATCCGTTGCCAGGCGATCTCGGCCAGATATCCCGCGCGCCGCAGCGACACGACACCGGGCGCGATGGTGACCGGCGCGGTGGAGGACTCTAGCAAATCGCGTCCCTGAGCGTTGATCTCGCCGGCGACCAGCGTGTCTTGGGTCGTGTTGGCGACCAGATTATCCCATGTTGTGATCTCCGCCGTGCCAGCCGGCATCCATGCGCGGCCCGTCGGTGCCGTATAGCGTTGGAGGCAGATCCGGCCTCGGCCCGCCTGGATGACCGCTGCTAGTTCCCCTGCGAATGGCGACACGCCGGCTGCCACGATGTCAAGCGTGGGGACCGCGACGAGCGGGATCTGCTGCGCCAGCACCAATCCCTTTGCCACTCCCATCCCAATCCGCAAGCCGGTGAAGGAACCCGGCCCCTGGGCCACCGCGACGGCAGCCAATGCGGCAGGTTCCAGCCGGTTACTGCGCATGGCGCGGTCGATCGCGGGCGTCAGTTCGATGGTGTGGTTATTGCTCGTGTGCCAGGTCGCTTCGTAGCGGACCTGGTAACCGTCGTGCAGCGCGATACTGATCATGCGGCTGGCGGTATCCAGTGCAAGTAGCACGGTACGCTCCTTCAAAACGCGGTGTTGTCAGGTCTCGTCGCACCATCAAATTCGTTGGTACGCAGTGCGTCCAGTAGCGCCTGGTAGCGCATGCCGTTTGCACGCAGCGTCAGATGCCGCTCGGTATCATCCAGGAAAGTCATATCGATCCATAAGTGCTCAGGGGGCAGGGCGTTGGCGATGTTCTCCGGCCACTCCAGCACGGCGACATCGTTACCGTGCAGCAGATCTTCCAGTCCAATAGCCCAGGCTTCTTCGGCGCTGCCCAGGCGGTAGCAGTCTACATGATAGAGCGTTTGTGAATCCTGCCTGCGATGATGCTCGTGGATGAGCGTGAATGTCGGGCTTGTAACCGGTTCTTGCGCGCCCCAACCGGCTCCGATCCCCTGTGTGAGCACGGTTTTCCCCGCGCCCAGGTTGCCTGAAAGACACACCACATCACCTGCCTGGAGCAGGCTGCCGATTCGCTGGCCCAGTCGAAGCGTGTCTTTGACGTCACGGCTGATGATGTCAACGGTTTTGTTTGCTGTCACGTGTTGCTCCTGATATCGATCATGTTCCCATTATACTGTGCCATCGGATCATGACAATCCTGCATGTCGTACACCCGGCAGTCGAGAATTCCAGAAATGCCCAAACTGTGCTATGATTGCCCACAGTATCGCCAGATAACGTGTGGCAGCCGGTTAGGATTCTATCTATCATGCGGATTCTCGTAATATCTGATATTCATGCAAACCTTGCGGCGTTTGAGACGGTGCTTGAAGATGCCAGAGGGAACTGGGATTATGTCTGGTGTTTAGGGGATGTGGTTGGGTACGGTCCGGACCCTAATGAATGCTGCGACCTGCTGAAAACGTTGCCTCACCTGTGCCTGGCAGGAAATCACGATTGGGCGGCGTTGGGGCGGCTGGATATTCGGACCTTTAACGCGGATGCGCGCCGGGCGGTCACGTGGACGAGTGAGACACTGACGCCGGAGAACCTCGCGTTTCTCTCCGCGTTGCCCACAACTTTTGTGCTGGGTGAATACACACTGGCACATGGCAGCCCGCGTGAGCCGGTGTGGGAATACATCTTGGACCCGCTGATCGCGGCGTTGAACTTCCCCCACTTCGAAACACCGTACTGCTTCGTAGGTCACACGCATAACCCGGTCATCTTCAAACTGGCCGACGATCGCGGCGATACCGAGGAGATCAAGCCAGTCTATCGCGAGCCGAAACATCTGAACGGGCAGCGCCTGATCATCAATCCCGGCAGCGTCGGGCAGCCGCGCGATTCAAACAAAGATGCATCCTACGGGATTTTGCACGTTGAGGACGCCGTCTTCGAATATCGCCGCATCGCTTATCCGGTGGATGTGACACAGCAGAAGATGCGCGAGCTTGATTTGCCGGAGCGTCTGATTACGCGCCTGGAACACGGGTGGTAGCTGGAATCGCATGCAAAAAGCGGGGCACGCCCCCCGCTCGAACGCACTCTGGTGCCTGCTGCACGTGCTTGTTAGAGGTTAGGTCTCCTCGATATATCCGTAAAGCCACCAGAATTCAGTTTGTGGATACACGGCTTTGAGGCGTTCGTCGGTGATGAACTCACCTTGCTCGAACAGGCGGCGCAAGCGCTCATCGACCTGTGCTCGACGTGTTTTAAGGGCTTCTGGCAGCACGTTCTCTTCGGCAGCTTTATCCTGCAAATGCTGGATCATGATCCGTTTTTCGGCATGAATCGGATAGTTTTCCGCGCAATCCCGCATATTCTGGGGGCACTCGTCAAGATACAGGCCCAGCGCGTTAAGCCGCGCGTTTAGCTCCTTGCGGAGCTTGTTTTCGTAATGTACCGCCCATTTCGAACATTCGGCTTCGAAATTGATATGCGCGTCCTGGACCTGGGCCTGTTGCTCCGCTGTCAGTTCACTCTCCAGACGGCTTAGACGATAGAGGCGCATCAACAGCCCCCCTAGCGTCAATTGTGGCATATTGCCCCCCAGGTGGCCGTACAATTCGTCTTCGTACAGGTACGGCGTCAGGCTGGACGCCATCACGGCCAGGACGTTGACGTCACGATCCAGGTCAAACGCCAGTTTAGGCGAGGTGGTACTCATGAGAATACTCTCTTGTCCAGACTATCCGGACTCAAACCGGGGCGTTACTTATAGCGCTTGATCTGCTGGTAGTTTGGATTGCCCTGGATTTCTTTAATCCGGTCGGCATCTTCTTTGACGTACCATTCGGTGTACTGTTTGCCTGCCGGATCAACATACGAAATCGTGGGGTTGAGAGCTAGAATGTCGCGAAGCCCTATGATCAGGAGATCGGTGTTTTCACTTGGTTGTGCGGCCAGCGTGAAGTACGTTTTCGGTTGCCAGGTGATCTCGACCGGCGTGCCACGCCACGTGGCTACCATCTGGAACGGCGGTTCAGAATTGACACAATCGAAGTGTAAATCGGTGATGCGACTGCTCCAGAAGGTATGGTTGACGCGTTCTTCGAGCAAATAGGCGTCGTGTTCCGGTTCCGCGTAAAACCAGGTGCTCGCGTTAGTTGCCATAACGTTTTTCGCCTCCTGTAAGCAAAGCCAATAGTGATATCAAGACCGGTTGCACGCTTCGTTGTCCAGCCAGGTCACGCCGGAATCCAGTGCAACGCGCGACCGCAGTTATGATAACACTAAACGTCGAACTGGGGCGAACTTTGAACCGATCGGGAATGGGCAGAGTAATTGTAGCAGTGCTGGTGGCTTTCTGGATGCGCCAGAGGTGAACCGCTCTCACGCTGCGAGGATACTCCATACATGTTGTCTGAATTTGCCTGGTTGGGCGTTTTTGTGAGCGCGGCGGTGTCAACACTTGCGCTCGGTTCGTATATCGTCATGGCGATCCCCTATTTTGACAATTTGCCATACCTGCTCGATCTGAAACGCAGTACGACGAAGGCAGTCCTGATTGGCCTGGGAATGTTTGCGTTCTTTTTTATCGTGTTTTATCTCGGCGCGCTGTATCTGAACGAAGATACCAGCGGGCCGTTGTTGTTATTTGCGGCGTTTGTGGTTGGGCTGCCCGTAAGTCTGTTGTTGGGAACGGAGACGTGGGATCGTCGCAACGGACACGGTATGAATCTCGTGCCTGCACCGCGCGCGGTGGCGCTGGCGACAGGGATTGGTTTGGCGGAGCTGTCGACGTTTACAGTCGCGTTTATGCTTTTGCTCCAGCTCGTTTAACGCCCTCGGACCCTATGAGGGCCGTGTTGGTGTTGTGCCATTGAAAAAGCGCTCATGTTGTCTGAGCGCCTTTTTCGATCGTTATGAATTGCCCGTGCAGGTACTGTTATTGCTCTGGCCAGATTTCCTCGACTCCGCTGTGCTGGATCGTCAAGCGTTCTTCGATCAGTTCGTCACGCCCGGTATCGAAGTCTGAGAAGGCAATCTGGCTGATCCATGCACCCTTATAGACCCAGCGCCGTGTTTCGACGTTTTCATCCATCGCGACGATCGCCAGTTCGCGCGTGACACTACGTGTCGGGTTAGCCAGCGTTTCGCGCGTCCACCGGTTGAAGGGCAGGTCAGGGTCGCGCTGCACCATCTTGGTGATCGTCAGTGGATGGTGAACCAGTTTCTTGCTTTCCAGGTCTACGCTGCGCACGTGAATGCCGCTGACGCCGAAAATGCCACTCGCGACTTCGCCGTCAATCTCAACCCGGAATTCATTGGTAGAGAGACTATCAACGGCGTGAATGCCGGTCCTTTCCTCGGTCATGTTCACTCTCCTTGTTTGGGGTGTTTCGCCCCAGTATACACCAGCGCGGGCCGATAAAAAAAGAGAACGCGCCGCCGGATGTGGCCGCGCGTAGCGTGCGGGTAGGTGGTGCGGAACGGGTGAGGCTAGCTGCTGTACATCTGGCTTTCGACCCAGCGTGCAATATATGGGATGCGGTAGTTGCGACCTTTCCAGGTATCGAACATCGCGATCACCGAGTAGATCACCATCCCCAGCGGCATCGCCAGCGAGATGACCATCAGCAGCACCCAGGCGATCACCGTTAGCACGGCCAGAACCAGCCCTAGCAGGAACACGATCAACAGCGGGATCGATACCATCAACAGGATAAATGCGACGATGGTTCCTACGGTGACCACGGCCAGGAATCCGATGGTGCCAACCAGTTGAAGCGTGAAGGCCTGCAAGGCGTGGAACGCAACGAATTCTGAGCGTTTGCGAAACGCGAAGTAGATCATCAGCGGCGCGAACATGGTCAGTAGCACAAGCAAACCGCCGCTGGGCAGCGCGAACAGGGCGGTGATCAATGTGCTGGCGTGTGCCAATGTCGCCCACTTACGCTCGTTCTGGTCTACCTCGACCGGGTCGAACATCCGCTTTGGTTTAGGTGGCATGATCACGCCGGAGGGTGGTTCCTGGGTCGCGTGTGGGGGTTCTTCAAGCCGCGCGCGCCCGGTACCATAATAGCGTGCTTCGTATTCTTGAACGATATCATCGTCCGGTGCATCACTGCCGAGTCGCTGGCGAATGTCGCTGACAGCATCCCGAATCTGCGAGGGGATGGGTTCGCCATCGCCCTGGACATTTTGATCGCCGCCGGGCGTTTCAGTGTCGGAGGTTGGTCGGTGTCCTTCAATCCAGTCGCGCTCATCCATAGGGTGCTCCTAGGTTGGTACGTTGTCCAAGCCGCTGCTATGCTACGGTGTATTGTTTTATCACGTTTCATTCACCTATACGCACCCTGGCAGCAGAAGGTTGCAGTTTGCCCCCAAAAAATCTCGGAATTACGATATACTGACTCGCCGAAAGGAGCAGGGTGATGTTCAATCGGTGGCTGAGTGACGATTTCACGCTGAGCAAGCGGCACCTGGGAGTGTTGATGATCGTGGTCGGTGTCATGCTGGCCTGGGGAATGCTGGCGCTCGAGTTGGTGAGTTCAAGCGTGCCGGGACTGGGTGCGATGCAGTGGATGGGGATAGTTGGCGGTGGCGGCAGCGTGGTGATTGGGGTGACGTTGCTGCCGCTGGGTGATCAGGCAGCGTGAGGGGGACACCTGTGGGCCGTGAAACTCGCCAGAACGTTGATGTCGCGGTGTGGTTGCGACGCAGCAGCGCGGCGCTGTTCGCGCTGGCGTTTGTGTTGTTGCTTGCGCACCTCGCCTTGTACGGTCATTATGCCGTCGGCTTAATGCGATTCCCGTTCGATTATGACCAGGGCGAGGGCTTCGAACTGGTCGATACGATCATGTTCAGCAAGGGTGACTGGCCTTACCGGGATGTCGAAACGTACCCATTTTATGCCAGTAACTACCCGCCGCTGTTTCATGTTATCCTGGTGCCGTTTGTGTGGGTTTTCGGTGAAGCATACTGGTATGGGCGGCTGGTTGGCTTTTTGGGGACGTTGATCACAGCGGCGACGGTCGGCTCCATTGTTGGCCGCGAAGGGCATGATCGCCGAGTCGCGGTGCTGTCCGGCCTGGCATTTCTGGCGTCGAACTACGTGTACCATGTCGGGCCTTTGTTCCGGCAGCACATGACGATGGTGATGTTCGAGACGTTGGCCGTGGCTGTCCTGGCACATGCGGGCGCGATTCCGGGGCACAGCCGCCGCCGCGGCATGATCGCGTTAGGGATGGCGCTGTTACTCGCGGCAGGGTTTACGAAGCAGCTTGCGCTGGCGACCGTCGGCGCCGTGTTCGTGTTCCTGTTTCTGCGCAACCCGCGCCGCAGCCTAGCGTGGGGGGTGTTGTTTGCAGTCGCAACGGGCCTGTTATTCTTCTGGATCAATCTGGCGACCGATGGGGCATGGTGGACCAATATCATCGCGGCAAACGTCAACGACTACTATCCGGGCCAGTTGTGGGGGCTGTTCAGGCAGTGGCTGCGGCTGCATGGCGTGCTGATCGTGTTGGCGGCGCTATATGTGGCCTACGAGCTATACTTCACGCGGCTGTCAATCTATAGCGTGTGGTGGGTCTTCGCGGTGGCAAATACCACGCTTTCGGGCAAATGGGGCGCGGGCGATAGCTATTTCGCGACTGCAATCGCGGCAACGTGCGTGCTGTCGGGGATGTTGGCGGCCCGTGCGTTACGCGGTACATGGGCATTTGCAGACAACTACATTACGCGCGCGCTGCGTTTGAAGACGCTGTTTGAAGCGCGCCGGGAGGCGATCGCGCGTGCGGCGGTGCTGGGAGTGCCGCTGATTTACCTGGCCTACGGCCTGAGCGTGATCAAACTGCCGACGGAAGGTGCGCTCTTCGGGCCGGTGGCAGACGCGCTGGGGCTTGAGTCTACCTACGGCGAGCGTTACGCATTTTACGATGCAGCCGGAGCCGTACAGGGCTACGCCACGCTAGGGCATGTTCCCACGCAGCAGGATATCGATAACGGTTGGCTTATCGTGGATATTGTACGCCAGGGGGAACGGCCCGCGATGAGCGAGGAAGCGGGCTTCAGCCTGCGTGCCGGCAAAGACGTGGTTACGAATCCCACGCAGTTGAAGAATTTGTACGAAAACGGCCTGTTCGATCCCGCGAATCTCGTCGCGGCAATCGAGGCGCACGCGTTTAACGTGCTGGTTTTCCGGGCCGAGTTTTACCCGCCGCCGGTGCTGGACGCGGCGTACCGCGCGTATTATCCGGCGCAGGCGATCACGATGAACGGGTTTGCATACGCCATCTGGCGGCCCGGCCCGGCACGAGCGGTGCGGCAGGATGTCGCGGCGCTGTTCGAAGCGCACGCGCCGGATGTAACGCTGAGCGTCACCTCTGCGCTGCCGCCGGACCAGGCTGCTGCATGGCTCGATCACACGGCTGCTTATCATAGGTGGGAGGGGGCCAATGTCCAACTGCCGGTGGCGACTGATTGTCAGGTCCGGCAATACCAGCGCGGGGAGCTAGCCATGCTGGTGCAAATATGTGGGACGGAAACCGGAAGCAACATCCGGTTGGAGATTGTAGAGATGTAACATGAGGACGCGCGGTTCATCGTATTGGACAGTCCTGATTTCCGCGTTGGTTCTGCTGTTGATTGCCGCCTGGATCGCCGGTCAATGGCCGGCGCGCGGTTTCTGGTATGATGAGACGGTCAACGCTTATTTCGCCGAGCGTGGCTTGGGTGCTATCTGGGAATGGTGCGCGCGCATCGATAACCAGATGCCGCTGGATTTTGTGCTACGCATGGTGTGGGGAAGTCTCGCGGGCACGAGCGAGTTCGCGTTGCGTGCCTATTCTGTCGAGTTTGCGCTGTTGAGTGTGGCCGGCGTGATCGCGTTAGGCTGGCGTGTCGGGCGTACAGCGTTCGCGGGCTGGATCGCTGGCGGTGCATATGCCCTGACGCAGGGCTTTTTGTATGCCGCGTTCGAGGTGCGTCCCTACGCGCTCGCGCTGGCGTTTTATGCGTGGTCGAGTGTCGTGTTGTGGGAGCTGTGGACCCGGTATGCTGGCGCAAGACGTCCACTGGACCGGCGTTACGTGCTTTTGCTGGGGCTGTATTGGGTGCTCGCGTTAGGCACGATCTACACGCATTACACCGGCATGCTGGCGCTAGGGGCACATGGCGCGTTCGTCGGGATCACGACGTTGCGTCGTGGCACGCGCCGCCAGTGGACGATCCTCGCCCATCTCGCGCTAGGGCTGGTGATTGGTTACGCGCCCTGGCTGGTAGCGTTGGCTGGACGTGACATCCGCGCGGGGACGGCATACGAAGCGCGGATCGGACCGGTTCAGGCATTGGAAACCTATGTCACGTTTTTTGCGCATGGACAGCGTAATCTGATCTCCGGCACGCCACCATATGCATGGGTAGCGGCGTTTTTAGTGCTGGTTGGTGGTGTGCTTGCATTTGTGCTGAACCAGCGGCGGCCTGAACGCATGCGTGGGGCGTGGTTCGCGCTTTGCATGACGTTGATGCCCCTGGCCGGGTTGCTGGTGATGGTTTATGCGGTGCAGGCGAAACTTTCCGGGCGGCACGGATGGCCGGTCTGGATCGGGGCGGCGTTGTTGGTCAGCGCCGGGATCGCGGCGCTGGATCGGTTACGCTACTCGCGTTGGGTGGCGTCGACGGTGGCATTGCTGATTGTGTGGTTGCCGGGGCAGGTCGATCTGCCGCTGACGTACAACAGCTACTTGCGCGAGGCGTTCGCCTATATCAACGCACACGCCAGTCCGGGCGATGTGCTTGTGCTGCGCGACGGGACGCTATTTCCTGCGGCAGAGTATTACGAGGTGCAGGTTCCCTGGGTGGGCCTGCCGCCGGAGAGAATCACTGATGTGAACCGCTTCTTGTTCATCGATGAAGCACTGCACCACATGGACGAGATGTTCCGGGCGCACGATGCACAGCGGGTGTGGGTGCTGACCTGGCAGGGCCAGATCATGGACCCGCAGAACCTCATCAATGGCATACTGGAACTTATTGGTGATCCGCAACCCCTGGAAGATGCTTACGGCTTCGGGGATGTTTCACTGTTGTTGTATGAGTTGCATGATATGCCGGCGACTCTGCGGTCACGGATCGAAAGCATGACTCCCATCGTTGAAACCCCGCATGGTGGCCCAGTGTTTTATGGTGGGTACGTGTTGAATGACGCGCCGGTTCCGCACGGCGGCATCGTTCTGGTCCACACCTGGTGGCAGCGCGGCGCGGTTGTGATGCCTGAGATGCGGGTCAGCGTGCGCTTGTACGATACAGCGGGGCGTTTCTACGCCCAATACGACCAGCCACCGGTCAGCCCTTCCTTTGGGCAGGAGAACTGGCAGCCCGGCGCGTTGGTGTTGAGCCGGTTTGCCTTGTGGGTTCCGCCGGATATGCCAGCCGGTCCGGCCGAAGTCAAGCTGGTGATCTATCACATGCACGGGCTGTTTGAGCCGCTCACCGTACCGGTGGGGCTGTTCGACGTGCGCGATTGAGGCCCGCTTCACATGGCTGTGATCAGCAACAAGCGGGCCTCTGATGGGTGCGTTCAGGGTTGGGAAAAGCTTGTGTTCTATAGGTTACGAACGGCGGACGAAGACGAACGCCCCCACGATGCCCAGGACCGCGCCGAGAACGATCGCGATGACGGGAATCGTTGTGCCGTAAAGTTGGATAGCGTCCTTTGCCTCTTGCGCATCCTGTTTGGCTTCTTCCACCGACTCGTCAGTGCCCCAGTAGGTGAAATCCGACACGGTCACGCGCAGATTGCCGCGTTGTTCTTCAGGCAGCGCCGCCAACGGGGAATCGGCGATTACCTCTTCGGAAAGGCCGACGGTGCGCAGTTCGTGCTTGCGCGTGTCGATCAAGACGCCCGTTTCCGGCTCAATCCAGTATTCACCTTCGTAGGCGTAGTAGTATTGCAGTGGTACCGTGTCGCCTTCCAGATTGTCGAGCAGTCTCGGCAACACCGTCATGACCATCGCCGGTAGCTCGGTTTCGGGTTGTTCCAGCAACGCGGCAAAATCGTCTTTGGGCAACCCCGCCGGCAGACCCAATGTGGCAACGTGATCCGGGTGGATCGGTTTTGCTTCGCCGGATGACGTGTAATAGTACGTTGTTATGCCCGTGCGTTCATGTTCGACTTCACCGTTATATTCCAGTGGCACGATCTCGCGATAATCATCGGACCAGCCGTCATAGTCGGTTTTTTCGGTGTCGATGGGCCAGCCCAGTACCAGCCCGGCACGGTCCCAGAATCCTTCATTCTCGGACCATGCTGCCGGATAGTCATTCACTACTTTCATTGACTTGCGGTCGATCGCGTAGTGCTTGACGAACTGCTGCAAGACCTGGTCTCCGCTGGACATGACCTGTTCTTCTCGGACCAGCGCGACATCGCCATCGACGGCGCTTGTTTCGAAATGACGTTCGAGACCGATCGGCATTTCAGGCAGGAACTGGAACGTTGACGGATCAAACATTACCGTCATTGTTCCCTCGTACATGCGGGTGGTGTCCACGTCTTCCGGGAACTGCTTCATACCCGGGACGACCACCAGCATCAACACCAATCCCACGGCGATCAGGATGATCCCCAGGACGAACAATATGCCACCTGCTAATTTGCGATTCATGGGCTCACCTCTCCAGGATATGCAAAATATTGTCGTTTTATGGTAAGTCAGATGCTCACAAAATACGTTTGCTATAACCCTGAACGCAGCAAAAAGATACAACGCTTAAATGTAGTATATGCACAGCGTGATCGGAAAAACAACGTCAAAGCAACCGGCGCTTGAGTTCGTCGAACCGGTCCAGGCAGGCCGCGTATTCCGCATCGAGCCGATCCGCCAGTGATTGCAGGTAATCATGGCCCTCACGCGCGGCGAGCGTCGATTGAATCTTGAGCCACATCATATCACCGTGCATCAACTCGTGACGCTTGCTTTTCAGCCACGCGATACGCTCGCTGAGCTGTTCGTGAATCTGTTGGAGCTGGCGCAGCTCGATCGTGGCAAGCGGTTCGTCGAGTGACGCGGCTTCCGGTTGTGCCGCCAATGCCTCTAGCGCATCGTGATCGCCATCACTATACGCAGCGTTGATCTCGGCCATCAGGCGATTGCGGCGTTCGCGCTCGGAAGGATCGGTGGCCAGGTCGGGGTGATAACGCCGCACGAGCGTGCGGTATAGCCGTTTGAGGTCGCTCCGTACACTACCATTTTCTGCGTAGGGGATCGCATGTGTGGTGCTGGCAGATGCCTGCGTTTCGCGCTCGTCCTTCGGCGGCACCTGCCATGCCCGGCGAAACTGCTCCTCGACCGGGACGTAATCCGGCGGCGGAGTCCATGCGCCGTGTGAGGCCGCGAGCGGCGGGTCATGGGGTGGTGGGGCGTTGCGTTGGGCGATCTCATTTTCCAGGTCCTTGATCATCTGTTGGATGATCTCAAGCCGATCGATTTTGGGCTGGACCAGGCGCGCGTAACGCCGTGTGAATGTCTCCAGGTCGCGTTCCAGGTCAATGATTTCGGCTTCCAGATCGGCGGCTTCGGACTGTTGGCGCATAATCGCCGCTTTCAAGCGTGCGATCTGGTCTTGTGATGGCGGCATGATTTCCGCTTTCCTGCAGGGCGGTTCACCTGCGGCGCTTGATCCCGGTCACGCGGTACATGACGTGAAAGTCAGCATAGCCTTTGGTTTTGCGCGGGGTCAGAGCCTCGACTTCGACGATGTCCTCAACCAGCCGGTAGGTGCGCTCGCTGATGATAATCTCGTTTGCGAGCGCGTTTTCCTGGAGCAGTTTGGCGAAATTGAACGGGAACCCGATCGCGGTGAATTCTTTGCGGCTGGGGCTACCAACGTTCCCCAGCAGTGCCGTGCCGGTATCGACGCCGATGCCGTAAAACAGGCGCTGTTCGGGCGGCAGGACCTCGTGCAGCGCGCGCACATCGTACGCCATTGACAGCGCGGCGCGAACTGCGCGCACGGCATGATCGTGTTGGGGATTAAGCTGGGTATTGAATAACCCCACTACAGCGTCGCCCATGTATTTGTCGATGATGCCATCATATAACTGCATGGCATCTGAACTGACAGTCAGGTAGCGACTGATCACTGTCATCAGTTCTTCCGGATCGAGTTGTTCGCTGAAGGTGGTGAACCCGCGCACATCTGCGAAAAGTATCGAAATCTCGCGTTCGTCCCCCCCCAGGCCCAGGCTGTCGATGCTCTGGATATTGCGTACGAGGCTGGGGGGTAAATAGGTGCGCACGACGTTTAGTGTGGCGTCGCGTTTCTTGATCTCGGTCAGGTCGTCGACCACGATTGCGATGCCGTCCGTTACACCTTGTTCGTCTTGCAGCGGCGTGAACTTCAACGTGAGGTTGACTGCCCCGCGCCCTTGCAGCACGGGTTCGATTTCGATGACTTGCTGGCGGTTTTCCTGTTGTACCGTGCGAATCAGGTCGTCGAATCCGGTGAAGATGTCCGGCAGCACGTCATGCAACGGCTGGCCGATAGCGCGATCGTACGGCACGGACAGAATATGTTCGGCGGCATGGTTGTAAAGCACAATGTTGTGATCACGGTCGGTGGTGATCACGCCGCTGGCAATTGAGGCCAGGACATTGTCTAGCAGGTCTTTCATCTCGGTGATCTCGTGCAGTGCTCGCCTCACGCGGGCGAACAAGCGCGCGTTCTCAATCGCGATCGCAGCCTGGTTTGCCAGCGCGGCCAGCAGCGATTTTTCACGCGTGCCAAACAGGTTTGGCTGTTGCTGGTTGTCAGCGTAGAGCACGCCGGTTACACCGTCTCTGTAAATCAGGGGCACGCAGATAATCGAGCGTGGCGCGTGAAAGATGATGCTTTCCGACGCATCGAACCGAGCATCCGCGAGCGCGTCATCTGCGATCACCGGCTGGCTTGTTTCGGCGGCCTTAAGCATGATGGTATGGCTGGCCGTGAAACGCGACTCATCCAGATTGCGGCGGTGCCGGTCACGCGCGGCTCGGAACCGCAACTCTCCCGTATCCGACGCACGCAACACGATGTATCCCCGCTCGGCCCCGGTAAGCGCGATCGCGTTGTCCAATACTTGGCGCAAGACTTCGTCCAGGTCTAACGATGAGTTGATCAGCCGGTTCGTGTCGGCCACGGCACGCAGTTGATCGCGTTCGGTGTAAATCTCTTCAAGCTGGCGGCCCAGTACTTCCAGATCGTGGCGGCAGTGGTAGATGCGCTCGAAGATGTCGGGGGGCAGGCTCATATTGCGCTGGCGTAAGATATCGTGCTGGTTGCGCAGCATACCTTCCAGTTCGTTTAATTGGTGCAGCACGCGTGCCAGATCGCTGGGCACTGATGAGTTCAACTCGGTCGTGTTAGACATAATACTCTGTCGTATGTGCTAGCTGGCACGCGTGCCGCGCCAGATCTCGTAGATCGTCGTGGCCTGGCTCACACCTTTGACCTGCACGCTGGGGCGGGCTACGACGGTGATCGCGTTTTGGGGGTTGTGCAGGTGGTCCCGGCACGCGTGGTACACCGCCTCGCTGATGATGATTTGCCCCGCCTTCGCGTTTTCTTGCAGGCGTTTGGCAAGGTTGATCGTGTGTCCAATGGCGGTAAACTCACGGCGGGACGCGCTGCCCACGTTGCCGAGTGTGGCGATGCCGGTGTGGATGCCGATGCGGTAATAGGGTGTCGGGTCGTCGCTTGTGCGTTCGGGCAAGGCGATGTAGTCATCGGCAATTTTGAGCGCGGCCTGCACTGCCAGCCAAGCGTGGTTATCGCTGGGGTTTAGCTGCGTGTTGAAAAGCCCCATGATCTCATTGCCCATGAACTTATCGATCAGGCCGGTATGGTTGTGGATGGCTTCTGCGCCGGTGGTCAGATAGAGGTTTAGCAGTTCCATCAGTTCTTGGGGCCGGATGTGCGGGCGGAATGAGCTGAACGGGCGGGCCTCGACGAAGATCGTGCTGACGTCGCGGCGCTCGCCACCCAGCCCCAACCCGTCCAGGCTTTGAATGTTGTCCACCATCACCGGGGGCAGATAGCGCCGGACGACGTTGAGCGTCGCGTCGCGGTGCTTGATGTCGGTCAGATCGTCGACCACAATCGCAACGCCTTCGGTTTGATCGCCGTTTTTCAGCGGGGTGAATTTGAGCTTCAGATTGACGTTCCCACGTTCAGGAAGGCGCGTATCCATCTCCAGCGTTTCCTGGGTGCTGTGCTGGCGGACCGTATCGATCAGGTCGCGCATATGGGGGTAGAGTGCAGGAAGCGCGTCAGCCAGCGGCATGCCCAGGACGGCGCTGCCTGGCGTTTCCAGGATGTGTTCGGCGGCGAGATTGTAGGTGGTCACAATGTCGGCCTCATCTGTGGTGATCACCCCGCTGGCGATAGACGCGAACACATTTTCCATCAACTCTTTCATCTCGATGATATCGGTCAGTGCGTTTTGCACCCGCGCGAACAGGCGGGCGTTATCGATCGCGATCGCGGCTTGGTTGGCGAAGTCGACCAGCACGTTCAAATGTTTTTCACCGAACGCGGCATCCTTGATGCGGTTGTCCACGTAAACCACGCCGGTCACTTGATCTTTGACGATCAACGGGACGCACAGAATCGAGCGCAGGGCGTGCATGACCACGCTTTCGCTGTTGCTGAAATTGGGATCGAGCTGGGCATCAGTTGTGATGACGGGTTCGCCGGTTTGGGCGACGTGATCGACGATCGTACGGCTGACGATAAAGCTGCCTTCATCGATCGTTTCCCGGTCCAGGTTGCGCGCGATGCGAAACTCCATCTGCCCGGTTTCCGCATTGCGCAGCACAATGTAGCCGCGTTCAGCCGCAGTCAGTGCGATGACCGTGTCGATCACCTCGTTAAGCACGTCGTCAACATCAAGCAGCGAGTTCACAAGCGTGGTTGTCTCAGCCAGGGCGCGTAGCTGGGTGAGTTCGTTTTGAATCTGCACTGAGCGTGCCGCGAGCCCCAGCAACTGCCGGTGAACATCTCTGAACCCGTTTAGCGTGCCGGGGGGAAGACTCATGCCGTGCTGCCGGAGGGTATCGCGCTGCAGCCGCAGGGCATCGATGATGTCATCGACAGTGTCGCTCAAATGCACCAACTGATCGCGTGTCGCGCGACTTCCGGCAGGACCAACAGCCATACGCAGTAACTCCGTCTCGATGATTTCAACTGCCCGCGAGGTTGATTATACTCGTAAGGGAAGGTCTAGCAATATTCCTTTTCGCAGGCAAATTCGCGCGATTGATATTTTTCACGCGCCAAGAAGTATGTTATGATTACGAGTGTGAGCTTTGTTTGGTAAGTGGTGGCAATAGCACCAATTGGGTCAGTTGAACAAAGGAGGGTACGGAACGTCACACGACTTTCCATGCTCACTGTTTCACAAGAGATTTAAGAGTCTAAGCATCATTTAACTAGGAGGAAAGAGACATGACCAAACGGATTGTGTCGATTTTTGTTGCTTTGGTAGTTTTGCTGGTGATGGCTGTGCCGACGATGGCTCAGGATGGGCCGTCCGGCGAACTCGAAATCTTCTCGTGGTGGGCCGGGGACGAAGGCCCCGCGCTTCAGGCGTTGATCGACCGTTACGAAGAGATATACCCTGACGTGTCGGTCAATAACGCGACCGTGACCGGCGGCTCCGGCGTGAATGCACGTGCCGTGCTCAAGACACGGATGCTCGGCGGCGACCCGCCCGATACGTTCCAGGTCCATGCCGGGCAGGAGTTGATCGGCACCTGGGTGGTCGCGGACCGCATGGAAGACCTGACATTCTTGTTTGAAGAAGAAGGCTGGATGGATGCCTTCCCGCAGGGCCTGCTCGACCTGATCAGCACGGAAGACGGCATCTGGTCGGTGCCGGTGAATATTCACCGCTCGAACGTGATGTGGTACGTCCCGGCCAACCTCGCTGAGTGGGGCATCGAAGCACCCCCTGCTGACTGGGATGAATTCCTGGCGATGTGCCCGGCACTGCAAGATGCAGGCGTTGTCCCGCTGGTTGTGGGTGAGAACTGGACCGTAAACCACCTGTGGGAGAGCGTCGCACTGGCCGAGTTGGGGGTCGAGGGGTATCGCGGTCTGTGGAATGCCGAGACAAGCTGGACCAGCGACGAAGCCATCGCGATGTGGGAGACGTTCGGTGAAATCCTGGAATGCACCAACATCGACGTGGATGCTGCTACGCTGTCCTGGCAGCAGGCAACCGACAAGGTTGTGAACGGTGAAGCCGCGTTCAACGTAATGGGTGACTGGGCTGCCGGGTACATGGTGACCACGCTGGAGTTGACCCCCGAAGAGGATTTCGGCTGGGCTGCTTCCCCGGGCACCGAGGGCGTGTTCATGATGCTGTCGGATAGCTTCGGCCTGCCGCAGGGTGCACCGAATCGTGAAGCGACCGTCGCCTGGCTCAGACTGCTGGGTTCGCGCGAAGGTCAAGATATCTTTAACCCGCTGAAGGGTTCGATTGCGGCGCGTCTGGACAGCGACTTGACGCTGTACAATACCTACCTGCAGTCGGCAGCAGCGGACTGGAAGACCAACGACGTCGTGGGCTCATTGGCGCACGGCGCTGTCGCTCCGGAATCGTTCAGCAGCGAGTTTGCGACCGTGATGGAGATCTTCCTCAACTCGCGGAACGCGAGCGCAGCAGCAAACGCGGCGCAGGCCATCGCGAACCAGGCCGGTATCGGCAAATAGCAAGTGCATGTGAACAACGCTATGTTGTTCTTCGCATAGTCTGAAATTGCGAGGTCCTCGCCTATACGATGGTGGGGACCTCGTTTGCTATACTGATATATCGATCACAGTTTGGACACTCAGAGAGGGTGAGCATGCAAGCGACGCAAAATCGAGCGCGATCACAATTCGCCAGGTGGATGCATGTCATTCGCAACCCTGACCGGGATCGCCTGTTGGCATTCCTGACGATCCTGCCGTCGATCATTCTGTTAGGGGTTTTCGTCTACGGGTTTATCGGTCAGACGTTTGCCTGGTCGCTGACCGATTGGCAGGGGATGGAAGCCAGACCCCAGCGGAACTACATCGGGTTTGAAAATTACGAGAACTTGTTTAGCGATTTTACGGGCGCGCGGTTTCGGCAGGAACTGGTCAATACATTTTTCTTCACGGCTTTGTTTTTGACCGGATGCCTGGTCTTCGGTTTTTTGCTCGCCGTACTGTTGGACCAGAACATCAAGGGTGAGGGTATCTTCCGCACGGTGTTTTTGTTCCCGATGGCACTCTCTTTCGCGGTGACAGGTACGATCTGGCGCTGGCTGTTGAACCCGAACGGCGGCATCAACGTGCTGCCGGAGATCTTCGGGGCAGATGCGCTGGGGTATAGATGGCTCAACTACCGGCGCGATTATGCCTTCAACTGGCATGAGGTCCCGACGCTTACGTTGGTGATTATTCTTGGGCTGTTTGCGCTGATTCTCTTCCAGCAGTTACGCAATCGTCGCTATCTCGGCCTGGTGTTTTTTGGCGTGCCGGTGCTGCTTATTGTGATGTGGATAGTGCATGACTTTATCACCTGGGACCCGGACGACCCCATAATGCACGGCAGATTTAACTGGCAGGCTGTGCCGCGACATGTCACGGCGACGATGTTGGTGGGGTTCCTGCTGTATCTGATTCACTTGTTGTGGCAGGGGCAGCGGCGTGCAGCGGCATGGGTCAGCGTGCCCACTGCGGTGCTGTTTGTCTGGTACGTGACGGGCGGGCCAGAACGATTTCCTAACCTACCTTATCCTGAGGAGTATGGCTTTAAACTCGCGCTGTTAGGGATCGTCATCGCGTCGATATGGCAAATGTCGGGATATACTATGGCGATGTACCTGGCCGGGATTCGTGGTATCCCTGAGGAACTACGTGAGGCAGCGCGTGTTGATGGCTGCAGTGAATGGCAGGTGTACACGCGAATCATCTTGCCCATGCTGCGCCCGATCACGCTCAGTGCCGCGATTGTGCTGGGGCATATTTCGCTCAAGATATTCGACCTGATCTTCGCGATGGCCGGGGTCGATCATTGGCCGGTCAGCGTGCCCGGCGTGCAGGTATACGTCAAGATGTTCCGCAGCAACGAATTCGCGATCGGCAGCGCGATCGCCATGATTTTGCTGATCATGGTAGCCTCGGTGATCATTCCATATCTCGTGACGTCGCTACGGTCCGAACACGAGATCTAAGGGAGAACGGGCGATGACATTAGTGCTGTATTGGGTTATTTTTGGCACATTGATCGGTAGTTTAGGGACGTATTTGCTGTATGACTATAACGGACGCGAGGCGCAGCCCGGCGCGTTGATCGGTGCCGGAATCGGCGCTGTGGGTAATCTAATACTGCTTGTGCCGTTTTGGGTTTATACCCATACCCAGGGCCGGTACTGGGGGCAGACCGAAGATGTCGACGCGTTGCAGGAACTGGATCTGGAAGCGGTCGTCCCTTCCGGGGCGCGCCAAACCGCACGCGAACAATCATACATCATGCGGCGCGTGTTTCGGCTGTTGATCTACGCCTTTCTGATCCTGATGGTGCTGATTTATCTGCTGCCGGTTTACACCGTCGTCACGACCAGTCTCAAGACGCCGCTGGAGGCCGGTAAGCTCAACGAAGTGTGGAACCTGCCGTCCAAGATCGAGTGGTCATGGATCGAAATCGCTGGGGTCGATGTGATTCCGGTCCCGGAGAATTACGTCACGGCGATCGAGCAGCTCGGGCCGAAGCTGCGCAATAGTTTTATGCTGACGGTCAGTGCGACGATTCTCTCAGCGGTCATGGGATCGCTGAACGGCTATGTGCTCTCCAAGTGGAAATTTCCCGGTGCCAACACGGTTTTCGCGTTGATGCTGTTCGGCATGTTCATACCGTATCAGAGTATTTTGATCCCGTTGTTCCAGTTTGTGCAGGATATCGAACTCGGCGGGACGTTGTACGGGTTGATCATGGCGCACGTGGTCTACGGCTTGCCGATCACAACGCTGATCTTTCGCAACTACTACACTGAAGTCCCTACGGATATGATCGAAGCGGGCAAGATCGACGGGGCGGGTTTCTTCGGGATTTATCGCTGGATCGTGTTCCCGTTGTCGCTTCCCGGTTTTGTGGTGGTGATCATCTGGCAGTTTACGCAGATCTGGAACGAGTTCCTGTTCGCAGTGACGCTGACCAACGAAAAATCGCAACCGATCACGGTGGCGCTGGCGTATCTGGCGGGTGGGGAGGCGGTCAAGTGGAACCTGCCGATGGCTGGCGCGGTACTCGCGGCGCTGCCAACGCTGGTGGTATACATTGTGCTGGGCCGGTACTTTATACGCGGTTTGCTGGCAGGCTCGGTTAAGGGATAGCCCGGATGGCGTGCGCCAGGCGATCAACGCAGAGCGCCAGCGTACCGTAGCAGCACGCTGGCGCGTTGAATTTACCGGCATACGCTTATTTCTGCTTCTTCTTTTTGCGTTTGCGCGCTTTCTTGTCGGCCAGCAGTTTGAGCGCCTGTTCCAGTGTGACATCATCCACCGCGACATTCTTCGGCAGCGAGGCGTTGGTGCGTCCGTGTTTTACATAGGGACCGTAGCGCCCGGTATACACGCCAACTGTTTCGCCATCCTCGGGATGTTCGCCCAGGTCGCGCAGCAGCGACGATTTGCGGCGTTTGCCTTTCTCCTCGGCCAGCAGCTCCAGGGCCCGGTCAAGGTCGACTGTCAGCACGTCATCTTCGGCAGTGAGCGAGCGGTAACTGCCCTCGTGGCGCACGTAAGGGCCGAAGCGCCCGATACCTGCCTCGATGGGTTTGCCCGTTTCAGGGTGCTTTCCCAGCTCGCGCGGCAGGGCCAGCAGTTTCAGCGCGTGGTCGAGCGATATCTCATCCGGAGAGGTCCCTTCCGGTAGCGATACGCGCGGAGGTTTCTCTTTGCCGTTGTTGTCGTTTTCGCCAAGCTGCACATATGGGCCGTACGGCCCGACCAGCACCAGGACCGGCTGGCCGGTTTCAGGATCGTAGCCTAGCGGCTTTGGCCCGGCCTCTTTCTCTTCCAGCAGGCGCAGGATCTCAGCGTCTGTCAGGTCGCCGGGCGGCAGATCATCCGGCAAGGACACGCGCACCACGTCGCCGTTGTTCTCGCGTTCGACGTATGCACCGTAGCGTCCGACCCGTATGCGTGCTTGAATATCGTCCAGTTCCAGGGCATGAATCTCGCGCGGGTCGATCGCCTGTTCTTTGGCTTTGACCTGCCGGTCCAGCCCGCTGTCCCCCAGGAAGAAGCGCTTCAGATAGGGGATGCCTTCGGTATTGCCTTCCGCGATGTCGTCCAGTACTTGCTCCATTTGCGCTGTGAACTTTGTATCCACCAGATTGGGGAAGTGCTGTTCCAGCAAATGATTGACTGCAAAGGCAGTGAACGTTGGCGCTAACTGTTTGCCCAGCTTGATCACGTAGCCGCGATCCTGAATCGTGCTGATAATCGTAGCGTACGTGCTGGGCCGCCCGATGCCTTCGCTCTCCAGTGCTTTCACCAGTGTCGCATCAGTAAAACGGGCCGAGGGCTTGGTTTCGTGTTTGACCGGCTCAAGTTCGCGGCAAGTCACCGTCTGGCCGACCTGCAGCGGCGGCAGGAGCGTTTCCTGATCGTCGAGCGCTGCGCCCGGATCGTCCGCACCTTCGACATACGCCCGGAAGAAACCGGGGAATAACACGCGTTTGCCGGAGGCGCGGAAATCGGCATTGTCTACGGTGATGATCGCGGTCGTCATGCGCAGGCGGGCATCCGTCATCTGCGTGGCGATTGTTCGCTTCCAGATCAGATCGTACAGGGCGTATTCCTGACCGCGGAGGTCGAGGTCATCGGCAGGCCGCATCTCTTGTCCGGCGGGCCGGATCGCTTCGTGCGCTTCCTGCGCGCCTTTGGACTTGGTGCGGTATTGGCGCGGTTTTTGGCTGAGGTAATGTGCGCCATATCGTTCGCGCACGCGTTGCCGGATTGTGTTCACTGCTTCTTTAGCCAGGTGAACCGAATCCGTGCGCATATACGTGATCAGCCCGCGTTCATAGAGGCGCTGTGCGATCGTCATGGTTTGCCGCGCGGACATGTTGAGTTTGCGGTTCGCTTCCTGTTGCAGCGTGGAGGTCGTGAACGGCGGTGCAGGTGAGCGTGTCTGGTCGCGCTCGCTGAGATCGGTGATCTGCCAGCGTTTATCTTTCAACCGTTCAGCAAGTGCTTGAGCTTCCTGCTCACCGAGCAGAACGACCTTTTTGCCCTTCTTAAGATGCCCGGTCGTCTCGTCGAAATCCTTGCCCGTCGCCAGTCGCACGCCGTCTAGTGTGATCAACTGCGCGCTGAACGTCCCGCCATCAGACTCAAGCAGCGCCTTGAGGTCCCAAAAGGCGCCGGACTTGAAGCGGCGACGTTCTTTCTCGCGGTTGACCAACAAACGCACGGCAGCGGATTGCACGCGTCCGGCGGACAGTCCCGGCGCGATCTTTTTCCACAGCAGCGGGGAAACCGTATAACCCACCAACCGATCCAGTATGCGCCGCGTTTCTTGTGCTTCGACCAGTTGGTCGTCAATGCCACGGCTGTTTTCCAGGGCCTGCTGGATCGCTTCGCGCGTGATTTCGTGGAAGACCATGCGCCGGATTGGGACTTTGGGCTTCAGCACTTCGGTCAGGTGCCACGCGATGCTCTCGCCTTCGCGGTCCTCATCCGTCGCCAGGAGTAGCTCATCCGCTTCTTTCAGGGCCGCGTTCAGCTCTTTGACTACCTTTTTCTTTTCTCGGGGGATCACGTAGAGCGGCTCAAAGCCCGCCTCCACGTTAACGCCCAGGCGGGACCACTCCTCATGCTTGACCTTGGCCGGAATTTCGCTCGCGGAGGCGGGCAGGTCGCGGATATGGCCCATGCTGGCTTCGACGCGATACTCACGGGGCAGGAAATTGCCAATCGTGCGCGCTTTCGTGGGTGATTCGACAATGACCAGTTTGCTCACAGCTCACCTTTATTGACTCGTGCCTCGTTACTGGCGTGCGTGTTATTCTTATCGGAATCCTCGTGTGGAGTTGCCGAAGCGTACCATCATGTCATCATGCTGGCAAGCCTGTTTTTGTGCGCGGCGGTGCTATCTGCGATGCGATGCCAACGCGTACTGCCCCCCACACGCCTGAACAGAAAAACACTCCTGATCCTATTGACGATCAGGAGTTACCGATGCCGTATATTTGATCTATACCAGATTTTTGCTGGTTCGACCAAGTTGATGTTGCGGAGCGGCATCTCAGGGTGAGCGCGGAAGTCGGCTGTTTGTGTTTCATCCGGCATGTGCTCTTGCACAGCTACATTTCCCTTTCCTGCGTGCGTTGGCGTTTTTATGCACACTAAGGGTAGACTAAGCGTGCGTTTTACCTTGCTTGGCTGCCATAGCACTCGATTCGGAGGAAAGGGGACCACATGCCAACCATCGAGTTGCCACAGGGGTCACTATACTATGTCCCCTATGAAGCCAAACAGCCGGCCTATCCACCGCTGGTGCTGGTACACGGCGCGGGGGGATCGCGCCTGGACTGGCCGCCCCAACTTCGGCGGCTGGCGAAGGCGCATGTCTTCGCGCTCGACCTGCCTGCACACGGGCGGTCAGGCGGCGAGATCACCGCAAACATACGCGACCATGCAGACGCTGTCTGTGCGTTTATGGATGCGCTGGCGATCGAGCGCGCGGTAATCGTCGGGCACAGCATGGGGGGCGCCATCGCGCAAGAGATCAGCATCCATTTGCCAGATCGTGTTGCCGGACTTATTCTAATCGCCACCGGCAGCAAGCTCCCGGTTGACCCCACGTTGCCGCAGCGCATCGAAGAGGATACCTTAAATACGATTGACTGGATTATTGATTGGGCCTGGAGCGCCGATGCACCTGCTGATCTCAAGCGCCTGGGTCGCGAACGCTTGCTCGCCGTGCCGCCCCCTGTGTTGCAGGCTGATTATCGCGCGTGCCAGGAGTTCGACGTGCGTGACTATATCGATCAGATCGCTGTGCCAACTTTGGTGATCGGCTCCGATGCCGATCGCATGGTCCCGTTGAAATTCAGCCGCACGCTGAGCGAACGTATTCCCGGCGCTGAACTGGTGGTGATCGAAGGTTCCGGGCACATGATCCCCCTGGAACGGCCTCAAGCTGTGACCGGGGCAATCAGCGTATGGTTAGCGGAGCAGACATGGTGAAGCAGATTTTTCGACGTGCCGTCAAGAGCGTTGTGCGCCTTGGCGGCCTACAGATCGCGCGGTCGGTGCTGCGAATCGGCCAGCGCACCGCGCTTGACACGGCGTTAGGTGTAGCGGCACACGCAGTTCCCGGCTCGGCAGAGCGCCAATACACGCAGGTTTTCAACGTCACACCGCCGGTGACGGTTTATCTGCGCGCGAGTCATTGCCGTGTGTCCGTGTACCACACCACCGATCCTAAAGTGACACTTAATGCCAGTCTCCAGCGCAGTTTTGGGGTCGAGTTTGCCACCGAACAAGACGCAGATGGCGTCTACATTGTCGCACAGCGAAAACCGGTCGTGGGAGCCGTCGCGCGTGTGGATTTCACACTTATCGTGCCGCATGAGACACAACTGGCTCTGCACCTGACGCCGGGCGCAATCGTGTTTGAAGGTATCAACGGCATCGCAAAACTAGATACTGACGCATTCCAGCAAGTCGTGAATGGCATCGCCAGCGAAACAGCTACACCGGACCGCTGATACACGCTCAGGAGTCTTGAATTCATGCCCCTGTCGATTGAAAAGCTCACGTATTTGACCCAAACCCTGCGCACCTATATCTACCGTGATGCACTTCCCATACGGTGGCAGGTGATCGACAACCTGCCTCATGCCACCGCACAGCCCACGCCGGACGATCCGCGTTGGCAGGCGATCGGCGCAAATGATCTGTGGGGATCGCGCCTCAGTTGGGCCTGGTTGACTGCCGATTTGACAATCCCCGATGGCTTTGCCGATCGACCTGCGGCCTTACGTCTGGTGTTTGACGTGGTGCATGACCATCCGGACGGTGTTTTGTTCACGGGGCCTGAGGCAATGGTCCGCGTGATCGGCCTGGGAACACCACCGCAGGCGGTCAACGCGATGCATCACGAGGTTTTACTTGGCGAACATGCCACAGTTGGGCGTCCGTTCACGGCAATCATGCAGTGTTTTACGGGTAACTCGCGTGGCGAGCACAGGGTCCGCCTCACCAACAGCGATCTGGTCTGGATTGATCGCGATGTCGAAGGGCTGTACTGGGACGCGGCTACATTGCTGGATGTGATCGCAACGATGCCCGCAAGCATGCCCGAACGCGGTTTCTTCTTGCGCGTGCTGGATGAAGTGTTCGACCGGATCAACTGGCTCAGTCCTCCCGATCGCGCGTTCGAGACCAGCGTTACCGAAGCGCGTCGCTTGCTGAACAAACGGGTCTTTGCCAACCTTCCCGAACCCGGTCAATATCCGCCCCGGCCTGTGATCCATGCCGTCGGGCACGCCCACATCGATGTGGCGTGGTTGTGGCCGCTCAACGTCACGCGGGAGAAAGCGGCGCGCACGTTTGCCACCGCGCTCGCGTTGATGGACCAGTACCCGGATTATACGTTCACGCAGAGCCAGCCCCAGCTTTACGAGATGGTCAAAGCCGATCATCCTGACCTGTTCGCGCAGATCAAGAACCGGATCAAAGCAAACCGATGGAATGCAACTGGCGGTACCTGGGTTGAACCGGACATGAACATCCCCGGCGGCGAATCGCTGGTGCGGCAGTTCCTGTTCGGTATGCGCTACTTCCAGCACGTGCTTGGCACGCGACCTGAAGTGCTCTGGTTGCCGGACGTGTTCGGCTACAACGCTGCCTTGCCCCAGATCATGAAGCTGGCCGGCATACGCTATTTCTTCACGTCCAAACTGAGCTGGAACAAGTACACGCGTTTTCCTTACGACACATTCTGGTGGGAAGGGTTGGATGGCACCCGTGTTCTGACACATCTCGCCACCACGCCCGAACTCGCGGTGCGTCCCGAAGGGATTGACCGCATGACCTATAACGCCACGCTTCACCCACAAGAAGTGTGGGAAACCTGGACCGGCTACCGGCAAAAGGAAGCCAACCATCACCTGCTCGTAGCGTATGGGATGGGCGACGGTGGCGGCGGTCCCAGCCGCGACATGCTCGAACGACGCCTGCGGTTGGAAAACCTGCCCGGCGTACCGCAGGTGATCCACAGCACAGCCGAGGACTTCTTCCATGCGCTCGAAAAGACCGTAAGCGATGATCTGCCGCGCTGGGTTGGGGAGTTGTTCCTGCAACTGCACCAGGCGACCTTTACGACACAGGCCCGCACGAAGCGCTATAACCGCAAACTCGAGATGCTTTTGCATGATGTCGAAGCGCTGGCCTCGACCGCGTTTCTGCTCGAAGGAACGTATCCACACGACCCAATTAACGCGGTGTGGAAAACGGTGTTGTTGAACCAGTTTCACGATATTCTCCCCGGCAGCAGCGTCCGCGAGGTCTACGAGGATGCCGAGCGCGATTATGCCGCTGCCTGTGAGCGCATCCGGGGCGTATGTGACCGTGTGCTGCAGATCATCACGCGCCGGATTCACTGGGATGCCGAAGAACAAGGCGTGGTCGTGTTCAATACGCTGGACACCACACAGGGTGGCCCGGTCGAGATCACGCTGCCTGGTGATGGGCCGGTTGAGATCGTCGGCCCCAGCGGGCGGTACAAACCCTATCAATGGATTGATGAGGACGCACGCCGGGCACTGATCATCACGCACACCATCCCCGCTTATGGGCACAAAGCGTACCTCGTGCGCCCGGCTGAAACTGCGCGCACTGTCCCGGTCTACGACCCGGTGACCGGCACGCGCGAACGACTTGAGAATAACTGCCTGCAGGCCGACTTTGACGCACGCGGCAACCTCGTCCGGCTGTATGACCGGCAGCATAAGCGCGACGTCCTTGCCCCGGGGGAAACCGGCAATCAACTGTGGGCGTATGTCGATCGCCCCCCGAAATGGGACGCCTGGGATGTCGAAGCGTATGTGCAAGATCAAGGATGGCGGCTGGAAGCCGATACGGTTGAACTACTGGAAGCTGGCCCGCTGCGAGCGACGTTAGAAATGACGTACCGCTTCAACCGCTCGCGGATTGTGCAGCGCGTCAGCCTGCTGGCGGGTGAACGCCTGCTGCGTTTTGAAACCGACGTTGATTGGCACGAACGCCACATTCTGCTGCGCGTGCATTTCCCGCTGGCGGTACGCGCGATGCAGGCCACGTATGAAATCCAGTTCGGCACGGTCCAGCGCCCGACGCACCAGAACACCGCCTGGGACTACGCACAGCACGAAGTTCCCGCTCAACGCTGGGCCGACCTGTCCGAAGCTGGTTACGGGGTTAGCCTGATCAACGACTGCAAACACGGGCACAGCGCGCAAGGCCATATCCTGACACTTAGCTTGCTGCGCGCGCCGGTGCATCCTGACCCTGAAGCGGACCAGGGACAGCACACCTTCACGTATGCTCTTTATCCGCACAACGCTGATTGGCGCAATGGCACGCCAACGGAAGCCCTGCGACTCAATCATCCGCTGCAAGCTTATCCGGCTCAAGGCGGTGGAGTGGGGCTGCCGGCGGTGTGGGGATTGTTAGAGAGCCGGACCCCCGGCGTTGTGGTGGACACGATCAAAAAAGCGGAAGATGACCAGGCGCTGATTATCCGTCTGTACGAGGCATATGGCGGGCGGCACACGGCGTTGCTGACGTTTGCAGCGCAGATTGAAGCGGCTGAAGAAGTCAACCTGCTGGAAGAGGAAACGGACACGGCCAACGTGTTAGGCGACAGCTTGCGCTTCAGCATGTCTCCGTACCAGATTCGCACGTTCCGCGTCAAGCTGGCGGGCCTTGTCGATGGGTAACTGGTAGTTTTTTGGGGCCAGAAGGAACACCCCGGGAAACGGCGGTGTTCGTGTCCCTTTGGGGCGCGTTCGCCTGCGCACGCAGCTTGACGTTGCCGCGCCGGGTAGCTATACTCCTCGCACATACCTGTGATTTGTGGGAGGGTCGACAGATGGCGGATGGAACCGCGTCTCAGCATGTGATTGATCCGGAACTGCTTGAGATCCTGCGCTGCCCCGAAGCGGTGCATTATACGGACAAAGGTGATGATCCAGGCCGGCTGGAACTGGTACATGACTGCTGGCTGGTCTGTGAAGATTCAGGGTATAAGTACCCGATCCGCGACGGTATTCCGGTGTTGCTGATCGATGTGGGGAAAAAATACCGCGATGTGCCGGTCGAGGATTTGCCCGTCCCACCGCCGGACGAGGATTAGTGACGGGTCTACCAGGGTGGCTGCATGATGCCCGGCGCGACGTGCCGGGCGTTTTGATTTTCGGTGCTGCTAGTCTAGATGTGCAGCTTCTGCTATACTGCAACCGACCGTAAGCTATTTCAAAATAGACCCAAACTTCTTGAATGGTGGTCTTTATGAACCAACAACCCGTTTTATCACACGGAGCACCGATTCATGGCAGCCAGAATCTGCCGGTGCACCCTCCGGCCCCATTGTTCGGACGGGACGCTGATCTGGACGCCATCCAGCTATCCTTGAAGGCTGGCACCGCTGTCTTGCTGCACGGCCCCGCCGGAATTGGCAAAACAGCGCTGGCTGCCGCGCTGGCAGTGGGATATGCCGAACTGCCTGGCGGTGTGTTGTGGTTGGATGTTGCCGAAGACACGATGCGCAGCCTGGTGACGCGTGTGGCACGTGCGTATGGCGGCGCGATACCTGCGTTCGAGGATGACCTGTCTGCTGCATGCGAGAGAGTTCGCGACATTCTGCACGAAAACCGCCCGTTGATTGTGTTGGATGGCGTGCCGCTTCTGGAAGATGCGCGGCAGTTCGTGCGCGAGTGTGCATCCGGTGTGCCGTTGATCATCACGTATCCGACGATGGCTGGCGGCCCCTGGACGCCGCATGAAGTTACGGTGTTGGGGCAAGAGGATGGGCGCGCGTTGTTGTTGCATCATGCTGAAGGGACCTTGTCCGATGATGCCCCAGAGCTGGAGCAGTTGCTGCAGGTGCTTGAGGGACATCCACTGTCGCTCGAAGTGACCGCGCGGCAGCTTGCGACCGGGAGTGCCCCCGGTGAGTTTCTCGAAAGCCTGCCTGATTTGCCGCCGGGCCAGAAGAACCGTGCAATCGCCGTGCTGATGGCTGCGTACCGGTTGCTGCCTTCCGAGCTGCAGGGGATGGTGATGCTGTTGGGTGCTGCATTTGCGGGTGGGGCAAGCGAAGAGTTGCTGTGTGATGTTAGCGGAGCGCGACCCGAAGTGCTGCGTAGACGGATGGAAGCGCTGGTCGCACGCGGTTTTGCCAGCAAGCGTAGCGTCTACGGGGAACCGTATTTCGTCGCGCACAGTCTGGTACGTGAGTTTGCGCAGGCTTTTTTGCGCGGCAAAAAGCGTCTCAATACCATGCTGGCGCGTTACTTGCAGGGTTTGCCGGTCTACGTTCGGCGTCACACCGGGGAATTGGACCTTGACCACTACAACCGCCTGTCAACCGAGGTTCCGAACATGTTGGGCGCAGGACTCCATGCGGCCAGGCACGGCAAACTTGATTTCTTGCGTGAGTTAACGCAGCCCCTTGACACAACGCTTGATGAGGGGTTTGTCGCATTGCGGCGCTTTGAGCCAGAGCTGGCATGGTTGCATTACCTGATCGAGTATCCGAACGCCGCTGATTATGGCGTGCTCGGAGAATTGCCACCGCAACCCGAAACGGCAGATCGGGATGACGCGCCGGCTGTGGCGGGTGAAGCTGTGCCGGAAAAGGAGCCTGAAGCCGAAGAGGACGTGCCATCTGGATCGCCCGAAGCTGTTGTGACGCCAGCCGCGCCGGTGGCCGATCTGCCGGAAGAGGCTTCGGCGGAAGACGTCTCTTCAGCCGGTGCGATGGATGTGGCGGAAGACGAGGTTGCTCCGGAGGTTGGAACTGCTCCGTTTGAACAGGGTGATCACGCTGAAGATGCAGGCGTGCTGACTGCGGCACAGGTTACGCTTCCGGAGGATGTTGAAGCGCTGGAAAAACTGAGCGTAGAAACCGTTGAACAGGGCGAGCCGGATGAAGCGATCGCGCAGTACCAGCAGGCGCTGGAGGGCTACCAGGCCGACGGCAACGTGCAGGACGAGCTGGCAGCGATTGAGGCATTAGCAAAGCTGAACCTGAATACGGAACGGTATGATGATGTGCTGGCATACCTGGATCGCGGGATGACGCTCGCCCAGGAAACGGACAATCCGCAGCGTGAGGGTGAGATGTTGTGCATCCTCGGCGATCTCCAGCATGACCTGGGGCGGCTGGACGGCGCGGAGATGGCTTACCGTGAGGCGATCAGCGCGCTGCGCCCGGTTGAGGCGTGGCTCGATATCGGCTTGACGCTGGAAAAACTGGGGCGAATCTACATGAAACAGCGGCGCGTAGATGAAGCGATCGGCGTGTGGCAGCAGTCACTGCCGATCTTCGAGAATGAGGGCCGCTGGGACCTGCTGCGTCGAGTGCTGAATCTGCTGGGCGATGTGAATATGCGCCAGATGAACTGGTCGCAGTCAGAAGCGTACTATACGCGCGCGCTCGAAACCGCCCAGGCACTTGAAGAGGATCGCCCGCAGTTCGTCCAGCTGAGCAAACTGGCGAACCTGATGGAGACCAGCGGCAGGCGTGATATGGCGATTACGTTCTACCGCCGCGCACTGTATTTTGCGCTTCGGCTGGCTGAGCCAGAACTACTCGGGCGTACTGAACTGGCACTGGCGCGCCTGCTGATTGATGATGCGTTGCTGCTGAATCGCGCGCTGCAGTTGTTGGAATCTGCCAGTGAACTGCTGCCGGACGACAAAGACGTCCAGCGGCTGCTACGACGCGCACAGAAACGCCGCGAGCGCTTGCTGCGCGCTGATATGACGTTGCCGCTTGCCGAAGAAAACCTGGAAGAGTACGCGCGTGCAGCGTTTGACTCTGGCGTGGTGCCAGACGAGCCGGGCCGTTAACGGCTAAAATCACGTCTCCTGCCACTCAATAGCGCGGGATCGACGGGTCGATTTCCCGAGACCATGCGTCGATCCCGCCGACCATGTTCAGTACATTGTCAAACCCCGCCTGACGCAGTTGCTCAACCAGGGTGCTGCTGCGAATGCCCAGATGGCAGAACACCACGACCGGTTGGTCACGCGGGATTTCTTGCCAGCGCGAGTTGATCTGGCTGAACGGGATGTGACGCGCGCCGTCGATCTGGCAGATGGTGAGTTCCTGTGGTTCGCGGATATCAAGCAGCAGGATATCTTCGCTGTTAAGCCGCGCTTTTACATCTTCTACCAAAATGTTGACCTGCTGTGTATCCTGTTTGGTTTCTTCAACCACCGGTATCTCGCTGCGTTCGTAGGCGGGCATGCCGCAGAACTCTTCGTAGTCGATCAACTCTGTAATGCTTGGGTTCTCCCCGCACGCCGGGCAATCTGGACGTTTAGGCAGCGTGATCACGTCAAAACTCATCGCCAGCGCATCGTACAACAGCAGCCGCCCGATCAAGGGATCGCCGATATCGAGAATGAACTTGATCGCTTCGGTTGCCTGGAGTGTGCCGATCGTGCCAGGCAGGATTCCCAGCACGCCCGCTTCGGCGCAACTCGGCACGAGTTCTGGGGGCGGGGGTTGTGGGACAAGGCAGCGGTAGCAAGGTCCTTGCCGCGCGTCAAAAACGGTCACCTGGCCCTCGAAACGGTAAATACTGCCGTAAACCAGCGGTTTACCGAGCATCACGGTCGCGTCGTTCAGCAGGTAGCGCGTTGGAAAGTTATCGGTTCCGTCGATGATCAGATCATAGGGCGCGAGTATGTCAAGCGCGTTGTGGCTGGTCAGGGGAGTATTGTACCGATCGATCTGGACATGCGGATTGACCGAGCGTAGCCGCGCGGCAGCCGATTCGACTTTTGGCACGCCAAGCATCGTATCGCTGTGCACAATCTGCCGCTGCAAATTGGTTACGTCCACCACATCGAAGTCGACAAGACCGATCCGGCCCACGCCTGCCGCTGCCAGGTACAACGCGACCGGGCTGCCGAGTCCGCCTGTGCCGACGATAAGCACGCTGGCCGCCTTGAGCTTGCGCTGGCCGTCCTCGCCCACTTGGGGCAGGATAATATGCCGGGCGTAACGCGTGACTTCCGTAGTGGAAAGGTCCGGGAGTGCGGTATGTGTCGCATGGTGGTTGGATGATTGTTTCATGGCCTGTTGTCTTGGTTGCGTTAAGCGAGTTTACCTAGAACATAACATAAAAATGCCCTGACAGCGGCACCACCGCCAGAGCGCGATATTTGCATGGTAGGGGATGCTCAGCCGTTGCTGAACTTCCGGCCCGCACCGAAGATACGCCCGCTGAGCTTGAATCCGGCCTGTTCCAGTTGGTCCATGAAGCTGGGCCGGAATCCGGTGGCGTTGAGCGTGCCGCCCCCGGCATGGCTTGGCCCTGTGCCCACCTGGTCGGGAGTCTGATAGACGAAGATATCCTGCATCGTGACGCGGTCGCCTTCCATTCCCTGGACTTCTGTCACCTGGATGATCTTGCGGCTGCCGTCCTTGAGACGTGCTTGTTGCACGATCAGGTGGACGGCACTGGCAATTTGCCGGCGGATCACGTCAACGGGCAAGTCCATGCCGGCCATTAGTGCCAGCGTCTCCAGCCGTGCGATCGCGTCGCGCGGGCTGTTCGCGTGGACCGTCGTCAGCGAGCCATCATGCCCGGTGTTCATCGCTTGCAACATGTCGAGCGCCTCGCCCGACCGGCATTCGCCCACAACGACACGGTCCGGGCGCATACGCAGGCTGCCTTTGACCAGGTCGCGGATCGCGAGGCTCCCCTCGGTCGTGCCGGGCATCGGCGGGCAGGTTTCCAGGCGGACGACATGGCGCTGGTCAAGCTGGAGTTCTGCCGAGTCTTCGATGGTGACGATGCGCTCGTCTTCGGGGATGAACGACGACAGGACATTAAGCAACGTCGTTTTGCCGGACCCCGTGCCGCCAGAGACCACAATGTTTAGCCGTGCGACCACACACGCCTGTAGAAATTCAGCGGTCTCCTCGGTAAATGATTCCCACTCAATGAGCCGTTCGACGGTCAGGCGTGTTTCAGGAAATTTGCGGATCGTGATCGTCGGTCCGTTCAGTGCAGCGGGGGGAATGATGATATGCACGCGCGAACCATCAGGCAAACGGGCATCGACCATCGGGTTACGGCGGTTGAGATCACGTTGCAGCGGGCGCACGATGCGCTGCGCGGTCCAGTAGATGTGGTCTTCGTCGTCGAAGGTGTATTCCGTTTCGATCAGCTTGCCCCGGAATTCGGAGAAGATCATATCCGGTCCGTTAACCATGATCTCGGAGTACCCCTTGTTCTGCACCAGCGGTTCAATCGCGCCGAATCCAAGCAGGTCATTGATCAGGGCCTGCTCCAGTTCCGTTTGCTCTGCCGCGGTCAACTGGACGCGCCCGCGCTCAAGGACAATTTTCAGACGGTCGCGCACGATCTGTTGGTGTTCAGGGTTGGTGCTTTCCATCTGGTCGAGTTCGTCGGGTGTGGAAAGCAGCTTGGGGCGAAGCTGCTTGCGCAATGCCGCTACGCGCGGTGTTGTGCGGCGCTTTTGAGATGCGGACGCCTCGCGTTTGGGGCGCGGTTGAGGCGATAATGCCTCCAGTTTGCTTGTTTTACCGCCAGATTGCGATGATCCGTCCGGTGGTGGTGTGGTGCGGCTCAGGCGAGAAAGACGTGATCCCATGGTTGTTATCCTGTCATTGTGTATCACAAGTGCGGGCTGGGTGGACTGTAGTTGGGTCGGCTGATGCCAAAGAATTGTTTTAAAATGTGGCCCGCATAAGTTTAGCATTGTTGTCGAGGACAAGCAATTGATCTGCAACCAACTGTTATGGGTGGGGTGAAGTGCAGGGAAAATTGAGGGTGGAAAAACGCCGAAAAACCTTTATGATATAACTATCGAGAGTGATAGTGCTCCGGATCAAAGCGGGGACTGGCCGGCGTCGTTCGTGAGAGCACACGTAATTCCTTGCGGTAGTTTGTGTGATGCATACCGCCCGCGGCCATATGCAAATGCGCGCGTATTCTTATTGACAAATTCCCTATCCGTGATAAACTATAAGTTCTTGTACCCCAATTGTCTGGACAAAGTGTTTGACCTCTACAAACAGTCGCATCAAACCGGTTGAAGCTAACAGCCCTATGCGTTCAGCTTCAAAATTTTCCTGTCTGGTGGTGGTGTTTGCCGAAAGTGTCCTCGAGGAGTAATGAATGCAGCGGCGGCTAGATGACAAGAACTATGCACGCACGGTTGATGTGCAGGCTTTGCCCTCACTCATTGAGATTCAGCTTGAGTCGTTCCAGCGATTCTACAGCGAAGGACTGAACGAACTATTCGATGAAATCAGTCCCATTGAAAGCTTCAATGGGAACCTGCGTCTTTACTTCCCCGGTAATACGCCAGAGGCGGAAGAATTCGGACTGTACTATTGGTTTGACGAGCCGAAGTACCCGGAGGAGATCTGCCTGGAGCGCGATATCACATACGCCGCCCCGTTGTATGTGAAGGTGGCGCTGGTTAACCGCGCGGCGGGCGACGAGGTCGTAATTTCCGATATCTTTATGGGCGATTTTCCCCTGATGACCGAAAAGGGGACGTTCATCATCAACGGTACGGAGCGCGTCGTTGTCAGCCAGTTGATCCGTTCACCGGGTGTGTATTTTGCCGCTGAAGAAGACCGGACGACAGGGCGGCGGCTCTCGACGGCCAAGATGATCCCCGATCGTGGCGCGTGGATGGAGTTCGAGACGCGCAAGAGCGATTACCTGGCGATCAAGTTCAATCGCAAGCGCACGATTCCGGTGACGATCCTGTTGCGTGCGCTCGCAGCGGTTCGTGACGGCTTCGACGCACACTCGCCGATCCAGGAGGGGACGGACGAGGAGCTGCTGGCGCTGTATGCGAACGTGGACAACAACCCCGATCACCAGTATATGGAAGGCACGATCCGCATGGAACCGGAGTGGGATTTGCGCGACGGGCTGACCGTTGCGGAAGCGGCGCTCCTGGAATTCTATAAACGGATGCGCCCTGGGGATCCGCCTACGCTGGACAATGCGCGTGATTACCTGGAAAGCCAACTGTTCGACCAGCGGCGCTACGACCTGGAGCGCGTTGGGCGCTACAAGCTCAACCAGCGCTTGCGGATCGACGACGTGGTGCCGCGCGAGCATCGCACGATCACGAAGTTCGATCTGGTCAAACTGATCGAGCGCATGATCATGATCAACAACGGGCTGGAAGAGCCTGATGATATCGACCACCTGGGCAACCGCCGCGTGAAGACGGTCGGTGAGTTGATCCAGAACTCGCTGCGCATTGGTCTGCGCCGCATGGAACGCGTGGTCCGCGAGCGTATGTCGATTCGCGAGACGGACAGCCTCACGCCGATGACACTGATCAATATCCGCCCGGTGGTGGCGTCTGTACGCGAGTTCTTCGGCTCTAGCCAGCTCTCGCAGTTTATGGACCAGACCAATCCCCTGTCCGAACTGACGCACAAGCGGACGCTGTCGGCGTTAGGGCCGGGCGGGCTGCGGCGCGAGCGTGCGGGCTTTGATGTGCGCGACGTGCATCACAGCCACTACGGGCGCATTTGCCCGATCGAGACGCCTGAAGGCCCGAATATCGGCCTGATCGGGCGTTTGGCGAGCTACGGTCGCGTGAATGAGTACGGTTTCATCGAAACGCCGTACCGCAAGGTCTATCGCGAGCTTGCCGTTGACGATGAGCGTTTGCTGGGCTGCGAGCTACGCGCTGAGATAGTGGATGAAGAATCGGGCGAGGCGATCCCGGCGGGCACAATCATCGATGAGGATGTGCGCGAACGCCTGGCTGCGATGGGCCAGCACATCATTCCGATCCGGCCATTTGTTGGGGAAGAAACGGTCTATCTCTCGGCGGATGATGAAGACTTCTACGTCATCGCGCAGGCGAATGCACCGCTGGATGAACGAAAGCAATTCGTCAACGATCAAGTGTCGGCGCGGCATCACCAGCGCTTCCTGGTGGTAAACCGGGATCGCGTTGATTACATGGACATTGCCCCGCGCCAGATCGTCGGTATCTCGGCAGCGCTGATCCCCTTCCTGGAGCATGACGACGCGAACCGTGCTTTGATGGGGTCGAACATGCAGCGCCAAGCCGTGCCGTTGCTCAAGCCGGATGTGCCGATCTGCAGCACCGGTGTCGAGCGCCAGGCGGCGTATGATTCCGGGCAGGTGCTGGTTGCCGATGAGGATGGCGAAGTCCTCTCGGTACAGGGCGACCGCATCTGGGTGTTGGTGCACGACGAAGAAGCGCGTGCGCGCTACGTGAACCAGGAAGATGGCGTTCCGGACGGCGTGCACGAGTACCGGTTGCGAAAATACAATCGCTCGAACCAGTCGACGTGCATCGACCAGCGCCCGGTTGTGAACAAGGGCCAGATGATCCGGCGTGGTGATGTGATCGCGGACAGTTCCTCAACGGTTTACGGCCAGTTGGCCCTGGGACATGACGTGTTGTGCGCGTTCCTGTCCTGGGAGGGTGGCAACTACGAGGACGCTTTGCTCATCAGCGAGGCGCTGGTCCGCGACGACAAGTTTACGTCGATCCACATCGAGAAGCACGAAGTCGAAGCGCGCGATACCAAGCTCGGCCCGGAAGAGATCACCTACGACATTCCGAACGTTGGCGAAGATGCGCTCAAAGACCTCGATGAACACGGCATCATCCGCATCGGCGCGGAGGTCGGCCCGAATGATATTCTGGTCGGTAAGATCACGCCGAAGGGTGAAAAGGAACTCAGCCCGGAGGAAAAACTACTGCGTGCGATCTTTGGTGAAAAGGCGCGCGAAGTGAAGGATTCATCGTTGCGATTGCCGCACGGTGAAAAGGGCAAAGTCGTCGATGTCAAAATCTTCACCCGCGAAGAGCACCGCGATCTGCCCGCGGGCGTCGACCAGATGGTGCGGGTTAGTGTAGCGCAGAAACGCAAGCTGACGCAGGGCGATAAGATGGCAGGCCGCCACGGTAATAAGGGCGTGATCTCGAAGGTCGTGCCGATCGAAGACATGCCATTCCTCGAAGACGGTACGCCGGTGGAAATCATCTTGAATCCGCTTGGTGTGCCAGGACGTATGAACATCGGCCAGGTGCTGGAGACGCATCTTGGCTGGGCGGCTGACCGTCTGGGGTTCCGCGCGATCACGCCGGTGTTCGACGGCGCAGAAGAGGAAGAGATCGAGGCGGAGCTGGGACGCGCGTGGATGATCGACCGTGCCTGGGAGGACATCACCGAGCGGGCGTGGCAGTGGCTCGAGGACGAAGGATACGATACCGAGTATCTGGAAGACGATGACGAAGCGCGCCGCCTTTACATCGATCATTGGCTGGGTGAGACTGGCCTGTACGACGCCGAGCGCCTGGCGCTGGAATACGTCTATGCGCGCCGGGTAGTGGTGGCGGAATGGTTGCGTGAGAAGGGTTATGATCCGGAGGAAATCCTGGCCTTCCCGGATATGATGATCAGTCTCGATGAGCGCGATCGATGCGACACTTACGCGCGCATCGCGGCACTTGAACTGTGGATCGAACAGCTCACCGGTGAGATGCCTGAACCCGGCTTGTCGGAAGAGGAGTTGCGCAAGCTGGCGCGTCGTGTCGCGATCAGGTTTGACGAACCGATCCCGATCTATGGCAAGCAGCGCCTCTTCGATGGCAAGAGCGGCGAACCGTTTGACCAGCCGGTCACAGTCGGGATTATCCACATGCTCAAGCTGGCGCATCTGGTCGAGGACAAGGTTCACGCGCGGTCAACGGGTCCCTACAGCCTTGTGACGCAGCAACCGCTGGGTGGTAAGGCGCAGTTTGGCGGCCAACGCTTCGGCGAGATGGAGGTGTGGGCGCTGGAGGCGTATGGGGCAGCGCACACGTTGCAGGAAATGCTCACCGTGAAGTCCGACGATGTGCAAGGGCGTGTGAAGACCTACGAAGCGATCGTGAAAGGCGACCCGATCGAAGAACCGGGTGTTCCGGCGAGCTTCCGCGTCCTGGTGAAGGAACTCCAGAGTCTCGGTCTGGCAGTGGAAGCGATCACCGATACAGGCGAGGTGATCAAGTTCGGCAAGGACGAAGAGAAGTCTCGCCAGCCGAAGATATCGATGGGATTGTTGGGGTTGGCCGGTAACAACCGTTAGCGGCTACCTGCATTCTGCAACCGCAGTCCAACGCGAGCAGACGTCCCGTCGTTTGCTCGCGTTTTCTGTTTGCTTTTGGGTTGGGCGCGTGTTTCTCAAGTTCGTCTGCGGGAGAAGCGCGGCGACTCGTCATACGTTCTACGGCGGCGCGCGATCGTTTGCGTTGCGTTGGGGACGCGCGTTGTAAGGGTAATGTAACGGTTGTACAATTTCAGTTAGACTGAAATTAGGCGAAAAACTCTTTTGTAGTTCATGTGCGAGCTAACGCTAACTGGAAGGTGACTACCATGACTGTGCTTCGACGCTCCACTCTGGTCCGGTTGGGACTGGTGCTGGTGCTGTTTGTATTGGTGGGGTCTGCATGCAGCCTCAGCCGGGGGGATGATGAGGACGAAGGGGCAGAATCGCAGCCGACGATCCCTGTCACGGCAACACCGCCGCCGACGCGAACCGCGTTCCCTACGTTTACGCCGTTCCCAACGCTGACGCCGGGCGGCGGATTCTCTCCGGTTGTGCCGACGGCGACGCGTATTGCGTTCCTGCCAACATCAACACCTATTCCAACCTGGACGCCGCAGCTTCCGTCCGCGACGCGGCTTCCGTATGACGTGCGGATATCCTACCCGGTCAGTGGCAGCCAGATCGCAGGCTATATCACGGTGGTGGGCAGCGCCAGTCACCCGCGTTTTTTGCAGTACGCGCTGGAGTGGGGGCCCGACCCGAATCCGAATAACCTGTGGTTTGCCTTGACTGCACCCCGCAACCAGCCCGTGATCAATGGGGCGTTAGGGGCATGGAACACGACCACACTCACGGATGGCCGCTACCAGTTACGCGTACATGTCTGGTTGAATGACGGCACGGACACATTTGCACTGGTTACCGGGCTGCGCGTGTCAAATCAGGCTCCGACAGCCGTCCCGACCTTGACGCCAACGCCGCGCCCGAACCGTCCGCCGACGATTGATCCCATCCCGAGCCAGCAGGTGAATGCCGGCTCGCAGATCGATATCCCGGTTTCAACCAGCGACCCGGATGGCGATACAGTCAATCTGTTCGCGTCATCGAGCAACGATGCGATCGCGACGGGAGAGGTAACAGGCACGTCACAGCTCACAGTGCACGGCGTGACCGCCGGAACGGCCACGATCACGGTGACTGCAAACGACAACAACGGCGGGCTTACCAGCACGGCGTTTATCGTGACGGTGCAGGGGCAGAACCAGGCCCCGCAGATCAGCCCGATTTTGCCTCAAACGATCGAAAAGGGGCAGGTCGCTGATATCACCCTGGCAGTGTCGGACCCGGACGGTGACCCGTTAACTGTGACCGCGCGGTCAGAAGATACGGCGATCGTCACGGCAGAAGCTGTGAGCAGGAACGCGCTGCGCCTGACGGGCGTGGACGTAGGCACGGCAAATGTCACGGTATCCGTCACGGACAACCGGGGCGCGACGGTTAATACAGCGTTTTCAGTGACCGTCGGCAGACCGAACCAGCCGCCAAAGATCGACGCGATCCCGGCGCAGACACTCAGCGCGGGTGATATGCTGAACGTGAGTTACACCGCCAGCGATCCCGATGGCGACTCGCTACAACATCAAGCGAGCTCGGATACGGCTAATGTCGTCACCGCAACGGTCACCGCGCCGGGAACGATCCAGCTTGTCGCGGGGAATCCCGGGCCTGCAACCGTTACGTTAACGGTAGATGACGGAGTGAACCCGCCGACGATTGTTACGTTCCCGGTGACGGTCGTGCCGGGGAACGTGGCGCCAGCGATCGAGCCGATATCACCGCAGACCATGAGTGTCGATGAAACGCGCATAGTGAATTACACCGTGACCGATCCGGAAGGCGATCCGCTGGATGAGTCGGTAAGCTCGGACAATCCAGGCGTGGTCACAGCGTCGATTCCCGCGTCCGGCCAGATCGAACTGACCGGTATCAGCGCCGGCACCGCTACGGTCACGCTGACGGTGGATGACGGCAATAACCCGGCAGTTTCTGCGTCGTTTACGGTGTCGGTTGCAGCGGTCAATCTCCCGCCGGAGATCGAAACGATCTTCCCGCAGACGCTTAATACCGGCGAAACGCTGGATGTGTCCTACACGGCAGTCGATCCTGACGGCGATTCATTGACGGCATCGGTGAGCTCGGATAATCCCAATGTGGTCACGGCGGCGATCGACACGCCCGGCACGATCACGTTAAACGGTGTGCGTGCGGGGTCTGCTACCGTTACGTTGACAGTAGATGACGGTAACAATCCGGCACAAAGTATGCCGTTCACGGTGACGGTTAACGAAACCAATGAACCGCCGGTTGTTGATCCCATCAGCCCGCAGACTTTGAATGCGGGGAGTACGATCGACGTGCCGTACACGGCGAGCGACCCGGACGGTGACGCGCTGACGGCGTCAGCGAG
>CAYRNY010000014.1:63325-155676 GCA_964425755.1 uncultured Anaerolineaceae bacterium
AGGTCAACGTGCCGTACACGGCGAGCGACCCGGACGGTGACGCGCTGACGGCGTCAGCGAGTTCGGGCAATCCGGGCGTGGTGACGGCGACGGTGAGCCAGCCGGGGACGATCACGCTGCAAGGTGTGGGAGCCGGTTCGGCGACGGTGGTGCTGGCGGTGACGGACAACGTCAACCCGGCGGTCGAGGTGACGTTCACGGTGACGGTGGACGCGCCGAACAACCCGCCGCAGGTCCAGCCGGTGCCAGACCAGGCGCTGAACGTGGGCGAGCAGGTCAACGTGCCGTACACGGCGAGCGACCCGGACGGTGACGCGCTGACGGCGTCGGCGAGTTCGGACAATCCGGGCGTGGTGACGGCGACAGTGAGCCAGCCGGGGACGATCACGCTGCAAGGTGTGGGAGCCGGTTCGGCGACGGTGGTGCTGGCGGTGACGGACAACGTCAACCCGGCGGTCGAGGTGACGTTCACGGTGACGGTGGACGCGCCGAACAACCCGCCGCAGGTCCAGCCGGTGCCAGACCAGGCGCTGAACGTGGGCGAGCAGGTCAACGTGCCGTACACGGCGAGCGACCCGGACGGTGACGCGCTGACGGCGTCAGCGAGTTCGGGCAATCCGGGCGTGGTGACGGCGACGGTGAGCCAGCCGGGGACGATCACGCTGCAAGGTGTGGGAGCCGGTTCGGCGACGGTGGTGCTGGCGGTGACGGACAACGTCAACCCGGCGGTCGAGGTGACGTTCACCGTGACGGTGGACGCGCCGAACAACCCGCCGCAGGTCCAGCCGGTGCCGGACCAGGCGCTGAACGTGGGCGAGCAGGTCGACGTGCCGTACACGGCGAGCGACCCGGACGGCGACGCGCTGACGGCGTCGGCGAGTTCGGACAATCCGGGCGTGGTGACGGCGACAGTGAGCCAGCCGGGGACGATCACGCTGCAAGGTGTGGGAGCCGGTTCGGCGACGGTGGTGCTGGCGGTGACGGACAACGTCAACCCGCCGGTTGAGGTGTCGTTCCGCGTGCTGGTTAACGAGGAAAACAACCCGCCGCAACTCCAGCCGGTACCGGACCAGGCGCTGAACGTGGGCGAGCAGATCAGCGTGCCGGTGAGCGTGTCTGATCCGGATGGCGATCCGGTGGCGCTCGTTGCGATGTCGCAGAATCCGGGCGTGGTCACAGCCGAGGCCAGTGGCACCGAAGCGGTTACGCTTCAGGGGGTGGCCGAAGGCACGGCAGTGGTTGAACTGACAGCAGATGATGCCAAGGGCGGTGTCGTGACGGTGACGTTCAACGTGACCGTGTCTAGCGCGCCGAGCGGCTTTGATTTGAACGCGTATCCGGTGGTACCGGACATCCCACAGTCAATGGCCCAGACGCTGAGCCAACTGTTCGAGAGCGGACAGCGGAACTTTGGCGTTCAAGCTGGGGCGTTTGGCCGGGTGGGTGACGAGACAATGGAGCAGCCGAACTTCATGGCTCCGTTTGCAGGGGATCAATACGACCTCGGCAACTACGGGCAACTGCAAGCGACGATTGACTTCTTCAGCCAAGCGCCAGTGCGCGAGGATGATCCAGAGCTCAACAGCTTCAACGTGGATAGCGTCGCAGCAGGTGAAGGATTCGGCATCGATACGGTCAACGGCCCGGCTCCTAACAATGTCTGTGCAGGGGTTGGCGGTGATACGCGGCTGGCGTGCGAGTTAGCGCTGACCAAGCCCAGCATCACGTTGATCGGTTTCAGCGCGCCGAACGTGACGTACCTGCCGCCGGAGCAGTTCCGCGCCGAGTTACAGGCGATGGTCACTGAAATGATGAGCGAGTACGGCACGATCCCGGTCCTGGCGACGATCCCCGCTGGTAATGGGGTTTCTAGCGAGCAGCTGTTGCCCTACAACCAGGCGATCGTCGAGGTCGCTTCGCAATCTGGCATCCAGGGTATCCCGCTGTGGAATCTGTGGAAGGCGATGAACGATCGCGGTATCACAGATCCGTCCAGCGTGGCACCTGAGGGCGCCGGCATACTGACAGATGCAGCGTTGAGCTACGGCTACAACGTGCGTAACCTCACCGCGCTGCAAACGCTCGAAAAAGTTCGCCAGGCGGCGGGGATCAACTAACCCGCTGCGGGCAGTACTACAGACACCACAACGCCCCCAATCCGCGCGATTGGGGGCGTTTTTGCCAGCGGGCTGTCGCTGTACTGTTTGGTGGGGATTCCGAGTTACGAGTTGTCAGGGATATGTGGCAGAGGCTTTTCTAACTCGGAAACGTCCAAGCGTTTGATCGGGCGCGTGACATCAAAATTCGGCAAGGCTTCAACCCAGCGCGACAGCAGCCGCCAGTATTCGGGACCTTCCGTGTGCGGCTTGATCGTGAATCGCGTGGGACGGTTTTCCAGCCGCGTGAGTTTTGTTCTTTGTCCCGCAGCGGACTGCCGGTAGTAATACAGCCGGTAGTTGTGCACGCCATCCGTCGCGGCGAAGGCTGGCTCATCGCCATGCGCGCGCACGTACACGCCCCCGCTTTGCACCAGGGCGACATCCAATTCAGCCGCCTCAAGAGCCAGCGTTTCGGTGGGAAACACAAAACATAACAACTGGTTGTCATCGGTGAGTTCCTGGCGCGACCGGTATACCGGCAGCACCCGACCACGCCGGATCAACGGCAGAAACCGGCTGGGAAACGAGCCGGGAACCAATGCCACGTCTGTCCGTTCGGTCTTGCGCCATTCACGTGCTTTGTGGAAGCCGCCGGCACTGGTTTCAGTGACCTGGTAGATACGTCCCTGTGCCAGAAAAAGCGTGCCTAGTGGCAGCCGGGACGTTTCAACTTCTGGTAGATTGTCAGCATACGCTTGTGCTCGCTTGTCCACGATGCCACCCCTTTTTTGATCAATCTGCGTCGTCGTGTACCATAGTTCTACAACCAATTGACGCGCGTTTCGTTGCGCACACGATCGGTTTGTGGTGTGTTTTTTGTGCCAGGCACACGGTTCGCGTGGTGCTTTGGCTGGTTTGCGAATAGGATAACAGTCAGCCGTGTAACTGTACATCTATCATACACCGTGTGAGTTGAGGTGTTATCTAAGGCGATGGTACCATTAATGCGAAAATTAATCATCGTGTGGAGTGTTCTATTGCTGGGGTTGCTCCTGGCAGCATGCCAGGAAGACAATCGAGGGCCGGATGATTTTACGATCACGGTGGATGTTGATGGCGGACGGGTTGTGTATCGCTACAGCAAACAGATTTCGGTCGGGCAGTTTCTGCGCGAGGTGGGAGTCACGCTCGGTGAGTACGACGAGGTCAACCCGCTGCTGCAGACGCAGATTCGGGACGGGATGCGGATTACTGTGACGCGCGTGCAGCACCGTGAAGAGTGCGAGATCACCGAGCTGCCCTATGAAACCGTGCGGCAGCCCCGGCAGGGGTTACAGGCGGGCGAGGAGTTTCTGGGGCAGACAGGCGAAAACGGTGAACTGCAGGTGTGCTACCGTATCATTGAAAAGGACGGCGTGCAAACCAGGCGCGAGAAAATCAGCGAGATCGTGGTGAAAGAGCCGCGCGACGAGATTATCTTCGTTTACAGCCAGCCGTTGGAAACACTGATCCCGATCGATGGCATACTGACGTTTATCGATGGCGGGCAGGCCTGGATTATCGAGGGTGTAACCACCAATTTGAACCCGCTGACCGAGGATGGTCTTTTGGATGGGCGTGTATTTGATCTGTCGCCGGACGGCAAGCAATTGCTATACACGCGCAGCACGCCTGACCAGGACGACCCGGAGTTTTCCAACGAGTTATGGGCAATTCTTGATATCACTGCTGCGTTTCCTGAGCCGGTGCCGCTGTTGCTGGACGACGTGCGAGTTGCGCAGTGGGTGCAGGCTGAGCGCGCGTACACGGTAAGTTATTCAACTGCCCGCCCGCGCAACGATGGGACGGGCTGGTCAGCATTCAATGACCTTTATCTCGCGCCGTTGAACCCGGACTCCGGCTCGATTCTATCAAACGAGTTTCGGGAATTGATCGCGCCGAACGCGTTGGGCAGCTATGCATACTGGGGGCGGCGGTTCCTGTGGTCGCCGGATGGACAGTATCTGGCGTGGGCTAATGCCGATAGCGTCGGCCTGGTGAACCTGGAAACCGGCGAGTTCGAGACACTGCTCGCTTTTGCGGAGTATGCACCACTGCTGGAACGGTTCCAGGGGGCAATGGTGTGGGTTCCGACACTGTCCTGGTCGGATGATGGGCACCTGATCACAACCGTACATGGCGAGCCATATGCCGATGAAGCACCGGAAAATAGCATCATCTTCGACATCGCGGTGATCGATGTGCCCGGCGGCCTGGTGGTCAACCCGCTGCTCCCAGAGAGCGGCATCTGGTCCAGCCCGGCATACTCGCCGACCTACGAGGGAGCGGACGGCAACCCCGCTTATCAGATCGCGTATTTTCAGGCGCGCGAGCCGTTAAACAGCCCTGGGACGGCATACGATCTCGTGGTAGTTGATCGGGATGGTAGCAACGCGCGCGTGGTGTTTCCTGGCCGGGATCGGCCCGGGCTGCGTGCGCCGGACCCTGAAGACGGCATTGCCTGGAGTCCGACCGGGCGCCAGATCGCGTTGATTTACCAGGGCAATCTATGGATTATCGATCTGAAGTCTGAGCAGGCTTATCCGATCACGAGTGGCGGGCTGGCTTCACGGCCCCGGTGGTCGCGGATACGATGAACAGAACCTGGATCGTATGGTGGGTATGTGTTGCCCTGGTGCTGGGTAGCGCGGTCGGCGCATGGGCGACGCTCGATCGGCGTGCGGCTGACCTGCGAGGTTGGGTTGATGCGACCGGCACGCTTGATGTCCCGCATCGGTTGCCGCTGGCGGGGGTCAACGTCGACCTTACGCAATACGAGCGCGCCGCGCTTGACCACGAACTGGATCGGATCGCTGCCGCAGGGTTTGTGTGGGTGCGGCAGCCGTTTCTGTGGGCCACGATCGAACCGCAGCAGGGACGTTACAACTGGACCGCGTATGATACGATTGTCGCGGCGGTGGACGCTCATCCGGCGCTGGCATTGGTCGCCGTGTTGGACAGCACGCCGGAGTGGGCGCGGCATCATCTCGCGCCGGAACATCCTTACGCGCCGCCTGCCAGTGTCAGCGCGTATGCTGTATTTGCTGGTGCTGTTGCGTCACGTTATGGCGCATCAATTGACAAGTACCAGGTATGGGACGAACCAAACATTAAGGAGCATTGGGGCAATCTCGATCCGCGCCCGGCGCATTATGCGGCGATGCTGCGCGAAGCCTACCGGGCGATTCACAACGCCGATGATAACGCCAGCGTCATCGCGGCGGCACTGGCACCGACGGTCGAAACCGGGCCGGATAATCTCAACGACGTGTTGTATCTGCGTGCGATGTATCGCCAGGGTGCGGGAGATTACTTCGATGCAGCGGCGGGCAAGCCTTACGGCTTTAACACCGGGCCGGATGACCGGCGTGTCGATCGGGACATTCTTAACTTCTCGCGCTTGATCCTGCTGCGCGAAGAGCTTGTCGCGCACGGAGATGCACACAAACCGCTGTGGGGCAGCAACTTCGGATGGAATCATCTGCCCGCTGACTGGACCGGCCCGCCGTCGATCTGGGGCGCGGTGACCGCCTCACAACAGCAGCAGTACACGCGTGCTGCGTTTGCACGTGCACGGAGCGAGTGGCCCTGGGCCGGAGGGTTGATCGTGGAACACTGGCAGCCGGACCTGCCGCCTGACGATCCGCACCAGGGCTTTGCTTTAGCCCCTGTGATTGACTCGTGGCTAGCGGATCAGGGGCCGCTGTATCACGCTGACGCGCTAATTCCAGGACTGCATCCAGCGCAAAACCCACACACGACTTACCAGGGCGACTGGCGCTTTAGCGCGTTAGGAGCGGACGCCGCGATCCCTGATCCGGTGGCTGTAATGGCTGACACCGTCAACCGCATCACGGTGACGTTTGAGGGCACGGCGTTTGCGATCCCGGTGCGGCGTGATGATTATCTGGCATATCTTTACGTGACGGTGGATGGCAAACCGGCAAACGCACTGCCGCGCAACCGGAATGGGGACGCGTTCATCATCCTGACGTCGCCGACACGCACCGCGACACTGGATTTGATCCGGGTAGCGGAAGGGTTGTCCGAAGGTGTGCATGTGGCCGAGATCGTCCACTTACCCAGCCAGGGCGATGACCGCTGGCCGATTGCCGGTTTTGCGGTCGGTATGCCGCCGGATACGACACGGTATGATTTCGCGCTTGCGGCCTGTGGTGTGCTCGGCGGGCTGGCGTTGCTTGGGGTGGGGCTTGCGAGCTTGCGCATTTCCTGGCGAAGTGTCAGGTGGCCCGCGCCCCCGTCGTTAAAACAGGTAGCGAACTGGTTATTGAGCTTGTTCGCGTCGTTTGTCGTGCTACTCGCCAGCTTGATCACGTGGGGTGATGCGTTGCCTTCGCTGCTGAGACGCGACCAGCCCGCGCTGCTGGTCACGGTGCTGACCGCCGGGATCGCGTCACTGTCGCCGGTTTTTGTAGTGACGCTGGCGGCGCTGCTGGTGCTGTTTGTGCTGATCTACAATCGCCCGCTGCTGGGCGTGATGCTGGTGATCTTTTGGGCGGCGTTTTTTGTTTCCACGCTGGACTTGCTGTTCAACGCGTTCACGACGGTTGAAGTATACTTCGCCTTGACTGCGCTGGCGCTGATCGCACGGGCGGTGACAACATGGGCGCAGACGTACCGCGAAAACGCCGGTGAGACATCCGGGCTCTTTGCGCTACGCATGACGAGACTCGATGCATTGGTGCTGGCTTTTGCGGCGCTCGGTGTTGCTTCGCTGGCCTGGTCGGAGCTGCACGGCGTTGCAGTGCGCAACCTGCGCGTGGTGGTCCTCGAACCGGCGGCGTTTTACTTCCTCGTGCGCCTGATGCGCCTGGAACGGCGCGACCTGTTTTGGCTGGTCGATGTGCTGCTGTTCAGCGGGGCGAGTATCGCGGTGGTTGGGCTTGTCATGTTCATAACGGGTGAGAACATCGTTGAAGCCGAAAACGGCGCGCGGCGGTTGATCAGCATTTACGGTTCGCCGAACGGAGTCGGGCTGTATCTGGGGCGGTGCATACCCTTCGCGCTGGCCTATGCGCTGCTGGCACCGCGCGGATCGTGGCGCTGGCTTTATGGCGTGCTTGGTGGTGCCGTGATGTTGCTGGCGGTGCTGCTGAGCCAGAGCCGGGGCGCGATCCTGTTAGGGTTGCCGGCGGCGCTAGTGGCGATGCTGGTGTTCTGGCGCGGGCGGCGGGCGAGCGTGCCGGTGTTGTTGACGCTGCTTGGTTTTGTGATCGTGATGGTTCCGCTGGCTGTCGCGTTGCCCCGGTTAGCCGATCTTTTCGGGGACACGTTCGCATTCCGGCGGCATCTGTGGTACAGCTCCGTGCGCCTGATAGAAGAACACCCGCTGACCGGTGTTGGGCTGGATCAGTTTCTCTACCACTATCGCAGCCGGTATCTATTGCCGCAGGCTTGGGAAGAGCCTAATCTTTCGATTCCGCATAATATTGTGCTCAACTACTGGGTGAACCTGGGGATCGTCGGTGTTGTGCTGGCCGGGGCGTTTCAGGTATGGTTCTGGCGCAACCTGTGGCGCGTGCGCAATCAGGTAGCCGGAAGCCCGTTACTGCTGGCATTGGTGCTGGGGCTGGCGGGCAGCATGGCAGATTTTCTGGCACATGGGCTGGTCGACATCGCGTATTTTGCGATCAATCTATCGTTCACGTTTTTCCTGTCGCTGGCGCTGGTGCTACACATTGATCGCCTATCCGATACGCTTGAACCGACGGAAACGATCGCGCGATGAAACCTCGAACGCAATAAGCAAAAGGAGCGAGGATGATGCAGACGGTAGTCAACGGGGTAACGGTCGAACTGGTTCAGGGAGATATCACCGAGCTGGATACCGACGCTATCGTGAACGCGGCGAATTCACAGCTTATTCTAGGCTCCGGTGTGGCCGGTGCGATCCGGCGGAAGGGCGGTCCGTCGATACAGGAGGAGTGCTTGCAGATCGGACACTGTGACGTGGGCGACGCGGTGATCACCGGCGCTGGCAACCTCAAGACGCGCTACGTGATCCATGCAGTCGGCCCGCGCATGGGGGAGGGCAGTGAATCCGGCAAGCTGGCAAACGCGGTGCGGGCCAGCCTGAATCTGGCTGAAGAACGCGGCTTACACAGCCTCGCACTGCCGGCGATCTCGACCGGCGTGTTTGGTTATCCGTTGGAAGGCTGCGCTGATGTGATGCTGCGCGTGATCTTTGATTACACATTCGAAGAACTGGACAACCTGAAGCACGTCATCGTGTGCCTGTATGACGAACACGCGTTTAAGGTCTTTGCGGACGAATTCCAGAAAAAGCGCGACGAGTTAGAGCGCGAATAGGGCGTGCGCGGGCCGATCGTCGTGATTCCACAGTGAGCGCATGGCGTTTTTGTGGTAAACTCCGCCCGTTTGGCATAATCCACGCGGAGCAAAGGGCAATCACATCATGCGAGTTCTGATTACGGGTGCAGCAGGATTTCTGGGATCACATTTGTGTGATCGGTTTCTGGCTGAAGGGCACCAGGTTATCGGTATGGATAACCTGATCACAGGGAGCACGGACAATATCGCTCATCTGGCGGGGCACGAGCGTTTTATATTTATCAAACACGACGTGACCAATTACATCTACTTCGAAGGTGCGTTGGACGCAATTTTGCACTTCGCATCACCAGCCAGCCCGATCGATTATTTGATGTACCCGATCCAGACCTTGAAAGTCGGCGCGCTTGGCACGCACAATGCATTGGGTGTCGCGAAGGCGAAGGGCGCGAAGTTTCTGTTGGCCTCAACGTCCGAAATATACGGCGATCCGCTGGTGCATCCGCAGCCTGAAGAATATGCCGGCAACGTGGATACGATTGGGCCGCGCGGGGTATATGACGAGGCGAAACGGTTTGCCGAGGCGATCACGATGGCATATCATCGCACGCACGATGTCGATACACGTATCGTGCGTATCTTCAACACTTACGGTCCCCGGATGCGCCTCGATGACGGGCGGGTAGTCCCGAACTTTATCGGGCAGGCCCTGCGGCAGGAAGCGCTCACGGTCTACGGCGACGGATCGCAGACGCGAAGTTTCTGTTATGTCAGCGACTTGATCGAGGGGATTTACCGGCTGTTGCTGAGTGATTTCAACAATCCGGTCAACGTCGGTAATCCGTCAGAGATGAGCATCCTGGAGTTCGCTGAGATCGTCAACGCGCTCACGAATAACCCCGCGGGTATTGTGTACCAGGAAAAAAAGCGCATCAAAGGCGATCCCCAAACCCGCCAGCCGGACATCACGCGTGCGCGCGAAATTCTGGGGTGGGAGCCGAAAATCGACCTGCACACCGGTTTGGAACAAACCATCGCCTATTTTAGGGATCGGATCTGATGTTGCGGGATGCGGTGCTGTCGCGCGGCTGGATGGGCTTGGCTTGGGGCGCGTGTGCCGCGGGTGTGGGATTGCTGATTGGGATATTGCCGCTGGCAGTGACCGCGAGCGTGCTGTTGGCTGCCGGGATCGGAATTCTGATCCTCGTCGAGCCGCTGGTAGGCGTGCTGCTGATGCTCAGCATGGCGCCGCTGAAAGCGTTGATCGCGACGGAAGTCTCCGCGAGCGCGTGGCTTGAACCGGGCATGATCGGGCTGGCACTTGCATGTTTTGGGTGGTTCGGCTGGCGCGTGAGTGCTTACCGGCATGTGTCGCTGCCGTACTCGCGAATAGGTGTGCCTGTGCTGGTGATCGGTGTGGCGTTCAGCCTGTCGCTGGTCAATGCCGTGTCGCTGCGTGTGTGGCTGGCGGAAATGCTCAAGTGGGGCGTGATCCTGCTGTTGATCGTGCTGACACTTGACCTGGGCCGCACCGGGCGCTGGACATGGATCGCGTTTGGCGTTGTGCTAGCAGGTGTGTTGCAGTCCCTGATTGGCGTGTACGAATTCCTCGGCAGGGCTGGCGTGCCGCATTTGTGGATTCTGGAATACCGTTATTTTCGCGCATTTGGCACTTTTGGACAGCCGAATCCATTTAGTGCTTTTATGGGCCTGACGCTGCCGTTAGCTTTGGGGTTGATGTGGGGTTACGCGCGAGAGGCACGTACCTGGTGGGCCGGGACGCTGACATCCCGCTGGCGCCTTCCGGCAGTGATCGCGTTGTTCTACCTGGCAAGCAGCGTGTTGTTGCTGGTGGGACTGGTAGTCTCCTGGGGGCGCGGTGCGTGGTTAGCTTTTGGCGCGGCGGGCACGGTGATGGTATTCTTTGCTCCATCCCGGCGCTCGCACGCCGTCTTGATTGTGCTCTTGATGGGCACGCTGGTGGCGGTGTTGTGGGTAGCGGGGGTGATTCCTGCCACCATCCAGGCCCGCATTGACAGCGCGCGCACCGAGTTTACCGGGTTCCGTGACGTGCGAGGCGTGCCCGTCACGGATGCCAATTATGCGATCATCGAACGGCTGGCGCATTGGCAGGCTGCGCTGAATATGGCGAGCGAGCATCCGCTTTTCGGGGTGGGTGCAGGCCACTACGAAATTGCATATCCGGCCCACAGTGTTCCAAGCTGGCCGCGCGCACTGGGGCATGCGCACAATGATTACCTGAATATCCTTGCTGAGACTGGCTCTGTGGGCTTGGCAGGATATCTTGTTGCGTGGGGCGTGTTGATTCGCTGGACTGTGCGCGCCCGGCACCAGGCGAACGCGGTGATGCGCGGGCTGGCGCTGGGGCTACTCGGTGCGTGGACGCACCTGATGGTGCACAGTTTTGTGGACAAGTTGTATGTTAACAATCTGTTTCTGCATATTGGGGTGATGCTGGGGTTGCTCGCGTTGGTCGATCAGCATCGCCAGACTTGGATAAACAACCGGGATATGACTACTGAGACTTCACATAATACGGCTAGGAATCTGACGGATATGATCACACACCCGTTCGCATTATGGAATCAGATCATCGTCGTTATCGCTGGCCGGGTGGGCGGCAGGAAAGCAAAAGAGGTCGAACGATTCCTTAAATTTGCGACGGTTGGTGTTATCGGCGCAATGATCGATTTTGGCGTGCTGAACGTGCTTCAGGCAACGGTACTACGCCCTGAAGCGCCGGACGTTTCGCTTAAGGTGGCGTTGGCTACCGGGCTAGCGTTCGTGTCGGCTGTTACGAGCAATTTTGTGTGGAATCGCTATTGGACGTATCCTGATTCGCGGACGCGGCCTATCCAGCGGCAATGGGTGCAGTTCTTCGTGGTCAGTCTTGCGGGGTTGCTGTTTCGGTTGGTGTGGGTCCGCACGTTGTACATTCCAATGGGGGATATCGGCCTGGATGCGTTGCGGCTGGCTGGCATCGCTGACTCGCTGGCAGATCCGGCGGTCAAGCGGCTGGGGACAAATATCGCGCAGTTCTTTGCAGTATGGATCGTTATGGTGTGGAACTTCTTTGTCAATCGCTATTGGACCTATAACGATGTTGAATAGGTTAGAAAGATGGGTGAAAAGATACTGATCGTCGATGACGATGCGTTAATGTGCAAGCTGTTACATATGGCCCTGGAACGCGAAGGCTACCAGTCGCACGAGGTTTATTCCGGTCCCGCCGCACTGGACTACCTGGCAGAGAACGATGTTGATCTGATTCTGCTTGACGTGATGATGGCTGATGTTAACGGATTTGAGGTCATGCGCCGGATTAGAGAAGATGAACGGCATAAAGACGTGCCGGTGATTTTCCTGACCGCGCGGGTTGATGGCATCAGCCAGAAAATGGGGCTAGACAGCGGCGCCGTCGAGTACCTCACCAAGCCGATCACGCCGGAGCACCTGACGGAACGTGTACGGGCTGTACTATCGTCGCGGGCATAAGTCGCTGATGGTTATGCTATTGATGCTGCGGGCACCGGGCAAGTGGCAGCATGTAAATGATATGGTTTCATGACGGCGGCGATCGGTATTGATTACACGGCAGCTTATGAGCAGGGCGCAGGGATCGGGCGCTATGTGCGCGAGCTTGTGCGTGCGCTCGCCGCGCAGGACGAACGCACCCCGTACCGGTTGTTTGTTGCGGGAGCATCGCGCCGCCAACTACCGCGTGTGCCCGGCCCGAATTTCACCTGGCATCCCACGCGCATCACGCCGCGCTGGTTTGCACGCATCTGGTACCGGCTGCAACTTCCTTTGCCGGTTGAAACGTTTGTCGGGCGTGTGCCGTTGTTCCACGCTACAGATTTTACACTGCCTCCTACGCTTCCCGGCACACGAACATTGCTCACGGTCCATGACCTCTCGTTTGTGCGTGCGCCTGAAACGACCACACCGGTGCTGAAAGCCTACCTGGATGTGGTGGTGCCGCGTTCGGTGAGCCGCGCGACCCACGTGCTGGCCGATTCGCAGGCTACGAAAGATGATTTGATCGCGCTGTACGGCACGCCGCCCGAAAAGATTACGGTGTTGCTGGGCGGGGTCAATCCGGAGTTCGCACCCGTAACCGACCGGGCATTCCGCCAGAGCGTGCGGCGGCGTTATAACTTGCCCGATAATCCGTATATATTCTCCGTCGGCACGGTGCAGCCACGAAAGAACTACGCGCGCCTGATCGAAGCGCTGGCGGCGTTGGGGCCGGAATTTGAAAACGTCCATCTGGTGATCGCAGGGGGGCGCGGCTGGCTGGATGCGCCGATCTATCAAGCCGTAGAAGCGTATGGCCTGGGTAAGCGCGTGCATTTTACGGGGTTTGTCCAGGATGGCGACCTGCCTGCGCTGTACACCGAAGCGGTGTGCCTCGCCTATCCCTCGCTCTACGAGGGCATTGGGCTGCCGGTGCTGGAAGCGATGGCCTGCGGTATTCCAGTGGTCACTTCCAATGTTTCATCGATGCCGGAGATTGCGGGAGATGCGGCGTTGTTGGTTGATCCCTATAATGCGGATGAATTGGCCGTGGCGTTGCGGCGTTTGCTTTCAGACGCTTCCTTGCGCGCGGACCTGGTTGCCAGGGGAAGGACCCAGGCGGCATATTTCACTTGGGATCGCGCGGCCCAACAGCTTAGTAACGTGTACCGGCGAATGTTATCGGAGTGCCCGGACTGATTAAACTTGTGGGAGTTTCATGCTATGGCTAGACAACGTCGTGATCCAACAGAACAGAGTCCGCACAAGCCCGTGTTTATCTACGATACGCGCGGCGAATGGCACGCGACCAAGATCGGGGATGCGATCTACGACACGCGGGGGGAGTATGTCGCTTATCTCGATGAAGGGGAGGTGTATAAGCGTGATGGCGAATGGCTGGGCCGCCTGAACAAGGATGGCCGTATCTTGCGCAAACGTACCGAGATTCGCCGCGAACTGCACCCAAATCCGCCGGAGCGTCCCTCCAAGCCGGGTAATCTGCCGCCGCGCGCGCCGCTACCGCCTTTGATGGCTGAACTGGACTTCAGCACTGTGGATGTGCTGGATGAGGACCCAGACAGTTTCAAGCGCGTGTCCGACCTGCGGCCAGACCTGGATTAGCTATGCCTGATGTAGAACTGACTCCGAAATGCGTGTCAGAGTCGCGCGTGGTGCTCAGCATGATGATGAACCCTGAGCATGCCAATGCTTTGGGCAATGTGCACGGCGGTGTGATCATGCGGCTGGTTGATGAAGCCGGCGGTTTCGCGGCGATGCGTCATTCCCGCGCGCCGGTAGTTACGGTAGCGATTGACTCGATGACGTTCGAGGAGCCGATCTACGTCGGCAACTATGTCACCTTGACCGCTGAGCTTACATACACGGGGCGTACCTCGATGGAAGTGCGCGTCGCCGTCACGGCAGAGAATCCCTTGACCGGTGTGCAGACGCACACCAATACAGCGTATGTGGTTTACGTCGCGATCGACAAGAACGGTCGCCCGCGACCGGTGCCGCCACTGTGCACCGAGACGCCGCAAGAACAGTTGCGATACCAGCAGGCAAAAGAACGACAGGCCGAGCGCAAACGCCGCCAATCCCGCGAGCAGACTTTGCGGGAACAACTCGACGCGCAGCGTGCCGAAGACGACGAGATGTGAGAGGGACCAATTATGTCCGAATTACTGCCCGATTTAGGGTCCGGCTTGCAGCGATCGCGATTGTTGGAAATGCTCAACGAGTCCGGGGCGCGGCGGATATTGCGCGCGCCGGAGGTTGATCTGGGGCTGGCGGAGCATCTACCGTACCCGTTTATGGCGATTGTCGGGCAATTGGAGATGCGCACGGCGTTGCTGCTGGCGGTGATCAACCCGGCGGTGGGTGGGGTGCTGTTGATCGGTCCGCGTGGTACCGGCAAGACTACGGCGGTCCGCAGCTTGGTTGATCTGCTGCCGTACAACGAGATTGTGGATGACGACGATGATGGCGTTGAGGATGCCGAGCCAGAGTCGCCGCGATATGAGACGGTAAAGCTGGTTGAACTGCCACTCAACGCGCGGCTGGAGGATGTGGTCGGCGGCGTCAACGAGCGCATCGCCGTGCAGCAGGGGCGCGTGCGGCTGGAGCGCGGGATTCTCGCGCGGGCCGATCAGAATCTGCTGTATGTTGACGAGGTGAATTTGCTGGACGACGTGATCGTTGATGCGATCCTTGACGCTGCGGCGCAAGGCAGCTATACGGTACGGCGCGGTGCGATGTCCGGCACGTTCCGGTCGCAGTTTGTGCTTATCGGCTCGATGAACCCTGAAGAGGGACGTCTGCGCCCGCAGATCATGGACCGTTTCGGGTTGCGCGTGCCGGTCCAGGGCCTGCCCGACACCGAGAGCAGGCTGGAGGTCTATCGCCGCGTGCGCCAGTACCAGGCAAACAAGCGCCGGTTCTTGGCGCAGTGGGCTGAAGCGACGGCTGAGGCGCGTGAAGAGATCATCCTGGCGCGTGAGCTGCTGAAAGAAACCGAGCTTGATGAAGCGGCGGTTGAGGTTGGGTTGAAGTTGGTGCAGCAATTGGGCATCGATTCGCACCGCGCCGAATACGCAATGTTCGAGGCGGCGCGCGCACACGCCGCAGCGGACGGGCGCGATATCGCTGATATCCATGATGTGCGCGCTGTGGCCCCGATGGCTCTCCGGCAGCGGCGCAGTCAGTTTATGACCGAGTTCTTTGAGCACCAGCAGCGCGAGGATTCGTCGATCCATGAATTGATCGATGCGCTGGCTTCCGGTGAGGGTGAATAAGCATGATGCAGCGTGCGTGGTGGTTGGTGTTCGGCCTGCTGGTGATGCTGGTGTGCTATCACATGCCGTGGTACGTGCACGATACTGCCGGGTTCACGATGCACGGATTTGACCTTGCCGAATGGACCAGCCTGCATCCCGCCGTGCGCAATAGTTCCCCCGCGATGCTGACCAGTTTTTTGCTGCGTGTGCCGTTATGGAGTTTCGTGTTCGGGTTCGCATTGCTCGCCAACGATCTGCACGATCCACGCTGGCGCTGGGTAGTACGTGCCGGCGCGCTGTCATTGGTGCTGCGTTTTATCCCGCCGCAGGAGTTTTTCACCGGTTCCGGTGATGATCCGAACTACCGTCAGATGGCGTTGCTGGCGCTACTGGGCGTTGCAGCGGTGTTGGTAGCGCCGGTGCTAACGCGTTCTGCGTGGTGGGTTCAGGATGTCTTGCTCGTGCTGGTCCTGGTGTCTGGCATTGTCGCTGCATGGTGGGGCCTGTCGCGGACGCACGAACTGCTGACCAACTTCGCGATCGATGTGCGGATCGGGCTGGGGATCATTGGGTATACCGTGCTGGGGATCGCGGCAGCGCTCGCAGTTGCGGGACGTTTACTTGCTGCCATATACGCTGTGCGGGCGCGCCGTAGGTCACATGCTGTGGGATCGGCGCAAGCCTAAATGGACGCGGCAGGTCATGCCATGTGCGCGCGGATATATTCGACTGCTTCGCCGACGGTTTCGATCTGCTCCGCTTCTTCGTCGGATATCTCACCGCCGAATTCTTCTTCGAATGCCATCACCAGTTCAACCAGATCGAGCGAGTCGGCTTCCAGGTCTTCACGGAAGCGCGTTTCCGGTGTGAGTGCGGAGACATCGGCGCCTAAGATATCTTGAATCACAAGGTTAACGCGTTGCTCAAGTGTGCTTGGTCCAGCAGGGAACGGTCGCGGTGGAGCAGCGGGGCCCGATAATTCGTCCAGCAGTTCCGCCATCTGGTGCCGGATGAATACCTGGTCATGTTCGGGTGGCGTGATGATGGAACCGACGAGTTCCTGTTTCAGGAAGCGCGAGCGTAGTCGTTCCATCGCCGCGTCGAAATATTCGTGCGGCACGGTCACGCCGTTATAGCGCGGCAGTTCGGCGAGCCGCCCGGTCAGCAGTTGCTGCGTCCGTGCATCAAATGTGAAGCCGTCAAACAACAGCGGCACGATGTTGCGCTGTAAGTCAATGGCGTGTTCGATTTCGATGCGCAGCCAGTCGTTTTCATTTACGCAGCGATCCAGTGAGCCATGTGTCAGGACCAACACAAAATGCGCCCGCGCGACAATCTGGTCAAGGATGATCGTGTCGAAGGTGCCGCTGTTGATGCTTTCGACATCCATAAACACGTCGTAATCGTGGTGTCGCAAGTCCAGAAAGACCGAGCGCGCGATGTGCTGGCTGACGTCGCGACGGTAGCTGAGGAAAACGGTTCTATCAACCTCTGACATCGGTTCACGCCCCTGGCTACTGCAATGATGCCCTTATTATCCGCCGGGTAACCAACGCTGTCAATTTGCGCGTGGCGGAGGAAACCATATGCGATCAAAAAAGGCGGCTGGCAGCGTTGTGCCAATCGCCTTTTCGTTCGCTGTATGATGATCTTGGGGACGACCTGGAAATGCTAGTCTTCCTGCTTCATCAGATCATCGATGTATTTGACCGCGTCGCCTACCGTCTGGATTTCCTGCACCGCTTCGTCGCTGATCTTTTCCTGGATTTCGAACTTGTCTTCAAAGCCCATGATCAGTTCAACCAGATCGAGCGAGTCGGCTTCCAGGTCTTCGCGGAAATCCTTCTCCAGGGTGATTTCTTCTGGTTCGCGGCCCAGCACTTCGCAGATAACGTCCGTGACCTTGCTATAAATTTCCTTCTGCTGCGCGGTCAGGTTGGCTTCAGTCAGCTGAGAATCGGACATGCTATTTACCTCCATAGTGGTTCATGTTTGCTTTTCGACTGGGGTCTGCGTTGCGTATGCCTGCCGGCACCTGCTGCAAACGCGGGCCTATTTTACCCCAGGACCATTACGCCGAACAGGTTACTTCTGCTATATTCTGTCTGGCGCAGTCTGTCTAGATTACCGCAGATTGCAGGATTTTGCGTCTACCACACTAAGGAACACCGGCTCATGTCGAAAGTTACGGATGCGGCGGCTACGGAACGGCGCAAAGATGATCACATTCGTATCAATCTAGAAGAGCAAGTCGAGTTCCCCCGGCTGACGACGGGCCTGGAACGCTGGCGGTTCATGCATCAGGCGGTGCCTGAGCTTGATCTTGCGGCGATTGACACGCAGGTTGAGTTGTTCGGCAAACGGTTGGAATACCCGCTGTTGATCTCGTCCATGACCGGCGGCACCGAACGCGCGCAGACGATCAACCGTACCCTGGCGCAGGCTGCACAGGAAGCGGGGATCGCGATGGGGCTGGGATCACAGCGTGCCGCGATCGAAGACGCGACACTGGCGGTCACCTACGAAGTGCGGCAGCTTGCGCCGGATATACTGCTCTTCGCCAATCTCGGCGCGGTGCAGTTGAATTACGGTTACGGGCTTGAGCAGTGCCGGCGTGCGGTTGAGATGGTGCAGGCCGATGCGTTGATCCTGCACTTCAACGTTTTGCAGGAAGCTGTTCAGCCGGAAGGTGATACGAATTTCAGCGGTCTGCTGCCGAAGATCGAGCGCATTTGCCGCGAGCTCGAAGTCCCTGTGATCGCCAAAGAAGTTGGTTGGGGCTTTTCCCGTGCGGCGGTGCGGCAGTTGGCTGATGCAGGAGTGGCAGCGATCGATGTGGCGGGTTCTGGCGGCACCTCGTGGAGCGAGGTGGAGTATTACCGTGCGCCGGACGCACGTCACGCCAATGTCGCGCGCGCGTTTGCGGACTGGGGCATCCCTACCGCAGACACGATCCGTTATGCGCGTGAGGCCGCCCCCGATCTGCCTGTGTTCGCCAGTGGCGGTTTGCGTGACGGAATCGACATCGCCAAATGCATCGCGCTAGGGGCAACGTTGGGTGGTATTGCCGGGCCGTTTTTGAAAGCAGCTGTCGAGTCGCTGGACGCGCTGCGCCAGGCGATATGGGAAGTGACATCACAACTGCGGATCGCGATGTTTGCGACTGGTGCGGCGAATCTTGCGGCACTCCGCGAGGACCGACTTCATCCGGCGGACTGATCGCGCTCCGTGGCAGAGAGCACACCCTCAATGTCACGCAGGATATCCCCGGCGGTACGGGCTGCGAAGCGACCCCGGTCGATCACCTCGGGAGGTGTGATCGGACGCGGGTTGTCACACTCCGCTCGCCAAAGCGTCACCGCTTCGTCAATGGCAATGGCGGCACTCTGCAGGTGCTCCACAAGTTCGTTCAGATCGCCGGTTGTGCCGGTGGTGATACTCTCCGGGGCGGGGTAGTCGGGGTAGTCACCGCATTGTACCTGTTTGCCGGTGGCTAACCCTTCCCACACCGCCGCGATCGCTCGGTGCGCTGTTTGCAGGCGTTCGTAGTGGCCCTGGAGTTGCCGCAACTCAGCGGGCGGCGTGGGGAGTGCGGTTGAGGTGGGGTGGCTGGACGGGGTCTCCGTTGCGTGACCATCCGGATCACCGTCGCAGGCGGTGAGCAGGCCCAGCAGCACCATGCTCGCCAGCAGCAGGTAAAGCAAATGTGTGTGACGGTGCATGACGTGCTCCTAGATGAACTCAGCAAAAACACGGTTACCTAACAGCCGGCCCCGCCGGGACAGGTGAATGCGCCCGTTTGGGGCGCGTTCGAGCAACCCCAGGGATACCAGGCGTTCAATTTGTACGCCGTAGCACGCGCACAATTCGTGTCCAAACCGTGCGCGAAATTCGGCCTCGCTGATACCGATCTGAACCAGTCGCAGCCCCATGATCACGGTTTCTGCCATGACGTCGGCTTGTTCGAGTTGGATAACGTCATCTGCGGCAGCGGAAAGCGGGAACGGTAACAGATCGCGGGCTGCCATCACCTGCGCGACGTACGCTGCCGGATACGCGATGTTAGCATACCGCGTGTGGGCCGCGTAGCCATGCGCACCGGCGCCGAAGCCCAGGTATGGCAGGTTGCGCCAGATATGCACATTATGGCGACAGGCATGCCCCGCCTTTGCCCAGTTACTGATCTCGTACTGCTCGTATCCGGCAGCAGCGAGGTAGTCCGTTGCATACTCGTACATGTCGGCGGCCCGATCGGGATCGGGTTGTTCCATCCGCCCCCGGGCGATCCGGCGCTGTAAGGGTGTGGCATCTTCAATGCTGAGACTGTACAATGAAAGATGGTCGGGATTTAAGTCGCGGGCCACATCCAGGCTTGCGCGCCACATGGCATTGGTCTGGTGGGGGATACCGTAGATCAGGTCCAGGTTGAGCGTTTCAAAGTTTGCTTGCCGCGCGGCACTGACCGTCCGTTGCACATCCCTTGCTGTATGCGTGCGCCCGAACAAGCGCAGTTCGCTTGGGTGTGCCGATTGCATGCCGACACTCAACCTGGTGACACCGGCGTGGCGCAGATCCGTAAGGTAAGCCTGGTCGACCGTGCCGGGGTTCGCTTCGAGCGTGATCTCGGCATGCGGTGCCAAGTCGAACGCGACAGCACATGCGCCGAGCAGCGTGCTGATGTGCTCGGGAGTCAGCAGGCTGGGGGTGCCGCCGCCGAAGTAGATCGATGTGACGCGGAGCCGGTTAGCTGGAGCTACCGACGCGATCTCGTGTGCTATTGCGCGTACGTAAGAGGGGATCAGTGCGGTCTGTCCAACATAGGTGTTAAACGCGCAATACGTACAACGTGTGCGGCAAAACGGGATGTGAATGTAGATCGCCAGCGCATCATCAGGACACTGTTCGTAAATAGCCCGATTGTTAGAGTTTGTTGTAAGGTCTGACAGCATCGTGTCACCTGCTGGCCCAGTGATTGCGGGAACGTAGTGGGACCACTATAATAACCGCAAATTCATTCGCCATCCATGTTATTGATCCGTTTGTAGAGGTTGTGTTTGATGGTTGATACCCAGAAATTCCCGTCCAAACCACCGGAACAGCCGCAAGGTGAAGGCGCGCTACAGCCGGGGGCTGTGCTCCAAAACCGCTATCGCATCACGGGCGTGATCGGCGTTGGGGGGATGGGTTCGGTCTACCGGGCGCGAGACCTGCATTTCCCGAATGTGACGCGGTATGTCGCGGTCAAGGAGATGTTTAATCTCTCGACGGATCAAAGCATGCGCGAGATGACGCTCAAGACATTTGAGCGCGAGTCGGATATGCTGGCCTCGCTGAGCCACCCGGCAGTGCCGGAAATTTACGACTATTTCCCCAGCAAGACCCGCGCTTACCTGGTCATGGAATATATCAACGGGCGCGATCTGGAAGCGATCATCAATGCCCTGGATGATTTTCTGCCGGTCGAAACGGTGCTGCAATGGGCGCTGGCGATGTGTGATGTGCTGGGGTATTTGCACCGCCAGCAACCTGAACCTGTTATCTTTCGCGATGTAAAGCCGTCAAACATTATGATCGATGAGCACGGTCAACTCCGGCTGGTTGATTTTGGGATTGCCAAAGTATTTCATCCTGACCAGAAGCACACGATGATCGGCACGGAGGGCTATTCCGCTCCGGAGCAATATCGCGGCGAGGCCAGCCCGGCCAGCGACGTATATGGCGTGGGGGCGACGTTGCATCATTTGCTTACCCGTCGTGATCCGCGCCTTGAACCGCCTTTCACGTTCCCGGAACGCCCGATCCGCGAATCGAATCCCCAGGTGTCACCGGAATTTGAAGCGATCATCATGACGGCATTGGAATTTGATGCAAAAAACCGTTATCAAAACGCCGACGAGATGAAAGCCGAGCTGGAAAAGCTGAGCCGGCCTGTCTTTGGTGGTGCGCCGCGCGCCGGTGGGGGGCAGGCCCCTGAGGCGGAAGCTGGCTGGCAGGTCGAAGCGGGGGTCAAACCACTGTGGGTATTTCAATGTGAGGATGAGATTCGCTCCTCACCGCGTGTGCATGACAAGATGGTCTACATTGGGGCGAATGATAACAACCTGTATGCTTTGAATCGCGAAGATGGTGCGTTTCGGTGGAAATTCCCCGCCCAGCGCCTGATCGTCTCCACTCCTGCGATCGCGCCACATGAGCAACTGGTCGTGTTTGGCTCGTTGGACCAAACGTTATACGCTCTCGATTTGCGATCGGGCGACCTGGCTTGGCGCGTCTCGGTTCGCGGCCCGATCCAGTCTTCACCGGTTATTGAACACGGGCACGTGTTTTTTGGCAGTGACGACGGTGTTCTGTATGCGGTCCGGCTCTCAAACGGCAATGTGCAGTGGACCTGGGAAGGGGGCGCGGCGATCCGCACGCGTCCACTTGTGACAGGTGACCTGATCGTGGTAGGGCTGGAGTCCGGTGAGGTGGTAGGTATCAACCTGTCGGGCAAGGTGGTCTGGCGTTTCAAGGCCAAGCGTGCCGTCTATTCCTCACCGGTGGGTTACGAGGGATTGGTGTTTTTTGGCTCGCTTGACTGGCAAGTCTATGCTCTGGAGTTGGCGCGGGGATGGAAAGTCTGGGAGTTCCGCACGTCCAAGCCGGTTGTTTCCACACCTGCGATTGGTGATGGCAAGGTCTACGTCGGTTCCGTCGATGAGCATCTGTATGCACTTGATCTGTCAAACGGCAAAGAACGCTGGCGCTTCAAGACCGAGCATCAAATCACATCTTCTCCGACATATGTGGACGGAGCAGTCTATTTTGGCGGGATCGACGGTAACATATACAGCGTCGACGCGAAGTCTGGCCGGTTGCGGTGGCTCTTCACAACGGACGGCCCGATTCCGTCTTCACCTGCCGTTCACGACGGCGTGGTGTATATTGGGTCTATGGATCATCATGTATATGCGCTAAAGGCATGAGCAACCGGGGAAGAAGATACTATGGATTTCATTCGCCGTATACTGGGCCTATCATCCGATTCGCAGGCGGCTAGTGAAGAGGATACCATCGCGATCAGCCCAAACGCTGATCGCACGGCCACCAATCCGCCAGAGCCGGTCGTAGCAGCACCGAAACAGGCGGCTGACCTGCCTGCTGAGGAGACCGTTCAGCAGGCCGCTGCGCTTGCGGACGAACCCGCCGCGCCTCCCCAAAACACCTCGGAAGGTGAGCAAGCCGATAACTCGTCGTCCGAGATCGATGAGCCGGAGTTGGCCGGTACCCGACCACTGCCCCCGCTGGAAACGATCGTGCCCCAGCCGGGGCAGCGGCTTCAGTTTGGACAATTGAGCGACGTGGGGATGGTACGGGGGAACAATCAGGACGCCGTATTTAGTATGGTCTCGTCGACAACCAGCAATGACGACCTGCCCGATTTCGGCCTGTTCATCGTGGCCGATGGCATGGGCGGGCATCAGGAAGGCGAGCGTGCGTCCGCGGTGACCGCGCGTATGATAGCGCAACACGTGCTCAAAGAGATTTTCTACCCGATGTTAGAGCAACGCATGGGCGATCCCGATCGCCCGCCGATCGCAGATGTGCTGCGCGACGCGATCAAACAGGCGAATGATGCGGTAACCCAGGAAATTTCTGATGGTGGAACAACGGCGACTGCCGCGGTTGTCTTGGGCGACCTGGTATACATCGCGCATGTGGGGGACAGCCGTGGCTATATGATCACCGATGACGGGATCGAGCAAATCACGCGCGACCATTCCCTCGTACAACGTTTGATCGAGCTGGATCAACTTACCTCTGAAGAAGCAGCGGAACATCCACAGCGAAATGTTCTTTATAAGGCGATCGGCCAGAGTGAGACGTTGGAAGCCGATACCATTACGCGGCGCTTGCAGCCACACGCCAGGTTGCTGTTGTGCAGTGATGGCTTGTGGAACCTGGTATTAGAAGATACGATCCACGAAATTGTGCTCCAGAACGGCCCGCAGCAAGCGTGCAACGAGTTGGTGAGATTGGCAAACGAGCGCGGGGGTCCGGATAATATCACGGTGGTATTGGTCCAGGCGCCGGGATAGACCGGGTAAATAAGGCTCTCATGGACACTTCAAAGAATCTATATGCGATATTGGGCTTGTCCCCAACGGCGACAGCCAATGATATCCGCGATGCGTACCGTTTGCTGGCGCGGCGGTTTCACCCGGATGTCAACCGTAATGAGGGCGCAGGCGTACAATTTCGTGATATCGCGATGGCGTACGAGGTCTTGGGAGACCCGCAGCAGCGCGTGCACTACGATGCCCAGCGGCAGGATTTTGTCAATGAGCCGGCGTTCTTTTCGCTGCGCGTCACCCCGAGCAAACGTGTCTTGATGGCGTTGGACGAACCGCAGGTGTTCTATCTGCTCGTTGAGATCATCGCGATGCGCCAATCAAAAGACAGCCGCAAACAGAATGTGCCTTTGAACTTGGCGCTGGTACTGGATCGCAGCACGTCAATGCGTGGCATGCGCCTGGAAAGGGTAAAGTACGCCGCGCACCAGATCATCGAGCAATTGACACCGCATGATATTTTATCGGTGGTCAGCTTTAGCGATCGCGCGGATGTGCTGATCGAGGCGCAGAAGGTGACCGATCCGCGCGCTCTGCAATCGATTGTTAGCATCATGCAGGCGGACGGCGGGACGGAGATTTATCGCGGTCTGGCTGCTGGGGTAGAGCAATGCCGCAAACAACTTGCGCTGCGCATGGTGAATCACGTCATTCTACTGACCGATGGCCGGACGTTTGGTGACGAGGAAGCCGCGCTGGAACTGGCGTCTGAAGCGGCGAAAGAAGGCATTGGTATTAGTGCAATGGGGATCGGCGAGGAATGGAACGACGTTTTTCTCGATGATCTCGCCACGCGCACTGGGGGCACATCGACTTACATCAACTCGCCCAAAGCGGTCGTGCGTTTCTTAAACGACCGCGTGCGCAGCCTGGGACGTTCGTATGTCGAACGGTTGCACCTTTCTGTGGCTCCCGATGCCGATATTGTGCTTGAATCGGCGTTCAAGTTGCAGCCCAGCCCGCAGCCGTTGGACATTAGCCCGCAACCAATCCCGCTGGGCAGCCTGGAGATCAACCGGACCAGTTCGGTCCTGCTGCAATTGCAGATGCCACCGAGCAGCAAAACCGGGTTTCGGACGCTGGGCCGGCTGGATGTAACTGGCGATGTGTTACAGGTGGATCGCCCAGGGTACAAAGTGATCAGCGACATTTCCATTGAATTGTCGGACAATCCCCCGGCTGAAGAACCCCCGCTGGCGATGATGGACGCGCTGGGTAAGCTGACGCTTTACCGCATGCAGCAGAAGGCCGAAAAATCGCTGGAAGAGGGGAATGTGCAAGAGGCAACACGCCGCCTTGAGAATCTGGCGACGCGGTTGCTTGCAGCCGGACAGGACGACCTCGCCCAGATGGCGATGTCGGAAGCGCAGCGAGTGGCGAAGACGAATATGCTTTCTGAGCAGGGACGGCGCACGTTGAAGTTTGGCACGCGGCGCTTGCTTGCGCTACCTAACCCGGAAGAGGGACAGCGATGAAGACATGTCCTTATTGTGCGTACGAAAACCGTGAAGGAGTCTTGTTCTGCGAGGAATGCGGACATCCATTCACAGGCGATCAAGAGGCGCTCCTGGCAACGACACAACTCATGCAACAGGAACAGGCCGGATTCCAGGGCCGTGTGGCCTGGGGAACGGCGCACTTCAATCACAAATCGCAGTTGTTGGTTCGTATTCGCGATCATGCGGACCCGATCACGGTTCAACCACGCAAAGAGTTGTTGTTGGGCCGGTCGGATGCGGCAGGCGATTATAAGCCGGACCTGGACCTGGCCCCTTATGGTGCCGCTGAGCAGGGCGTATCAAGGCGACACGCGATGATTCGTCAGGGCGAGGACACGCTGACGCTGATCGACCTGGACAGCACAAACGGCACGTACCTGAACGGCCAGCGTTTGTTACCGAACCAGCCGCGCGTGTTGCGCGATGGTGATGAGATTCGGCTTGGACGGTTGGTTTTTCACCTGTTCTTTAAGTGACTCAGGATTATATGCCCATGTACAAGGTAATTGTTCACGTTGCTGATGGCGAGCCTATCCTGGCCGAAATGGAGGATTTGCCGGATCCTCAGGCCCAGGCCATCTATTGTATGAATCCGCGTAAGCGTGATGGCAAAGAACTGCACTACATCATGGCGGAAGTGCGGACCATTGTGGTCCCCTGGCACCGTATCACGTTTGTTGAGGTGATGCCTACGGGCGAAGAGGAAGAAATCGTCAGCATTTTCGTCGATTGAGGCGTTCTGCTAGCAGCGTCTGACCCGGCGTGCCGGCGATAGCATGCGCGTATCAACGCGCTTTGATCGAGTCTACGGATATTTGACGAAAAAAGATTAGTGGAGAGAACTCATGGCAGGCAAACCGCCGCGTTCGGCCCCGCGTGAGGCAAAGCGTATCCTGGTGGTTGATGATGAACCGCGAATGATCGGGTTCATTCGGATGAACCTGGAGCTAGAGGGGTATCATGTGCTTGAGGCCCATAACGGCCTCGAAGCACTGGAGATCGTTCGCACGCAACTGCCGGACCTTGTTTTGCTCGACGTCATGATGCCAGAGTTGGACGGTTTCGAGACGCTGCGCATGTTGCGCGAGTTTTCGAACATTCCGGTGATCATGCTCACCGCGAAAGGCGAAGAAGACGACAAGGTATACGGTTTAGAGCTAGGGGCGGATGATTACGTCACCAAGCCGTTTGGCTCACGCGAGCTGTCGAGCCGGGTCCGGGCCGTGTTGCGACGCGCTGAAATGCCGGCTGCTTCACCGGAAGAGGCGATACTGAGGATCGATGACCGGTTGAGTGTGGATTTCAACCGCCGCGAAGTGATCGTGAACGGCGAGCATATAAAGCTGCGCCCGACCGAATACCGTCTGCTGTACCACCTGATCGAGAACGCCGGCTGGACGGTCCCGCACGAGCAGTTGCTGGCGAAGGTGTGGGGTTATGAATACCGTGACGAAACGCATTATGTGCGGTTATATGTGAACTATCTGCGCGAGAAGATCGAAGAGGATCCGTCCGACCCCAAGTACATCCTCACCGAGCGCGGGGTGGGATACCGGTTCGTTGATTTTAAGGACCAGGGGGATTAACCGGGGCGCGCCAGCTCCTTAAGGAGGGCAGTGTGTCCAATCTCTACAAGATAATCGTCACCGGTCCGTTTAACTCTGGCAAAACCGCGTTCATCAATACGATCTCGGATATCGAAGTCGTCACCACAGAACGTAAGATCACCACCGAGGATCGGGGGATCAAGGCCGAGACGACGGTGGCGATGGACTATGGGCGTGTCGAACTAGATGGCAAAGTTCTGCACCTGAATGGGACGCCTGGACAGGCGCGCTTTGATTTCATGTGGGAGATCCTCGCGCACGAGATGAACGGTTTTATCGTGTTGGTGGACAGTACCGACCCACCGTCGTTCTCCGACGCTGCGGACCTGATCCGGTTGTTTTCCGGGTTTCATGATGTGCCGTATCTCGTCGCGGTGAACAAGACTGATCTCACCGGGGCGGTAAGCCTGAGCGAAGTACGCCGCAGGATGAATCCGGGGAACGGTGTCACCGTGATGCCGTGTGTCGCGTTGGAAAAGTCGAGTGTGCGCCAGGTGCTGCTGCAGCTCATCGATCTGATCGACCGGCGCCGCAACGCATAGCTTCCGACGAGCTTCAAAAGGTTGGATCAACCACACGAGCCAGGCGCGTGCCTGGCTCGGTTCGTTATGCATTTCAGCAACATTTAGTCTGAATCAGGTGACATGTCAGGATCGAGGTGATCGCGCAACACATCGAGCGCGGCCTGTGCTGAGATGCGCTGTGGCTCGGTCCAACCAGATTCGGTCGCCATTTTGGTCAGGTGCGTATGGATGGCGTCTTGTTCATCCACGTCGAGCTGATCCCACATGTTGAGGATGAGACGGGAATCGCGACTCAATATGCCAGCCCAGAGGATTTCAGGGTCGATCATGCTCGTTCTCTCGCTTGACTGTGCCTGCGAAAAATCAAGACGGGCGCAAATGTGCGAATTCGGCACGGAACGCTTCCGTCATCTTGGACTTTTCAATTGAAGGCAGATAACTTGCCTGTATGGCATCGACGATTGAGCGTTCAAGCGCCTGGATGCTGAGTCCGCAGTCCTCAACAGCGTGGATGTATTCGTCTGTCAGCGTTGTGTTGAATAACGCCGGATCATCCGAGTTGATCGATACATTCACGCCGGCGTCGACCAGCGCACGCAGCGGGTGTTCGGCGTAGGATGGATAGATATTCAGGCATAAATTACTCGTCGGGTTGACTTCCAAGTGGATTTGGTGTTCGGCAATGTAGCGAACGAGTTCCGGGTCTTCGATGGCGCGCACGCCGTGCCCGACGCGTTCAGCTTTCAAGGAGCGGATGGCTCCCCAGATGCTTTCCGGTCCTACCGTTTCGCCCGCGTGGGGATTGCTGTGCAATCCCTTTGCACGCGCAGCGTCAAAGGCGTTCTCAAACAGTTCAGGCGGCCAGCCGATTTCCGGCCCGCCCAGGCCGAGCGCGACCACGTCACCCGCTTGTGCCGCCGGTGAGGTAAGCCACTCAACGACTGGTTCGGCTGTGGCCGGAAAACAGCGTGCAATATCAGGGACCCACTGCATCTGTACGCCCCAGGTTTGTTCTGCCCTCACCCTTCCGGCATTGATGCCTTCGAGCAGCGCTTCGAAGGGCAGTTCGTCGGACACGTGCGTAGCCGGGGTCCATGTAACCTCTGCATAGCGGATATTCTGCGCTGCCATCGCCCGCCCATACTCGTAGGTGATGCGTGTGAAATCGCCGGGGGTTTTCAGGCAAGCACAGATCTGCATGTACACATCCAGGAAATGATCGAAATCGCGGAATGTATACCATTCGCGCAAACCTTCGATATCCGTTGCCGGCAACGGGACACCGTTCGCCCGTGCCAGTTCGAGCAGCGTTGCCGGTTGGACTGTGCCCTCAAGGTGGACATGCAGCTCAACCTTTGGCATGGCGCGGATGTAGTCACGTAACGACATGGGATCATGCCTCTGCAGCCGGTTGGGCCGTCTGTTCTTTTGCGTAGGCTATCGCGGCCTTTACGAAGTCGCGGAACAAGGGGTGTGGGCGGTTGGGACGGCTCTGGAATTCTGGATGAAACTGGCTGCCTAGCATGAACGGATGCTCCGTCAGTTCCATGATCTCGACCAGCCGGCCATCCGGGCTGAGGCCGCTAAAGATTGCCCCTGCCTGCTCAAACTGTTCGCGATAGCGATTGTTGAACTCGAAACGGTGCCGGTGGCGCTCGTTCACGATGTCGGTCCGGTAAGCTGCCGCTGCCTTTGACCCGGGGACCAGTGCGCACGGATAGGACCCCAGGCGCATTGTGCCGCCAAGATCGGAGACGTGGTGCTGGTCAGGCATCAGGTCGATCACCGGGTGCTCGCACGACGTATCGTATTCGGTGCTGTTGGCATCGTCCAGCCCCAGGACATTACGCGCAAACTCAATGCTCATAACCTGCATTCCCAGGCATAACCCCAGGTAAGGGATTCTTCGCGTTCGTGCGAATTGTGCTGCCAGTATCTTTCCTTCCACGCCGCGATAACCGAACCCGCCCGGCACAACGATTCCGCTTACGTTTTCCAGCAAGTGCCAGTGTTTATCCTTTTCAAGGTCTCCGGAATATACCCAATCAATTTCCAGCTTGTGGTTGTGGTACACGGTGGCATGTTGCAGCGCTTCTTTTACGCTCATGTAGGCGTCGCGCAGCTCGACATATTTGCCCACGATCGCGATGCGCAGCGGCGTTTTCAGCTCCCGCATTTGGCTGATCAGCTTGCGCCAATCGTTCAATTTCGGTTTGGCGTTTTTCACATCAAGCGCCAGTTGCTCGACAATGTAGTCGCCCAGCCCGTGTTTTTCCAACGACAGCGGCACGTCGTAAATGTTGTCGGTAGTCTCCAGCGGGATAACCGCACGCGCCTCTACGTCACAGAACAGCGCGATCTTCTCGACAATATCCTGGCTGACCGGGTGATCGGTCCGGGCGATGATCACCTGTGGCTGGATGCCGATCCCCCGCAATTCGCGCACGCTGTGTTGGGTAGGTTTGGTCTTGAGTTCGCCTGTTGCACCGATGTGAGGCAGGAACGTGACGTGCACGTAGAGCGTCTTGTCGCGCCCGACGTCGGTACGAAGCTGGCGCAACGCTTCGAAGAACGGTTGGCCTTCTATATCCCCGACCGTGCCCCCGACCTCTACAATCACGACATCGGCGTCGTTTTTCTGTCCCACCAATGCAACGCGACGCTTGATCTCATTTGTGATGTGTGGGATTACCTGGATCGTGCCGCCCAGATAGTCCCCCCGGCGCTCTTTACTGATCACTTCGGCGTAGATCTGCCCGGTGGTGACATTGCAGGTCTGGTCAAGGTTTTCATCGATGAAGCGCTCGTAGTGCCCCAGATCGAGGTCTGTTTCGGCCCCGTCCGCTGTTACAAAGACTTCACCATGCTGGTAAGGACTCATCGTGCCGGGATCGACGTTTAGATACGGGTCGAGTTTCTGGATCGCGACCTTGAGACCGCGTGCTTTCAGCAGGCGACCAATTGCAGCAGCCGTGACGCCTTTACCGACCGAACTCACGACTCCGCCTGTGCAGAAGATGTACTTGGGCATGGTGTTCTAGCTAGCTCCTATGCATCAATGACTCGTGGCATAAAGAGAGGCGGGGAGATGAGCTGTCGCTGCTTCGCTCCCCGCCGCCGTGCGTCGTGTTGGGTTGGTCGCGCGGTGCGCGTTCAGACCAGCTTTTCCAGATCGCTGGCGGCGCGTTTCATGTCCAGGAAAACGAGCCCTAACTTGGCACTCTCGCGGACGAGTGCTGTCAGGACCGCTTCTTCCCCGACAGACATCAGGATAACGAAGCCATTGTCGCCACGCACATACACCTGGTCCAGGACGCCTCGCCCCAGTTCGCTTGAAATGCGCTCGCCAAGCGAAAGCATGGCGGCTGACATGGCCGAGACGCGATCTTCCTCGACACCCGCCGGAAGCGATGACGCCATAATCAACCCGTCTACGCTGACCACCGCCGAGGCTTCGATATCAGGCGTGCCGGCCTGGAGATCGCGCAAGCGATCGTGCATTAATTCCGTCCGCGATTTCGCCATGGAACGTGCTCCTTTCCCGTTTGGGGACCTGGCAAATTAGGTGGTAGTTTTCAAATAAGCACACAGAAAATGATTGGCTTGCCAGATCACCACAAGTGTACACCAATCATGCAAATGCTGCATCATCAAGCGGTCTGGCGCGTCTATGCGTGATGCTCCGCCAAAGGCATCTGCTTAGCCCCGTAGCCGCGTTGATTATACCATACCGTGGTTTGTAACCCTATGGTCGACTCCTCTTCTGTTTCTCCGCTACAATAGGGAGCAGGTAAGGCCACGGCTGAACGTTGCGAGCGCTGGCTGCGTTTCAATTGGTTGCACGCAGTTCCAAATTCGTTAAGATAGAGTGAAAAGTGATCGTTGCCCGGTCTGGTCTTCACAGGCCAGCGGGGTATAATTAAACCATCGTGGCCAATGTATCAACGAGACACAGGTGAAAAACCATGCCTTCGGTTCCTCGTATCGTCATTGTAGACGCGGCTGGCGAAGTCGGGCGTATTGTGCGCGGCGCGTTGACGCTGATGAATCGTCATTGTATCCTGGTCGAGGTCCCCTCACCGGAAGACGCACTCGAAGAGATCGCTAGCTCAAACGTCGACCTGGTTGTGACGGCATACCGGCTGCCCGGCGAGGTGCATGGATTTGACCTGGCAAATCAGATCGTCCACGAGTCGCTAGAAACACCTGTGATCGTGGTAGCGCAGGAGCACGATCCCCGGCCTGAGAACCCTGATGATCTGCCTTTCCAATATTTCGTGCGTCCGGTTGCCGAGCGTTTTCTGTACGGGTTGCGTGTCGCGCTTGACGGCGAACCGGCAGCGCTTCCCGAGGTCGATAGCGCTGTGTCGAGTCTCGAACCAAGCCCGATCCCGGCGCTCGATCTTGACCCGGTGCGCGAGGTGGTTGTTGGCCTGATGCGCGATGTCGGCGCGATGGGAATCATTCTCGCCGATCGCACTGGGCGCGTATTGATTGACGAAGGCGCAACCGGATACATCGACCGCGAGACAATGGCGGCTGTTATGGGCCCGATGTTCGCCCGAATTGCCGACATTGGTCCGTTGCTTGGCGACAGCGCCTGGGCCATGCATTACTACAATGGCGAACGGCTGGATGTTTACGGTTTGGCGCTTGGGGTACATTATTTGTTGGGTCTGATCTTCGAAGGCGCGAACCGGCGTGCAATGGCGGCGGTGATGCTCTACGGTCGTAAGGCCGCAGACCAGATCATCGACATGATCGGTGAAGACGCCTACCGCCTGCACCCACAACAAGAGGCCATACTGCCGGATGAGACGTCCTCTCCAGCGGCAGCCGAGACGCTCGCACCGCAGGCCCCGGAACAGGAACCGAAGGCGGATGAGGCTGAAATGGTCGCGCCGGCACTCGAACCGGTGCCGGATCTGGACGTTGATGCACTGTTTGGGCAAGGGATTGACGAGTCGCAAGCCGATTCGTTATTCGATCCGGATGAGTTGAGCGAACTGGCGGCATCGATCGACGGCGATGATGACGCACACGTTGGTTACGATGAAGCGATCGATATGGGGATTCTAGACGACTGATATACGGTGTCACAATCCACAACAGAATAGCGCGCCGTGAAACCGCGTGGCACATTCTTCGTAGTCGCTCATCAATCGCTCGGTTTGGTGGGCGGCTTTGATTCGAAGTATATTTACGTGTGGTATGTTGCGCTGACGCGCGACCTTGTAACGTAACAAATTTAACGTCCGCACCGTGTAAGTTAGAGCGAATGAATCTTATGGAGACAGAATTATGACAGAACAAGTTGTTCCCAGCGATCTTGAGATCGCCCAGGCAGCCGACGTGCGACCCATCCTTGAGATTGCAGCTATGTTAGGGCTGGAAGAGGACGATCTCGACCTTCACGGCAAGTACAAAGCGAAAGTGCACTTGTCGGTGCTTGAGAAGTTTAACGATCGCCCGCAGGGCAAATACATAGACGTCACGGCGATCACCCCAACCCCTTTGGGCGAAGGCAAGACGACAACAACGGTTGGGCTGACACAGGCGCTAGGCCGTCTCGGGCATAGTGTAGCCGCGTGTATTCGCCAACCCAGCATGGGGCCTACGTTTGGGATCAAGGGAGGCGCGGCAGGCGGTGGCTACAGCCAGGTGGTCCCGATGGAGGACTTCAACCTGCACCTGACCGGCGATATCCATGCGATCTCGGTCGCGCATAACCTCGTGGCAGCGGCGATCGACACGCGCATGTACCATGAAAGCCGCCAGTCCGATGAGGCGCTCGCCCGGCGCGGCATTGACCGGCGGCTGGATATCGACCCGGAAGCGATCACCTGGAACCGCGTGGTGGATGTATGCGATCGCAGCTTGCGTTCGATCCAGATCGGGTTCAACGACGACAAGTTGGCTGATGGATCGCCCAGCCCGATCTTCCCGCGCGCGACGGCCTATGATATCACGGTGGCGAGCGAGTTGATGGCGATTCTGGCGCTGACTACCGGCCTGCGCGACCTACGTGAACGCGTGGGGCGCGTCGTCATCGGATACTCCAAGGCGGGTGAGCCGGTGAACCTGGAAGACCTGGGAGTCGCCGGGGCCGTGACTGTGCTGCTCAAAGACGCAATCATGCCGAATCTCATGCAGACGCTTGAAGGACAACCCGCTTTTGTCCATGCCGGGCCGTTTGCCAATATCGCGCACGGCAACAGCAGCATTCTGGCGGACCAGATCGCGCTCAAACTGGCGGATTACGTGGTGACCGAAAGCGGGTTCGGCGCAGACATCGGCATGGAGAAGTTCTTCAACATCAAGTGCCGCTATTCCGGCCTGGTGCCCGATGCGGTGGTGCTGGTCGCGACGATTCGTGCCTTGAAGATGCATGGTGGCGGCCCGAAAGTAAGCCCTGGCGCGCCGCTAGACCCCGCTTACACGTCCGAGAATCTCGAGCTATTGGAGCGGGGCGCGGCGAATCTGGCGCATCATGTCAAGATCGCGCGCAAGTTCGGTGTGCCGGTGGTTGTCGCGATCAATCGTTTCGCGCATGACACGGATGCTGAGGTCGCACTGGTCGAACGGATCGCGAGCGATGCCGGGGCCGAAGCCGCGGTGATGTCAGATCATTGGGCGCACGGTGGTGCAGGTGCCGAAGAGCTGGCCGAGGCTGTCGTCGCAGCGACGGAAAAGCCCAGTAACTTCCAGTTCTTGTATCCGCTGGACCTGCCGATCAAGGAAAAGATCGCGATCATTGCCAGGGAGATTTACGGCGCAGATGGCGTCACATTTGAACCGTTGGCGGAACGGCAAATCGAGGCCCACGAAAAAGCTGGTTTTGGCAACCTGCCGATCTGCATGGCGAAGACGCATCTGAGCCTCAGCCACGATCCCGCGCTGAAGGGTGTTCCGACCGGGTTTACCGTCCCCGTGCGGGAGGTGCGTGCCAGTGTCGGGGCCGGGTTCGTGTATCCGCTGCTTGGTGCAATGAGCACGATGCCTGGTTTGCCCACCCGTCCGGCGTTCATGGAGGTCGATATCGACGAAGACGGGAACGTTATCGGGCTGTTCTAACTGGCGACTCCGGTTGTTCCGGATCATATCCCTTGTGGTATAGTACATACACCGGGTTGGCCCAACCCGGTGTATGTCTGTGGTATAGTGAGTGGTGAAGGTGGTATATGTCGGAGTTGGACGCACAATTTAATCGGGCAGTCGCCGCGTACAAAGCCGGGAACAAGCATGAAGCCCGCGAGTTGTTGTTGGACGTTGTCGAACAAGACGAACGCCACGAACAGGCGTGGTTGTACTTGAGCGCGCTGGTAACTACACTGGATGAACAGCAGATTTGCCTGGAAAATGTGCTGGCGATCAATCCCGATAATCAGCGCGCAAAGAAGGGGCTGGAAAAAGTAAACGAGCAGATTGCTGCCCGCGACCAGCGCGCGGGAGCAGGGGGCTTGTCGGAAGCTGCCCCGTCGCAACAGCCGCAGCACTCACCATCCGGTGAGAGCGCGGCTTCGCCGTTCGACTCGCTGTCCTGGGACTCGATACCCGCGCCTTCCGCGACAGACAGCGGTGCCGGGGAGTTGTCCCCGATTGGTGCGGAGTTCAGTGACACATCGGGGGACAGCTTGATCGAGCAAAGCGCTTCCGGTGGATTTCCATCGTTTGATAGTCTTGATCCTCCGGATGAATCGCTCTCAACGTCCGAACAGCCAATGGAATGGCTGAATGATGGCCCGGCTTCAGCACCGCCAGAAGACGTTCCCCCCTCCACCTCTCCAACAAGCGTGGATTGGGGCACCGGTAACGAACCAGCTACCTATGGCAGCGGGCAAAACGTTGGACTTCCCTCTGAACAGCAGTACGATGAGTGGGTCAAGGGCTTGAACATCGAAGCGTCGGGACCGGGTGCCGGGCTGCCGGAGATGCCGGACATTGATTTCGCGCCCGGTCAGGAGGACCAGGCCGCGTTTGCAATGGATGATTCCGGTCCGTTTGGCGAAACGAACTATATGCTTGATGATGAGCCTGCGTTTCCTGCGCCGTCTGAAGAGCCGGAATCTGGCGCGTTTGGTGGCGGCGTCGCTGGCTGGGATAATGAGGCGGCGGTGGAAGCAGCACCTGACGCGCCCTCGTTTGCCGGGTTCGAGGGCCCCGAAACCCAGTTTGATGAGGAAGCCGGAACAGCGGAAGCGGGACACGTATTCAAACCGGATGCGCTGTACGGGGTTGATGCTGACGATTACGCCGCCGATGTGACGCCATTTGATGAAGCGGCGCAAGCAGGTGACACTGCGCCTGGGCAGCCAAGTGATGACTTGAGCGACCTCGATTTTTCCTTTGACGATCTCGACGACGCGCCGGCTGATACCGGGGGCGGCGCGGGTGGTGCATCGGCTGCCGCTGCGGCGGCCAATTATGCGCGTTATTTCGCCATGATCCCCGACGATATCGAGCCTAAGGGCAGTGTGGCGCGGCGTGTGCTGTTATGGATGGGGATTCTGTTGCTGGTTGCGCTCAATGCCCTATCATTTGGCTGGCTGCTGATGTGATTGTGTTATCTGTGCTGCTGCTAGCTAGCAGCTTGAGAGGGGATGTTTATCGGGCGTTGTGCGAGCAACGCCTTTTTCCTGCAGGTGGAGTTAAGGGTGATTGTCAATGACTACCGAGTTTTTCAACGTGTTGCCGCCCGATCAAGCATTGGCCGCGTGGTGGGAGCACGTGACGCACTGTCCGGCGGTCGAGCATGTCGCGACGCGCGCGGCATTGGGACGTGTTACGGCGGAAACCGTGACCAGTCCCGAGACGTTACCCGCTTTCCGCCGGTCGTCCGTGGATGGCTATGCGGTTCGCGCTGCCGATACGTTTGGTGCGTCGGAAACGCTGCCGGCGTATCTGCGGTTGGTCGGGGAAGTGCCGATGGGAAAGCGTGCGACGGTGGATGTAGGCTCGGCAGAAGCCGTGTTGATCCATACAGGTGGGATGCTGCCGGACAGCGCCGACGCGGTGGTGATGGTCGAGCATACGCAGGCGGTGGATGCGAACGAGATCGAGATACTGCGACCGGTTGCTGCAGGTGAAAACGTGATTCAGGTCGGTGAAGATGTTACAACTGGTGATGTAATTCTTCCTGCGGGGCACCGCGTGCAGCCGCAGGACGTCGGTGCACTGCTGGCGCTGGGGCTGGCACGTGATATTCCCGTGGTGCGCCGCCCGCGCGTGAGCTTGTTCTCGACCGGAGACGAGCTTGTGCTGCCGGACACGCGCGAATTGCAGCCCGGGCAAATTCGCGATATCAATAGCAGCACGATCTGGGCACTGTGCGAGCGCGCCGGTGCGGAAGCCCGCATTCACGGCATCGTGCCGGACCGGCCAGAAGCACTCTACGCGGCGTTATCCGAGGCGCTGCCCGATGCCGATATGCTGGTTGTGACGGCAGGCAGCAGCGTCAGTGTGCGTGACATGACAGCCGCGACGATCAACCGGATGGGCGAACCGGGCGTGTTGGTGCATGGCGTCGCGGCACGGCCCGGCAAACCGACGATCCTGGCGGTTGTGGAGGGCAAGCCGGTGATCGGGTTGCCGGGAAACCCGGTATCGGCACTGGTGATGTTCACGTTATTCGGCGTCCCGGCGATCGTGCGCTTGTTGGGTGCGACCATGCCCCGCCAGGCACGTGTGACGGCCCGGCTGTCTGTGAACGTCCCCTCGGTTGCGGGGCGCGAGGATTACGTCCCGGTGCGGCTTGTGGATCGCGACGATGATGTGTGGGCCGAACCGGTATTCGGCAAGAGCAACCTCATATTCACGCTGGTCGGCGCAGATGGGCTGCTGAAAGTTCCGCTGAATGCAGGCGGGCTGTATGAGGGGGCTACCGGGGAGGTTGTGCTGTTCTGATGGGTGAGCGTAGTTATTACCTTGAAGATATCCCGATGGATGAGGCGCAGGCGCGTTTGTATGCCGCGCTCGAAGCGGCGGGGAGACTCTCGGCATTGCCGGGCGAGCGTGTCGCATTGGATGCGGCGCTGGGTCGCGTGACCGCCGAACCCGTCTTCGCCAAGATCAGTTCGCCGCATTATCACGCGGCGGCAATGGACGGGTATGCTGTGCGGGCGAGGGACACGCTGGGCGCGACGGAAACGCAGCCGGTCCGGCTGGACATCCCGGAGCAGGCCCATCCCGTCAATACGGGCGCGCCGCTGCCGGATGGTTTCAACGCGGTGATCATGATCGAACACACCCAGTTGGTCGACGAACACACGATCGTGATCCGTGCGCCGGTTGCGCCCTGGCAGCACGTGCGCATGATGGGCGAGGATATGGTCGCGACAGAGTTAGTGCTACCCGCGAATCATGTTCTGCGCCCGCCCGATCTCGGTGCGGTGGCTGGCTGCGGCCACGCGGACGTAGCAGTGCGTCGCCGCCCGCGCGTCGCCGTCATTCCCACCGGATCCGAATTGATCGCGCCGGGGGACGATCCCCAGCCTGGTACCGTGATCGAGTACAACAGCATCGTGCTGGGGGCGCAGGTGCGAGAGGCCGGCGGTGAATTCACGCGCTGGGCGGTGCAGCCAGACGATGTCGATGCGATCAAAACCGCCATGCTCGAAGCGGTTGCCGGGCATGACCTGGTGCTGGTGCTGTCGGGATCGTCGGCGGGGTCAAAAGACTTCACCGCGCGCGCGGTGAAGGATACCGGCACGCTGCTGGTGCATGGTATCGCGGTACGACCTGGGCATCCGGTCATTATGGGCATGGTGCAGGATGTGCCCGTGATCGGGGTGCCGGGATATCCGGTGTCGGCGGCACTGACGGGAGAGCTATTCATACAGCCTTTGCTCAGGCGATGGTTGGGACAGCCCGCGCCACAGTACGAAACGATCGCGGCGACGCTGACGCGCAAGCTGGTATCTCCCACCGGCGATGATGACTTCGTGCGCGTGACGGTCGGGCAGGTTGGTGAACGCACGTTAGCGACGCCAGTGGCGCGTGGCGCGGGTGTGATCACATCGTTGGTGCGCGCGGATGGGCTGTTGCATGTGCCCCGGTTTAGCGAAGGGCTGGATAGGGGCAGCCGGGTCGACGTGCTGTTATATCGCTCGCGAGAAGCGATCGCGCGCACGGTTGTAGCGGTTGGCAGCCACGACCCCATGCTGGATTTGCTGGGGCAGTACCTCGCGCTACGTTTTCCCGGTTACCGGCTGGCGTCGGCCAATGTCGGCAGCTTAGGGGGATTGGTCGCGCAGAGGCGCGGCGAGGCGCATCTTTCCGGCACGCATTTGCTGGACGCGGAAAGTGGCGAGTATAACATCCCGTATATCCGGCGCACGCTGGGCGATCAGCCGGTTCGTGTAGTCACTTTCGCACACCGCGAGCAAGGGTTGATCGTCGCGGCAGGTAATCCGCAGGGCATCACGGGACTTGATGACCTGGTGCGGGTGCGCTATGTCAACCGGCAGCGCGGGGCCGGAACGCGTATCCTGCTGGATTACGAGATTCAACGGCGTAATATCGCCCCGGAACAGGTGCAGGGCTACGAACGCGAGGAATATACACACCTGGCTGTGGCGGCAGCAGTGGCATCCGGCAGTGCGGACTGTGGCATGGGGATTCGTAACGCGGCGATGGCGCTCGATCTTGACTTCATCCCGGTCACACACGAGCGTTACGACCTGGTGATCCCGGAACAATATATTGACCTGCCGATGATCCAGCACGTGCTGGCGCTGCTACATGATGCGTCGTTCCGCGCGGCGGTGGCGGCACAGCCGGGGTATGACGTTTCGGAGATGGGACAAACGGTCGCGTTGTAGCGGCGTTTCACTGCCGGTCTAACCTGTGTTTGGAAGCCCCTGTTCCATTACCCGGCGCCAGTTGGCGGGCAGCACGGCGACGCGCCCGTCGTGGGTGATGCACACATGCTTGGAATATCCGGTGACGCAGATTGTGCCGGACGCGGTGTCCACGATCTCGTAACCGAACGTGACCGTGCGGCTGCGCAAGTCCTCAATCCAGCAGCGCGCGCCGATCGGCTGTGCATAGCGTGTTGGCACGATGTAACGCGCGTGGACTTCCGCTACCGTCAACCAGTAACCGCTACGTTCGAAGTCGGCGTAGTCCGCGCCGGCTGCACGCGAGTAGTGGCTGCGGGCTTCTTCGAAGTAAACGATATAATTGGAATGGTGCGTGATGCCCATTGCGTCGGTTTCGGCATAACGTACATGGAACGTGGTTTCGGTGACGCGCCGGTCAGTGGGGGCCACGAGATGCTCCTTCTCTCAAGCCGGTAAAGCGACGGAATTTTAGCCAGAGAACCGGCATCGTGCAACGCGCGTGTGGCTTTGCTGCCGGATGTAAGAGATAAAAACGCATGAACGAACAGCAACGGGATGAAATCTTTGAGTTCAGGGCGGAAGCTATTGGCGAGCGCCTGGACAAAGCGATCGCGTCACGGATGGCGCACCTCTCACGCGCGCAGATCCAGAATCTGATTCGCGATCAACGTGTCACCGTCGATGACCGCGCGGTCAAGTCGTCATATCGGATCGAAGGCGGCGAACTGGTCGTGGTGCGCGTTCCGGCTGTTGAAAAGGACGATACCCCGCAACCGGAAGCGATCCCCCTGACTATCCTGTATGAAGATGATTGCGTCGCGGTGATCGATAAACCGGCGGGCATGGTGGTGCATCCGGCATACGGACATCGCAGCGGCACGCTCGTCAACGCGATTCTCGCGCGCTGGCCTGTGGTCGCCGCGCTTGGTGAGCCGGAACGTGTAGGGATCGTGCACCGGCTGGACAAAGAAACGTCCGGTGTGATCCTGGTCGCGAAGACCGCTGACGCGCTGGCCGATCTGCGTGCGCAGTTTAAGGCCCGTACCATCACCAAGCGATACCTTGCGCTGGTCGAAGGGCTGCCGGACAATCCGGAAGGCGTGATCGATGCGCCGATTGGGCGCGATCCAAACCGGCGTAAACGTATGGCCGTGATGCGCGATGGGCGCGAGGCGGTGACCCAGTTTCACGTGCTGGAGACGTATGCTGACCACAGCCTGCTTGAAGTATTCCCCAAGACGGGGCGCACACACCAGATTCGGGTGCATCTGGCCTTCATCGGGCACCCTGTGGTGGGCGATACCGTTTATGGCCGGCGCAAACAACGGATCAAAATGAAGCGGCACTTTTTGCACGCCGCAGCGATTACGTTCACGCAGCCAGTAACCGGCCAACCCGTCACCGTCGAAGCGCCGTTGCCGGTTCCGTTGCAGGATGTGTTAAACAAGCTTCCGCGCTGAATCGTCAACCGCGCGATTAACTGCGGTCGACAGACCTCAGGGCACCGCATGGCTTGAGCCGATCGCTCATTCGTTCTGGTGCGGCGTGGACATTTGACAAATTCGCCTGTTTGACGCTACATTAAGGCGTCAACAAACGTGTTGTTGGAGAGGCAGGCCCCGGTGATAGCGGCTACCTGACACACCCCGAATGAGGAGAACCCGAATCCATGCGTGAGATTACCATTGCAACTGTGCAAATGAAGCCGGCGTTGGGCGAGTCGGAAGATAATTTAGTCAAGATGTCGGACTTTGTGTCCAAGATCGCCTCGCAGCAGAAAGTCGACCTGATCGTTTTTCCTGAACTGGTGACCAGTGGTTACGAATTAGGCGTGCGTTTTACCGAGATGGCGCAGCGCATCCCGGGGCCGACGGTTAATCTAATGGCGCAACGTGCGGCTGAGTTTGGCGTGTATATCGCTTTCGGTATGGTGACGAAGGAGAAGGTCGAGAGCGTGCTGTACAATTCGGCGGTGCTGGTAGGCCCGGAAGGCGAGATGGTCGGCAGTTATCATAAAGTTCACCTGCGTGGTGAAGAGCGTATGGCGTTCCGGGAGGGGTTCCGGCTGCCGGTTTTGGAAACAGAGATTGGCAACATCGGCCTGATGCTGGGCTGGGACCTGGCCTTTCCTGAGGTAGCGCGCTCCATGACGCTGGACGGTGCGGAAATTCTCGCTGTGTTAGCCAACTGGGAAGATTCGCAGATGGAAGAATGGCGGACGTACGTACGGGCGCGCGCGTTCGAGAACTCGCTGTTTGTCGCGGCGGCGAACCGTGTGGGTGAGGATGTGACGCTTAAGTTCGGCGGCGAGAGCATGATCGTTGGGCCGCGTGGCAAGACGTTCGCTTCGCTGGCGGACGAAAAGGACCCGGAGAGTGGCGAGCCACGTGAAGGGTACGCTGTGGCGCGTGTCGATCTGGACGAGGTACGCAAGTATCGCGAGGAATACCAGACGCTGCAGGCGCGCCAGCCCACGGCATACCGCACATTGGTTAAGAAGTATTAGGCGGCACGGTAAGGCGCTGGAGTAGCGTACATGACCTACCAGCCACCCGAACCAGAGCAAGACGATCAGCCCCAGGAATCGATCGAGTACGTGGGCGCGCCGACCGAATTTGCGGATGCTGATGAAGTGCCCGAATGGGTCGCGAATATGGCAAAGGTGCTGTTTTTTTTACCCTCCGCGCTGTTGACGGCTTCCACGCTGCCGCTGCTGCTTTTGGGAATCGCGCTCACGTGTTGCCTGTGTTTGGTGGCGTTTCGTCTTGCGATCAATGCCGTCTGAGCGTTGCATCTGTTGTGTTATCTCTGTCTGCCCGGCGTCTGGACAACGTCGGGCGGCTTTTTGAAGAGGCTAAACATCCGATGGATATAATCGACCTGCGGAGTGATACCGTAAGCTGGCCGACGCCGGAAATGCGGCGGGCAATGGCGGACGCTGAAGTAGGGGATGATGTTTACGGCGAAGACCCGACGGTAAACCGGCTCCAGGAAGAAGCGGCACGCCGGTTTGATAAAGAGGCGGGGTTATTTGTCGCGAGTGGGACAATGGGGAACCTCATATCCGTGTTGGCGCATTGCACGCGCGGTGACGAGGTTATTCTGGGCGACAGGGCGCACACATTCGTGTATGAAGCGGGTGGTATTGCGGCGCTGGGGGGTGTTCACCCGCATACAGTGCCGGTTCAACCGGACGGCACACTGCCACTGGACGCGATCCGGGCGGCGATCCGGCCCGACAACGTCCATATGCCGCCCACACGTTTGATCGCGTTGGAGAACACCCAGGGCACGGTCGGCGGCGTGCCGATTGCCAAAGCGTATACGGACGCAGTCGGCGTCATCGCGGCGGAACACGGTATCCCGCTGCATATTGACGGCGCGCGCATTTTTAACGCGGCGGCAGCGCTGACCACGTCCGTTGCCGAGCTGACAGCCGCTGCCGATAGCGTGACGTTCTGCCTGTCGAAGGGGCTGTGTGCGCCGGTCGGTTCGGTGATCGTCGGCCCGCAGGATTTCATCACACGTGCGCACCGTATCCGTAAGCTGGTTGGTGGCGCGATGCGGCAGGTTGGTGTGCTGGCGGCAGCGGGATTGGTCGCGCTTGAGACCATGCCGCAGCGCTTGCATGAAGATCATGCGAACGCGCGCAGGCTGGCCGAAGGGTTGGCCGAAATGCCGCAGATCGCGATCGATCTGGCGCACGTCCAAACGAATATGGTTTTCTTCGAACTAAACGCGGATGCGCCGATGACCGCGCCTGAGTTGGCCGACCGGCTGCGGGCGTACAACGTCTATGTGATGGCGATGGGCGACCGTGGGTTCCGCGCGGTGACACATTACTGGATCACGGCTCAGCATATCGATCATGTGCTCAGTTCGATCAAAAAGGAATTGTCGTGAAAGCTCCGTTTACCGATTCGGAAATGCGGGCTGAAGTGCCGGAGAACGAAACACCGGAACAAGGGACGGAAGATGCACCTCGTCCCATGGTTCCACGCCCACGCAGCCGCTTACGAACCGGGCATCCCCCACAGGCGATCCCGATCCGGCGTGACGATTTGCCCGGCGAAGATGACGATGATCTCTCCCGGCACAGGCCGCGCAGTACACGCCAGGACCTTGATCCGGTGTTCGGATATATCCTGGCGATGGCGCTTAGCGTTGGTTTGATGCCGGTACAGGCGAATATGCGCTATGTGATCCTGTGGGCTTTTATGGCCGCAATGGGTGGTATTGCGTTTTTGCTGGGCAGCGGCATCCGGCTCAAAGTGACTGATCCCGGCGATCTGCTGTGGGGCATTGGTTTTGGCCTGTTTACCGGCGGCGCGCTGATGCTGGTGGGGTCGGACACTTTGGCGACGGTCGCGGAGCGTTTGTTTGCCGGTGATGAAGCGAACAACGTATTGCTTGACACGTGGATATTTCAGGCGACGGTGTTTGTGATGCCGGTGGCGGAGTCGCTCTTCTTTCGTGGGGCGATGCAGCGCGTGCACAGCATCCCGACTGTGGCTGTGATGGCAAGCCTGTGGTCGATGCTGATGTTCTTCCCGCATTTGGGATTGGAAGAAACGCCGGTTGTGGGGGTTGTGTTCGGCACGGCGATCGTGTTGCTCAACTTTCTGTACAGTTACGTAAACTGGCGGCATGGGCTGGCAGCGAGCTTCTTCTGCCAGATCGCTGCCGGGTCGCTGTTATTGTTAGCGCCCCGCCTGGTAGCGCTCTAACCTGGGGATCAATTCTCACGCTCCCACACGCGCAGTCGATTCAGGCGGCAGGTTGCCGGGACGCTTTCAGCGTAGCAGAAGAACGCCAGCGAGCCGTTGGTGAACACCTGGTTGTTAAAGTGTGCGAGTTGCTCACCGTTGATGCCAAGCGTGATATCGCCGTTAGCGTCGGATTCGATGGTGAGGATGTTTGTCGCCGCGCCACGCCGGATCGCCGGGTGTGGTGTCCAGTCCTGCAACTCGATACGATTGCTGTTGCGCTGAATTACGGCGGCACGATACTCCCCCTGATTTGAGATGCCGAAATACGTGAAGTTGTAGTCATCCTGGTAATTGAACCAGAGCCCATAACGCGCTTCTTCCACGCCGTCCTGAAGGAGTTGCACCTCGGCTTCGGCGATGTAATCCTCGAAGATCGCGTTCTCGATCGATCCCCACGACAGTCCAAAATCCCGCTGCACGATCGCGGATAGTTGAATCTGATACGCGCCGTCGACGATCTCGTTGATGTAGGTTTCATCTTGCCCCTCAAACCAGATGACGCTGCTTTCGGCGCCGTCGAAGGTTTCATCCAGGCGCAGCACGTACCCGCTGCGATCGGCTCGAGGGGTTGGGGTGGGGTACTGTGCGACGTCCTCTTGTGTGACGTGGCGCACCGTGAACACAACACTCAACCCACCGTCCGGTGATTGTTGTGAGGCGAGTCCTGCGTTCCAGTCCTGGTCACGCTGTAATGGAACCGTCGTTTGCCCTAACACGTCGATGGCAGCGAACCAATTATACAACGCGCCTTCTGAAGCGCTGATCACGGCGGCGAGGGGATCATCCAGCGGATCGCCTTCGGCGAGCCAGTTACGAAAGCCAAACCCCAGGCTGGCCGCCAGCGCCTCCAGGCCAAAGGCTTCGGCGGTGCGATAGTCCCTGTTTTCGACGACAACCAGCCACAACACGATCGTATCGGTTGCTTCTCGCAGGCTGATCTCCAGGGGATAATCTGCCAGGTTGAACTGGCGTTCGGTAATACCGGCACGGTTGGCCGGGGTCAACAGATACGAATAGGTGCCTTGCGGGTCTGCCAGCACGACGAGCAGTTGCGCTCCGGCGTGCGGCACATCGTCCAGCAGTTGTACTGTCGGTACAGTGATGCGCAGCCGCGCGCTATCCGGTGCTGTGCCGTTCACGCGCAGCACGTCGACGGACGGTGTTGGGGGAACGGCCTGGGTAGCGCTCGGGGTCGCTTCGGGAGAGCGTCTAGGGGTGGCAACCAGGTCGCAGGCGGTCAGCAGCACGACGAGGCCAACCCAAATCAGCCCCATAATCGACCGGCGGTGCATGGCAACAACTCCTCTGATTGCTGGCGGGTCAACGGGTGTGCTTGTGCGCAAAATAGCCGTGAATCCAGCGCAATGCTTCGAGTGCGGTTTGCGGCTGGCGTTTGCCGGTTTCAAGCTGCCGCGTGAGGTTTGTGTTGCCAAACAGGCGGTCGTTGGCGTGCGAGGCCATGACCTCGATCGCGCCGGCCAGTTGCTGGCAACTTTGCGCCAGTTGATCCTGAATCTGGCGCTTGTGATACAACGAGAGCGCGTCCCACAGGCTGTTGAGTTCGGCAAGCAGTGCGGTTGGGCTGGGCGGTGTTTTCTCAAGTTGTGTTGAAGCGCGTTGAAGTCCCTGCAACAAGTGAGTAATCGCGTTCGTTTCTCGCAACAACATCGCGGCGGAACGCGTACCAAACAAGTGAGCCATTTCTTCGCGCTCCAGGGTTAACGGAAACTTCTCACGGTCTGCGAAATGCCCTCCGATGAAGTACAGCAATTCGATGCTGTTTTGTGGTGCGGCTTTCGCTTGCACGAACGGCATCAGATCGGCTGGTTTGTTCCATTGGCGCGCGCGTTTGTTGCCGAGTTCGTAGACTTGTGACGGTATGGTGAGGAAATTGTCCGCGACTTCATGGCGTTCATCATCGCTCAGCCCGCCGGTCATGGTATCCAGATCGCGGCGTAACCGCTTCAGGGTAGGTAGCTCTTTATTGCTGTGGTAGGTTGTCGTGACATCAGCGAGCAGCCCGGCAGCAGTGTGCACCACATCGGCAAACTGGAGCAGGTCGGCATCGTCGACGATGAAACGCATGATGTAAGTGGCCTGTAGAATTTCGCCGATTTCCGCGCCCAGTTCGTCGCCCAGATAGCTGATCAGACTGGGAACCTTTCGCATGGGGATGCCACGAACAAACCGTCGCAGCAGTTCGATCGCCGTGCCGGTGGTCTCTTCGTCCCAGGTGATCACCGGCCACATACGCACGACCAAGCTGGCATCGTCCATGTCCGTGAAAACTGCGTGATCGATCAGCGCGGCGGCGACACGCATGGTGTCGATCGCGTTGTGCAGTTGGGCGTGGTATTCCAACAGGCGTAATGCGTTTTCGTGCCCGATATCGCTGATGATGGTGTAGTCGTTAAAGATTGTCGTCGTCAAGTGTTTGGCAGCGTAGTCCATTTCCGTCGCCCATTCGCGATTAGCCAGCGCACTGGCATACATCACCGCGCGCACTTTAGGGCGAATCTGGCTGTTTTCGAACTGCTGCAATGCTGTTATTAGCTCTTCGGGCGGCAGCGCCACGATGCTGAACAACTCGGCGATCACGATGTTGAACTCGTCCAGGTTGTCCGTGCCGAAGACGGTATTCTGATAATATTCCAGCATCGCTACGGCGTGGTCATAGTCGTGTGTTTGCAGCATGAGCTGAATCAAAATGCGCGGGCCGGGCGGGGCCAGTTTGCGCAAGTTGTCCAGCATGGTGAAGTCGTCGATCACGTGCTGTATCAGTGCGTGAAATTGCTCGCTGCGCGGCGATTGCGTCATGACGAGCAACGCTTGCAGCGCCGGGGTATCGATCAAATCCGATCGTTCTTGTACGACGGCCAGTTCAACCAGGCGCGTTAAAACGAGCATGCGATAGCCATCACCGAAGGCGCGCGCGCCTTCATGCAATATCTTGGCAGGAACCGGTGTATCATCAGGATCGGCGTTCAAGTATTCCACAACGACGCGTAGTGATTCGGGGAGTTGCTGAAGAAACGCCGCGTTGGTGAGCAGGTTTTGCAGATCGCCCGCACCCGCAAATTCAGCAGCCAGCAGAAAAATTTGCCGTGCGAGTTCCGGTGTCAATTGTGCCGCTTCGTTGGCAACCAACACGATCTGGCCCATCACATCCCGGACGCGCAGCTCAGGGGGCGTCCGGCGGAGATAGGCCAGGAAGTGCTGTGCGCGATCATCGTGCCCGGCCTCCAGCAGGGAGGCGAGATGTGTCTTGGCGGCAATGTGGAGCAAGCTACGCCACTGGTCTGCTGAACCTTCGGGCACGCGTAAAATCCACCGCTCCAGCAACTTGTAAACAACCAGTGCGTGCCCGTCTTCAAGCGCTGCTTGAAGCTGGCCGGTCACACTGTCTTTCAGCTCTGGGTACAGGGCGCATTGTGCCGCTACAACATCGACTGACTCCGGCTCGTTCAGCGCCAGCGCAAAGGCGAGCACGTGCCTGATGTAGGACCGGCGAAGATCGTCAGGCAGCGTGGGGTCTTCCCGCAGCACAGCGGAGACGAGATCGCGATCCGCCGGTTGTCCGTCGCGCACGGTCTGGTCAAGCGCCGCACGACGCGATACCCATTCGAGTGCCGTGCCCAGGTTTTCGCGATGTGTAGCGCGCCATATGGCGGTGCGGGCAAGACGTTCGGTCTCCTGGATCGCGAGCGTTGGGTCAAGCCGCAGTTGGGCCAGGATATAGTGGCTGTAGGGGTCTTGAGGGGCCGGCGTGAGCAGCTTTCCTTGCGCCCAATCGAATACGACATGCTTGTCGGGTATTTCGTGGTGACTGGCAAATTTGACTTGGGCCTGCCCGGTCTTGAAATCACTCACATGTGTCGCAAACGTGATCCCGGTGCGGGCTGGTGTCGGGAGCAAGCTAAGCAATCCCTGCAAAAACTGCAGCCGTTTGCGCAGTACGGCGGGACTGTTGATGATCGCCAGGGGCCATCCTTGCACAACTGCCGCCAGGATGCCTTCGATGGTTGAGAACGAATCCTGGCAGTAGAGCAGCAAATCCATGAGCGCCTCGGTCTGCATTTCGACATCGGGAGGTCCCGCGTCGCGCAGCGTGAAAGGCTCAAGCGCTTTGTCGACTCGTGTGTAGGTGGGCATTTCCGCCATTCCCAGCGCGTGCCAGACAAGTACGTTGCCGCCTAGTTTACGAAGTTCGCTCACGGGCACGAGCAAAAACAGAACTTGCGGCGTTCCGGCGCGGTTGCATTGCGCCTTGGCTAGAATGAAGTCGGCTGATGTGCTGCTACCTCTAAACAGGCCGAGGGCGCTGGGCATTTCATCACTGATCGCGCTCGGCATTGGCGGGCGGAGTTTTGCGAGTTTTACACATTCGGTCGCGTGGGCAGGTGTGACGTTCGGCGTGCGTGCGACGACGCCCGTCGTAGCCGAGGTGCGGTCTTGATCAACGATGAGATTGCCAAAGTAGAACTGCTCGAATTGAAATTCGCTTAATACCGTCACTTGCGCCCCGCAGTGTAATGTACTAGTTCCCGGTTTACCGTCATAAGGATGATTCTATTTTACAGGATGCCGGGCCGTAAAGCGAAGCGTGATTCTATCATTGCCTGTACCACAGTGACCGGAGATTTTACGTTTCTTTACCTTCGTTTGCTGATGAATGGCACGTCAGTGCCGGCCTCATACCGCAGTTTATCGGGATTCCTTGCTCGAAAGCTGGTTACGCGGCGAGACCATGAAGCGCTGACGCAGGAGCGTGACATCACAGTCAACGCATCGATACATGCTGGTGGCATCCGGCATGTACCGGCGATGCAGTAATGCTTGTTCGATCCGATGTCTATTGACGAGTCAGGACTGGCAAAGCAGGAATTCTCGCAGGTAGTCAAGTGCGCGCGCCCGCATGGAGATTTTCATCTTTTCCTCGCGTGGCATTTCACCATAAGTAATGGCGTAGCCATCCGGTTGGAAGATGCTGTCCCAACCGAAGCCAAATTCGCCGCGCGGCGCACTGGCGATCGTGCCCGTTGACTGCCCGGTAAAGGTGTTGAGGTTCGTGCCATCGAACAAGCACAGTACGACGGTAGCGGTCGCGCGACGATCGTCCCATGCGTCAAGCTGGCGGCAAAGCCCGGCTTCGCCTACCGTGCTTAAGACCCATTTGATCAACGCTCCTGGGTAGCCGTTCCAGGCCGCGATCTCCAATCCTGTGTCCTCCACCAGCACGAGGCCGTTCCTGATCTGTGCGTAGGCCGCGCGCGCTTTCGCCGCGGCAACTTCGGCAGGGTTGAGCGTTTGTACCTCGGGGATATCAAGGTCGACACGTTCGACGGTCCAGCACCCCTCCAAGGCGGCGCATATTTCGTGGTACTTTTCGGCGTTAGAGCTGACAAAATGCAGCGCGGACGGAGCCATGACACGGCACTCCTAATATGTGGTATGCAGCGCAGCGGCGCTCGTTTGTGGACGATTGTAACATTATCCATGCAAAATGGTACTTTTTGACTCGATTTTCGGTATCCCTTGCCTGACAGCCTGCGTTACATCGGGTATGATGGAAGAAACAATTTTTTAAGAAACCATAGGAGAAACTGGCTCATATGACTACAATGACCCCTGAGCAGATGAAACAGGCCCATAAAGTGCTGGCGGAGTTCACGTACGATATCCGGCCCGTCGACAGAGGGTATGCAAACCGCACGCTGTATATCAATCTGTCTGATCGCTCGATCGAAACCAAGCCTGTTACCCAGCAAATGAAGGATACCTTCACCGGGGGCAAGGGCTTTGGCATGTGGTTGTTGTGGAACGCGATCAACGCCGATACGAAATGGGATGATCCGGAAAACGAGCTGATTATCGCAGGCGGCCCGATCGGCGGTATTACCGCATATCCAGGGTCTGGCAAATCGACCGTTGTGACGGTGTCGCCACTGACACACTCGGTGATCGATAGCAATGTGGGCGGTTATTTTGGCCCGTACCTGAAGTTTTCCGGCTTTGACGCGATGGAGATTCAGGGCATCTCCGATCGCGAAGTGATCATCGTGATCGACGGTGACGAAGGCCGGATTACGATCGAGGAAGCACCACATGAAGATATTGACACGCACTTGATCGGCACGCAGCTTACCGAGATGTATGCAGGCGACGAGCGCGAGAAAAAGTATGTGTCGGTGGTTTCGGCAGGGCAGGCAGCAGAACACTGCCGCTATGCGGCGCTGAATTTCAGTTGGTATGACGTGCGCCGCAAGATGGTACGCGTGAAGCAGGCGGGACGAGGTGGTTCGGGGCTGGTTTTCCGGCACAAGAACATCAAGGCGCTGGTAGTGCGTTACAGCCAGATGAAAGGTGACAGCAATAACCCCGCTGACATGAGCTTGATCCGCAAGGCGGGCCGGCGCATGAACAAGGAAATCTCTGAACTGGACGCCAAACAGAATGATATGCGTTCTGTCGGCACAGGGCACATCCCGCCGATCATGAACGAGTTTGATCTGCTACCGGTGCATAATTATCGCTACGGTTCGCATGAAGAAGCCGATAAGATCGACACATCGGTGTGGCGGCGACTGTACACACAAGGCGTGCCGGATGGCTGCTGGTACGGGTGCACACTCTCGTGCGCGCATGGTGTCGACCATTTCCACTTGCGCACCGGCCCGTATAAGGGTGATGTGGTGCTGGTTGACGGGCCAGAATATGAAACGATCGCCGGTGAGGGGGCAAACATCGGTGTATTTGATCCGTTGGCGATCATTGAGTTGAATTTCTACTGTGACACTTACGGTGTGGATACGATATCGTTCGCTAATTCAGTGGCGTTTGCGATGGAATGCTACGTCGAAGGGATTATCGATGATACCGTGACAGGTGGCCTTAAGCTTGAGTGGGGGAACGCGGAAGCGGCGCTCGAACTGCTGCACCAAATGGCACGCGGCGAGGGCTTCGGCCTTGTTGTGGGGCAGGGCGTGCGGCATATGAAGCAGTTGTTCATCGATGAATACGGCGCGGACCCGCAGTTTGTCACCGATATCGGCATGGAAGTCAAGGGGATGGAAGTCTCCGAGTATGTCACGAAAGAGTCGCTGGCGCAGCAAGGCGGCTACGGGATGGCGCTGAAAGGCGCGCAGCATGACGAAGCGTGGCTGATCATCATGGACATGGTGCGCAATGAGATTCCGACCTTTGAAGACAAGGCCGAAGCGCTGCATTACTTCCCGTTGTGGCGGACGTGGTTCAGCCTGCACGGGCTGTGCAAGCTGCCCTGGAACGACGTCGTGCCGGAAGATAACAAGGAAACGGACGAGCCGCACAAAGTCCCGGAGCATGTCGAGAACTACTGCTGGCTTTACGAAGGGTTGACCGGCAAACCGACTCGGCCCGAAGACCTGATCGCGCAATCGGAGCGTGTGTACAACTTCCAGCGGTTGCTGGCGCTGCGGCTGGGTTTTGGCACGCGCGAGCATGATTACCTGCCGTACCGTGGGATGGGACCGGTGACGGTGGATGAATATGAATCGCGGGCGGAACGTTACGACAAGCAGTTGCGCGAAGACGTGGGCGTGAACCCGGACGGTCTGAGCACCGAGGAGAAGATCGCCAGGCTGCGTGCTTACCGCGAGGAACAGTACGAAAAGCTTATGGACGCGGTCTATAAGCGGCGTGGCTGGGACATGAACGGCATACCGACGCTGGAGAAGGTGCGCGAACTGGGCATCGATTTTCCTGGCGTCGTGGAACTGATCAAGCAGAAGACCGGCGCGGCGCAGTAAGCACGCGCCTATTTCAGCGAGCATCGCGACGCGGCGTTACATGCGACTGTAGCGCCGCGTCCTTGCGTTTAATATGATGACACCAGGCTGACGAGTGGCATCCGGTGTTGTGAAAGGACATGCAGAATGGCTGATTTTCGTTATGGCGTGATTGGAGCCGGGCGGCAGGGCGTGGCGACCGCATACGACATGATAGCGCGTGGTGGCGGGGCGCATGTGCTGCTGGCGGATCGTGACGTGGCAGTCGCCCAACAGGCGGCGCAGCGCGTAAACCGGCTGTTGGGGCGTGACGTCGCCACGCCGACGCAAGTTGATGCACGTGATCCCGATGCATTAGCTAAAGTTTTGGATGGCCTCGATGTGTTTTTGTGTGGCACGCCGTTCGAGTTGATCCCCTGGGTAACGGAAGCCGCGATTCGCGCCGGGGTAAGCATGGTCGATTATGGCGGCCATACCCCGACGGTGCAGCGCCAGTTGGAACGTGCGTCCGAGGCGCAGGCAACCGCGATCGCGATCGTGCCGGATTGCGGCATGGGGCCGGGCATGAACAACACCCTCGGCGCGTACGTCGTCGAATTGCTGGAAGAGGCGCATCTCATCCCGCGCGATGTGTACCTGTGGGACGGTGGTATCCCGCAACATCCCCAGCCGCCCTGGAACTACCAGTGTGTTTTTAACATCAACGGGCTGACGAATGAGTATTACGGTCAGGTGGCGTATCTGCGCGACGGCGTGATCACAATGGTCGGCGCGTTTGAAGAGCTTGAGACGCTTACCTTCGAAGGTATTGGTGAACTCGAAGCCTTCACGACGACCGGCGGGACGAGCACTGCACCGTACACATTCGAGGGCAAGCTGCGGACTTACCAGAATAAGACTTTGCGCTGGCCGGGGCATTTCGTGCAGTTTAAGGCGTTTCAGCAGCTCGGGTTGTTCGAGCTGGAGCCTGTGCTCGTAAACGGGCGCCCGGTAGTGCCGCGCGACGTGTTTCACGCGCTGTTGGAGCCACAGATCAGCGCCCGTGTGATCGAGGATGTGTGCGTGATGCGTGCAAGAGGGGTGGGTGAAGCCGAAGATGGAAGCGAAGCCGCTGTGACTGTTGACCTGGTCGATTATTACGACCCGGCAACCGGCTTTACCGCAATGGAGCGCATCACAGGCTGGCACGCGGGAATCATGGCAGAGTTCATTGCGCACGGCGTGGTGAAACCCGGTGCGTGGCCGGTAGAGCAGGCTGTCCGTGCCAGCACGTTCGTTGAGCGTGTGCGCGGACGCGGATTTGATGTAACGGTTCGGTGGGAGTGACGCGCTGGCGGTTCCATCGTGCGCAAAGGGCGCTTAATTGGGGTGCGGATAGGTCATCTATCCCATTGTTGAACCCGCGATATTCCCCATGCGTTCGTGTGGTAGCTTGTTTAAACTAGTGGTACCTGATCATGTTGCATGTTAAAGAGACGGAGAGGCTATGCGAATCAGCAAGTTTGATTATGTCATTCTCGGGGGCGGAGTCGTCGCCGGCTACGCTGCCCGCGAATTTGTGGAACAGGAAATCGAACCGGGGCAGTTGGCGATTGTCTCGGCGGATGATACGCTGCCTTACGAACGTCCGCCGCTAAGCAAAGGATATCTGACCGGGGAAAAAGACACACAGGATATCCTGATCAATGCTCCTTCGTTTTATGACGAGCACGAGATCACGGTCTTCCTCGACACGCGTATCACGAACGTGGATCTACATAACCGGCAACTGCTTGCCGGAGACGATGACGTCTTCCAGTTCGACAAATTGCTGGTCGCTACCGGATCACGCCCGCGTAAGCTGGACGTCCCAGGCTCGGAATTGGACGGGATACATTACTTGCGATCTGAGAATCAGTCGCGGCGTATTGCGGCTGATATAGCAGACGCCGAACAGGTTGTCGTGGTTGGTGGCGGCTACATTGGCATGGAGGTTGCGTCAGTACTGGCCGGGCAGGGGATCGCTGTGACGATGATCTTTCCCGAAGAGCGGTTGATGCAGGCATGGTTTACACCGGAGATGTCGAAATTCTTCCAGGATTATTATGAAGCACGCGGAGTGACGTTCCGCCCTGGAACCAAACCTGTAGCCTTTACCGGCGACGACTGTGTCACCGGCGTGACGCTCGATTCGGGCGACGAACTCCCTGCCGATTTCGTCGTTGCGGGAATCGGTGTTGTGCCAGCTACAGAGCTGTTTGAGGGCACGGGAATGCCCATCGATGACGGGATCATCGTTAACAAATACCTTGAAACGAATTGGGATGGCGTCTTCGCTGCAGGCGATGTTGCCAACTACTATGATGTGATCTTCCAGAAGCGTCGTCGCGCCGAACACTGGGATAATGCGGTGAAGCAGGGCCAACACGCCGCACGGATCATGACGGCATCGCGGCGCAAACAGCGCGAGCAGTTTATGTATTTGCGTTACTTCTTTTCGGACGTGTTCGATCTGTCGTACGAGTTCTGGGGCGATACGTCCCAGGCCGACCGGGTTGTGTATCGCGGGGATATGTCCGAGGCGAGTTTTAGCGTATGGTGGCTGGCAGGCAACCGGCTGGATGCCGTGTTCGTGTTGAACCGCCCGGATGACGAACGCGCGATCGCGCCGGAATGGATCAAGATGCGCCGCCGGGTCCGGCCTGAGAACTTGCAGGATGCAACGCAGCCGCTAAATGACCTCGTGGTCGGTTCGTTGTAGTTCGCGCGCAACTGTCGGGCCGCCCAAAAGATTCCAGGCTGCCTCAACAGGTGTCCCCGTTGTCCAGCGGGGACTTTTCATTGGCGTGTGGCTATACGTTGAACCGGAAGTAGATCACGTCGCCATCCTTTACGACGTAATCGCGCCCTTCGATGCGCAACAACCCTTTGGCCCGCACTTCCGCCCAACTGCCATATTGGGCGAACATGTCGTAATGGATCACCTCGGCGCGGATGAAACCGCGCTCAAAGTCGCTGTGAATGACGCCCGCGGCCTGTGGAGCGGTCCAGCCGTCATGTATCGTCCACGCGCGCACTTCTTCGTCATTAAAACTGAAGTAACTGATCAATCCAAGCAGCGCATAGCTGCGCCGGATGACTTGCTCCAGCCCGCTTTCGGGCACGCCGGATAACGCCAGATACTCACGACGCTCTTCGTCCGACAGGCCGGCCAGCTCCTCTTCCAGTTTTGCGCATAACGTGATGATCTCCGCGCCTTGTTCCTCGGCAACGGCGCGTGCCTGCTGCACGTATGCGTTATCGGCGCCCAGGTCGTCTTCGCTCACATTCGCCGCATAGATAACCGGTTTGGCGGTCAAAAAGCGCATCTCGTCGTTCAACTCCTGGACGATGGGCTTGGTATAGTCGCTGTGTGTCCAGAGGGGCTGGCCGGTGCCCAGGTAGTCGCGTAGTATGCGGGCTGTTTCCAGGAGTGGGCGTAGTTTGGGTTCACCTTTAACCTGGCGTTCCAGTTTTTCGATTTTGCGCTCAAGCTGCTGCATATCGGCCAGCGCCAGTTCGGTGTTGATGATCTCGATGTCCGTTTTCGGTTCGGGATTCTCGCTGATGTGCACGACGTTCGGATCGTCAAAACAGCGCACGACATGCAGTATGGCGTCTACGTCACGGATATTGCCCAGAAACTGGTTGCCAAGCCCTTCGCCCTGGCTGGCCCCTTTTACCAGCCCTGCGACATCCACAAACTCGATCGTCGCGTGGATGGCTGTGTCAACCTGGACAAGCTCCGCCAGGTGCTCGACTCGGGGGTCTGGCACAGGAACGAGCGCCCGATTCGGTTGGATGGTGCAGAAGGGGTAGTTGGCGACCTGCGCGTTCTGTGCTTTGGTCAGCGCGTTGAATACGGTGCTCTTGCCGACGTTTGGCAGCCCGATGATGCCGATTCTCAAACTCATATTGGTTTCTGCCTCTCGCAAAGGGATCGCTCCTCTGGCCTAATGTTATCTTGCCAGGGGCATGATTCCAATAGCTGCTTTTCGGGGTAAGCGATGGCGGCATTCTTGGCGCAAAATTTTTGAGTTTTCAAACAAAGTGACTATACTTCTATTATCGATTGTGTATCAATATTTTATGAGAGGAAAACAAACATGAAACGTTGGGTCACCTTCATCATTGTGATGGCGCTCCTACTGGGGGCGGTTCCGTTTATCTCATCGTCTGTTGCACAGGGTGAGACACGTTCTTATCTGGTTTTAGCTGATAACAACCGTCTTCCGAATGGACTTGTGCAGGCCATCGAAGCCGCCGGCGGTACTGTGACTAACACCATTCCGGCGATCGGGATCGTGGTCGTCTCGTCTGATGCGTCTGACTTCGAAGCACAGGTGGTCAGGATCAGCGGTGTTTCTGCAGTCGTCGAGAATTTCGTCATTCAGCGGCCTGCTCCTCCGGCGGCTGTGGAGCTGGTCGCGCAGGCTGGTAACCCACCCTCCAGCGGTGATGACGATGTCTTCTTCGATCTGCAGTGGGGCCATGATGCCGTGAATGCGCCTGAAGCGTGGAACGCGGGCGTGTTTGGTGCAGGTGTGCGCGTCGCGGTGTTGGATGACGGCATCGATTCGGACCATCCTGACCTCGCGCCGAACTTGAATGTCACTCTTAGCACATCGTTTGTGCCGGGCGAGACGTTTGAGTACATCGAGAACTATCCCGGTGACCCGTTCAGTCACGGGTCGCATACCTCCGGCACCGTTGCGGCAGCGGATAACGGTATTGGCACGATCGGTGTCGCGCCTGAGGCTGAGCTTGTGATGGTCAAGGTGCTGTCTTCGTTGACCGGCAGCGGCAGTTTTGAAGGTGTGGTGGAGGGTATCGTCTACGCGGCTGATATTGATGCGGACGTGATCAACATGAGCCTGGGGGCCTACTTCCCCCGCACGCCGGATGCGAAAGAAGTCGCGGTGCTCACGACGGCACTCAACCGCGCGGCAGCCTACGCGTATCAGAACGGCACGACGATCATCGCATCCGCCGGCAACGAAGCAGCAGATCGCGATCACGACAAGAACTGGCTGTCTCTGCCTGCCGATTCGCCGCACATCATCTCCGTTTCCTCGACTGCCCCGATCGGCTGGGCCGTCGATCCCACGACGTCGTTGGATGAGCCGGTGTTTTACAGCAATTACGGCCAGTCCGCGATCGATTTCGCTGCACCGGGTGGCAATGTGGAGTATCCCGGTGACGAGTCATGCACGGTTGCTGGGTTGACGCGCCCCTGCTGGGTGTTTGATCTTGTGTTCAGCACCGGTTCGGCAGGTTCGTGGTACTGGGCCGCTGGCACAAGCATGGCCGCGCCACATGTGGCGGGCATCGCGGCACTGATCATCAGCGAAAACGGCGGCGACATGCACCCCGCGCATGTGGAACGCGAGTTGCGCCGGCGCGCCGATGACCTGGGCAAGCCTGGCAAGGATGATATCTATGGCATGGGCCGTGTGAGCAGCGGTTACTAAACCGTAACGCCTGATGAACGCATAACCGGCGGACAAGCTTGTCCGCCGGTTTTTTTGATCATGTCACACGTGATGCTTGTGCCAGCTTATTCGTGTCGCAGCGCGGCGACGGGTGGCATGCGTGCCGCACGCAGCGCGGGCCAGAATCCCGACAGCAGACCGACAACCGTCGCGATCACCAGCGCGAAGCCCAGAAAACCGGCAGGGATGGCGATCAAATCGCTTTGAAGCTGGGACGGTTCAAAGGGGAGATATGCGACGGTATCGGTGGGCGAGGCCGCGCTCACAGTGTTATTGATCGCACGCTGCAATGCCAGGGATAGCCCTGCACCGCATAACCCGCCGAGCAATCCTACAAAACCGGCTTCGATCAGGTAGATCAGCAATACGTCGCGGTCACGCGCTCCCAGGGCCTTCATGACCCCGATCTCGCTGGTCCGTTCGACGATCGCCATTGACATGGTATTGGCGACTCCAAAGGCTGCGACAAGCAGCGCCACGCCACCAACCAATCCCAACACCAGGCGCATGAGCAGGAAAAACTCGTTGATTTCGTCAAGCAGCGGCCCCATATCGACAGTGCGATATCCCAGGTCCTGGATCGCGGACGCTACAGCATTGGTCGTGTTGCGGCTTGTGGAGCGCACAATGATCTGGGCATATTGCAGGGATTCGGGTTCTGGCTCTTCGCCGCCATACCATTCAACAAGCGCTAACACGTCATCCATCCGCATCATGATGACGTCCATGTACTCGCCGGACTCGGTCGTGATCACGCCGCTGACGGTGAGGTCGATCACCAGTTCGTCTGCGTTCTCACGGTTCATGATCCGCAACTGCAGCGGGTCGTTGAACACGTCTATCGCGATCGGCTCATAAGTGTCGGCTGCCGGATCGAAGAACAACTCGGGCAGCGCGCCGCCCAGCAGCGATTCCCCGTGTTCAAGCGAGAGTGAACCGGCGTTTACGTCTACGCCGAGGTAGGGCAGGTTGGCGGGTTCAACTCCTAAAAGCTGTGCGAAGTTTTGGGCGTCCCGCGTGGTGATCTCTGCGCTGCCCGGCACCGCCAGTAACGGGATCACGGCTGCTACGCCGTCGATCTGGCGGAAACGCCGCACCGCCGGCGCGTCAAGCTGCGGGATATCCTCTGCGTCGAGTCCGGGGCGGCGGTCTGGATAGACCTTGATCTGAGTCAGGGCGTTGTTGCTGCCCAAGCCTGCTTCGGCGTTGTTTTGCAGGCCGACGGTCAGGCCGATGAGCAGAATCACGGTTGTTGTTCCGACGATCACACCGCTCACCGTCATGAGCAGTCGCGCCCGTGCCCGCAGCAGGTTGCTCCAGGCCAGTTGCAGCAGGTCCGCTACCATGTTAGCTGCCAAGTCCCAACAAGCCCAACAGGAACCGGCCCACGATATCGCCGCTGTTGCCATCTGTGTTTGGCGTGGGCGTAACCACCGGTTCGGGTGTTATCGCGGTGATGTCCGGATCCGGTGTGGGGCGAGGGGGAAGTTCTGCGCGTGTGTTAAACGTTTCGACGTGGTTGCCGCTGCGGTTGAGATCGTCCACATACTCAAACCGGACGGTGAGCGACACAGGTCCCGTTTCCAGGGGGATGAAGGCCGTTTCCAGCGTCGTGGTTTCCCCATATGGCAGTCGCCCGATGAAGGTTTCCACGCCCTCCACGATGTCGGCATTTTCGGCTTCGACGTAAGCGAACGTGAGATTAGCGTCTTGCTGGCCGACGTTGATCAACTGCACGTCGAGTGTCACGAGTTCACTGGTCCAGACGGTTTCCGGCATCGCAGGATTGGTGCGCACCATCAGGCGCGGCGGCTTGACCACGATCACGCCGGCGCTGACGGTTTCCTCACCGACTGTGCCGTCAGGCTTGGTGTAGCGTAGCGTGATCGGCAATTGGTAAATGCCGCTGTCCACTGAACCACTGACGATGAAAGCCTGCGTTATGTCGATCGTGCCGCCGTTGGCTGCGATCTCACCTGCATAAATCGCGCCCCCCGATCCCAGCGCTGCAAACGTCGTGTTTGATAGGGTGAGTTTACCGTTGTCATCATTACCATCACTGCCGGACCTGCCAAACGTGACCAGCAGTTCATTGACTTTGGCGGTGCCTACATTTTTCAGCGTCATCGTCAGTGTAAAAACGTCGCCTGGCTGGACTGTTTCCTGGCCGGTGTCATATGCTTCGAGCAGGATCAGCGAATCGGTTTCTTCAGTCTGCGCGACATCAACCGTGATGCTGCTATTTGTCTGGCGGGGATCGCCGTTTTGCAGGAAGGTGATCACAATTGACTGCGACTGTGGCCCCGGCTGGGCATCCAGGCTAAGGATCAACGGCAGTTCACGCACGACTTCGCCGCCGGCAGGGATATCTCCCAGCGGGAAACTGTCGCCTTGCGGTCCCGCCAGCAAGATCCGGTCGGCTGTGTTGATCTGGAGTGCTGCCTGACGCGCCGTCGTGCTGCCCGTGTTGCTGATCGTCGCGCGTATCAGGATGGCCTCTCCGGGTCGCGCTAAAGGTGGCTCGATCGCGTATGATGCCAGCATCACCTGTGATTCCTCGAGCACGGGTAATACCGTGACCGTCCACGTTGCCGCGCTGTTGAGCGTTCGCCCTTCAAAATCACGATACGTCAGCGTGACCGGGACCGTGATCGATCCGGCCCCGGCATCCACGGCAGCGGACGCCCGCAGCGTCAGCGTGTAACGTGCACCCGGACTCAAATCCGGCAGTAGCACGTTAGCCTGATCGCTGGCGGGGATGATACTGCTGCCGGAATCGATGCGTAACGATATCCCTTGTGCCGCCCGGTTCCCGATGTTCACCACTTCTGCCGTGAAGTTCACGGCCTGGCCGGGGCGGATCGCGCGCGGGTTAGCGGTGTAGTTGCTGACGATGAGCATCGGCTCTCCCGGCACGGGTGTCGGCGGAAGCGGCGTCGGCATGGGGCTGGGCGGTGGAGCAGGGGTGAGTGGCGGCGCGCTCACCGTAAGCACGTCGGGGAACTGCTGTGTGCCCCCTGTTGGATCGCTGACCTGTACGGTATATGCTCCCGCCGGGATTCCAGCCGGTATCGCGGCGGAAAGTGTATTGATATTGACACGCGTGGTTTGCAACAGCCCGAATCCAACTAGCCGCACGATCGTGCTGTCGCGGAAATGCGCACCGTAAACCGACAGCGTCGCAGCTTCTCCTGACGTCACATGCTTTGGCTCGAAGTCCGCGATCTCGATCGGCGGAAGCGGGGTCTGGCTGGGTTGGGCAGTCACTGTTGGGACCTGCAACGGGAGCGCGGTCTGCGTGGTGGTGGGGGAGGGGCTGGCTGTTGGCGAAGGGGTTGGCGTGCGGGTTGGGGTGTGAGTCGTCGTGGCCGTTGGGGATGCCGTCGGCTGGACAGCCGCTACGCTCAAAATGCCGGGCGCGTTCGTCATACCGGTTACCGGGTCGCGCACTTCTAGCGCATATGTTCCCTGGCGAACGTTTGCGGGTATTTCAACCGTGAGCATGGTCGGGCTGGTGGAGACCGGCGATAGGGTGCCAATCCCTGCAAGGCTCACCTGGGTCTGATCCGTAAAGCCGCTGCCGTAAAGTGTAAGCTTCGTTGCCTGGTCATTGGTGATCGTTGTGGGCGAGAAGCGATCGACCGTCAGCGGCAGGATTGGTGTGCCGGTAGTTGTCAGGGCAGGCGATGAGGCGTTGGGGGCCGTGATGAGTGTCGCGGTGGGTTGGTCCTGTCGCACACCCTCAGCGGCAACCTCAGGTTGCTGGGCATGTGAAGACAGCCGGCCAGTTAATGCCAACTGCGTCGCAAATACGCAGGTCAGAACGAGGAGAAGGTAATGTCTTTTGTGTGTCATGATTGTTCTATCACTTAGGTGACTATACGCCCGTCTTCGAGCTGCAGAACGTGATCAGCATAAGCCAACACAGCCGGATCATGGGTGACGACGACCACGGCCTTGTTCATACGGGTAGACAAGTCGCGCAGCAGGCGCAGCACTTGACTGCCTGTATGACTGTCCAGCGCGCCGGTGGGCTCATCGGCAAGGATGATCGGTGGGTTGTTGAACAATGCCCGCGCGATTGCGACGCGCTGCTGTTGCCCGCCGGATAGCTGGGCCGGGCGGTGGTAAAAGCGGTCGCCCATTTTTAGGCCCCGCAGCAGGCGCGCTGCCCGTCGTTCCCGCAGCTCGCGCGGGATACCCGCGAACACGCCCGGCAGGGCGACATTTTCCAGGGCGGTCATGGTCGGGACCAGGTGGAACGCTTGAAAGACGAACCCCAACATATACCGCCGGAAGCGGGCCAGCTCTTCCGCGTTCATACCTGATAGCGCGTAGCCCGCGACATAGATCTCACCCGCGGTGGCCCGGTCCAGGCCCCCGAGCAGGTACAACAGCGTGCTCTTGCCCGATCCGCTCGGCCCCATGATCGCGGTGACATGGCCTTTGTTGATATGCAGGCTGACATCAACCAGTGCTTCGATCGACTGCTGGCCCAGGAAGAACGTCTTCCTGATATGTCTGCCGACGATGATCGCGTGCTCCGGGCCTGGATTGGGCTTCTCGTTGGTCATAGTGCGTCTCGTTTTTGTGCGCATTGGTACCGTCACAGCTTGAGTTGCTCTCCCGCGATCGGGAGTAGGAACGACAGGGCGATCCAGGCGCACAACACGAAGGCGATGATCCAGCGTTTGCCGTTAAGCGCATGGCGCGCACCGATATACACCAACGCCAGCCGCCACAACCAGAACACAGTCATGTGCCCGGCAATGGAGACGACTAGCGATTGCACGAAGCGCGACCATTCATCATAACCACGAATCTGGTCGACGAGTCCTGCAAGCCCGGGTTCTCCGGTGGTCCCCCCTGTTTCGTAGTAGATCACCTGCAAACCGGCCATAAGCGCAAGCGGGATGCTGGTCCAGATGACAACTTGAAGATTACGCCCCAAATCGGGGTGCCGCCCGGCGGCCAGTGGAATCTCGGCCAGCAGCAATGTAAGGATCAGCCAATCTACCACGAGTGCGCCACCGGCTTTCAGGGCGATCACAAGCGAACTGGATGGTTCCGGTTCGGGGGCTGCCGGGATGGGTCCGGCGGGCTGTGTCTCGGGCAAACCATCAGAGGCGCGCAGGTCTTCATAGCGCACCGCGCTGAATCCGATTAACCCTAAAATGAGCAGGGATACCATCAGCCAATGTCCGGATGTGTCGGTGCCAGGCAAATGGCGAAAGAAATGGCGGGGCGTCGTTATCACGCTCCAGATTTTTCCCCATAAACTGCGCGGGAATCCACGTCGCAACAAGTGGTGGTACTCACGCATAGGGCGCTGCCAGTCATCATTTCGCATCGCAGGATCCAGTTTGCGTTGAGAGTGGAACCTTGTCCAAATATTTATGGTTATTATACTCAAGAACTTGTCCGTAGCGAACATAAACTGTAAGGTGCTGGCATTCGAGCGGCAAGGTTCGAGGTAATTTGGGATTTGGTGTTTGACTTCTGACTGAGTTTTACATAAAATTGAATTAGTTTAGTCACACAACTATTCACAAAAACTATGATACTTGGCGTGATGTGTAGTGCAGCTCATCCAAGACATCCGCCGGCACGCTTAGAAACTTGTTGAGGGCGTTCTAAATTTATGATGCCAAGCCCGGTCAGTTGTTTCTTTGCTCCGTTTCTGAATTGGCGTGTGATCGATTTGCTCCCGACAACGCGTGACCTCTCTGCATGCATCGTGCCTGCGCAAGAAACAGGCCCGCATCCCGTGCAAGGCTCTTTATTTGTGCGGGCAACGCATCAGGCGGACAGGATACGTGCGTCGTGGCGCCTTTCTGATGCCCGCCGGGAAGCGTATGAACGCGATTTGTCCCCGGGGCATGATTGGTACGGCGGGCTACCTCGTTGCGGAGAAAGCTGCCCTGCTTGCGGCTTTTGCGCTTGCTCGCTGTGTGTGCCAGCAGACAATGTTGTATTGTTTGCTGGTTTTTTTGTGTTTCTGGGGAATGCGTTCGTCGCTGCAATTCACGCTTGCGGTGGGACGAGCCTGCAAACAAAACGCGCGTTCAGTGCTACAGTCATAACATTATCGAGAACCAGAAAGGGGTGATGTCGCCAACTCATTAAACGCTAGTAATGCCAACGCCCGTGATTTACGCATTATAGATGAGGGTTCGTGCTATTAAGGAGGCATACAAAATGTTGAAGAAAACCGGAAGTGTCGCCATTCTGTTCGTGATGGCGTTGACAATGGTTATGGGTGCTGGTGGCGCGATCGCTTCGCCTGAAGCGCGTCAAGTCAACGAGTTGACAATCCTTTGGGCCGAATGGGACCCGGCTAACTACCTGCAGGAAATCGGCAACCGCTACGAAGAAGAAACCGGCATCGCGGTGAATGTCATCCAGGAACCCTGGGGCAGCTTCCTCGATCGCATGGCGGCAGAATGGGCCGCTCAAGGCGATGCCTATGACATGGTCGTCGGTGATAGCCAGTGGATCGGCCAGGGCGTGACTCAAGGGCACTACATGGAATTGACCGACTTCATGATCGAAAACGGCATTCACGAAACCGTGACCCCTGCAACCCTGCAATTCTACGGTGAATATCCACCTGGATCGGGCCGTTACTGGGCTTACCCGACCGAGGGTGACGCGGTCGGTTGGGCTTACCGCAAGGACCTGTTCGAGGACCCGGAAAACATGGCGGCCTTCGAAGAGGCCTATGGTTATCCGCTGGATGTGCCAGAGACGTGGATGCAACTGCGTGACATTGCCGAGTTCTTCACCCGTCCCGAAGAAAACCTGTATGGAGTCGGTGTTTATACCCAGATTGACTACGATGGTCTGACAATGGGGTATGAGACCGCGATGTTTAGCTGGGGTGTGGATTGGTTCGATGAAGAATACAATGTGCTTGGTGTCGTCAATAGCGAGCGCGCTGTCGAAGCGTTGGAATTCTACAAAGACCTGTACCAGTTTGCGCCGCCCGGCACGAACAACGCCTTTTTTGCCGAGATGAACGACGTGTTCATCAACGGGCAGGCCGCGATGATCATGAACTACTTTGCGTTCTTCCCCGCGTTGGACAACCCCGGAATTAATCCCTTTGCCGAGGTGACCGGCTACTTCGCCACACCTGAAGGCCCGTATGGTGATCGCTTTACGTCACTGGGCGGCCAGGGCTTGAGCGTGATCAACTACATCAGCGACGAGCGCAAACAAGCGTCACTTGATTTCATCGAGTGGTTCGCCCAGGAAGAGATACAGCGTCAATGGGCTGAAGTAGGCGGCTACACCTGCAATATCGCCGTGCTGGAATCCGAAGAGTTCCTGACCAACACGCCGTACAACCCGGCATTCGCCGATTCGATGACGTTTGTCAAGGACTTCTGGAACACGCCGGAATTCGGTCAGTTGCTCGAACCGGTGCAGCGCCATCTGCACGCCTACGTTGTTGGTGGTGAAGGGACCGCCGTGGAAGCGCTCAATAATGTCGCGATCGAACAATATGAAATCCTGCTAGAGGCGGGTGTCCTTGAAGAGTAGCGTTTGAATTCAACTGCATTCGTGGGGAGGCGCGCGCGCCTCCCCCAACCACGTGAGAAGGTAAGCGCATGTCTCAGGTCACTACGAGTCCCATGTCGAGCCGGATGCCTTCGGGTAATCGCCTGCGCGGGCGGCGGCAGATCAGCGATCGGCGGATTGCCCAAGCTTTCATCTTGCCAACGATCATTTTGTTGGTGCTGGTTAACATCTTCCCACTGTTTTACAGTCTGTATCTCAGTTTTACAGACTATTCGGTGATTGCAAATGAGCCGCCTCAGTGGGTTGCGTTCGATAACTACGAGCGCATTCTATCCCAAGAACGCAGCCGTTACTGGCACAACTTTACCGTGACCGGCAAATACGCCGTGTTATCCGTCGGGTTGCAGGTCCTCGTCGGGTTCGGCATGGCAATGTTGTTAAAAGAGAAGTTCGCCGGAAGCGGCCTGATCACAACCTTGATCTTGATCCCGATGATGATCTCGCCCGTGGTGGTGGGGCTATTCTGGAAACTCATTTTTGATCCGTCGAAAGGCATTTTTAACCACCTGGTCTATATGAGGGCTACAGCGGGCGAGCAATGGCTCTCCGATTCGACGCTCGCGTTGTGGGCCATTGTGATCGTGGATGTGTGGATGTGGAGTCCGTTCGTAATGCTGCTGTCCTTATCCGGGCTTGGCGCGATCCCGAACTATCTGTATGAAGCTGCCGCGATCGACCGGGCCAGCGCATGGTTTCAGTTCCGCCGTATCACGCTGCCACAGGTGATGCCGCTATTGCTGATCGCGGTGCTGTTCCGCACAATTGAAGCGTTCAAGCAGTTCGACCTGGTTATGGGGCTCACCGGTGGCACACCCGGCGACGCGACTGAAACGGTCGCCGTGCGCCTGTATCGGGAAGCTTTTCTGGGCAAGTTCAAGACCGGCGAATCCAGCGCCCTGGCCTACATTGTCTTGATCGTCATTATCGCGGTGAGCAACCTGTACATCCGGGAGCTCAACCGCATCAGGGAGGCGTAGTTCATGTTTGGGCTGGATATTCCTCTGCCGGATTTCTGGATCGCATATTTCTTTGTTTTTTGGGTGCTGGTTGGTGGCACGACAGCGCCGGTGTTCTTCCGCCACAAGGGACACGCTCCGTTGTTGGGTATTCTGACCGGGGGAATAGTTGGTGTATTGGCGGGCGGGTTGTTCATGGTTCTGCTGGTCGTGTTGGAACCAGTTGAGGAGACGTTGGGCGATCCCCTTGCCGGTACGCTAATCGTGTTGCTGATTGCAGCAGCCCTTGTGCTGACGTTGCTCAACTTTCTTAAGCGGTTTATTCCTGCGGCTGCGGGATCGGTGCTTGAGGATGATCGGGGCGGCCCGCGTGCCCCGGTGACCTATTCCACACGCGTGGACAAAGTTGATCCGAACTGGCTTTCACGCCAATCGATCCGCGCCAGTATTACCGTTATGCTGGCCGTGCTGACGTTGATCCCGGTGGTGTGGATGGGCATGACCGCGTTCAAGTCGCGTTCGGACGCGGTGGCATCGCCGCCGAAGGTCATCTTCGATCCGACGATGGAAGGGTTCATCAGCCTGTTGACCAAGCGTCGCCAGCTTACTGAAGCGCAAATCAGGGAATACAGACAGCGCGACGACTTGGCCTGGTATGACGAAGTGATGTTGGAGCGCGGGCAGGCAATCATCGGCCAGAGCGATTACGTAAAACGCCTGCGTAACTCGGTGATCATCGCGGGATCGTCCACTGTTTTTTCGGTACTTTTCGGTTTGCTATCGGCATACGCTTTTAGCCGCTTTGACGTGCCCGGTGAAGGGGATTTGTTGTTTTTCATCTTGAGCACGCGCATGCTGCCCCCAGTGGTCGTTACGATCCCGATCTTCCTGATGTACCGCGAACTGGGCCTGTATGATACCCATGTTGGCATGATCATTCTCTACACGGCGTTCAATCTCTCGTTTTCAGTCTGGTTGATGAAAGGCTTCATTGACGAGATCCCACGTGAATACGAAGAGGCGGCACTGGTCGATGGCTACACACGCCTGCAAGCGTTTCTCCGTATCGTGCTGCCGCAGGCGGTGACCGGAATCGCGGCGACGACGGTTTTTAGTTTCATTTTTGCCTGGAATGAATATGCGTTTGCTTTGATGCTCACGGCGGACAATGCGCGCACGGCCCCGCCCAGCATCCCCTCAGTATTGGGTACGGGCGGCATCGAGTGGGCAACAATTGCAGCGGGTTCACTGGGCTTCCTGGTCCCGGTGGTGATCGTGACGTTTGCACTGCGCAACTATCTGCTGCGCGGCGTGACGTTTGGTGCTATCCGCCAGGGCTGAGCGAAAAGCGGGACCAGCGGCCTCGGCACACAGGAACCGGAAACGAATATGGCAACCATTGAACTGAAAAATGTAGAAAAGAAATTTGACGAACTACACGCCGTCAAACCGATGAACCTGACGGTTCATGATGGCGAATTCATCGTGTTACTCGGCCCGTCTGGGTGTGGCAAAACCACCACGCTACGCATGATATCCGGGCTGGAGGCGGTCACCGGGGGGCAGATATTCCTTGACGGTCGGGACGTAACCTGGGCGCATCCCAGCGAGCGCGATATGGCGTTTGTGTTCCAGTTTTTCGCGCTGTACTCGCACATGACGGTGCGCGAGAATATCGCGTTTCCGCTGCAGGCACAGGGTGAGTCGCGGCAGGTGATCCGGCAGCGTGTGGCCGAGGTGGCCGCGTTGCTGCGGATCGAGCGTTTGCTGGACGCGCGACCGGGCGCGTTAAGTGGCGGAGACCAGCAACGTGTGGCGCTGGCGCGGGCCTTGGTTCGGCGGCCTGCGGCGTTCTTGATGGACGAGCCGCTGGGTGCGCTGGATGCGGAGTTCCGCGAGGCGATGCGTGCGGAGATCAAGCGGCTGCATATCGACCAGCACGCAACGTCGGTTTATGTCACACATGACCAGATCGAAGCGATGGCGATGGGCGACCGTATCGTCGTGATGTCGGAAGCAGAGGTTCAGCAAGTCGGGACGCCGGCTGAAGTTTATCACGATCCGGCCAATCTGTTTGTCGCACAGTTTATTGGCAGCCCTGGTATGAATCTCGTTATGGGGCACTATGCTGCCGGTAAGGTGCGCCTTCCCGATTGCGGTGATTACGTGGTTCCGGAGGCTTGGCGGGCGGCACTGGAAGCGGCTGTTGGGAGCGAAGGTGACGTCATTGTCGGCTTTCGTCCGGAAGCCGGGAAACTTGTTGATTCTGGAGGGCTGCCTGCGACGGTCTACGCGTCCGACTTGCACGGAGGGTACACCATGCTGCATCTGGATATCGGGCGGGGGCATGTCATACATATGCGCACCGGGCGGGAAACCCATTATCCGATCAATACGGCGGTGCACTTTGACATCGATCCAGAGATGGTACGCTTTTTTCATCCTGCCACCGAATGGATCATTGAAAAGGAAGTGACCGCATGAGCGATATTGAATTGCGCCATATCACCAAACGCTTTCGGGACGTCACAGCCCTGGATGATGTCTCGTTCGACATCCAGGATGGTGAGTTTTTTGTGTTGCTTGGCCCCACCGGTGCGGGGAAAACAACCACGTTACGGGTAATTGCCGGCCTGACTTCACAGGATGCGGGGGATGTGATTTTTGATGGCACTAATGTTAACGGATTTGCCCCGGCAGATCGCGATGTGGCGTTTGTGTTTCAATCCTATTCACTGTACCCGACCAAGACCGTATATGACAATCTCGCGTTTCCCTTGCGCTCGCCGTTACGCCGTCTGTCAAAGGAAGAGATCGACCAGCGAGTGGCCGAGGTGGCTCAGAAATTGCGCATCATGCATCTGCTTGAGCGCAAAACGGCCCATCTATCCGGTGGGGAAATGCAGCGTGTCTCGATCGGGCGCGCGTTGGTGCGAAAACCGCGTGTTTACCTGATGGACGAACCGCTGAGCAATCTTGATGCCAAGTTACGCGAGGGCTTGCGTGTGGAATTGCAGCATCTCCAGAAGACCGAAGGGAGCACTACGTTGTTCGTCACGCATGACCAGATCGAGGCCCTGACGATGGCGGACCGGATCGCTGTGCTGAATGAAGGGCGTATCATGCAGATCGGTACGCCGACCGACATTTACGATACCCCGGCGACGACGTTCGTTGCGCGATTGGTGGGCGTACCGCGCATCAATTTGCTGCCGGCAGTTCGCGAGAACGGCACGATATTTGTCGCTGAAAGCACGATTCGCCTGCCGTTGCCAGCAGGTCTTGATGTTCCGCAGTCATTCTTACTTGGTATCCGTCCGGAAGATGTACTTCCTGGGGCTGACGGCGAACATGCGGGGGAGGTCGTGCTTACGGAGCCGTTGGGTGTAGAGACGGTGTTGCACATCCGGACGGGGCAGCAAACGTTGCTGAGCATCGTGCCTGGCACCACGCATCTGAAGATCGGGGACACGATGACGTTTGATATCGTTCGTGAACGGCTGCATCACTTTGACCTCGCAGGCAACCGTGTTGATGCTGACCGTAAGCGTGTGAACTAGCGTTTTTGTTTTTAAGGAGGATGCCTTATGAAGTTTGGCGTGAATACATGGGTCTGGACTGCGCCGCTGACCACGGCAGATGTTGAAGCGTTAGCTTCGAAGATCGCCGGTATGGGCTTCGATTGGATTGAAGTCCCTATCGAGGGCACGAACGATATCGATTACGGCGAAGCAGCCGCGATTCTGAAGGGGCACGGCCTGGCGGTGAGCGTGTGCGCAGCGATGGGGCCGGATCGCGATCTTATCCATTCAGACAAGACGATCCGCGACAATGGCATGGCGTACCTCAGGCACTGTGTCGATGCGCTTGAGACGCTCGGCGGCACGAATCTTGTAGGTCCGTTGTATTCGTCGGTTGGGCGGGTGTGGCAAGCGACGGATGAGGAGCGCAAACGGGATACCGATCTGCTGGTCGGCCAGTTGCGCGAGCTGGCAGCGTATGCGGGCGATAAAGGGGTGGTGTTAGGCGTGGAGCCGCTCAACCGTTTTGAGACGAGCTTCATCAACCTGGCCGCCCAGGTGATCGAGGTTGTGGACCGTGTCGGCCATCCTGCCTGCGGGATCATGTTGGATACATTCCATATGAACATTGAAGAAAAATCGTTGGGCAACGCCATACGTGCCGCAGGGGATCGCTTGGTGCATTTGCACGCCTGTGAGAACGATCGCGGTGCGCCAGGGTCGGGGAACGTCGATTGGCCCGGTATCGCCAGTGCGTTGAAGGATATCAACTATGACGGGCCGGTAGTGATCGAGTCGTTCACCAGCAAGGTTAAGAGCATTGCTCGCGCCGCTGCGATCTGGCGTCCGTTAGCGGATAGCCAGGATGCGCTGGCTCAAGAGGGCCTGTCCTTCTTGAAAGCGACGCTTGGGTAGCTGCACCACGCTGCTCTCGCCTGTGAGAAAATTGTTTAAGGAGAGTTGATCATGGCGGACAAAATCAACGTCGCGATAATCGGGTTGGGGTTCGGTGCCGAGTTTATCCCGATCTACCAGAATCACCCGCATGCCAATATGTACGCGATCTGCCAGCGTACCGAAAGCAAACTCAACGCGATAGGTGACGCGTTTGGCGTGGAGAAGCGTTACACCGATTACTACGAGTTGCTTGAGGATGACGCGGTTGATGCGGTGCATATCAACACCCCGATCCACGAGCACGCAAAAATGAGCATTGCCGGGTTGGAAGCGGGCAAACATGTCGCCTGTACGGTTCCCGCGGCCACGACGATCCAGGAGCTGGAGCAGATCGTCAACACCCAGGACCGATCCGGCAAGAAGTACATGATGATGGAAACCGTGATCTATTCGCGGGAATACTTATATGTCAAGGAGTTACATGAAACCGGCAAGATGGGGCGGTTGCAGTATGTGCGGGCTACACACCAACAGGAAATGTTGGGTTGGCCCGGCTACTGGGAAGGGTTGCCCCCGATGCATTACGCGACCCATGTCGTCAGCCCGTGTCTGGCATTGGTCGGTAAGCCCGCGATTGAGGTGACGTGCTTCGGGTCAGGCCGGATCCAGGAATACCTGATCCCCAAGTATAACTCGCCTTTTGCCATCGAGGCCGCGCACATCAAGATGAAAGATACGGATGTGGTTGCCGAGGTGATGCGCTCGTTGTTTAACACGGCACGTCAATACCGTGAGAGTTTTGACGCGTACGGCAGCAAAATGTCGTTTGAGTGGCCGTTGATCGAACATGCGCCGCCAGTTGTGCACGTCGGTGAGGAGCCTCATCTGGTCGATGTGCTGGATTACGCGCACTTGCTGCCGGAACCGATCCAGCGCTTCACGACGAAAGGCGTGTATGGCGAGGATCAGCAACATCTGTCGTTCATACAGGGCGCGGGACACGGTGGATCGCACCCGCACATGACGCATGAGTTCATCATGAGTATCGTTGAAGACCGCGATCCGTTCCCGAACGCCAAACAGTCTGCGAACTGGACCGCCGTCGGCATCCTGGCGCATGAATCCGCGATGCAGGGCGGCAAAACACAGGCGCTTCCGGCGTTAACGATCTCAGACTGACGCTTGGAGATCAGTGTGCGGAGTCGGAGCAATGGCTTTGCACCGGTGAAGAAGACAGGGACATTATGAAGCAGACTATCACACGCACGATCAGGGGATTTGCTGTCGCCATTGTGATCATACTGGCATTGGGCGGGTTGTTTCATTTGTATACCGGCACGTTGCCTGAGCAGCGGCAAGAAGAGGTGCTGATCAAGGCGATCCCGTTTGTCGCGATCTTCGTGTCGATCATCCTGGTGTTCATATGTCTGATCGCTGTGGGAGCCATCGCTTTGAACGGGAGAGTTCCGCTGCGTACATATCGGCCAATCGAGTCCGTGATTATCGGCGGAATCCTGCTGGGGATACTGGGACTCTTCCAGGGGTGGAAGCTGTTTGCCTATGAGAACGGTTTTCTGTTACTGCTGTTTGCGGTGCTCCTGTTCATATTCTGGAGCCACATCGCGCCGATGCCACCGGCCAGGTCCAGACAGCAGCCGCCGTTTGTGAGACAAGCCCAGATCGCGGGGCTTGTGGCGGGCATTGTCGTATGGGCGATGTGCGCAGTCTATTTCAGCACCATGATGAAACCGGAAGCCCCGTATGGCAATGCTCAGCGTATCTGGGACATGATGATGGACGAAGAGGAACGACAGGCGACGGCAGAAAGGTTTGATGAGGAATACAAGATCAACCGAATACCTGTAGCCGTGTTGATCAGCTTGTTGCCGGGCAGTATCGTCTTCCTTGCGGTGCGCGAACTGGTGGACGTGCGCATGAACCCGAATCGCATCCCGCCGCCAACAAGACCGGTTGCCGGACCTACAGGTGATGAATTGCCGATCCCGGTTACGGACATAACCGGTAGCAATGTGTGAGGTTGTGCGGTCCGCACGCGTGTGCTGCGCTCCGCACGTTTGCAGGAGTCTGAATGGCTCCAGAGCACAATTTGTCGCAATTACTTGTTCGCTTAGTTTCAGAAAGGATTGAGGATATTATGGCAAGACCAGTTACGATCTTTACAGGACAGTGGGCTGATCTTCCGCTGGAAGTCATGGCAGAAAAAGCCAAGACGATGGGCTACGATGGCCTGGAACTGGCGTGTTGGGGCGATCACTTTGAGGTCGACAAGGCGTTGGAGCAAGATGGCTACATCCAAGGCCGCAAAGATATTCTCGCCAAGCATGGCTTGAGCTATTTCGCAATCAGCACGCACCTGGTCGGGCAATGCGTAGCGGATGCGATCATCGACGAACGCCACAAAGCGATCTTGCCGCCGCGCCTGTGGGGCGACGGCGATCCCGAAGGCGTTCGCCAGCGCTGTGCCGAAGAGGTCAAGAACACGGCGCGTGCGGCGAAGCTGTTCGGGGTGAACGTGGTTAACGGCTTCACAGGCAGCCCGGTATGGCATATGCTCTATCCCTTCCCCCCGACCTCGCAAGAACTGATCGATCGAGGTTTTAAGGAATTTGCCGATCGCTGGATTCCGATCCTGGATGTCTTCCAAGAACAAGGAGTGAAGTTTGGGTTGGAATGCCATCCTGCTGAGATCGCATACGATATCTACACTGCAGCACGCGCGCTGGAAGCACTCAACGGGCACAAAGCGTTTGGGTTCAATTATGACCCCAGTCATTTCGTGCACCAGTTGTTTGATCCGGTTGAGTTCATTTCGGCCTTCCCGGAGCGTATCGTGCACGTCCATGTGAAAGATTCGAAGGTCCGGCTTTCCGGGCGCAGTAGCATCTTGGCGTCACATCTTCCGTTTGGCGATCACCGGCGCGGTTGGGATTTCGTCAGCCCTGGGCACGGCGATGTTGACCTGGAGTCGATCGTCCGGGCGTTGAATCGCATCGGCTACGACGGGCCGTTATCAGTCGAATGGGAAGACTCGGGTATGGACCGCGAGCATGGCGCGACAGAAGCGGCTGCGTTCGTGCGTAAGACGGACTTCAAACCGTCGGATGTCGCGTTTGACGCCGCCTTTGCGGAGGACTAGCTACGACACGAAGGGCGGGCTGTGTGGGGGCGCTGAGCGCATGTTGCCCAACGTTCCCCAACCGCCGGGTAGTCGACTTGAACGCAACTCATGTAAAGCGAGGGAATAGAACTTATGTCTGAGGAAGTTGGTTTCACCAGCATGGCTGGCGCAAAGGCCGAAGGCGACGCGCCAGAGATCGGCATTGGGATGTTGGGCTATGCTTTTATGGGCAAGGCGCACACCAACGCATTCAAGAAAATACCGTATATGATGTATCCTCCGGTGGCGATCCCGCGCCTGGTGGCGATCTGTGGGCGTAATGAAGAAGCCGTCGCAGAGGCGGCGAAACGGTACGGCTACGAAGGCTATTATACGGATTGGCGGAAGATGCTGGAGAACGACGCGATCCAGGTCTTTGATAACGGCGGCCCTAATGATGCTCACGCCGAACCGAGCATCGCTGCGGCCCAGGCCGGAAAACATGTGTTTTGCGAAAAACCGCTGGCCCGCACAGCTGAAGAGGCGAAGCGCATGTTAGAGGCAGTCAAACAGGCCGGAGTCAAGCATATGGTTGCGTTTAACTACCGCTTTGTCCCAGCCATTGTACAGGCGCGCAAGCTGATCGAGAGTGGCAGGCTGGGCAAGATTTACCACTGGCGTGCCGTCTACCTGCAAGAGTGGGGGATGGATCGGCAGATGCCCACAAGCTGGCGCTTCCAGAAGGATATCGCGGGCAGCGGAGCGCTCGGCGATCTGGGCGCGCACATCATCGACTTGGCGCGCTTCCTGGTCGGCGAACCGGCCAGGGTGATGGGCATGACTCAGAATTGGATTACCGAACGACCCGACGGAAAGGGCGGGATGGTCAAGTCTGATGTTGATGATGCATTCGTCGCGTTGTTTGAGTTCGAAGGTGGCGCGCTGGGCACGCTGGAAGCGTCACGTTTTGCCCAGGGGCGCAAGAATTACAACAGCTTCGAATTGAACGCTGAAAACGGCTCGATTCGTTTCAACCTGGAACGGCTGAACGAGCTTGAGGTGTTCTATCGCGACGACGATCCGAAGGAAACGAGAGGTTTCCACAACGTGCTGATCTCTGAGGGATACCATCCGTACTGGGAGAACTGGTGGCCGCACGGGCACATGCTCGGCTGGGAGCACAGCTTTGTGCACGAGTTCCACCATTTCTTTGACGCGATTGTAAACAATAAGGACGTCGCCCCTTATGGCGCGACGTTCGATGACGGATACAGAAATGCCGTGCTGTGTGACGCGATCCTCGAATCTGCGCGCAGCCGGGCGGTTGTGGATATCAGATATTGATAACGGCGATTTACGGATAGACTGTGCCGGGTGCTTGGTACGAATCGCGCCCGGCATGTCATACGACTGCGTGATCCTGGGACCGTGCCCGGATATGTTCCGGCACGGTTCCTGGATTCAGGTACGGACCGGTTAAGCGTGTGGGGATGCTTAACCCTGGATTTCGATGTCGCCAACCTGCTGCACGTCGACCGGCACGCCTTCGATTACACGCGGGAGTATGTCGGCGGCGGCAAGTTGTTCGCGTGGCACTTTCTGGCGCACCATCACCACCAGCGCGACTTCGTTTGTATAGGTGCCGCCCCGTTTGCGGATGCCCACGCCGACCCCTACCACGTTGGCTTTCTTGAGCAGCTCGTCCTCGTGAGCCGTCTTGACGGCCCGCGCATGCTCGTACGCAGCTTGCATATCCTCGTTCATAGGCTTATCTCAAGCAGTTCCAGCACGTCTTGAATGGGGTTGTGAATGGTCGCCTGATCGGACCCCGCGAACAGCAATCCTACTGCACGTTGTGAATCGTCGGCCACGAGCAGCGACCCCGAATCGCCGGGCGCGGACATCGGCGTTGTGACGATCTGCCCCTCAAACTGGGCCACGCGGTCAACGCCATAGCTGACACTGATGGTGGCGTCCATTGCGATGATCTGGCCGGTCGTGAGGCCGGTGGAGCGCCCCGATTTGCGCACTGGCATGAGCAGCGTGGCCGGTATGGTGCCTTCCACCAGGCCAATGCCGAGAATCTCGTCCTGGATCACATCGTCTTGCAGCGGGCGAGCGACCGCAGCATCGACCTGATTCACCGCCGCGGGATCGCTCTGCAGCGCCTCAAGACGATGGTGGGACCCTATCAAGCGGGCGATCAGGTTTGCCAGACCTGCCACGCCCTGCGCGAGACTACACGTGCCCGGTGCGGTGGCGAATTCGATCGCCTGAAACCGTTCGAGTTGAGCGATCGTGTCCGGCCCTTGTTGGCCGCCGTCCGCAGCTCCCGGTTGCAGGATCGGATCGCCCACAACAGCGTCATTGCTGTTAGCCAGAACATGGTTGTTGGAGAGGATCAGGCGCGTGCCGGTGTTGCGATCCCGTACGACAGCGCCAAACGTGCCAGCGGTCACCTTGTAATGCCCCAGGCTCACGCCACCGGGAACCGGTCGCCAGCGGTCGGTAGGCAATTGCAGCGCGCGCGGAATTCCGATCTCGACCACATCGGTCTTTACGCCGTCGAGTTGTGCGGCGATGTGTGCCTCTGGTGTCAAACCTGCTTGCGGAACCTTTTGCCGCACGAGGACGAGGACGCTTAATTCATCCGTTCTCTGGCCCCGGGTCTCTTTGTACCCGACGCCAACGCCGACGACGTTCGGCTTTGTCAGGATGGTGTGCTTGTGGGCTTCTTTGACCTGAGTTACTTCGGTTTGTTCCGGCATGTTGTATCCCCTCGGTAATGAACGTCACGGGCTGGCATTTTAAGGGTGCTGCCTGGGTTACGCCGTGCCGTTCTCAAAGCGGATCAGTCTGAGCGGCACGACGACATTAGTTTGATCGGAAAACTTGAAACGTCGACGCATTGACTCATTTAGTTAGGTGCTAGTATATAGCATACTCCCTGCAAGAACAATCGGGCTGGGCGTGCGGTTGTCAGAAATGCCCGGCATGTTTCCATTCAGGCGTATAAGAACGTGCGACGTCAACGCACGTCCAGATTTATTATAATCTCCTGTACCGTTGTACTGTCGTGATTGCTGAAAAATGTGAGTGGATGACGTGATGAATTTCTGGCGTGATTTTCATGGTCCGAATGCAGGCTATATTCTGGAGCTTTACGCGCGTTACCGCGAGGCTCCCGAATCGGTTGATGCAGCGACGCGTAAGTTCTTTGAGGGGTGGACACCACCTGTTGATGGCCTGGATGCGCCGGAAACGGGCGTCGCAAGGTCACTGGAGGAAATTGTCGGTGCGGCCAATGTCGCGCAGGCTATTCGCAGCAATGGGCACCTGGCGGCACGGCTCGATCCGTTGGGCAGCGAACCACCTGGCGATCCTTTGCTAAAGCTGGAGACACACGGTGTTGATGACGCCGCACTTCGGCAGCTTCCAGCCGGACTGGTGGGCGGACCGCTCGCGGCAGCGGCATCTCATGCGCTGGAGGCGATCGAGGGTTTGCGTTCGGTTTACTCGTCGACGATCGGCTACGACTACGATCACATCGTTGCGCCGGATGAGCGGGAATGGTTGCGGGACGCAGCCGAGGCACGGCGCTTTCGTGTCGGAGACGATCCAGACGAACTAAAGCGGTTGCTGGCCCGGTTGACCGAAGTGGAAGTCTTTGAGCAGTTCCTACACCGCGTGTTTCCCGGCAAGCACCGTTTCTCGCTTGAGGGTCTCGATATGATGGTGCCGATCCTCGATGAGATCATCTGTGATGCAGGGGAATACGGTATCAGTAACGTGTTGATCGGCATGGCGCATCGCGGGCGGTTGAACGTGCTGGCCCATGTGCTACAGAAACCTTACGCGCAAATTCTCGCTGAGTTCAAGGACCCGATCGCGGGGCGGCGAAGCTTTCTCGATGATCTGGGCTGGACCGGGGATGTGAAATATCACAAGGGCGCGTACCGTGCCGCCCAAAGCGACGAACCGTGTGATATGACGGTTCATTTACCGCCCAACCCCAGCCATCTTGAAGCGATCAATCCGGTTCTTGCCGGCATGGCGCGCGCAGCCGGAACAGTGGCGACCGCGCCTGGACGCCCAGATTTCGATCCGGGGATCACATTGCCGATCCTGATACACGGGGATGCCGCGTTCCCCGGCCAGGGGATTGTGACTGAGACGCTGAATCTGTCGGGCCTGGCGGGATATTGGATCGGGGGTACGGTGCATATCATCGCCAACAACCAGCTCGGATACACTGCCACTGTAGCCGAGAGCCGCAGCACTTTTTACGCCAGCACGGTCGCTAAAGGCTTCAAAATCCCGATTGTGCATGTTAATGCCGACGATCCGCTGGCCTGCCTGGAAGTTGCGCGGCTGGCATTCGCCTATCGCGCGCGTTTCAAGAAGGATTTCGTGATCGATCTGATTGGCTATCGCCGCTACGGACACAATGAGGGCGACGAACCGGGCTTCACACAACCGCTGATGTATGACCTGATTCGCAGCCATTCGACCGTGCGCGAGTTGTGGGCCAACGCGTTGGTTTCGCGCGACATTATCACGCCGGCACAGGCTGGCGAATTGGTTCAAGTGCACATGGAACGCTTACAGGAGGTTTACGACGCGTTACGCCCCGCAGAGGATCTGCACGAGGCGCGTCCTGAGCGTCCTCCTGCCGGGATAGCCCGGCGCGTTGAGACAGCAGTCGCACTGGAACGGCTGCAGGCGCTCAATGATACCCTGCTGGATGTCCCTGAAGGTTTTCACATCCATCGTAAGCTCAAACGGGCAATGGACCGTCGCCGCGAGGATCTGGACGACCCCGGCGCGCCGGCGGTCGATTGGGCGTGGGCCGAAACGCTGGCCCTGGCCTCGATTCTGGAGGACGGGATCGCGGTTCGCGTGTCAGGCCAGGATACGCAGCGTGGCACGTTCAACCAGCGCCATGCCGTCTTTCATGACACCGAGACCGGTGAACAATATGTCCCTTTGCAGGCATTGCCGCAAGCTAACGCTAGCTGCGAGATTCTGAACAGCCCCTTAACGGAAAGCGCGGTTGTGGGGTTTGAGTACGGGTACAGCATGCAACAGCCCGGCACACTGGTGATCTGGGAAGCCCAGTATGGCGATTTCGTGAACAATGCCCAGACGATGATCGACGAATTTATCAGCTCTGGCCGCGCGAAATGGGGCCAGACAACCTCACTGGTGATGCTGCTGCCGCATGGCTACGAAGGAGCCGGGCCGGACCATTCCAGCGGGCGGCTTGAGCGGTTTTTGCAGCTAACCGGCGAAACCAACATGCGCATTGCGAACTGCACCACCGCCGCGCAGTTTTTCCACTTGCTGCGGCGGCAGGCGCTCTTGCTGGAAAGCGATCCGCTGCCGCTGATCGTGATGACACCCAAGAGCTTGCTACGGCATGCGCAGGTTGCCAGTTCGTTACATGATCTGGCAACCGGGCGCTGGCAGCCGGTGATCGATGATCGGCGCGCACAGAAGACTCCTGATGACATCAAACGGCTCTTCCTGTGCAGCGGCAAGGTGTTCGTGGACCTGACCACGAGCGATTATCGGGACGAACACGGTGAAGTCGCGATCGTGCGGCTCGAACAGCTCTATCCATTTCCTGAACAGGACCTTGTTTCCGTGCTTGAGGGTTATCCGAACGCCGAAGAGATCGTGTGGGTGCAGGAGGAACCTTCCAATATGGGGGCCTGGTTGTTTATCTATCCACGCCTGAACCGGATCAGCGAGGGCCGTTGGCGCTTGCGCTACGTGGGCCGCGCGTCCAGTTCCAGCCCGGCGGAAGGCTCTTCGGCATGGCATGCTGAGAATCAAACACGACTGGTCAAACAGGCATTTGATCCTGGCCCTGACCCGATAGACGACGATTTTGTGATTAGCTAAAGGACGCAAACAGACTATGGCAACGGAGATACGCGTTCCCGATCTTGGTGAATCAATTGTGGAGGCCACTGTCGCTGACTGGCTCAAGCAGGAAGGTGACCATGTTGACGTGGGCGAGGCGGTGGTCGTGCTCGAGACCGACAAAGTCGACTTGGATGTCGGCGCAGAGAAAGCCGGTATCCTGGCGCGAATTGAGCGCCAGCAAGGCGAAGATGTGAAAATCGGTGATGTCCTGGGCATTATCGAGGAATCCGAAGTAGGGGATGGCGGTACGCCGCCGGAACCTGCCGCACAGCCAGCCGAAGCGGAAGTTGAAACACAGGAAGAAGCACAGGCACACGCCGAAGAGGAGACCCCAGCACCGGCCAGGGAACAGGCAGGGCCGCCAATCACCCCGGTCGCCCAGCGGCTAGTCGCAGAGCACGGAATTGATGTATCCCGCGTGACCGCCAGCGGCCCGCACGGGCGGATAACCAAAGAAGACGTGCAGCGTTACCTGTCCGAACAGGAACCGGCTGCCAGGCAGGAACCGGAACAAGAACCGCGTGAAGACGGGCGCAAACCTGCTGAACAACCGGCGCCCGTCGTAACGCTGGCCGGTGACACAGCGCGGCGCGAAGAACGCCAGCGTTTCTCGCGTCGCCGCCGGACAATCGCCGCCCGGTTGGTCGAAGCACAACAAACCGCCGCGATGCTCACCACGTTCAACGAAGTCGATATGACGGCTGTCATGGAGCTTCGTAAACGCCGCCAGGAGCAGTTCGTCGAGCGCTATGGTGTCAAGCTGGGCATCGCGTCGTTTTTTGTCAAGGCGGCGATTGGCGCGCTTAAGGCATTCCCAGAGGTCAATTCCGAGCTTCGGGGCGACGAACTTGTGATCAAGCATTACTATGACATCGGGATCGCGATTGGTGCGCCGGAAGGTCTGGTGGTGCCGGTACTGCGCGACGCTGATCGCATGACGTTTGGCGCGATCGAGCAAGCGATCGGGGACCTGGCGCAACGCGCAACCGAGGGGACGCTCACGCTGGAAGAGCTACGTGGCGGGACTTTTACAATCACCAACGGCGGAGTGTTCGGTTCCCTGATGAGCACGCCGATCTTGAATCCGCCCCAAGTCGGCATTCTGGGCCTGCACAAAATCGAGGATCGTCCGGTTGCCATCAATGGTGAAGTAGTCATTCGCCCAATGATGTACGTCGCATTGAGCTATGATCACCGCGTGATCGATGGGCGTGAAGCGGTGCAGTTCCTGGTGCGCGTGAAGGAACTGATCGAGAATCCGGACGCGTTGTTGTTAGAGGGGTAGTGACTTAGGAAAAGTGAAGGCATGATGAACCGACCGAGGAATGTCACCCAGAAGTTGATCGAGTCGCATCTGGTATCGGGCACGATGCAAGCCGGCGAGGAGATCGGGCTCCGGATCGATCAAACACTCACGCAGGATGCCACCGGCACACTGGTGATGCTGCAGCTTGAGGCGATGGGCGTCGACCGGGTCAAGACGGAGCTTTCGGCGCAGTATGTGGATCATAATTTGCTCCAGACGGATTTCAGGAATCCTGACGACCATCTCTTCCTGTACAGCGCATGTCAGCGGTTCGGTCTCTGGTATAGCCGCCCTGGAAACGGCGTGAGCCACCCGGTCCACATGGAACGCTTCGGTGTACCCGGCAAGACGCTGTTGGGATCAGATAGCCACACCTGCGCGGCGGGATCGCTGGGGATGCTGGCGATTGGCGCGGGCGGGTTGGAAGTGGCGCTGGCAATGATCGGCGAGCCGTTCCATGTCAAGATGCCGACGATAGTGGGCGTCAAGCTGACCGGGAAACTCCCGGACTGGGTTAGCGCAAAAGATGTGATCCTGGAAATGCTGCGCCGTCACGGGGTCAAGGGCGGGATCGGAAAGGTCATCGAATATTACGGCCCAGGGCTGCAAAACCTCTCCGCGATGGATCGCCATGTGATCGCGAATATGGGCGCGGAACTGGGCGCGACGACAACTGTCTTTCCTTCAGACGAGCGTGTCCGAGAGTTTATGGTCCAGCAAGGGCGCGGCGCGGACTGGATCGAGTTAGTGGCGGATGAGGGCGCGACCTACGATGAGCACGACGAGATCGACCTCTCGCAACTTGAACCGCTGATCGCGACGCCGAGCAGCCCGGGCAATGTTGTGCCTGTGCGTGACGTTGCAGGCCGGGAGATCTACCAGTCGATGATTGGATCGTCAGCGAATCCGGGCCTGCGTGATTTTGCCGTGCCTGCGATGATCGTCGAGGGCAAACAGGTTCATCCGGACATATCGTTCGACATCAACCCGACGTCGCGCCAGATTCAAGAGAATCTTATGGAGTTGGGGTATCTGAAATCGCTGTTGCGTGCGGGGGGACGGATTCACCAGGCAGGTTGCAACGGCTGCATCGGGATGGGGCAGTCACCGGCGACCGGTCGAATCAGTCTGCGTACTGTACCGCGTAATTTCCCTGGGCGCTCCGGCACGCGCGAAGACGCGGTCTACCTGTGCAGCCCGGAAACGGCGGCAGCGTCGGCGCTGACCGGCAAAATCACCGATCCGCGCACGTTGGATAAGGATTATCCACGCTTTGAAGAACCCGAAACCCTGCTGATCAATGAAGCGATGCTTGTCCCACCGCCGCCATCGAGTGAGAAAGTTGAGCTGGTTAAGGGCCCGAACATCGTCAGCCTACCTGCCTTTGATCCGCTACCGGATGACCTGGAGCTTCCGGTTTTGATCAAGGTCGGAGACGATGTTTCCACGGATGAGATCATGCCTGCCGGATCAGAGGTGTTGCCGTTCCGTAGCAATGTCCCGGCCATCAGCAAGTTTGTTTTCGCGCAGATTGATCAGGGTTATTACGATCGCGCGATGGAACACCAGCGTACCGGCTCCGCGATCGTTGGTGGGGCAAATTACGGGCAGGGTTCAAGCCGTGAACATGCGGCAATCGCACCGCGTCATCTCGGTGTGCGTGTTGTTCTTGCCAAGAGTTTCGCGCGGATTCACCAGCAGAACCTGGTTAACTTTGGCATTTTGCCGCTGACGTTTGTGAATGACGCTGATTTCGATCGTATCTCGCAGGGGGACGTGCTTATTTTCCGCGATCTGCATCAGGCGCTTCAGGCAGGTGTTTCGATCGAGGTGTCGAACAAAACCCAGGCCGAAAGTTACACGCTGCAACACAACCTGAGCAAGCGACAGCAAACTATGATATTGCAGGGCAGCCTGATCAACGTTGTCAGCCGGCGTATTGGGGATTAGCCTTACCGTCTGACAGTGTCATAAAACTGACACGCTGCCCCCACCGCATGGATGCAAACAGGCGGTGTGGGGCAGCGTGTTTCTGTTAAGGGGTGTCGTCCGTTTGTGTCTTTCCCGGACGACGCGCGAGGGATCAGGTCATGCTTGTACGCGGATCCAGCGCATCACGCAGGCCGTCACCCAGGAAATTGAACGCAAACATGACCAGGAACAGCGCCAATGCAGGAAAGATCGCCATATGCGGGTACGAGTTGATCGCCTGCGCCCCATCAGAAATCATCTGGCCCCAACTTGGGGTGGGGCGCTGTACACCAAGACCGATGAAGCTCAAGAACGCTTCGTAAGAGATGTACGTAGGGATGGTCAGCGTTTCGGCAATGACGATCGGGCCCAGCACGTTCGGCAGGACGTGGCTCACGACGATGCGCCAGTTAGGGGTCCCGATCGCACGGGCGGATATGATGAACTCCTGCTCGCGCAGTGACAGCACCTGTCCGCGTGTCAGGCGTGCAGTTTGCATCCACGATGTCAGGCCGATCCCGATAAAGATGAACAGCATCCCGCCAAAGCGCGCGTCAATCTGATAGAGATCATAAGTGAGCGAGCCCGGTTCCAGTTGGGCTACATCGGCGCGGAAAAACGACATCAGCAGGATGATGAACAGCAGCGTTGGGAAACCATACATGATGTCAACAAAGCGCATAATGACATTATCGAACGCCCCGCCGAGAAAGCCAGCGATCAGGCCCAATGTCAGCCCCACGATCATGCTGACGGTCGCCCCGACAATGGCGACGGAAAGTGAGATGCGCGCGCCGTAAATGATACGGCTGAAGATGTCCCGGCCACGATCATCGGTCCCCAACAGGTAGTTGTCATTGCGGACGACGTAGCCTGTCCCTTCGATCGCGCTGGCCGCAGTTTCACCATAACCGATGTTGCCGCATGTGCGCGTGCCCGCTTCCGCGTCGGTCACACATTCGATCGTGGTGGCACTTGCCGGCGTCGTTTGTGTTTCGAGCGTCAGGGTGTAACTTCCCATCTCGTTCAGTTGATCTCTGGCTGCGACGATGGAATAGGTCCCTGTTTCCGGCAGCGTAAAGCGCGAGATCTCGTCCCCAGGAGAGGGTTGTCCGACGGTCCCAATCATCGGTTTTCCTTCGCGCAGGCGTTCGTTGTTAAGTCCGCGCAAGATGACGAGCGGGCTGAAGTCTTCGCTTTCCATTCTGATCGTCACGACGTCGTCAGCCTGCCCGTCGAAGAACCAGATGTCGCGATCGACCTCCTTCATTTGGGGGAACAGGTCGATAACCCAGCCGGGCGCTGAACGGAATGCCAGGTGATTTTGCTCGCGGTAGGTATACGGCGCGATCGTGTCGGCGAAAATCGCGGCGATGACGTTGATCAGGATTATCACACCACCAATGACAGCGACACGATTACGCCGCAAGCGCCGCCATGCGTCAATCCAAAAGCCGCGACTTTGACCGTTTGCGTCCTCGCTGAGCACTGTGATTTCTGTCAGGGCTTCAGATGGTTTCGTTTTTTCTTCCCGGACTGCCATAATAGTTTACTCTCTATTCGAAACGAATACGCGGGTCGAGCATGGCATACACCAGGTCAACCACGAAGTTAGCCATCACCAGAAACGAGGAGAACAGCAGGATCGTTCCCATGATGACCGAATAGTCGCGGTTGGTGACGCTCTGGATGAAGAACTTTCCCATTCCAGGGATGGCAAAAACCTGCTCGGTGACCACCGTCCCAGTGACCAGGAAGGCGAACAGCGGCCCTAGGACCGTCACAACCGGGATCATGGCGTTCTTCATCGCGTGTCGCCAGATGGTCGTATGTTCGCGCAAGCCCTTCGCGCGTGCGGTGCGGATATAATCCTCATTGAGCACTTGTAACAGGCTCGCGCGGGTCAAGCGTGCCAGGATTGCCGAGTTCGAAAAGCCCAGGGCGAAAGCCGGAAGCGGGATGTTTTTGGGCTCACCCCATCCTGTGGGGGGCAACCACCCCAACTCGACGCCGACGATGTAGCGCAGCAGTGGGCCCATCACAATGATCGGCAGCGAAACGCCAAGAACCGCCACGCCCATGCCGACATAATCCGTCATGGAGTTGGCGCGAAGTGCGGCCAGTACACCCAGCGGAATGCCAATGCCCGAAGCGACCAGGAGCGCGTACATTCCGAGTGACATTGACGCCGGGAGATTGTCCCGAAATACGTCATTGACGGTACGGTTAGGCCGGGTCATGGAAGGGCCGAAGTTCATCCAGCGCAAGTGTACATTGTCCCCTATGCCCAGGGGGAGATTGAACATGTAATCTTTCGAGACGTCGCTTTTCCATTCCCCGGTTGTGATCGTGGGGACAAGCGCGTTATACATGTATTCCACGTATTGCCTGTACAGCGGATCGTCGAGATTGTAGCGCTTGCGCAGATTTTCCTGGACAACGGGGGGCAGTGGCCGCTCGCGGTCAAACGGGCCACCGGGTACCTGATGCATCAACGTAAACGTGATGATCGATACGATAAAAAGCACTAATAGCATGCCCAGGATGCGGCGTACAAAATATTTGCCCATAAGAAAACGACCTCAGCGTAATATATGTGCGAGAGGGGGAGGTTGCAGCCTCCCCCCCTTACAACTCCTCACAACACCACTGATAGCTTAGCCAGGGTGCTTACTCAGCCAGGACCCATTTGTCGAAGCGTTCGATGCCCGTGTTGGAGAATGGGGCATCCAGCGCCGGGCTGATCAACAGGTTTTGGCCGTAGTAGAACAGCGGCGCGATGCCGGCGTCTTCCCAAGCCAGGATGTATTCGGCCTGGCCGTACAGTTCGCGGCGAACCTCAGGGTCAGTTTCCGCCGCAGCCTGATGCAGCAGCGCGTCGAACTCTTCATTGACCCAGTTGATGCTGTTCCCACCGTCGGTAGCATAGCCGGAGTCCGAACGGAAGACGTCGAACATCCAGTTGTTCGCATCCGGATAGTCGAAGCACCAGGCCACGCGGAAGATCTGCGGCGCGTCATTCTCGAGCGAGTCCAGGTGCGACGCCCATTCGATCGAGTTCAGTTCGACGTTGATCCCCAGCATTTCGGCCCACATTTCCTGGGCGACCTCGGCGATCAACGCGTGAGTCTCACTGTCGTTGTATTGCAGGGTGATCGCGGGCAGGTCAGCCATCGTTGTGCCGGTGGATTCGAAGTATGCTTCCAGTTCAGCCTGGGCTGCTGCCTGGCGCTCTTCGGGCGGCGCTAATAATAGACCAACTTCCGTATCCAGCCAGTCGGACTGGTGCGGCGCTGCGACCATATCCGGGCGGGTGAAGAAGGCGGCTGGGGCATCACCTGAATTGCGCAGCGATGCGATGATGTCGCGGTCGAGCGCCACAGAGAACGCGCGGCGCATGTGGACATTGTCGAACGGCGCTTTTTCAGTGTTGAAGCCGTAGTAGTAAGTGCACTGACCGGGGCCAGCCACCAACTGATCCGGATACTGGACCGAGAGTCGGTCGACATCGCTGGGCGCAACCGGGCTGACGAATTGGAGTTCGCCGGCTTCGTAGTTGGCAACTGCCGCCGACTGTTCGAGGAAGTAGTTGATGACCTCGTCAATCTGAGGGCTGGGGATGTACTCCGTGCCTTCCCAGAACGGGTTGCGGATCAGCGTGATGCTTTCGTCGTGGCGCCATTCCTTCAATGCGAAGGGGCCGTAGGTGTTGATGTTCGCGGCTTCGGTCCAGCTTTCGCCGTGTTCTTCGATCGCCCATTGGGGCAGGGGACGGGCCATCCACATACCGTAGATGTTGGGCAGGAACGCGAATTCACCAGGGCCGGCGATCTCGAGTTCATAGTCACCTGTAGCGGTGATACCCAGGTTGGCTTTCGCTTCGGCCAAAGCGTCCGGATCGACGCCTTCTTCGCTCTGTTCGAGTCTGATCATGTCGACACCGCCGATAACCCACTGGGCCAAAACCTCGCCGTAGTAGCTCAGCGTTTCGGGGTTCAGCGAGCGCTGCCAGCCATAGACAACGTCATGTGCCGTCACATAGCGCACGTCGCCGTTTTCATCGGTCACTTGGACCACTTCACCGGCGTCGGCGTCGTAACGCACCCAGGAGATGCCTTCACGCAGCTTGAAGGTATACGTGACGGTGCCGTCATCATTGACGACGTAATCCCAGCTTTCAGCAATGCCGGGTTCCACTTCCACAGTGGTTTCGTTGAGAATCGTCATGCCCGGCATCAGCATTTCGAGCGCCTGGATGCCAGAGACATCGTCGGCAAGCGAGGGGTCAAGCGAGGGGATATCGTCCTGGCCCATCAAGGAAACGTTAACGACCTTTGGCCCTTGTGCGCCGGTGAGGCTCGCACTTGCCATCACAAAGATTAACAGCATCCCGATGACAAACATACTTCTGGTTCGCATATAACTTATCCTCCTGCTAGAAATACTTAAACTTCGCTATATCTGGAACTGCGCCTTAACAATACTTTCTTTTGCGATTTCACGCAATCGATTTGTGCGGATTGCATTAAATCTGACGGCAAACGGCTTATTGCCCCGCTTCTTCTTTGCTTCAGGATCGGCCTACCTGCCGTTGCAGCCCCGAACACGCGGCAGCTCAATATGTTTTACGCGGTCACTCCGTATAACTGTTATAAACAATTGAAAATTGATTTGGTGCCTGTGAATCTGCTTGCCTGATGGCCGGTGGTATGTGATTACCTCGATAGGCGTCTGACTTTATGGGTGAGTACCCTGATTATCCCGTCGTGCCGACGCTGGTCAGCTTATGGAGCGCCATGTTAGGTGGCGCCAGCGGCGCGGTGGCGGGAAAACTTACCACAAATGTGCTGCTCAACGGTTTGATAGGCTTCGTCATTGGGGGCACGGCCAGCGTGTTATGGCACGGCATGTTGACGGGGTTGGCGTACCTGGTTGCGCGCGTTATTTTCCAGTCCGATATAAGCGATCGCGTTCTTGGTGGATATAAGGGCGACACGTTGGCCGGCACGTTCGGAGCGATCACAGGTTTATGCAGTGCGATTGTTGTAACAGCGGTTGTGCCAGCGCGCAATCTGCAGGAACCACACGCATTTACCGTGTGTTGGAGCACGGCCACGGTTGTGGCGCTGACCCTGACGCTCACGGTGTTATGGCGTGCCCGGCACGGTTAGGCGGTCATGGATCGACTTGAGATACGCCGCACCGGGATTAGACGTCGCACTCGCTGCCGGTTTCGTCGCCCTGCGAGTAGCCGTGTGCCTGTTGTCGCTGAACGGTCAGGATGCTTCCCAGACATCATCGCCGTCAAGGATGCGGCCAAGCTGCTCCGCGAACTCGGCACGATGCAGCGGTTTCCCTAAGAACCCGTCGAATCCGGCGTTGCGGGCGTTGTTCATGTGGCTCAGGTGCGTTGTGTAAGCCACGATCGGAACGCCGTCGAATTCTGCGTCATCTCGCAGCAAATCCAACACTTCGTAGCCATTCAAGCCGGGCATTTCGAGGTCTAGGAAGATAACATCGGGTCGCGCAGTGCGGCTGATAGCCTCGCTAATGTCCGGCCCGCCCCAGATAACCGATGTTTCAACCTCCAACTGGTCAAGCAAGTTCCGCAATACGTCGATGCTGGTTTGTTCATCCTCGATGATGAGTGCGCGGACTCCTGCAAACGCTGACGGCATCTGTCATTTCTCCTGTCCACAAAAAGCGTGTTTGCTGTCGATAACGCTGTTGATAACCTGTCGAGAACGCTATCACGAGACGAACCATACGGGTTCGTTCGTCAGGATCTTCTTGAGCAGTTCGGGGAACACATGGCGCATGATCGGTTTTCCGATCAGGCCATCAAACCCCGCCTGCTTTAACTCCGTTACATCCGTCGCCATGACACTGGCGGTCATGGCGATGATTTTTGATTCCTTGTAAGCCGATTCGGCACGAAGCATGTTCAGCATGTCGTAGCCGTCATAGGGCTGCATCTGAATATCAAGAAATATCACGTCTGGGACGTATGGCAGCGCGCGTACCTGGGCCATGAAGTTGTGGTTATTTGCGAAGATGGCAAGCTGCGGGTAGCCCAGCACTGTCTTGATCAGCAGTTCCATGATCTGACGGCTTGATTCATCGTCGTCAACATAGAGAAAGGTCGGCTTTCCGTTCAATAGGTGAGACATGTGCTGATCCTGTTCATCTGTTGTCTGAGAAAGAGGTCTGCAACGATGAATTGGACGCCTGCGCGGTTTCGGTTTCAGCCGTTACCAGTTCCGCGTTGGTGACGGGCAGGGTGACGAAGAATGTGGTCCCTTTGCCAACCTCGCTGTTGAACCAGATGCGTCCCCCATGCGCTTCGACGAACGCCTTTGTGATCGGCATCCCCAAGCCTGTGCCAGGGGTATCGGACAGATCGTGTTTGTTGGCTTGCTGGAACGTGGCGAACACCGTATCGTACTGTTCGGGCGCGATGCCAACCCCTGTGTCCGCGACGGAGATCTCAATCATGTCATCGGATCGGTACGCCTTAAGCGTGATACTGCCTTCCGAAGTGAATTTAACCGCATTCGAAACCAGGTTCAGCAGGATCTGGCGGATGCGACGACGGTCGCCCGAGATGGCCGGGAGATCAGGATCAATCTCAGCGATGATGTCGATCGGTTTGTCCTTCACCAGCCCTTTTGCCGTTGCCAGCGCGCTATCAAGGGCGGTGTTGATGTCGACATCCTGGATGAACAGGTCCATCATACCGACCTCGATCTTGGTCAGGTCCAGGATATCATTAATCAGGCTCAGCAAGTGCTCGCTACTGCCGATAACTTTGTTCAGGCTGTCGGCCTGCTGATCGTTGACGGGCCCCAGAACGCCATCGGCAACAAAGCCGGTGAAGTTCAAGATCGCGTTCAGCGGCGTGCGCAGTTCGTGTGACATATTAGCGAGAAACTGGGATTTGACGCGGTTTGCCTGTTCAGCGGCCTCGCGGGCACGCTCCGTTTCAGCGAACAATTGCGCGTTGCGGATCGCGGTGGCGATCTGTTCAGCCAGTGAGGTCAACACGCGTCGATCGTCTTCGCTGAAGTGATCCTTGTGCTGTGACTGCAGATCGAACACCCCCAGCAACCGGTCGCCCAGGGTCAGCGGAATGGCGAGCTCGGATTGCGTGTTCGGCAGTGCGGGCACGTATCTAAACGCAGGCGACGCCTCAACATCGTTGATCGTTACCGCTTCTTGCGTGCGGGCGGCCAGCGCGATCACGCTTGGTTCGGCGGCCAGTGGGATTTGCTCGATCCCCAGGTATTCGCCCGGCTGCAAATCCGCGCCGGTACTCGCTGCATGGACCAGCGTGTTAGTTTCTTCGTCATATCGGAAGACCAGTGCAGCATAGAGGTCAAAGCTTTGCGTGGTCAGCGTCACGACCTGTTGCAGCAGCGCGTCGATATCGAGCACCGTCGTGATCTGTCGCGATACGTCTGCTGCGATCTGCAGGTCACGGGTCCGGGCGTTCACACGTTCTTCAAGGTGGTCGATGAACTCTTGAAGCTGGTCGGTCATGCTGTTGAATGTCTTTGCGAGGTTGCCGATCTCGTCCTGGCCTTCGATTTCTGCGCGCTGTGAAAGGTCGCCCTTTTCGATGGATTCCGCCGTCCGCACCAGCGTGCTGACGGGGCGTGTGATGCTGGTGGTTGCCCAATAGCCGGCAAACGCAGCGGCAAATACCGCCAGCCCCGCGATGACAAACCAGTAGGTGCGGATTCTATCTTTCGCTTCTACGGACTCGGCCACCGAATTGTTGACATCAGCCCGGATGTTCTCGCTGAGTTGGGCGAGATTTTCGCCCAGCCGCCGCTGTAGCGAGGCGAGATCGGTGTGGCGCAGTACCTGCGCGCGCGGCCAGCGGCTCTCCTGTGCGGCGGTTGTGATTTCGGCCATGACCGCGTTTAGTTCGTCACCCAGCGGCTGTGTTCGATCCAGGATGGCGCGGTTTTGGGCAATCACGGTATCGCTTTCGCCTGGCGGCTGCTCGAACAACAAGGCAAGTTGCTGGTTAAAAGCCGCCATCTGGTCGTTCAGGCGTTGCTCGATCAGCCCACTCTGGCGTGTCAGGAGCATGTTGTCAAGCGTCGCTCCAATCTCCAGCCAGGCCAGTTCAAGATTGGCGATGCGCTGTGTGTCGTCTACACCATTACGCGTGGCGTTGACTGTATCCTCTACACTGGCGGTGTATAACACGCCTGTTCCTGCTGATACCAGCACCAGCACCAACATTAAGCCGAAGCCGAATGCGAGGCGCTGCCCGATGTTGAGATGTAGTCGCATGGTTATCTCCGTCCCGTGATTGCCCTAGTATCCTGCTGAGCTTATTGGATCAACGCCAGATCGACAGGAATTTCATCCGCGACCGTCTCGCCGTTGAGGTGTTTTACTGCTGTTTCAACGCCAAGCCGCCCCATCTCTTTGGGCTGCTGGGCGATTGTCGCTTGCAGTTCGCCGGCTTCGATGGCGGTTAGCGCGTCCTCAATTGCATCAAACCCGACAAAGGTGATGTCACCGGCACGCTCGGCCTCTTTTGCCGCTTCGATTGCGCCCAGGATCATCTCGTCATTGTGCGCAAAGACGCCGTCGATCGCGTCATATTCTTCCAGCAGCGCTGCAAAAACGGTCTGCCCCTCGTCGCGGTTGAAGTTGGCCGTTTCCCGCGCGATCACGGTGATATCTTCGTAGGCTGCGATCGCCTCATTGAAACCATCCCCGCGTGCCTGGGCGGCTGAGGTCCCCGGTATGCCTTGCAGTTCCACAACGTTGCCGGACCTGCCGATTACCTCGGCCAGATGATTGGCGGCCATCGCTCCGCCTGCCGCGTTGTCGGACGCGATGTGCGAGACGATTGTTCCCCCGGCGGCGCTACGGTCGATCGTGAAGACAGGGATGCCTGCTTCGTTGGCGGCTTCGATTGCCTCTACGACGGCTTCGCCATCAACCGGATTGATGAGCAACGCATTCACACCCTGCTCGATCAGGCTCTGAATTTGCGTGTTCTGCTGTGCCGCGTCGTCCTGTGCGTCTTCGACTATCAACGTCACGTCGTGTTGTTCGGCAGCGGTTTCGGCTCCCGCTTGAAGCTCCACGAAAAACGGGTTGCCGAGCGTGGAAACAGACAAGCCGATGACGAGCGGTGAGGTTTGCTCAGCAGCATCATCCTCTGATGACTCCTGATCATCGCCGTCATCATCTCCACAGGCGGTGATGATCAATGCGAAAATTAGCGCCAGTGTAAATAGCAAGAAAAGGTGCTTTCTACGGTAAATCTTGTTCATGTTTTTTTCCTCCAGATTGATGTCTTGAACCGGTCTGTGGTACTGAGGGGTGGTCGTCAGAACACTTGCATGTCGGCATCCGGCGGGATCACACGTGCTTCGAAGTCCTTGATAAACTGTAACACCTGGCTGAGATTAAACGGTTTGACGACGTAAGCATTGGCGCCAATGCTGCGTGCGCGTTCCAGGCGTTCGGCATCGTCATTTGCCGAGAGCATGATCAGCCCGATGTTGGGATTCTGTTTGCGTAGGCGTTGTGCCAGTTCAATACCATTTGCATCCGGTAGTTCGACGTCTAACAGTGCCAGGTCGATGGGTTTCTCGGCGATTACGTCAGCGACTTCACTGCCCATCTCGGCCTGGTAAAGTTCGTAATTGCCGGTCTTTAACGCGAAGAACAACAACTGACGATTGTCTTCGTTGTCGTCCACGATAAGGATATGCTTGGTCATAGCGTATCGTTTCCGTTTCGCCTGCACTTTGTGTCCGGGGGGAACGCACCACGATCGAAACAGGCGATCCGGTTGCTGCGCCCGGTGGGTTAGCCGCCATCAGGATCCTGTCATGTAGGGTCGTCCCGGCGGTCTTCACATTCGCAAAAAGGATGGATTGTCTTATCAACTAAAGACGCCACATCCTTAACACTGTTTTTATCTTATATCAAAACGTGCCGGGTGTATATGTTGCGGATGTGAAAAATTGTTGAAATTCTATGACAGATGTGTGACAGCCTGCCAGCGCGTCGATACGATCTGAACCACCTGATGGACGTTTATCAATGCGACTGCGAGCCCGTTCTTTGCGTCGGAAATGGCCCCTAATTTCAGTAGACCGCAATCAAGCGGTAGCCGGAACGATGATTTCTAACGAAAAC
>CAYRNY010000015.1:0-146290 GCA_964425755.1 uncultured Anaerolineaceae bacterium
GCGTTCACTCTGTTGAACCAGCCTTCAATTCATCCTAATTGACGAAGGTATTGATCTGCCACCATTGTTTTAAATGTTTTGACTGGTACGAACCGCATATGCTACAATGTTGATGGTCCGTACCATTTGTTATTATAAGGGCAATTTGTACGTTACGCTACCGGCCCTGGTTCCGGCACAATATCATCGTGTGGAATGGCGTGAAAGCGCTGCTCCTACGGGCAATCTGATCGGATACCGGGTAGTTGGTGTCGTGCTTCCTAGCTTATCAACCATCCGAGCAGACATAAGGAGGCCGCGTATCGAGAGAAACCACGCATCCCAAGAGTTACACCCTATAGCCTATTTTAGTTCAGGAGGTTCGCTCGATGAAGAAATGGTTTGCCCTGTTGCTCACGCTTGTGCTGGTGTTGTCGATGGGTACGCCGGTTGCGCTGGCCCAGGATGGCGAAGAGGAGTATTCCTGGCAGAATCCGAAAGGCAAGCTGCCCGAGTTTTGGTCTGATGAGCAAACGGATTGCGCCGCCTTAGGACTGGCAACCGAACCGCCGTGGACGATCGGCGTGGCGAACGCCAGTCTCGGCAATTCCTGGCGCGTCCAGATGATCGAGGAGCTGAAGGCGGCGGCTGCCAAAGATGATCGTATCGAAGAGTTGATCATCACTAACGCGGATGGCGATCTGTCAAAACAGATATCGGATATCGACGATATGATCGCTGCCGGTGTGGACGCGATCATGATCCTGCCGCTGTCACCGGATGGCATCGCGTTGAGCGTGGAAGACGCCTATAACGAGGACATTGTCACGATCGTTTTCAACGACTTCGTCAATACCGACCAGTTCCATTCGATCCTGTGGGTTGACGAATTCAAGTTTGGGTATATCGGCGGCGCGTGGCTGAACGAACAGCTTGGCGGCGAAGGTAAGATCGTCGTGCTCGAAGGCATCGCGGGCATGGGCGTGAGCGATCTGCGCACGGAAGGGGCGCTCGATGCGTTGAGCGATGATGTTGAAATCCTGGCCCGCCAGCCCGCAGGCTGGGCGTATGACCAGGCGAAGGTCGCGATGGAAGACTTCATCGCGGCATATCCCGGCGAGATCGATGGTGTCTATTCGCAGGGTGGCGCGATGTCGCTGGCCGCGCTGGAAGCGCTGCAGGCTGCCGGTCTGGACCTGGTGCCGGTTCCCGGCGAGGGTTACAACGGCTTCTTGACGTTCTGGGCTGAGCACCTGGATGAAGGGTTCACCAGCGTGGGCCCGGATGAGCCGACCTGGCAGAGTGCAGCGGCCCTGGAAGTTGCCGTTGCGTGCCTGGAAGGTCAGACGATCGAGAAGTGGACGGAACTGCCGCTGCCGGTGATCACCGACGAGACGGTCACGGACTTTGCCCGGTTTGACTGCCCTGATGGGGTGTGGGCTAACACGTTGATGGACCCGGAGCAGATCACCGAGTTGTACGAGTGCGAAGGTCTGGCCGAAACCGAGTAGCCTGATACGGTAACTGAGGTGAAGAGGAGTGCCCCCTCCTCTTCACCGTTTCCTAAACTGTTTGGGCGGAAGGTACATGTCAGAGACATTCTTAGAGATGCGCGGCATCGTGAAAGATTATCCGGGGGTGCGCGCAGTCGACCATGTGTCGATATCAGTAAAGCGCGGTGAAGTTCGCGCGTTGATCGGCGAGAACGGAGCCGGGAAGTCCACGCTGATTAAGATTCTGGCCGGGGCGATCCTGCCCGACGCGGGCGAAATCCAGCTGGATGGCGAACGCGTGACGTACCGCAACCCGGTGCAGGCCTTCAAGCTGGGTATCGGCGCCATCTACCAGGAATTCAACCTCGTTCCTTATCTCAACGTCGCCAAAAACATCATGTTGGGCCAGTTCCCCAGCGTGCTGGGGATTCTGAACCCGGTCGCGATGCATCGCCGGGCGCAGGAAATCCTGCGCTCGCTGAACGTCGAACTGGACACGCGCCTGCTGGTGGCCGACCTGAACGTCGCGCAGCAGCAGATTGTCGAGATCGCCAAAGGGCTGGCGCGTGACCTGAAAGTGTTCATCATGGACGAGCCGACGGCGGCGCTGAACCAGGTCGAGGTCGATAACCTGTTTTCGGTTATCCGCACGCTCAAAGCGCAGGGTGTTACGGTGGTTTACATCACGCACCGCATGCGCGAGCTATTCGAGATCGCCGATACGGTCACCGTGCTCAAAGACGGCCAGCATGTGGACACACGCCCAATCGAGGAGCTGTCGCGCGACGATATCGTCACGATGATGATCGGTCGCGAACTGCAAGACTACTACCCGCCGCGCGATACGGCCACGCAGGACGTGGTGTTACGCGTTAGCGATCTGAGTTGGAATAACGTGTTGTTTGATGTCAACCTGGAGCTGCGGCGCGGTGAGATCGTGGGCATCGCCGGGTTGGAAGGCCAGGGCCAGCGTGAGCTGGCGCGCGTGCTGTTCGGCGCGCTGCCGCACGACCGGGGCGAATTCCACCTCAACGGCGACCGCGTGAGGATTCATTCGCCAAGCGACGCCATCCGCGCGGGGATCGCGTACATCTCGGATGACCGCAAGGGTGACGGGCTGGTGTTGATCCGCTCGGTCAACGAGAACATCGCGCTGCCCAGCCTGGACCGGCGCGCCCGCGCGGGCGTGTTCATTGACGAGCGAGAGGAAAGCACGTTTGTCAATAATCTGATACGGCAGCTTGAGATCAGAATCACGGGACGCGAGCAGATCGTTTCGAATCTCTCCGGTGGCAACCAGCAGAAGATCGTCGTTGCCAAGTGGTTAGGGGCCGATCCTGAGGTGTTGATCGTCGCGGAACCCACGCGCGGGATCGATGTCGGCTCGAAGAGCGAGATTCACCATATCTTGCGCGAACTCGCCCGCCGGGGAGTCGGGATCATCCTGGTGACCAGCGAATTGCCGGAGATCCTGGGCATGAGCGACCGTATCCTGATCATGTCTGAGGGGCGCATCGTGGAAGAGCTACCCGGTGAAGGAGCCACGCAAGAGCAGATCATGACGATCGCCACACAGTACAGTCTCGCGCAGCAGGCGGAAGCAGGTCTCGAAAGCCGAGGTGCGGCATGAGAATCTCGCTCGCGCTGGAAAGCCAATCCGCACCGCGCCGCTTGCTGCGGATTTTAGGCGGCATCGGCCCGGTCTATTACGCGCTTGTGGCGCTGATCCTGGTTGCGTATTACACCGAACCGGTCATCCTGACCGAGCGCAGCATCCGCAACATCATCATCGGCTCGACCGCGCTCGGCATCGTGACGATCGGGCAGACGCTTACAATGCTTGTGGCGGGGATCGATCTGTCGATCGGGTCTGTAATGAGTCTGATCACGGTGATTGCCGCCGTCCAGATGAGAGATCACCCTGACAAGGTGGGCGAAATCGTGTTGCTGTGTCTGGGCGTGGGCCTCGGGGTCGGGATCGTCAACGGTATCGGGACGGCTTATCTGAAGATCAACCCGCTGATCTTTACGCTGGCTTCAGGGACGGCGATCCAGGGTTGGGCGCTGCATATCCTGTACTCGCCCGGTGGCCGCGTGACGCGTGAATTCCGCGAGGTGGCGCGCGGGATGTGGACCGATTCGATCCCGAATGCCGCGATCTACCTGCTGGTGTTGTATGGCGTGGGATGGTTCATCCTGCGGCACACGGCGTTCGGGCAGTCGATCTACGCGGTGGGCGGCAACGAGGACAGCGCGCGCCTTTCGGGACTGCACACGCAGCGCATCAAGCTGACGGTGTATGCCCTGTCCGGAGTCCTGGCTTCGCTCGGCGGGCTGTTCCTCGTTGGGCGCATCGGCTCCGGCGATCCCCTGGTTGGCGAGCCATTCACGCTTGACTCGATCACCGCTGCCGTGTTGGGTGGCACAAGCCTGTTTGGTGGTGTTGGTGGATTGTGGGGCGGGCTGGCCGGGGTCTTTATCTTCGGCCTGTTGAGCACGATGCTTAATCTGAACAACGTCAGTTCGTTTTACCAATGGATTCTCAAAGGCGCGATTTTGATCGGTGCGCTGGCGGTTAATTTCTTGCGCAGGAGAAACAGTCCCCGATGACCTCAGCAGCATCAGACGTGACCCTGAAAGTACGCGGCCTCTGGCGCAAGACCGGGGTCCCGCCCGGGGCTATCATCTGGGCGGCGGTCGTAGCACTGCTATTGCTCGCCCGCATCACATCGCCCAACTTCTGGGAAACCAAGCACTTGCTCAATGTCGCGCGGCAGGCATCCGCGCTCGGCATCCTGGCGATGGGCCAGACGTTCGTGTTGATCTCCGGCGGCCTTGATCTGTCTAACGGGGCCGTGATCACGCTCGTTAACGTCGTTGCCGCGACCATGTTACGCGGCAGTGACGCACGCCTGGCCGAAACGCTGGTGCTGTGTACCGGGATTGGCGTTGCGGTCGGGATTGCCAACGGCGTGATCATCACGAAGCTGCGCGTGCCGCCGCTGGTCGTCACGCTGGGTATGTACAGCATCGTGCGCGGGATCGCGCATGTCTACACCGGCGGCGCGCCGAAAGGGGACATTTCCGATTCGCTGATGTTCGTCGGCAGCGGTTTCGTTGGGGAGATCCCAACGGCGATCTTCTTCTGGATCGGTTTCACTGCGCTGGGAATTGTGATCTTGCGGAAAACCACGTATGGCCGCCAGTTGTTCGCCGTCGGTGGGAACGATGCCGCGTCGCGCCTGAGCGGTGTCCATGTTGACCGGGTGCGCATCGCGGCGTATGTCATCTCCAGCCTGACCGCCGTCGTCGCAGGCTTGATCCTTTCCGGGTACGTGGGCACGGGCAGCCTGGGGATCGGTAACGGACGCGAACTGGACTCCCTGGCCGCAGCGGTGATCGGCGGGACGAGTCTGTCGGGCGGCACGGGTACGGTTATCGGGACGGCGGGCGGCGCGTTTTTCCTGGCGTTGCTGTTCAGCTTTCTGCGGTTTATCGGCCTGCCGTACAGTAACCAGTTGGTGGTGCAGGGCGCGATCCTGGCGCTGGCGGCGTATGCGCACACGCGCACGCAACGCTGACGAGACAGGGTCGGCAGGCGTCTAAAGAAAGAGAGCAGGACAATGGTCGAAGTTGAACATGTATTGTCGATCGGCAATGAACTGGGCGAAGGGCCGCTTTGGAGCCAGGATGAAGGCAAGCTGTATTGGGTTGACATCCTGGCGGGGAACGTGCACCGCATGACGCCCGGCGCGGACGACCTGGAGACGTTCTCGCTGGGGCAGCCGGTCGGTGCGCTGGGGTTTCGTGAGCGCGGCGGTTTCATCGCGGCGCTTAAGAACGGGTTCCATTTCTGGGACCCGGCGACCGGCCAGGTCGAGTTTCTCGCCGATCCAGAATCCGACAAGCCGCACGCGCGGTTCAACGACGGGGCAGTCGACCGCAAGGGCCGTTTCTGGGCCGGCACGATGGACGACAACGGCAACAGCGCGCTCTATCGCTACGATCCGGACGGCTCCGTCCACGTGATGCAAACCGGCGTGACGTGCTCCAACGGCATCGGCTGGAGTCCGGACAATACAATCATGTATTACAGCGACTCGCAGATCTTCACCATTTTCGCTTACGATTTCGACCTGGAAAGCGGGGCCATCACCAACCGCCGCATTTTCCGCACGTTCGAGAATGGCGATCCCGACGGTCTGACCGTCGATAGCGAAGGCTGCATCTGGGTCGCGATCTGGGGCGGCTGGTGTGTCGAGCGTTACGATCCATCCGGGGCGCTGCTGGCGCGGATCGAGATGCCCGTTCAATACCCGACCTGCCCGATCTTTGGCGGTGAGAATCTCGACGAACTGTACCTGACGTCGGCCTGGATTGCCCTGGGGCGCGCCAGACGCCACGAACAACCGCAGGCCGGCGATCTGTTTCGCATTCGACCGGGTGTGCGTGGCCTTCCGGAGCCGAAGTTCGCCGGATAACCTGCGACCTGCTAGAACGACATACAGAATCGGAGCGTTTATGAACCGCACATTTCCCCTGTTGACGGATTGTGACGTCCTGGTTGTCGGGGGCGGCCCGGCAGGATCGATCGCTGCTGTCGCCGCTGCACGGCAAGGGGCCAAAACGGTCGTGCTGGAACGGCACGGTTTCTTTGGTGGCAACCTGACCGCCGGCGGCATCGATACGATGTACGGCTTCTATACTGTTGGTGAGGACCAGCAGCAGGTCATCGGCGGTATCCCGGACGAGGTCGTCGACCGACTGCGTGCGATGGAGGCGTGCTACCTGCGCCGGAACACATACGGCTCCGGCACCGGGGTCACGTTCTCGCCAGAACACCTGAAAATCGTGCTGGAAAACCTGACCACCGAAGCGGACGTGACCGTTTTCTATCATGCGTTCGTCCCTGATGTCGTGCTGGATGATGACGGCGAACTGGCTGGTGTGCTGGTGGCGACAAAACAAGGCGTCAAGCGCATCACGGCGCGTTTCATCGTCGATGCGACCGGCGACGCCGATATCGTCGCCCATGCCGGGGGACAGTATGAGAAAGCCGGAGAAAGCGGCAGCCCGATCCAGTCGTGCACGACCGTGTTCTTTATGGCGAATGTGGATATCGAGCGGGCGAAAGCTTTCGGTAAGCAAAATCTCTGGCGCGCGATGCGCGAAGCTAACGAAAGCGGCGCGTACGATCTGCCACGCGTTGAAGGCTCCTGGCACGCCACGCCGTTCCCCGGCATGATCGAAACCAACATGACGCGCATCGCCAATGTGGACACCACCGACATCGCGCAGATCAGCGCCGCCGAAACCGAGGGGCGGCGCCAAACGCTGGAATATGTGCGGTTTTTGCAGGACAAAGTGCCCGGTTTTGAGCAGGCGTATCTGGCGAAAACCGGCTCGCATATCGGCGTGCGCGAGGCGCGCCGAATCATCGGCGATTACGTGCTGACGGCTGAGGATGCGCTGGAAGGGCGGCGCTTTGAAGACGCCATCGCGCGGTGTGGAATGCCGATCGAGGATCACCACGCGGGCAGCGACACGCGCTGGGAGTACGTCAAGGATGACGGCGCGTATGATATCCCGTATCGTTGCCTGATCCCGCGTGGCCTCGACCGGGTCCTGGTGGCCGGGCGCTGCCTTTCGGCGACGCACGATGCACACGCTTCGGCGCGTTCGTCGGCTACGGCGATGGGCATGGGACAGGCTGCGGGTATTGCGGCGGCGATGGCGCTGGAACAAAACCTGGGTGCCCGCGCGGTAGACGTGACCGCTTTGCAGAATCGTTTGCGCAAACTAGGCGCACCGCTTTAGAAGGAAGATATATGCCAACCGTTCAAACCGTTCTTGGACGTATCGAGGCCGACCAACTGGGAATTACCTACAGCCACGACCATCTTATCTTTCGCCCCGGCCCGCCGTTTTCTGAGCAGGACCCGGACTTGCGCCTGGACAGCCTGCAGGCCGCGCAGACCGAGCTGGAATACTTCAAAGCGGCGGGCGGACAGGCGCTGGTCGAGATGTCGACCGTCGAGGTGGGGCGGTCCGCTGAGTGGATGCGCACGCTTGCCGAGCGGACCGGCGTGCACGTTATCGCCGCGACGGGCTATAACAAGGCGAAATTCTGCGCCGATATCGTGGCGGCGAAATCTGTCGCTGAGCTGGTGCGTGAAATGATCGACGATCTCACGGTAGGTATGGACGGCACGACGAGCCGCGCCGGGCTGATCAAAGCGTCCAGCAGCAGAGACCACATGACGCCGGAAGAGGCAAAGGTGTTCGAGGCCGCGGTGCAGGCGCATCACGCGACGGGCGCCCCGATATCGACGCACACCGAGGCCGGGACCTACGCGCCGCAGCAGGTTCGCTTCTTCCTCGATCGTGGCGTGCAGCCGGAGCACATCTGCATCGGGCACATGGACCGCAAGCTGGATTGGGGCTACCATGCCGAAGTCGCCAGCACGGGCGTGTTCCTGCTGTTCGACCAGATCAGCAAAGAGAAATACTACCCCGACCGCCAGCGAATCGACTTCATCCAGCGCCTGATCGCTGATGGGCACGGCGACCAGGTTTTGCTCTCCGGCGACCTGGCGCGGAAATCCTACTGGCCCAGTTACGGATTTGGAAAGGGTCCGGGGCTGACGTACATCCTGTGGCGTTTTGTGCCCTGGATGCTCGAAGCAGGCGTGAGCCGCGATGACGTCGATCGAATGCTGATCGCCAACCCGGCGCGCGCGTTTGCATGGCGTGCGTGAAGTTTACCTGAAAGTGTGCTGTGTTATGCCTGAACAATTTTTGCTAGGAATTGATATTGGGACCTCGGTTGTCAAGAGCGTGCTGTTTAACACGCGGGGTGAGGAAATCGCCGTCAGCCGCCGCACCCCTGAGATCATCCGCGAGCAGACGGGCTGGTCCGAGGTTTCGATGGAGGTGCTGTGGGGCGATGTGCAGGCGACACTGCGCGATGTCGCTGCAGATGCCCGGGCGCAGGCCGGTGAGATCGCCGGCATTGGCCTTACAGGGACGTGCTGCAGCAGTTGGTTGCTGGATGGCGAGGGGCAGCCGGTGCGCAACGCGATTCTGTGGAACGACGGGCGCGCGGCGGATATCATCGGCCAGTGGCAGCAAGATGGCACGATGGATGACGTTTTCCGCATTTCGGGGAACGTCATGTTTCCCGGCTACACGGTCGCGGTACTGCGCTGGTTGCAGGACAACGAGCCGGGATCGATCGAACGGGCGCGCTGGACCGTCTTCTGCAAGGACTGGATTCGCTACCGGCTGACCGGGCGTATCGCCAGCGAGCATTCCGACGTCGCCTATATGCCCTACGATATCCGGGAGAGCGACTACTCGGACCAGCTACTGCGGGCCTGCGGCATTGAGTCCACGCGCCGCCTGTTCCCTGAGGTGCTCGAATCGTCCGATATCGCGGGCTACTTGCTGCCCGACGTGGCAGACGCGATCGGGCTTCCGCCGGGCATCCCCGTGGTGGCCGGACTGGTTGATGTCGCGGCATCGACGCTGGGTGCGGGCGCGTACCGTCCCGGCCAAGCCTGCACGATCGTCGGCACCAGCTTCCTGAATAACTTCATCACCCCGGAGCCGTCCTTCGAGCCGTTCGGCGTCGGCGTGCAGACGCGTGCAGGGGGTGCGGGTTGGGTGCGTTCGATGATCAATACGTCCGGCACGCTGAACCTGGAATGGTTCATCGAGCAGTTCTGCGCGACCGAGAAACAGGCAGAAGAGGCTGCCGGGCGCAGTATCTACGATTGGGCGGAGCGCGAAGCGGCCAGCATCCCGATCGGTTCCGGTGGCATCATTTACCACCCTTATCTGAACACAACCGGCGTGTTGTCCCCGTTCCTGAACCCGGCGGCACGGGCGCAGTTTTTCGGCATCAGCGCGGAACACACACGCGCGCACATGCTGCGGGCCGTGTATGAAGGGGTCGCGCTGGCAATGCTGGACTGTTACCGGCAGATACCGGTCGAAATCGATGAATGGTACATCGCGGGGGGCGGCAAACGCAGCCGCTTCTGGACGCAGATGTTCGCCAACGCGACCGGGCGTGCGATCCTGGTGCCCGCAGGCGAGGAACTGGGCGCGCGCGGCGTGGCGATCCTGGCGGGGGTTGCGTGCGGTGTGTACGCGAGCGTCGAAGACGCCATGCAGCAGGTGATCCGGATCGAGCGGCGACATGAGCCCGACCCCGAAGCCAACACAGCGTACCGCGCACTCTACGAACTGTACCGGCACATCTACCAGCAGCTTTTTGATGCGTGGTGGCAGCGGCACCGCCTGTTGAACGAACTGTAACGCGCCACCCGCGCACTGTGCTATAGCGGGCAGTGTGCGAGGGCAGCGCTTGATCGTTGGGCGTGGCGTCTGCTTCCGGTTCTGGCTTCGTGACCAGGAAGTCTTCGCACGTCAGGTTCAGGAAGTTTTCAGCGGTCGAAGCGGCCAGACCGATCAGTGTCCAGGAGTCGTCGTCCTGCTTCTGCAATTGGAACACGCCGTTCGGGTTCTCGATCTGCAGGGCGGCGATGGTATTGCGCGCCACTGCGAAATACGTCGTATCGACCCAAGACGTTGGCCGTGTTGGGACTTCCCAGGCCGCCAAGCCGCTTGTCAGGTAAACGTCGTCTTCGTCCTCCAGGCGCACGTGGGCGGTGCTGGCACCGGCGGATGTGCCCAGATAGATCGTCCGCGTTTCCCCATCGGAGAATTCCACCTCGATCCGGCGCTCGTATGTGTCAGTGCTCACGCCAAGCTGTCGGATTCGCCGGTGGTCATGTCGTCACTTCCTCGCTGAACAGCTCCGGGATGCGCTGGCGCGCGATAGGGCGCAGGCGCTCCGCGTCGGATGGCGCGATCCAGCGATAAGGCCAGCGCAGCCGCGTGCCAATCGTGGCCCAGTTGCCGATGGCCGCAAGCAGCTTGTCGACTGCCTGATTCGCATATCCGCCCTGGGTGATGTACGGCTCAATATGCTCGCGCATAAAGGCGCGTAGGCGCTGCTCCAGTTCCAGGCCGGCGTCGGGATCGCGTGCGATCTGGTCGGCCCAACGCTGCGCGCCGACCGGGTGCAGGCAGGCGACGTTTGAGTATGATCCGTTGGCCCCCTGCGCGATGCCGCTGGCGAGATGATGGCCCGGCACGAATATCGACAGCGCCCCGGCGTGGCGTCGCATCGCCGCGTACCATGCAGCATCACCATCTGCGACCTTGATGCCGACCAGCCCCGGAACCGCCGGCACGATCCGGGCGTACGCTTCCGGTGCCAGGACGCGTTTAGCACGCGGCGGGTTATAGAGCACCAACCCGATCGGTGCAGCGGCTTCGGCCAGGCGCTGGAGATACGTGATCACCTCGTCGTCACTGAGCGGGTGCCAGTCCGCCAGGATGACCTGGATCGCGCTGGGTCGCAGCGCCGCCGCGCGCTGGACGCGTTGCAGCGTGATCGCCGGACTCGTGTGGTTGGCGCCGATCTGGAAAGGAACCCTAGCGCGCTCGCAGCGTTCGGCCAGCAGCTCGCTGATCCGGTCAAATTCGTGCTCGGCCTGGGCGTAGAACTCGCCCGCCGTGCCGTTCGAATAGATGCCGTCCACGCCCGCCGCGACCAGGTAGTCGATCTCGTCGGCCAACCGTGCAAAATCGATGCTGTCGTCGGCGTTGATCGGTAGCAGCAAGGTCGCCCAATTGCCCGTAATCTCCGCGGCACTCAACGGACGCATAATGTTTATTCCTCGTGAGTACGCTTGCTCATAACACCAATAGCGCCGTGCCACATACCGCGATCACGGTGCCCACGATCGCCTGCGGCGTGATGTTTTCGTGAAACACAAAATAGCCAACCGGCAGCAAGAAGATCGGCGTCATGTTCAACAACGTGTTGGCAATGCCGACCGGCGCACGTTGCACCGCGATCAGGCCCAGCCAGATTCCGAGCACGGGCCCGGTCAGCGTGCCGCCGACGATATACTTGATCGCCTCCGGGTGTGCGCGCACCTTCCGTATGCCAGCGCGGATGTCATGCCGCAAGAACGCGACAAGCCACAGCGCCACCATGCCCCCCAGCAAGCGGATTATGGCCCCTGACAGCGGCGGGAAATCCCCCGCGAGGCCCTTTTTCGACAGCACAAGCGAGAGCGCCTGGCTCAAGGCTGCCACCAGCGCGAAAAACAGCCCCCGGGCAAGCGTCCCGGAAACGCGAACTGTTGCGTACCGCTGGCGGTCCAGCACCACGCACAGGACTCCGCCCAGTGTCAGCGCCATGCCGGCGATCGCCAGTACGGTAAGGGTTTCGTCCAGGAAGAGCCAGGCGAGAAGGGCGCTGAAGACCGGTGCCAGCGTCGTGATCAGTGTGCTCAGTCGCGGGCCGATCAGGACAAATGCTTCGACGACGGACACAAACGAAACCCCCAGCCCAATGACGCCGGATGTCGCCAGCCACAGCCAACGTGCCAGATCGCCAGCGTGGGGCAGCGGTGTGCCCAGCTTCACCCAGTGAATGCCCAGTGTACATAACAGCGCAAGCGGCAGACTGGTGCGGATCAATAGCGCCGATCCCAGTTTGCGCCCTGCGAACGTGTTGAAGGTCGAGGCGAGACTGAGGAAGAACGCCCCAAACAGGGCGGCCAGTTCACCGTAATCTGCGAGCATGTCAGGTGTTTGAACGCTCCAGGATTGCGCTGTGCTGCGCTAATTTCACCTTATACTGTGCCAGCCTGTAATTCAAGCGACTTTTTCGGTGGATGGAAACGTTCTGCTGGCTAACCATACGTGCCGTAGTACCGCACGCGGTCGATGATCCACCGGTAGCGGTCCCAGCTCACAGTTGGCGGGACCGAATGGTCGGAGTGATAGATGTAGCCGCCCCCCTCGCGTGCGAGCGTGATCTTGTCGCGAATCTCGGCTTCGATGGCAGCGCGATCGGCGTCCATGCGCGTGGCGTCGATGTTGCCCATAAACGCCAGATCGGCGCCATATTCGCGCTTCAAGTCGCGCACGTCCAGCCCCAGCTTGGCCTCGATGGGTTGCAGCACCTGGACGCCCGCCGCGATCAAACGCGAGATCAGTTGGCGGATGTCGCCGTCCGAGTGGATGAAGAACGCGATCCCGGCCCCGTGCAGGTATTCGCCCAAACGACGATGGCAGGGGGCGAGCAAGCGGTCGTAGTGACGCGGCGAAAACATCGGGCCGGTGTTGATGCCCAGGTCTTCGACCAGGAACAACCCGTCCGGCACGGTGGCGTAGCGGGCGGCCTTTTCCAGCGTTGCGATGACGAGGTCCGTGTGTGCCTGGAACATGTCCGCGACCAGGTCCGGCTCTAAAGCCAGGTTCACCAAGGTGTTTTCAAAGCCGTGTTTGCGCCATGTCGCTTCGAAGGGGCCGTATACGTGCAGCAGGATGAAGCGCTGCTTTTCACGCAGCGCCACGAGCTGCTCGCGCAGGGAGTCCCAGCTTGGATAAGTGGTAAACGGCTCGAAGTAGGAAACCGTCCCGATCCGGGCTGTGCTGCCCGTGTCCACGTCCAGGCGCGGACGCAGCCGCCGCCAGTCGTCCCAGTTATTGACGGCGTGGCTGAGGTACCCGAGCGCGCCCGCTTTGCCTTTCCATTGCTTGGCGAGAAAGCCGTGTTTGTCTTCGCGGATCGTATAATCGGCGGTCTCCTCGACCAGGCGCTCCGGCAGCCGCAGTGACGCGTCCATGTAGAGCGTGTCAAAGTCGAAACCGAGCAGTTCCTGGGGTGACGTATCCTGGGGCAGCCCTTCTGAATGCCAGCGGGCGAGCGTATCTTCCCAGTAGGCGTCCCACAAGCCGATCCGGTCGGCTTCCTGGTGCGTGATGAGCCGGCGAACTCTATCGCGGCTGGTGAGCATGATCGCCCCTATCAGTGTGTTCACGTAAGGTTGGGTTTGTTTGCGCGTGACCGCCGCGCGTTACATCGCGGCCAGCTCGCGAAAGTCGCTGGCCTCAAGCTGGGCGCGGAGCTTTTCCTGCTCGGCAGGCGTCATCGGCAGCCGGGGCAGCCGGGGCGCACCGCAATCAAAGCCAAGCATGCCCATCGCCGTCTTCAACGCTGCGGACCATTTCCCGGTAGCGTAAAGCACCTTGATGACCGCATTGGCGCGCAGTTGTAGCTGGTAGGCTGCGGTGAACTCGCCCGCCTGCTGGTGCGCGTGGATCGCGCGGTAGAGGCCGGGAAACAGGTTCACCGTCGAGCCGATGTTGCCACTTGACCCCGCGATCGCGGCAAACAAACACTGCTCGTCCATGCCGCTGAACACCGTCCAGTTTCCGGCGCGAAGTTCGACAATGCCCCGAAGTTCGTGCATGTTGGGCCCGGTGTATTTTGTGCCCGCGATGCTGGGGATTTGCATGAACGTCTGCATCAGTGCGACGGCGTCCACGGGGCCGCCATACAGGTATGGCAGCAGCGGGATCTCCGGCGCGGCTTCGTACAGTGCGCGGAAGTACGCGAGCAAACCTTCCGTGCTGTCGTAGAGCGGCGGCAGAATGCTGCTTATCCCCGACGCGCCGTGTTGCATAGCATGTGCGGCCAGTTGTGTGGCATCCGTCGCTGCAACCGCCCCGACATGGACGATCACCGGCACGCGCCCGTTTACACGGTCCAGCACGGTTTCTGCGACGATCTGGCGCTCTTCCACCGACATGAAAATTCCTTCGGAGGTCGAACCGCAGACGTAAAAACCGCCGGCATCGCGCGCGATGAAATAGTCGACTAATTCGTGCAGTACGGCCACGTTTACCCGGTCGTCCGCGGTAAACGGGGTGACTAAGGCAGGCCAGGCCCCCTTAAATGAGAACATCGATTGTAATCTCCATCATGCATGTGTATGCACAGTTCCAACGTAGCGAAGATAGTCTCACGGCGATCACGTGACATGTTCATCCAACGCAGCGCGCAGGCCCTGTAGTTCCCCGGTGATGCCATCAGCAATGAACAGGGTATCGGCGCGGTGGATGATCATGTTGCCGCCCCAGTTGGCCCAGCGCGTGGTTTGTTGCACATTACCGGCGCTGAAAGGCCCAACCCCGACCCGGTGCTGGCGGCAGACCCGGATAATTTGCTGGACGGCTTGCTCGAACGCCGGATGTGTGTATTGCTCCGGCACGCCCAACGCGATCGACAGGTCGTGCGGCCCGATCATGACCGCATCCACCCCGCCAACCGCGAGCATGGCGTCCAGGTGCTCGATCCCGGCAGGGCTTTCGATCATGATCACGAGCACGGCGTCTTGATTCCACTGCGCGAGGTAATCAGCAGTTTCCCGGTTCGGGAATTCGGCTTGTGTAACGGCAGCGTGCAATGTCGCGCCTTTCAGCGGGCGGAATTTCACCGCGCCGACCAACTGCTGCACCTGCATGACCGTCTCAACGTAGGGCGCGATAACCCCATGCGCGCCGAGGTCGAGCGTCTTCGCCGCCTGCGCCGCTGATATCTCCGGGATGCGCACCAGTGGCGCGACCCCGTGCGCCGCGTAGGTTTGCACCGCCCAACTAAGCGTGTCAGGGTTGATCGGTGTGTGTTCGGTGTCGATAAACACGAAGTCCAGCCCCTGACGGGCGAAAAGCGCGGGCCATTTGGGCTGCCCGCACCCTTCGAGTGCGATCCCGTACACACGGGTCCCGCCGGTCAATGCTGCTTTTAGGTCATAACCACGCATGATCGTTCCTTTACTCGACCGTCTAAAACACCAGATTCGGATCAATGGCGTCGCGCAAGCCGTCACCGATGAAGTTTACGCAGAGCACCGTCAGGACCGTCGCAATGGCGGGTGGGATCCACATCCAGGGCAGGTATTGCAGAATCTCAAGGTTGCGCGCCGCTTCAAGCATGTTGCCCCAACTTGGCGTGGGCGGGGGCACGCCCAGTCCCAGGAAGCTCAAACCGGCCTCGATCAGAATCGCCTCACCGACGGTGAAGGTGATCAGCGCCAGTACGGGCGCGAGCACGTTGGGCAGGATATGCGCGACGATAATACGCCGGTTTGGGATGCCGAGACAGCGCGCGGCCAGCACGTAGTCGTTCTCGCGCGCCGAGAGGAATTGCCCGCGCACCAGCCGCGCCATTGGCGGCCAGCTTAAGCCGCCGATGATCAGGATCAGGTTGAGCAAACTGCGTTCCAATAGCGCCGCCAGGGTCAGCATCACGATCACGCTTGGAAAGGTCATCACCACGTCGGTGAAGCGCATGATGATCATATCGACCCAGCCGCCATAGAACCCCGAAAGCGCCCCCAGCAACGTGCCGATCAAAGTCGAGAGCAGGGCGGTTGCCAGCCCCACCGCCAGCGAGACGCGCGCGCCGTGCAGTGTGCGGCTCCAGACGTCGCGCCCGATGCGGTCGGTCCCAAACCAGTGTTCAAATGACGGTTCCTGTTTGGCGGCGCGGAGATTCATCTGCTCGTAGGGATAGCGCTCAAAGGCCGGGGCGAAAACGGCAAGCACGATGATGATCGTCAGAACGATCAGCGCGCCCATCGCCAGCCGGTGGCGCAGGAAACGCCTAAACGCGCGTTGACCGGGTGATTGTCCCTTCAACGCCTCACTTGACTCGCCGAGCTTTTTCGGTGTCGTTTCGGATTGCGTTGTGGCCATTGGCGTCTCAGTCATAGCGAATGCGTGGGTCCACGAGCGAATATGAAATGTCGGTTATCAGGTTAGCCGTCAGAATCACCAGCGCCATGATCAAATTCATGCCCATCAACAGCGGGACATCACGCCCCTGCACCGCGTCCAGGTACAGGGTCCCCATGCCGGGCCAGCTATACACCGTCTCGATAAAGACGGCCCCAACTACCAGATTCTGCATGCTCAGCCCGATCACCGTCACGACCGGCAGGATCGCGTTGGGGACCATGTGCCGCCAGATGACCACGCGCTCGCGCAGCCCTTTTCCCCGCGCCGCCTGAATGTACGTGGCATGCAGCACTTCCAGCAAGCTGAAGCGCATATAACGCATGAACTTAGCGATATACATCAGGCTGAGGATGAAGCTGGGCAGGATCAGATGGTGCAGAGAATCCCGCAATGAGGGGTCTTCGGTGACGGTACGCATGCCGCCGGATGGAAACCAGTTGAGTTTGATTGAAAAAATATATAGACCAAAGATTCCGGCGATAAAGGCGGGCATCGAGACGAACACAAACGACAGCCCGGTTAGTGTGAAATCCCAGAAAGAATACTGGTGCAATCCCGTGAAGACACCCAGCGAAATCCCCACGACGGCGCCGAACCCCAGCGCCGCACCGATCAAGCGCACGGTGGCACCGAGCCGCCGAAAGATGACATCGGCCACGGGCCGGCCATTCACATAGCGGTACCCGAGATCCCCCTGCAGGACTTTGGTTACCCATTTGACGTAACGCACGGGGGCGGGGTCGTCCAACCCGAAGCGTTCGCGCAGGCGTGCCATCGATTCCTGCGTGATCTCCATTTCGGGGTTGACGTAATAATCCGCGGCGTCGCCGGGCGCGATCTCGATCATGGCGAAAATGATGATCGTCACGCCGATGAGGACCGGGATATTATACAGCAGTCGCCTGAGAATATATCTATGCATGGGCCGTTTCCGGCGTTAACGCGTTGCTGGTGCAGTTACCTGGTAGGGGGGCTGGCTTGCCACCAGCCCCCAATACAGTTACATCAAGCAGGTCTACTCGGCTACAGCCCAGTTTTCGGCATGGTCCGCATAAGGACCGCCGCCAACCGCCGGGAACCAGTAGAAGTCAACCAGGTCGGTGGACGCCACGCCAAAGCGCGTCGCGACCCACATGTAGCCTTCGACAGCGTTCTCGTTCTGGAACGCGCAGATATCCTTCAGCAGTTGCAGATACACGTCGGGATCGGTTTCGACTTTCGCCTGGGCGATCATCTCGTCCAGTTCCGGCCAGGCCTGGCCGCGCAGCGTGCCGCCTTCAGCATCCGGGAACCCACCGGATTCGTAGTACGCGAAGGGGTAGTTGGCAACGTTGTTTCCCAGGCCCCGGTAAGAGATGTTCCACCCCTCACCAGTGTAGAAGTAGGAGTTGTAGGTCGGGACGTCCTGTGGCGTCGGGATGACGTTGATGCCGACTTCAGCCAGGTATTGCTGGATCGCGGCCAGCGCGTCCATGTGGAACTGGCTGTCGTAGTAGGTCACCACCTCGTAGGACTGGCTGCTGTCCCAGCCTGCTTCCGCCAGCAGTTCGCGCGCCATGTCCGGATCGTAGGCGTAGTCGTTGTATTCATCCGGCCACATGGTCGGGAACGCGTTCAGGCAAGGTGCCGGTTCGGCTGTGCCATTGAGCACGACCTCGGTGATCGCGGCGCGGTCAATCGCGTACAGGAATGCCTGCCGGACGCGCACGTCGTCAAACACCGGGCTGCGGAAGTTGAAGATCATGTAGTTGGTCACGCCCGAAGGGCCGGGGAAGAGCTCGAAGCGCTCGCTCTCGCCCATGCGCAGCGCTACATCACCGCTGGCAAACGTGAAGTGGATCTCGCCGCTCTCCAGCGCCAGCACGGCGGACGTTTCGTCCTCGAAGTAGCGGTTGATCAGGCGGTCGAGTTTCGGCTCACCGTCCCAGTAGTTGGGGTTCGGCACGAGTTCCCAGAACTGGCCCTCTTCGTATTGGGAGTGCATGAACGGGCCGGTCCCGACCGGGTTGGTGAAGAACCAGTCGCTGTTCTGCAGTTCAGCCGGGTTGACATCGCTCAGCAGGTGCTGCGGCAGGATCCAGCCGAAGATCGCGGCGAAGGGGAAGCGCGGGCGCGGTTCCAGGAAACGGAATTCGACCGTCATGTCGTCCACGATCCTGATGCCGCTGATCTCGTCCGCTTCACCGTTGGCGAACGCCTCGCCACCTTCGAACCCGCTGGCATCGATGCCCGATGTCTGGACAAAAATGGTCGCGGCACTGGGGTTCACTGCCAGTTCGTAGCTGAACTTGACGTCTTCCGCGTCGAAGGGTTCGCCGTCATGCCACACTACGCCTTCACGCAGTTTGAACGTCCAGACCGTCGCTTCGTCGTTTGAATCCCATTCGGTCGCAAGTTGGGGGACGACGTCGCTCGCGTCTTCGTTCAGGCTGGTCAGGGGCGACCAGATTTTTGACATCCAGACGCGGCCTGCCGTTTCGTACAGCGGGATACACTCCGGGCAGCCACCCGGACCCACATCAAACGCGCCAACCAATGTACCACCGCCGCCATCCTGTGCGAAGGCGCTCGCCGGCACAAGTAACAGGGATGCGGCGATCAAAAGGACCAGTAATTTCTTCATGTTTTCGATTCTCCGTAAGTCGCTCTCGTATGCGGTTACTAAAACAACGTTCTGAAACGCGGTTCGCGAATGTCACTCCACTGTGCTGGCAACCACCTCCTTTGGGTTGGGAAATGTGATCAAGCAGCGTGCTTATTCATCATGGCTTGCCAAGATAGCCCAGGCTCATTGAGATTTGCTCGCACGTCCGGCAGATCATCGCGCCCAGTTCGCGGTCGCGATCGGGCGTGATGCGCGTGGACGGCCCCGAGATACTGGCGGCTGCGATTACCTGTTGGTTGAAATCATAGATGGGCGCAGCGACGCAGCGGACGCGCTCGTCGACTTCCGCGTTGTCAATGGCATAGCCGCGTTCGCGCGTGCGCCGGAGTTCGGCTGCGAACTCCGCGACGTCCGTGATCGTGTTCGCTGTGCAGCGTGGCAGACCGTGCCGTTCGACAACCTGCCGCCAGACGGTGTCCGGCATGAAGGCCAGCATCGCTTTTCCCAGGGCGGTGCAGTGGGCAAATGTGCGTTTCCCGATCACGGTGTACATGTCTAGTGTTTGCAGACCTTCGACGCGGTCGATGTAGACAATCTCGCCTTCGTCCAGCACAGCGAGATGTACGGTTTCGTTGACGCGGCGCATCAGTGCTTTCATCAGGGGCATCGCCTGTTCGGCCATGTTCAGGCGGCGGATTTGTAATCCGCGCAAATGCAGGAACCGTAGACCCAGCGTGTATTTGCGGTTTGACGTATCTTGCTCGACGTATCCCAGGTCGGTCAGCGTGCTCAACAGGCGGTGGACCGTACCGACCGGCAACCGGCTCTGCTCGGCGAGCGTGGAGATTCCCAGCGCCTGATCTGCCTGGGCGATCAACTCCAGGAGCTGGAACGCTCGCTGTACCGATTGCACTTGAGAGGTCATGTTGGGTCCAGGGTTTTCACACAACGAAAAACATTTCTATTTATAAGTAGCATAGGGGATATGACCGCTATGAATCAACAGTTCTTTCCGCATTGTGGAAAAAGTGCGCGATATCTGTGATCATGGAGTGCCCGGCGGGGGATGTCGTCCGCCGTGCTGCTGTGGCTGCAAATCGTGCGCAATCTACCCAGGATGAGTCAGGTGGCCGGCCTGAAATGCGCCGTGGATATGCCCGCTTTAGCAACAATGCCGGCAAACGGTAGAATAAGCGGAAGTGACAGCAATTTAGAGACAAGGGCTGGGTAATGTCAATTACGATCGTCGTCCTGGATGGTTACACCCTCAATCCGGGTGATCTGAGCTGGGAGCCTTTGGAAGTGCTGGGTGACGTGACGGTTTATGATCGAACCGCGCCCGAGCAGGTGGTCGCCCGTGCCCGAAATGCGTCATTTGTGCTGACCAACAAAGTGCCCCTGGACGCCGATACACTGGCGCAACTGTCCGCGCTGCGCTATATCGGGGTTCTGGCGACGGGTTACGATGTCGTGGATGTTGAGGCGGCGCGCCAGCATTCCGTCACTGTGACCAATATCCCGAGCTACGGGACAAACTCCGTCGCGCAGATGGTGATCGCGCACCTGTTGGCGTTCTGCCACCACGTCCAGGACCACAACGCGGCGGTCAAGGCCGGCAAATGGACCGCTGCGCCGGATTTCTGTTTCTGGGATTTCCCGCAGATCGAATTGGACGGGAAGATGATGGGCATTGTTGGGTTCGGGCGGATCGGGCAGCAGGTTGGGCGGATTGTTGCGGCGCTGGGAATGGCGGTGCAAGCCTACGATCACCGGCCACATGAGGTGACGGATATCGAAGGGTTCAGGTGGGTGGAGTTGCCGACATTGTTTCGGACATCCGATGTCATCAGCCTGAACTGTCCCCTGACTCCTGAGACCGAGGGCATGATCAACAGCGAGACACTGGCGCTCATGAAGCCTTCCGCGTTTCTGATCAACGCGGCGCGTGGCGGGCTGGTCGTAGAGCACGATCTGGCGGCAGCGTTGAATGAAGGCCGCATCGCGGGGGCCGGGCTTGACGTGCTGTCCACAGAGCCGCCCGAAGCCACTAACCCGTTGCTGACCGCCAGGAACACGTTCATCACGCCGCATATCGCCTGGGCGACCCGCGAGGCCCGGCAGCGGCTGATGCGGATCGCCGCCGCAAATATCAGCGCGTTCCTGGACGGGCATCCACAAAACGTGGTGGGACAGAGCGACTGAAACGACACGCAGACCGTCATCGCGACGCCCTGAAGCGGGCACATGTGGTGTGCCGGTTTGAGACCAAAGAGTACGACCTCGTGCGCGCAGCCCGGATGATGTTGTGATCTGGGGCTGCGCGCTGCCGTAATCAATGTGCTATGACCTGAATGTACTATTGAAACTGAGGATTAAGGAAAATAGAATATCTTAGATAGGATTAAGGTTTATTTTGATTTTTTTGAGTTTATGCTACTGTATATTTGGACATAACCGTTCTCTTATGACGATCTGAAAGAAGCTGCTCTTTTTTGCTCACTTCTCGTTCACCTATCTTTCGCCCGGCTTTGTATTAACCCGTTTCCATCGTCCACTTAACAGACATCTATATCTCTATCGTTATCCCCGTCAAGGGTTTGCAGCATTTACGGAGGAAAACATGCCGGTTACACCAACTTATCCGGGTGTGTATATTCAGGAGATACCGAGTGGCGTGCGCACCATTACCGGTGTTGCGACGTCCATTACGGCCTTTATTGGCCGCGCCACGCGTGGGCCGGTGAACGAACCGGTGCTGGTCAACAATTTTGGCGATTTTGAGCGCACCTTTGGTGGCCTGAAAGCGGATATGCCGATGTCATACGCCGTGAGCGACTATTTCCTCAACGGCGGCGGGCAGGGCATTGTCGTGCGCTTATATCAAGCGCCGGAAGGCGACAACGGCGCGCCGAACACCAAAGCCAGCCTCACACTGGAAGAGCTGGTGCTCGAAGCGGCCTATGAAGGCGCGTGGGGCAACAACTTGCGCGCGCGCATCACCGCCGTGAGCGAAGCTCCATCCTGGGCGACCGACGCAGGACTGACGGCAGATGACCTTTTCAATCTTTCGGTCCATGACGATGGGACGGGCGTCACTGAGACGTTCTTGAATGTTTCGCTGGCGGAAAGCCGCCGCCGCCTGGACCGCGTTCTGGCGAACGAGTCGAATCTGGTTCGGCTGCCTGAAGGGGCACTGGATGGTGAGGACCTTCCCGAACTGCCCGACCCACATGGCGATCCGCCCGCTGGCAAAAGTGTGTGGGACGACAACGACCCGGCCACCAACGTCAAAGTCGAAGAGGCCGACCAGGCCGCGGCCAGTGCTAACCTCGACGCCAACGCGTATAAAGGCAGCCGCGACGATAAAGAAGGGCTTTACGCGCTGGAAAAGGCGGACCTGTTCAACCTGCTGTGCATTCCGCCCGACGTGCATGGCGATTCCACCGACCCCACCGTGTACCAGGAAGCGATGCAGTATTGTGCCGAACGGCGCGCGATGTTGATCGTGGACTCCCCGGCTACGTGGAGCGCGAACAAGGAAACCGCCGCTGCCACCGCCAAACAGAGCCTGGGCGATCTCGGCTTGACCGGTACGGCAGCGCGCAATGCCGCGCTGTACTTCCCGCGCGTGCTGAAGGCTGACCCGCTGCGCGACAACCAGATCGCGGCGTTTGCTCCGTGTGGCATTGTCGCCGGCGTCATGGCGCGGACTGACGTGCAGCGTGGAGTCTGGAAAGCGCCTGCCGGGCTGGACGCGGCGCTCAACGGCACCCAGGGGTTGGAAGTCAACCTCACCGATGACGAAAACGGGATGCTGAACCCGCTCGGCATCAACTGCCTGCGTTCCTTCCCGGTTGCGGGGCGTGTTGTGTGGGGCGCGCGCACGCTGCGCGGCGCTGACCAACTGGCCGACGAGTACAAGTATGTGCCCGTGCGGCGGCTGGTGTTGTTCATTGAGGAGAGCTTGTATCGCGGCACGAAGTGGGTGGTCTTCGAGCCAAACGACGAACCGCTTTGGGCGCAGATACGGCTGAACGTCGGCGCGTTTATGCATAACCTGTTTCGCCAGGGTGCGTTTCAGGGGCAGTCGCCCAGTGAAGCCTATTTTGTGAAGTGCGACAGCGAGACCACGACCCAGAATGATATCAACCTCGGGATCGTGAACATCATCGTCGGTTTCGCACCGCTCAAACCGGCGGAGTTCGTGATCATCAGCATCCAGCAGATGGCCGGTCAGATTGAAACCTAACGCAGGCATGTTTCGTCCAGTTGATGCTTGAAAAAGGATAGTGACATGGAATTCAGCGTCAATGCTCATCGCTTTGATCCCTATAAAAACTTCAAATTCCGCGTCAAGTGGGATGGCAAATACGTGGCCGGTGTGAGCAAGGTCAGCGCGCTGAAGCGGACCACCGAGGTGGTGGAACACCGCGAAGGCGGCGATCCAAGCACGGTGCGCAGATCACCGGGACAAACGAAGTACGAACCGATCACGCTGGAACGCGGCGTGACCCACGATCTCGAATTCGAGGCGTGGGCCAACAAGGTCTGGAACATCGCCTCCGGGCTGGGTACCGAAGTGTCGCTGGCCGACTTCCGCAAGGACTTGATCATCGAGATGTACAACGAGGCGGGACAGCTTGTAATCGCCTACAAGGTGTATCGCTGTTGGGTCTCAGAGTACCAGCCGCTGCCCGAACTGGATGCCAGCGCGAACGCGGTCGCTATCCAGACATTGACCCTGCAAAACGAAGGCTGGGAACGCGACACGGCTGTCACCGAGCCGACCGAACCGGCGCTTTAGGCCATGCCTGAGCGCCGGGCGCGATGATGCAAATGCGTGCACTGTCTGACGGGGAACTGCTGGCGGTCTGGGAGCAGGGCATGGCGCAGTCGTCGTTACAGCGCGCCCTTCTCCTGCTGGCCGCCGCCATGCCGGAGACGAGTCCGGATGAGCTGGCGCGGCTGACCATCGGCCAGCGGGATATGCTCTTGCTCGCGCTGCGCAGGTTGATGTTAGGGGCACACGCGGAAAGCGTCGCCACTTGCCCACAATGTGGCGCGACGGTGGAGTTGACGCTCGATATCGCGGCGCTGCAAGCCGAAGCCCAGGCAGTTCCCGCCAACGGCCAGGAAACCGACCTGGTGCTCGAACAAGCGGCCTATACCGTGCGGTTTCGCCTTCCAACGAGCGTTGATCTGGCGGCAGTGATGGGGAAGGCTGATGTGGGACTGCTCCGCGAACGGCTGTTTGAACGCTGCGTAACAGCGGTCGAGCATGACGGCAAGCCGGCCTCCCGGCCTGATCTCCCGGACGCGATCGTTGAGGACGTGATCAGCCGCATGGCAGAGGCCGATCCGCAAGCCGATATCCGTGTCACCCTCGGATGTCCGGACTGCGGGCATGAATGGCAGATGGTGTTCGACATCGCGTCGTTCTTCTGGCATGAGATCGCGGCGCGGGCGCAGCGCATACTGGGCGAAGTCCATGCACTGGCGCGCGCTTACGGGTGGAGTGAGTCCGCGATTCTGGCGCTGTCACCCCAACGCCGGTATTTATACCTGGAACTGCTGCATGAGTGACTATCTAAGCACCGTTATTGTACGAAATATTGATCCCGGCGCGGTTCTGCGACCGCGACCGGTCACCCGGTTTGAGCCACCGGCGGATGCTGCGGCGCTTCCGGTAGAACGGTGGGGCAGCCCGGCTGAGGACGAGGTGCCCATTGCGGATCGTTCGCGGCAGGCGCTCCCTCGCGCGGCAGCGCGCGCTCCCGCTGCGAACACGCCCACCCAGGAGTCGCCTGTCACGTTGGAGCAGATGATACCTGAAGACTCTTCCCCTGCCGCTGAGATCGCGCGAGATGATCCCGAGCGCTCGTTGTCCTTCCGCCGTACCGCACCAACCATGCGCCCGGCAGAACCCGCTCAGCCACTGGAACATCCTGAGGACGATCCGCTGCGCCCCAGCCAAGAAGCCCCGGGGACAGCGGCCTCAGACACACCGTCCCACCTGGCGAACGTACACCCTCGAGTGGGGCGGGAACAACCGGTACGAGCGGTGACCGATCCAGCAGAAGGTCTGGCGGGCGGTGTCTCGAACGTGTCGCCCGGTCTAGCGGCAGACGGGCCGGACCTGCACGCTATCGCGCAGGCGATCCGGCGTTTGCTTCCGGGAGACGCGGCTTCTGGGGCGGAAAGTGATCTTTCCCCGGTGCAGGCTGTTGTTGATCGGCAGCCCGAACAACCATCCCAGAATCCGGATATGCCACCGCGCATAGCACGACCTGTCTCCCCGCAGGTGATCCGGCCTGCCGGGGGGCAACCTGAGCGGGACGGCAGCCCCGCGACGATCAACATCACGATCGGGCGCGTGATCGTGCGCGCGACACCGCCGCCGCCAAAGCAGACGCGCCAACAGCCAACCCCGGCGATCATGTCGCTGGATGAGTATTTGCGCCAGCAGGCCAATGGAGGGACACCGTGAGCAATTCATTGGTCATCGCCGCCGTCACCGATGCCTTACGCGGCCTCCTGCAAAACGATTTTGACACGACGTTCGACGGCGTGCAGGTCTTGACGCGCGCGCCCGACCGTGTGAGCGCCGTGAACGGCAACGGCAACAGCTTCTTGAACCTGTTTCTGTATCACGCTGCGCCCAATGCCCATTGGCGTAACATGGATATCCCCTGGCAGGTCAAACCTGGGGAGACCGGTCACGTGCCGCTGGCGCTCAACCTGTACTACCTGCTGAGTGTCTACAGCGCCGATGACGACGAGCGCATCGGCCACACGATCCTGGGGCGCGCGATGGGCATCCTGCACGATCGCCCAGAGCTAACCGCCGCTGCGATCAACGCGGCGCTGAGCGATCTCAGCGGGCAGGCGCTTTCGCACGAGGAAGCGGAACGCGTGCGCATCACGCCGGTCGCGTTGAGCCTGGATGAAATGTCCAAGTTGTGGTCGACGTTTCAGACGCAGTATCGCCTGTCGGCAGCCTATGAGGTAGCGGTTGTGCTGATCGAAAGCGAGGAACCCGCCACGACACCCTTGCCGGTCCTGACGCGCGGCGAAGAGGATCGCGGCGTGCACGGGCAGGCGAGCCTTGAGCAACCGGTCCCGCCGTTCCCGGCGATCACGGGAGTCGAAGCGGCCAGCGGCGATCCGAGCGCGGAACCAGGCGGGACGCTGGTGATCCGGGGTTACAACCTGGACGGCGATGATCCCGCGCTCGTGTTCCGGCATCCGTTGCTGGATGCCCCGCTTGTGCGCACCGATATCGCCGAGCAGAGCGCGACGGAAATCACCTTTGACATGCCGGACGAAAGCAGTTCCGCTCCCTGGGAAGGGCCGCCGGGCACGTACCGCGTGGGGTTGGCGTTCAGCACACTCGCGGGCGAGTCCGAAGGAGAGGGCGGCCCTTCCGAAGCGGAGGAAGCGACCGTCACCTGTCCGGGGTTCTTGCCGTCGCGGCTGGTGATCGGCGCGCGGGCGCGCTGCCTGCCCCCGGACTCCAACAACATCCGCGCCGAGCCTGAGCTTGATGCGACCTTCCTGGGCCAGATCGATCCGGGCGAGCTGTGTGCCGTGATCGACGGCCCGTCCTGTGACGAGGCGAACAACATCGCGTGGTGGCAGGTCAGGTTTGGGAACGTGATCGGCTGGACGGCGGAGGGACAGGCGGACCAGTACTGGCTGGCCCCTGAGCCGGCCCCGACGTCGTGCCCAGGGTTCCAACCCCCGCGGCTTGTGGCCGGCCAGCGTGGGCGCATCACGACCGGCTCAGGCATCAACCTGCGTACGTTGCCATCGACAACGGGCACGTTGCTGACCACGCTGCCGACCGGCACGGAATTCGACGTATTGGCCGGGCCGGTGTGTGATGCCGCCAACAGCATCGCGTGGTGGCGTGTGGATGCGGACGGCGCGGCGGGCTGGATGGCGGAGGGACAGGGCAGCACATACTGGACTGAACCCCTGCCGCCCGCGCCGGAACCACCGGCGGAGGAGACTATCCCGCTGGCGACCAACGAGGTGTCGTTCGACCTGGCCCCTAAGATCACCGCTATCACCGTAGAAGGCGCCGGCGGGGATGATATCGACGTGACGCTTGCCGTCACGCCGGACGTGTGGAAAAAGCAGCAGGTTTTCCTGCTCTTTGGCAATCGCGCTGTGCTGCTGCCCGCGCGTGAGGCTGAACACACCGGCAGCCTGACCTTCCGGGTTACCGGCGTCGCGCCGGGCACGTACCTGGTTCGGCTGCGGGTGGATGGGGTGGACAGTTTGCTGATTGATCGAAGTGTTTCGCCACCTGTGTTTAAAGATTCGATGAAAGTCGTGATTGAATAACGTATGATAGACCTTACCGATTGGCAAGCCAGCAATGACGCATATCTTGCAGCGGCTGTGCAGTGGGTTCGCCTCCAACTGGAGGGGTTGGCTGCGCGCTCGGCGAGCAAACGCAGCCGGGGTAAATCTCGCCCCGGCGACGCGCTGAAGAAAGCTGCCGCCGCGATGGAAGCGGCAGAGCATGCCGACTTTCCCCCCGCGTTGGTTTTATTGTCCCGGCGTTTTGGATTGTCGCGTTTTGAGCAGGCGATTGTGCTGCTGTGCGCGTCCGTCGAGTTTGACACGCGCATTGCCGCGTTATGCGCGCGTGCCCAGGACGATCCCAACCGGCCTTACCCGACGTTCGCGCTGGCGCTGGCGTTGTTCGATGCCCCGTCATGGGATGCGCTCTCCCCGGATCGCCCGCTGCGTTACTGGCGATTCGTGGATATCAACCGTTCCGGCGCGCAGCCGCTGATCACGTCGGCGCTGCGCATCGATGAGCGCATCGCTAACTACGTGAAGGGGTTGAATTACCTCGATCCACGACTTGATGTGTTGCTGTCCCCCCTGGCCGTCACGCCTGCCGAGCTTCCGCCGTCACAGCAAGCCGCTGCTGGTACTGTCGTGCGCTACCTGGAACATCCGCTGCGCCGGGACGCGCTGCCCGTGATCCAGTTGATCGGCCCCGATGCGCTGAGCAAACAGCTTGTCGTGGCCCAGGTTGCGGCGGCGCTGGAGTTGTCCGTCTACCGGCTGCCGCTTGAGGGCCTTCCGGCTGCACTGGAGGACCAGGAAACCCTGGCCCGCCTGTGGCAGCGCGAAGTGACGCTGATGCCGGCGGCGCTTTACCTCGATGCGCACGCTGTCGCGCCGGGCGACGAAGGCGGCGAGGTTACGCCGCGGCTGAAACGATTCCTGGATCGCAGTGGGGGATTGGTGTTTCTGGATGTGCGTGACGCGCAGGTGGATTTGAACCGTCCAACGCTCATGCTTGACATCGCCAAACCGACAGCGTCTGAACAGCGTGCTGCGTGGGATTCCGCACTTGACGACGACTCAAGCGGGCAAGCTGCCCAGCTTGCGAGCCAGTTCAATCTCAACGTCCCGACCATCACTGAGATCGCGCACACGGCACGCGCCATGCCTGACACGCCCGATCCTGTCTGGCGCGCGTGCCTGGCCCATACGCGCCCCCGCCTCGACCTGCTGGCACAGCGCATTGATGCACGCGCGACGTGGGATGACATTGTGCTGCCGGAAGAGCAGGAACGCTTGCTGCACCAGATCACAAACCAGGTGCGGCAGCGCAGCACGGTATACGAACAATGGGGTTTTGGCCGGCGGATGAACCGCGGCAAGGGGATCGGTGCGCTGTTCGCCGGTGAAAGCGGGACGGGCAAGACGATGGCGGCTGAGGTGATCGCCAACGCGCTGCAGCTTGACCTGTATCGCATCGACCTGTCGGCGGTGGTGAGCAAATACATCGGCGAGACGGAGAAGAATCTGCGCCGCCTGTTTGACGCGGCGGAAGATGGCGGCGCGATCCTGTTTTTCGACGAGGCGGACGCGCTGTTCGGTAAGCGCAGCGAAGTGAAGGATAGCCACGACCGTTACGCCAACATCGAGATCAACTACCTGTTGCAGCGCATGGAAGCGTATCATGGCCTGGCGATTCTGGCGACCAATATGAAAGCCGCGCTCGACCAGGCGTTTATGCGGCGGCTGCGGTTCGTGGTCAAGTTCCCGTTCCCCGGGCAGGAACAGCGCCGGGCCATCTGGCAGAAATCGATCCCGCCGGAACTGCCGACCGGCGCGCTCGATTTTGATTTCCTGGCCCGGCTGAACCTGGCGGGGGGCAACATTCACAACATCGTTTTGAACGCGGCGTTTCTGGCTGCCGAACTCAACAGCGCGGTGACGATGCCGCTGCTGCTGGAAGCGGCGCGGACTGAGTTCCGCAAGCTGGAACGGCCCGCCAACGACGCGCAGTTTCACTGGTCGCCGAACGGGGTGGTGGGATGAACATCAACGTGCACATCGAGCACCTGGTCCTGGAAGGCATCGATCTCACGCCGGACGCGCGCGCCGAGTTGAAGGCCGCCGTCGAGACGGAACTGGCGCGGCTGGTCGCCGAACGGAAGGTCCCATCCATGGCGCAAACGGGGCAAAGTTTGCACACCGTTCCCACGCAGAACCTGCAATTGACTGACACGCGCGACCCTGCGAGTCTGGGACGACAGATTGCTCGCTCAGTGTATGGAGGATTAAGCTATGGCCAATCGACGCACCGCACCGCAGCACAGCAACCGGCAGGCGATCCCCAACAAGCAAGCCGATAAATTCCTGGTGAAGCAGAAACCGGACAAAGATGGTCCGGGTTCCGAAATGGCACCGCCAGAGGTATATGAAGCCCTGGAAACGCCGAGCCGCCCGCTGGAGGACAAGACACGCCGATTTTTGGAGTCCCGGTTTGATCGCGATTTCGGCCAGGTACGCGTGCACGCTGACCATAAGGCTAACGAATCGGCACGCGTGCTGGGGGCAGCGGCGTACACTGTCGAGCATGACATCGTTTTTGCCCGTAACCGTTATGATCCTGATTCCTTCGCTGGCCTGGCCCTGATTGCACATGAGATCGCGCATACGGCGCAAGCCGCGTCGAGCACGCCGGAAAATGGCGTTGTCGTCGAGCGATCTAACGATGTCCAGGAAGCGCAAGCACGCGCGGCTACGCGGGCGATCTTGCGCGGTGAAACTGTCCCGCGAATTCACCGCCGGGCTGAGGCACCGACGGCCCGCTTGACAGAAGATGACGTTGTGACGGGGGCCGCAGTCGGCGCGGGAGTTGGTCTTGTGGCGGGTGCGGTCGTCGGTGGGCTAATTGGTGGGCCGCTTGGTGCACTGGCCGGCGGTTTGATCGGCGCGGTTGCCGGTGGGGCGATCGGCGCGGGGATTGGTGCCGCGATGGGCCCGTTTCCCACGTTTAACCAGATCGTCGCCGACCGCGACGTACAGACGCAGACCGATCGCGCCTGGCGCAATACAGAAGCCGCTGCCACACCCGCCTCGCGCCGCGAGGAAGGTTTCTGGATTCGCCTGAACACGAAGACAAATCGCTACGAGTTCACCCCTACGATCCTGGGAGCGGCGAGTCCACCGCTTGGTGGTGCGTCGGTCGATCTGGGAGCGCGTCCTGCGGACAGCAATCCCGGCACAGCCGACGCGATCTACACCGTGGCGTCATTCCACACGCACACACCGACCGCACACCGACCTGTTGGGCGTCCGGTAGGCCCTTCGGGGGCTGATAACCGGGTAGACACTAGCGATGACGTTGTAGGCGTGGTGTATGACTATATCGAATCACCGGCAGGGTCCGGCAATATCCCTGCGGGACATCCGATTGGCTCTCCCGCGAAACGTTACCATTCTGGCCCGAACCGGCGACAGCGACTCTAGCAGTCGTTAAGGATACGCTGACATGCTTACTGAAGAGGAAGCCGTGGCCCGTGCAAAGGAAGCGATTGAAGGGCTGGCTACGATTCAGCCAGATTCAACCGTCGAGGTTAAACGCCGGCGCAAAAAATATATTGTGACGTTTGTCCGGTTCAACCCGCCCGGCGTGCGTGGCCCGGATTTTGACGCCAAAGTGACTCTCGACGCCGAGACGGGCGAGATCCTCGAAATTCTCGGTGCGTCGTAGGAATGGACGAAAGGTTATGACCACATTTCCAGGCTCACCCCGTTTAGTCAAAGGCGGCATCGTGCTGCTCGACCCGGATACTGGGGCGATTCTGCGCGTGATCGCGCTGCAATATAACCCGGAGACGCTCACGCGGTCGCTGCAGGTGCAGTCTATCGGTGAGGACGCGCTGCCGTCGCAGGCCCTGCGCCTGAAGGGCCCGCCGGTCGAGACGATCAAGCTGGAAGCCGCGATCGACGCCGCCGACCAGTTGGAGTTTCCCGGCCAGCATGCCACGACCGTGCAGCATGGCATCGCGCCGCAGCTTGCCGCACTGGAGGCGATCCTCTACCCCACCAGCAGCGACCTGCGCGCCAATAACGCGCGCGCGGCGGCGGGCACGCTGGAGATCGCGCCGACCGAAGCCCCGCTGACGGTGTTTATCTGGGGCAAGAACCGCATCCAACCGGTCCGGCTGACCGATCTCAGCATCACCGAAGAGGCGTTCGACCCGGCGCTTAACCCGCTGCGGGCGACGGTCAGCCTGAGCCTGCGCGTGCTCAGCGTGTCCGACCTAGGCTTCGATCACCGGGGCGGCAGGCTGTTTATGGTGTACCAGGAGAATCTCGAACGGCTGGCCGGGTTACAGCCCAGCAGCCCGCTCTCCGACCTGGGAATCAAGGGGATACCGTAAATGTTTGAGAAGTTTCCGATCAACAGCCGTTACTACCGGGCGGAGACCGCCCAGTTCACCACAAAAGACGGGCGAACGGTGGTGTATTTGCGCCGTCGTTTTGTGCCGCCGCCGGAAAGTTTCTCGCTGCTACAGGTGCACAGTGTCACGCAGGGAGAGCGCCTGGACCACGTGGCCGCACAATACCTGGGCGACCCAGAGCAGTTCTGGCGCATCGCCGACGCGAACAACGCGATGCGGCCTGAGGATTTGATGCAGACCGGTCGCAAGCTGCGCATCACGCTTCCAGAAGGGATTCCAGGGGTGCCTAATGCTTAAGGGTGGCATTCATCTCTCGCTGCTGATCGGCCCGGCGGTCCCTGTCCCGGCCTCTGCGGAGGTCGTGAAGGCTTTGACCGGGGTGCAGGTCACGCGGGCGGCGGGCGAACCCAGCGGCTTCCAATTGACTTTCGAGTTCAGCGTCGATTCGGTGCTTAATACTTTGCTGCTGCTGGTTGGCGAAGTGGGGCCGATCGTGCGCGTGATCCTCGTGGCTACGGTTAAGGGCACACCGCACGTACTGATCGACGGTGTGATCACCAACGTGCAGGTCACGCCGGACGTGATGTCCGGCAAGTCAGTTCTGACGCTGACCGGCAAAGACTTGACCGCCGTGATGGAAAAGCTCGACACCAGCGGTCTGCCTTATCCGGCGATGCCGGTAGAGGCGCGGGTCGCCTTCATCCTGGCGAAATATGCCGTTTTCGGGATCGTCCCGATGGTGATCCCGACCATATTGATGGACGTTCCGATCCCGGTGGAGAAAATCCCCACGCACCAGGGCAACGACCTGGAATACATTAACCTTCTGGCGCGGGAAGCGGGTTACGTGTTTTACATCGAGCCCGGCCCGGCCCCCGGCATGAACATCGCCTACTGGGGGCCGGAGATCAAAACCGGCGTTCCACAGCCAGCGTTGTCGGTCAATATGGATATGTTCACGAATGTTGAGGGGCTGAGTTTCCAGTTCAACAACGAGCAGCGGACCCTGCCTGTCGTGCTGATCCACAACGAGCTGACGAAAATCCCGATTCCCATCCCGATCCCGGATGTCGGCTTGCTGAACCCGCCGCTTGGTTTGATCCCGCCGATTCCCGCGCGCATCGAACCGCTGCGCGACACGGCCAAGCTCAACCCGATCCGTGCGGCGCTGCTTGGCGTGTCGGCGGCGGCGCGCTCGGCGGATGTGGTGACGGGTACGGGGTCGCTGGATGTGCTGCGCTACGGGCACGTGCTAAAGGCGCGCGGGCTGGTGGGCGTGCGTGGTGCTGGACACGCGTTTGACGGGCTGTATTTTGTCAAGAAAGTGACGCACAAGATTCAGCGCGGCGAGTTCAAGACGGACTTCGTTTTGACGCGCAACGCGCTTGTCTCAACCGTTCCTAATGTTCCGGTGTAAGTGAGGTGTTTCTCGGATGGAAAAGTTCTTCGGCAAATATCGCGGGACCGTGCTCAATAATGTTGATCCGCTGCAAAAGGGACGTATCCAGGTTCAGGTACCAGACGTGCTGGGGATGAGCTTGTCGAGTTGGGCGATGCCGTGCGTGCCGGTGGCTGGCCAGCAGATGGGGGCCTATTTCGTTCCGCGAGTGGGCAGCGGTGTGTGGGTGGAATTTGAAGGCGGCGATCCTGACTATCCCATCTGGACCGGCGGGTTCTGGGGGTCAACCGCTGAGGTTCCCGCGCTGGCGTTGGCAGGAAATCCGGTGTCGCCCAGCATTGTGCTCCAGACGGGGCTGCAAAACACGATCTCGATCAGCGATGTGCCGGGGACCGGCGGCATCCTGCTGAAGACAACCACCGGCGCGTTCATCTCGATCAACGACGTGGGGATCACCATCTCCAACGGTAAGGGCGCGACGATCACGCTGACCGGGCCGACGGTCACCATCAACCAGGGCGCGCTAGTCGTCACGTGAGGCGCAGGGGGAAAGGATAACTACCATGCCAGGATTTCTTGTTCACGTCGGCGCGCAGGGCATGTGCCCGCACGCCGGGCAAGTCACGTTTACGACGACCAACGCGCGGGTGTTGGTGAACGGCCAACCGGCGGTGACGCTGCCGGATGTCTTCACGATCGCCGGGTGCCCGTTTCAAATCCCGGTCGGGGCGGGGACCAAGCCGCAGCCGTGCGTTACGGGGCGCTGGGTTGTCCCGGCGACGCGCGTCCTGATCAACGGCCAGCCTGCGATCTTGCAGGCGAGTAGTGGGTTGTGCCAAAGCGCTGAGCAAATCCCACAAGGGCCGCCGACCGTCACGGTAGTGCAAACGCGGGTGAGTGGCATATGACCAACATCGATTATCCCTTCCACTTTGACGACAGCGGGCGCACGGCAACGGCAAGTGATCTGCGCCACATCCGCAACATGATCGAGCAATTTCTCTTTACAAACCCCGGCGAGCGTGTCAACCGGCCCGATTTCGGCAGCGGCCTGCTGAACATGATCTTCGAACCGAACAGCGTGCAGATCGCCAGCGTGCTGCAGCAGACGATCCAGGCCGGCTTGCAGCACTGGCTCAGCGACGTGATCGTGGTTAACGCGGTCGAGGTCGATAGCGAGGACTCCACGTTGCGGGTATTGGTCCAATACACGGTGCGGCAGACCGGTGAAACACGTACCGACAGCTTCGAACGGAGCAGCGTATGAACAGCGACGATCAGCATTGTGTACGTGAAGCACGCAGCCGCGCCGTAGCTGCGACTCAAGATGTGACCGGGTTAGACTATGCCGAACTGGGCAAAGACGACCGGACGCTGGTGGTTTACTTCATGGGCAAAGCCCCGCTGCAATTTGAGCAGCATCTCGATCGCGTCGCGTCGCGTGTGCTGGGCGGGCAGCGCATCAAGGATATCCAGGTCGAGCGGATCGAACTGGTCCGCGCCACGCAGCGGGATGAAGACGACCGGCTCGTCGTTGAACTGGATCGAAGCGGCGATTTCTCGTCCTATACACTGGAACTGGTCGCCCGGGATGAGGCGGGCAAGCCGACAGATAACCCGCCGCCCGGACTGGACCAGCGGTATAACCGGGTAACGTTCAACTTCGCGGTCGAAACGACGGTCGATATCGACTGCCGCGACGAAGCCATTTGCCCGCCTGAGCAGTACGACCAGCCGGTGATCAATTACCTGGCGAAAGATTATGCCAGCTTCCGCACCCTGATACTGGACCGGCTGGCGCTGGTCATGCCGGAATGGCGCGAGCGGCACGTCCCGGATTTCGGGATCGCGATGGTCGAGGTGCTGGCTTATGTCGGGGATTACCTGAGCTACTACCAGGATGCGGTCGCCACCGAAGCGTATCTTCACACGGCGCGGCAGCGTATCTCCGTGCGGCGGCACGCGCGCCTGGTTGACTATCACCTGCATGAAGGCTGCAACGCGCGGGCCTGGCTGCATATTAACACCAATGTGGACTGGGCCTTGCAGCCGCCGTACCCGTTCTTCGTGGCGGGCCAGCTCGTTGACGTGCGCCCGGATCAACTGATGCTCACGCCGGATGACCTGCGCAACACGCCATCCGAGCAGTACAGGGTATTCGAGCCGGTTGAAGCGTATGCTGGCGCGGATATCCCGCTCTATACGGCGCATAATGAAATCCACTTCTACACCTGGGGTGATGTGGAATGTTGCCTGCCCGAAGGCGCTACAACGGCTACGCTGCGAGATGAATGGGTGCCGGTGCAGGAGGACGAAGGCGACACCGCTGGTGAAAACGACGTCCGGCAGACGAGCGCCAAGAAACCCGACCGGGACCGCCCACCCCGGCGGCAGCGCAAGCTGCGTCTGCAAGCCGGTGATGTGCTCTTGTTTGAGGAAGTTATCAATCCTGGTACTGGCAGCCAGGCCGATGTGGACATGGCGCGCCGCCACGTCGTGCGGTTGACCCGCGTCACGCCGCGCATTGACGCGCTGTACGATCAGCCGGTGCTGGAGATTGAATGGCACACGCTGGACGCGCTGCCGTTCCCGCTGTGTATTTCGGCCATCGGGCCGGCCCCGGCATGCGAGCTGCTGGAAAACGTCAGCGTGGCGCGCGGAAACCTGCTGCTGGTCGATCACGGGTTTTCGGTCGAGGAAGATGCCGGTACGGTCGGGATTGCGGCCCAGGAGCCGGTCTGCGCGTTCCCGCCTTGCGAGACAGGCGCACCACAGGTTGACGAACATGGGGAGCCGATTGTCGAGGTTATCGCGGAACCGGCGAAATTCCGCCCGGTGTTGGGCCATGCGCCCTTGACATTCCGCGAAATGGCCCGCCTGACCGACGGACCGGCATCCCGTCTGCTGGAGCAGGATCCGCGCGCGGCGCTACCCGCTGCGGTCGCGCTTAGCATCCCGCCGCTGGCCGGATTCGCACTGCCGCTATTCACACCGGACGACCTGCGCAATCCCAAGCAGTTGGCGATCGCGCTGCTTGACGCGGAGCGGAGTTACAAGGTGTCGGCGCTCTACCGGCAGCTATCGCACCAGACGCGGCGGTTGCTGGGTCATTACGACCCCGAAGCTGATGATCAGAAGGTCGCGGATCGCCTGCCGCCGCCACTTGATCGCGCCTTGACCGGTGACCTGGAAGCGTTGCTCGGGCGCTGGGAACCCCGGCGCGATCTGATCGCCAGCGGGCCGCAGGACCGGCATTTTGTCAGCGAGATCGACAATGAGCGTGTCGCACACCTTCGCTTCGGCGATGGCAGCCTGGGAGCTATGCCCGATGCCGGCATGACGTTCGTCGTGACGTACCGCATCGGGAACGGCCCGGCGGGCAATGTCGGTGCCGAGACGATCCGCCGGATCGTGTTTCGGGATAACGTGCCGGGCGGGCTGGTGCTTGTGCCTAAGAACCCGCTTCCGGCACGCGGCGGCACCGCACCGGAACCGCTGGCCGACGCCAAGCTCTATGCGCCGCACGCCTTCCGCTCCGACATTAAACGTGCGATCACGGCTGAAGATTACGCCCGCGTGGCGGAGCAGCATCCCGATGTGCAGCGGGCCGCTGCGTCGCTGTGCTGGATGGGAAGCTGGTACGAGGTGAAAGTCGCCATCGATCCATATGGGGCAGACGAAGCAAGCGCGGCGCTGTTAAGTGCAGTCACCGCACATCTGCGTCCGTACCGGCGGATCGGCCACGCGGTGAAGGTGCGCCCGGCGGTATACGTCCCGCTGGACATCGAACTGAGAGTACAAGTGTTGCCGCACCACCTGCGCGGGCATGTCAAAGCGGCGTTGCGGCGCGTGTTCAGTAACCGCGTTTTGCCGGACGGCACGCTGGGGTTCTTCCACCCCGACAACCTGACGTTTGGCAAGAGCATTCATCTCAGCGCGCTGGTTGCGGCGGCGCAGGCAGTGGAGGGCGTGGAATACGTCGCGGTCACGCGGCTGAAACGTTATTTCGAGCTGCCGAACCAGGAACGTGAGTTAGGGCGGTTGCTCATTGGACCGTTTGAGATCCCGCGCTGCGACAATGACCGGAATTTTCCTGAAAACGGCTCGATTAGCTTTATCATGGAAGGTGGCCGATGACACAACAACCCTGTGGCTGCTGCGAAGGGATCGAAAAACTTACGCCCTTCCCGATCGCCAACCGTCCGGGGCTGGACGCGTTGGCGTACCGCGTGGGAACTCATGCGACCTTCCTGGAGACGATGCAGGCCCGCCTCAGCGATCTTGTGCTCGAACTGATCGGCGAAGACGGAGACGTCGATCTTCTGCGTCCTTTACGTGCGCTGACCACGCGCGACGCCGACGACCCGGCGCTGGCGTTCCTGGATGCCTGGGCGACGGTGGCGGATGTACTGACGTTCTACCAGGAACGGATCGCCAATGAGGGCTACCTGGGCACGGCTACTGAGTTGCGCTCTGCGATGGAACTGGCGCGGTTGATCGGATACATCCCGCGCCCCGGGGTGGCGGCGAGCGTTCCGCTTGCCTTTGAGCTGGAGCAGGGGCACGAAGTCGAAATCCCGACCGGGACGCGCGCGCAAAGCATCCCCGGCCCGGACGAGATGCCGCAAGTCTTCGAAACGTCCGAGCCGCTGCTGGCGCGGGACGCCTGGAACGCGCTCAAACCGCGCATGACACGCCCGCAGCACATCACGACGCAGAATGCGGAAACGTTACAAACGCTGTACTTCGAAGGCACTGCGACGAACCTGAACACCAATGACCGGCTGTTGCTGGTTTTCAGTGACTATTACCGGGTTCCACGCCTGGTGAAAAAGGTTGATGTCCAGAACGACGACGACCGGACGCTGGTGACGCTGCAGGGCGGTGTAGCGCCACAGCCACCCGCTCCGCCGCCTCAAAACTATGTCGCGCTGTGGCGTGAGGTCGCGGCAGCGTTCCGCGATTCGACCGTTTACGGCGTCGATCCGGAGGGCGTGCTGGCGACTAAGGTGATCCGCGTTCTGGACGACGTGCTTACGACGCTTCCGCCGCATATCGAGTTGAATGAACCCACCGACGTGATGTGGCAGTGGTATGACGATCTACGTGCCTTATGGAAAGAGCCTGAGCCGCGTCATGTGCGGCTGCGCGCCTGGATCGGCGATCTCATCGAGGCGGTGCGCGACATTATGCCGGAGGACGAATATCCTGTTGAGCGCTCAGATACGTTGCTGGGCAAGCTGGACGGCCTGGTTGGCTCGCTCGTCAAGCCGGCATCGATCCAGCCGGCGCATAGCACGCACCTGGCGCGCAGCAACCAGCAGATCTACAACGAACGTGGGGACCTGCTGCCGCGCGTGTTGACCGCGCTAAAGCCCGAACTGAAAGACACGCTTTACACCGCATGGTCGCATGCCCGCTTCACGCCTGCGCCGGCGTTGCGCAGCGTCGATGTGCTGCGCGTCAAGGCGGCTCCCTTCGGACACAACGCGCCATTGAAGCCGGATTTCATAACCGAAGGACCCAATGTCGGGGCCATCAGAGAGTATATCGAGTGGGACCTGGAAGGGACTGATCAACCGCGTGTCCTGCCGCTCGACGTGGAGTACGAAGGCATTGTGCCGGGCAGTCTTGTGCTGATCGAGCGGCCCGGCGCAGAGCCGGTATCCGCGCGCGTCGAAGCGGCGGAGTCAGTGTCACTGGCGCGGTACGGCCTTGCGGCACGCGTCACCCAGTTGACGCTGGACCGCGATTGGCTGACCGGCGACGATACCCAGCTCAGCCATGTGCGCGGGATTACCATCTACGCGCAGAACGAGTCACTCGAACTGGCTGACGAGGACATCACCGAGGATGTCAGCGCGACGCAGGTCGAGGTGGGTGGCGTATACCCCGGTTTGAACCCGGGCCGGTGGGTGATCGTCAGCGGCGAGCGCACCGATATTCCCGACACCGAAGGCGTGCATGACGCGGAACTGGTCATGCTGGCGAGCGTGACTCAGGACGCGCAGAAAACCGAATCACCGATCTACCAGCAGTTTGAAACTGCAACACATGTTGTGCCCGAACGAGAGATCGCCACGCACCAACTGCTGCCTGGTGACTCGGTACACACGACGCTTGTATTCGCCAATCCGCTGGCCTACACCTACAAGCGCGATACGGTGACCATTTACGGCAACGTGGTAATGGGAACACACGGCGAAACGCGCGAAGAGGTGTTGGGCAGCGGGGACGGCACACAGCCGAAACAGACGTTCACGCTCAACCAGGCACCGCTGACGTTCGTCTCCGCACCGACGCCAAGCGGCATCGAGAGCACGCTGAACGTGCGCGTTGACGATGTGCTGTGGCACGAAGCGCCGAACCTGTACGAACTGGAAGATGACGACCACGAATACGTCACCGACCTGGACCAGACGGGCAAAGCGACGCTGACCTTCGGTGACGGCATACGTGGCGCGCGGCTGCCGAGCGGTGTCGAGAACGTCAAAGCGGAGTATCGTGTCGGCATTGGCGCGGAAGGTAACGTTGACGCCGAGCAGATCAGCCAGCTTATGACGCGCCCGCTGGGTGTGAAAGGCGTGCTGAACCCGCTTGCTGCGACCGGTGGGGCCGATCACGAACAGCTTGATGACGTCCGGCGCAACGCGCCGATGGCGGTGATGGCACTTGACCGGCTGGTCTCGATCCAGGATTACGCCGACTTCGCCCGCACATTTGCAGGGATCGGCAAGGCCAGCGCGCGTTTGATTTCCAACGGGCGCTATGAGGTGATCCACGTGACGGTTGCCGGAGCGGACGATATCCCCATCGACGTGAATTCCGATCTGTACCGGAATCTGCTCGCCGCGTTGCAGCGCTACGGCGACCCGCAGCGCGTGGTGAGCGTCGCTGTGCGCGAGATGTTGATGCTGCTGGTTAACGTGCGCGTGCGGGTGATGCCGGACTATCGCTGGCAACTGGTCGCGCCGGAGATCCGCGCGGCGCTGCTGGACGCGTTCAGCTTTAACCGCCGCGAGTTGGGGCAGGACGTGCACGCCAGTGACGTGCAGACGGTGGTCCAGCGTGTTCGCGGGGTGGACTATGTCGATCTCGATATCCTGGACTACGTGCCGGAATACGTCACCCCGTCGGGGCTGGAAGCCATCGTCATGTCGCTGCAAGAGCGGAGCCAGGAGCAACTCGGCCCACCAGAGCAACATCTGGCGGTTGAGCTGGCGCGTATCACGGGGGAGCGCGATGCCAAGACCAACGAACTGATCATCCGGCCCGCCCAGATCGCTTACCTTAGCCCGGATGTGTCCGAGACCTTGATCCTCACGGAGTTGAGATCATGACCGACGAACAACGCGATCGCCTCTACGATCTGTTACCGGCTGTTTACCGCCAACGCGACGCCGAGCAGGGGTACCCGCTGCGCGCGCTGTTGCGCGTAATCGCTGAACAAGTCGATGTCGTTGAAGCGGATATCGCCCAGCTTTATGAAGACTGGTTCATCGAGACTGCCGACGATTGGGTTGTGCCGTACATCGGCGACCTGATCGGTTACCGGGCGGCGCATGCAGCGGGGCAACCGGGTGACGTCGCGACTGAGCAAGGCCAGCAGTTGAACCGATTCTTGATCCCGCGCCGCGAGGTCGCCAACACAATCGGGCACCGGCGGCGCAAGGGCACGCTTGCGCTGCTGGAACTGCTGGCGCGCGATACCGCCAGTTGGCCGTACGCGCGGGCGGTGGAATTCTACCGCTTGCTGGGGATCACGCAGGATATCAACTGCCTGGCATTGCAACAGGGGCGCACCGTTGACTTGCGTGACCTGATGAAGCTCGCGCTGGTCAACGGGCCGTTTGATGATGTCGCCCACACGGTCGACGTGCGCCGGATCGGATCGCGCTACAAGCGCGGGCGGTACAATATCCCGAACGTCGGCCTGTTCATCTGGCGCTTGAACCCTTACCCGGTCACACGTACCGAAGCATTCCGGCTGGACCACAAGCCCAACTGCTTCACGTTCAGCATCCTGGCGAACGACATGCCACTATATACGCGCCCGGTTCCCGAAACCGGCCCCGAACAGATCGCGACACTGTTCAACGTCCCTGAGCCGATCAGCCGCCGGGCGCTGGACAAGCACCGCGACGCCTACTACGGCGAAAGTTTTGCGATCTGGACCGGCAAGCCGCCGAACCTGGAACCCGTCCCGCCGGAACGGATCATGGCGGTCGACCTGGCCGATTGGTTCTACGAGGTGCCGGAAGACCGTGTCGCAGTTGATCCTGAACGCGGACGGATCGCGTTTCCCGAACACGAAGGCGAACAGCTTGAGCGCGTCTGGGTGTCGTACCATTATGGGTTCAGCGCGGATATGGGCGGGGGGGAGTACGAGCGCACGCTCAGCCAACCCGCCGATCACATCCTGTACCGGATCGTCGAGCAGCCGCAGATCCCCGATCGCGAGTTCAAAACGATCCAGTCTGCGCTGGCACAATGGCGGCGCGACCGGCCCTGCCACGCCGTGATCGAACTGACGGACAGCCGCGTCTATACCCCGAACCGGCCCCTGCACATCGAGTTGGAGCGCAACCAGACGCTCCAGATCCGCGCCGCCAACCGCACGCGCCCGGTGATCCGGCTGCTGAACCTGGGGCCGTCAGCGCTGGACACGTTGCGCGTTTCCGGCAGCCCCGGCAGCAGGTTCACGCTCGATGGCGTCATGATCATGGGGCGTTCGGTGCGCATCATGGGCGGCATTCCTGCGGTTGACATCCGGCACTGCACGTTGGTCCCCGGCTGGACGCTCGATCAGAATTGCGAGCCGGAATTCCCTAACGAGCCGAGTCTGGTGCTTGCGGATACCTCAGCCCACGTGACGATCGAGCAGACCATCACGGGATCGATCTTCGTCACGCAGAGCAAGCCCGAGATGGAGCCGGTAAGGCTGGCGATCAGTGACAGCATTCTGGACGCGACCAGCCCGAGCGAAAACGCGCTGAGCGTCAGCGCGCCGGCAGTGGATAAGGCAAACGCGGTCGTGATCATCAAGGACAGCACCGTGTTCGGGCAGGTTCACACGCACGCGATCGAGTTGGGCGAGAACACGATCTTCAACGGCCTGGTTACGGTGGCGCGGCGACAGCAGGGATGCCTGCGTTTCTGTTACGTCACGACCCCCGGCTCGCGCACACCGCGGCGTTACTTCTGCCAGCCGGACCGTGTGGAGCAGGCGGCTGCGGACGAGATGGCCCGACGGCGCGAACGGCTGCGCGTGCGGCCCCGGTTCAATAGCGTGCGCTATGGCACGCCAGCGTATTGCCAGCTAGCGGATGACTGCGCGGATGAGATTCTGCGTGGCGCCGATGACGAATCAGAAATGGGCGTGTTCCATGACCTGTTCCAGCCGCAGCGCATCGCCAACCTGCGCGCCCGTCTGGATGAATATGTGCCCGCAGGTTACGAGGCCGGCATTATCTTTGCAAGCTAGGAGGCATAATATGAAGGGTGACTTCTCACGCACAACGTTTGCGCCGGAAAAAGATTTTCTTCGGGTGATGCTGCAGCAGGGCCGGGTGCTTGTAGACGCTGATTGGAACGAACAGGTAGCGATTCTGCTCCACTATTTGCAGACCCTCACCAAAGATGTTTTAGGGCAGTATGCCGTCGTGCCGCATGATCTCAGCGCCAGGATACGTGAAGATCGCCAGCGCGACGTCTGGGGCTTTCAGGTCCTGGAAAACTTGACCATCACCGAGGGGCGCGCGTATGTGGATGGTGTCCTGGTCGAAAACCGGGCCGATACTCCAATAAGGCAGCAGCCATACCTGCCGGATTTTGATCCAGCGGCATTCTCACCGCCTTACCTGGTCTATCTCGACGTGTGGGAATGGGCGATCTCGCATCACCAGGTACCCGCCATCCGCGAGATCGCGCTCGGCGCGGATGGGCCGGATACGGCGCTGCGCTCGCGCGTCGTCTGGCAGGCCAAAATCTTTGACGATGAACTGCCGGAAGCGTGGTTCGGAATGGAACCGGCTGAGTTGCGGAGCCATGTGTACATGAACTGGCCCATGCTGGTGGCGAAGTTCTGGCAGCCTCCAGACCGGGGGCGGCTCAGCGCGACGATCGATACGCCGGAGGGCAGCTATGCCGCGCGTGCCAGCATCATCGCGCCGGATGTGCGCTTCCGGGGGCTGGAGAACCAGTTGTACCGGGTCGAGATTCACGACAGCGGCAAGAGCGGTGAGACGGCCACCTTCAAGTGGTCCCGTGAAAATGGGGCGGTGGTGCTGGCCGTGAGCGAACTGCTCAGCCCGGATACTGGGCCGGGTGCTGATACGACGATCCTCAAGTTGCGCAGTTTGCCGTATGACGATCGCCTGAGCATCCAGCCCGGCGACTGGGTCGAAGTGTCGGATGACGCCTACGCGCTGCGAGGCACCCCCGATGCGCTGCAGAGGGTGCTGGAAGTCGACCGCGACGACCTCACGATCACGCTCGAAGGATCGCCGGGCAGTGGCGTGGCCCAGCGCCCGCTGAGCCATCCCATTGTGCGCCGGTGGGATCACCAACCCCGGCCCAACCAACCGCTGCACAACGGGGCGATTCCGATCCGGGCGAACCAGCCGATCCACCTCGAAGACGGGTTGTACGTCACGTTTGAGGAAGGGAACCACCACTACCGGTCGGGCGACTACTGGCTGATCCCGGCGCGCGTGATTTCAGGCACGATTGAATGGCCGGTCGACGCGAACAACCAACCGGCGGCGCTCCCGCCGCACGGCACGCCGCATCACTATGCACCGCTGGCGCTGGTTTCGCAGGACGGGAACTTGATCGATCTGCGCCGGAAGATGATTTTCCCCAGCGTGGATGATTTCGCGCAGTTACGCGCACCCGGGCAGTGATCGAATAGCGCAGGCTCCAGAAGGAGACAGCCTATGTTTGGCTCGACGATTCTCGATGTGGCGATTGGATTGGCGTTCGTTTACCTGATCTTGAGTCTGATCACGACCACCGTCACCGAGTTGATCGCGACGGTCCTGGCGCTGCGGTCGCGCAATTTGCGGCGCGGCGTTGAGGCCCTGCTCAATGATTTGCAGCATGAACGGGTCGCCCGGCAATTCTACAGGCACCCGCTGATCACAAGTCTTTCCCGGCCGTCGTGGTTGGCCGGTCTGCTGCGCCTGCCCGCAGGGAATCCGTCCTACATTCCCTCGCCAACGTTTGCCGCGGTGTTGGTCGATCTGATTCTTGAACAGACGTCCGACGGTGGCTTCCGGCCTTTTGACAGTGTCGACACGCTGCGCGAGGCGCTGCGAAGCGATGTTGTGCAACTCGATGCAGGGCTGAAGCGCCAGTTATTGATCATTCTTGACCAGGTCGATACGGTTGAGCAGGCATATGCCAGCCTGGAGCAGTGGTTCAACAACGCGATGGATCGCGTCAGCGGGTGGTATAAGCGTAAAGCGCAGCTCATCACGCTTGTGATCGCGTTTGTGGTCACGTTTGCCATCAACGGCGACACGACGATGCTGTTCAACCGCTTGATGGGCGACGCCACCCTGCGCGAAGCGGTCAGCGCGGCTGCCGAGAATTACATCCGGCAACCGCTGCCGGAGCTGGAAGCGACTCCCGTTCCCGATGCAACTGAGCCGGACGCTGACGTGCCTCCCGAAGATGACAGCGCGGACGCCCAGACCAACTCAGACGATGGCGCATCGCCCGATCTGGAGAGTGCGCTGAATCGCATTTCCGAGCTACAGAGGCCGATCATCGATACGTTTGAGTTAATCGGCTGGTCTTCTGACCCGGACGATCCTCGCGCTGTGCCGGATTGGGATGATGCGACTGCTGTCCGCGCGAAACTACTGGGGTTGATCCTGACCGCGATCATGGTGTCGCTTGGCGCGCCGTTCTGGTTTGATATGCTCAATCGCCTGGTGAAAATCCGCGCCACCGGTCCAGCCCTGGAGACATCCGCGCCCCAGGCAGCGGTGGAAACGCCTGCTTCCGCGCCGGTTCGACCACCCGTGACACCTTCTGCCGTGCCGCCGGAAGGGGTGCCGCTCTCGGAGTCCGGCGAGGAGCCGGTCGCCAGTCCAGAGGGTGATGAAACCGAGCCGGAAGACGATGGGCGCGGGTAAGGCGCGCCGGGTCCACTGAACAGACGACCGATGCCCCGCAAGGTTGAGCACGTACCTTGCGGGGTTTGGTGTCATGACGACCCGCGTGATCGATGTGCCAAGCACATAGCGGTGGGCCGCGCCCGCCCCATTGCTGGTTGCGATCGCCAGTGCCACAGTTGTCAATGCGTTCCGCTTGATCCACAATTGATTCATGGTTTGAGTTGCAGCGTCCCGGTCGTGTTACGCTCATTTTGACCGTTTAGCCACGAGGTGATCATGTCCGTCAAACATACGCACGAAATTGAGGCAAAGCATGTTGATGCCGGTAGCGGCGTCACCATGCAAATGTTGATCTCGCCGGAGGAAGGGCCCCATTTTGCGATGCGGCGCTTTGTGATCCAGCCCGGCGGGAGAATGCCAAACCATACCAATCAGGTCGAGCACGAGCAGTACGTGCTCAACGGACGGGCCAGGATCGGGATCGGTGACGCGGTCTTCGAGGTTAGCAAGGGGGATGTGGTTTTCATCCCGGCGACGGTCCCGCATTGGTATCAAACCCTCGGCGACGAACCGTTTGAGTTCCTCTGCCTGGTACCCAACCAACCCGACACGATCGCCGTTCTGGAGGACTAGCCCGGATGCGCGCGCAACGCTTGCTCGAACCGGGGCAGCCGCTGGTCCTGCAAGATGTGCCGCGTCCCGATCCGGGACCGGACGCGATCCGCGTCGCGGTGCGCTGCTGTGGCGTCTGCCACACCGATCTGCACGTGGTCGAGGGGGACTTGCCCGATCCCAGGTTGCCGCTTATCCCCGGCCACGAGATCGTGGGGACGGTCGAGGCGGTGGGTGCTCACGTGACGCGTTTCCAGGTCGGGGATCGCGTCGGGATTCCCTGGCTGCACGAAACGGACCAGACCTGCACGTATTGCCGCCAGGGTCAGGAAAATTTATGTGGGGCGGCGCGTTTCACCGGCTACACGGCGGATGGCGGTTATGCCGAATACACGACCGTTCCCGCCGAGTATGCCGTCCCAATCCCTGAGCGCTTCGCGGATGAGGAAGCCGCCCCGCTGCTCTGCGCGGGGATCGTGGGCTACCGTTCGATCCGGCTTTCGGATTTGCAGCGCGGCGAGCGGCTGGGGATTTACGGCTTTGGTGCGAGCGGCCATATCGTGATCCAGGTCGCGCGGCATTGGGACTGCGAGGTGTTCGTGTTCACGCGCAGCGCCGAACACAAACAGCACGCGCACGCGTTGGGGGCGGCCTGGGTTGGCGAAGCGACGGACGAGCCGCCGGCCCTGTTGGACCGCGCCATCTGTTTCGCCCCGGCGGGTTGGATCGTTCCCCTGGCGCTGGGGCATCTGCGCAAGGGCGGCACGCTTTGCATTAACGCGATCCACACCAGCCCGATCCCTGAGATGCCGTATGCGCTGCTCTGGCATGAGCGCACCGTGCGCACGGTTGCCAATGCCACGCGCCGCGATGCCGAGGAATTCATGCCGCTGGCGGCCAGTATCCCGATCCATACCGATATTCAGACCTTCGATCTTGACGCGGCCAATCACGTCCTGGGGTTGCTCAAAGGCAGCCGGATCAACGGGGCGGCTGTGCTCAAGGTGCGCTGAGCTAAGCTCGCCCGTCGCTTCGCGCCGATCTATGCGCCGTCAGTAGCGCCCTGGTGGGCTGCCCACAAGGCCGCGCCGAGAATACCTGCATCGTCCCCTAACGCCGCCATCACAAGCCGGCATTTTTCCGGCGGAACGGTGTTGCTGTAGACCGCTAGATACTTGCGTATGGGCTGCATGATCCAGTTGCCGAGTTTCGCCACGCCGCCGCCGATGACGACGCGGTGCGGGGCGAGGATCGTGATCACATTTGCGATGCCGGCGGCGATGTGTTTTCCGGCGTAATCCAGGATGTCAAGAGCGATTGGATCGCCCAACTGGGCCGCCTGCATGATCGTTTCCGGCGTGATATTGTTGATGTCATTTGCCGCCAGCTCGCGGATGCGTGTTGTCACGCCCTGCTGCACGTACTTGATGCCCAGTGACGCGATCGCTGGGCCGCTTGCGAAACCTTCCAGCGCGCCGGGCGTACCACTGCCGTCCGGCAGGCCGTTCACATCAACGGTCTGGTGGCCGAAAAACGCGGCAAAACCGTCAGCCCCCAGGTGCAGCTTGCCGTCGATGGCGATCCCGCCGCCGATGCCGGTCCCCAACGTGAAACAGGCGACCGTGCCGCTACCCCGTCCCGCGCCGAGATTAGCTTCTGCCAGCGCGAAAGCGTGCGCATCGACGATCAGCCAGACCGGGGTCTGCACGTGTTCGGCCAGTTGAGCGGCTACCGGGCGGCCTTCCCAGTCGCCCGGCAGGTTGTGCAGGGCCAGCGTCAGGCCGTTTTGGTAGTCGATGGTGCCAGGGACGCCAAGCCCGATGCCCGTAATAGCGGTGCCGGATTCACGGAGCGCGGCACACAGGCCGGCAATGCGTTTGATGACAGCTTCCGGCCCCTCGTGCGCTTGTGTGGGGATGGTTTGTTTGTTCACGATCGTTTCGGTTTGCGTATTCAGGACGGCAGCCGCGATTTTTGTGCCGCCCAGATCGACGCCGATAACGTGGACCATAGCACTCTCCGATCCAGAAACCTGCCTGAACCCGCTGCTCGCTGTATTGTAGCACGGATGCTGACCATCCAGATTTAGCGGCAGGCATGCCCAGCCAGCGGCGATTGGCCGGGTGTTGTCAGGTGGATTCCAGCCCGACCTGTTCCAACAGGGGCGCGATCACGATGCGGCGGCCTTCCCGCGCTGAGCGGCGGGTCGCTTCCATCACGCAGAAAGTCGCTACCCCCTCTTCCAGGTCCGGCGAATAGTCGGTGTCATTGAGCAGCGCCTGCGCGAAGTATTCGATGTAGTTCGCAAATTCGCCGTAATGCATGCCGTGCACCTCGTTGTTAAAGTAATAGGCGCGCCACGCATAAAGCATGTCTGCTTTGACCTCGGTGCCGTCAGCGCCAGTGTAGAGGTAGCGCATGTCGTGGTACTGGGCCATGCTGGTCCCTTCGGTACCGTACAGCACCAGTTCGATCGCGTTGCGTGCCGACGGCAACTCGTGCAAGCCATAATGCCCCATCGCGCGGCCCAAGCGCCCGTCATACGCGCGGTAGTTCGCGGTGTAGATATCGAACGAGCGCACGCCGTACCGCTGCGCCAGCCGCGATCGCGTCCCGAACGCCTGCACATCCCGGATCGGCCCGAGATACCACCGTACCAGGTCGATCGCGTGGCTCATGCCGAGAAAGACCCAATCGGTGGTGTCACTCGCCCAGGCGCTTTTGTCGTAGAACCAGTCCATGCGGTGGATGTAATGCGCGTCCACAAGTTCCACGTCGCCCACGTCACCGCGTTCAAAGGCGCGGCGCTGGCGTCGGAACGACTCGAAGAAGCGCGTACTCTGCCCCACGAGGAGTTTTCTGCCGGTGCGCCGTCCCGCTGCCAGGACGCGCTGCGCATCCTCAAGGGAGTTCACCAGCGGTTTCGTGCAGATGACGTGTTTTCCAGCCTCAAACGCCTGCATGATATGTTCGCCGTGCAGCGCGTCCGGCGTGTAGATCGCGACGATGTCGACATTAGCGCGTTTGAGCAGGTCGGCATAGCGTGGCGTGAAGTACACGTCCGGGTGCTGCTGCCGGACCGCTTCAAGTGCGGTGTCGCGCCGGTCGCAGGCCGCGACCACGCGCGCATGGGGGGCACGTGTGCGGGGTATGGTGTCTGCTCCCACCGTCGAAGGGATCGGTTTGTTGAGCGCCGTTAACACCGTCCGGCCTTCTCCCAGACCCAATACGCCGACGCCAAGTTGTTGCTCCATTGTGTTCGCTCCTGGTGGAATGTTTCTGTGCCTGTCGAGACGCTGAGGGCAGCCGGCCCGTTGGCCGGTCTTCAACTTGCCGCCGTGGTGGACGCCAGTACCTGGTGGGTGTCGGGGGATAAAGGCGAGCGGCAGCAGAAACGCGTTCTGCCGCCGCTGCCGTTCGGTCTACGTCATACTGCTGATGAGCTAGTCCTCGCTCAGTTCGTCGATGAGTTGCTTGCCCTGGGCCATCACGTCGGCCAGCGAAGCCTGCCTGGTCAGGTACAGCGAGGCCATGTCGTCTATCACGTTCTGCGCCTCTGCGATGCGCGGGTGGAACGGGCGCGCAGCCGGGACATTGTTCTCGGAGTACATCGCCAGTGCGGGCACGATCGGCTGTTTTTCGGGGTCTACCTGCTCCAGCACCGAATCACGCGCGGTCAGGAAGAAGCCCTGCTGCTCGGCCAGCTTCCAGGCGACCTCTTTGGAGTTCAGGAACTTGATCAGCTCTTTCGCTCCGTCCGGGTTGGGTGCGGATGTCGGGATCGACCAGCCCCAGCCGCCGGCCCAGCTCTTGCTGCCTGCTGGTCCTGCCGGTGGCAGTTCGATCTTGACCTTCTCCGGCGCGTACCAGTCCTCGTTTCCTTCAGCCACGGCCTGGAAGAACGGCCACTGGCGCATAAAGGCGACTCTGTCGGCCATGTACAGCTCATTCTGCGCGGTGTAATCCTGGTTCAACGCGTCTTCGGGGAAGATCCTGTGCGTGTGGATCATGTCGTACAGGAACTGGAACGCGTCAGCCGTGCGCTCGTCAAACGCGAAGATGTCGCCGCCAGCCTGCGCCGTCAGGTAGGCCATGAACACGTACAGCAGCGCCGGTTTCGTCAGGCCGTCGGTCGTGCCCCAGATACCCGCTTCAGCGTCGGTGAACTGGGTGCCGACCTCGATCATCTCGTCCCAGGTCGTCGGGGCGCTCAGGCCCGCTTCTTCCAGCCAGTCACTGCGGGTGAAGAAGTACCCCATCTCGAACCCGTGCGGGATGCGATAGCGCGCGCTATCGAAGCTGTGGAAGTTATCGATCTGGCCTTGCATACTCTCCGGGAAGTCGTCCCAGATCTCTTGCGGGATGATATCGTCCAGCGGCATCAGCCAGCCCGCACGCATGAACGCGGGCGAGCTTTCGTCCGAATCGCTGAACACATCAACAGGGCTGTTGCCCGCTGCAAAGGCGGTGCTGTACTTGGTGAGCATGTCCGTCCCGCTGGCAGGGCCGCCTTCCAGCTTGACGGCCAGGCCGGTGGCTGCTTCGAAGTCCGGCAGCACCCCGTTCAGGATGTCGTGGGTGAATTCCTGCACGGCCAGAATGACTTCATCCTGTGCCCGGACGACGTTCGGTGCGAAGATGCCTTGCGTGCTGAGTTTCCCGCCCAGCGTCACGCCAACGGCAGTTGCACCTGCACCCTTGAGGAATGTACGACGACTAATTCCTTTTTTCTTGTTGGTCATCATCTTTTCTCCTTGGCAGTAACTAATAACTTGCGATTGAACTACGTAGGTGCGCGTGCAATGCGCGGCAAGCCATGGTGCTGTGCGGGCCGCCGGCATGCAGTACGCGTGGCGTGTGCCACTGGAAGCGGGCCTTAATAGACACACTTCCGGGCTTCATCGACAAACGCGGCGATCAACTTTGGCTCCGCGTCGAAAAAGTGATCAGACGGTGCGAGGATGTAACCACCTCCTGGCCCCGCCTCCTCAAAGCAGCGCCGAACTTCCGCGCGCGTTTCATCTGGTGTGCAACTGGTGAAGTAATGGAACTGGTCAAACCCGCCGATCATGCACACCCGGTCGCCGATGCGTTGTTTGGCTTCGGCCAGCCGCGTATCGCCGCCCATATCGGCGGGCGTGAACGTCTCCATCGCGTCCGGCCCCATACCGGCGATGCGTTCCAGCAGCGGCATCATACCCCCACAGGTGTGGTAGACGATGCGCTGCCCGACAGCGTGCGCCAGTTCGATCAAGTCGGCGTCATACGGGGCGACAAACGTGTCAAAAATCTTGGGCGAGATCACCGTTGATGAGGCCGCCCCGCCTCCCAGTTCCAACACGTCGTAACGCGCGCCTTCCAGCGAGCGAATGAACGTCTTTTTGCGTGCTTGCAGCACCTTGATCACTTCGTGCACCCATTCCGGGTCGTCGAATGTTTCAAGGATCAGGCGCTCAGTGCCGACCAGTTCAACCGCGTCCTGCCAGCATCCGGGCTGCCCGTAGACGTCAAAGTAACAGATGTGGCCGCGAATCAGTGCGCGTTCGCCTTGTTCGTCCGCGACCCGGTTTACGGCTTCAACATCACAGGTGGGGTGGGTCACATAGTCGGCGATCAGGTCGATATCGCGTTTCTCTTTGATCAGCGGTTCAACGACCCAATCGGTGTACTCGTTGCCCTGCAACACCATCGACAGGGACCCTTTTGGTGTGATGAAGGTGTAACGCACGGTGTTGTACTGCGGGTCGTCCAGCGTTTCGGCTTCGATGCGCCAGTTGTCGGATACTACCCGGTGCGTGTGATCGAGCGGGTTGATCGTCGCCTGGTTGGGGTCGTGGTACTCGCCTTTTGCCGGGTCAGCTTTGTAGGGCACGGTCCACACGATCGGATCAAACCCGAAGCTGTCGAAAAACTCGTGGTACGAAATGCCGTTCAGGTAACGCTCAAGGAAGTACGGCATCACGTGGTGCGTTGTCACCGGTAGCTGATCCGGCATGCCGTCCTCAAGCGCCGTGATCATGCGTTGTTTGGAAGTCATCTTAGCCATAGCTTACACCTTCGTGGGAACGAATTCCAGGGTCACGACCTCACCGCCGTTGGCATGCACGTTGACACGACGACCGCCGATAATGTCGAGTTCGTCCTGGCGTTCTTCGGCCATGGTGACACGGTAAGCACGCTCGCACGGCACCCCCAGGCGAACGGTCCCTGCGACCGGCTCGCGCGTGATGTTATAGCAACGCACGATCAACGTGTCCCGTGCGCTGCGTTTCACCGCGCTCAACACAAGCTCCGGCGGTTCGAGGGACACCGCGCTCAGCGTCGCCGGGAAGCGCCCCGAACGCGGCCAGGGAATCGGTGTTACGAGGTCGGGATCGTCGCGGGTGATGTTCATCTCGCGCAGGTCCAGGCCGGGGTGGGTATCGGCGCGTCGCCCGTCCAGCGGGACGTTGTAGTTGTAGGCGTGCTGGTATACGTTGCGCCAGTCACCGGCGTGTGGGAAGATCGCGTATTCGAAGTGGTAGGTGCCGATACACTGCGCGCCGGGCGTGGGAACCAGCGGGCCGGCGGCGATACGGCGCACCCACAGATCATCGCGCGACATCCAGCCCACGCTGCGCAGCAAGGTGAGCGCGATAGTGCCGTCTTCTGTGACCTCTACCGAGGGCAGGCCCCGGTTGAAGATCGCGAGTCCCTGTTTCCCGTCGCTCAGATCGGTGAAGGCGCGTTGGTGCATCAGCGGTGTCGGGTCTTCCACCCAGCCGGTAGAATCCGGTAGCTTGAGCTTGCGCTCGGCCACCATGAACGACTCGTCTACGTGGGCGCTCTCGACTGCCAGCCCGGTCGGGAACGTGACCGCCAGCTTGTGGTCGCGTGCCTGGTTATCGATCGTGGTGGTGATGTACAGCCCCGGCTGGCCTGCATAGAGGTGAACCGTTGACCGGATCGGCAGCGGCACCTGTTCGTTGGCGCGTGCCGTGCGATCGGCGGTCAGCCCTTTTGGAATCTGCAGCGTGCGTTCGATGTGGAACGCGGCCCGGCACGGGCCGGCCTCGATCCGCGTGACCTGCGCGGGCTGGTTGTGCGTGCTGATCACGTGGCTGCCAGCAGGGAAGGGGCAAAACGTGTATTCATCGCCCGCATCTTCAACGTCGACAAGGTGCCCCAGGCCGGAAAACGTGCGCCCGGTGATCTTGTCGGTGACCGTCAGCCCGCCGTCCGGCGCGATCTCAAACGCCAGGAACTCGTTTTCCGCCCCGCGTTCATGCGCCGTCAGGTCCGGCGCGGTGATTGCCTGCACGGTGCTGGACCGGGCCGGTTGGACATAAACGGCGGTAAAGCCAAGTGCAGGCACATCGATGGGGAACAGGACCTTGATAACGCGTTTGCGGTTCGCTTTGAGCACCTCCATCCAGAAACGCTCTTCGTCCTGAAGCACCTGGTGAGGCACGATTTCACCCGCCGCGTTGACCATTTGGAATGTGTCCGCGGTCGGATCGTCAAAATCGAATGCGATTTCCGCTTCGACAATTTCCCGGCGTGCCCACCCAAGTGGGTTGTAGATCATAACCGGCATGCCCGGTTGCGCGGTATAGTCAAGCTGCCGCGCGATCGCGCGCAGGCTGTCCCGGACGAGCGCCTCGGCGATCTGGCGTGACTGGCTGAACCGGAACCCCATCTCGTGGTGGACCTCGTCGACTCCGCAGCCGTAGATATCGTCGTGCGGGTGATTGAGCAGCAGCCAATGCCAGGCATGTTCGACCAGCGCGGGCGTGCCTTCAGGCATATCGCCACCGAGCCACCAGGCGAGCGCGGTCAGTGGTTCGAGATATCGTTCGAGCAGCGTCTCGCCGCGATGGTTCGCTTGCTTGAGGTGGATACGCGTAGAATAAACGCCCTGCAGAATTTCGGAGTAACGCCCCCAGCGGAATTCGCCTTCGAACTCCGGTAGTTCGACCCCCGACTCGCGCACCCGCTGCAAGTGCTCGCCCAGCGTGCCATGCTGAATGTGTACGTTCTCTAGCGTGGTGTTGGCGCGCTCGATGATCTGCGGGATGCGTGGTTCAGGTTCGGCATGGTCGATGCCGTTCATCAGGAGCAGCGCGTCAGTGTTCGCCATCGGGATCAGTTTTTCGATCGCGCGTTCGATCTTGGCCTGCGCCAGGTCCGCATCGAACGCCATTTGCGAGGTGTCGCCCCAGTGGATCGCGTAGCCCAGGTTGGTCACGTTGTGATATCCCCAGAGCATCAGAATGGTGGTGACGGTGGACCCATCCGGGGCGCGCCATTCGAACTCGGTCCCCAGGCGGTCGCCCTCTGTGCCCATCCCGCGCCAGAAAAACGCGTTATCGATGCCAAAACCGCGCAGTATCTGGGGTAGTTGGGCGATATGGCCGAATCCGTCCGGCACGTACCCGATCTTCATGACGCCGCCATACGGCTCGCCCAATTGATGGCCGAACTGCAAATTCCGGATCAACGCTTCAGGGCTTACCAGGAATTCATCCGCCAGCACGTACCACGGACCGACCTGGACGCGCCCGGCCTTGCACAGCGCTTGCAGTTCAGCCGCGCGTTCCGGGCGTATTTCAAGATAATCTTCCAGCACGCTCATCTGTCCGTCGAGCATGAAGACCCGAAAATCGGGATCGTTGTGCAGGATATGAAGCAGGCGATCAACGAGGCGCACCAGCCGTATGCGGTATTCCTGGAAGGTGACATACCAGGCGCGATCCCAGTGCGTATGGCTCACTAACGTCGCGTGAAAAGAATCGACCATGATGTTGCGTCCCTTTTAAATGTGTGCGCACTGCAATATGTATAGACAAATCACTTTGAAAACATTATACTGGTCAAGAGATGCGCTGACAAGTATTCCGGCAGCATTGCATACAACACCAGAATCACCGTGCCTATTAACATTCAAGATACCATCGCGCCTGGGCCGGCACTTTTGTATAGACAAATTTGATGTAACCATTCCCGCTGTGTGTTTGCAGTGCGTCCGGCGCGGGATGGTGCGTGCTATCGTCTGACTAAAGGATTCTAGAGATGTTTGAATGGCTAGATGCCGCCATTTTGACCGTTTCGGGACTTGAGATCGTTCGTTTGCATGTGCTTGCCGTGGTCGCGGCACTCGTGATCGCCTGGTTCGCGCGGCGTCGCGGACGCAATCTGGTGCTGTGGTTTGCCGCCGCGTTGATCGCGTTCGTCGCTGCGAGCGTCGTCGTAGGGTTGTTGCTCCCGGATTCGACGGTGCCGCGCGGAGAGGAACCGTCCGACGCATACCTGCTGTGGTCCGATCCTGCGCTGCGCTCGGATACCGGCCTGTTGATCCTTATCGTTGCCCTGGTTGTTGTGCTCGTTCCGGTGGTCAAATTCTTACTGCGGGCGGCTACGCCGGGGCGGGTCCTGCAGTGGCGGCGCGGCTTGAGCGCAGCGGGTAGCGCTCTGGTGATCGTGTTTCCATTGATCATCTGGGGCTGGCTCACGGTCACGTTGATCGCACATGCCGGTTACGGTGATCTGGTGCTGCCCCTGGCCGGTTTCGTGTTGATCGTGCTCGCTACCGCGATCGTGGTTATCGCGCTAGAGGACGAGCAGCGCAACCAGGCGTTGTTTTGGCTGGCCGTTGGACTGGTTGCCGCGCAACTTCGCTACAACGCGACGCGTCCCCCGGCACAATCGTATTTCGAGCCGCCGGGGACGGTGCCGTTCTTCTTGATCCTGCTGCCGTACCTGTTCGGTCTGATCGGCGCGCATATCATCAAGCAGGCACGGGATACCCGCGCGTACATCCTGATGGGGTGGCAGCTTGGGGCGCTGGCCTGGACGATCACTGTGATCGGTTTTGCCGTCAAATTCATGGGCCATTACGATTACCAGACGACGTATGCCTTCGACCTGGGTGTCATGCTCGATAGTCCGCTCCGGTTTCTGGTCGCGCTGGCACGGCAATATTACGAACTCGTGCCGCGTAACATACCGGCAGATCGTAACGTCGCCGATATGGAGAACTGGCGCACCGCGCTAACCGCACTGGCGGGGGCACTGGCGATGGGCGCCTTGTTCGTTCACTTGCGCTGGCGGCTGCCGGTCCCCACCGAGAAACTCACGCTGCCTGCTTACCTGCGCCGCTTCGAGCGCATCGACCTGACCCTGCAGCAGAAACGCTACCTGCTGGCATTGGTGCTGATCACACCGGCGGTTGCGCTGCGCACGTTCACGACGTTCTACCCGTTCGTGCAGACGGTCGTGCTCAGCGTGCAGCGCTATAACCCGGCTTTTCCGCCGCGCCGTTATATTGACATGCGCAACTTCGAGAGGCTGTCCACCGATCTGGTTGTGCGCGAGAGCCTGGAATTTACGCTGGTGTTCGTGTTCGTCTCGACGTTTTTCCAGGTGGCGCTGGGGCTGGCGATCGCGCACCTGCTCAACGCTAATTTCCGGCTGCGCGGGTTTGCCCGCACGATCAGCCTGATTCCCTGGGCGGTCCCGATGGTCGTCGCGGCGATCGGGTTCCGTTGGATGTTCGACGACCAGTTCGGCATGATCCCGGACCTGTTGCGCCGTGTCGGGTACGAAGAGAAATGGCTCGTCAACCCCGAGAACGCGAAAACCGCCGTGACGTTCGTCAACATCTGGAAGAGCACGCCGTTTGCCGCGCTGTTGCTGCTGGCCGGTTTGCAGGGAGTCAATGAAGACCTGTACGAGGCGGCGCGTGTAGACGGCGCGAACTGGTTACACGCGCTGCGTTTCATCACCATCCCCATGTTGATGCCGATAATTGTGACGGTCAGCATGTTCTTGCTTGTGTGGCAGCTCGCGGTCTTCGATCTGCCGTTCGCTATGACGGGGGGCGGTCCCGGATTCTCGACGACGGTCCTTTCACAGAAGATATACCTGGAGATCAATTCATTGAACTACAGTTTTGCAGCGGCGGTCAGTATCTTCCTGGTGGTCGTGGTGTCGATCATCGGTGGCATCGGGTTATACCTGCTGCGCCGGGTTGAGGTCAGGGCATAAAAGGAGTGCGCTTGTTATGTCAATTTCACCGTATAGCTCAGCCACTTCAGCCACCGCGCGCCGCGACCCGATCCGCTTCAGGAAGCTCACGCGGACGTTGACGGTGTACGGAAGCTTTGTGTTGTTCGTGATTTTCATCGGATTCCCGTTTTATTACATCGCAGCCTCATCGATCACGCCGCGTAACGAGTTGTTCAAGATTCCACCGTCTTACGTGCCGAACCACGTCACGCTTGACAACTACCGGGCGATGATCGACGCGGTGCCCTTCACGCTGTATCTGCGCAACTCGTTGATCTTCGCCGTTGGCTCGGCGGTCGTGTCTGTGGTGGCGAGCGCGATGGCGGCTTACGCCCTGGCGCGAATCCGGTTTCCCGGCAGCAACGTGGTGTATTTCGCGTTGATCATGTCGGTGGCACTGCCGCAGATCGCGGTGCTGGTGCCCATGTTCGAAACGTTCCAGCAGTTCAAGCTGATCAACACTCACGAGGGCTTGATCCTGCTCATGAGTAGCTTGATGCTGCCGTTCACGATCCTGACGCTGGTCTCGTTCGTGATGCAGATTCCGGTCGAGGTGGAGGAGGCCGCGTTGATCGATGGCGCGAACATCCTGCAGGTGATGGTGCGGATCGTAATGCCGCTGATCTTGCCCGCCATCAGCACGATGTCCGTGATCAATTTCATCATCAGTTGGAACGAGTTGCTATATCCGCTGGTTTTCGCGCAGCGCGACGCGACAAAAACGCTCAGCGTGGCGCTCGTCGAGTTGTCGTCCGACGCGTCGACCTATACCCGCCCCTGGGATATGCTGAGTGCGTTGAGCGTGTTCATGGTGGTCCCGGTGCTGCTGATCGTGCTTGTCGGACAGCGCATGATCATCGCGGGGCTGTCGCGCGGGGCGGTGAAGTAGCAAGTTTCAGATCACAGCGCGCGGCCTGCCGGTCGTGCGCCGCTTTTGCGCCCTTAATTTTTAAGTTAGCTATAATATTTTTAACGCTTATGGTGATGATATCGCCAGGTGAAGTCAGGAGGAACACTATGCCCACAACTCCCCAACACATCACGATGGAAGAGAACGTCGAAATCCTGAAACGCTACGCCTATCTTGAGCGAGCCTGCATGCGGACGTTGGCCGGCTGGCTGCCCGGTGTGCCCGAATGGGAAGCGAAAAACGAGTTCGGGCTTCATATCTGGGAGAGCGCCGACGCGGCGAATAGCATTCGCGGGCGGCTGCGCGAGCTGCGCACTTACCAGCCGGAGCGCGCGCTCAGCCCCACCCTGGAGACCGTGTTCAAAGAACTGGATTACGCCCAGAACACCGCTGAAGTGGTCGCCACCGTCTATCTGGTCGTGAAGCGGGGACTGCTGGAAGCGTACCGCAACCATCCCGCCACCACGTGGCCGGAGTTCGATAAGCCGACGGTGAAGGTCACCGACAGCCTGATCGAGCACACCGAAAATCAGGTGCGTTGGGCTGAGGGTTTTTTGCCCACGATCGCGGAGCGTTATCCTGGCTGGGAAACGTGGCGCGATTATATCGCCGCGCTGCTGGCGGCTGACGGCGGTGTTATGGGGACCGGGGCGCGGCAACCTGCCCCTCAGCGTCCGGACGAGCGCTCGCTGTTGCTCCCCTGGAAGGAATGCCAGCGTATGCCGGACTGGCCGATCTTCGATCCGGACACTGACATCGAACCGGATCGCAAGACCGAGCCGGAAGCCCATCGCCTGTGGCGTTTTAAGCATTACCTGAACGAGATGACTGCCGCTGAAACGCTTGGCTCGATCCTGTGGATGACCCCGGAAATGTCCTGGGAATACCAGCACAACGTGGCGCGGCACTTGTGGGACGAAGTCCGGCACAGCCAGCTGGGGCAGATTCGCGTGCAGCAGCTTGGCCTGGCGATCGAGGACGTCCCGCAGGTCGTCCAGATCTACAATGTCATGATGGCATTGCCCGCCGTCGAGCAGTACGCGCTTTTGACGACGGTGATCGAGCCGAACGGTATGCCGGAGAAGCAGGCCAACCGCGAGCACTGGGAAGCGATCGAAGATGATATTTCGGCTGCCGCGGTCAGCTACGATTGGAGTGATGAGAACTTCCACATCCGCTGGGGCAAAAAGTGGACCCCGGTGCTGCTCGAAACTTACGGCTACGACGAGACGCCGGAGCAGATCAAGGTGCGGATGGAAGACTGGATGCTGGAGAACACGCCTGTCAAAATGCAGCAGCGCCATTCAGCGGGCATTGCCTGAACCTGCTGCCCGTCGATCACTTTCGCGCTAACACACCGCCTGTAGCCGCACGCTACCGGCGGTGTGTTTTTGCAGCGGCCTGGATGCGCCGGGTCAACTATACCAATCCCGGGGTGTGTTTCTGACGTTTGTGGTAAATTGGGTATAATGTCTAGACAAATTAGGCTTGCTCAAGCGTATTCACCAGGAAAGGCCTCGTATGCCCGACGTGATAGAGATTCAGGTGACAGTAGAAGAGTTAGAGACGCGACGCGAGCGGGTCGCCAAGACCAAGCGCTTCGAAACGCCCGACCGCGTGCCGGTTATCCCGGCGATCGCGCACCGCTTTTTGATCCCGAAGCTCGGCGTCAGCTTCCGTGACTATTACAGCGACCCAGAAATCATGCTGCGCACCCAGATCCTGGCCCAAAAATGGCTGCTGGAAAACGTGCGCACGGACGCCCACGCGATCACCGGGGCGTGGGTCGGCGCGTGGACGGACTTCCAGAATACGTTTGAGGCCGGCAGCCTGGGGTGCGAGGTTCATTTCCCTGAGGATGATATCCCCTGGGTGGGCAAGGGATGGGTTAAGACCGATGATGACTTACGCGTACTGGAGGCCATCGACTACGTGCACAGCGGGATCAATGCCCGCCAGATCGCGTATCGCGAGGCGATGATCGCCGTCGCTGACAAGTACCCGGTCAAGTTCCTGGACGGCCCGGTGTTCTATCCCGGCGAGAATCCCTGGCTGACGCACACCTCCGACGGTCCTTTTGGCGTTGCGGGGGATGTCATGGGGCAGGTAGAAGCTTTCACCGCCGTTTACCAGCGTCCCGACTTCCTGCGCGAGGTCATGCGCATCGTGACGGACAAAATGATCGAGTGGCTTGATTTCTGCTGGGCGGAGATGGGGCTTGAACAGCGCGATTTCGCCTGGACGGATGACCTCGCGGTGTCCCTTTCGGCGGAGAAATTTCGCGAGTTCGCCCTGCCCTTCAACCAGAAATTGCGGTTTCACTTCGATGGCTGGGTTTCGTTGCACATGTGCGGCAAGTCCGATCACCTGCTGTCGATTTTCCGCGATGACCTGCGGGTCAACGAGCTACAGGGCTTTGGGTACCAGGTAGACCTGGACCGCATCGGCGAGGAATTAGGGGGACGGGTGGTGCTGATCGGCAATGTCAACCCGATGCTGATCCGTGACGGCACGCCCGAAGACGTGCGCGAGGCTACGCGCCGGGTGATCGAAAAGTTGGCACATCATCGCGGCCTGATCATCCAAGACGGCAACAACATCCCCCCCGATGCCCCGCTGGAGAACATCAACGCGATGATGGAAGCCGCCGAGCGCTACGGGCGCTATGAGTAGTGTTGGCAAGCTGTGAATACATTTGAGCCGCAACATGACATGACGAGGAGCAACTGAAGATGGGCAGTAATCTGCCGCACAATGCCCCGGCGGGGTTTGACCAGGTCGTGCGCCTGGATAGCTGGCAACTCTCGCATGATGCCGTGCACCTTACCGGCGAAACGGCGCGCGGCCAGCGAATGGCGGTAGCACTGCGTGCCGTGTCAGACGCCATCTGGCGGTTGACCGCCGTCCCGCCGGGTGGCCGCGTCGATCCCCCGACGGGGATGATCGTGGGGGATGACGGTCCCCCGGTCGCGCTGCAGGTTGAGGAAACCGATACCGGGCTGAGCGTCTCCGGCCCGGCGCTGGCGTTGCACGTGGATCGCGATCCCTGGATGCTGCGCTTTGAAGACCGGCACGGCACGGCCATCTGCTGCGAAAACCCGAGCGATATCGACGGGCTGGGCCGCCCCTTCGTCTTGCCGCTGGGATACTTCCGCGACCAGAGTGGCGCACTGCGCGTCACCGAGTCGTTCCATCTGCGCCCGGACGAACACCTGTACGGCCTGGGCGAGAAGTTCACCCCGCTGGACAAGCAACAGCAACGTATCGTGACCTGGACTCAAGATGCGTTTGGCTCGACCAGCGAGCGCGCGCACAAAAACATCCCGTTCCTGCTCAGCACGCGGGGCTACGGCGTGTTTCTCGATACCGGCGCGCGGATCGTTTGGGACCTGGGCAACGTGTCGTGCCAGTCGTATACGCTGACGGTTCACAGCGGCGCGCTGGATGCCTACATCATCTACGGCCCTGATCCCGGCGCGATCCTGGCGCGGTACACGGCGCTGACCGGGCGCGCCTCCGTGCCGCCCAAGTGGACGTTCGGCCTGTGGATATCCTCAACCGGTGCGTACCGCGACCAGGACGCCATGCAACGGCTGATCGATGGGCTGGACGCGCACGATTTCCCGGCGGACGTGGTGCATATTGATACGTGGTGGATGAGGTGGCGCAAGTACTGCGATTTTCGTTGGGACCGCGAGGCATTCCCGGATGTGGAAGGCTTCATCGCGGACCTGCACGCCAGAGGATATCGCCTCTCGCTGTGGGAACACCCGTACATCTCCGTCGAGAGCGACCTGTATGAAGAGGGATGTCGAAACGGTTATTTCGTCACGCGGCCTGATGGCGACGTGTACGTGATCGATTACGGCCTGTCGCTGGCCCCGCGCCCGGATGGTGTGGTGCGAGTTGCCACGCCGGAGACCGCGTGGAACGCGCGCGTGGCGATCGTCGACATGACCAATGCGGACGCGGTCGCGTGGTTCCAGGACCTGCACCGGCCCGTACTGCGGATGGGCGCGGACGTGTTCAAGACGGACTTCGGCGAGGATATCCCGGAAGACGCCGTGTTCAGTGACGGGCAGACCGGGGCGACCATGCACAACCTCTACCCGCTGTACTATAACCGCGCGGTGTTCGAGGTGACGCAGCAGGAACGCGGCTACGGCGTGGTCTGGGGCCGCGCGGGCACAGCAGGCAGCCAGCGTTACCCGATCTGCTGGTCCGGCGATCCGGCGGCGGATTTCGACAGTCTGGCCGGCACGCTTCGCGGCGGCCTGTCGATCGGTTTGTCGGGCGTCCCGTTCTGGAGCCATGATATCGGCGCGTTCCGGGGGATGCCTACGCCTGAGCTGTACGTGCGTTGGGCGCAGTTTGGGTTGCTCAGCTCACACAGCCGCATGCACGGCGACAGCCCGCGCGAACCCTGGCATTTCGGCCCGGAAGCCACATCCATCGTGCGGAAATACGTCAAGCTGCGCTACCGCCTGTTCCCGTACCTGTACAGCACGGCGCACGAGGCCAGCCGGACCGGGCTGCCGGTGATTCGCGCCATGCCGCTCGCGTTCCCCGATGATGAAAGCACGCATGGGCATGATCTGCAGTACATGCTGGGTCCCTGGTTGCTGGTCGCGCCGGTCTACACCAGCGGCGGGACGCGCCCGGTCTATCTTCCGGCGGGGCGTTGGCATGATTACTGGACGGGTGCGGCCTACGACGGCCCAGCTAACCTGCGTGTCGATGCGCCGCTGGACACGCTGCCTTTGTTCGTCCGGGGCGGTGCGATCATCCCCATGATGGCGGACGCGAAGCGCATTCCAGAGAATCTCGTCGATCCGTTGATCGTCGAACTCTATCCGCACGGCGAAAGCGACTACCAACTGATCGAAGACGAAGGCGTGACGGCGTTTACCTGCAACGCGGAGCCGGCGCGCATGACTTGTAGCATTGCCGGTCACACGGCGCGCCGCTTCATCTTGCGCATCAAACAGCGGCCAGACCTGGAACACGTGCGCGTCGCTCAGGGACGGCTTGTCGCGCAGTCGCGTTTGGATGACGGTACCTTCGAGCTGCAGTTTGACGCGTCCGACGTGCTGCAGTTCGAATGCACGCCGTAAGAATAACGGCGCTTTACTGGGCGCTGCCGCTAGATGACGCCGCCCAGCATCCAGGGTATGAATTCATGGCGACCAATGCCTTGTGCTTCGGATGCGGACGGTTGGCCGGAAGCCACGGCGACCAGCAGGTCCAGTAAATCCCGCGCCACGGCATGTTGGGATTCCCCGTTCAGGACTCTGCCCGCATTGAAATCCATGTCGTCGTGCATGTGCTCAAAGGTGGCGGTGTTCGTGGCGATCTTGATGCTTGGGGCCGCCGCGCAGCCAAAGACGGAACCGCGCCCGGTGGAAAACAGCACGATGGTGCAGCCACCGGCGACCTGTCCGGTAACTGACACGGGATCGTAGCCGGGCGTGTCCATAAAGACCAGACCCCGGGCGGTGATCGGTTCGGCGTAATCGTAGACAGCCACAAGCGGGGACCGTCCACCCTTGGCGACGGCCCCTAAAGATTTTTCGTAGATCGTCGTCAGCCCGCCCGCTTTGTTGCCCGTGCTGGGGTTGTTGTCGATCGCCAGGTCAAACTTCGACGTATAGTCGTGCCACCACGCGATCTTGGCGCTAATGGCCTGGCCGATCTCCGGCTGTGCGGCGCGATCGATCAGCAGGTGTTCGGCGCCGTATAGCTCCGGCGTCTCGGCGAGCACGGCGGTGCCGCCTTGCCGGACGATCGCGTCACTGACCAGGCCGATCACCGGGTTGGCCGTGACGCCCGACCAGCTATCGCTGCCCCCGCACTGCAGCGCGACCGTCAATTCGGAAATGGGCTGCTGGCTACGTTGGAAGGTGTTCGCAGTCTCCAGCAAGCCTTCGACGGCGGCGATACCGGCGGCCACCGTGTTACGCACGCCGCCCGATTCCTGGATCGTCATGATGGCTGTTCGATTGGCATCCAACGCATGGTTTGCGACCAGTTCAGCGGCCTGGTTGACCTCACAGCCCAACCCGACCAGTAGCGCGCCGGCGACGTTTGGGTGACGCGCGATTCCGGCCAGTGTGCGCTGTAACACCTTGTAGTTGGGGCTGCCCACCCGGTCGGTACAGCCAAAGGCGTGAGTGATCGGGATCGCGCCGTCCACGTTCGGAAAAGCTTGCAGGCGCTCCGGCGTGAAATGCGCGGCGATCGCGTGGCATACGTGCGCCGAACAGTTCACGGTGGCGATAACGGCGATGTAGTTACGCGTCCCCACGTGCCCGGACTCGCGTTTGAAGCCCTGGAACGTCTGGGGTGGTGCTTCGGGAGTGTCTTCAACTGGTTGCTGGAGCCGCGCCACACGCGCGCTGTCGCGGCTAACCGGTCGAAGCGTAACGTTATGCGTGTGGACGTGGTCGCCCGCCGCGATCGGCGCGCTGGCAAAGCCGATGACCTGGCCGTAGCGGTAGATCGGCGCGTCAGGCGCAAGGTCGCACAGCGCGATTTTGTGTCCCGCCGGAATGAACTGGCGGATGGGGACGCGGACGTCCCCGGCAGCGTCGTGGACCAGGACGGTGCCCGGTCGCAGGGGCGTTTTTGCGATGGCGACGTTATCCTGGGATGCCAGCCACAGCGCGACGTCGCGCAGCGAAATGTGTTCCGGCGGTGTGAGGTCGGTCAGTTCAATGGTCGGGGTCATCTGTTCACCTGCGCATCATACGGTCAGTCGGCTCGTTGCCTAGTTGCATTATGGCGATTATAACGGCTCATGCCAACTTGCCCGTTTTGCTGCCGCCGGCAGGGATCGGATCGGCGTGACGCGCAGGGGGATCTTTTCAGCGCCTCTGCTACAATAGTGCTGGCGTGCGCCCGCAGGATAACCACGCCTGTGGGGACACTTTCGGACTGCTGAAAACGCGATGTGCAGGGATGCACAATCATGGGAGGAATACAATGGGGTCGCATCCGATCAATCTTGCATTACGGTTTCTGTTGGAATTGACAGCTTTAGGTACGATGGGCTATTGGGGCTGGACCCAGCATAATGCCCCGCTGCGGTATGTGCTGGCTCTCGGGGTGCCGGTGCTCGCGATGATCCTGTGGAGCACGTTTCGCGTTGACGGTGATCCGGGAGCTGCGCCGGTCGCCATTCCGGGGTTGCTCCGGCTGGTGCTGGAGTTTGCGGTCTTTGGCGGAGCCGTCTGGATGCTTGTCGATGCCGATCGTTCGACGCTGGCGATCGCGCTGGCCGTCATCGTGCTGGCGCACTACGTCGTTTCCTACGATCGCATCCAGTGGCTGCTCGCCCGGTGACTCCAGACGCCAGGAGCGACAAGTCGTTACGGAATGTCAGGAATCTCGCCACACATCAGTTATAGGAACAACCATGACCGCTTCACTTCCGCTTACCGAGCGCGTACACATTTTGTCCAAGACTTACGCGCTGATTCAGACGTTTTTCGCGCACTGGCGGGCTATCCCGGATGTAGACCTGGACGCGTTGTACGCTGACCTCTTGGAACAAACGCTGGCAAGCAGCGATCGGTATGTTTTCGGGCTGGCGATGATGCGCTTCTAGCGATAGGTTGGATTATTGTTGTTGCCAGGAACGACAAGCGCGCTATTCAGTGAGCGCTTCTCCATAGAGGAGTTCGTCAGCGATCGTTTCCGGCTGCCGCTTGTAGTTCAGCAGCTTCCAGCTATGCAGGAAATTCACGAACTGGATCGGCGTCATGCTCAACAAGTCCGCAGAAGAGAACGCGAGGTTCCAGCCCGTTTGAGTGCGGAGCGCCGCGCTCAAGCCGCGAGCGATCTCTTGCATTAACTTCGGCGGCACGGAAAATGCACTGAGCGGCTTGGCGGCATTTTCAAGCAGTTTATCCAGATTGTCGGGCTGGAGTTTGCTCCACAAGTACCAGCCAAGTACCAGCATATCTTGCCGGGTCTGCGGCGGGACGGCGCTCAAATCCCAGTTTGCCGGGTCGAGACTCGCACGCCCGGTGAGGATCGGGAACAAGAACACGCCTTCTACGACAGAACGGGCGACCTTGCCGCCAATTTCCAGGACTTCGGCGGTCGTTGCGATACCTTGCGCGATGGCATCAGTTAGTGACAGGATCATGCGCGCGTAGGCCATCGTACCGCAGTATCCCACGCATCCCGCAGCAACAGCCGCCTCGATCACGATTGTCACTTTGCGCAAGATTTGCTCGGCGGCGATGATGCCGGCTTCCCGCACGCCCAATGCGATCAGGCGTTTCATCAAGGTCTGGCGAAGTCTGGTCGCTACGGGGCCGCGAAACGTCAGCAGGCTGACCTTACCGTGCACGGCGAACGTGAGGATCGTTTTGACCACGCGCAACGGTGTGTACGCCCGGAACGCGGTCCGGAAGGCCCGAAATTCGCTGTCACCTTTCGCCGCCCCGTATTGCTCGCGGTAAGCGCGCCAGACTGCTTCCAGGAACTCGCTAACGATCGTGCGCCACATGGCGGGTGGAATCCCGAGTTCGCACAAGGCCAGGCAGAGCAAGAAGCCCGGATCGTCGACCGACGTGTCGATGTCCGCTGTCCTTTCGTGCCGCCGGATTTCTGCTTTGTTTTCGCGATCCTGCCGGGAAGCGTGCGGCAGTGAGTTCTGCGCGGCCAATGCTGGCGCGGTGGTGAATGCGCTGTCGCGCTGCATATGCGGTTGGGAGCGTGCCGTCACCCGGCTGAAGTCATACTGGAAGCGCGATTCCTGGACGGGAGTTGTGCTGGCATCGAGCCGGTAATCTGGCGACGGTGGATCATCGCGTAGAGTTGTTAGCGTGGGGCCGGATGTGCGATCAGTATCGAGGGAACGCCACAACAGGGACGTGTTGTCGCTGCGATCATTGTTCGTATAGCGGCTGGTACGGTTGGCATACATACCCGGTTCCTTCACGCAGTTTCCGGTTGGGTGGGGATTCTAGCGGTATAGATCGCACGAGTGAGGCGATCGCTGCGCTGTTATTCCAATAATGATAACTTCTTTTTATATTAGAATTCAAATTACTGTCACCGCGCGGGCCGTGTGGTGGAATTGCGAGCATCCAGCAGGATGTGTTCAGACCTGGCGCTGCCGGTGAGCGGGTTGTTGGTCGTTATGCGCACAGCAGGTATAGGATATGGTATAGTGTTGAACATATCCCGGATGGGAGTTTAATTCGTTACTGTAGTGCATTTCCAATGATGAAAGCAAACTTGACTGGCCTTCTGGAGCAAATACAAGCGGGTAATGAGGCGGCATTGCTGGCTCTGCATGAGCAGTACGCCAATCTCGTGTATTCGGTTGCCTTCCGCGTGCTCAATGACCAGATGGCAGCCGAAGAGGTCACACAGGACACCTTCATGCGCTTGTGGAACAAGGCCGAGTCTTACAACCCGGAGAAGGGATCATTTGTCACGTGGTTGCTGACCATCACGCGGCGTCTGGCGATTGATGCGTATCGCAGGCAGGCACGCGATCCGATGCAAAATCCGGTATTCATGAACAGCGATATTGAACAATGGGAGAGTGTGCTGGGGGCGGAAGGCGACACGGATTTGAGGCGGACCCTGGTCGCCGTCTTGCAGGAATTGCCTGAGGATCAGCGTAAAGCGATTGAGCTGGCCTATTTTCACGGCATGTCACACAGCCAGATCGCGGGCTATCTGGAACAGCCGGTGGGGACGATCAAGACGCGTATCCGGTTGGGGATGCAAAAACTTCGCGATGCGTGGATGGCTGAGCCGACCGGCAATCCAAATCCGGAAGAATGACCGTATTATAGTGGTATACACGATGTGTGAATGACATCACAGATAGATGGGTGTGATCAGCTAAATGGCGGCGTACAAACGAGAGGAACTGCTTAATCGCATACCGGCATATGTCATCGGCGCTTTGGACGACGATGAACGGGCGGAACTTGAATCCTGGCTCCAGGATGATCCTGAAGCGCAGGCGATTCTGGCCGAGTATCAGGCAGTTGCCGATCAGCTTGTTGTCCTGGCCCCGCTTCGAACGGCTCCGGAACACTTGCAGGCCGACCTGCGGCAGCGCTTAGCACGCAGCAGCGGTGATGAAGACGCGCGCGGAGCCGGTGGTAACATGCGGGACAGGCTACGGGGTTTGCTCCAGGGCCGCACAAGCTGGATGGTCGCTGCTGCTGCGCTGCTGGTTGTTGCGGTCGTGGGGTTGCTGTTCTGGCAGTACGATCCGGCTGATGACACCGTGCCGCCACCTGATGCAGCCACCCTGTATGAGCAGCTTGTCGCGCAGCCCGGCGCGCGGCAATATGCGGTTGTGCCCGGCGACGTGGACGACGCGGTGTCAGGCAGCCTGATCGTTTCACCTGACGGACAACAGGCGGTGCTGCGTGTTTCACAGCTGCCGCAGATAACCGGTGACCAGACGTTTCAAATGTGGTTAATTGATGCTGGCGGCGCGCGCACCAGTGGCGGGCTGTTCGGTCCGGATGCAGCAGATGATACCGTGTTTCTCCAGGTGCCGTTCGAGCGATCGGTTGAGGCGTACCAAGGGGTAGGGGTATCGCTTGAGCCTGCCGGGGGTAGCCCGTTTGCGGACCGCCCGACAGGTCCCCGCGTTTTGAGCGTGCCGCTGGGTTGACCACGCCTGAACCGCATCCTGGCACCGACCAAGGCCCTGCCTGCAAAGACAGGGCCTTGATTTTTCGGAGCAACTAGCAGGGGTAACCCTGCACGTCAGTTACTGGCGAGATACTCGATGACGGCGGCGCGTTCTGCGTCGTTAAGCCGCGCGCCGTAACCGATCATCCGGTCGACCGTGGCTTCCCAGCCTGCACGGTCCTTAGTGGCGTTGTTGATGCGCTCGCGCGAATGACAGACTGTGCAGCGCATCCTGACCAGCGCGTCACCATCCAGGCTGGTTGACACGCTGTCGTCTGCGCTTTCGCCGTCGCCGCCCATCTCTGAGGCGGCTTCACCGCCAATGATGTTTAACGGAGCGACAACCACACTGCCAGCGACACGTACTGGCGCGTCCGCACCTTCAACCGTGCCAAACTCGTACACTCCCGCTTCGCCCGTGTCGTAATGCAGCATGGGGAACACCTGCGCGCCAGCTGCTGCAGGGTCCACATTGATCGAGATGTTGGTATTCACCCCTTCGAGCAGCGGGTAATGTGCGATCACCGGGCCGGGACCACCGTCTTGGCTCGCGTGGATCACGAGCCAGCCGTGCGCGTCGATCAACGCGGCTGTGATGTCCAATTGGCCGTCATCAAGTGCCTGGTCGTCCATTATCAGCGCGGGCGCCGCATTGACCGGAAACGTCAGCGGGCTGCCGTCCACCACAACGGGACCGTCTGCTCCCTCAACCGTGCCAAACTCGTATTCGCCCACCGTGCCCGTGTCCATGTGCAGCATCGGCCACAGCGTAGGCGTCACCCCGTCGGCATCGAGTTCTACTGCTACATCGGTGTTCAGCCCGTCCTGGACCGCGGTCCAGCCGAGAACCGGGCCAGGGCTGCCGTCCGCATCGCTGTGAACGACCAGCCAGCCGGGACCTTCTGAGAGCACCGATTGCGCGACCAGTTCCGGCGTGGTCATCATGCTCATGGCATCGCCGTGCGCGGCGATCTGGTCTGGGACGCGCATGTGTGGCACCGTCCGGAAGGACGTAACGGCAACGCGGTCATTCACCCGGACAGGGCTGTCCGCGCCCTCGACCGTGCCGAATTCGTATTCGCCATCGACACCGGAATCGACGTGCAGCATCGGCCAGAGTGTGCTGGTGGCCTCGCCGCTTAAAGATACCAGCACGCTCGCAGTCGTCCCCGCGTTCACCAGCGTCTGCCCTAACACCGGGCCGGGGCTGCCGTCCGCGTCACTGTGGATCACAACCCAGCTACGTTGGGGCACCGTCACCGACGCGATGCGAACAGCGCTGTTGTCCACGAACTGGTCGTTGGCGTTGATCACGTTCACGGTAAAGGCGGGCGTGACGACCGCGCCGTCAACGGCTACCGGTCCGTCGGCCCCTTCGACGGTGCCAAACTCATACGTTCCCACTTCACCGGTATCCTCGTGCAGCATCGCGAACAGGGTTGGCGTTGCGGCTGCCGGATCAATGTCCACGCGGAAATTGTAGCTGTAACCGGCATTGATTGACCGGTAACCCACCACCGGGCCGGGCGCGCCTTCGCCGCTGTCAGCATGGATTACGACAAAGCCCGGACCGGCACTGTACGCCTGGGCGATCGTGACCGTGCCATCCAACACCACTTGATCCGCAACCTCGATCATCGGCACGGCATCATCCTGGGCGTTGACGGGGAAAGTAAGTGCAAGTACAAGTGCAATACCGATAAGCAGAAATCCGAGTATAGATTTTCGAGACATGGTATTTCCCTCCGTGTGTTTGGACGTCGTAACCCGTGGCGGGCTACTTCACCCATGTATACGGTAGGAAATCCGGGTTTGGATTTATATTAATCAAAATTGGCTGATGAAAATCTGAAATAATGCAGCGGCGGGGGATCATGTCTCTTGCCCGTGATTCGGGTTTGCGAACAACCTGTCAAACACACGGTCAGACCTTCGCGCCGTCCAGGTTGGCCGGCAAAGCCGGGCATGACCAGCGATTGCCGGCCATGCCCGGTTGGGATCAGCGTTCGATGCTACAGCGTCCGTGAAGCGGTTGATTGGCCGGTTAAGCAACCGAGGTCGGACAGAAATACGCTTTCGACTGCGCGACGTTGGCCGTTTCGCCCACGATCTCGAACGTTGCCTTGCAAGGCAGGTCTCGCGACGAACTGCCGACCATGACCTCGATCGTGCCCGGTTCGACCACGAAGGCCATCTCGCGATCGTAGAAGGCCAATTGATTCACAGGCAGGTGGAACGTGACTGTCTTCTTTTCGCTCGGCTGCAACGTGAGGCGCTGGAAGCCTTTCAACTCTTTGACCGGGCGCGTAACGCTGGCCAGCACGTCGTGGATGTAGAGTTGCACCACTTCATCCCCTGTGCGATCCCCGACATTGGTAACATCTACGCTGATGTCGACCGTTTCGCCCGCGCGCGCCTGCGTGTTTGAGAGTTGCAGATTGTCGATCGCAAACTGCGTGTAACTCAGCCCGAAGCCGAAGGGAAACTGCGGCTTCACGTTGGTCTCGACGTAGTGTTCTTTCCAGTGCGAGCGCCCGCCGGACGGTTTGTGATTGTAGAAGGTTGGAATCTGGCCCACCGCGCGCGGGAACGACATCGGGAGTTTGCCGCCCGGCGACACATCACCGAACAGTACATCCGCCACCGCGTTACCCCCTTCTTCACCGGGCAGCCAGGCCACGAGGATCGCGGGGACGTTGTCCAGCAACCAGGCGATCGTCAGCGGTCGCCCGTTCACCAGGACCACGATCACCGGCGTGCCGGTCGCATGTACCGCACGGACCAGGTCTTCCTGAACGCCGGGCAGGTCCAGCACGGCGCGATCGCGTGCCTCACCGGAGGTGCACTCGTCCGTCAGGCCCGATTTGTCGCCCACGACCAGGATCGCGACATCGGATTGCTGCGCGATCGCCACCGCTTCGGCGAAGCCTTCGGTCGAGTCGTCCAGTACGTCGCACCCCTTCGCGTAGCGCACCTGGGTTTGCGGCGAGACCGCCGTCTTGATCCCCTGCAGGATGCTGACTGTCGGCACGGCGTTCTCGACCATATCGATCGCGTCCGGCGGCGTCATGCCCAGCGCGTTTTCACCGGCTTGCTGCATCATCTCAACCAGCGTTTCGATGTGTGCCGGGTAGGAATAGTCACCCATCAGGTTACGTTCGCTCGCGGCATTAGAACCGATCACGGCGATCGAGCCGATATCTTTGCGCAGGGGCAAAGCGTTGTTGTCGTTCTTGAGCAGCACGATCGACTTTTGCGCGATCGTGCGGGCCAGCGTGCGTTGTTCGGGCGTGTCGAAAATCTCCGGCGCGCGTCCCGCGTCGACATACGGCTTCTCGAAGATCCCCAGGTCGAACTTCATGCGCAGGAGCAGGCTGACCGCCTCATCGACCAGCGCCATATCGATCGCGCCGCTGTCCAGTGCTGCGCGCAGCGGGTCCCCATAACAATCGGTGCTGGGCAGTTCCACGTTAATCCCCGCCTGCATCGCCGCAACCGCCGACCCGGTTTTGTCCGCCGTCACGTGATGATAAGCGCCGATCATATCGATCGCGAAATAGTCCGAAACGACGATGCCGTTGAACCCCAATTCGTCGCGCAGCAGGTCGCGGAAGATCCAGGTCGACGTGGCGCAGGGGATGCCATCGATCTCGTGGTAGGCGTTCATGATCGAGCCAAGCCGCGCCTCTTTGATGGCGGCCTCAAACGGGGGCAGAAATACCTCGCGAATCTCGCGCTCGCCTACGTGCGCGGGAGCCCAGTTCATCCCCCCTTCGGTGACGCCGTAGCCCAGGAAGTGTTTGCCCGTGCTGATGATGCCGGTTCCAAAATCATCGCCTTGCAGCCCCTGCACGTATGCCGTCCCCATGCGCGCTACCAGGTACGGGTCCTCGCCGAATGTCTCTTCGACGCGGCCCCAGCGTGGATCGCGCACGATGTCGAGCACAGGGGCGAGCGATTGGTGTGCCCCGACCGCGCGCATTTGGCGGCGGATCACGCTCGTCATTTCCCGGACGAGGTCCGGCTCCCACGTGCTGGCGACTCCGATGATCTGCGGGAATGCGGTCGCGCCCATCGCCATGTACCCGCTGCAGCTTTCCTCGTGGACCATCGCGGGAATACCCAGGCGCGTGTTTTCCAGCAGGTGTTTCTGGATCGTGTTCGCCAGTTCGGCACTTTCACGCGGATTTACGTTGCTCGCGCCGCCAATGCGCGTGATCTGGCCTATGCCGTGCTGCAGCCGCGCGTTCGCTTTCTCCGGCGAAAACGCCTGGCGGTCGAGCAGCTCATAAACCCACAGGCTGCCAAGCTGCGCCAGTTTTTCGTCCAGCGTCATACGCCCCAGTAGATCGCGCACGCGTTCGCCCGTTGGACGGGTCGCGTCGCGATAAAGCGGTTGGTCTTGAGACATAATGATTACCCTCGATTCGTTTTATGTAACATCAACAATCACTTGAGCGCGCCGGCCATCATCCCTTTCAGCACGCGCTCCTGCCCTACAATGTAGATCAAGATCAGGGGGAGCGCTGACAGCGTCAGCACAGACATAATGGCGGGAATGTTCATGGAATACTGGCCCTGGTATTCCCAGATCGCCAGCGGCAGCGGGCGGTTGGCCGGTGACGTGATCAGCACAAACGCGAACACGAACTCGTTCCACAGCACGACGGCATTATACACGCCCATAGTCGCCAGCCCCGGCGTCGAAAGGGGTAGCGCCATGCGGAAGAAGAATCGGATCGGGCCGCTGCCGTCGATATACGCTGCTTCCTGAATTTCCCTGGGAATCTGCCGCATAAAATCGGTCAGGATGAAGATCGAGAGCGGCAGGTTAAACGCCACATACGGCCCCAACAGCGCCCACAGCGAGTCGTACAGCCCGATCTCGCGCGTGAACAGGTACACCGGGATCAGCGTGACGTGCAGCGGGATGACCAGCCCGGCGATCACCAGCATGAACAGTGGGCGGTTCAGCTTGAAGCGGAAACGCGCGAATACGTAGGCCGCCATCGCCGAGAACAGCAGGATCAAAACGACGGACACGCCAACGATCAGCACGCTGTTTTGCACGTATGTGAAGAACGACCCCGATGTGAGCACCTCTTCGTAGTTGCCGAGCGAGGGGTTCTCCGGCAGGGAAAAGACCGATTTCCCGGAAAACAGCTCGAACTGGCCCTTGAAGCCTGTCAGCGCCATGAAGTAGAAAGGCGTCCCTGCGATTACCAACCAGACCAGTGCTATCGCCAGCAGCAGCGTGGTTTTTAGAGGGGTTCGGATTGACATAGGCTCACACCTCGGTCTCGTAGCGGCGGGTCAGGGTGAACATGGCGACCGCAAGCACCATCACGATGATGAACAGCGCCGAAGCTACCGTGCTGCCGTAACCGACCTCAAAGGACGGGAACGCCTTCTTGTACATATAGGTCGCCATTAGTTCGGACGCGTTGTTCGGACCGCCCTCGGTCATCACCCAGATCAGGTCAAAATATTTGAGCGACCCGATCAGGGAGAGAATCACCGCTGTGCGCACCGTGCCGCGCACCATCGGCAACGCGATGTGCCAGTAGTAGCGCCGTTCGTTTGCCCCGTCAATGAGCGATGCATCGCGCAGTTCTTCCGGCACGCCTGAGAGCGCCGCCAGGAACAGGATCATGTAGAACGGGGTGTACTGCCACGATATCACGCCGATGACCGCGTATAGAGCCGTGTCGGTGTCACCGAGCCACGCGCGGGTCCAGTTTTCCAGGCCCACGCTTTCCAGCGCCGGATTCACCAGCCCAAAGACCGGATCGTAGATGTATTTAAAAAGAATACCGATCGCCACCGAGGACATCAGCATAGGGAAGAAATAGACCGTTTTGAAGATCCGGAACAGGAAGAAGCGGCCCCCTTGCTCCAAGAGGATCGCCAGCCCCATGCCCAGGGGTATCTGGATCGCGATCGACAGCACTACGACCTTTAGATTGTTGCCAAATGCTTTGAAAAAAATGTCATCTTCCAGCAGGCGCGTCCAGTTGTCCAAGCCGATGTAGTTACGTGTGGGCGCGATGCCATTCCATTTGTAAAAGCTCAGTTGGAAGGAATTGACGATCGGCCAGATGACGAACACGCCCATGAAAATGATTGTCGGTAGCAGGAAGAGGGTTATGGTCAGGGTATCCTGGTTCCATTGTGGCAAGAGCGCCCGCAGGCGTGCATACCAGAGCTTTTTTTCCTGCACTGCTGAAGTCATTGTAAATACCCCTTAGGCGGGAGTGGGCGCGGTGGCCCACTCCCTTCAGTGACGTTGCTCGTCTCGCTTACCCGCCGAAGTAGTTTGCTACAGCTTCTTCGTGAGCGGCAGCGGCCTCTTCCGGGGTAATCTCCAGGCCGAACAGGGCTTGCATCAGGTCTTTGTGGACCTCGCCCAGTTCAGGAGGTAGATACTGGTCATACCACAACTGCACGCTTTCGGCTTCCTCGACGATCTGCATCACCTCTTGTAGCATCGGGTCTTCCAGCATCTCGCTGATGCCTACCACCGGGGGGATACGCCCGGCTTCGACGCGCTCGGCGACCGACGTGTCATCGATCAGGTACGTGATCATCTCGAACGCTTCGTCGGGGTAGTCGCAGTTCGTCGAAATGTGGTAGTAGTTGTCGCCAACCGTGCCGACGACATTGGTGGGGCTGCCTTCGCCGCCTTCAATCGCGGGGAAGGGGAAAACCCCCAGCGCGTTGTTGAAGAAATCTTCGTTCTCGGCCAGGAAGTTCGAAAGCTCCCAGGACCCCATCAGCTCCATCGCGGCCTGATTGGCATACATCAACATGCGGCCCTGGCCGGTGTCGTAGTCCAGGCCGTTGAAGCCCTCGTTGAACCCGCCCATCTCGACCAGTTCTTGCACCATCTCACCGGCCTGCACGAACACGGGGTCTTCGAAGCTACCACCGGTGCGATTCGCGGCGGAGGCAAACACCTCCGGCCCACCGAGGCGGTCGACCAGGTACATGTAGTACATTGAGCTGGTCCACTTGGTCTTGTTCGCCAGCGAGAACGGCGCGATGCCGTTGTCGATCAGGACCTGCGCGACGTCGAGCAGTTCGCTCCACGTTTCGGGAACCTCGAGGTCGTACTGCTCAAACATTTGCTTGTTGTAGAAGATCACGGCAACGGCGGTGTTCTCGACCGGGACGCCCCAGATCTTATCCTCGAAGGTGACGTTGCTCAACGCGGCGGGCAGGAAGCGCGTGTAGTAATCGTCTTCCATCATGTAGGGCGTCAGGTCGACCACCTGTTCAGACTGCACGTATTCATACAGCGGACCGCCGCCCCAAGAGGGGAACACGCACGGCGCGTCGCCCGCGCCCATGGCGGTACGGATGCGCGTTTTGTAGGGGTCGTTCTGCATGGGCACGACTTCAACTTCCACATCCGGGTTGTCGGCCATGTAGCGATCCACAGCGTTCTGGATCAACTCCGGCCCGGTGCCGGTGCTCTGAATGTGCCAAAACGTGATTGATTTAGTCTGGCGTGCGCTGGCAATCGAACCCGCCCCGCCAACGACCAGAACCAGAATGAGGGACAAGATCAACAATTTACGCATTTTCAAGCTCCTTATCTTTTATCTTTGTTACTTTCCGAAACGCCTGTGCGAGTCGATCATGCTACGGTATATGCAGGCAATCACCCCTTTCTCTGTGTGCAGGATTCGCGGATGATGAGTTCTGTCTGTAACGTAACGCGTTGAGTCGGCAGGTCTGGATTTTCGATGTATTTCAGCAGCATTTCGGCTGCAATACTCCCCATCTTGGTCAGGGGCTGCCGTACTGTAGTCAGCGCGGGGCGCACGGTGGACGCTTCCGGGATATCGTCGAATCCGATCACGGATATGTCGTCGGGAATGCGCAGGCCGCGGTTACGCACTGCATCGATCACGCCAAAGGCGGACACATCGTTAGCGGCGAAAATCGCAGTCGGGGGATCGGGTAAGGCGAGCAAAGTCTCGGTTGCCTGGTATGCCTCAGGCCGCATGAACGTTCCCTGGCCGATCAACTCAGGATCAAACGCGATCCCGGCCTCTTCGAGCGCGGCACGGTAGCCGTTCTGGCGTTCGAACGCGCTGCTGGTGTGTGATGCGCCCGTGATGAAGCCGATCCGCCGGTGGCCTAACGCGATCAGGTACTGGGTGGCTTCAAATGCGCCCTGCCAGTTCGTCGCGACGACGGTCGGGCTGAAATCATCAAAGCCCTGGTGATCGATCACGACGTAAGGGAAACGCTTCTTGTACAGCAAGGCCAGATACGCGCCCGGATCGTTGGGCAGCACCAGCAGGACTCCCTCGGACAATCCGCGTACCAGTGCGTTGACGAACTCCGATTCCCGGTTCTTCTTGTGATGCGTGGTATACAGCATGATTTCGTACCCCGCCTCGGCCAGCGTCCGGTCGACGCCGCGCAGGATTTCCCCGAAATAACTGGACAGCAAGTCCGGCAGCAGCAAACCGATCATGCCTGAGCGTCCACCGGCCAGACTGCGCGCCACCGGGTTGAGTTGGTAATCCAGTTCTTTGACTGCCTGGAGTACGCGTTCGGTCAATTCGGGGCTGACGTAGTGTGTCCCGTTGAGGACGTGTGACACGGTGGACATCGAAACTTGTGCCCGTTCGGCGACTTGTTTGATTGTTGCAGCCATTATCGTTGCTTTTGCCATAGCGAACTCATCGAAGCGCTTCGATCATATTTAATCATATTTTCTATCGTGGGTCAAATGGGCAGGCATGCCGTGGGCCTGCTTTCATGAACTTGTACAGCTTAAAAAGGTGGCTTGGGCCGCTAAGCGTCATGGCGTGGGTGGATGGTTGCCGCACCGGTCGCTTGTGTAGGGGGCTTGCGATTGCGACAGCGCACCAGAAGCCGCAGCGCGACACGGCCACCAGCAGGTTGTTTCAGCCGTTGCCGCGAGTCGCTCACGTGTTGCTGGATCGCCGGGGCGATCCTATACTCGTGCGTGGCGCGCCTGGTATTGCGGTGGGACTTCCGGTCTGGATGTAAGCTTGATGGTGCCGATGTAACCGCATGGGGTTCGTGCCCGGCGTGCAGCGGGGAAGTGCTACCGGACGAGGGACCAGCTTCCTGGTAGGCAGTTGTGGTGTCCATAAACGAATTGCGGCCCCTTCCCTTCACAGGTAGTGGGCCGCAACGCATACGAAAGACGGAGTCCCCTACTATGTTCAGGATTTGACAGTCGGGGTCCAAACTGGCCAAATCCCTGGTACAATCTGTCGGGGCGCCCGGATTTGAACCGGGGACCTCACCGACCCGAACGGTGCGCGCTAGCCAAACTGCGCCACGCCCCGATGTGCGAGGTAGTTTACCGTACAAGGGGGGGCTTGGCAAGGGTTAAATTACTGGATGGCGAAGATTGTTTTTCTTGCTGCCAACAACACAACCAGCGAGGTAAACCTTATGTCAAAAACTGAGCCGAAGCCTCATTTCACCACCCTGACGGATGTGGTGCGTTACTTGACGGGGGGGATCACCACGCGTATCGGGCGTCACTTGTGGGCATGGGGCATACATCCGGATATGGTCACGTTCATGGGGTTTGTCATGGTCGGTGTGGCGAGTTACGCCATCGCCCAGGGCGAATTCTTCTGGGCCGCCATGATCATGATCGCCGGTACGCCGTTCGACGCACTCGATGGGGCGGTGGCGCGTGCGATGCAGCGCGTGGGCAAATTCGGGGCGCTGTGGGATTCAACGCTTGACCGGTATGCTGATGCCTTGCTTTATGTTGGTTTCGCGCTGTATTTCAGCCGCAGAAACGATGAAACTGCGCTGTTACTGGCCCTGGCGGCCCTGATCGGCTCGTTGCTGGTCAGCTATGTGCGGGCGCGGGCTGGGGGGTTGCGCGTGGATTGCGAAGTCGGGCTGCTGACGCGCATGGAACGCACATTTGTTATCCTGGCGATGCTGCTGACCGGGTGGGTGAAACCCGGTTTATGGATTCTGGCAATTGGCACAAATCTGACCGTTGCGCACCGTGTCTGGCATGTGTATCGTGAATTGAAAAGAGCGGGAAGGTAGACTTCGCGATGACGTTTCACCGGCATGGGCTGGAGCTTGGCCCGGTTGACCTGTTTGGCTTGACCCTTAACCCGACGTTTCATTACTATGGCCTGCTGATCGTCACCGGCATTTTTATGGCTGCGTTGCTGGTGGCGTGGATGGCGAAACGCGACGGAAAAGACTCGGACCACGTCTGGGATGCGTTGATCTGGATCGTGGTGCTGGGGGTGATCGCCGCGCGGGTGTGGCACATTCTGTTCCCGTCGATCTCGTCGGTGGAGGCCGGGCGCACGACGGAATGGTACCTGACTCACCCCTTTGATCTGCACGATGGCCCGTTGATCATCTGGAACGGCGGCCTTTCGATTTTCGGGGCGGTCATTGGCGGCGCGATTGGCGTGATCTGGTATGCGCGGCGAAATAACCTGGATCTGTTCGCGTGGCTGGATATGGCAGCGATCGCGGTCCCGCTGGGGCAGGCCATCGGGCGCTGGGGGAACTACGTAAATGAGGAGTTGTACGGCGAACCCACCGATCTGCCCTGGGGCATCACGGTGAGCAACCCGCCGCCGGAGTACGCCAGCGACACGACATTCCACCCGCTGTTCTTGTATGAGTCGCTGTGGAATTTGCTCACGGTGATTGTGCTGGTGACGGTGTGGCTGCGCTGGCGCGACCGCTTTAAGAAGGGCGATTTCTTGCTGCTCTACGTGATCGCGTACGGCACGGCGCGGTATTTGCTCGAGTTCTTGCGTATCGAAGTCGCGACGGTCGGCGTGGTGAACGTCTCGCAGGTGGTGAGCGCGGGGGGGGCGCTGCTGGCATTGTTGGTGCTGTTGTGGCGGCACCGTGCGGCACTGGTGGCGCGTCTGCGGCGCGACGAGTCGCGGCAGTCGCCCGCCTCATGACCGGGACGCGACCGCCTGGCAGACTGTTCTCGTCTTGGGTACCCCCGACGCGCCTGTACAGGGTGCGTCGTTTGTGTTCCAGATGGTGTTCGCTTCCAGTCGCGCCGTTTTCACGCCGATTTCAGGTACACCACGATCGGCGTGTATTGGATTTGCCGGATGCAGCCTATACAATCTAGGATAGGCCGGTAGATAGAGGCAGACGTAATCCGCATGATCGAAACGCACGACCTGACCAAGTATTTCAGAGACTTTCGCGCGGTGGACCGGGTGTCGATGACGGTCGAACCTGGAACGATTTTTGCGCTTTTAGGGCCGAACGGGGCGGGTAAGACGACGACCGTACGCATGTTGACCTCGATCCTCAGACCGTCGGCGGGATGGGCGCGTGTCGCGGGGTATGACGTCGTGCAGCAGGCCGCCCTGGTCCGGCGTTCGGTGGGCGTGCTGACCGAACAGCATGGCTTGTACGAGCGCATGAAGGGGATCGAGTACCTGGATTTCTTCGCGCGCATCTATCACCTGCCACCGCAGGAACGCAAACGCCGCCCGCTGGCCCTGATGGAACATTTCGGATTAGGGGACGCGCTCGATAAACGGCTGGGCGAATATTCTAAAGGCATGAAACAAAAGCTCGCGCTGGTGCGCGCCATGTTACACGATCCACCCGTGCTGCTGCTGGACGAGCCGACCTCGGCGATGGACCCGCAGAGCGCGAAGCTGGTTCGCGACGCGATCAGTGCGCTGCGGCAGGACGCCCGCACGATCGCGATCACCACGCACAACCTGACCGAAGCGCAAAGCCTCGCCGACCGGATCGCAGTGATACGCAAAGGACGCATTATCGCGAATGGCACGTTCCGCGAGCTGTCGCAGCGTTTTGTGGGCGAGCCGCTGATGGAGCTACGTCTGAGGCAGCATCTTAACGGCGCGCTCGAGGAACTGCACGAGATGGTAAGCGTAGTTGAGCAGGGAGATTGCTGGTTGCGTTATCGCACGCCGGAACCGGCGGTGACGAATCCCCAGGTGATCCGGCGGCTGGCGGGGGCAGGGCTGGATATTGTGACGTTAAGTGAAGTGACGCAGACGTTGGAAGACGTGTATTTGCAGATCGTAGCGGAAGACGAGGGGGCGGAGAATCGCGATGTCGAGCGCAACGAATAGGGTGCAAAAGCGGGCGCTGCTCGACGCGCAAGCACAGGAGCTTCCGCGCGCGAGCGTGGCGCTGACCGTCGAGAACGCCCTGATCGTGGCGCGGCGAGAGGTGCGTGACAGCCTGCGCGACTGGCGGATCATGGTGCCGATCTTTCTGCTGACGCTGGTTTTTCCGCTGTTGGCCAATGTGATGACGCGCATCTTCACCGGCTTCTTTGAGGAGAACGGCGCGGAAGACTTGCTGCCTGCGCTGCTGCCGTTAATGCCGATGATCGTCGGGTTCTTCCCCGTGTCGATCTCGTTGGTGATCGCACTGGAAACGTTCGTTGGGGAAAAGGAACGTCGCAGCCTGGAACCGCTGCTGTCCACCCCGTTGACGAATGCCGAACTATACCTGGGCAAGTCGGTGGCAGCAATGCTGCCGCCGCTGCTGGCGAGCTATGCAGGCATCGCGATTTACATGGGGGGGCTTGTGCTGGGTGAACAGCAGTGGCGGCCCGAACCGGTGCTCGTGATCCAGATCGTGCTGCTGACGACCGTGCAGGCGTTGTTGATGGTCACGGGCGCGGTGGTTGTGTCCAGCCAGACGACATCCACGCGCGCGGCGAATCTGCTCGCCAGCTTCATCATCATCCCGATGTCCATGTTGGTGATGCTGGAAGGCACGATCATGGTCCAGCCGCATATGCGCTACTTGCTGTGGTACATCACGCTCGGCGCGCTGGTGGCTACTGTGTTACTGGTGCGCATGGGGGCGCGGATTTTCAATCGCGAGGAATTGCTGGGCCGCGCGCTCGATCAGCTTAACCTGCGCTGGGCGTGGGCCGTGTGTTGGGCGCAGATTCGCGGCCCGCTGCAGGCGTTTGAAGTGGGGCGGTGGTACCGGCTGAGCGTCTTTCCGGCGCTGCGGGAACTGCGGGCAGGGTTGCTGGTGGTGCTGGTCACGATCGCTGCTGCGTTTGTCGCCGGGTGGATCGCGGCAGACTATTACACCTTGCCGCTGGACGAAGTCGAGGTGGATGACGAGGTCCTGTTGGCGAATCTGCGCACGTGGTTTGAGCTGGGGCAGGGCAACCCGAACCTGGTAGTGATGGCGTTTATTCAGAATATGCGCGTTCTGCTGGCCGCGACGATCCTGGCGATGTTTACCTTCGGCGTCCTGGCGCTGGTGCTGGTGCCGCTGCCGTTTGGCGTGCTCGGTTTTGTGCTGGCGCAAGTGGTTCACGCGGGGTTGTCGCCTTTGCCGTTCATCGTCGCCGTGATCCCGCACGGTGTGGCTGAGATACCCGCGATTCTGATCGCTGGCGCGGCAGCGGTGCGGCTTGGCAGCATCGTCACGCGCCCCCCTGACGACATGACGGCGGGGGAAGCGTGGCTGCGCGCGTTGGGCGACACGATCAAGCTGGGGATCGGCGTGGTGATACCGCTGCTGGCGTTAGCGGCACTGCTGGAAGTGGCGCTGACACCGCGCGTGGTCGAGTGGGTGCTGGCGCTTTAGCCGCCGGTGGTCCTGGCGGAGATGTGGAAACCGCCCGCTGGGACGATCATAGCGGGCGGCTGAACCGTGTGACGCACGGTTAGAAATGGGCACTTACGTGCCGGTGTCGCTCTCCGCGTTCGGTACGGCGGTGGTCGGTTTCACCGTTGCGTGCAGGAACGCAAAATCTCCGCGTGGCGGTATGACTTCCGTTACTTCGACAACTTCAAAGGTGTTGCTGCCGATCTCAATGCGATCACCTACCTGAGGACGTTTGAGTTCGTTGACGATGGCACCGGGATGCTTACCGCCGATCACAACGTAGCTCACCTGATATCGCATCATGGGTGTTTTCCTTATCCCCCAGAGGTGCTCGCTAGCCGATTCCCAAATCGAGATTGCTATGGCGCAGCTTGAAGGACAGGTCCCGCGCCATATTCCGCATGACGATGTATCCAATCGTGGTGTCATGGTCGCAGAGCGCCGTGAACGCCGCGTGACTGATCGAGCGCAGGATGGTGTTATCGCGCCGGCATTTGATCGTGGCCGAACGTGGTCCCTTGTCCAGCAGCGCCATTTCGCCGATCACCTGCCCGCGTCCCAGGTACACTTGCGTGCGGGGCCGCTGGTCGGGCAGGTTCTGCAGCCGTACTGCGACCTGACCCTGCACCACAAAATAGAGGCGATCACCCGTCGTGCCCTGCTCAAACACAACGTCGCCGTCATTGAAGACTTCCTCATCGCTGATGTCGATCAGGCGTTGGAGCTGCTCGTCGTTTAGCCCTTCGAACAGCGCCACCGAGCGCATCAGTTCCAGCAAGTTCATCAAGCCAGCTCCTTATCCTCTGCGCCCATGATATGGCATGGTCCTATACGCGATACACATCGCTGTTAAGGTCTAAGTTAAGCATACTATAGGACGGAATCCGGGGCAAGTGCGGCGCTATTAAAACGCTTGTAACGACGAGGGTTGCCGCGTACAGTTAAGGCGGTTGACAGGGGCTAGGCGCAGGATACAATAGGCGCGCGATAGATCGGTGCATACAGTGTTCCCGTCGGCTGTATTCTCGTGCGGGAGCGAATGCTGTCAGGTCCGTCGATGTGTGTATCGAAATTGCCACGCGATGAAGCCGCTGTGCGCGGGCCGGTGGGTATTGTTGGGGAAAAGCAACGCGCCGGGTTTGATAGTCTTTGTCCCAGTGATCGCGGCGAGTTTAATCTCATTGAATGGTGCATACAATTCCCGGTGCTGAGCAGACACGGCGGCCCCTACATCTTAAACGGCCTCTGATACGGTGCTGCAGGCGGTTGATCTCGGTGAGCGGTACCGACGTAGTATTCTGGATGAGCGATGACAAGCAGGAGTCAACCAGGCGACGAACCTGACAATGCGGTGACGCGGGCCCCGCGTGTGTATATTTCGATCGTTAACTGGAACAACTACCAGCACACGATCGCGTGTCTGCAATCGTTGGAAAGCCTGGACTACCCGCATTACGATGTCGTGGTTGTCGACAATGCGTCGCTCAATGAGTCGGTGTCCCGACTTCGGGCGGCGTTCCCGCAGTTGACGATCATTCGCGCGGAAGAAAACCTGGGTTACGCGGGCGGCCACCGGCTGGCGCTGGGATGGATCCAGCAGACCGGCGCGGAGTTGATGTGGATTCTAAACAATGATGTCATCGTACAGCCTGCAACGCTGCGTACATTGGTTGAGGCCTTCCAGCAGTTTGGCTCTGGGCTGTACGGCAGCGTGCCGCTGGACGCTGCCAGCGAGTCGCGGATACACTTCACGGGCTGGAGCGTTGATTCCGGCGGCCAGCCGCTTTTTTTGCAGCAGGAAACGGTAAGCTGGGATGTGCGTTATGCGGATTGGCTCACCGACATGCAGCCCCGGCGCGTCGCCAACATCAGCGGGAGCAGTTTTCTCATCCCGCTGGCGGTGATCGACCGTTTCGGTTTTATGGACGCGTCGTTCTTTTTGTATGGCGAGGAGACCGATTATTGTTTCCGCATGGCACGGCACGGTATCCCATCCTATGTGGTTCCCGGCTCGATCGTCGTGCATAGGCTGCGCGGCGCGTCGGATACAAACGCGCTGCTTCAAGGGGCGATTCACTATTACAAGGTGCGCAACCGGCTGCGGCTGGTGGGCAGTTATCTTGGACACCGCGATTATTTTGTTCAACTGCGGCAGTACCTGCGGCGCCATCAGTGTTTGAAGTTACTGATCAAGGCGCTGGTTCTGCGCCGAAACGTGCGCGAGAGCGAACCGAAGAATTATTTCGCTTGCCGGGGCATCTGGGATGCCTTGTGGAACCGGCGCGGCAAGACCATCGCGCCAGAAGCGTTCTGGACACAAGTCGATTGAAGGGCAGGCAACCCGCAAAACAGCCAAGGAGCAGACGCGCATGCGTGTGAGCGTCATCATCCCCGTTTACAACGCCGCCGATTACGTCACCCAGGCGGTTGAGTCCGCGCTGGCGCAGCCGGAAGTGGCAGAAGTGATCCTGGTGGAAGATGGATCGCCGGATGATAGCCTGGCGGTGTGCGAGCGGATCGCCGCGCAATACGACCGTGTGGCGCTGTATCGCCACCCCGGCGGGGCGAATCGCGGGGCCGGGGCAAGCCGGAATCTCGGAATCCAGCGCAGCACATGCCCGTACATCGCGTTTCTGGACGCGGACGATTATTATCTTCCGGGACGGTTTGAAACGGCGCGGCAGATGTTCGAGCAAGACCCCCGTATCGATGGTGTGTATGAGGCCATTGACGCCAAATTTGAAAATGACGTTGCGCGCGAGTGTTTTTTTGAGCATGGTCGAACATCATCGTTGACGACGATAACGCAGCGGCTTGAGGCCGGCGAGTTATTTGAGGCGCTGGCGAGGGATACGCATGGTCATTTTTCGGTTGATGCGTTGGTCGTCAAACGCTCACTGTTTGACAGGACCGGCTGGTTTGGTATGCATCGCCATGAAGACACCGCGATGATTCTAAAGATGGCGGCTATGGGGTACCTGGTCCCCGGAAACCTGGAAAAACCGGTCGCTATACGTCGCGTTTATGAGGGGAACCGATTGGTTGAACGGTTGAGCCTGATTAAGCGCTACCGGTTAAAGGTTATCATGTGGCACAGTGTGTACCAGTGGGCGCGCCAGCATCTGGATCGATCCCGTCAGCGGGTCGTGGTTCAGGCGTATCTGAAGGCGTTGACGTATCCCTATCGTGATATGCCGTATGGCGTACATCATGCGCGCGCGTTGTGGCAACTGGTGACGTGGTCGCTGCGGCATCCGGACCTGCTGCGTTCCCCGGTTTACCGTCATGAGCTTGGACTACGCCTACTGGGGTATTCCGGACTGTACCGCGTACCGGTTGCGCTACGCTGGCTGCGACGACGTATATCTGGCGAGGCACGTGTATGAGCTACCGTTTTTTGCGCATTTCCTCGAGTTTCCGTTCTTATCTCCGACAGTTTTATGCACGGCGCCCCGGACTGGAGACCAAACCCTATATTGAGCAGTTGAACGCGCATTTATACGACGCGTTTCATCGTTCGGATTTCTTTTCCGTTGAACTGCGCAAATTAGGCTACGAAGCTGAAGAGATCATTGGGGATGCGGAGCCTTTACAAAAGCAATGGGCATACGAACACGATATACATTATTCTGAAGCACAATGGATGCGGGATATTGCGTTAGCGCAGGTCGAGCGCTTTCAACCTGATGTGCTTTTTGTCAGCGCATGGATACCAGCTTTTCGCGCTGATTTTATTTCTCAGGCCAGGGAACGCTGCCATTCACGCGTGCTGGTTATCGGTTCGATTGGGGAAGCGCTGCGGCCTGTGAGCGATTTTCGCGAACATGATTTCGTGTTGTCCTGTTCGCCGGAATCAGTAGCATACCTGGAGCGGGCGGGTAAAGCTTCGCGCCAGCTTCATCATGCCTTCGCGCCGCAAATCCTGGACCGGCTGACGCCTTCGGATTCTTTCACGGCTGACGTGGGCTTTGTCGGAAACCTGACTTACGGAACACAATATCATAACCGACGAGTGAGGCTGTTCTACAATATCGCTCAGCATATGGATTTCAGTCTCTACGGTGAAATATCCGATCTCGCGTACAGGCGTCCGCGCTTGATTGGGTATTTGCGACAAGGCTATTATGTGATCCTGGAAGCGTTGGTTCAGTTACGCCTGGATCAGGTCGCGCGCCGTTTACCGCGTTATGGGACCTGGACGGAAGTTAAGGAACGCCGTCCTTATGAGCCACTCTTTGCTTTCCTGAAATCTCGGCAGCAACCACCGGTATACGGCTTAGACATGTACCAGGCGGTGGCTGGCTTCAAAGTGGGGATGAATGCGCATGGTCCATCTGCATTTGCATCAAATTACAGGTTGTACGAAACAACCGGCGTTGGAACCTGTCTGCTCACCGACTGGAAGCAAAATCTGCACGAGTTATTCGAACCGGACAGCGAAGTCGTGACATATCGCAGCGCCGAGGAAGCGGTTGAAAAAGCGCGCTATTTGCTGGATCACGACGACGAGCGGCGCGCCATTGCCGCTGCCGGACAGAAGCGCACCTTACGCGACCATACTTACGCTCAGCGTGTCAAGCAACTCGATGCGTACATCCGCGAACACATGCGCCGCAATAACACAGGAAGTTAGTTGCCATGCCGGCCAGCGACATGCCACTCGTCAGCATCGTAATCCCGACGTATAACCACCGGCGTTATGTCTGTGACGCTGTGGACAGCGCGCTGGGCCAGACATATCCTAACTGCGAGGTGATCGTCATCGATGACGGCTCGACGGATGGCACGGGGGAGATGTTGCGCGAACGCTACGGTGACCGGATTCGTTATGTCTACCAGGACAATCGCGGTCTGCCCGCTGCACGTAATGCCGGAACACGGCACGCGTGCGGTGTCTATGTGAACTACTGTGATGCTGATGATCAACTACTGCCTGAGAAGATCGCGCGCTGCGTGGAGGTGTTCGCCGAGCATCCCGACGCGGGCGCTGTGTATACAGATTATGAGAGTGTCGCTGAGGACGGGCACACGATCCTGCCGCGTTCACATCCCGTGCTGCCGTCAGGGAATATTTTCTGCGAACTGTTGATTGGCAAGCGGGGCAATTTTATTATGGAAGCCGCGCCCCTGGTGCGTCGTAATCTGATCCTGGATGCCGGCGGCTTTAACGAGGACATGACCAACGCCCAGGATTGGGAAATGTGGGTGCGGTTGGCGTCACGATATCCGTTTATCTACATCCACGAGCCGTTGGCGCTCTATCGGTATGTCCCCAATGCCATGCATACGAATGCGCTCGGGATGTCGCAGTCGCGTCTGAAGTTGTACCAACTTGCGCGGGACTATCCAGGCCGTGAAGACTGTATTGACGATGCAGCCTATGATCGGCTGCTCGCCGGGCGGCATCATGTCTTGGGCCTCGTGTGCTGGCGGATGAATCGCCGGGCTGAGGCGCGCGACGCGTTCCGCGCTGCGATCCGGCTGGACCCCGAACACAGTACCACGCGGCGGCTGTATGTGCTGTTGAGCTACGTCCTTCCGGTCGGTGCTGTGCGCCTGGTGGGGTGGCTGCGCGGGTTGGGTCCCCTGCGGTCCGGGACTGGTAACAAAACGGGATGAGTCACCTGGCTGGTGAGACATCCCGTTTTCACGGTATGCTGATATATATCGGGGACGCTACTTGCCTAGCTTGGCGCGGACCTGGTCTTCGATCCAGGCGTAGGTCGTCGCCAACCCCGCTTCGAGCGAGATTTCCGGCTCCCAGTTCAGCACTTCGCGCAGCCTGGAGTTGTCCGAGTTGCGCCCGCGCACGCCCTGCGGCCCATCGACGTGTTGCTTGACGATCGTTATACCGGCGATATCCGCGATGATGTCTGCCAGTTCGTTGATCGTGACCATACGATCCTGGCCGAGGTTCAACGGGTCATGGTAGTCGGACCGGATCAAGCGGTAAATACCGGTGGTGCAGTCGTCGATATAGCAGAACGAGCGCGTTTGCTCGCCGTCACCCCAGATTTCGATCTCAGGATTGCCGGTCAGTTTTGCCACCGCGATTTTGCGGCACAGCGCAGCGGGGGCCTTCTCGCGCCCGCCTTCCCACGTGCCTAGCGGGCCAAAGATATTGTGGAAGCGCACGACGTAGGTTTGCATTCCGTAATCGTCGCGGTAGTGCATGTTCAGGCGCTCGGTGATCAGCTTTTCCCAGCCGTACGCGTCTTGCGGCTGGGCGGGGTAGGCGTCATCTTCTTTCAGCGGCGTGACGTTGGTCTCGGTCTGCAGGTATTCGGGATACACACACGCCGACGAGGTGTAAAGGTAGCGCTGCACATCGTTGATCCGCGCCGCTTCAATCGTGTTGAGATTGATCAGCAGGTTGCTGTGCAGGATGTGGGCATGGTGCGACGAAATGTAGCCCATACCGCCCATATCCGCCGCCAGCGCATAGACTTCGTCCACTCCGCGCGCGGCTTGCAACGCGTCCGCCCAGCGTCGCAGGTCCAGAATCTCGAACTCGTCCGCGTCGGTCGGGGCGAACTCCGGATATTTCAGATCGACACCGCGCACCCAGTAACCGTGTTCCTTCAAGAAGGTGACGAGATGGTGCCCGATAAAACCGCCGGCACCGGTGACGAGTACTTTCGTGCTTTCGCTCATGATCGCTTCCTAGTTGGTTGAATCAGGTTGTGAACAACGGCAAAGTATACTCCGCTGCAGGCGAAAATCAAACACCACCCGCTACGCGTGGGATGACGCAGGGCAAGCGTGGGGTTCGTAGCGGCGGCACTAGCGGCAGTAGGTGGTTGAGGTTTGCGTGTGACTGTTGATACCCGGGCGTGCGATCGTTTGCGTGGGTTATCGAGGTGTGCTGGATACGTGGGCGAAACATGCGGCAATGCCAGATTGACAAAGGCGAGAGAATGGGCAAAATAGACCCGACTGCAGATAACTATTGCTGCACGAATCCCAGGATAGGCTATGGCGACAGTAACTGATAAGCCTTCACAAACTGCTGAAGCAACCACCGGGCAGGACGCGGAACCTCAGCCCGCACCGCAGTACCACCTGCGCATCGAGCCGTCGAAGGGCTGGGTGTCGCTGAAGCTGCAAGAGCTGTGGGAGTACCGCGAGCTGCTGTACTTCCTGACCTGGCGCGATATCAAGGTGCGCTACAAGCAGACCGTGCTCGGCGCGGCCTGGGCGATCATCCAGCCGTTCTTCACGATGGTGGTGTTCAGCCTGTTCTTCGGCAGATTAGCGAAGATTCCCTCGGATGGCGTGCCGTATCCGATCTTTAGCTACGCGGCGCTGGTGCCCTGGACGTTCTTCGCCACGGGGCTGTCGCAGTCCTCGAACAGCCTGGTGGGCAGCGCCAACCTGATCAAGAAGATCTACTTCCCGCGCCTGGTGGTGCCGATCTCCAGCGTGCTGGCACCGGCGGTGGACTTCGTGCTGGCGTTCGTCGTGTTGCTGGGGATGATGCTGGTCTACGGCATCACGCCGACCGCGAACGTGATCTGGCTGCCGCTGTTGCTGCTGCTGGCGTTCGTCACGTCGCTGGGCACGGGGCTGTGGCTCTCGGCGATGAACGTGCAGTTCCGCGACGTGAAGTACACGATCCCGTTCCTGACGCAGTTCTGGATGTTCGCCACGCCGATCGCATATCCCAGCAGCCTGATCGAGAACGACCTGCTGCGCGCGGTGTACGGGCTTAACCCGATGACGGGCGTGATCGAGGGCTTTCGCTGGGCGCTGCTGGACACGAACACCGCGCCGGGACCGCTGCTGGCGGTATCGGTGGTGGCGGCGCTGGCGCTGCTGGTGAGCGGCGCGTTTTACTTCCGGCGCATGGAGAAGACCTTCGCGGATGTGGTGTAAAGGGATGGTATGAGCAACGTAGCGATTCGGGTTGAGGGATTGGGCAAGATGTACCGCATCGGGGCGGCGCAGAACGGCTACCGCACGTTCCGCGAGACGCTCACCGATGCGTTCACCGCACCGTATAGGCGGGCGCGGAACTTACTGCGCGGGCAGGCGTACGGCGCGGCAGGGCTGGACGAGACGATCTGGGCGCTCAAGGACGTGTCGTTCGAGGTGCAGCATGGCGAGGTGGTGGGCATCATCGGGCGCAACGGGGCGGGCAAGAGCACGCTGCTCAAGGTGCTCTCACGCATCACCGAGCCGACCGAGGGTTACGCGGATGTGTACGGGCGTGTGGGGTCGTTGCTGGAAGTCGGCACCGGCTTTCACCCGGAGCTGACGGGGCGCGAGAACATCTACCTGAACGGCGCGATCCTGGGCATGTCGCGCCAGGAGATCGACCGCAAGTTCGACGAGATCGTCGATTTCGCGGGCGTGGAGCGCTTCATCGACACGCCGGTCAAGCACTACTCAAGCGGCATGCGGCTGCGGCTGGGGTTCTCCGTCGCGGCGCACCTGGAGCCGGAGATCCTGGTCGTGGACGAGGTGCTGGCGGTGGGAGATGCGGAGTTCCAGAAGAAGTGCCTGGGCAAGATGTCCGACGTGGCGAGCGAGGGGCGCACCGTGCTGTTTGTGAGTCATAATATGGGGGCGATCCTTAATTTGTGTAGTCGCGTTGCAGTCATGGAACGGGGGTCTATAGATTACCTGGGTGAGACTTCCGAAGGGGTTTCTTACTACGTCAACAAGACGGTTACACAAACTGCGGGTGAGGTTGACTTGCAGGCGCATCCAGCGCGCCGCAAGGGCTGCACGCCGATTCTGCAGCGGGCTCGCCTGCTGGATGAAAATGGCAATGTGCGTTCGCAGTTTCTGAGCGGTGAAACATGGCGACTCGAATTGAGCTGTGTTCTGGAGACGCCGTTGAAGGATTTTCGCATTGGCGTCGGTATAGATGATTGGCTCCAGAATCGTGTTTTCAGCCTTACGACGGATACTGCTGGGGCTGTGCTTGCTCCTGCCACCAGCGCGTTTAAGGTCGTTTGCAGTGTTGATGATCTTCCGTTAGGGCCGGGTCATTACACGTTGTCGCTTAGTGCGGGAACGCCACACGCACCGCTACTTGACGCACTTGATCACGCCGTCACGTTTCATGTTGAGGCCAGCGACTTCTTCGGCAGTGGCAAGCTGCCATCGCCCCAGTTGGGACGCGTGTTAGTGCGCTCGAAATGGAGCATAGAGGAATGATCTCCCAGGCATTCCGCCGTGTGGCTTATCGCCTTGCTCCTCGGGCAACCTCGCGATTTGCTCAGTGGTATCATCAGCAGCGGCGTAATCGCAAGCTCGCAGCTAAGGCGAAGGCGCTGCGCCACAGCTTAGCTGCTCAGCAGGACCTCGACGCGATGGTCGAGCTTGTGTTGCAGTCGGGGCCGTTTAGACCAAGCCAGCAAAAAGCTGAAATTGTGGCGTTGCTGCGCCTGTTGCGTGAGCTTCAACCCACATACGTGTGCGAGATTGGCTCGTACCGGGGGGGCACGCTTGCGCTGTTCTGCCAGGTTGTCGCGCCCAACGCCCGTATTTTGGCCGTTGATTTCAACTTTAAGCCGGAACAACTCAGCGCGTTTCGTCATTTCGCCCGCGCTCGCCAGCGCATCACATTGCTTAAGGGCGATTCGCATGCACCGGAGACTCTGGAGCAGGCCAGGCGTTGGCTTGGTTCACAGCAGTTCGACTTCCTGTTCATCGATGGCGATCATTCGCTGGATGGCGTGACGCGCGATTACGAAATGTACGCCCCGTTAGTGCGGCAGGGCGGTGTGGTCGCCTTTCACGATATCGTGCCCGACTACCGAACACGTTTTGGAACCAAAACGCGAAGTTTTACAGGCGACGTTCCGGAGTTTTGGGCACGGTTGAAGCGAGATCGACCTGATGTAGAGGAATTCATCGCTGATCCGGAACAGGATGGTTTCGGGATCGGGGTGTTGCGCCGGGATGGCTTGCGCGATGATAGTGCGTCCTAAAGTCGTTACGGTGGTTGTCACGTTCAATGCAGGTGCCTGGCTTCGAAAATGCCTGGACGGCCTGGAAAACAGTGATTATCCCATCGATATCATCGTCGTAGATAATCATTCCACAGATGACACCCTGGATTATCTCAAGGCCAGAGCCTCTCTTCAGTATCTGGCAATGCCAGACAACGTAGGGTTTGGCAAGGCGAACAATGTCGGAATAAGTATGGCATTGGAGCAAGGCGCTGATTATGTGTTTCTGCTAAACCAGGATGCTTTTATCGAGCAAGATACGATAGAAAAGTTAGTAGCCGGGATGATTAAGAATCCGACTTTTGGCATACTAAGTCCGCTCCACCTTAATGCGGACGGTACTGCAATTGACCCGGCATTTGCTCGCTACATAGTTACAGAGGGAGCAGAGCTATACTACTCGGACCTGCTTTTCGGTCGCTTGGGTCCAGAAAAGGTATACTCCCTGCGCTATGCAAACGCTGCGGCCTGGATGGTTTCTGCCACATGCCTGCAGGTTGTCGGTGGCTTCGACCCTCTATTTTTTATGTACGGTGAGGATGATGATTACTGCCGACGAGTCCTCAGGCACGGTTTCCAGATCGGCATGCTACCGAGCGCTGTGGTTTGTCACGCGCGTGGGAAAGGTGATCCCGCCGCGGAGAAACGAAACACAAGACAGCGGTTTCAAGCCCGGTACTCCCGAGAGAAAGCTCGAAGCATTGTTGAACTCAAAGCACCAGGAAACTTCCTGCATGTTGTTGCCTTATGGTATCTACGGATGTATTACACCGGGATAAGGGAACTCATCAACCGAGACGCGTATTTGTTGGCAGTGCATGTGCTTGCAGCCATGCGCGTAGCTATGCTGCTTCCAAAGATATTTGTTCATCGAAGGAAGAGTGCGCGTCCGGGCGCGATTTGGCTGAACAATCCTGGGAAATGAAACCGTGTTGAGGTTGGAAGTTCCTGTAGAATCCGCTTTGTTAACGCGATGTTATTGCGCGCGGCTTGTGAGGAGTTCCTCAACGGCAAAATCGAGAGAGCGCGGCGCCAACAGCCGGGCTTTGCACTGTAGAGGGGGGTGTAATCGTCACGACGACCGGTAAGAAGTCATACCCGTGTGATCTCCGGGTAGTTGTTCATCGGGTGGTGTAAAGGTGCCGATGCGCAGCCGGTACTCCACGATCGTTTCGTTCGGGCGGATCGTCTTCCGACCGCGAATCTTCACCCACGGCCCGCGCAGTACGACCACCCTGTCGTGGATCGCGCGCCACGAACGCGCCGGAAACGCGTCGGCGATCTCGACCCGGTGCGCGTCGCGGTCCAGCAGTTCGAGCAACAACTCATCATCTTCCGGCCGCCACGGGGTGCCCGAGGCTGCCCGGTGCGGTGACGGATCGTCTTTGCAGCGCTGCACGTACATCTCGTAGCTTTCTCTGTTGAGGATAGGTGTCGGTGAGAAGGCGTTTTTGGCGTCGTCGCGCAGGTACATGATCTTCCTGTGAATGTGCTTCCAGATGCGCTTCGGGAACGCCTTCGCGATCTCAAGTTGCGTCGCGCCGTTGTCGTAAAGCTCAAGCAGCGTCTCGATATCCTCAGTCGTCCAGCGTGTGCCCTTGCTGACGATCCGTTCGGCGCGGACGGTGTCCTTGCTGCCGTCTTGCCAATACACGGTCAGGTCCAGCGCGCGGTATTCCGCCGGCAACGCTTCGATGCGGATCAGCAGCAGGCGCAGGATGCCGCGTCTCTGCTCTACGGTGTAGTTATCCCACTCGTCAAGCACGATGGTGAAGTCTTGGCGCAGATCGGAGAGGCGTTTCAGACGCTGTTTTTCGTCTTCGCTGCCTTGCAGAATGCTTGTTAAGCGCTTGTGTTCTTGTTCCGCCTCGGCATAGCGATCTTGGACCGCGCGGATCATGCGCGGGTTGGTAAGCGAGTCAAGACTGACGACTTGCTGTGCCATCGTCTGCTCAAGTGCGGCAAGCTGCTTTTCGATCCGCCGCCGTTCCCGCTCGTATCTTTTGGTTGACTCGGAAATCATCTCATCCCACGCCGCCGGATCAAAGGTTGCCTTGAGCTTCGCGTGCAGCAGTTCCGTGATGACTTCATCGACGCTATAGGCGACTTTCGACCATAACTGCTTTCGATACAGGCCCTTGCTTCGGAACGTGTAGCGGTAGTGCTGCCGCTTTTTTATCCATTCTGTCCCCACGTTATGCCACTCGCCGTTTTCGAGCGAGATCAAATACCCCGAGCATAGCGGGCGCTCGCAGGGGCGCTTTTCGTCCAATGTGGGACGAGCGTTCAGGCGCTCCGCGTGAAATGCTTTATTGGGGCTGCCATCAAGCGTGTACTGAGAGAGATAGTTGAACGCCTGCATAAACATGTCGACAGGGACGATCGGCTCGTGGTTGTCATAGATTTGGATCACGTCATTTACCGCCCAATGCCCGATATAAGCCGCATTCACAAACAAGTGCCGCAACCCTGCCAGACTCGGGCAGTACCCCTTTCCGTTGACGATCATATGGTACTTGGCGAAAAAGTCTTCCGGTGGGGGCGTGGTGGCAGGGTCCGGATAATACGGCCCGTGCTGGTGAATGTGGCGTCCTGTTCTGCGAAGATTGCCGTTAAACGAAACGAACAGCCGAAAGTATTCCCGCACGACCTCGGCATAGGGCTGAAACGGGATGTATTTGTGCCAGTTCGGGTTACTGGTTCCATCGGGCAGCGTTTTGCGCTTGTCCACCATGTAGCCGATAGTCATATACGACCCGGTCCAGCGCCCCTCAAGCTGCATGCGTTTTCTGGCGCGTGCCAGCTTGCCGATGATGATGGAGCTGAGGTACTCGGCTGCCATCTCGCACTTGAAGCGGAACTGCCGCGCGTGAAAGATGCCCGTCATCGGGTTGGCGAAGTCGTACACCATCGACGGCGTGATGACCAACACGTTGGCCTCGCGGCAGGCTTCGATGAAAATATTGACCTGAATCTGGGTGATGTCGCGAAACAGCCGGTCTTCATCCTGGCAGGCAACGGCCCGCACCTGGCGTTCGGTGATGAGATCGAACAATTCCTTCATGCCGGGTCGCTCGTCGATCTTCTTCGTCCCGGAAACGCCGCCATCCATATCGATCAGGTGGATGTCCGATTCCTTCCAGCCGCGCTCGACAAGGAAAGACACCATATCAATGGTCTGAATGGCCGTTGAGACGTTGCCGATCTGCCCGTCGGTGGACTGGCGGTAGTACACGGCAACCGGGTGATCGGTCGGCAGCGTGGTGCTCGCGTCGATAGCTTCAGGTTCGGGCTTTGTGGGTTTGCGGTATCGCTTGCTCATGCTGCTTTCTCCAAGAGTTTACTCGCGCCGATCTTCTTGCGGGGCTTCGTCGTCTTTGCCAATCCCTGCGCCCAAAGATAGGACTCGATCAGCAGGCCGTATACTTTTCTGAGATCAACGGCCTTGGTTTTCGTCTGGCGTTTTTGTTTCGGTTTTTCAGATTTCTGCATGTAACGGTATGGCGTTATTTTCGAGCCCGCCTGGAATAACCTGCCGCTGCGCCGCGTCGCGGGTAACGCGGGGGCGGAAATATGAGCCCCTTTAGGCGGTGCATTCCCAGTGCCCAGCGCGCCAGAGTAGGGGACTGCACGCGGTAGCGAAACAGACGACGCTCCACGTCGTCAAGATGCACCTCGTAGCAACGGCGCGGTCCCGCCAGGCGTTTACGCGTCGCCCAACGCACCAGCCGTTGTAGCTCGCCGTGCCGGTTCAGCAGACGTAAGACGGTCCAGAACTCGCGCCAGGACTGGCGCATCTGGTCCCGCCGTGTGAACTGGTGTGTTGCGTTACGATACTGCATCGGTGAATGCTTCTTGACAGCCCGTCCCGGACGCTCTACGCTGCGCATAAGACACATGGTTGCCAACCCACAACCGCAGCCGAACCGCGATCGCCTCTGGAACCTGGCGTTCCGCCTGGCGAACTCCGACTGGGCCACAATCCTGCTCCAGGGCTGGGAACTGCTCCAGAAAATCCGAACCGAACGGACGATAGGACTCTACGAAGTGCTGGACTTCGAGCACACGCTCGAACTGTGCGATCCCCAGGGCAAAGAGGCCGTGTATCACAAGCGCGAGACGGTGCGCCTGCTGCAGGATTACGTCGCGGCCTACGTGGACCAGGTGTGGGGGAGAGGGGAGATATTCGCCGATTATCGCTGCCATCCCGGCAAGCCGGTCGATCGCTATCGCTGCGGGCACAAGACCTGCGTGCTGATCTCGCTGCGCGAGTCTGTGCGGCGTGGAGATATCCTGCGTATTGCCATCGACCGCACCGTGCGCGACAGCTTCGACCTGGACACCGGCTGGAGTGAAACGGTGGTGCGTCACCGCACACACCGCTTCTACATCGCCGTTATCTTCCCGCCAGAACGCCTGCCGAGGGAGGTCGTCCTGCTCCAGGTCAACCAGAACCGCACCACGTCGCTGGGGGAGAACCACACCGAAATCCTGCCTGACGGACGCCACCGGGTGTTCTGGGAGACCACGAAGCCCAAGCTGTTCGAGGTCTACACCCTCAAGTGGACGTGGTAACGGTCCTGCCGCTGTGCTACGTGCTGCCGCCGCCCATGGCTGTGCTCCTTGTACACTCGTTTTCTGCATAACGTTAAAAGGCAACTACCTGTACGTAGTTGCTATAATTATAATCGAGGGTGATTATAATGTCAACAAGATAACAAATACCGGGAGCCTGAAGCGTCTATTTATCTTCTTTGCCTTTGGGACCCGGGCGTCTTTCGGTTGCCAAATACTTCTTTACCGCTGCTTCCGTAGTAACCCATCCGAAGCCAAGTTTCGTTCCCCAGATTTTGCCCTGGCGCACCAGCAGGCGCAGGTGGCTATGCGACAATCCACTGAGTTCGGCAGCTTCCGACAGGGTTATTAGCTGTTGCGCAGCTTCCTCTACAGCGGCATCATCCGTTTCGTCAGGCATACCCAAAGTGTACACCGGCGCGGGAACAAGCAAAAGCGCAGGCGATCCGTTCGGGGGAGGGAATCCTCCGCTTATGTGCCGGTGGGTCGCACAATGTAGATTTTACGGCGCAGCTACTATTATTATGACTCGCCGTTAGCACCTGGTTTGTCGTGCGCGTCCAAGGCTTGAATCGCCACATCCGGAGTCACGATACGAAGCCCTGGACGTTTCAGGCCAAAACAGGGCTAGAAGGCCGGTTTTGGATCACTTTTAGTTTCCGCGAGTAACGTGCAGTTGTTAAGCTGCCCCGGCACGGACGCACTCCGTGCCGGCCTAATCGATCGCCGGGCCTTGCTCTGCGCCGTCCTTCCTTCTATAGCACTAGTGTTCTGATTATTTGTACCGATTCACCTTTGACAATTAAGCCGGAAAAACCTTCTTTTGTGTCAGCGCGTGGAGTTGTGCTATACTGGGGCTGAACCACGCGTTGGTTTGCGCTGCATGGCAGCGTCGCGAACTGTCGTGTAGTGTTCTTCTCAGGCCACCGTTCCAGCGGTGGCCGCGCTTTTACGGTGCTTGTGTATCCTCTAGAATTAGCCAGCCGGCATCCTCGCCAGTTAATTTCTCGAGCTGCTCGGCGGCTTCGCGCATGCGCGCTCGGCCATCTTCTAGATACTGCATGGTGTCTCCGCTGAACTCATTCGTTTCAAGTATCTCATCCTCGATGTGACGAACGAACAGGCTGTAGTCGATCATCCCGTACAAGATATTGTCCCGGGCCGGCTTGGCTTTATACGGATACTCTGCCGTTTCGAATTGCTGCCGGTAATCACGTGCCTGCTCCATATAACGCGAGACCGAATCACTGTAATCATACTCATCGGTCGCGTCCATCGCGAGGAAGACCATCGCAAGATTCAACGATGATATGAATTCGTCAACTGCTGGCGCGTTGTAGCTCCACCATTCTTGGACGGCGGGATCATAGTTTTCCTTGAAGATATCCACCTGTGTCACCAGGACGATCCCGGCAACAATACCGAGTAGCACGCCAAGGGTGATGATCACGAGGCCGGACGGCCACAAGCGACGGTATTCCGAACGCGCCCGGGCCTCGGCATTGAGTTCTTTGATGCGCCGCACCAGAACACCAACGGCTTCTTTATGCTGGCCGCCATGCCACAACTCTTGCGCGCGCTCGATCGCCGGGTCTGTTTGATGAGCCTTATCGGTCATAATCCGCTCCGCTATAACCCGCCTTTTGCCACTATATCACACAGGCTTGTAGGTGCGTCAAGTGACAGGATGAAGATCACTACCCAGGCAGCCGGCTGTCACTTTTCGCGCTGGGCGAGCATCTTAGCGAGCGCCTGCAAGCGTTTGAACGTTTCCTGGTGGCGCTCCTTCGCCCGGATCTGCATGGTGGTCAATTCGGCGAGGATCAAAAACAGCACTCCCGGAACACCTCCGTAAAACAGCGCATATCCGGCATCGGCAAAGTCGTCACCTACAAAGAGGATCAGTAATGCCAGAAACATTGCCGGCAGCAGAAAGAGCCAGCCCAAAACCAGAAAAAAAGTGAGCCTCGCGCGCATTGCGCCGCCTCCTATATATGTCGGTGATGTCGCTTAGCCTACACCTGATCGCGTCAATCGTGCAAGCAGCGTAAGCACCTGGTTGTTAATCTGCTGGGATTGCGTGCCGCGCAATCCCTGATCAGGTGTTACATTTGTAACACCTGACCGAGTAGCCCCACGCCGGACCCGACCCGGCCACGCGGGCGCTCACCCGCGCCGATCCACTTCTGAGGCTCATCCGGACCAGCTCCCTCACCGTATACCCGCCTCTCGCCGGCGCGGCTTGTGACCGCGCCCGCCCTGGTCCGCTATGCGCAGTTTGATATCTCTAACCGCGCGCGTACAATTAAGCGTGTCGAGTCGGTGTGCCTGCACCGGCCCGGCGGCCCATACTCGTCACACTGCGGCGGGTATGGGCATATCCTGCCCCTGTTCGTCTTCAACCCATTCATAGACTTCACTGGGGGCAACATTAAAAAATTGCGCCAGCTTTGCGACGACGTCAGCGTCCAGGCGCTTAAATGTTGCGCCCCACTGCATCCACGCTGAGATCGTAGGCTGGCGCAGATCGACCGCTTCCGCGATCTCTGTCTGCGTTGGCCTGCGCTGATTCTCGCGCTCGTACTTTTGAAGCAGCTCAGGCACTCTCGTACGCCACGCCATATTTTGACCTCACTTTCCCACGCCAATAATCATACCCCGGCGTTATACGGCTAGTCAAGCATCCTATACGCCAAACTATGGAGCCTTTACACAATCTTTATACTTTCGACTTGATTTCTTATACGGTATGACGTATTATAGTTAGTGAAGTTGAGCGGCAAAACAAAAGCCCTCGGTGCTCGCAACACCGAGACAGGAAGCTATACTGCTTTTGACGCTATCGAAAATCGAGTCTGGCGCGGGGCGCAGCGCTGCGGATATCGCCCCGCCGCGTTTCGCGCTAGAATTGGAGGTATTAAGAACCATACAAGCATTCCCAATCGGACCGTTTGCCAGAACAGATTAGCAACTGATAACACCCGGATCGTATCCGGCAGCTAGAAGAAGGGCGAGATTATGTCCGAGCAAGCCAAATCCATCACCATCGGCGACGCAACTTTCCACCTCGTGTACGCCGACCTGCTCCCCCCGCTTTCCGAAGCCAAGTACACCTCACTGCGCGCCAGCATCCGCGCCATGGGCATCCGCGACGATATCCACGTGCGCCAGCGCGCCGACGGCAGCTACGACGTCATCGACGGCCAGCACCGGCTCACCATCGCCGCAGCACTCGACCTGCCGCGCGACGCCGTGCCGCTCAAGGAGCACGACGTTGACGACGACACCGCCGAAACCCTGGCCTACTCACTCAACCTGGCACGCCGCCACCTCAACGCCGAAGACCGCCAGCAGGTGGTCGCGTCGCTGCGTAAGAAGGGCAAGTCGCTGCGCCAGATCGCCGAGCTCGTCGGCGTGAGCCGCACCACCGTGCAGCGCGACATTGACGCACTGGCAGCCGCAGGTGTCACAAATGTGACACCTGACCAGGTCACCGGTGCCGACGGCAAGCAGCAGCCCGCGCAGAAGCCGCAGACGCGTACGGCGGCGCTGGCCGCGAAGATCATAGCCATGTACGGCGACCGGGAGACCACGCTCTACGTCGACGACATCCGCGCCCAGCTCGGCGACACCGAAAACGCCATCCTCCACGCCGCGATCGGGCTGCTCATGGCCGAATATCGCATCCGCCAGCACAGCGGCGAGCGCGGGCGCTACGACCGCATCGCACCCGTCAACGGCGAGCAGGTCCGCAAAGCGATCCTCGACGTGCTCTACCGCCGCCAGGAACCCATCGCGCCCGACAAGCTGGAACGCAAAGCCGTGCAGCGCGTGCGCGCGCCAATCACCGACATTCACGCCGAACTGGACGTGCTCAAAGCACAGGACCGCGTTATCGATGTGGATCGCGCCTGGACGCGTGTACCGCCGCAGCCCAAGCTGGAACAGGTACTCAACACCCTGGCCGAGCACGGCCCGGCGACGGTCGACGACATCCACAACCACGCGCGCATGGACGCGACGGAAGTGGTCCCGGCGCTGGCGCACTTGCAGCACAAGGGGCGCGTCATCCGGCGCGGCGACGCGTGGGAGCTCACGCCAGACGCGCCGGTCGCGCAGCGCGAAGGCGATGACCGGCCCCGTGCCGATCGCACGCTGGCCGTGATCGACGGCCAGCCCGTCACCGCTGCCGACATCCCCGGCTACGAGCAGCTCGCCGAAGACGCCCAGCGCCGCGCCGAACTCAACGCCAGGTTCAACACCGACGCGGTGAAGATCAACGCCGAACCCTGGGACCAGGGCGCGTGGCACCGTGCGATCGAGGTCGCTCGCAAGCTCCGCGCGGCGGACCTGTGGGACGGCCAATCGCTGCTCTCGTTCAACGCCAACGTCTACGAGCTGCACGATCGCCTGTTCGGCGTCAAGCGCGAGCCGGCCACCAGCCTAGTCAAGGGCCGCGATTACACCATCGTGCCCACGACGTCCAGGGACGACAGCGACGAAAGTGCAGAAGCGCTTGAAACCAAAATCGTCGCCATGCTCCAAGACAAACCGCTGCCCTACCGGGTGATCAAGGCGCGCCTCGAAGCTGACGGCGTGCAGGTTGTGGATCTGGGAGAACGGCTGGCGACACTACTCGATGCCGGGCGCATTGTCGAGAATGTCGGCCTGTATGGACTTCCCGCACACCAGCATGACCAGTCCCCGCGCCCCGCAGCGGGCGAATCAACCACCGCCCCGCCGGTCGACGACGACATGACCCTCGAGGACGCCAAAGCGCAGATCATGACGTTCCTGTCGGGCCGCGCCGGCGCGTACTGGAACACGCTCAACGCAATGGGCATCCCCACCTACCTGGCGGATATGGCGCTGCGCGAGCTGGTGCGCGAGCGCAAGGTCCGCAAGTCCCACGACCGGTTCTACGAGGTCATCCAGCCGCACACCGAGCTGAAGATCGCGCTCGGCAGCCTGGAATCCAGCCTCGAAGGCGTCCGCCGCGAGATCAAGGCCCTGCCGCTGGCCGACCTGGAGCCGGAGCACGTGCAGGAAGCCCGCGAGGCCATCCTGCACGCCCGTGTCGAAATGTCCGAGCTGTACAACCGCCTGGAAGCCCTGCTCGACAAGCTGCCGGGCGAGAGCGAAACCGAAGAGCAAACGGAAGAGCCGGCCCAGGTCTAGCTGACGGCGGCCAAAGAGTAACAGGAGCAACCTTATGGAGATCCAATTCAAGCACACCAAACTGCAACACGCCCACAAGGTCGAGGTGACCATCACCGACGGCGACGAGACCCACACAGGCAGCGACGTGGCACTCGCCGCGCGCGACGCCTACCGGATGGCCTACCGCAAAGCCCGCGCCGCCCGCAACTGGGGCGCGCTGGCCGAAATCATGATCTACCCCACCGACCCCGCCGCTCGCGCGATCGCCTTCATGCGCCTGCAGCTGCGCGGCTACGAGCACGCCGTCCGCCGCCTGGTCACCGACGCGCGCGCACTCGCCGACGAGCGCGACGAATTGCGCGATCAAACCAACAGACGCGCCCAATGGTTGGACGCCCAGTATGCGTTTGCAGCCCGGCTCGTGCACGAAAAAAAGCAAGCCCTCCGCGCCGCCCGCAAGCACACCGCACAGCTCTACCGCGCCTACGACGCCCTGGTCGCCAAGCAGCACGTGCTCCTGAGCGCCGTCGCGCGCACTATGCGCTACCTCGAGGATGCCGGCGACACCGAAAGCGACGCCTACCAGGCGCTCGCCGCCGTCACGATGAAGTCCCCAGTGCTGGGGCTGGTCCCGCGCGTGCCGAAAGCCCGCAGCATGGACGCCACGCGCGTGATCGCCCGCCTGGAACGGCACATCCGCAGACGCGAGCGCCGCATCCGCGAACTGGAAGATGCCCAGCGCCCGCTTGAGAAGCTCGCGCGCAAACTCGAGAAGGAATTGGCCGCCGCGCGCGAGGAAAACCTGCGCCTGCGCCAACAACTCGACGCCGCGCTGGATGCCCGCACCCAGGCCGAGCAGACGCTCGACACCATCCAGGACATGCTCAAAGCAGCCGGCATCATCGGCCACGTCCGGAACAGCGTCGCCCAGGCGATCGCCAAAGCACGCCAGGCCGACGACTGGAAGCAGCGCTACCAGGACCTGCACGAGCAGCAAGCTAGGCGCGAGCTGCAGCGCGACGGCGACAGCGCTGGTAGCGACAGCGCCAGGCTCGCCGCGCAGACACTCCGCGCCGCCGGCTACACCGGCGACGACCTGGAGTGCATGGTCAAGGCCGCGATCGACCGCGCCGCGCACTACCAGCGCATGTACAGCAAGGCGGAGATGGAGCGCGCGCAGCTCTTCGAGCAGATCAAGCGCAACTACGGGGCACCGCCCGCCACCGCCGAGCGCAAAGCCGAAGCCGACGAGCCGAGCGAAGCACCCGAAATATCGACCGCGCCGCACGAAGCGGCATAGACCGACAGGAGTCAACGATGACCTACGACAATAACTGGCGCGACCATCCCGACTACCGGGATGAACTGGACTATTCCAATGACGTCCGTTTCCGCTACAGCTGCACGCCTGGCGGACGCTTCAACGCGGCCCGCAAGCGACAAGCGGCGGGCGAGCAAAACAATATCATTCGCGTGCTCGTCGAATTCGATCGCCACGCCGGGCACAAGGTGGACCGGGCACGCATGCAATCGCTCTACCGCATTGTGCGCAAGGTGGGCTACCGCCTGGGCCGCAACAATCTCTACGCGCCACCTGTGCGCGGGAAGGAAATGCAGGCTTGCCGCGTGCCGCCCTGGCCTGAAACCCAAACGTCCGGCTATTGGTGGGACGTGGCCCGGCTTGCCGAACGCGCCGCCAACCTAGCCCTGGCCGCCGCCTACACGTTCGAGCGCGAAGCCGAGCGTTACCGCGCCCAAGGCGACCACGCTAAAGCCCGGGAACGCCAAGCGCTGGCCGATCGGTACTTCCACCGCGCCGAGTGCGCCCACGTTGACCAGATGGACAGCGAGGGCGAGGCCGTCACGCTGAGCTGGTACGAGGAACACGCCCAGAACCTGTAATTGGCAACTACCGACCGCGCCGCACGAAGCGGCATAGACAAGGGGGACTGCATGATCGACGAATTGTACTGGTCTTTGCCGGTCAAAGTGCGCGCTAAAGCACTGGGCCGCATGGATAACCGGCACTTCGCGCGGTTCGTGGCGCTGACGGGGAGCGGGCTTGCCCTGGTCGCGTTTTGGGAGCACCGCCACGCCGCGCCGTACCCGCTGCTGGTCCCGCCCAACCAACTCGCGCACGCCGAAAAAGGACAGTGCTATCCTGCCATGCCCGACTGGGCCATGCCGTACCGGCCAGACGAATATCCCTGGCTGACGGGGGATAAAGAGAAAGATTTAGAGTGGCTGACAAGAAAGGTGAACTATGAATACCCCTGAAAACCCGACCCTGATGTTCGACACGCTGCAAGGGCTGCTCGACGTGCTGAGCGACAATCACGTCTTCGCCGCGCTCTACCGCGACGAACTCGACGCCGCCCGCGAAGCCCTGGAAGACCTGCACCGCTGGGCGGACGCCGAATCCGCCGCCGCCGAGATCAACTACCAGAAGTGGCAGGAAGCCCAGCGCCAGCTCGACGCCCTGCGCTACCAGCCACGCGACGAAGTCCCGACGATCGACCGGAGCTAACCCGGCCAGCGCCGCCAACTGCATCCGTTACTTTACGAGGAGAGATTTTGATGCACGAGAACGACACTACCTTGCAACCGGGCGACGTGGTCGCCCTCACCGAAGACCTCGCCTACGCCGGCGGCATCCCTGCCGGCACCGAAGGCGTGATCACGCGCGTGTTCAACGCGATCGGCACGCTGTACGAGATCGACTGCGAAGGCTACACGCCGGTCATCCTGCGCCCCTCGCTGGTCGCGTTCGTCGAGCGCCCGCCGGACATCCGCGACGACTGGGACCTGATGGTCCACGCCGCGCGGCTGATGGCCCTACGCACCGGCGGAGCGGTCCGCACGATTGGCATCCGCGTCAACAAGAAAAACGCCCCGACCAGCGCATAGCAACGACCGGGGCGCAAGAGCACCGGGGGCGTGCTAGCAACACGCCCCTGGAGATAAGGAGTATAGCACATGAAGCTGTTCATCGCGTTAACCGTTCTCGCCGCAGTGTGGCTGCTGGCGCTGGTCCTGTACCTGCTGGTGGCACGGCTGCGGCGCATCCGGCGCTCCGGACGACGATATCTGGCCCACGCGGGACCCAACGACATCGTGTCGCCGGGCGTCGTGCTGCACGCATGGGACGACCCGGCAAATGATCCCGTCGCCGTCGCCGAGGCATCCGCGCGCGCCATGTATGGCGATCGCGGGTTGCCGGAGAGACCTGTGAGGAATAACGGCCATGACGATAAGTGACTTCCTGTTCATCGCACTGGGATTCGTGGCGATCCTGGGCACGTTGTACGTGCTCACCGTGATCCCCGGTCCGCCGAAAGGGCAACGCCATGACCACACCGATTGACGGCTGTGCCCGCCTGATCGCCCTGATGGCCGACGCTGTAAGGCACCTGGACGCCGTGAACGACAGAAGCGACCTGGCGCAGCTGCAGCACAAGGCGGCGAATTTCCTGCTGGCTGTGGAATACGGCCTGGCTCCGCCACGCACATACCAGGAACGCATTGAGCTTGAACGGGCGGCCTACGAACTAAAAATCGCGCTGCTGAACGCGTACTCGCGGCTGGTAATGCGTGATCACCTGCGCGGGAACAACGCGCAAACCGCTCGATAGATCGACCATATTGCATATACGAGGTGAAACATGACCCAGACAATCGACACGACCGTGACCATATCCCCGAATCCCGTATCCGTCGACGAACTGCTGGCGCAGGCGCGCCAGGCGCACCAGGCGGCCAAAGAGCAAGAGCAGCGCGAGCTAGAGGAACGCAAGCGCCAGCAAGCCGAGCGCCGCCAACGCGAACTCCAGGAGCACGCTGCCAGGCTGCAGACGGCGCTCTGCGAGCGCTTCGGCCTCGAGGTTGAGATCGGGCCGGACGACCTGCCCGATCCGGAACCCTATATGTCGGTGGATAGGGTGCATTACGAACTCGCGCCGCACCTGTTCATCGGCCTCGACCACCGGCGCGACAAGCTCTACGCCAGCGTCGATGATCGCCGCTACGACATCGAAGGCGACCTTGACAACCTGGGCCGCGCGATCGCGGCTGCTGAAACATACGCGCAGGAAATGCAGGCTACGATGGCTGAGCCTGCTCCCGAATCCGACGACGCGCTGCCGCCAGAACCGAGCTTCCCCTTCGCCGACGCGCCGGAACACCTGATCTACAACGGCGACGGCGGCGTGTACGTGGCGCTGTACGAGCGACGCGTCACCTTGCGCGCCTTCGCGTTGGACCCGCGCAGCTTCGCCAGCCGCCCAGGAGACAGCCTGATGTTGCAGCTTTCTCCCGCGCAAACTGAGCGTCTCGTCGAGGTGCTCGAAAACGGCGGGATGGCGTCGCTCGGTCAGGGCGAGTTCGTGCACGTCGATGCCCACGCGGTGCTGTTCTACCGCGACGGCGACGTGCTCAAGGTCGCGCTCGGCAAGCAGAAGGCGCAGCTCGTCGACCTGCTCAAGCGCTGGCTCACCGACTGGTGGCCCGCCTACAGCAAGTGGCTCGACGCCTGCCGCGACGCCGGATACGACCCGTACTTCTAATCGCACGCGCCCCTGCCGCAGCGCGCGGCAGGGGTAGCGTCTTCATGTAGCTAAACGCAGCGGAGGGTGCTCACCGCCAAGAGACGCGCCCTCCAAGCCCAACCCGAAAGGTCAAGGCATACCAATGATATATCCAGTCATTCCGTCTGACAACCTGCCCGTGATCCTGGTCCAGGGGACGCGCTGCATCGTCGCACGCTACCGCCAGACCGGACCGTACGAATACGAGTTGGAGCGCGCCGCAAACTGGACCGCGCTGGAAGACGACGCCCGCGCCGTCGTGCAGGACATGGTCGGGGCGATCACCGAGAGCGACGTGTATCCCTGCCCTGCCGCGCTCGCCGAGCGCGCCGTGTGGCCGGATTGACGCGCCGCCAGGTGTAACATTTGTTACAGCTCTCGCCCCGCCCCGCGCGGGGCGTTTGATGTTACATCCAACTCACGCATGACCGGCTGTTCAGCTCATCCCAGCGCGCACCACATGGCGTAACATGCTGTCACCATTGGGACGCGCACAACGCGCGCAGACACCATAAGGAGCAAACACCATGCTGGACAAACACGAACGTATCGAGATGCTACGCGACGCGCAGAAGCTGCTCTACGACGTCACGCAGTTGATCGCCGACGCGGTCGACGACACGCCGCTTGAGCGCTCCGCCGACGCCTACATCATCCCGCATCTGCAGAGCTGGATCGAGGACCCGTACCAGTCGGCGAACCTGGAAGAGTTGATCCAGGCGCTGGAAAACGACGCCGCCGAAGAGGACCTGTAATACAAGTGCCGCCTGCGGGGGGCGGCACTGCGGCAGGGATTAGGGGTGGATGGAATCCCTGCCGCACTAATGATACCAAGAGGAGCGACCAATGTCACATACACCATTCTACGATCCCGGCGACCCCTTCAACGCCGTCAGCCTGCGCGACCACGCCCACGTGATCATCGTCCCCGACGGCACCGTGTGCATCACGCGCCCGGAGCGCAGGCGGCGGACGGCGTACCGCAGGCTCTCGCCGGTCACGCGCGCGATGCTCGACGCCCTGGTCAACGGGCGCTTCTGGACCACGCGCCTGCACGACAGTTGGGGCATGGTCACCGTCTACAGCGGCGCGACGTTCACCTACCCGCACCACGACGTGCCGGTGTAGCCGCTGACGGCGCTCGCGCGCATCCCGCTGCCCCGCTCCGTGCGGGGGTGTCAATTTCCCGTACAAAGTATGGGCGAAATTATGAAATTGCTCCCACGATCACCCCCGCCAACTCCACCAACCGCCCCCACAGCACCGCGTCCGGCCAGTGCCCAAGCCCCGACGGCCCGGCCACGTACCACGCCGTCGCCGCCGCGAACTCCCCATCGACCGCGTCCACCCACCGCGCAATATCCGCCATGTCCGCCCGCTGCGCACCGTCCCCGCGCGCGAACTCCGTCACCACCACCGGCGCGGGCGGCTCGTACAGCTCATAGCGCCACGTCGTGTATTGCGTCCAGGCGTTACGCTCCGCCAGCGCCATGTGCGCCTCGACCGGGTACAGATTCAGCCCCCAATACACCTGGATCGCCGCGCCGGCATACGCCCCCCGCAGCACGTCCACCGCCGCCAGGTCCGGATGCCCCGGTGCCCACACCACCGGTACCACGCACCGCATGCCGCGCTCGTCGGCGCGCGCAATCGCCGCCGCGATCCAGTCCCGCGCGTATGCCCAAGACGGATAGATCGGCTCGTTGCTCAGCACAACGCAATCGTACCAGCCCGCCCCCAGGTTGAGCGCCGCCTTGTCGACCCACGCCCGCGCGGATTCGGCTGCCGACAGCGTGTACGGCGGATGATCGCCCAGCCAGGGCCGCGCCAGCACCAGCGCCCCGGCCTCGTGCGCCCGCCGCCCCAGTTCATTGGCCCCATACACCGTGACGGCGGGTTGTACGCCCGCCGCCTGCAACTCCGCGATCATCTCCAGCACCTCAGCGGTGCTCGCGCCCGGCCCGGCCCACACGCCCCAGGCCGTCCCCGCACGGACGAGCGGCTCCGGTGGCGCTAGCCCGCCCGGCCAGCCCGGCACATCGACGCACATCTCCGACTGTCCCTCGATGCCGTGCACCCACCAGGACGTTTGCCGCGCGGCAAACCAGCCGTCCGCCGTCCGCGCCCACAGGTAGCCCGCGTTCTCGCGCCATTCGTAGACCGCCTGCACCGTGCGGTTTTCTACCAGCCCGACGACCGGCGCAGCGATCGTCGGAGCCGCCCGCAACCGGATATTGAAGTCCTGCAACTTGACCTCACACGCGATCGGTGCTGCCGTCGGCGGTGTGGCGCTCGGCGTCGCGTGCTCCTGCGTGGGCGCGCTCCCCGGCGTAGCGGTGGCCGTTGGCGCGGGCGCATCCGTCGCGCGCGGCGTGTTGGTCGGCGGCACGGACGGCACCGGCGTCACCGTCGCCCAGGTGCCATCGCTGTACAGCACCCCCACGACGTGCGGCGTCGCCGCCGGCGTGACGGTACCCTGCCCCGCCACCACGATCACCCCCGCAGTGATCAGCCACACCACCGCCCCGATCGCCAGCGCCAGCAGAATCGCGCTACGGGACTTTGCGTCGATTGACATCGTCAGACCCTCCCTCTATCCCGCCCCAGCACCTGCGGGATATCGCGCTCGCCCGGCGGGATCGCGATCACCTCCCCCGCCTGCCGCGCCCACGTGACGCTGACGGCCAGGCCCAGCACGAACCCGACCGCCAGCACCAGCAGGATGATCACCCCAACGGCCAACGCGGGGCTAATGCGCCGCATCACGCTTCCCGCCCGGCATGTGCTCCTGTTCGGGCGCGGGCATCACGCTCGCGTCCGGTTCCGGTACGCCGTAGCTCGCCGTTGGCACGTCGTCCATGTCTGCCGGCTGCCCGTCGAGCAGCTCCTCCGCCCCGGTCAGGATGTACGCCAGGAACCGCTGGACCGACTCCGGCGATATCGCCTTCTGCGCGCGCTCGATGTACTGCGGCGCGACCGTCTGCACCAGCCCAACGACAAGCCCCTGCACCACACCGTGCACCGTCTGCACGTACGGGTCGCTCACCTCGTCCACCTGCGGCCGCAGGCGCACCACCGCGTCATACAGCAGCTTGCCGACCGGCGACTGCCCCACCGGGACCAGCGCTCGGTCCGCCGCCACGAACTGCCGCCGCGCCCACTGCGCGCCCAAGCCCACCAGCGCGAGCAACGCGCCGAACGAGAACAGCAGCACCAGCGCCAACAGCCCCAGGCCGCCCCAGCCCAACCAGTGCAATACCTCAGTCTGTGTTACCGCGACAATCATCGTGTTCCATGCTCCTTTTCCTGTGTATCGTTCGACTCCGGCGGCGCTGCCGCCTCGCCGGATGCCTGTCCCTCCGCGCCAGGTGTACCATTTGTTACACTTGGCGCCGCCTTGCCCGCTCGCGCGTCGCCGTCGCGACGGTCGATGTCCTCGCGCAGCGCGTCCAGCAGCCGCACCATGTTCTCGAACTGGCGCTGCGTCTGGCGCTGGTACTGGCTCAGCTCCTGGTTGATCATCCCCCGCAGGGCCGGCGAGATCTCCTCGCCCATCGCGTCCAGCCGCGCCGCGATGCCGTCCTCGATGCGCCGGAACCCGTCGTCGAACGTCTCCTTCAGGTCGGCGATCAGCGGCTCCAGGTCAGCCCGGATACCGCTCGACAGCCCGGCCAGCTTCGGATCGCCCACTTCCCACACCGCGCCCGGCACCGCCTGGATGTCGTCGCGCAGCGCCGCGACGTGTGGCGCGCCCTGCCGCCACGTCTCGCGCGGCACCGCCTTGATCTGCTCCAGCGCCAGGTCGAGCCGGTGATCGTGCTCGCCCGCCAGCACGCGCACCGCCTGCTCCATGTCCTGCAGGTCCCCGCGCGTCGGCACCGTGCCGAACAGCTCCATCAGCCGCGAGATCGTCTTGCCCATGCCGTCGAGCGTCAGCTCCAGCCGCCCCATGATCGCCGCCTGGCGGTCCTCGGCTTTCGCGCGCTCGTGCTCGATCGCCAGCCGCTGCTCGGTCTCGCTGGCGTCCATCTCGCGCCGTTTGCGGCGGTCCTCGCGCTCCATCTCGATGCGCGCCATCGCCACCGCGCGCCACTGCTTGACGATCTGGATCAGCGCCCAGAACACGAAGATGATCGTCGCCAGGATCGCCACCGCCACCCCCGCGTCCCCGATGTGCGGGATCCAGTCCAGCCCTTCTAGCATTATCCGCTGTCCCTTGGCATGTTCAGGATCGCTCCGCTATTTCTCTCGCAGCCAGGCGGCCCATAGCGCAAATACGATCGCGCCGACGGCATACGCCAACTGATCACGGTAGATCGCAGCCTCACCGGACCACGTATCCACGAACAACATCAAGGCAAACATTGCCGACGCAAGCAAGCAGAAACGCGATATCACTTTCATTGCAATTCAACCTTTCGAGATAAACAATCACCATGCTGCTGTTGTTTGCTCAAACCAACCGTGCGGCCCATAACCACAACGCCCTACCACGTGCTCAGTGCAACGCGCTTCCATGTATCGGTTGCCACGCACACGTAGAGATAATCACTGTCGTAAGCCATCTGGCCGGGCGTGCCTGAAGCGCTCGCGCTGGCTGGTGGCGCTACCCACTGGTCCGGCGTGCCGGGTTTCCACAGGTCATCTGTGTCATCAAAAACAAGCGCCTGCCCACCGGTAGGCTGAGCAGTGATTGTGTCAACATCAGATAGGCTTCCCAGCGAGTTGCCCGCCGCAACATCGGCAAATAGCTCGGCCTCATACACACGAATCCATGTCGAGCCATTTCCAGCCGTGAATCTCCAACGCCAGCGAAACGCTGCAGCGTCATTATCAATATCAAATGTGCGAACCTCTGCGCTTTGGGGATAACCTGACTGAGTATCGACCGTCACCCAGGTGAGCCCGTTCCAATATTGAAATTCCCACGCACTAGGGGCTGCCGCGCCATCGTAAAACTGAAGCGAATATCGCTTCACGACGAACTTGTTTGGTAGCTCCACTTCCAACCAATACGGCCACCCGCCTGATGCCTGCCAGGGTGTACCCGGATCGTCATCAAACGCTTTGTCCGGGGTGTCGCTACCATAGTATCTATCCGCGCTGAAGATAGCCCCGGGCGTATCCGCAAGATCGCCCGACAGAACGACCTCTGACGGCTTTTCGACATCGTGCGGCAGCCACAAGTTGGCGGCGGCATCCCACAAAAGCGCCTGCCCATCGCCGGGCGGGGTTGTGGACGTGTCTACATCCATCAGATCGTCCAGGCTCGACGCGCCGCCGCCGCCCCCAGGCAGGTTGCCGATCTGGACCTTCTTCTTGGCATTGGACGCTTCGCTGTCCTCGATGATCAGCAGGTCCGCGTTGACTGGCGTCGCTTTTTCCGGCAGCGCCGCGATCTCCCCCGCCACGTTATCGTGGATCGCGTCGGTGTCCGTGCCGCCGCTGCCGCTCGCTGCGCTGACATCTTCCCATGCTGCGCCTGTATACCGCCGCCATCCGGGCGCGCCGCTGGCCGTGTTAGTCCCGTCATCCAGGTAGACATCACCAGCCACCGGCGACGACGGCGGGACACTGCGCGCGGTGACGTTCAGCGGCGGGTATGCGGCATCGTCGGGCAAGATCAGACGGTTGTTGTCATCAATGGTCACGCTGCTGTCTTGTAACAGGGTGCCAGCCGTGCCGTCGAAGCGCGGGATCGCGTTATCCGTGCTGGATGCCGGGCCAGACACGCCGCCACCGCCGCCGGGCAAATTCCCGACCTGGACCTTCTTTTTGGCATTGGACGCTTCGCTATCCTCGATGATCAGCAGGTCCGCGTTGACTGGCGTCGCTTTTTCCGACAGCGCCGCGATCTCCCCTGCCACGTTGTCGTGGATCGCGTCCGGGTCCGTACCGCTGCCACTATCGGCAAATAGCTCGGCCTCATACACACGAATCCATGTCGAGCCATTTCCAGCCGTGAATCTCCAACGCCAGCGAAACGCTGCAGCGTCATTATCAATATCAAATGTGCGAACCTCTGCGCTTTGGGGATAACCTGACTGAGTATCGACCGTCACCCAGGTGAGCCCGTTCCAATATTGAAATTCCCACGCACTAGGGGCTGCCGCGCCATCGTAAAACTGAAGCGAATATCGCTTCACGACGAACTTGTTTGGTAGCTCCACTTCCAACCAATACGGCCACCCGCCTGATGCCTGCCAGGGTGTACCCGGATCGTCATCAAACGCTTTGTCCGGGGTGTCGCTACCATAGTATCTATCCGCGCTGAAGATAGCCCCGGGCGTATCCGCAAGATCGCCCGACAGAACGACCTCTGACGGCTTTTCGACATCGTGCGGCAGCCACAAGTTGGCGGCGGCATCCCACAAAAGCGCCTGCCCATCGCCGGGCGGGGTTGTGGACGTGTCTACATCCATCAGATCGTCCAGGCTCGACGCGCCGCCGCCGCCCCCAGGCAGGTTGCCGATCTGGACCTTCTTCTTGGCATTGGACGCTTCGCTGTCCTCGATGATCAGCAGGTCCGCGTTGACTGGCGTCGCTTTTTCCGGCAGCGCCGCGATCTCCCCCGCCACGTTATCGTGGATCGCGTCGGTGTCCGTGCCGCCGCTGCCGCTCGCTGCGCTGACATCTTCCCATGCTGCGCCTGTATACCGCCGCCATCCGGGCGCGCCGCTGGCCGTGTTAGTCCCGTCATCCAGGTAGACATCACCAGCCACCGGCGACGACGGCGGGACACTGCGCGCGGTGACGTTCAGCGGCGGGTATGCGGCATCGTCGGGCAAGATCAGACGGTTGTTGTCATCAATGGTCACGCTGCTGTCTTGTAACAGGGTGCCAGCCGTGCCGTCGAAGCGCGGGATCGCGTTATCCGTGCTGGATGCCGGGCCAGACACGCCGCCACCGCCGCCGGGCAAATTCCCGACCTGGACCTTCTTTTTGGCATTGGACGCTTCGCTATCCTCGATGATCAGCAGGTCCGCGTTGACTGGCGTCGCTTTTTCCGACAGCGCCGCGATCTCCCCTGCCACGTTGTCGTGGATCGCGTCCGGGTCCGTACCGCTGCCACTGCCGCCGCCCGCGCCCAGGTCGTTCCACGCGCTGCCGTCGTAGAACAACAGCAGCCCCTTGCTGCCGGACAACACAAAATCTGCCGCGCCGTTCAGGCTGATATTGTCCGCGCCGTGCCTGACCGTGATGGTATGCCCGGCAGCCGCTTTCAAGAGCACAAACGTAGCGCTCGCCGCCGCCGTGATCGTGTCCAGGTCATCCGCCGTCCCCGATTCGGCTTCGAGAACATGCGCCGTCTGGGTCACCGTGACGGCCCCACCGCCAATCGCCAGTGTTGTCGCCGCACGAACGCCGAATGGCTCAGGCTGCACTGACCACCAGGGGCGCGCGTCGCGAAACCGTGTCTCGCCCCCGATTGCCGTCATGCCGTTGGTCAGTTTCACGCCGGCCAGCGGCACGTACGGGAACGGGATCGCGGCCAGGTCGCCCTCCGTGAGCGGCAGTGTCGCGATCTTGCTCGTCCCGGCGACGGCCACTGCACTCCTGGTTTTCGGATCGACGCCCACCTTGCACCACGCGTGGTGGCCGCTTGTGGCAGGGACATAGCCCGTCAGGTCCAGCGAGCCGCCTGGGAAGTAATGCTCCTCATGCCCGTACCGGTAATAGAACGGCTCGATCACAACCACCATGCCGGACGCCATATGCACCAGGCCAGGCGCGATCCGCCGCGCACCGACCGGCGCGTTCGTCGCCGGTGCCGCCGAGGTGCTCGGCAACGGCGCGCCGCCTGAAAACACGAGGAAATCGTCCGCGCGGATGCCGGTGATCTCGTAAATGCCACGCTCGTTGAGCTCGACGAACACCGGCACGTCAGGCTTGTGCGCCACCTGGTGATTGATCGCCGGCACGAGCGACACGCCACTGCCGGACGTAAGCCTCACCCAGGTGTAGCCCGGACGGCCAGGCACGACGAAATTGCTGGCATCTGTTTTCCCGGGCACGCGCCCCAACTCGCCGGGCAACTTGCGCCGCGCGATCGCGCGCCTGACGGCTTCGTCAAACATCCGCTGGAGACGATCTAGATCACTCATGCGACACCCCCGATGATGCAGAGCAGTTCGCCGACCGGCGGGTCACTGAAATCGCCCAGGTTGCCTGATTTATCCTGGATCGTCTGGAAATAATCGGTCGTGTACCCGATCTTCCCCGTGCCGCCCCACACGTAACCGATATCCTGGTTGTCCCCGCTGAGCGCTACACGGCGCCAGACCGCCGTCGCGTAGCCCGACGACAGCGGCTCGATGGCCATCCACGTACCGCCCTCGTCCTCGGACACGAACAGGCCGAAATGCCCTGATGCCTGCTCGCCGATCACCGCCAGTCGCTGGCGATTTTGCGGCGATGACGCGATGGTGAAGCGGTCGTAGCGCACCCCCACGTTGGCTGCCGGTTCGATGTTCGTGTGCGTGCCGCTTACGTTCTTGTAGAGATGGAGCGCCTGGTCGTAGGAGCCGACCCGCTCCTTGTGGTTGTAGTACAGGATATCGTCGCCGGCGTTGCCGTCCCACGGAGCGATGAAAGGCCCGCCAAGCCCCTGCCCGAGCACGTAGCCCGAAAGCGGCGACCAGGTAGCACCATAGTCGTTTGACTGGAATATGCGCGGACTGGCGGCCTCGTAATCGCCATTTGAGGTGAACGCCGCGCACAGTACTCTGCCGGGCGTTTTGCTGCTGACGTAGACCCCCGCCACGTGCTCGCGGTTGCCGCCCTCGCGGAACGTGTTGATAGCCGTCTCGGCAGACCAGTTCGTGCCATCTGTGGTGCGGGTGATATACGTCCCGCCCTCTGCGTTGTAGTGCGTCGCGACGACGACGAACCCCTCTTCAGCGAACGACGCGTCGATCATGCGCCGCGCGTTCGCCGCGCTGTTGTCGCGCCCGTTGGCCGTGAAGTCGTATTGCTTGGTCGCGCTGGGCGAGCCAAACAGGTCTTCAACGCGGTAGATGGCATCGTTCGTGACCATCCAGCCGTTCACCGCCCCCACACCGTTCAGATATCCCGGCGAGAAGGCGTCGACGACCCACTGACATGACGTGTCAGACATGCCGTCCATGCTCAAGTTCGTGCGCGTCCAGGTCGGGCGGGTGGCCTGAAAATTAACCGTGACGTATAGGTAGCCGTTGCTGTCGATCGCCGCCATCTGATTCAGCTCGCCCGGCAGCAGGTACGGGAATGGTTTGTCGAGCTGCCAGTCGCCCGAATACCAGTCCTCGTCATAGGTGGGGATGCTAACCTGTTCAGGGATATACGTGATGGCCGGCGGCCCGCTGGCTTCGCGCTCCAGGCGCAGGCGCGCCGTCTTGGCGCGTGCTGCGTGGTTGTATTCGAACACCACCTCGTACGGCAGGCACCGCGCGTCGGTGAACGCCAACCCGCGCTGGGCAGCGTAGGCCGCGGGGATCGTCAGTTGCACCCACTGCATCAGTGCCGGCTCGATGCCGCCGTCGTTGCCGTGCGCGATCAGCACTTCGAATAACGTCTGGTCGGGATTCATACGGATCGCGTAGCGCATCCCTTCGCGGGTGTTTAGCTCGGCCTGGTCGATCACCACCTGCTCGCTGCGGCGCACCATCTGCAGGCCCTGCCCCGGCACTGACCCCGGCGCGCGACAATACACACCGACCACGGACTCGATATCGGTGGCCTGGTTCGTGCTGGCGACGATCGCCGCGGCCCACAGCCAGTGATAGCGGCTGCTGCGTGTCTCGGTGTACTGGATCTCCATCCAATCACCGGCACCAATGCCCTGCAGCACGGTCGTTGTGCGGTCGGCGATGGCGCGCAGTTGTGGATCGGGCCGAATTGCCAGGCGGCCACGCGAGTCACACGTCAGGCGGCACGCCATCGCCTGGGCCATGTAATCCGCCTGGCTGTACAGCGAATCGCCTTGTGTTTCGAGCAGGGGCACCGCGTACGTGTCCAGGTACCCCGACCAGGAAAAGTCGGCCAATTCCAGGGCGGTTGAATGCCAGTGCAGGATGAACCAGGCGTAGCGATCTGGGTTGAGATCCGCCATTTCATCAAAGTTGGACGGCGCATTGGCACGCAGCAGGCCCATCGGGAATACCGGCAATTGCGCGAGTCGCCCGGCAACGTCCACGCAGTGCAGTTCAACGTGCGCGCGCATGCCGGTATCGGTGGCCTCAATGCGCACCGGCTCCTCGCCGATCCACCCCACAAAGCGCATGTGCTCGCGCCCGGCAGGTCCGTAGAGGTTCCCGGCCTCACCACTGCCGTAAAACTCCTGCTCCCAATACATCACGAGCGTGCCATACCGGAACTGCTCGGCGGGGATATCCTCGTAAACCCGGAATGTAATCTCCTGGCCCTCCTGGCGCAGCACGCGCTGGGCGACCTCGAAGTGCTTGATTTCCGGCGCCGGCGGCGGGTTCGCCTCGTATAAATTAAACTCCCTCACTTCAACCGAATCAGGGTCTCCATCTCCAGTAGGCGCATCATAATTCACGTCATCGACTGTAAGTCTCCACGCAATAGCGGTAATCGGGGGCTCAAGCACTACAACATTTTCTTCGGAGTCGCCCGGGCAATCTGAAAATGTGGCTACTACTGTGTCAAAGTTTCCGTCACCCGTTGTGTCGGCCTCGATGGTGCAGTCTCGCACAGAATTGTTCTTAATGCCGCTTGAGACAAACCCTACTTTTGAGATTGTTTGGGCAGATGGAAATTCAATCGCCAGCCACGCCCCGATAAGCTCCTTAAATGACGCCCACCAGGGGAAATCGCACCCACTGTCAATGCCGTCGAATGCACACTCTGGAGGGTTGCTTAACTTGCTCGAAGACGCCGTAGCGGTTGCGCCAACGTAGCTCACCTCGTTGTACGTTACGGTGTCGCCCGTCACCGCCACCGGCACGCGCTGCACGCTCGATTTGCCGTTGCTGTCCGTCACGGTGAGTTTCGCCCAGCGAAAGCCCGGTGGGTACGCGACGGTGATCGCCGGATCCGTCACGGCACCAGACACGAGCGTGCCGTCGCCGATCTCCCACAGATAGCCCGCAATCGTCGCGCCCTGCGCGACGGCGAACGACCCCGACCCATCGTGTTGCACGGTAGCCTGGCCGGTTGCTGCATCCATCTCGCCCGCATACCCCACGCCCGCGTTCGCGACGGGTGGCGGCGGCGTATTATCCAGATAGGTACGCGTGCCGTCCTTGAGGATCGTGCCATCGCTGCGCATGTGCGGGATTTTGGCCCACACCCGAAAATCGTCCAGCACCGTAATGTAGGCGTCCGCGGCCACCGCCAGCTCGCCGTCGCCCGTACCCTGCGAGACCCACACCTCAATGCAATCCCCCAGGGTGGGATCCGTAACCACGCCCTTGACGCGCGCGATGCCAAAATCCCGCCCGCCGGCACTCGACCCAAGCAGTAACGTCATGCCGTCCTCGATGTCCGCCAGCGTCCCCGCGGTCACATTATAGGGCTTGATCAGGTGCCAGATATCCGTGCTCTGCCACCGCCCGTAGGTCACCGTATCCGCGTGCGCCTGCGCGGCGTACACGGTTTGCGGGTCGAGGATAAACAGGTGGCCTTCGTGCCACTGCGGGTGTTGGGTCCAGCTCGCCATCAGATCGCCACCAGCCCGATAAACGTAAACCGTACGTTGTGGTAATTGTGCCCGCCGAACCGCACATCATCCCTGCGATTGTGGAGCACCGTCGCGTTGTAATCCGCGAATGTCACGCGGTCGGGACCCGGCAGGCGCACCGTCACGAGCCCCGATTCGTCTGTCACGTCCGTCGTGGAGAGGTCGAGAGCGGATAAGATCGCCAGGTACTGATCCACGCGCAGCACGTTGAACGTAACAGTCGCCGTCGGCGCGCCATCGACCAGCATCAGCCCGTTTCCTACGTGCCGGCGCAGCGGGTAGGAGATGCCGGGGCACTGCGGCTGTGGGTCGAAGACCACCAGCCCAGCGACGTTGTCATAGCCAGGGGCACCTGCGTACATCATCCGACTGCACCTCCGCTAAACCCGAATACCCCTCTCAGCGTATCGTAGACTGACTGCGCACCGCTCGCGATGGCCCTGCTCGTCTCCGCAGCAGCGCCGTACACATCGCCGTAGACATTGGCCGTGGTGTAGTTGTAGGTCGGGGGCTGCACCGCAGCCGCTTGCTGTGACAGCGAGCCAAACGCCGACGAAAATGCCGCTTGCACTGACGACATCCCCTGCTGGGTAATTTGCGTCAATATCGTATAGTGCTGCGCCGTCATACCTTGCTGGATCTGGAAATGCATACGCCGGCGCTGGTCCTCGATGGCCCAATCCTGCTGCTGGCGCTGCAGGCGGATGCGCCGTTCCTGGTCTTCCTGCCGGATGCGGTCCTGGAACGCGCGCTGCGCTTCCTGGCGCTCGCGCTGGTGCTGCCGGCGCAGGTCCTCCAGCGCCTGGCGACCCGCCGCCAGACGTTCGTCGCGCTCGCGATCCAGCAGCTCCATCTGGTGCTCGAAGTCCTCTTCGCGACGCTCCTGCTGCTTCTCGTACTCCTTGTTGGCGTCCCCGGTCTGGTCCTCCAGCTGGATTCGCACGTTGCGCAGCGCCCAGGCGTTGAGGCTCGCGACAGCTTCCTGCGCGCTGCGGTTGGCGTCGCGTTGCATGCGCAGCAAATTGTCCTGGTGGTCTTCAGCCAGGCGTTTCGAGCGCAGGTTGTACGCCTGGATATCGTCGAGGCGTTCCTGCGCAATCTTGCGCGCATCGGCGGCCATATCGGCCAGGATCTTCGAGCGCCTCTCGAAGTATTTCTGGTCGAGCTTGGCCAGATCGCGATAATGTTTGTTCCAATCCTGGGCGCGCTTGCGCAGGAAATCCTCTTCCTCACGCTGGAGCTTTAGCTGGCGGTCCGCCTGGATTTCGCGCTGCGTCTCGGCGTATTCCAGCGCCCGGCGGGTCGCCTCCTGGATTTCCCGCTCTACTGCCAGCGTGTTTGGAAATGTCTGGAGCTCGCGCGCTTCCATGTCGAGCGCCTCGATTTTCTCACGCACTTCCCGCAGTGCCTCTGGTGCCGCGCCGATCGCTTCAAGCGTGCGCAGTAATTCGGTCGTGATCTCGCGCTCGACCTCGATCTCCCGCAGCCGGATATCGATCTGCTCCTGGCTCATATCGGCAACGCGCCGGCGGAGGTCGGCCTCGCGCTTGGCCAGCGTGGTCGCATCCTCAAGCGCCTGGTTCGCCTGCTCCGCCTGCTCGGCAAACGGCAGCACGTTGTCGGTAAGATCGGCGACCTGCTGATCCAGAGCGCCAATCTGCTCCGTCAATTCGCCCACGCGCTCTGACGTATCCTCGCCGTACAAGTCCTCACGCATCTGCAGGAACTCGCGCTCAGAGGCCAGGATATCGCGCTGTAGCGCCAGGTCATCAATGCGCGCCTGTACCTGCTCCGCAGACGCATCGCGCATCAATCGCGAGATTTCCATCTCCCACTGCACGCGCTGTTGTGAGTCCTCGCGCAGCTGTTGCGTCGTTTCCATGCGCGCCTGCGCCAGCTCGCGCGAAGCGGCAGCGGCGTCATTGGCTGCGACGAGCTCCGAATCGTAGGCCTCAGTGAGCCCCTCAGTTCCGCGATTAAGCTCCTCTATCTGATCGTTATAGACCTCGATCTTTTCGCGGGCCTGGTCAAATAGCTCACCAGATATCTCAGATACGCCGGCAAGTTCTGTCAGCGCCGCGATAGAGCCTTCCACCCCTGCTAGCTGCCGTTCAAGTTTAGGGATATCTTCCATGCGCCCCATTTGGGCGACTGTCGCGATCTGCTGCTCAATGCCCGCCTGCTGATCTAGCAGAGCGTTATATTGCTCTTCCAGGTCCAGCACTTCAGCGAAGTTGTCACGCTCCACTTCTAGTATGGCAACACGCCGCTCCTGAGCCTCGACGGCTTCGTCGAGCTCGTCAGTCGTCAGTTTGATGCCGGTAGCATATCCTTCAGCCCGAGACGTCAACAGCTCGATGTTGCGCTGAGCCTCTTCGCGCTCCCTTTCCCTGGCGTCCCGAATCGCGTTGTAAGCCAGCACGATGCCGGCGCCTAAAGCCGTTACGCCACCGGCCAGCAGCGCGACATTGGTGCGCGTCAGGTTCAGCCCATCGACCAGCTCGGGCAGTTCATGGCGCAGCATCCCGGCGGCCTCGTTGACGGACAGTAATTCCGCCCCGATGTTCAGCGGGCCTGCAAGTTCTGTGCCGCCTACCGCTCTAACCGCCCTACCGATTGCACGCGTCCGGCGCTTGACGTAACCGTATAATCGCGCCTGTTCAATTTCGTGCCGTGCGCGCTCGATATCCCCCATATCGACCTGCATCTGGCGCGGCTCGACCATCTCGTCCAGCGCGCGATCGGTCTGCTCGATCTCCTGGCGCGTGAGCCTGAGGTCACCTGCTAACCTGTCAATGCGCCGTCCCAGCCGTTGCGCACCGGTACCGTACTGCGCGAGGTTACGCTCCGCCGCGCCAAGCTCGCGATTCTGGTCCTGGGCGGATATGCGCAATGCGTCTAACTCGCGCTGCAACTCCTGCGCGCGCTGACGGACCTCGTTTGCAGCCCTATCATCCGTTTCGAATCGGATGAGTTGGCGACGCACGGTTGTTTCTTCAGCCATTATTTGCCGTCTCGCAGTTTTAGCTCATAGCGCACGTTCCAGCTCACGGCCTGGTATAGCCGCCGGAACGTGTGGATCATGGCCCGCCAGTGCGGGTGTTGGTCCCAGTAGCCGCCCGGTTCGGGCATGAACGCGTGCTCTTCCCACTTCAGCCACAGTTCGTAGGCATCTTCGTGGGGCATCCAGTCGCCTTCATAACAGATCTGGTCAGCTTCTGGCTCGGGCGGCTCCCATTTCAGATCCAGCCGCGACCGCGCCAATTGGTACATGTCATCGACCACGCGTTGCTGGAATTCAGCGCGCGCGCGCATTATTTTGGGTCCGCTTCCTCATCCTCGGTCAGCGCACTATCGGGCTTCTCCACGGCGTTCGCCGTCGGGCTATACAATCGGTTGATCGCCTTCGAGATCGCCGTCTCAAGCCGTCTCGGCACCGTGTCCAGGTACTGTTCGTAGTTCGCGCGGATCGCCTCCGCATCGGCAGGGACATCCGGCGGTTGCCAGTCCACGCCCTGGATCGCCACCACATGCGCAGCGACGAAGCAGTAATTTGCTTGTGTCGTCTGCTCAGGGGTGAGCTTCTTTTTGGCAAGGTCCACCCCGAGCGCATCGCGCAGCATGTCGTCGCGCATTGCGTTGCGCACCGTGGCGCGCACCGTGAACGTGACGTCCTCGATCTTGCTCTTCGCTTCAGTTTGCATCAATTCCCCTTCTTCAAGACGGGGCAGGTGTCACAAATGTGACACCTGAACGCCCCTACCAGCCGAACAGCGCGACCAGGATATCGCCTTCAGTTCCGGCGGCACCCAGCGTGATGGTATTGGCCACCGCATCGGCCTCGAACTCCGTCGCGCCCGGCGTATCCCCGACCCAGTCCAGTTCGGTGCCGTTGACGGCCACCAGGATGTTGTCCGCGCTGTCCTCGGCCAGCTGTACCGGCAGACTGAACGTCGTCTCGACGCCGTCCAGCGTCCAGCGCCAGATCAGCGGGCGGTACGGCCAGGTGAAATCCAGCGCGATGGCCCGTTCGCTGCCCTCATCGGCCACGCTGAACGCGTGCCCCCAGGGATACGCCAGGCCGTAGTTGGTGATCATGCGGTACCCGTATTCGGGCAGGCCCTCCGACGAGTATCCTAGCCGTCCACGCGGCACGACCTTGGTGTTCAACACCATCGTGCCCGCGTACAGCCCCTGCCCGTAGGCGTTATCGGGGTCGTCGCTGTCCACCGGCGCGTAGGCCATGAAGAACAGGTTACGGTAGGACGGCGTGGCGGGTTGGTTCATCACGAACGAGCCGCCGGCCTTGTCCACGACCGAGAGCGACTGAACAAGCGCGCGGAAGACCATGTCATCCGACGCGAAGGTGGGATCACCCGATGGCATCTCGGTCGGGTTGTTGATGAACTGGTGGTACGCGCCGCCGTCGGCGACCTGGTTCAAGATCTCCGGGTCACTGGGCTGGAACGGAAAGTCCTTAGCGCCGAGCAACTGCGCCATGCCCGCGCCGTCCTGGTCACCGGCAGATGGCGCGGTTGCTGTCGAGCCGACCAGGTAGCCGTTGGCGTCCCGAATACCGTAGTAGACGGCCTCGAGCTTATTGCCGGTGGTTTTCTTGACATTGACTGTGGTTGCCATTTGATTTACCTCACTGGCGGTACTCTATCTTCCGTGATCGTATTGACGGTGATCAGCGTGCCGGCGTACTGCTTGTTCCCATACTGGAGCAGGGACAGGCCGCTGTCGCTGCCCCCGTCAAGCGTCAGTTCAAACGTGCGCCCGTCATCCAGGCGCACCAGCGGGTGCTTTGCCAGTTCGTCAGGGATGGCGGTCAAATACGGCTTGAGCGCCCGCTCCGCCTGGTACTCGTAGCCTTCTTCGACGGGCATGATGAATACCTTGATGCGCAGTTGGCGCGTGACGCGCAGATGCCCCGCCCCGCGCTCGCCGCGCTCGTACTCCGCCGGCCCGGGCGTCGTGACCGTGCACGGCAGCGTGCGCGACTGCAACGCGCGAGGGTGCTCATCCAGGTGCGTCAGGTCCCCCGGCACGTTGCCCAGGAGTGTGACAATCGCGGCGATCTGTTCATTGATCGTGATCAGGGCCATTAGAACCCCCAATCCCACCAGACATAGGCGCGCAGCGTGTCGCGGATATTGGACGGCGCTTGATTGTTGATCATCTTTGAGCCGTCGCTTAGCACGAACACCTCATCGCCCTGCGTGGCCTTGTTGCGGTAGAGCCAGATCGCCAGTGACGCGATGGCGCGCGCGACGTCATCCATCGGCGCGTAGGTGTAGATCGCCGCGCCGGTCTCGTGCGCGGTGGCCGTCGTGCCCAGTTGCCCGCGCCGCACCGTGAGTGTGTTTGTGCCCGCATCGACAGCGGTGAGAATCAGGTATTCGTCGTCGATACGCAGCACCTGCCCCACCTGGAAGCGCGTGTTAAACCGCGCGTCCTGGCCGCCGGCGTCGGTCACGGTAATCGCCGTCGCGGCAGCATCCACGCCGCCTGCGTCCTGCACCGTGTCGCCGCTGTCGACCCACGCCTGGTCGTAACTCTCGTGATAGCCCCAGATGCCGTCGATGGTGATCGCGTCTTCCCAGTCGTAGCCGTCGGAGGTCCAGATCAGGTTCGACGACGCCTTCAGCTTGATCTCGTGGCGCGGGTAGCGGTTGCGATCCCGTAGCAGGTACTGGTCATCCGTGATGACGCTGCCGTCACCGTTGGTGATGGTGATCGCGTCCAGCAGGTCCGCATTGAGCGTCAGCGTGCGCCCGTCGACCCAGTCGCCGCGGGCATCGAAGGTCTTGGTCTGCCGGTACGGCACGAACGACCGCCGGCAGAACTGGTGCGCCATCGCCGTCGCGTCGCCGATGAAACGCAGCAACAAGGTTTCGTCGTCCTGGTAACTCGCGCCGGGTTCGGCATTGAGCTGCTCGCGCACCGCGTCGAGCGTCACCAAATACACACCACTGTGGATCGTCACCAGCCTAGCTCCTCAAACGCCTGGTCGAGCACCACCGGCAGCCCGGCTTCGATGCGGTCGTTCAGCTCGACGGAGATCACCTGCAGCGTGTCATTGGCATTCGGCCACCCCGTGATGCGGTGGAACCGCTGCTGTCGCCTGCCCGCCACGAAGTCAACGACCTCGTCATCGTGGTAGACCTCGATCGCCGTCAGGCCGTGCGTGTAGTCGCCGCGCACGTGCCAGCCCTGCACGTACTCATGTGTGCGCCGGTAGGGGATGCCGGCCCCAAAACCATCCGTCACGAAGTACGCCCGTTGCTGTTTCTCAGACGTCCATTCGAGCGGGTAGTCCTCGGGATAGCTGCGCACCGGCGGTTCGCGACGCAGCGTCTGGTCGACGCGCTGGCTGACGAACGGGCGCAGCTCGCGCCTGGCATAGCGCTCGATGTGCTCCGGCACAATCTCGTGCACCTGCTGCAGCGTGTTGAGCCACTCCGTATCCAGCGCCACCGATACCCGGTACATGCTCAGTCCTCGCTCTCGCCGTAGACCGCCGCGAACAACGCGGCCTTGTCCATCCTGGAGCGCCCCGGGAGGTCCAGCTCCTGCGCGATCTCGCGCAGCTCCTCCAGCGTCACGTCGTCGATGGAACGCGGCGGCGCGTGGTCCGCTGCTCCCGTCTCAGGTGTACCATTTGTTACACCTGCCGGCAGGTCGTCCTCGTCGCCCACCTGAGCTGTAACATTTGTTACACCTGCGGGAGTGTCTTCGTCGGGCCTGTCGTCTTGCACCACCGGTTCAGGTGTCACAAATGTGACACCTGCCGGGGCGCCGAACGCCTCGACGTACCACGCCCGCGCCCGGTCGTGCACCTCGGTCCGCTCGCGATCCGTCACCTGCGCGAGCTCGCGCGTCGCGATGCGCACGTACAGCCCCGGCACGCCGTCCACCGGCTCCAGCCGCACATGCGTGACGGCGCGCCGGCGCGAATACGCCGAGACGTGGCTGTCGGCCAGCACCCGACCGTCCGCGCGCCTGACCACGTAGTAGCCCATGTTGTTGAACTGTGTCATCTATCACCTGTCCCTGGGGAGAACGCGTCGCGCGCTCTCCCCACCTATGTGTCGCTTACGCCTGCGGCACGACGTACAGGCACGAGATCGTCGCCGCGCCGTTCGCCGCGTCGCCGTTGCCGCCGGCGTACACGCCCTGGACCACCGTATCGGCGGCCAGCGCGCCCTCGTCGGCGCTCGGCTGCAGCGTCAAGCCCGCGCTGCTGGCGTCAAAGTCCGCCACGAAGCGGTCCGCCGTATCGCCGTCGCCCAGGTCGACCAGGTCCGTGCCTGTGTCATCGAACGCCGTCGTGACATTGATGACAAAGCCCAGGATGATCGCCCCGGCAGGCAGCGTGAACAGCTCCCTGGCCGTCGTGTCGCTGTAGGCCAGCGTCGCGCACTGGGCGTAGGCGACGTGCTCGCCTTTTTCCACGCGCTCGCGCGCGCCCACAGCGACCGTGTTGGTCTTCGAAACTACGCTCATCGTGTAAGCCTCCGCTTACTCAAGTGGACGTCAGTATCCGGGCGTCCGGTCTACCACCCCGCCGAGTACTTCGGCAAGCCGATGACGTACACCCCGCACGTGAATTCCGGCGTCGCGCCGCCCAGCGTGAGCACAGCGCGGAGCTGCGCCTTCAACTGCTCGCGCTTCAGCGCCAGCGTCTGCGTCGACGCGGCGGCGTCGGTCACCTGCGCAAACGTCGCCGCCTCGCCCGTGGCCGGGTCGTACAGCGCGCCCGCCGGCACGTCATCCCACGCGTCGGTCGCATCCGCGCGGTGCTGGATGGTCAGCTCCAGCGTCGCGTCGGCGTCGTCGCCCGCCGTGCTGTCCAGCAGCACGACCAGGTTCTCGGCCAGGCCGGAGATGTCCAGCGCGTCACTCTCACTCGTCGCTTTCTGCAGAGCGACGGCGAACAGCGCCTCAACTCGGGCCAGTCCTGCAAGTTGGTCTCTCATTTCAAAGCCCTCCCAGGCTCACTTAACGTCTGCCAGTCGTCAGGCGGCCCGGCTCGCCCAGGCCGCCACGCTCGTCACTGCCGGTGTCCCGGCTTAGCCGCAGTTGCTGTGGATGTGGAACGCTTCGCTCCACATCACCGCCGTGTCGACGTACGCCACGCCCATGATGAACGTCGCGTTCTGGTCGATGTAGCGGTGCTCGGAGACCACCAGCTCCACGTCCTGCCCCATGCCCACCACCAGCTCCTGCCAGTCGCCGAAGAACAGGTCGGTCGTGCCGCCACTCAGCGGCACCTGGTTGGTCTTGTGGTACGGGTAGTCCACCAGCGTCTGTGCTTGCACGCCCTCCATCCACGAGCGGCGCATGATGGGCCGCCCATCGGCGTCCTTCATGTACTCGAACCCGCGGAACAGGCTCGGACGGCTGATCCACCCCCAGGTCTCCGTCTCGTCGACGTTGTTGTCCTCCAGCACGCCCTGCGCCGTCGCCAGGTCGTCCACGTCCAGCGCCGCGCCGCCCATGTCGGTCACCGTCACCCCGTCCGTGTAACGCACACCCAGCGGCTCCATGCCCGTGCTCTTGCCGTCGTTGGGGCGGCCACCCGTCCCGTACAGCGCGCTGTACTCCAGCTTCAGGCGCATCGCCTTCTCAATCGCGTCGCGGATCATGCCCGGCACCTGCGGCAGCGCGTTGCGCAGCCAGCGGTTGGGCCACGTCGTCGGCGCGCGCAGCTCCTTGAGCGTCAGTTGCGCCGACGCCCACTGCACGTCGTCGCCCTCCGCCGACGTCTCCTCGGCCATCCAGTACGCCCCCGGGATACCCACCTGCTTGCGGATCGTGACTGTGTCGATACCGCCCATCGGCCAGCGGAACGCGCCAGCCTGGAACAGCACCAGCCGGTCCACCAGCGGCTGCAGGATGTCCGTCGCGATCTCCTGGTTGAGCACCCACGCCCCCTGCGGCCCCTCGCCGCTGCTGGCTTTTGCCGCGCGGTCCAGCTGGAACAGCCGCGCGCGGGCGTCGCTCAGCGTGCCGCGCCGGAAGCCCGGCGGCTTGATGCCCAGCGCGGCCATCACCGCGTCCTCGAGCGCCAGGGCCCGCGCGCCGCTGTTCACGTACGGCGCGCCACGCAGTGAACGCGAGCGCGTCGCCGGACGCGTGCCACGCGGCACGTGGTGCGGCATGGCGTCGTTGCCGCCGTCATCAGCGGCATCCAGCAGGCTGCGCGCCGTGCGCAGCGCGTGGTGGTTGTAGGTCGAGCGCGCCGGCACCTCGGCCTCCATCTCCGCGTCGGACGCTTCCTCGCCCGCGTCCGCCGGCTCCGGCTCGTCGTCGAGCTTGGCGCGCAGCGACGCCAGCGTGTCGGCGATCGCCTCCGCGCCCGCTTCGCCCTCGAGTTCCAACGCCGCGCGCAGCGCCGCGATGTCGTCCTCGGGCAGTCCCTCTGCTTCCCCTTCGCCACGCAGCGCGGCAAGCAGGGTGTCCATCTCCGCCCGCACCGCCTCCGGCGTGGCATCCACGCCGAAAAAATCGGCCAGTGCGCGCAAGGCTTCAGGATTCATGATCTGTTGTCCCTCACTTGGTTGTCTCTCTCTCGATAGTGTCTGACCGTCCGCCCCTCGCGCCTCCCGCGCCTCAGGGGCACCGGTCGAGCTATCCGCAGTCACCGTCGGGTCGATCTGCGGGCAATACACCGCTTTGCAGGCCGTCAGCGTCACCACCGCGCGCCCGTCCGCCGTCGGGATGCGTCGCGCCGGCGCGTTGACCACCTCGCTAATCGTCGCTTCCAGGCCGTCCAGCGTGACCGGCCCCAGCCCCGGCTCCGCCGGCTGCCTGGTCAGCGACCAGCCCGCCAGCGGCCACATGCGTACCTCGCCGTTGGCCCAGTTCGTGCCCTGGTCCACGTAGTGCAGGATACTGTCCGAGCTGTACGACAGCGCGCCGTCGCGCACCTCCTGCACCGTGCGCCCGTACAGCGGGTGGTCGTCGAACAGCACGTGCTCGGCCCACACGCCAAAGCCGTAAATCTCCACCTTGTGCCGCCGGCCAATCGGCTGGTAACCGTAATCCAGGTCCAGCCCGTGCTCGTACCACAGCGGCGCGTCCTGGTAGTACTCGGCCAGGATCTCGGTCAGCGTCGAGAAGTGCGTGCCGTAGAAGTCCGGGTCGTCGCTGCCGCTGAACTTCATGCCCCAGCCCTTGACGATGGTCAGCCCGTCGGCAGTCTCGCCGAGTGCCATCGCGCGCCCCGCCGTCGCGCGCCCTTTGCGCACCGCGCCCCACGCCGCCAGCAGCCCCTTCTCCTCGTCGCCCGTCTGGGTGTACACGCGGTTGAACACCGCCAGCCACTGCCGCTGCTCGTCGGGCGTCAGGTTGTCGCGCACGTCGCGCGGTAAATCGGACAGCGTGTCATACGGCATGGACATCCTCCACATCAGGGTCTGCCGGCAGCGCGCTATGCGCTGCCTGGTAATCGCCGCGCGTAAATGCGAGCATGTCGGTCGTGAGCGTCACCGCCACGTCGCGCGGCTCGAACGCCACCCCCGCCCGCTCGTAACCCAGCGTGACGTGCGGCGTCCACGCCGCCGGGTCGCTGTGCTCTGAGAGCGGGACCTCGCGCGCCCGGAACGCCTCGTAAACGCGGCGCTGGAAGTCGCGCAGTTCGTCGCTCGCGTCGATGAGCAACACCACCGCGCGGTGCGCCTCGCCCACCTCGAACGCGTCCACCCGGCTGGCCGTCAGCTCAAACGCCGGCACGCCCTGCTGCATTACCTCTGCAAATATGTCCGCGAATGCATCATCGGCCACCAGCGCGCTGTGAACCAATGTGAGATGCAGATCACCGGCGCGAGTCCAGCGCGCGTCGTCCAGCGCCGGGTGTGCAGCGATGATCTGGTCCTGGACGGCGAGCACCGCCGCCTTGTCGTCCAGGTACAACACCACCGTGCCGGACGGCTCGCCGTATTCCGAGCGCGCCGCCGGCGCGATGCCCAGCGAACGCGCCGAGCCAAACAGCGGCACGGCGTTCAGGTTGCCGCGTGGCCGGGCACCGGGCACCACCTTGAAACCGCACCCGCACACCGGCACGCCCTTCGCTGAGTGCACGCACTCCAGCGCCAGGCTGCCCGGGTACAGCTCAAGTTCGGCGAATTCCGACGCACGGTGCACCTGCCCGTCCAGCGCGCTGCACGTGCGGCAGTTCTCCTTGGCATGGTCCACGCGCCAGAGCATCATCGGGTTGCGCTCGCCGCTGAGCTGGCCCTGGCTGTACATGCGCCGCAGGCCCTGCACCCACAGGTCGAGCCGGCCCAATACCGCGTCGCGGTTGGCGATGAGCTTCTGTTTCGCTTTGAGTAGCTCCGCGCGCAGCTGCTCCTGCTCGTCCGGATCCGTCGCCTGCCCCAACTGCTGCCGCACGGCCTCGATCTCCTCCTGCACCTTGACCAGGCGCTCCATGACCTCACCAGCCAGGCGCGTCCAATATCCGCGCTCGGCCAGCGCCTGCTCGTTGAGCAACGCCACCTCGGCGCCGGTCAGCTTGACCACCGTCGTGCCGGCGTCGGCCAGCCCCTCCTTGAACGCCGCTTCGTAAGCCCGGTCGATCGCATCCCAGCCGCGGCTGGTCAGTTCCTCGACGTCGATCTGCCGGGCAAAGGCGCGCCGAATCAGGTCGTACAGCGTCGCGCGGTAGCGCGCCTCGACGTCGGCGTAGCGCTTCATGGCGCGCAGGTCGGACGTGTCGCGGTAATACGCCCGCGCCGCCGTCACGATCTCGCCGGTGTCCGGGTCGCCGCCCGCGGTGGCCGCCAGCAAGCGCACGTACGCCACCACGTCAACCGGCAGGTGCACCGGTTCGAATTCGTACGTCGCGCCGCGCCGCGCCGTGACCCGCACGCAGTCGCGCAGCTCCTTGAACAGCTCGTCCGGCAGCCAGTCCTCGCCGCCGCCAGGTGTTACATTTGTTACAGCTGCAGGGACGTCCGCCGGTTCCGGCTCAGGTGTTACATTTGTTACACCTGTAGGAGCGTCCGCAGCCAGCACAGCGTCTTCCTCACCCGCCTGAGGTGTTACATTTGTTACACCTCGCGCGGCTTTCTGCGGGGGCAGCTTGTCCTCGCCGTCCTGGTCGTTGCTGCCAGATGCATCGGGCTGTTCGCCGTCCGGCGCAGCATCGCCAATACCGAGATCGCCCCACGCCGCCGCGCGCCCTTCCTGCGCGATCTTCACCAACCGCTCGATGTGCACCGGCTCGCCGCCCACGAGGTACACATCCTTCAGCCGCTCGTCCGGCTCGTCGACCCCCGTCGCCTTCTGCGCCTCGTACAGCGTCAGGTAGCCCCCGCTGAGCTTGTTGTTGGTCACCGCGACGGTCTGCGCGTCGTCGCGCGCCGTGATCTCCGACAGCACCGGCTCGATGCGCACCTCGTCCCCGTACTCCGCCGCGAGCTGTTTGGTCAACTGCCGCGCGTACCACTTGCAGCGGTTCTTGGCGAAATAGTCGACCCACGACTTGTTGGATTGGTACAGCTCGGCGTACGTCGCCGACGTCGGCAGCAGCAGGTCCAGCGGCACGTCGAAGGCCATCGAGACCCCCTCGCGCGCGATCTCGTGCTGCGCCTTGAACTCCACCTGGTCGAAGCGGTGCTGCAGCAGCAACCACTCCCAGCGCCCTGACGAGACCAGCGTCTTGCCCGCGTTGCGCGCCCCGCGCAGCACGCGGTTGATCAGGCGCTTCATCGCGTTGCGCTCCGCCTCCGTCGGCGGCTGCGTGCCCGGCGCGTCGTCCTTCGGCTGCAGCAAGCCCGCCGGCACCGCCCGGTTGCGCAGGAACCACACCGCCGTCTGCGCCGCTTCGGTCTCGATGCCCGCCATGTCGAACGCCGCTTCCGCCGGCGCCACCCCGTCGAACTCGTTGTCGAAGTCCATCCCGTGCGTGAAGATCGCGTCCGCACGCACGATGAACCCTTCCGGCTGCACCGCGTCGTAATCCACGTGGTGCCAGTTCACGCTGATGTCGAACCCCACCAGCCGCCCGCCCAGCGCGTCAAAGCGCGGGCGGTACAGGTGCGGGTTAATCCACTGCAACCCCGTCACGCGCTTGCCCTGCGCGCGCCGCTTGTAGACCAGGTTGTGCCCCCAGAAGCACGACGTCAGCTCGCTCCACTCCAATATCTCCGCCAGGTCCGGGTTGTCGCGGATCAGGGCGTTGAGCGGGTGTTTCTCCACCGGATCGCCCTGGCGGTCCACCACGCGGTACGGCACGTTGGCGATCACCGTCGCGCGCAGGTTCGCCGCGCGGTAGGCCGTCACGCTCACCGCGTACATGCGCGCCAGCTCGCGCGGCGTGGCATCCGCGCGCTGCAGGGCAATCAGGTCCGCCAGCTGCGCCCGGATCGCTTGCGCGCGCCGGTCGAGGCGCGATGCAGCCACGATCATCGGCGCGTCGCTCATGCCGTCACCCCCCAGTCCGCGCGCCGCACGCTGCTACGCGCCACCTGCGCCAACACGAAGCTGTCCGCCTTGTCGTCGTGCTCGCCCTCCGGCGCGCGCAGCGTGTCCTTCTCGATGCTCCCCAACTGGTAGAACGTCATGTCGTCGTGCACCACCGCATCCCCGTTCATCAACGTCGCTGCCGCATGGTCGTACAGCCGCACCTTGCCCGCCGGGCTGTTGTTCCAGCCCTCACGCCGGTCGACCGGGTCGGTCAGCACCGGATACCCGCGCTCCTGCAAGCTCCCGATGACCGCGTGGCCGTGATTGTTGCGCTCGACCAGCACCGGCGCGGTGTTGTAGAAGCGCCCCACCGCCGCGATGTGCCCCGGGAAGACACCCTTCGGCTCGTACTTGCCGTCCAGCCGCGCCACCTCTTCCCCGCTCGCCTGCTCGACTACCGTCAGCGAGCTGTCGTCGCTGGCCGCCAGCCCCTCCGCCGGGTCCGCGCCCATCACGTAGTCCAGCTCGCGCGCCGGCAGCCGCCAGATCTTCAGCCCCGGAATGGCCGGGATGTCCGTCGCGGCGGTGATGTAGCTCGCGCCGCCCACGATGACCGCCGCGCCGTCCTCGCGTACCTGCACCTCCGTCACACCGACCGTAATCAGCGGGCGCTCCGAGCGGTAACACTGCTCGAGCCAGCCCGGCGCGAAGCGCTTGTTGAGCGTGCGCGCGGCCAGCGCTTCGGCGTCCGTGGCCGGGTACTGCTCGTACATGTCGTCCGCGCTGCCCGTCTCCTGCACCGTCGCGGCCAGCTTCTCGGCGTACCACCCCGCCGTGCGCGCCGGGTGCACGTGCCACGGCAGGAACACCGCGTGCCATTCGTTCAGCCCCGCCTTCGCCGCTTTGTAGATCGACTTGAAGCGCGAGTTCGGCTGCCCCTTGTCCGCCCGGCTGAGCAGGATCATCTGCCCCCCGTCGCCCACCGCCGGCTCCACCGCGCGCATCAGCTTGCCCTGGTCCGGCACCAGGTCGAACTCGTCGGCGATGGCGATCGTGCCGGCGTACGAGTCGCCCGCGTTGGTCGGGAACGCCCGCGCCCGCGACTCGTTGCTCAGCTCCCAGTAGTGCGCGTTGTCCGCTTCGACCGCGCGCGCCTGCATCCAGCGCGGCAGCCGCCGGTACATGCCCTTCAATCGGAAGTCCAGCAGCTCGACCGCTTCGTCGTCGCGCCGCGAGAACAGCAGCACGGTCTGGATCGGGTGAAAGAGCATCTTCCACAGCGCGTAGCCCAGCGCCAGCCACGTCAGGCCGATCTGGCGCGCCTTGAGCACCACCACCCGCGGGTGGTCCTGGAACACGCGCAGCGTGCGCGCCTGCGCCGACCACAACCGGAACGGCACCCAGTCCTCGCGCACCTTGTCGTAGATCTGGCCATACCGGTGCACGAAGTACAGCGCCGATTCCGCGCACGTCTCCCACTCTTCCTGCTGCTCAGCCGCCGTCAGCGGCACCGGTTGCACTGTCGTTACGGTCATGCCGGTGCATCCTCGAGCCGTGCCAGGATCGCGGCGGCGATCGCTTCGTCGTCGTCCCCGTACGGGTTATCCGGCGCGGCCTTCACCGCCGCGATAGCCTCGTCAACCCACGCGAACGCGGCGCGATACGCCGCCCGCATGCCCGCGACATCCGCCAGGAACGCGAGGCCGTCCGCCATCCCGCCGCCGGGCGGGATCGCGTCACGCACCACCTTGTAAAAGACCAGCCGCATGACGTGCGGTCCGCGTCGCTTAGCCGTCATATGCCCTGTCGCTCGTCGTCGCCGTCGTCGTCATCGCCCAGCAAATCCGCTTCAAACTGCCGCGCGCGCGCCTCGGCACGCTTGCGCAGCGCGGCGTACTCGTCCGCCGTCATGTTCACCTGCGCCACCGTCCCGCTGACCTTGTGCTCGTGCTGCTGCACCGGCGTGATCTCCGTCGCCTGGTGCTGCAGCTCACTGGCCAGCTTCAGCGCCCGCAGCAGAAACGCGCCGTCCAGCTCGACCGTCACCACCTCGCGGTCCGGCACACCGTCACGCCCGCGTATCAGGCGCCGCGTGGTCTTGAGGAACTGCGGCGTGTGCTGCAACATCTGCGCCGCCAACTCGCGCAGCTCCTCGCCTGCCGTCCAGTCTCGCTCGCGTAACTGCCGGTGCCGCTGCTCCCAGCGCAGCCGGTCCTGCTCGGCCAGGTGGTCGTCATACGCCGCCGCGCGCTCAGGCCAGGTCTTGGCATTTGGAATCGGCTCCCCTTTGCCGTTCTTGGCCTGATACCAGCGCCGCGCGTGGTCAGATGCCCGAATTAACGTACCGTTCGCGTACCGCTCGCGTCCCACATACACGCGATATGCTGCGTCCAACGAACGCGGACGCTCGTCCTGCAACAGCCAGATCTGGAAGCAAGCAAAACTCGCGTCGCTGTCCCACGGCTGGCGCTCCCACAGTGCCTGACCGTCACCCACACACCGCTACTCCTCGGCCAACTGCGGCTCCAGCCCCATCCCGGCCAGGCGCTGCAGGATCACGGCCACGAACTCCGGCGCCAGCTCCAGCCCGTACACCAGCCGCCCCTGCTGCTCGCCCGCCACGTGCTGGCTGCCGCTGCCGCTGAACGGCTCGTAGCACACCTCTCCAAAGCGCGTGTGCTGCTGCATCGGGATCGCGAACAGCTCGACCGGCTTGGACGTCGGGTGGTCCGTGCTCTGCCCCGGCGGAGTCGTCGGCACGTGCCACACCGTGCCCGGGTGGTCGTCAGCGGTGCGCTTCGGCTTCTGCCCCTTCACCCAGCCAAAGAAACACGGCTCGTGCTGCCACATGTACCAGCTGCGCGTCAGCACCGGGCGGTCCTTGACCCAGATGATCTGCTGGTGCACGAACGCCCCGTAGCGCTCCCAGACCGCTTCCAACAGCGCCTGCCGCCGACTGGCGTGCCAGCAGTACCACGCCGCGTCCTCGGTAATGGCCAGCTCGACCGCCTGTTTGACGAACCCGTCGTACAGCCCCTCGCCCTGCTCGGCGCGGTCCCAGTCGCGGTACGTCGCGCTCCAGTCCTTGTTCTTCTGTTCCGCCTGCGGGTCGTTCCATTTATGCGGGTGGTTCGTGCCGTCGTAGTCCACCAGGTACGGCGGGTCGGTCGCGAACAAGACCGCGCGCTCGCCATGCATCAGGCGCGCTACGTCGCCCGGGTCCGTGCTGTCCCCGCACAGCAAGCGGTGCGCCCTGCCCGGCACCGTCAGCGAGGGGATGACCCACAACTGCCCGCGCTCAGTGCCCCACTGCTCGCGCAGCTCCTGCGCGCGGTCCAGCTCCGCGCCCGGGTCCTCAGCCGCGACCACCTCCGGCGCGTCCAGCAGTGCCACCAGCGTCGCGAAGTCCTCGCCCGGCACGCTCAGCGGCAGCGCGTCCTCGGCTTCCAGCCGCTTGAGCAGCCGCAGGTAATCCTCCTGCCGCCAGATGCGCGACACTTCCTCCGCGCTGAACCCCACGATGGTCAGGTTGTTGTGGTCCACCGCGAACTGCGCCGCCGCCAGCTGCGACGCCGCGTCCAGCCCGAAGATGAGCGGCACGTGCCACGTCCCGCCCGCGTCCAGCGCCACCCCGCGCGGCGGCTCTTCGTCCCCCTCGCGCAGCGCCGCCAGCGCTGCCAGCCGCCCGTTACCCGCCGAAATCGCGCCCAGCGTGCCGTCGTAGATCGAGGGGTCGCGGAACCCGTGCTGGCGGATGCTCGCCTGCAGCTGCGCCAGGTCGTGCCGCTTGGGGTTCTCCTGCCACAGCCAGCCCAGCGCGTCGTCCAGCGCCACGTAGCGTAACGTCAGCAGGTCCCCTGAGAGTGCCGTCTCGCTCAACCGCCCACCTTCCTGAATCCAAACGGCGCAACGCCAGATACTGACGCTGCGCCGTCATATCGCTCCGCGCCCTCTCGCGCAGGAGAGAGCGCCCATTCACCTGTAGCCCTGCCGGCAGCGTCCCGCCGGCAGATTGTGCGGGGACCGTGTGCGCGTGCGGGTGTGTGGCCGGTGGTCGCGCGCCGGTCCCCTGCTGCGCGCGCCACCGCCCTCCATGCAATCTCGTGCGGGGGAGCACCCGGGGGGCTGGATGCTCCCCGCGCCGTCGTCTATGGTGATAAGGATAGCATGGGGAACGCGTGAGTTATTCGAACGTTTTCGAATAACTTGAAGTCGGGGATGGATCGTGTCGGAGTGCGGGAAAGCCGATCCCACAGTTGAGGTAAGCAAGCAAGAAATGCTGTTCGCACCGACAAGCTGATCTGACAGCAATAACCATCGTAACGCGCACGAATGCCTTATCGGGCACTATCAGCGCCATACCGTCCCGCATCAATGAGTGCCCGGCGCGCACGTACGCCTGTTCGTGCTAGGCAAACTTGTCGCCGTAATCGCGCGCCACGCTCTCTGGTGACACCACCTCGATGCAGATGTCCGCCGGACCGACCATCGCGCTGTCGGTCAGCTCGCCCGGGTTGTCGTTGAGCACGACCTGCAAATCCGGCTCGCGGAAACGCCCGATAGCGTCCAACTGCATCACGAAAGGCGCCGTCAGCGCGCGGCCTGCCGGACTGAGCGCGAAATAGGCATTGAGCAGCTGGAGCAAGTATTGCGTCAGCAGCGTATGCCGCAGCGAGGACAGTCCCGTTTTGAGCACCACTCCTTCCGCCCATTCATGAAACGTCGCGGCATACTGCTGCATGTAGTCCTCAGCAGATACCCCGGTGGCGACGATCGTGCCCGCCGGCAGCACCGCCGGGGCCGGAATGGTCAGGGTTGCCATAGCGTTTTCTCCCGTCCAACTCGTGTGATCTATTGTAACATCTCTTGGCACCAACCCGTGCTTTTTGCTCCCACTCTGCTACAGCGTCCCGGTGTACACGTGGCGGTGGCGGCGGTACTGGTTCTGCGGGATCGCGCGCACCAGCCCCACCTGCAACAGCACCATCAGGTGATACGACACCGTCGAGACCGCCAGGTTCGCCCGCGCCGCCAGCTCCGACGGTCCCACGTACTCCCGCCCGCGCTGGAAGCGATGCCCGCCTGCCAGCCACACCGCGCGCGTCGCCGGAGACAGCCCCGCCAGCTTCGCCCGCAACTCCGCATGCCGCGCATTGAACGCGTACCCGCAGCGCGGGCACGTCACTTTCGCCTGCTCCAACGCATCGTCCAACGTCAACTGCACCGCCTGCATGAACCCCTACAATCCCCTTTCCAACCGGTCACGAATGGCGGCACGCACACGACTATCAGTATACCGCATGTTAGAACTGCTGTTCTCGGCGCGCAAGCACGCGTACAACCGCCGCGCCGCCCGCTCGTCGCGCAAGCGCGGCTCGAGCCACCGCACGCCGACCTCGGCGAAGTACGCCCGCTCCGTCGCCACGCGCCGCACCTCACCCGTCGGGGAGTAGACCAGGTCACCTCCTTGCTGCCGGTAGGGCGTCGCGCGCTTGATGTACGTCACCAGCGCTTCGCTGAACGCCCGCGAACCGGTGCGGATCGTGAGGATCGCGCCCCAGTTATCCGCCGTCGCCAGGAACAGGTCGAGCTGTATCCAGCCGTAGGTGTCGTTGAGGTGCAGCCATGCCTTCTTGTAGCGTTCGCCCCAGGCGATGCGCACATCCCAGCCAGGCGGCGGCTCGCGGCGCAGCATGCCGCGCGCGACCATGCGCGCCAGCTCCTCGTCGAGCAGGTTGCAGGTGACCTGCGCCGCCGGCTGGACGACGACCGGCTCGCCAAACAGGCTCATCTGCTGCGGGGACGTGTCGCCCTGGACCGCCCCCGCAGCGCGTTTCGGGATCGCCACGATCTCGATGTCGCTCACCTGCGGCTTGCCGCGCCGGATGCTGCCCGCCACCTCGACGCGCTCGCAGAACGGTTCGAGGTGCGCGCGCAGACGCTGCGCGGCCTTGTGCGCGATGGACAACGGGACCTTGCGCTTGCCGGTTGTGAGTGCTGCCATCATTTAGCCCTCCGCGTCAATCCCCCACCGCTCAACGAGATGCAGGTGCCAGTCATACAGCCCGGCTGCCAGCTCCGCCTCGTCCATCTTGCCCAGCAAGTCGATGGCCTGGCGCAGATGAGCCAGCACCGCCTCGCGCGCGGCATCAGATTCGTGCCCGTGCTCATCAGGTGTCACATATGTGACACCTGCGGGGGGCACGTCAGCCTGTTGCTCTGCGTCATCCGGGAGCCGGTACACCACTCGCCCGCTCTGCACGTCCTTGACCTGCTCGATCGCGCCGGCGGCCAGCAACTCCGTGATGGCGGTGTTGTACGCCGTGTAATCCGCCCGCGTCGCCTGGCGTAGCTTGTTCGGGGATAGCTCGCCCCACTCGGCCAGCGCGGCGATGATGCGCGCCTTCAGTTCGTTCAGGGCGGGTTCCTCTGCCGCGTCCTCAAACTGCCCCACCGGTTCCGATTCGGCGCTCGACGGCGGCTCCTGCGCTTCCTGGGCGCGTTGTTTTGCAACCTCTTGGCGCTTGTCCGCACTGACACGCTGCTCATAGACCGTGTCGCCACGCCGGACCTTCCGCGTTTCTGGCTCACCTGAATCGCCGTCTATCTGTGAACCGTTCACAGTGAGACTCTTTCGGAGATTGCCAACAAAGCGATTGCTGACTTTCGCCTGCCGCGCGATCTCGCGATCACTCCACTGTGACCACTCCGGATCGTTCAACAGCCGCATGACAGCACGCCGCTTGTCCTCGTTCGTGCGCCGCAGCCCGTGCTCCGCATTGACCCCCACGCTGTAGAGCACCGCGTCGCGCTGCGAGCCCTGGTGGATCACCGCCCGGATCGTGTCCTTGCTGGCCTGGTCGTGCCCGTGCCAGCGGTGGAACCCGTCCGCCAGCCAGTAGTTCGACCCGTCATAAAACACGTCCACCGGCGGGAACACCGCCCCGCCCTGGATCGCTTCGGCATACTCGCCGATCACCGTCCAGTTCAGCTCCGCGCGCGGTTGCGTCCCGCCGTCCAGCCGGATCTCATCCAGCCGCAGCACGACCGGACGGCCCACGCGCTCCAGGTCCCCGAACAACTCCGAATCCAGCCGATCCAGCGACTCCCCGTCACGATCAAACGGATTCTGTCCCATGTTGTTCCGCCGACTAGCCATTGATCACACGCTCCAAACGGTCTACAAGCTCCCATGCATGCCCGGCGGATTCCGTGCCCGCCGCGTGTACGAATACCGGTTTTTGTGCGCTGGCCGACTCGGCCCAGATGATCCGTTCCGGCACCGGCTCCCACACCAGATCGCCGAATTGCTCGCGCAACGCTTTAAGGTTTTCGTTATGCTCCAGCGTCGATCGCCGGAATCGCATCGGCAGTATCCCGCCCACCGCGACCTGTTTCCGATCCCGGATCACCCGTTGGTGGTGGATCGACTCCGCCAGCCCGTCGAAGCTCCAGTACTCCAGCAACGTCGGATAGATGATCGCGTCCGTCGCCAGGTAGATCGCCCCGTGCAGCAGTGACGGCGTGGGGGCTGTGTCGATGATCACCACGTCGAACACGTCCGCCAGCGGCTCCAGGTGCTCCGCCAGCGCCCACGCATCGCTGATCAGGTTGGCGATGTTGCGCGTCTCGACGTTGCTCCCCAGCACCGCCAGCCGGCCCGTGCCGCCGTGTAATTCTGGCGGGATCCCCTTGATCACGTCCTTGTAGTCCGCCCCCCGGACGATCAGATCGTACAATCCCGGATACTTTGCCAGTCCGACTCCACGCGTCGCGTGGCCCTGTGCGTCCGCGTCGATCATCAGCACGCGGTATCCCCGCGCGGCCAACCCCGCCGCGCCCGTCACGGCGACCGTCGTCTTCCCGACGCCGCCCTTTTCGTTCAAAACTGTGATCGTCTTCACTGGAACTTTCCTTTCATTTGGGGCTCTTGCCAAAAGGCGACCTCAACTCCTTCAGACTGCGCGAATCGTATTAGGTCGTCGATGTCCTCAGTCGATTCTTTACCGATCACAATTGCGCGTTTACAGGGATCGATCGCGTCACGGTAGCGCTTGACCTGACGGATAGCTCTCGAGAGCTCATCGCGCGTGAGCAGATGTTTTACCTCGAACACAGCATCGTCAGTCACGATGTCTGCGCGTCCAGTGCTGCACGACACTTCCATTTTCGGGTTGTAGCCTTGCAGCCGGAGTCGCGTAGTGATCTGACGTTGCAAGCCACGCTCGCTTGTCGCGAAGTGCTCTGATATCGGTTTTCGAAACACCGACCAGTGTGGCGTTACTAAGGCGTGAAATACCCAGCCAACCTCCTCGTCGTAATCGATGAGAGCCTCATAGCCGCGCGCGACGCAGTACTCCTCAACAGCCCTTGCCGTTTGAGCTGCCTTGTCGCCGTGACCAAGATAGGTCAGGTCGGCAAACAGTTGCTGGGGGGTGGTCCGTTCCGGAATGATGAACCTCCGCGTCTTCGGCTTGGGCAGGTCGAGTGGTTTATTGAATAAATGCAGTTGTATGTACTTGTTCTGCTTGGTCATTGGTTGTATACTCTCCTCGTCACCTGTGAGCCGGGCTGCGCAGCAATGCGCCGTCCGGCTCTTCGGCTTAGTCGCTGTGTTTCCGTAACTGCTCAAGCGGGTAGTGCAAATCGTCAAGATGGACGGTGCTCAGTTGCCCGCGCTCGCAGTTGATGTATTCCTGAAACGTGTGAGCCTGGCCGTATGCCTCGCCGTGAGTCTGGCGCGTCAATTGCTCTGCAATCTGCGCCATTTGATCAAGCTCCTCGCTTAACTTTGTTCGCAGATCGCGCGCCCGCTCGAGGTGCTGGAGCGCCGTCAGCGCTTTGTCCGCTATGGTTTCATGTCGTACCTTCATCGCCTCGCTCCCGTCAGGTGTTACAAATGTTACAGCTCGCGGCACTCCCCATCGGCCCGGATGCTGCTCCATTTACGCCCCTCAACTGCCCGACGACAGTCCTCCACCGCTCGCGCAATCTGCAACTGCGGCGGCGGCTCGAACTCGCGCTCGCAATCGCCGCAACGGATGACGTAGCGTAGGTCGCGCCGCAGCCACTCGGTCCGGCGCGAGCCGCAGGCGGGGCATTTGACGTTATCCATCAGAATGGAAGATCCTCGCTTTCGGCCATCTTGCGGATCAGCGCCAGCGTTGCGCGCGCGTCGGTGCAAGCGTCGTGCTCCTTTGTGCCGAAGTCTTCATGCTTCAATCCGAACGCTGCCAGCGCCTCGCGCAACTTCACCCACCGGTAGTTGCCGTGATAGTCGTCCCACTCGCCGTTGAACTGCGCGTACCAGTTCATGGCGCAGTGCTGCGCGGCGAAGGTGATCGGTTGCATGGCGTACTCCGGGCCGTATTTGGCAATATTCTGCTGGAGCATCCGGTTGTCGTATTCGAAGTTGTAGGCCACCACAATCTTGCCATCGAGGGCTTCCTTGATCCGCTGATACACGGCAGAGAAGGGCGGCGCATCCTCGACCATATCATCCGTGATGCCGTGATAGTGGCTGTTCAGGATGGGCTGATCGGGCTTAATCAACTGGTCCAGGACGATGTTGCCGTCCTGGTCGATGATGCCAATCTGGATGATCTCATCATTCTCACCGACACCAGTGGCCTCGGTGTCGAAGATGACGAAGTTGCCGGCAGCGAGCAGGTTGCGCGCCCACTCGGCAGCTTCCCCTTTCGCCTTGGCGCGGCCATCACGCTGTTCAGCAGACTCCTGGACCCAGCCGCCCGGCTCGAACCGCACCGGCTTCAGGAAGTCGCCATCTGGCACGGTGTACAGGGTGATGTCAGCTTCCCAGCCAAACCCCACCGGCATCGCGTTAAGCTGCTCCCACAGCCCGGCGTCGACCAGCATCTCGCGGTGCACCTGGCGCAGGTAGATGATGGTGCCGGCACTGTCGTGCGCTTTCCAGCTATCGTTGCCACTTTTAGACACGAAGCGCTCGACCCGGTGAATGATGTGCCTGGTTGATTCCTCTTCGTGCTCGGCTTCCTGCTCTTTCTCGCCATCCTCGATCCCAACCGGCTCGGGCAGCTGCCGCGCCACATCGACCGTCTTCAACCGCCACTCCTGGATCGGTGGCTCGTCCAGCGCGGCAGCCATCGCGCGCGCAACCGCCTCCTGAACCGGCGTGATCGCATAGATCGCTCCGCCACCATAAAACTTGGTGAACGCGGGCCGCCCGTTCACTGCCGGCACATCGATGCGCATCAACGACGTGCCAAACATCGACTTTTCGGACACTTTGCCCGCGATCTGCTGATGCCCAAACAGCTCCACGATGCACCAGCCTTCAAAGGTTGCTTCCGTCTGTGTTATCATTGCTCCATGCTCCTTTCGCCCTCAAGGGCTCCAGTCCTATTCGCGTCGAATCAACGCCCGCCGCGCCTCGAGCTCCTCGATCGCGCTGTCGATCGCCCGTTCGACATCCTGCTCGCCGATTTCCATGAATGCCGCCGCGGCCAGTGCGACAGCGACAAACTGCGCCCCCTCAAACCCGCGCTCGCGGACCGCCGCCTCGAGCAGCCTTGTGTCCACCGTCAACCCCAACGTTTCGATAAAAGGTTGCAGATTCACCTCGTCAGCCCCTCACTCCACGATCTCGCCCTCTAACACCTCTGCCGACGGCCCCGGGTTGAGCTGCGGCAGGTTGCCCGTGCTCTGGATGTAGTCCGCGACTGTGTACACCTGCCCCCCGTTCCGCGCCACGATCATGAACGGGATCAGCACGTCGCTGCCCGGCGAGAACACCCGCGCGGTGACGGCGCTCTTGAGCCAGTCGCGCACGTTGAGCAGCGCCTGCAGTCGCGCCTGCTTGACCTTGACGTCCGTTGGCTGGCCCCGCATCGGTAGCCCGGCCACGCGGATCAATCCCTGGCCGCCGCCGTAGCTGAACGTGATGTTGTAGCCGTAGCGCCGCGCGTCGCCGGTCCCGAAGTACCCCTCCTGGAACATCACGCCGCCGGCACCCAGTTTCGCCAGCTCGGTAATGACCTCAGTTTGTGCCTCTTGAATCGTCTTGCGCGACCGGTAGTGCGGCGCAAAGTCCGCCCGCGCGTTCTCCAGGTACGGCACCTGGATCGCGCCGTGCTCCTCAGTCGGCGTAAACGTGAACTCCTGCATCACCCTGCTGTCCTTTCCACTACCGCGCGCCGCAGTTCCTCAGCGCGCTTGTCCGTGTAAAACCGCTCAAACGTCGCCCGCACGCGCGGCATGCGCGTCGATAGCGCTCCCGCCACCACCCGCGCCGGGATCCCGTGCGCCCACCAGATCCGCAGCCACGACTCCGGCACCGGCGCGTCGGCCAGCGGGCGACCCGTGTACTCGCGCAATCGCAAATCCACGACCACGCACCAGATCCGAAACTCAGGCGGTGGGAACGTCACGCTCCCACCTCCGCGTACAACGGCGCGAACAGCGGTCCCCACTCGTCAAGCGCCCGCTGCCGCGCGACCGCCTGTTCGGCCAGCTCACGCAGTTCGGGCGACCCCGCATCAAACGCCGGTTCCAGGCCGCACGCCGCGCGGTGCAGCCAGCGCAATATCGCCAGCCCCCACGCCGCCGCCTCGATCCACTCGTCCTCGGATGCCGGCAGCTCGTGCCAGTGGCCGAGCGCGATCAGCTCTCCCGTCACACGCGGCGCGAGCAGTTCGAGCCGGTGTTCCGGCACGCGCGCCAGGGCACGCAGCGCCCAGGCCTCGATCACGCTGTCGCGCCACGCGACCCAAGCTGTAAACGCCGCTGCCAGGACGCGCTCGACGGTCACATCCTGCCCGCTCTCCCGCACGGTGGCGATTGCCGTGTCGATGAAACGCTCCGCCGTCATCGCCAATGCTCCCGGATCGCAGCTTGGGCAATGGGCGTCAACCGCACGCTGCGCGCGATCGTTTTGCCGTCCGGATGCGCGGCCCACCACACCAGGCCGTCTTCGCGCAGGCTGCGCAGGTGCAGCGCCACCGTCGAGTTGCTCGCCAGCCCGACGCCGTCGGCGATCTCCCGCGTGGTGGGGCCGAACTGTCGCTCGCGCCAGAAACGTGCGATGAACAACAACACGCGCTCGCGCGTCAACTCGCCTCTAGGCATGCCCGTTGCCATTGCTGCCTCCCTTGTAGAACACGCGCGGGTCCCAGCCCGCCGCTTCCAGCGCGTCCAGGTCCAGTTCCGGATTCTTGCCGCCTAGCTTTTCCCGCGCCGCTCTGACGTACTCTGGCGCCGGTGACGCCGTCCCGCGCTCCAGCATCGCCCGCATCAGCCCGACCGGGTTCTGCACGCCGCCGGCTTGTGTCGCGTGCAGGATCGCCGCGACCACGTGCTCCGGGTCGTGCCGCATCCAGCGCCGCCAGATGTTTTTGGCGATGCGGTGCTGCTCGAACAGCTCCCGCTCCACCGCGCACGGGTCACGCGCCGGCGCGCCCTGTTGTTGTTGATCCGGATCAGGATCTGTTTTTTTACCAACAACAACAGTATTGGATCGGGTGATCGTTTGATCAGGGGGGGGTGAATCTTTGTTCAGGGGTCCCCTGATCGTTTGTTCAGGGGTACCCCTGATCGTTTGTTCAGGGGTGTCTGATTCTTCACCCCTGATCGTTTCTTCAGGGGTACCCGTGATCGCACGTGCAGGGGTGGCGGGCAATTCGGCCCCACTAAACAGGTCCCCGATCATCTTCTCGGCGGACGCCTGGTCCTCTGGCGTCTGGCCGAGCGCGACTACATACACATTGTGCATGCCCTGACGGCGGTAGATCGCTAGCTCGCCGGACGATTCAAGCCGTTCTAGGTGGTTATATACCGCCCGCTCGCCGATGCGCGCCATCCGCGCCAGTGTCTCCACACCCGGCCACCCCACGCCGTTGGCGTGCGCTTGGTCCGCGATTGCCAGCAGCACCGTGAGCGTCGTGCCCCGGTGCTCGCTGTGCTCCCATACCCTACTGGTTATCTTGGTGCTCATTCAACCCTTCCCAAAAACAAAACAGGCTGTGCTACAATTCTCTCACTGCACGTTACCCGCTACTTTTCAGGAGTTGCTACGATGGACCTACGTTCCGCCCTTGACCTTTTCCTCTCGCTCCCGTACGCCCGCTCGACCCGCGAGGTATATCGCAAGTTGCTAACCCGATTCGTCATAGAGATCGGCCCCGGTCGCCCCCTGGAGCTGATCCGTCCCGAAGATGTGAACGACTACATCAACCGCCTGGGCGATCGCACTGTGAAGTACTCAGAGCACCCCACCAGGGCAGTGAGCCGCGAGCCGCTGTCACCGGCCACCGTGCACAACCATTCCAAGACGATCCGCCGCTTCTTCAACTGGTGCATCGCGCAGGGCTACCTGGACCTGTCGCCTGCGCGATTCCTGGCTACCTCTTACCATCGGGTACCCCTTGGCGACGGCAAAGCCGCCACCGATGCCGAAGTCCGCGCCGTGCTCCAGGTCGCGCGCCGCAAGCCCCGCGACTGGGCGATCATGTTGCTGCTGATCGAGTCCGGCGCGCGAGCTGGCGAGATCGCGGGTCTGAAGATCCGCGACCTGCACCTATCCGAGCAATACGCAATGGTTGACGGCAAAGGGGCCAAGCGCCGTGAGATTTATTTCGCACACGACGCCGCCGACGCCTTGCGCCGCTGGCTGGCCGTGCGCCCCGAAGTCGATCATGACTACGTCTTCACCTCGACACACGGGGGCGGCAAGCTAAATCCGCAATCGATCAGCCAGCTCACCCGCCGTCTGTGCGAACGGGCCGGGCTGGAGCGCCGCCTCGGTGCGCATGCCTTCAGGCACTACGTCGGCGTCAAACTCGCCCGCGAGCGAGTGCCGCTGCCGGTCATCCAGACCTGGCTCGGGCATAGCGATCCCAACACAACCATGCAGTATTTACGCTCGCTCGATCGCGACGATATCCGGGCCACTGGCCGCTTGCTGGCCGTCACGCCAAACGATGAGGATATCATCGCCCGCTTCCGCCAAGGTCGCCGCAAAAATATCGGCTGATCCATTTTCTGGATTGGAACCCTGGACGTTCCGAGACTTCTGGTGGATCAATAAGGTGCTTGCGATCGTATGTTATAAGGAAGTCTACGTTCGCTTTCAGGGCAGCGGCGATCACAGCAGCGTCTTTGAGCGCGGTGTACTGGGCTGCTTCCAGCACCTCCTCGCGTGTAGGAGCGGGAGCGCGCGTAAACAGGTCAGTTTCGAGAAGCGTCAGAAGGTAATCCGTTTTCTCTGGAGCTTTGCTGGCGAGATTGCGCTGCACTTCCAGGAGCACAAACTGGCTGACCACCAACTCGATGCGTCCATTTAATGCCAGTCGCATCAGACCACGGGCTGCCCCGGTTGAAGAGTATGCGGCGGCAAACAACACACTGGCATCGACAAAAGCACTAACCATTTGATGGATCGTCTATGCCGTAGAGTTCTTTAAGGAGGTCACCGCGGATTTCCCGCCCGCTCTCCAGTAGTTCCTCCAGCGTCACTCCTTTCTCTTTGAGGGCCTTGCCGATCTCGTCAAGCGCTTCCATTGCCAACAGTGCCTGAGGTACAACCATCAGGCCCTGATCGGTTTCCACAAACGAGACCACGTCCCCCTTTTTAAGGCCGTACTTCTCCCGCCACTCGATTGGCAAAGTGACTTGTCCGTTCTCCTGGATGGTATATGTTCGCCTCAACTGTGCTACTCCTAAACTCATAATTTATGATTTCCATCATTATCTCATGTGCGCCTGGTGCAAGTCAAATGTTGAAGGCGTGCAGCAGCGGCAATCCTTGACAGGGCGAAACTCGGTTTGCTATGGTGAAGCTGTAATGCAAAAAAGAGTTTGGCTTCCGATCAAAATCATTTCACTTCTGGCGTTTCTTCTTCTGACCTTTCCCCGCCCTACTTCAGCCTACTACACCAACATGCCAGCCTCGGTTGTGGTGGGTCAGCCAGATTTTACGAACAATTCTTCTGGTGTGGCTCAAGATAAATTCAGTAGACCGCAATCAAGCGGTAGCCGGAACGATGATTTCTAACGAAAAC
>CAYRNY010000016.1:0-9114 GCA_964425755.1 uncultured Anaerolineaceae bacterium
ATGACCTGGAAACGATCTATGAAACCTTGGCTGCCTAAAAGTGCATAACTTCAGACCATTTAGATATAACCCCGCGCCTCAGGCCAGGTTACGCACGCGCATACTGTGCGGGATGTAGCTTAAAACCGTGCGATCGAAACCGCAAGGGCCGGTTAAGCAGGCGTAGGAGCCGCCTGGTCAGGTCGTACCGGGTGAGGAAACGGTCGTGCGAGAGGACGATGACTCAACCGTCGCCGGGATCGCTTTGGGCAAGGACTTCTCCATGAAGTGCCAGTGCCGGATGCCGAACGCCAGCCGCAGCAACCAGCTTGCGCGCGTCGTTTTGACGGTAAACCCGGCCTTCTCGTACAGGCGGCGCGCGCCCTCGTTCGTCGTGGCGACCCATAGCGTGAGGCGGGTGCGCCCGTGCTCGCTCGCCCAGTGTGCCGCGTGCTCCAGCAGGCGCGCGCCGATGCCCTGGCGCTGGAAATCCGGCGCGACGGCCACGTCACTGATGTAGGCTTCGTCCGGCTCAGGGGTGTGGCTCAGCAGCCACAGCAGGAACGCCGCCCACAACACGCGCAGCAACCCCAGCTTGCGGATCGCGAAATTCTCGAACGCGCGGCTTTCGGCTTCCGTGTGATACATCGGCTCGATCACCAGCGTGCCCACGACGCGCCCGTCGCTTTCCGCGACCAGCACGCCGTCATACCCCCGTGTGACCGGCCCGGTGTAGATCATTTCGAGCAGCTCGCGGACTCTGTCCGGCTGCTTGCCGAACATAACCCGCAGCTTGTCGCTGAACGCGTCGTGCAAGACGGCGGCCAGGCCGGGCAGGTCAACCGTCCGCGCGGGGCGAATCCGCAGCATGTTTCCCCTCCAATACGCCTAGCGCCAGCCCGACTGCCGCGATCGTGCCCGCGTTGGGCATCTGTCCCCCCAGCCACGCCGCGCGCACCTCGTCCAGCGACAACCAGCGCAGCGCCATGATCTCTTCGGCTTCGTGTTCCGGGGCGCGCAACTGCCGCGCGCCACGCGCCAGGAAGATATGCGTCGCGCCGCAGCCCCGGTTGCCATCCATGAAAAAGCGCCCCAGGTACTGCCAGTCCGCCGCCTCGACCCCGGCTTCTTCGAGCAACTCGCGGCGCATCGCGGCCTGTGGGGTCTCGCCGTCGTCGAGGTACCCGGCGGGCAGTTCCAGCGAGCGCATGCCCGCCCCGTGCCGGTACAGCTCAAGTAGCGGCACGCGCCCGTCGTCCGTCACTGCGAACACCTGCGCCCATTCGCGCATCTCGACGCGGTGAAAGTCCGCGATCTCAACGCCGTTGGGTAGCCGCACGTGGTCAAGCGTCACGCGCAACCAGGGCGACCGGTCGAGCAAGACGGTAGAGCCGAGCGTTTGCCAGCGTTGTGTCAAGTCCATAGTGTGTGCAGCGTGTGCAGTCTGCGTGCTAGTCGTCGGCGTTGATCAACGCCATGAAATCTTCCGGGTCGACCCACGCGCCGCCGGACGTCATCTCGTAGTGCAAATGCGCGCCGGCAGAGCGCCCGTTGCGCCCGCTGAGGGCGATCACGTCGCCCTGGCGCACCCACTGCCCCGGCACGACCAGCTTTTCCGAGAGGTGCGCGTAACCGCTGTAGACACCCCAGCCGTGATCGATCAGCACGTAGCCGCCGCGAATCGCGAGGTCTTCGGCCAGCACGACGCGCCCGTCACCCATCGCCAGGATCGGCGTGCCCACCGGGACGCGCACGTCAATGCCCGTGTGCCGCCGCCAGTAGGTCTCGTTGTACAGCCGGTAGGTCCCGAACCACCCGATCTCAGGGCCTTCGGACGGGCGCACAAAACCGTGCGCTTCCCAGTAGCGCTGGGGCGTGAAGCGCTGGAAGATGTTGAACAGCCGGTCCATCTCGGCTTCCTCGACCTCCGGCTCCAGCAGCGGGAACAACGACGCGGGGATCGTCACGTCCGAGCGCCCGAACTGACCATCCTCGACGCGCAGCGGCTGCTCGATCAACTCCGATTCGCCGTTCGCGTGCTGCACAAAGACCTGCATCGTATACGTCTCGACCAGGTAGTTAATATCCGCCGAGATCAGGCCGACCCAGGCGTTGTTCTCCGGGTAGAAGTAAAACACGCGCTCCTGAAAGACCGCGCGCACGTCGGCGATATCCGGCCCCGACACGCGCACGATCCCGACGCGGCCCTGGCGGATCCACTCGAACTGCAGCGTAATGTTGACCGATCCGGCGGCGTTCGATTCCGCCGAGGCCAGCAGCGGCGTGAAGGCCGGAGCCAGCACGGTCACACCGGCCACCAGCAGCGCCACTCCGATCGCAAATCCAAAAATGAGTCGCTTCTTCAACGGTTCCCTCGATGATGCCTCACAATAGCCCACGATCGCAGCCGCCATCACGTCAGCACGCCGCGACGCGCCAGCAGCAGCCGCGATAATAATAACGCCGTATTCCATGCGTCGTCTACCCCGCGATGGTGCCGTCCTTCCGGTGGCAGGCCGAGCAGCTCCATCGCGCGCAGCAGCCCGACCTCGCGCGGCAGCCCGTGCATGACCGCCAGCAGGCTCTTGACGTTGATGTGAGTCGCGCTGAAGGGATACGCGATCCCGCGTGCGGCGCACTGCGTCTGAAACTGCCGCAGGTCGAACTCCCCGTAGCTGGCCCACACCCGCGCGCGCGAGCGGTACTTGCGGCGCAGAATCTGGCACGCGTGCTCAAACGCCACACCGCCGCGCACCTGCTCCGGCGTGAGCGATGTCAGCGCGGTGCAGAAGGGCGTCACGGTGGAACATTCCGGCCTGACGATGATGCTTTGTTTGCCGGTGCGCGCGCCGCTGGCAATGTCCAGCAGGCACACACCGATCTCGATGATCTCCGCTTCCTGCCCGGCGGGCGGCGTGTCATCTTCCCAACACGTCGCCTCGACATCGACCACCAGCAGTTTGTCCAGCTTGCCCGCCAATGCACTTACTCTCGCTCATGTTGTTCGCCGCACCCAACGCTGCCCACCATACCGCAACCTGGCCCCTCCGGTCAAGCCGCGAATCCGCACGCAAGGCAATTCGCAGCGGACCAGCGGCCCGGAAGCCTCCTGGCCCCGGCTTACGAGTCGGGTTCATCGGGGATTTCAAACACCACCGTATCCAGGATCGCCTGCAGGTCGTCGCGATATTCCGGCAGCGCGTTCCAGGGTTCGACCGCCGTGTAAAACGCGAACGTCCCCTCGCCCGCCCGCAGCACGGCGAACCACCCGGCGGTATCAGCTTCCTGCTCGCATTCGGACGCCTGGTAATTCGCGCCCACGCCGTCGCGGCCACCGACCGGGAACACCTGCTGGTCGTACACGCCCAGATTGCACGTCTCCCCGATCAGCGAACCGCGCAGAATCTGCACGCCGTCCGCCCACAGGTTGTACTCACCGGAAGCCCAATCGACGGTGTTCGGGAAGCCCCAGTAGACGTAAATCAGGCCGAAGACGTCCCGACCCAGCGGGCCGAAGTAGATCGTCAAGGGCAGATCGCGCAGCGTGTCATCGAACGTGCGCAGCGGCACGACGAGGTCGACCGCTTCCCAGTCGTCCGGCAGCGTGATGTCCAGCGGCGGCGGCACGCCGGGGATCAGCACCGGCTCGCCCGGTTCTGCCGTGCCGGGGGCCGGCGTTGGGCCAGGTGTCGCGGCGGGGTCGGGCGTGCGCGTGGGCAGCGGCGTGCGCGACGGGAACGGGACCCGCGTGGCAGCGGACGCGGGCGGCGGTTGGTACGGCGTGAAGGTCACGGTGGGGTTTGCCCCCGGCAGCGCATCCACGCTCGCGACCTGTGGCACAGCGGCGAGATCGCCTGCCAACTCCACCTGCACCCGCAGAACCCAGCCGTACACATCGTCCACCGCGACGAGCAAGAACGCGCCGTCGGGGTGCTGCGCCAACACCGGCACGCGCTCGCGTTCGAAGAGGTAGGTCACGGCCTGGGCGTTGCGATCCGGCGTGGGGAACACAAACGCGCGCTCAACGATGACCTGTGCCAACACCGGGCTGCGCGGCGTCGCGCCCTGGACGGCGGGACCGGCTGCCGCATCGCGTACCACCCACGCCGCCAGCGCCAACAGCCACACCAGCGCCAGCAGGCCGCGTTGAAGGGTTCGTCGTTGCATACGCTCACACTTGCTCCCGAATCGATCATTGGTCAGATGGCGGCGAGTTACGCCTGCATCCCCCTGGGATTGTAGCGCGCGCGACACAGCGCGACCACTACGCGATCGCTGCGTGATGCTCACGCGCGCACAAACAACCAGCGGCGCTCCGCAGAACGCCGCCGGTGGTCATAGCCCTGGCCGCTGGACGACATCCCGCCCCGGCGCAGCTAGTTCTCATCGTCGTTTCCCGGCGCGGCAGGGGGACCGTTGCCGGTTGCCGGCGGTGAGTCCACAGCGGTGCCTGACAGGACGTTTTTCACCGTCTCAAGCAACTGGTCTGGCGTGGCAGGCTTGACGAGGAACGCGTCCGCGTCCAGAAATAACGCCGATTCGCGGAAGCGCGGGTATGCCGTCAGCACGACGATGCGCATATCGCGCAGCGCGGGCATCTGCTGGATGCGTGACATCACCGCTTCCCCGCCCAGCATCGGCATGAGCATGTCCATCACGACCACGTCCGGCGTGTGACTCACCAGAAACTTGATCGCTTCGGCCCCGTTAGCCGCCTCTTCGACCCGGAAGCCTTCACGCTCCAACACCATCCGGTACAGGTGGCGCAACTGCTTATCGTCATCAACAACCAGAATCAATCGCGTCATAAGATCACCCCGCATCGATTTCACTCACCGCGCTTGCCAGCCATGCCCAAGTATAGCATGACCTTTGTCCCGGGTGTGAACGCCGTAAATTCGCGCCCCACACAAGAAACGGCCCGCTTCCGGTGAAGCAGGCCGTATCGTGTAACCAACGTTGCGTGATGCGAGCCGTTACGCGGGTTCGCTGACCGTGTTTTCCGGCGTGACTTCGGTGAAGGTCAGCTTGTCCTCGTCCGCGTCATAGTCGACTTTCACGGTGCTGCCCAGCTTGATCTCACCGGCCAGGATCACATCCGAGAGCCGGTCCTCGACCAGGTTGGTGACCACGCGGCGCAGCGGGCGCGCCCCGAAATCGGGGTCGTAGCCCTGGTCCGCGAGGTACTGCCGGGCGGCTTCGGTCACTTCCAGCGCCATCGCGCGGTCCGCTAGGCGTTCGTTGACCTTCTCCAGTTCCAGGTCCACGATGTCCTTGATCTCGTCCTTGCTCAGCGAACGGAAGACCACCGTCGCATCAACACGGTTCAAGAACTCCGGACGGAAGACGCGGCGCAAGCTGTCCATCACGTTCTTGCGCATCTCTTCGTAGTCCTGGTCGGCGGACTGCTCGCTGGGCGGCAGGTCAAAGCCCAGGGTCGTGCCCTTCTTGATCATCTCCGCGCCGACGTTGCTGGTCATGATGATGATCGCGTTGCGGAAGTCAACGCGGCGCCCGCGCGCGTCCGACAGGTGCCCTTCTTCCATGATCTGCAAGAGCATGTTGAAGGTCTCCGGATGCGCCTTCTCGATCTCGTCAAAGACCACGATGCTGTACGGGCGGCGGCGCAGCGCCTCAGTGAGCTGACCGGCGTCTTCATAGCCGATGTATCCGGGGGGCGCACCGGTCAGACGTGCGACCGTGTGGCGCTCCATGAATTCGCTCATATCGAGCTGGATCAGTGCATCTTCGGTGCCAAACATGAACTCGGCCAGCGCCTTTGTCAGCTCGGTCTTGCCCACCCCTGTCGGACCGAGGAAGATAAACGAACCGATCGGGCGACGCGGGTCCTTCAACCCCGCCCGCGCGCGGCGCACAGCCTTGCTGATCGCCGTGATCGCTTCGTCCTGGCCGACGATCCGCTTGTGCAGTTCCTCTTCCATCGTCAGCAGGCGCTCGGTCTCTTCCTTCTGCAGCGCCGTGACCGGGATCCCGGTCCACATGCCGACGACCTCTGCCACGTCCTCAGCGGTCAATTGCGCGCGGCCCGTTTCTTCATGCCAGTGCGACTCGTAGTCGGCGTACTGCGCTTCCATCTCAGCGATGCGCGCTTCAAGGTCGCTGCGCTCGTCCTCGTCGGCATCGTCCTCAACCATGCGCTCAAGATCGAGCCGCGATTGGTCCAGCCGCGCCTTGAGCCGCTGCACGCGCGAGGCTTCCGGCGACTTGTACATTCGCACGCGGCTTGCGCCCTCGTCGATCAGGTCGATCGCCTTGTCCGGCAGGAACCGGTCCGGCACGTAACGCGCCGACAGGTTCGCCGCCGCGCTGATCGCCTCTTCGGTCACGTCGAGGTTGTGATGCTCCTCGTAGGGGCCGCGAATGCCGCGCAGGATCTCGACGGTCTCCTCGATCGTCGGCTCCTCGATCATCACCTTCTGGAAGCGGCGTTCGAGCGCCGCGTCGTTTTCGATGTGGCGGCGGTATTCGTCCAGCGTCGTCGCGCCGATGCACTGCAATTCGCCGCGTGCCAGCGCCGGTTTCAGGATGTTCGCCGCGTCCACGCTGCTGCCAGCCGACCCCGCCCCGACGAGCATGTGTACCTCGTCGATGAACAGGATGCTGTCGCTGGCTTTCAACTCTTCGATCACGCGCTTGAGCCGTTCCTCAAACTGCCCGCGATACATCGTGCCGGCCACCAGTGACCCGACGTCAAGCTGCAGCACGCGCTTATCGAGCAGCGGCGCGGGGGCGTCGCGCTCGACGATGCGCTGGGCCAGCCCCTCGACGATCGCGGTCTTGCCCACGCCCGGTTCCCCGATCAGGGCCGGGTTGTTCTTCTGGCGGCGGCTCAAAATCTGGATCACGCGCTCAATTTCCATCTGGCGCCCGATCACCGGGTCGAGCTTGCCTTGCTCGGCCAGCGCGGTAAGGTCGGTTGCCAACTGGTCAACCAACGGTGTCTTTGCCGCAGCCCGGCTGCCCCGCTCCTGCACGCCGCGTGACGCACGGCGCGTCTGCAGGGGATTCTCCTGCAACACACGGCGCGTCTGGCTGCGAATGTCTTCCGGGCTGATCTTCAGCTCGTTGAACACGTCCGTGGCGACACCTTCTGCGTGCCGCACCAGCCCGAGCAGTAGATGCTCGGTCCCGATATAGTGATGCCCCATCCGGCGTGCCTCTTCAACCGCCAGTTCCAGGACCTTCTTGGTCGCTGGCGACAGATCCATACGCTGCACGCCGGGCCGTTTGTTGCCACTGGTCAGACGCTCGATCACCTGCTCGACCTGGTTGGGCCGCAGCCCCAGGTCGCGCAGCACACGTCCGGCCACGCCACCCTCTTCGCGCATCAGGCCAAGCAGCAGGTGCTCGGTGCCGATGTGCGCGTGTTGCATGCGTTCGGCTTCTTCTTGTGCCAGACTGAGTACGCGTCGAGCGCGTTGAGTGAATCGCTCCATTTTATTCGACATCTTACGGTTTCTCCTCGCTCCGTTCCTGGCGGCACAGCGTTCCTTATGACTCAAGAGCGGGTTTGAATCAGACGCGCATTGCTATAGAACCACCAGATGCGTGTCATTTGATCGTATTTTAGATGAGACCGGGGGTTTTTCACCAATGTTTTGCATCAAAAATGCGTAAAAACATGGTGAAAAACACGACAACCGGCCAAATTCTTAATCATGCTTTAATCATCTACCCTTATTGTAGCATAATCCACCGGGACAAGATCATTGTACTAAACACATAACGGACCGAGAAAACCAAAAAAGGCCCTATCCAGCCAGCAGGACAGGACCTTTTGTAATGTCAGCCGCTCGACGCAGGTCGCCAGCCACGGGATGCGTGCTCAACTGAGCGTCGTCTACTCCAGGTCATCATCCAGGAACTGCCAGTCCTGGTCCATGTATTTCGCCGAATCAACCTGGCGCAGCGACAGCCCCAGGCGGCGGCGCTCGGCATCAATCTTCACGATGCGCAGCGTCAGCACATCGCCCACCAGCACGACCTCGCGCGGGTGGCTGACGCGGTAATCCGCCAGCTCGGAAATATGGATCAGCCCTTCGATCTCCGGCGCATCCACGAGCCGGGCGAACGCGCCGAACTTGGTCAGCTTGGTCACGGATGCCTGCACCAACTGGCCGACATCGTAGCTCTCGACGACCTCCAGCCAGGGATCGTTTTCCAGGCGCTTCATGCTCAACCCGATGCGCTTGCGATCCGGGTCGATGCTGATCACCTCGACTTCGACTTCCTGCCCGACTTCCACCACTTCGCGCGGGTGGGTCACGTGCTGCCAGGAAAGCTCGGTCAGGTGGACCAGGCCGTCGGCCCCGCCGAGGTCGACGAACGCGCCGAAATCCGCCAGGCTGATCACGCGCCCGGTGCGCACCTCCCCGACCGCCAACTCCTGCAGGAGCCGCGCCTTCTGGCGCTCGCGCCATTCGCGGGCGGCGGCACGCTCGGAAAGGATCAGGCGGTTGCGACCGCGGTCGATCTCCACGACCTTGACCGCGATATCTTCGCCCACCATGTTGCCCCAGCGTTCCTCAGGGCTGTCGCCGGACGCGCGCTGCTGGCGCTCGCGGCTGATCTGGCTGGCGGGCACGAAACCGCGCACCTTGCCGAAGCGGACGATCAAACCGCCCTTGTTATACCCGGCCACCTTGCTGAAATAGACCTGCTTGTTCTCGTAATGTTCCTGGGCCAGCCGCCAGTTGCTCTCTTCTTCGGCCCGCGCCAATGAGAGCACCGGCTGCCCGGATGCGCCGCGCACCTTCAGCACGTACGCGGTCACGTCGCTGCCCGGCTGTAAGGCTTCCAGCGCCTCGCGGTCCATGCGCTCCAGCTCGCGGCTGGCGATCACGCCGGTCACGCCGTCGCCAAGATCGACAAGGACTTCGGTCGGGCTGGTCTCGAGCACCGTGCCGTCGACGATATCACCGCGTTTGATCGCGGCCTCTTCGTCTTCGGCCTCCTCGCCCTCTTCTTCCTCTTCCTCGTCCTCGGCTTCATCTACCGCCGCGACACCGGCTTCCGCTTCCGCGCCTTCGCCGGTTTCGACAACGCCAGCTTCCGGCGCGGGTTCGTCCGCACCTTCGGCTTCCGGCTCGTCCTGCACATCCGACGCCTGCGCAT